>NZ_RZHG01000019.1 GCF_003989795.1 Vreelandella andesensis
TACGCATTTCCTGGTGTTTGTCAATCACTGTTTTAGTGAAGGGAGCGAGAAAATTAACGAAGCGAGCGAAGCTTGTAGCCCACAACCGTATTTCTAACCCTCTGACAAACCAAAGGTTTCCACCTTTGAACTGACAAATAAACNCCGCTGGTAACGCTGTGCGTCCCCGGCAGCGGATGCGTACTCTACGGATTCGCTGCCGCGTTGGCAAGGGCTATTTATAAATAAGTGCGAAAAAGTTTTAAGGCAATCCTTTTTGCGTTTGAAAGCACTTCGACGGCGCTCCATTGACGGTTACACTTACT
The DNA here is from genome assembly GCF_003989795.1 of Vreelandella andesensis. Classification (GTDB taxonomy): domain Bacteria; phylum Pseudomonadota; class Gammaproteobacteria; order Pseudomonadales; family Halomonadaceae; genus Vreelandella; species Vreelandella andesensis. The sequence continues at coordinate 306 of NZ_RZHG01000019.1, forward strand.
TCAGTCTTATAGCACTCAACACCCACTTTATTTTGAGATCCGTGATGAGCCAGCATCTACTAACTGTCGATTCATTACAGCGCGAAAGCGTTGACCACCTTCTACGCGTTGCAGCGCGCATGGAACCTATTGCCAATCGCCGCCAAGTTACTCGGGTGCTGGAAGGTGCTGTACTGGGTAATTTATTCTTTGAAGCGAGTACACGCACACGCGTGAGCTTCAACGCCGCGTTTTGCCGCTTAGGGGGAAGCGTATGTGACACTACCGGCTTTACCTTCTCTTCTATGGCCAAGGGTGAGTCGCTGTACGATACCAGCCGAGTGATGAGCGGATATTGCGATGCAATTGTGATGCGCCATCCCGATCAAGGATCGGTAGCGGAGTTCGCGGCCGCCACTAATGTACCGGTAATTAACGGTGGAGATGGTCCTGGTGAACACCCAAGCCAGGCATTACTCGATTTCTATACCATTGATAAGGAATTTCTGCGATTAGGTAAGTCGCTTCGCGATGCGCATATTTTGCTGACCGGTGATTTGAAATATGGCCGAACCGTGCATTCGCTGATTAAATTACTATCACTTTATGATCCGCTGCGCATTACCCTGGTAGCACCACCAGGCCTTGAAATGCCGACAACGCTGATTGACCTAGTGACGTCTCGCGGTCACCGCGTCGAGCAACGCGACTCATTGGCCAGCGACTTTTCAGACCTCGACGTGGTGTACACCACGCGCATTCAGAAAGAGCGTTTTACCGATGAAATGAACGAGAGCTTTCAGGGGCTTTCCGATGATTTTATGGTTAATCGCGACTTTCTGGATCAGCGCTGTAGCCAAAGCACGATTGTCATGCATCCACTACCCCGAGATAGCCGTCCAGGCGCCAATGACCTAAACGTGAACCTTAATGGTGACCAGCGTTTAGCAATTTTCCGCCAAACCGATAATGGGATACCAATACGTATGGCTATTTTTGCCACACTCTTACAGGTAGATGAATTAATTGAGAAAGACCTACGACCAGTACGCTGGTTTGTACCATCCCAAACCGGCACCCTAGACCGTTAAGTCACAGCACCAGGCTTTAATAGGCGGCCCGCCCACCCGGAAGCCCTTCCTGGTGGGCAAACCAGCCTTCTAGAATAAGTACAGCCGCAATGCCATCAACGCTTTGTTCTCGGTAGTTGCCACGGTGGCCTGCGGCATGAGCGATCTGCTTTGCTTCACGAGTAGAACCACGCTCATCAACCATTTCACAGGGCTTTCCATAGCGTCCGTGCAGACGATTACTGAACTTGCGCGCCCGCGTGCTCATCGCTGATTCAGTGCCGTCCATGTTCAGCGGCAAGCCAACCACTAGCAGGTCAGGCTGCCATTCTTCTACTAGCCGTGTGACAACGTTCCAGTCAGGAATGCCGTCTCGAGCGGTAAGCGGCGTTAGCTCGCGTGCGCTATTAAGCAACTCATTGCCTACCGCAACGCCAATACGCCGAGTGCCAAAATCAAATGCCAGTATTAGCCGTTGCCCACTATCAGCCATGACATTCAACCATCATGCATGCCCCGCGTTACGGGTCATCAGGTTTAAATCAACGCCAAGTATGCCAGCAGCCGCCGTTAGGCGCTCAGCCGGGGGAGTGTTAAACAGAACGCTGCCTTGTCCTTCGACGGTCAACCACGTGTTCTCTTTTAGCTCGTCTTCCAGTTGTCCAACGTCCCAGCCAGCGCAGCCAAGGCACACCAGAAAATCCTCGGGGCCAGTATTGTCAGCAAGCGCTTGAAGAATATCCATGGAAGTAGTGAGTGCAATACCGTCTTCTACCTGAACACTGGAGTCCCACTCCTGGCTATCACCAATATGCAGAATGAAGCCGCGGTCCTTATGCATAGGGCCGCCATAGTAAACCGGCGCGTTGCGGTGCGGGCTGTCATCACCACCCAGCGAGAGCTGTTCGAAAAGAGCGTCTAGGGTGATTTCAAGCGGACGATTGGCGATAACGCCCATGCAACCGTTGTAATCATGATCACAAAGGTAGATTAAACTACCAGCGAAGTTAGGGTCTTCTAAGTGAGGCATCGCCATCAAAAAATGATGCTTAAAGCTTTGCATGCGTCTCCTACGGCTCACTGAACACTCAGCGGGCCTCGCGTCGTTATTAGGCGAATAGAACGTCAACGGCAACTGCTATGTAAGGCGGCGCTCAATGGCATCCAGCAGCATGCCAGCGATGTTTGTACCGCGCTGGTCATCAATTTCGCGTACACAGGTGGGGCTAGTGACATTAATTTCAGTGATGTAGTCACCAATCACATCTAAACCAACAAACATCAGCCCTTTTTCACGAATCATGGGCTGCACTTGCTGAACCAACCAGTGATCACGCTCAGTCAACTCACGGCTCACTCCTCGCCCGCCAGCCGCGAGATTACCGCGTGTTTCACCCGCCGAGGGAATACGCGCCAGCCCATAGGGTACCGGTTCACCGTCGACCAATAAGATCCGCGTGTCACCATCCTTTATCTCAGGCAGATAGCGTTGCGCCATAATTTGTCGCTGGCCGCGCAGGGTCAGTTGTTCGATTACCGCACCAATGTTGCGGCCATCAGGGCCGATATGAAAAATGCCGGTACCCCCCATGCCATCAAGCGGTTTGAAAATCACATCACCATGCTCTGCCTGAAAGGCACGCAGCACATCGTCGCGGCTGGCGACAATGGTGGGCGCACAGCAGTGGGGAAACTGCTGTGCAAACAACTTTTCATTACACTGCAACAGCGCAGCCGTGGGATTGACCACCAATACGCCTTCCCGCTCAGCAAACCCCAAAAGATGAACTGCATTGGTAAAGTCAGCATCTACCGGCGGGTCTTTGCGCATTAGCACGATATCCAATTCCACCAGTGGGCGCTGAACCGCTTCACCGAGGTCGTACCAATGATTAGGATCGCGATACACCGTTAACGGGCGCATACGTGCGAAGGCCTGTCCTGCGTTCAAGAAAAGATCTTCTTGTTCCATATAATGCAGGGTGTAGCCACGCTCCTGTGCAGCCCACAGCATGGCCATGGTGGTATCTTTCTTGTAAGCGATGTCGCTGATGGGATCCATCACCACACCGAGATGCAACGTTGATTGGCTCATCGGGGTAACATCCATACATGAACAATAGATAAGCAGTATGCCGCACTGCCTGCATAGCTCCAACCGCCGCGAGTGGCTACTCGCCTTGCCCATCGGTTAACGCACCAGACACAAGTCGGACAGCGTGAGGCTCTAGCGTGATTAATTGCTGCTTATAAAGTCGTCCTATGGCCTGCTTGTAAGCACTCTTGCTAACCCCTAGTCGCGTCTTAATATCATGCGCAGAGCTTTTATCACCCAGCGCAAGATAACCACCGCTTTCACGCAGCGCCTGCAACACTTTGTCACCCACTACATCTAAACGAGCTACACCTGGAGGCAGCAAACAGATATCAACCCGACCATCTTCACGGCGCTGCTTTACATAGCCTTTCAGCGACTGCCCACGGCGCAGCGGTTGGGTAATATCATCTTGATAGATCAATCCCCAATAGCGGTGATTAACCACGACTTTCATCCCAAGGTCGGTGCGGTCAGCCACCATTACGGTAACTTCATCACCTTTTTCCAGCGCCCAGGCGTCGTCTGTTAAAAAACGATCCAGCTTCATCGTCGCTACCGGCCGTCCTTGGTCATCGCTATACAGCATAACTAATACGCGCTTGCCCGGATCGGGGCGAAAATGTTGCTCGCTGTAAGGCAACAGCACATCCTTGGGCTGCCCCCATTGCAAAAACGCACCCGTATTATTGACTGCCGTCACGGTCAAATAGGCTACCTCCCCCAGTTGGGCAGAAGCATCACTTGCAGAACGGGGAGAAGCATGTGACTCACGGACCATGGGTACCGTCCTTACAAAAAGTAAATCTTCATTATGGTGCCTTGGGAACACAAGGCAAAGCGCAAACGTTATTAGTCAGTTCGACAGCCCATACATGGTGGCTGCTGCCGCTTAATTAGGCAGCAACCAGTCGGTACTTGCTTGCGGAAGCCTGAAGAAATAGGCACCTAAAAACAAGCTCTAAAAAGAAAGTCTTAAAGATTAAAAGCGAGTACCTACACGTCACCGAAGTGATGCTGCAGCAGTGTTAGCGCAACAACGGGTGCCGTTTCGGTGCGCAGTACTCTTGGGCCAAGCGTCAGCGGCGTAAAACCACCGGCGGTAGCGGCGTTGATATCCGCATCACTAAGGCCGCCCTCTGGGCCGATCAAGAGCGCAACTGAAGCGGGGCATGGCTGTTGTGAAAACACATTGCCCGTCGCTAGGTGAAGCATCAAGCGTAGTGGCTCTTGCCGCTCTGCCAGCCACTCGTTCAGCGCTTTCGGTGGATAGATGGGCGGTACAACCGCGCGCCCGCTCTGCTCACAAGCGCTAGCTGCCACCGCCTGCCAGTGAGCCAGTTTTTTTTCTGCACGATCACCTTTGAGACGTACATCGCCCCGCTCGGTGTAGAGCGGGGTAATCGCTACAACGCCAAGCTCTACGGCTTTTTGAATGGCGTAATCCATGCGGTCGCCTTTGGAGATTGCTTGGCCAAGATGTACTGCCAATGGCGATTCGCCACTCCCTGGCCAAACAGCCTCAATAGTCACTGTCGTTTGCTTGCGACCAACATCTGCCAAGCGCACGCCTGCCTCTTGGCCATTACCATCAAACAGTACCAGCGGCGCACGTTCGCCCAACCGTAGCACCCGCGTCACATGCCGCGCCGGGCCATCAGGCAGGGTTATGGTTGCGCCCACTGCAAACTCAGCGGGCACATAAAGGCGGGGCATTTTGCCGTGTAGGGCAGCCCAATCAGCAGCGTGCATACTTAGTGGGTATTTTCGGCGGCTTGCTGAGCCTGCTGCGCTTCACGCTGCTTACGCTGGGCATACATGGCTTCAAAATTCACCGGCGCCAGCATCAGCGGCGGGAAACCACCACGGTTGACGAGGTTATCAACACATTCGCGGGCATAAGGGAACAGCAAGTTGGGGCAGAAAGCGCCCAGGGTTTGCTCAAGCTGTGCACCTTCGATACCTGAAATACGGAACAGGCCAGCTTGTTCTACTTCCGCGAGGAACGACGTAGTGCCCGTTTCGCTGTCGTTAACCTGGGCAGTCACCTTCACAACCACTTCATACTGGTCATCGTCTATTTTCTGGCTAGTCGTGTTCAGATCCAAATTCACTTTAGGCTTAAACGCCTGCTTGAATACGGAAGGAGAGTTCGGCGCTTCAAACGAAATGTCTTTTACGTAGATGCGCTGTAAAGAGAACTTCAGCTGAGGCTTTTCGCCTTCTGCGGCGCCTGCCTGTGGGGTGTTGTTATCTTCCGCCATTGGGATACTCCTAATTATTTATCTGATAAAAGGATGCGCGACAGCGCATGGTTTGATTACTTTCTATTAAATTACTTTTTCACCACCGGTAGACCATCGGCCTGCCACTGCACCATGCCACCTTTTAGCTTATTGGCACGTTCGAAACCTGCCTTAGCAAGTTTTGCCTGAGCAGCACCAGAACTCTGGCCATGCTTACACACCACGATGATCGGCTGGCTTTTCACTTTCTCCAGTTCATTCATGCGGCTGTCGAGGCTGCTTTGGGGAATATTGCGTGCCCCTGCGATATGCCCGGCTTTGAAGTCTTTGCTTTCACGGATATCCAGCACCACCGCGTCTTCACGGTTAATAAGCTGAGTCGCCTGGGTAGAGGTCACCGCATTAGTGGCGGCGCTGCGCGCTTCGTACGCCACCCATGCTATTAATACCAGCAAAAACGCCCCGACAAGTAGGGGGTGGTTCATTACGAATTCGAGCAGCTGATCGATCATCGTGAACACAATCTCTTGGTCTATGCAGAAAAAAGCGGCCTAGCCGCCTCCAGAAACGCGACAAGTATACACGTCACACGGCATACCGCGCAGGCCATGACGGCCAACGGCTGCCTGCGTTATGATGCCCCAAGCGAGCGCCTGTCGCGACCCCGATTATAAGGTGTTGTCTGAAAACTGTTTGAACAACCTTCACCAACATTTCAAACAGCACCTCACGTCGCTTGGCTGACCAACATAACGAGGTTTTTCATGGCTACAACTGCACCGCGCCCCGTGGCGCTACTCATTTTAGATGGCTACGGCCACAACCCCGATAGCGCCCACAACGCAGTGGCCGCCGCCAATACGCCTAACATGGACAAACTGTGGGCCAACCGCCCTCATTCCTTTGTGCACACCGATGGCCTCCACGTGGGCCTGCCTGACGGGCAGATGGGCAATTCCGAAGTGGGCCATATGAACATTGGTGCCGGGCGCATTGTGTACCAAGACTTCACCCGCATCACCAAAGCAATTGAAGACGGTGACCTGGACACCAACGAGGCGCTGACCAAGCCCATCGACGAAGCCGTGGCCAATGGGCGGGCTGTTCACTTGCTCGGGTTGTTATCTCCCGGCGGCGTTCACAGCCATGAAGATCACTTTATTGCCATGGCTGAACTGGCAGCCCGACGCGGCGCACAGCGTATTTTTATCCATGCGTTTTTAGACGGACGCGACATGCCACCGCAAAGCGCGCTTCGCTCAATCGAGCGTGCCAATGCACGTTTGGCGGAGTTAGTTGGCGCTGACAACGGCTTTGTTGCCTCAGTGATCGGCCGCTTTTACGCAATGGATCGTGATAATCGCTGGGAGCGCGTTGAACAGGCCTATCGCCTGCTGACCGACGGCCACGCTGACTTTATTGCCTCCAGTGCTGAAACTGCCCTGCGCGACGCTTACCAGCGCGGCGAAACCGATGAGTTTGTCGCTTCTAGCAGTATTCCGTTGAACGAAACCGCCATTACGCTACAAGACGGCGATGCGGCTATTTTCCTTAATTTTCGCTCCGACCGCGCCCGCGAATTAACCCGCGCACTGACTGAACCTGACTTTGACGGCTTTGAGCGTCGTGTACGCCCTTCACTGGCTGGCGATGGTTTAGTTATGATGACCCGATACGCCGCTAACATCCCCGCGCCAGCGGCTTTTCCGCCTTCTGACCTTAATGACACGCTGGGTGAAGTAGTCGCTAAACGTGGCCTAACACAGCTGCGTATTGCAGAAACGGAGAAATACCCTCACGTTACCTTTTTCTTCTCTGGCGGCGAAGAGTCCGAGTACAAAGGCGAAGAGCGTATCTTAGTACCCTCGCCCCGTGACGTTAAAACCTACGACGAAAAACCCGAGATGAGCGCCTTCGAGATCACCGATAAGCTGGTGGATGCCATCGACAGTGGTCGCTTTGACCTAATAGTATGCAATTATGCCAACGGCGATATGGTTGGCCACACGGGCGATTTTAACGCAGCGATAAAAGCAATTGAAACCGTCGATACTTGTGTTGGCCGTGTAGTTGAAGCCATTGAACGTGCCGGAGGCGCTTGCCTGATTACCGCTGACCACGGCAATGCCGAGCAGATGGTGCATCCTGAGACCAGCGCGCCGCAAACAGCCCATACTACCTTTACGGTACCGTTAATTTACGTGGGCGAGGGGAATGGCAAGCTGGAAGACGGACGGCTATGCGATTTAGCGCCGACGCTGCTAACCATGATGAACCAGTCACAGCCTGACGCGATGACAGGCAAACCACTGATTCATTTTGATTGATGCGTATACGGTGGACGTTAGCTGTTGCGCTTATGCTGGCGTTAGCTTATGCGCCAGCAGGTGTAGCCCAGACAGATGAAAATACGGCGCGCCAGCAATTGGATGCGATTGGCCAGGAGATCGAATCTGTTGCCCAGCGCCTTAGTGCGACCGGGCAAGCACGGGACAGCGCCGAACGCGAGCTACGTGTTGTGGAAACGGAGCTTGCTGAGACCCACCAGCGCCTCGACCAGCTTCAGGCCGAGCGCCGCCAATTGGCCGACGAAACAAGCCAACTGCGCCAGCACCGAGAGCGCTTGGAAGGTGAGCGTGAAGCGCAGTACGCCGCGCTAAGCCAACAACTGGCAGCCCTTTATCGATTGGGGCCAACGCCCCAGTTAAAGCTACTTCTTAATCAGAGCGACCCCGCCGAGTTAGACCGAATGCAGGCCTATCTGAATCGCCTGACTCAGGCGCGTCAGCAGCGCCTTACGGATATCAGCCGCCTCGACAACGCACTGGCAGATACCGAGCAAGCCTTGAATGAGCGTCAAACTCGCCTTAATGCATTAGCTGGCGAACTAGAAGAGCAAAGCGCCCTACTCGCCAAGCGAACCGAAGAGCGGCGTGGCGTCGTAGCGACCCTGGATGACCGCTACGGCAGTGAAGAAGATCGCTTAGCCGACCTTAATCAAAGCCGTGAGCAGGCCGAACAGCAATTGAGAGCGATACAAGCGGAACTGGCCCGGCTAGCCGAGCCAACACCGACCACCCATATCACCCGCACTCAGGGCGATTTACCCTGGCCTGTTCAAGGTTCTATCACCGCAACTTTCCAACGCAGAAACGGTATGCACTATAACGGCATTGTGATCCAAGCAGACTCAGGGAACGCAGTTGCCGCGGTTCATACGGGACGTGTCGTATTCGCCGATTGGATGCGTGGCTTTGGCAATCTACTGATTATTGACCACGGTGATCAAATCATGACGTTATATGCTCACTTGCAACACTTTAGTGCACGGCCTGGTCAACAGGTAAGTCGTGGCACTGAAATTGGACGTGTCGGCAACAGCGGCGGGCAGACACACCCTGCGCTTTACTTCGAAGTGCGGCGTAGCGGTGAGCCAATTAATCCACAACGTTGGATTGCGCGGCGCTGACGGGATAAGCTGGCTCATATGGATAACATTCACGTCTCAACTTATGCAGCGCCCTTTGACGCTGCCTTTCGCCTAGCGGAGTCCGCATGACGCTATCTGTTACCAAGGTATCGGTTCCTGCCAAGCGCTTTTTGGCTACCTTACTTCCGCTTGCGCTGCTGTCGGTTCCGCTCCCTTTAGTGGCGCAGCCCGCTAATAGCGTTGCTGATGACCTGCCACTTGAAGAGATTCAGACCTTTGCTGAGGTGTTTGAGCGCATAAAACGTGGCTACGTCGAAGAAGTTGACGACCGCACATTATTGCGCAATGCCATGCGCGGCATGCTCAGCGAACTAGACCCTCATTCCGCATATTTGGACGAAGAAGAGTACCAAAGCCTGCGCGAATCCACCCAGGGTGAGTTTGGCGGTATTGGCATTGAAGTAGGAACGCAAAACGGCCAGCTAGTGATCATCACCCCCATTGATGACACACCCGCTTCGCAAGCAGGCTTGTTATCTCGTGATGTCATTGTAGCCATCGACGGAACGCCTACCGAGAGCTTATCGCTTCAGGAAGCGGTTAACCTGATGCGCGGTGAGCCCGGCAGTCAGCTGCGTATTTCCGTTTTGCGAGCCGGTGAAGAGACACCGCGAGAGTTCACATTAACGCGCGAAGTGATTCGCAGTGAAAGCGTTAAACACGAAATGCTGGAGCCAGGATACGGCTACTTACGAATTAGCCAGTTTCAGTCCCGCACCCCAGAGCAGGCGCGTAGAGCCTTAGAACGCATGGCCCGGGAACAGCCACTCGAAGGACTTATTCTCGACTTACGCAATAACCCAGGTGGCGTTTTGCAGGCCGCCGTCGGCGTTACCGACCTATTCCTGGATCAAGGGCTAATTGTGTATACCGAAGGACGACTTTCCGACACTGAAATGTCGTTTTCGGCATCTCCGGAAACGCCTGCTGACGACGTACCGCTGGTGGTGCTGATAAATAGCGGTAGTGCCTCGGCAGCTGAAATTGTCGCAGGGGCACTTCAAGACCAACGCCGCGGAGTGATTATGGGCACAGAAAGCTTTGGCAAAGGCTCCGTGCAGCAAATCATGCCGCTTGGCAATGGGGAAGGCCTTAAGCTAACCACCGCGCTTTACTACACCCCCAACGGGCGTTCAATCCAAGCTCAAGGTATCGAGCCTGACGTGGAAGTGGTGCGCGGCCGCCTGGAAGTGGCTGAAGGACAACGCCAAATCCGTGAAGCCGATCTTGATGGCCATCTTAGCGGACAAGACGCGGTGCCTAGGGAACGTGCAGAAATGTCTCAGCGCCTGCGCGAAGACTATCAGCTCAGTGAGGCACTAAACCTACTCAAGGCGCTCAATGTGGTGGATCGCCGACGCCGTTAACGACACGATTGCGGCAGGCGTCCTCGCTCTCCGGTTGCCTGCCGCATCACTAACCGCTTCAATGGCACCAGTTGATTCATACCACTCATCCCCATATTGCGCGCCAGCATCAGCACGGGCAATTGGCTGCCGAAAAGCACTTTAAACCCTTTCATTAGCCCTAGCATGGCGCTGTTATCGAAGCGCCTGCGCCGCTCATAGCGACTCAGGGTGGTTAGCGCCCCCCAGGGAGCACCTCGTTGCCATGCGCGAATGACTTCCTCAGCCAGCACAGCTGCATCCATGAACCCCAGATTAACCCCCTGCCCCGCTAGCGGGTGAATGCTATGGGCTGCATCGCCCACCAGTGCAAAATTGGGTAGCACGTAGTGAGCAGCGTGGCGCTGAACAAGAGGAAAGCGATAGGCTGCATCAACGGCATGCACGTTGCCTAAGCGGTGATCAAGGGCATCACTTAGCGCGCACCCCAACTCGTCAGAAGAAAGCGCGGTGAGTTGATTGGCATGCTCAGGCGTGGTCGACCAAACAATCGAACAGTAGCGATCATCGCCGTTCACCGTTAATGGCAGAAAAGCCAGTGGGCGCCCAGCGATAAAGGCCTGACGAGCCGTTCCCCCATGGGATTTCTCACACTTCACCGTGGTTACGACAGCGTCTTGCTGCATAGACTCTTCGGCCACCGAAATTCCTGCCAGTTCACGCAAGGTGGAACGCGCGCCGTCGGCAGCAATTAATAACGGTGTATTTAGTTGGCGGCCATCCTTCAGCACCAACCAACGTCCACACGCCGAAGACTGCAAGGCATCAATACCGACACCAAAGAAGGTGCTAACCGTAGGCAACGTTAATATCTGCTCATTCAATGCAGCCAGTGTCACATCATTTTCAACAATATGACCAAGCACCGGTGCACCGGCTTCATCGGCGGAAAAATGGATGTTACCGCTTCCCTCTGCATCCCACACCTGCATGTAGTGATAAGGCGTTATCCGCGTAGCCGCTATCGCGGGCCACGCCTTCAAGTGCGTGAGTAAGCGCTGAGAAACCGGCGTTAATGCACTCACTCTAGGGGCGGGCGAGTGGTCGCCAAAGGCACTTAAGCTAAGCGGCTCTGCTTTGGATTCTACCAACGCCACTTGCATGCCAGCATTCGCCAGCAGCCCTGCCAGTGCCGTGCCAACCATGCCAGCCCCGACGATCACCGCGTCGAAACGTTCAACTGGCACATCTACCGCCGCTGTTTGCGTTTTCATAACGTTCCTTTTATTGCGTTGCTTGAATCAGCAGCTACTTTTCCGTCAGCGCTCCAAGCCCATTGCCCGGCGTGCCAGGCTACGGCGAAGCGGTCCTACTAAATTGAGCCCTACCAGCCCGGCGGCTCTGGCCTGCGGCAGCAAGGGCAGCGAATAACCAAACAGCCGCACTAATCCATCGCTAAACCGAATCACATTGGCGCGGTCTTGCGCACGACGTCGCTCAAAGGCGAGTAGCGTATCCATATCGCCAAGAGCACGTTGGTTCTGGGCACCTTGCGCTAACGCCTCGACCAAATCCATCACTGAGCGAAGTGCCAAGTTGAACCCCTGACCCGCTACCGGATGCAGTGCATGAGCAGCATTACCCAATACCGCCAATCCGGGGCGAACCGGCTCTTCAGCGGTAATCAGCGAAAGCGGGTAGCTAAAGCGCTGCCCCACTCGAGTAAATCGTCCTACCCGATCGCCGAAGGCGGATTGCAGCTGGCGCAAAAAAGCTGAATCGGAAAGCGCTAACCGCGCTTGCTCAGTGCCGCTGGCATGCGTCCAGACCAGCTCCATGGCTTGGCCGGGTAACGGCAACAGCGCAATCGGCCCGTCTGCTGTAAAACGCTCGTAAGCAACTCCCTGGTGGGGCTGGCTAATACCGACGTGGGCAATCACAGCGGTTTGCTCATAAGAGCGATGGCGACTGCCAATGCCCAACTGTTCTTTCAGCCCAGATCGACCGCCATCAGCGAGAATAGTCAGCGCCGCTGTTAGTTCACTCCCATCAGAAAGCACAAGGTGGTGCCCGTTAGCTTTTGGCGTCAGTTGCGCCACTGTCGCAGGGCAGCGCCACTCTATCGGCAACTGCTTAAGTTGTTGATGCAGCACACGCCCCATCCACGCATTCGGAATAACATGCCCCAATGCCGACACACCTAGTTCCTGGGCACTAAGCCGCGTGGCACCCAAACGACCGCGCTCGCTGATGTGGATACGCTTGATCGGGGTTGCTTCACTGCGCATCGCTTCCCAAACACCCAGTTGGCGAAACCGCTGAGCAGAGCCTTCCGCAATTGCACTGGCCCTAGCATCAAAGCTTGGCTGCCATGCTGAATTCTCGACGTTGTCTGGTAGGGCCGCCGCTTCAATAATTGCCACACGCCAGCCATAGCGTTCGATCAATGGCGCCAACGCACAGCCCAAGCTGGCACCGACCAGCCCACCCCCCACAATAACAATATCGTGAGTCAGCGTTGCTTCATGCTGGTGTTGTTTTACCTGCTTAGTCTCGTGCATTGACCTCTCCTACGGATAAACCAAAACGAGCAAACGTAATTTCGTAATGTAAATTACATAAAAAATATCAGTGAATTTTTACTGCTTATTTATTAGCCATGATTTGCTCTATATCAGCAACTTGCTTTGGCACTGCTGACGTAAGAATCTCCTGCCCATCGCAGGTCACCACAACATCATCTTCAATGCGAATTCCAATACCTCGGTAGACAGCAGGAATGTCGTCATCGCAGGGAATGTACAAACCCGGCTCAATCGTGACGACCATCCCTTCGGTTAGAAGGCGCGGCGTCTCTTCATCCAACCGATAAGCGCCTACATCATGCACATCTAACCCCAGCCAATGTGACGTAGAGTGCAAGTAAAAACGCCGATAGCTCTCATCATCAATCCGCGCCTGCACATCACCCTCTAGCAACCCGAGGTCAATCAGCCCTGCCGTTAAATCCCTCACCACCCGCTGGTGGATATCCGCCAGCGTGACGCCCGGTTTGACAGATTGCACAGCATGCACTTGCGCATCTAGCACCACTTGGTAAAGCGCCCGCTGGGCATCGTTGAACTGTCCATTCACCGGAAACGTGCGGGTAATATCCCCCGCGTAAAGATCAAACTCGGCACCTGCGTCTATCAGCACCAGCGTATCGGCCTCTAACGTGTCGCTATTTTCAATATAATGCAGCACGCAAGCGTTAACGCCCCCACCAACAATGGTGCTGTAGGCTGGCCCGCTGGCACCTTGCCAAGCAAATTCATGCTCTAGCTCTGCCTGCAGCTGATATTCGTTTAAGCCTGCACAGCAGATACGCATCGCACGCGTATGCGCCCGCGCTGAAATAGCCGCCGCATGGCGCAGTAGAGAAATTTCAGCGGGGCTTTTAATAAGGCGCATCTCATGAATGAGCGGGCGACTATCCAGCCACCCTTTTAATGCCGGCTTGCCTCGGCGCAAGCCAGCTTGCGCCCAGGCCAACGCCTGTTCTGCAATGCTCAGAGCCTCGGGATTATCCAGCGGCAGATAGAGCAGCTCGCGGCCTGCTAACAGACTTGGCAATAACTTTTCCCGCTGAGCATTTTCAAACGCCTGGTCAATGCCGTGTTGTGACTCAACGCCATGGGCACCGAGACGCCTGCCTGTCCAGGCTTCCATGGTGGCGTCACGATCTTGGCAAAACACCACACATTGGCCTGCCTCGCGTCCTGGCAGCAATAGCAGCAACGCATCGGGCTCTTGAATACCGGTTAAGTAGTAAAAATCACTCTGCTGTCGAAACGTGTATTCGCTATCGTGAGAGCGCGTTACCAAGGCAGCACTTGGCACCACCAACGCAGCACCGGCAGGCAGTTGGGCGATGAGCGTTTCACGGCGCTGACGGTACTCTAGCGGCGTAATAGCGGCGGGCCGAGGCAGTAACTCAGGCAACATAGATAACTCCTATATCAGTGAACGGGGGCGTCGGTCTGCTCAACCTGGGGCATCCCCGGGTGCTGCTCGGTGTAGAGCAGCATGGCCGCCATGCGCGCGTGCTCTGTCAGCGCAAATAAATCATTTTCGTTTTCAGGACTATCGTCGATGTCTGTCTCGATCTGCACCAGCCCTGCAAGATCATCGATGGCTTCTTGTAGCGTTTTAGACCAGCGTTCGCGTAGCGTCTCATCAGCTACGTCCTCAATAACCTCCATAAAACCCAGCGTCCACTCTTTCAAGCCCTGGGCTTGCTCGGCTAGCGAGAAAAGCTCATCGGGCAACAGCGGTGTGTAATTCAAATCGCTGGCGCTCAATGCTTCTAGCGTTTGACGCCGCCAGCCCAGTAAGCGTTCAGCGCTCGCAGGGTCTCGGGGTTGTTCAACTCCTAAACTTAGGCATACCTCTTCTAGCCAGGCTTCAGCCGTCACATCGCGCAGCGCTAACAGGCCACTAAGGCGGCCATCTAAAAATGCGGGCGACTGCATACTTCCATGAAGAAGAAAAACATCCGCAACGTCAGAAAAATCCTGGCGTTCATTGATTAAGGACATGGGCATTGCTCGCTCTACAAAATAGGAAATGAAGTCGTCGTAAAAACGTGTCTAATTGGGTGTTAAACCGTGAAAGGAATCTCACGACGCGCGCGCCTGTACGTTGACCCCACATAAGCCGCTCTCTTATAGTGAATGCCAACTATCCTTCCTATGCAGCGATGTTAACGCATTGGTCAACAAAATGACTTGTGCTGGAGTTTTTGATGAGTAATGCGAAGCGGCCAACCAAAGAAATCACCCTACTGGGTCGCAGCTACATGATTGCTTGCGACACCGGCGAAGAAGCCAAGCTCGAACGCGCTGCTCGCTATTTAGATCGCGCGATGAACGGTATTCACGCCCAAAGCAATACCATTGGCAGCGAGCGGATCGCGGTGATGGCAGCTTTGAATATCACCCACGAGTTACTCGAAGTCCTGGATGAACACCGCGCCAGTGAAGCAAACCTTAGTCGCTTAAACGACCGCCTTGAACGCGCATTGGCTGACACGCGCCAGCAAAAAGAACCGTAAGAACCTGCTGTCGACTCTTTGGCATTATCACTAGCTCTGTTAGGATGGTGATGTTCTCTGGGGTGTACGCCAGTCGTTATAGTCCCTCGAGCCTATGCGAAGTACCCAGGGGGCCAAATGCTAGCCAAACCTGTGTGCACGTCCGTGCGTCGGAAAGCCTGACGGTTTGGCTGCGGCCACCCACCTGAACCAGTAGGTTCAGGGCCAGAACGACAGCGGCATTCTGGGGAACACCTTAGCTTTAGTTAGCTTGTAATGAGTAATTCGTTATGAGTAATTCGTTATGTGTAGCTTGTTATGAACGATACTGCTAACGGCAGTACGCTCGGCAATAAAACTGCGCTTCGCCGTGAGCTTAAACGTAGACGCCGTACCCTCTCCCTATATCAGCAAAAACAAGCCGCTACTAATCTCTGTCAGCGCCTTAAACAGCTTCCTGAAATTCGTCGCGCGAAACGCATTAGCCTTTATTTACCGGTAAATGGCGAGATAGATCCGACACGCCTGCTACCTTGGCTTCGCCAGCGTAAAGTAAGTATTTACTTACCTGTATTACGACCATTTTCCGTTAATCGCCTTTGGTTTGTTGCCTACCGCGAGGCCACTCCAATGGTTAAAAACCGTTTTGGCATCGCAGAGCCTTGTCCACGATTTGCCGCCGATAAGCGAAATCGCCTGCCTGCTTGGGCACTGGACACGCTTATTGTTCCGTTAGTAGGGTTTGATAAGCAAGCAAATCGCATGGGTATGGGAGGCGGCTTCTATGATCGAAGCCTCGCTTTTATGCGCCAACCTGGGCCAACGCCGACGTTAATAGGCGTTGCTCACGCTTGCCAACAGGTAGATGCGCTACCCATCGAGCCTTGGGATATCCCGCTGGACGTGGTGGCCAGCGACACAATGATTGTTCGACCAATAAAAACGGGCTGATCTATAAGATCAGCCCGTTTTAACTACCAACATCTACTAGTTGGGTGCAGCATTTACGCTGAAAGCGCTATGTTTAACTTAGTAAGTTAACTCCCCGACAGCGCTTGCGCATAGCCAGTCGCGAGTACTCCAAGTAAAAACACCACCGTTAACGCCATCACCATATCAGGCTTTTTCCGCCGCATGCCTCGTCTCCAACGTCTTTCACAGTTGCCAAATGCCCTTAGTGCGTCATCTAGGCAGTACTTAGAAAAAGATGGCGCACTCCTTAATTTCGCCCACGACTATAGGGCTATAGGGGAAGAGTGACAACTGCTTTCAGCGCTATTTTTTACGCAGCTTTAAATGTTTCTGAAAGTACACACTTCCTAGCAGCTCTGTATCTTGGGGTTAGTGAGCACTTACAATTCTTTACGCCATGAAAAGCCGATAGGCTGGATTATCACTCTCCCGCCAATAGCGGTAACCAATCGCATCCAAGTACTCTGCAACATGGGTTTGATCACTACTTGGCACTTGCATACCAACTAGTACACGACCGTAAGCAGCTCCATGGTTCCGGTAGTGGAACAGTGAAATATTCCAGTCATGAGGCAGCTGAGTTAAAAAATTCATCAATGCTCCAGGCCGCTCAGGAAATTCAAAGCGGTAGAGCTCCTCTTCAAAGCGTTCGCTAGGCCGACCACCGCTAAGATGTCGAATATGCAGTTTTGCCAGCTCATTGTCGGTTAAGTCTTCAACTTGGTAGCCACCTTCACGGAGCTTATCAATCACCGCCTGACGGTCTTCGCCACCCGGTTTCACTTGAACACCAACAAAGATGTGCGCCTCGCTATTATCGGCATAGCGATAGCTGAACTCAGTGACCATACGCTTACCCAGTGTGCGGCAAAACTTTTTAAAGCTGCCTGGTTTTTCCGCAATGGTCACCGCCAAAATCGCTTCGCGCTGCTCGCCAAGCTCGGTACGTTCCGCAATATGCTGCAAACGATCAAAATTGGTATTCGCACCGGAGTTAATGCATATCAGCGTTTCGCCTTCAGCGCCGGTTTGCTGCACATATTTCTTCAGACCCGCCAGCGAGAGTGCACCTGACGTTTCCGCGACGGCACGGGTATCTTCAAATATATCCTTTACTGCAGCGCACATTTCATCGGTATTCACCGTGATGACGTCATCGATTAAGTCGCGTACTAATGAAAAGGGCAACTCGCCGATTTGCGCAACGGCCACGCCTTCCGCAAACACTCCCACCTGATCGAGTATGACCCGCTCACCGGCTTCTAAAGCTGCTTTGAGACAAGCGCTGTCTTCGGCTTCTACGGCAATGATTTTGATATCCGGACGCAGATATTTTACATAAGCTGCTACCCCTGCAATTAATCCGCCGCCGCCGACAGGAATAAAAATAGCGTCTATACGGCCGCTCTGCTGACGAAGAATTTCCACCCCGATAGTGCCCTGACCTGCGATCACATCGATATCGTCAAACGGTGGGATATAGGTATAACCATGCTCTTTAATCAATTCTTGGGCATGCTCAGCAGCAGCGGCAAATGCGTCGCCTTTCAAAATAACCTTCGCACCGCGGGCTCGCACGGCCTGAACCTTGATATCGGGCGTAATACGCGGCATCACAATAACCGCTTTTACTCCCATTAGCTTGGAAGCCATCGCCAACCCCTGGGCGTGATTACCCGCCGATGCTGCGATTACGCCCTTGGCCTTCTGCTCTTCAGATAGCTGGGCCATTTTGTTGTAAGCACCACGAATCTTGAAAGAAAACACGGGCTGAAGATCTTCGCGTTTAATCAAAATTTGGTTATTGAAACGACGCGACAAAAAGGGAGCGGGAGAAATAGGAGTCTCACAAGCGGCTTCATAAACGCGGGCTTGGAGGATCTTTTTGACGGTTGCTTCGAGCATGCGGAAATCCCAAAAAAATAACGTGACCCTGACGGGGGCGTGCAAAAGCTTTATTGGTAGCAGATTACGCCTAGCGTCGTCTAGCGGTGTTTCCATCGGCAGCCGGCGCTTAGGCCGTTATACTAGGGAGCACTGCCTAACCCTGACGCAGGAAAACATGATGACCCAAGATGAATTGAAAGCAGCCGTAGCAGACGCGGCGATTAAAGAGATTGAGCCTCATCTCGAAAAAGACACTGTGCTCGGCATTGGCACAGGCTCAACAGCGAACCTATTTATTGATCGTTTAGGTCCACTAAGAGATCGTTTCAAAGGTGCTGTTGCCAGCTCGGACGCCAGTGCTAAGCGTCTAGAGGCACTAGGCATCGAAATATTCGAGCTAAACAATGTCGGCGAAGTACCTTTTTACATCGATGGCGCCGACGAAGTAAACGCTAACTTACAAATGATTAAAGGGGGTGGCGCGGCACTAACGCGTGAAAAAATCGTCGCCGCCTGCGCCAAGCGATTTATTTGCATTGCCGATGGCTCGAAATACGTTAACCAATTAGGTAATTTCCCTCTACCGGTAGAAGTTATTCCAATGGCGCGCTCCTACGTCGCCCGGGAATTGGTCAAACTCGGTGCAGATCCGGTCTATCGGCAGGGGGTGATCACTGATAATGGCAATCAAATTATCGATTGCTTTGACTTTATGATCGACGATCCGGCATCCATCGAAGCGCGTATTAATGCCATTGTGGGCGTAGTGACGAACGGTTTATTCGCCCAGCGCGGTGCTGATGTACTGTTGCTAGGTAAGACAGACGGTGTGGAGCGAACTGCATTACGTTAGCCACTGACTAAGCCCATCGAGCGTGCGCATCAGCGCTCCTCGGTGAGCTTCAACCACCTCTCGCCCAGCTTGCCCACTCTTGAGGGCAAGCGATGGGGCTGCCAGTCGTTCGGCCAGCGCATTGGCCAAGGCATCTGGTGTTTCCACCACACTTAACGCGCCAACCGCTAACAGCGGTTCGACCACATCGCTAAAGTTCTCAAGCGAAGGGCCGCAGAGCACAGGCTTGCCCAACGCCGCAGGCTCCAATACGTTATGGCCACCCAACGGCACCAAACTACCGCCGACATAGGCCACATGGCCTGCTGCATACAGCGTTGGCAGCTCCCCTAGCGTATCCCCCAGGTATATCTGCGTTTGTGGCGTGACAGCCTGTTGCTGGCTGCGACGGCTTAGCGTCCAGCCTTCACGGGCGCACAAATTAGCCACCTCATCAAAACGCTGAGGGTGCCGCGGCACCAGCACTAATAATGCGGCAGGAAACCGCTTTAAGAGCTGGCGATGAGCCTGTAAAAGCAGCGCCTCTTCGCCCTCACGGGTAGAGCCTGCTACCCATACAGGACGTCCACCCCAGGTTTGAAGTAAGTGCTCACTCTTTTTTAAAGCCTCTTCTTGCGGGAGAATCTCAAATTTTAGCGAGCCAACGGTACAAATGACGTCGGTGCGACACCCCAGTGCCTGAAAGCGCTCGGCATCTTGCTCAGATTTAGCAGCCAACCATGTGACATTAGCTAATGCACTCGCCATTAACGGGCGTAGGCGCTGATAACGTGCAAAGGCTCGCGGCGACAGCCGCCCGTTCACCACCGCAACAGGTATCGCCTGCTGATGGCAAGCGTGCAACAGGTTAGGCCATAACTCAGTTTCAAACAGAATAGCAAGAGCGGGCTGCACACGGGCAACAAAGCGCTTGGCCGCTCCTGGAAAATCCAAGGGTAAAAAGCAGTGAGCAAGCCTTAATTGATTGGGCGCAGCTTGGTCGTTGATCAACGTTTGAACCTGCTGGGCGCCGGTCGCCGTCATTGTGGTCAGTAGTAGGCTGTGCTGAGGGTAACGCGCCAGCAAACCCTCTATCAGTGGACGGGCGGCACGCACTTCCCCTACCGAGGCACAGTGCAACCAGATTCGCGGCGCAGGAGGAAGCGTACCTAGGCGCATACCAAGCCGTTGCAAGCGAGAGTAAGTAAGTACTTGCTCTCGCCAAATGCGCCAAGCAATCAGCGGAGATAACGCATAGAGCACCGCGGAATAGGCCAACCTCGGCCAAGCCGACAGTTCCATTACCCCTCACGATCCAGGATGGAGCTGATCATTGCGGTAGTCGATACGCCATCTTCAAAGCCGAGTACTTTCACCTCGCCACCGTTGGCAATAACAGCGTCACCACCGGCAATATCTTCAGGGCGGTAATCGCCACCTTTCACCAGAATATCCGGCAAAACGGCCTCAATCAGCGCTTGAGGCGTATCGTCACTAAATGATACGACCCAATCGACAGCGCCCAGCCCTGCCAACACTTGCATGCGACGATTAAGCGGATTGATTGGCCGCTTGGGGCCTTTCAAACGGCCAATAGAGGCATCGTCGTTCACTGCAACGATGAGACGGTCTCCCAGGCGTTTGGCCTGCTCTAAGTAGGCCACGTGTCCGGCATGGAGAATATCAAAGCAGCCATTGGTCATTACCACCCGCTCGCCACGCGATTGGGCAGCACGCACGGCCTCGACCAACGGAACTTCATCAATCACTCCGAACTCAGCCAGCTTGTCGCCGTGAAGCGCAGTGTATAGCTCGGCTATCGACAGTGTCGCGGTTCCCGGCTTGGCCACCACTAAGCCAGCCCCCAGGTTGGCCAGCATCATCGCTTCCGGCAATGCATGGCCCGACGCCAGTGCGAGGCCCATCAGGCCAATCACAGTATCACCGGCACCGGTTACGTCGAACACTTCCTGAGCGCGGGTTGGTAGGTGTAGCGGCGCGTGGCCTTCACGAATTAAGGTCATGCCTTTTTCGCTGCGGGTGATCAGTAAGGCTTCTAACGCCAGCTCTGTGCGCAGTGCTTCCCCACGCTGGGCAAGTACATCATCATTGACGCAGTGGCCAACCACTGCTTCAAACTCGGTTAAGTTAGGCGTAATCAAACTCGCCCCACGGTACTTGCGAAAGTCTTGGCCTTTTGGGTCAACCAGCACCCGCTTGCCGTGAGCACAGGCCATCTGAATTAGTTTCTCGACCTGGTTCAGCGTTCCTTTACCGTAGTCGGAAAGAACCATCACATCGCACGCTGGCAGCGCTTTTTCGACCTGCTCTAGCAATGCAGTGGTATCGACGCCATCGAGTCGCTGCTCAAAATCCAGACGCAGTAGTTGTTGATTACGACTCATCACCCGCAGCTTGGTAATCGTTGGTATCTCTGAGCTTCGCTGAAAGTAAGTACTTACATTTGAAGCCACCAACCGTGATGTTAGCAGCTCAGCGTTTTCGTCCTCTCCCACTACCCCTGCCAGGGAAGCGTGGCCACCTAGAGAAGCCACATTGAGCGCTACGTTTGCTGCGCCACCGGGACGATCATCTGCATCCTCTACGCGCACCACTGGCACAGGTGCTTCCGGCGAAATACGCGACGTGCCGCCATGCCAATAGCGGTCGAGCATGACATCCCCCACCACTAGTACGCGGGCGTGTTCCAGGGCGGTTAAATCAACTTTCATCCGAAGGTCCTGTTGTTGGCTGCGCTGCGGTATACGCCAGCAGCGCGTCTAACTTAGCAATCACATCGTCAGCCTTGATCAAGTCCATAGCATCAGCATGGCGTACTCGCTGCCCCCAACTAACATCTTCTACCGATTTGTTCAGGTAGGTACGGACCGCTTCTGAGTAAGCATTGACCGCAAAGTCTCGCCAACAATATGGCCCAGCACGCTGGGGGTTGGTAGTCGCATAAAGACCAAGCGTGGGCGTGCCCATAGCATTTCCCATATGCGCAGGGCCCGTATCGGGGGCAATGACCGCACGGGCATTATCAATCAGCGCGAGCACCCCTTTGAGCGATGTCCCCCCGATAGCATTAATAACGCTACCCGGCTGACACAGTGCCTCGATCTGATCACCGATTTCTCGCTCTAATGAACTCCCACCACCGGTCAACACGCTCGTCAGACCATGCTGCACCCAGGCATGTTCAATTACGCTGGCATAGCCTTCCACTGACCAATTACGAAAATTGCGCAACCGAGCGTTACTACAGGGATTGATGACAAGATAGGGCGCATCGCCGCTGACCCCTCGGGCTTCCTCATACGCCAGAGGCGGTACGGCCAAATTCCATTCCAGGTGATCATCTTCTACGCCGAGCAAGCGAGCGAAATCCATAAACGACTCCAACACGTGAGCATTGGGATGCGGCGCAAGTTGATGCTGGGTAAACCAGTGTTGGGCGTCTTTAGCGCGGGGCTTATCGTAGCCCACCCGCACATTGGCCTTGAGACCCAGCGAAAGCACGCTGGCACGTATCGCCTGCTGCATGTGTAGCAGCACATCAAAACGCGTATCGGAAAGCGATTTCCACAGAGCACGCATGCCAGCAAGGCCGGTGGACTTGTCATAGACAACAAACTCGACCCCAGAAAGCCCCGCCAGTAAACTATATTCCCCCTTGCCGATTATCCAGGTAATGCGAGCGTGCGGCCATTGGCGCTGCAACGCACGCACCGTGGGCACGAGATTGCACACGTCTCCCAATGCAGAGAGGCGCAAAATGGCAATATGGTTAGGTTGAGCAGGCAGAGAGGGCTTCATGCGCTTAGCGGCACTCCGGCAAAAAAATTGGCTGATGTTATATGATGCAGACAGTTTAAGTGACGCTGCCACGTCACACCAACTTCATCCAGATCTATTCAATCAGGCGTATTGGCGTGAACGCAATTTAATCGTTGGCGAAGCGCCTGGCCGGGGGAGCAGTTTATTCCTCCAGACAAGCGATAAAGAACAGTGGGTACTGCGCCCTTACTGCCGTGGCGGGCTAATTGCCAAACTGAGCGAGAAACGCTATCTGTGGCTAGGTGAAGAGCGTACCCGTGCCTTTAGCGAGCTGCGCTTAACCGCCGCGTTGTATGATCAGGGGTTGCCAGTGCCCCGCCCAGTGGCCTGCTGTGTTATTCGTTATGGCCTTACCTATGAAGCCGCGCTCATAACCGTCAGGGTTTCAGGCGCTCAGCCACTTGCTACTCTCTTAGTGGCTGGGGAGGCTAATGACATTTTGCTTCAACGCGTTGGCACAATGATCAAGCGCTTCCATCAAGCAGGCCTAGATCATGTCGATCTTAATGCACGTAATATCTTGGTTGACCCCCATGGCGAACCTTGGCTGATTGACCTGGACCGCTGCCGCCTTAGGCCCCCAGGCAAGTGGCAAGAGCGAAACTTGAAGCGGCTAGAAAGGTCAATGCTGAAGTTTACACGCTCCTTAGATGCAATGCTGACGATAAAAAGCAATTACCATTCAAGCAAAATTATCTAATATTAGGCTTTTTATGTTATTTGAAGATATAACACCCGTCATCATTTCAAAAAACAGCGAAAATACAATTAATCGATGCTTGGAGTCTCTGAAAAGCTTTAAGCATGTTGTTGTGTACGATAATGGCTCTACCGATGACACCATTCGCATTTGTCGTTTGTTTGAGAATGTTATTGTTATTGAGGGTGATTTTTTTGGGTTTGGCCCAACCAAGAATTATGCCGCTGAGAAAGCGCCTACAGATTGGATTCTCTCTCTTGATTCAGACGAAGAGCTCCATCAAAGCGCCTTGGAAGAGCTTTCAAAATGGAACTTGCAAGACATTAAATCCGTTGGCCAGATATTAAGGGAAAATTGGTTTTGCGGTAAAAAAATCACCACAAATGGTTGGGGGAATGATTTAATTATTCGCCTTTATAATAAAAAATCGCATACATTTACCGATAGCCAAGTACACGAAAAAATTGAAAAAAATAGCCAAACAAAAACCATAAAACTTAAGGGTAAAATAATACATTATGCTATTTTTGATATAAAACAAACATTAGATAAAGCTCAGCTTTATTCAGAAATATATGCTTCTTCTAACAAAAAAATAAAATACAACTTCTTTTTTATTGTAATGAAAACAATATTTGCATTTTTTAGATCATACGTACTAAAACTAGGTGTTCTTTCAGGTTGGCGTGGGTTTGTTATTTCCTTTGGCGATGCTATCGGCGTTTTCTTCAAATATGCCAAGGTATACCAGAGATCTGAGGTGAAAAAATGAAAGTTAGTCTCATCATTACCACCTACAACTGGCCAGAGGCTTTGGCGATTGTATTAGATAGCGCGGTCAATCAAGACTACAAAGATTACGAGATTATTATTGCTGATGATGGTTCTGAAAAAGAAACTCAGTTATGCATAGATAGCTTTATTAAAAACAGCAACGTTAAAATAAAGCACGCTTGGCATGAAGATGTCGGCTTTAGGGCTGCTCTTATCAGAAACAAAGCTGCTTATTTAGCCGAAGGCGACTACATCATCTTTATTGATGGTGACTGCATCATTTCTCCTGCTTTTATTTCTGAACATGTCGCTTTATCTCAACAAGGATTTTTCATTGCAGGCTCGAGAATTAAGTTATCCGAACACTATACTAAAGAGCTCATTAATAGAAAAACTGCTCCAAACTTTAATCGTAAGGAAATTTTTCAGCTTTGGTTAAAACAAAAATTAAAAAGAGTCCACCCAGCCCTTAAGCTACCCACCCATTCCTCGTTACGTTTCAAAAGAGTCAAAAAATGGCAAGGCGCAGTAACATGTAATCTTTCATTATGGAAGAAGGATTTTCTCGCTATCAACGGCTTTGACAATGAATTTATTGGCTGGGGATTGGAAGATAGTGATTTAGTTATTAGGTTAATAAATAACCGTATTTACCGAAAAGAAGGTAAGTTTTATAGCTACGTCGTACATATGCACCACGAGGAAGCCTCACGATTAAATGAAAGTCGAAATACTGCTAAATTTCAGCTTTCTTTAACAGAAGGGAAAACACTATGCGAATCTGGAATAAACACTTTTACTGAGAATAAAAATGAAGTTATCTAATGCTTTTCAAAAACTCAGTAAAAACTCAGAAAAACTCAAGCGCTACTACCAATACGCAATAACGAAGATAACGCCAAAAAAATGGCATGAAAAAAAAATGGAACTCTTACTTAATGAAAGGTTTTTAAAAGCATCTTCTTGCGAAAAAAATAGAATATTAGAAATAGTCAATTATTACAACAAGGTGAACAATAAATTTTCGATTGATCAAAAAACGCCTATTTACCAAGCCGCACGTCTAAAAAAAGAAGGCAGTTGGTTTTATCATTACGATTTAACTATGCAGCTAGCCGCATTCTCGGGTGATTTGTTATTTCATTACTTACCAGGCGATGTTCAATCTATACCGAGTGCACCAACACTGGTTAAAAGCAGGCCTATTTCAGATGCCAATGAGAACTCTATTTTATTGAAACTCAACACCATTCGACATTTCAATTTTGTGAAGGATCCTTTCCAATACGCAGACAAGAAAGATGTGTTGGTTTGGCGTGGTGCTTGTTATCAGACCCATAGACGTTATTTCATTGAGAATTTCCACTCTCATCCGCTTTGTAATGTTGGAGATACAAGCAGAGATGCAGACCTAGGCAAAAAGCCCTTCATGAGCATACACGAACAACTGACATACAAATTTATCTTAAGTATAGAAGGGAATGAGGTAGCAAGTAATTTAAAATGGATTATGGCCTCAAATTCTCTTTGCTTTATGGTTAAACCGAAGTTTGAGACTTGGTTTATGGAAGGCACGTTAACGCCTGGTATACATTACGTTGAACTAAAGGAAGATTACTCGGATCTTGACGAGAAGATCAATTTTTATTTAGAAAACGAAGATGACGCTATTACGATAATAAAAAATGCAAACGATTACGTTAAGCCTTTTTTAGACCATGATCGTGAAGCATTGATATCTCACCTAGTTTTACAAAAATATTTTTTAGACAGTGGACAATACTCTAAAATTAATCACCTAATATCGATAGATTCTTATATAAAGAATGAGTGTCTGTAACATCTCAGTAACTGATTTTTTAGAAAGCGAACAATAAAAATTGTAGTTACTTTATATTATTTCAAATTTCAGTCAAAAAGCAGTCGATATCTTGCAGATGGAACAAAAAAATCTTACGTAGGACAACTTTCTTTTACATTAAAATTTTTTCATATGCAAAATTTTATCGGGCCAGCCGTTTATAATAGGCATTACAAATACGCTCCCATGAAGATAGCGTCAAAAGTTCAGGAGACATATGAGTCAATTAACGTCATTAAAATTTACCCCCTGGCTACCGTTATTCATCATCGGAGCGAACCTCGGCTATACCATCACCGTGCTTACCCGCCTTCCTTGGTGGACACTATTTTTCATAGCTGCCGTATGGTTCGGCATTGGTATCAAACTACGCTGGGGAACACCGGTAAACGCTCGCTACCGTTCTGTATGGCCTTGGTCGTTGGTGCCACTCTGCATGCTAGGCATTTATATCTATTTAGCTGATAGCTTTGGCAATGTTGATCTAGGCGCGGTGTTTTTCCACCTTCAAGCAGGCATGGCCGAGCATGGTGGTGCTGGAAAAATGCTCACTGCTGTTATCTACACAATTAGTATGATCGCGATGCTGGTATCGGTTACTTGGCTCACTCGGCATGATCAGCGATGGCGACTGACTGAGCGTTTTGTTGCACTTTTCTTGCTGGCAGCAAATCCAATGCTATATGGTTTAGGACAGCGTAGCGCAGCCATTGTAACGGATGATGGTGCCTGGCTAGACCGCCGTTACGTACCACCGACCACGGAAGATCAAACCAACGCGCCAAACCTTTTGGTCATGTATCTGGAAAGCATTGAGCGTACCTATAGCAATGCGCTATTCGGTGATGCTTACACTGACCTAACTGCGTTAGGCGAACGCGGCCTGGTCTTTGAAGGTATCCAGCAAATGGATAACACCGGCTGGACCATGGCAGGCATGATTGCTAGCCAGTGTGGCGTGCCGTTGATGCCGGCGGGGCTTTTGCACGACAGTCAGTTCGACCCACTTTCTAAGGTAGTTCCCGGCGTTGATTGCTTGGGCGATGTGCTAGCGGCTCAAGGCTATCGGCTCAGCTATTTAGGTGGGGCCAGTATTCAGTTCGCTGGCAAAGGTCTTTTCTATCGCGGCCATCAGTTTAATACGGTGAAGGGTAAGGAGGAGCTTTCAACAGAACTCGATGACCCAGAGTACATCAATAGTTGGGGACTCTATGACGACACCCTTTACGACTTTACTGTGGATGAGATTCGCCGTTTAAGTGAAGAGGATGACGGACCATGGGCTTTGGTCAATCTAAGCATTGCCGGTCATGCTCCTAGCGGCTTTCCCTCTCAGACATGCCTAGACCGCCAGGGTGAGTTCGACGGCCAAGATATTTTATATTCAGTGGAATGTTCAGCCAGCCTAACGCGTGATCTTATTGAACGTCTAGAAAAAGAAGGCTTACTCGAAAACACGTTAGTTGTTGTGCTCAGCGATCATCTCACGATGCGTGTGTCGGTTTGGGATCAACTGACAACGCTTGATCGAGACAATACGCTGATCATGCTGGGCGATGGCATCACCCCACTGACGGTGCGGCGCGGGGCGACTATGTTAGACGTATTCCCTACTATCTTAGACGTCATGGGCCTACCTCTTAACAACAAGCGGGCAGGACTTGGGGCATCTCTTCTTAGTACCCAGCCAACGCTGGTTGAAACTCACGGACTTGAGGTACTCAACGAGCGGCTCCGGGAAGAGACAGCGTTGCAGCAGCGCCTTTGGGAAGGACTATCTCCTCAGCGACGCGAACCACCAGAAAATGCTGACCAACAAGTCATTGAAACCCCCGCCGACCAAGCCAATGAAGTCGAAATTATCCGCTAACGTTAACACCGTTAGCGCACTGACTATCGACACTCATCTCTCGGTATACGTGCGCTACACTTAGGTCATTCAGACAGTTGGTATGCCCCAGCGGGCAGATACGCTTAAAGCAAGGTGAGCAAGAAAGCGCCAAATAGTGAATGACTGCATTATCGGTTAAGGGCGGTGTGTAAGCAGGGGATGAAGAACCGTATAGGGCGTGAATGCGCACGCCTACTGCAGCGGCAACGTGCATTAAGCCCGAATCGTTGGTGACCACTTGACGACAGTCTGCCAATAGATCTACCGCATCCGCCAATTGGGTTTTGCCACATAAGTTATGTGCATGGGGCAACCCATCCACAATGCTTTCACCGGCTGCATGATCTTTCGGACCGCCAAACACACGCACCTCAAACCCGTCTTTAATCAACAACGCCGCTAACGCATGGAAATGACCTAGCGGCCACTGCTTAGCAGGCCCGTACTCCGCCCCGGGCATCATTCCGATGGCAGGACGTGACGATAGCGCGTGAGTGAGACGTAAGTTGACCAAGTTATTCCGATCAATCATTAAGCGTGGTGTGGGGGTCTCAAACTCCCCCTGCATAGCTTCTTCCAAAGGCAGTCCCAGCGAAACAAACCGCTTCACCGTTTGATCCAACACCTGCTTATCTAGCTTGCGGCGCTCTTTCAATAACCCGTAACGATGTTCACCCAAAAAACCGATACGCTCGGGAATACGCGCCATGAATGGAACTAGCGCCGCTTTCCACGAACGTGGCAGCACAATGGCACGATCAAAGCGCCCCCTTAAACGGGCAGCCAGCTCACGGCGGCTGGTAAGGCCAAATTCACCATGCCCTACTGCCAGTGGAAGCACCTCGTCTACCTCAGGCATACGCTCAAGGATAGGCTTCGACCAGGCAGGAGCTACGACTCCCAAGGTTGCCCCTGGATTGCGGGCTTTAAGAGTGATGAACAGGCTTTGCGCCATCACCATATCTCCCACCCAGGAAGGGCCGACCACTAAAATACGTTTGGCAGAATTAGCCATTCAGCCACTCCAAATAGGCGTTTACACCTTGGGCGACGGTTTTGAATTCGACATTACATCCCGAGGCACGCAGGTTACTAATATCCGCACGTGTATAGCTTTGGTAGCGACCTTTGAGTTCTTCTGGAAAAGAGATGTAGTTAATCTCTCCTTGACCATAAAAGTCGATCACAGCTTCACCAATGGCTTTAAAGGGTTCCGCACGACCAGTGCCTAAGTTAAAAATACCGGACGCATGGGGGTTGTCCAAAAACCATAGATTAACGTCGACCACGTCACCGACGTAAACAAAGTCGCGACTCTGCATGCCTGCCTCGTAACCGCCGTAAGCGCCAAACAGTTTTAAGGTTTCCCCATTCCGGATTTGTAAATGGTTGTGGTACGCCACGCTTGCCATCTTTCCCTTATGCTGCTCACGGGGGCCATAGACATTAAAGTAGCGAAAACCAACCACTTGTGTCGTTAACTCGCTCCAACGCGAGCGCACGTGCTGATCAAACAGCAGCTTAGAATAACCGTACACATTTAACGGCTTCTCATGCTCAGGTGCTTCTTTAAATACCTCACTGCCGCCGTAGGTAGCCGCTGACGATGCATACAAAAACGGAATGCCAAACTTTTCACAATAATTGAGCAATACTTTGGAGTACTCATAGTTGTTCTCCATCATGTAATGCCCGTCCCATTCCGTCGTGTCAGAGCACGCACCTTCATGGAAAATAGCATCGATTGCCGGTAAGTCTGCGGGCTTACCATCCAGGGCGGCTTTTACTCGCGCTAGAAAATCATCTTTATCCAGGTAGTCAGCCAGCGTGCAGTCCGCCAAATTAATAAACTTAGTGCCGTCACGCAGGTCATCAACCACCATCACATCATCACGGCCACGGGCGTTCAGCGCTTTGACAATATTAGCGCCGATAAAACCAGCCCCGCCTGTTACAACGATCATCGCGTTCTCCTTACCAAAAACAGCTCTGTTGGCCAACGTGCCTATAACCCATCTCTATGTGATTGTATACTTGACGGCTTATGAATTCATGGCCAACGGTGCTTTCCGCGATGAGTGTCTCGACAAACCAATCGACACCCGATGTGTCGACCTTTCAAGGCTTAATCCTTGCTCTGCAGCAGTACTGGGCAGAACAGGGCTGTGTCATCCTTCAACCTCTTGATATGGAAGTCGGCGCGGGCACCTTCCACCCTGCCACCTTCTTACGGGCAATTGGCCCAGAAACCTGGAACGCTGCCTATGTGCAGCCTTCCCGCCGTCCAACAGACGGCCGCTACGGGGAAAACCCCAACCGCCTGCAACACTATTACCAGTTCCAGGTGGTAATGAAGCCTTCACCCAGTAATTTGCAGGACTTGTACCTAGGCTCATTAAAGCGCCTAGGCCTCGACCCGCTCATCCATGACGTACGCTTCGTGGAAGATAACTGGGAGTCCCCCACCCTGGGTGCTTGGGGTCTTGGTTGGGAAGTGTGGCTCAACGGCATGGAAGTCACCCAGTTTACCTATTTTCAGCAAGCAGGCGGCATTGAATGCTACCCCGTTACTGGTGAGCTCACCTACGGGCTAGAGCGCATTGCTATGTACCTGCAGAACGTCGATAGCGTCTATGATCTGGTGTGGGCGATCGCGCCTGATGGCAGCAAGGTCAGCTACGGCGATGTTTATCTTCAAAACGAGCGTGAGCAGTCAGCGTATAACTTTGAGCATGCTGACGTTGATCAGCTTTTCGCTGATTTTGACCACCAGGAAAAAGAGTGCAGCAAGCTCTTAGTAGCTAACCTGCCGCTACCTGCTTACGAGCGAGTACTTAAAGCGTCCCATACGTTTAACCTGCTGGATGCGCGCCATGCCATTTCAGTGACCGAACGCCAGCGCTTTATTCTGCGCGTCCGCACCATGGCACGAGATGTCGCCACCGCCTACTTCGAATCTCGTAAAGCAGAAGGATTCCCCATGGCAACCGAGGCCCTGCGCCGCGAACTACTAGCTGACCAGGGAGACGCATAATGGCTGTTGATACGCTTTTATTAGAATTAGGTGCCGAAGAGCTTCCCCCCACCGCGTTAGATGCGCTTTCTGATGCATTTGCAGCTGGCATTGAAAAAGGCCTGCAAGAAGCGGAGATTCCCTTTCAAAGCGTCGTTGCTTACGCTACTCCGCGTCGTTTAGCCGTGCAGGTTACCGATCTTGCCGACAAGCAGCCTGACCGTGAAGTGGAACGTCGCGGCCCTGCCTTAGCAGCTGCGTTCAAGAACGGTGCGCCCACCAAAGCGGCCGAAGGCTTTGCGCGTTCTTGCGGCGTCAGCGTTGATGAACTTATTCACCTGGAAACCGATAAGGGTACTTGGCTGGGTTACCGCGAACAGCAGCAAGGCGAAAATGTGCAGGCGCTGCTGCCAGAGATGATTCGTAAAACACTACAGTCCCTACCAGTGCCTAAAAATATGCGCTGGGGATCGTCTCGCGTCGAGTTTTCACGTCCGGTTCACTGGTTAGTTGCGCTATACGGAAGCAACGTCATTGCTGCAGAAGCGCTTGGCCTTCAGTCTAGTCGCACTACCTACGGTCACCGCTTCCATGCGCCGAATGCCATACAGCTTGAACACGCCGACGACTATCTAGCCGCACTAGAAAATGCCTACGTGTTGGCCGACCGCCAACGTCGCCGTGAACGAATCCGTGAGCAAGTATTGGCCGAAGCCGAGGTTCAAGAAGCCAATGCCGTGATCGACGAAGAGTTGTTGGTTGAAGTAAGTGGATTAGTCGAGTGGCCAGTCGCCTTGACCGGTAGCTTCGACGAGCGTTTTCTGGAAGTGCCCGCGGAGTGCCTAATCTCCTCAATGAAGGCCAACCAAAAATATTTCCACCTGCTGGACGACCAGGGCAAGCTGAAGCCGCTGTTCATTACTATTTCAAACATCGACAGCGCCGACCCTCAGCAAGTCATTTCCGGCAACGAGAAGGTTATTCGCCCGCGCTTAGCAGACGCTGCCTTCTTCTACGATATGGATCGCAAGCACTCTCTGGCGTCTCGCATTCCGCAGTTGGAAAGCGTGGTATTCCAGCAGCAGTTGGGGACGTTGTCAGACAAAGCACGCCGCAGCACAGCAATAGCGACTTATATTGCCGAGCAAATTAATGGCGATGTGAATCACGCCCAGCGCGCGGTAGCACTAGCCAAATGCGATTTGGTCACCGAGATGGTGCTCGAATTTCCTGAGCTTCAGGGCATTATGGGCCGCTACTATGCTGAACAAGACGGTGAGCCCGCTGAAGTTGCCCAGGCATTGGAAGAGCAGTACCTGCCCCGTTTTGCCAGCGACGACATTCCCCAAAGCCCTGCTGGCCAAGCGCTTGCATTGGCTGACCGCTTAGACACCCTTATCGGCATCTTCGGCATTGGCCAGCGCCCTACCGGCGCAAAAGATCCGTTTGCCCTGCGTCGTGCCTCTATCGGTGTGCTAAATATTCTGGTTAAAGGCCAGCTTAATTTAGATCTTCGCGAATTACTCAGTGTGGCCACAGAACAGCACCAAGGCCTGCCTAAAGCGGAAGGCCTGGTAGAAGATGTCCTGACTTACATGCTGGATCGTTTCCGCGCCTGGGGCCAAGAGGAAGGTATCAGTGCAGAAATGTACCTAGCGGTACGCTCTCGCCCTGTCACTAAACCGCTAGACTTCGCTCGCCGTCTGCGGGCTGTTAAAGCCTTTGCTCAGCGGGAAGAAGCCACTGCCTTGGCTGCCGCGAACAAGCGCGTTTCTAATATACTAAGCAAACAGGAACACAACGGCAGTACTCACGTTGATCAGAGCCTACTTCAGGAAGAAGCTGAGAAAGCACTCTTCAATGCGGTAACGGCCAGTCAACAACGCGTGGCTCCGCTATTTGCAGCAGGTGATTATCAGCAGGCACTAGATGCGTTGGCAACGCTACGCGAGCCTGTCGATGCTTTCTTCGATCAGGTAATGGTGATGGCTGATGACAGCGCGGTTCGCCATAACCGGCTAGCGCTGCTTGCAAGCTTGCAAGCGCTATTTCTGGAAGTCGCAGATATTTCCCAGTTGCCACAGTAAGGCAAGGCACTACGCATCTATCGGTGTGAACCTCCTAGCAAAAGTAAGCCCGGCTTCTCATAAGCCGGGCTTTTTTAATACTAGCCACCTGTGTTTCACGTGAAACACTCGCCTAACCATTACTCACCGATTACTCTAAGTGCATAACCTTATGGTACTTTTAAGGAGTTCTATGATCACTGCTAATCAACTAGTGATACTTGATCGTGACGGAGTGATTAACCACGATTCTGACGCTTATATTAAGTCGCTTGAAGAATGGGTTCCCTACCCGTCAGCGATTGATGCTATTGCCCAGCTAACCCAGGCGGGCTATATCGTGGCGGTGGCTACTAATCAGTCGGGAATTTCACGCGGCTATTACGATGAAGCAACGCTTCACGCAATGCACGAACAGCTAACGGTTTTGGTTGAAGCAAAAGGTGGACGTATTGCCCACATTGCTTACTGCCCTCATGGACCTGATGATCATTGCGATTGTCGAAAACCACTTCCAGGATTACTTTTGCAAATTCAGCGCCAGCTGGGAATGGAAAGCCTAGCGGGAAGTTGGATGGTAGGCGACAGTTTGCGGGATCTTCAGGCTGGTGAAGCAGTAGGATGCCAGTCAGTACTGGTCAGAACAGGCAAAGGAGAAAAGACACTAGCCAACAATATTGGATTAGAAAACGCGAAAATTTATTCAGATCTAGCCGAATTTACCGACTGGCTATGTCGTCATCAGTAGCGATATTTTATTCTCTTCAGGCTCACGTGCATTTTACTGCTAACTATCAGCACAAAAAAACGCCGTTCCCAATTAATTAGGAACGGCGTTTTGCTTGCCTTCGAACGACTTTTCTTGTCGAACGACCAATTATCACCTAACACATATGTTTCACGTGAAACATGTACTGGCTAATACATCAGATATCAAGATTAGCGACGAGTGCATTCGTTTCAATAAATTCACGACGAGGCTCAACTTCATCCCCCATCAATGTGTTGAACATCATATCGGCTGCGACCGCATCTTCAATGGTTACGCGCAGCATACGGCGGCTATCGGGATCCATCGTAGTCTCCCAGAGCTGATCAGGGTTCATTTCACCTAGACCCTTATAGCGCTGGAAAGAGAGCCCACGCTGCCCCTCTTGCATCAACCAAGCAAGCACTTCAGAGAAGTGCGAAACCGGCTTCTGCCGCTCGCCACGGGCGATGTAAGCACCCTCTTCAAGCAAACCATTTAACGTCTCACCAAGGCCCGCAATAGCACGATAGTCGGTGCTTTCAAAGAAGTCTAAGCCCCACACGTATTCAGTCGTCACGCCGTGAGCAATCAATGACACCGCTGGCAAGTGCAAACCGCGCTCGCTGTCTTCATGCAGGTAGAACTGGTAACGCGGCCCACCTTCATACGCCACCATGTCATCCATTGCTTTCTGTAACTCAGCAATCCAGTTTTCCATGGTAACTCGATCTTTAAGACTTACCTCACCTTGAAGCGCTGAAGCATGAACAGCTTGCTTGAGTACTGCAATGGGATAGACCCGAGCAAGACGGTCAATGCGCTTCATCACATTCCGGTATTGAGTAACCAGCGCTTCTAGCTGAGAACCAGAAATCCCGGGCGCATCCGCATTGACGTGTAATCCTGCCCCATCCAATGCCGTTGTGGTCAGGTAGTCAGTCATTGCTTGCTCATCTTTCAGATAGAGCTCTTGCTTGCCCCGCTTAATTTTATAAAGCGGAGGCTGAGCAATAAAGATGTGACCACGCTCAATCAGCTCTGGCATCTGACGGAAGAAGAACGTTAGCAACAGTGTCCTAATGTGCGAACCGTCAACATCAGCATCCGTCATGATAATAACGGAGTGGTAGCGAAGCTTATCGGGATTAAACTCTTCCCGACCAATACCACAACCTAACGCCGTTATCAGCGTGCCAACTTCTGCTGACGACAGCATCTTATCGAAGCGAGCTTTCTCAACGTTTAGAATCTTACCTTTTAGCGGCAGAATCGCCTGAGTACGACGGTCACGACCTTGCTTAGCGCTACCACCTGCCGAGTCACCCTCCACTAAATAAAGTTCAGATTGACTTGGATCTTTCTCTTGGCAGTCGGCAAGCTTGCCAGGTAGCCCTGCAATATCAAGCGCGCCTTTACGGCGAGTCATGTCTCGCGCTTTACGGGCTGCTTCTCGTGCTCTTGCAGCGTCTAGCATTTTGTTAACGATCGATTTAGCCTCGTTAGGCTTCTCGATCAAATAATCGGCAAATAGCCGGCCCATCTCCTGCTCAACCGCCGTTTTCACTTCACTGGAAACCAGCTTATCTTTGGTCTGAGACGAGAATTTCGGATCAGGAACTTTAACAGAGATAATCGCCGTTAAGCCTTCACGAGCGTCATCGCCCGATGTATTGACCTTAGATTTCTTCAGCAGGCCCTGCGCTTCGATATAATTGTTTAGCGTTCGCGTAAGCGCTGCACGGAAACCAGCCAAGTGAGCGCCACCATCCCGTTGAGGAATGTTATTGGTGTAGCAAAAAATATTTTCAGTGAAAGCCTCGCTCCACTGCATCGCCACTTCCACTTCCACGCCATCTTCCCGCACTGCATTGAAATGAAAGACGGGGTTTAGCACAGTTTTGTTCTTATTCAGGTGGTCAACAAATGCTTTCAAACCACCTTCATAATGAAATAGTTCTTCTTTACCACTACGCTCATCCATCAAGCGAATAGCGACGCCTGAGTTTAAGAATGAGAGTTCACGCAGGCGTTTAGCCAGAATGTCGAAGTGGAACTCAATATTCCCAAAAGTATTAGGTGACGGGCGAAAGTGCACACGAGTGCCACTTTTTTCAGTCTTACCTACCACACCTAACGGCGCTTGAGGTACACCATGGTGGTAAACCTGTTCAAACACTTCACCTTGACGCCAGATGGTTAATCGCAGTTCTTCTGAAAGCGCGTTAACAACTGACACCCCTACACCGTGTAAGCCGCCTGATACTTTATATGAATTATCGTCAAACTTACCGCCAGCGTGCAGCACTGTCATGATAACTTCTGCTGCGGAGACACCCTCGCCTTCATGTAACTCAGTAGGAACACCACGGCCATTATCACTTACCGTTACTGATTCATCCGGGTGGATAATCACGCGAATTTCGCTGCAGTGACCTGCCAAAGCTTCATCGATGGAGTTATCCACCAGCTCGAAAACCATGTGGTGCAACCCGGTGCCGTCGTCGGTATCACCGATATACATGCCTGGGCGCTTGCGTACTGCATCTAGCCCTTTGAGCACCTTAATACTTGATGAATCGTAAGCCTGCTCGCTCATTGACCACTCCGTCGTGAAGTCTGTCTCGTTCCGTGTCGCCTACCCATCCGGCAGTAAGTGGCTAACCCCGTGGCCAGATTGTTTCACGTGAAACATCCCGACCTCTGTTGAGGAATCCCATATACCATGAAGCGCGGAGGGTTCGACGCTGGTAATAAATGCCTGGCACTGCATCTTTTCTAGCAAATTACAAAATTTACCTCGGTGCGTGCTATCTAGCTCCGCTGGCAAATCATCGATTAAATAGATGCAATGTCGTTGTGTGGTACTTTCCAGAAGCCGCCCCTGGGCAAGCTTTAATGCACTAACCACTAGCTTTTGCTGGCCTCTGGAAAGGACTTCAACTGCAGGTTGCTTGTTTAATTTGATTCGTAAATCTGCGCGCTGCGGCCCCTGCTGGGTAAAGCCCATTTGCTGATCTGTTTGGCGACTATCGTGCAAGACATCAATCAGTGAGCGCTGCTTATCCCAGCCCCTGGCATACTGCAACGATAAATCAGGCAGGGGTATTAGCTCTTTCAAGGTTTCATTGAATACTGGCAAGAATTCACTAAACCATGCCTGTCTGAGCGTATCCATCTGCTCACCCCAAGTCGCCAACTCTTGTTCCCATACCGCTATTTCACTCGGTACTATTCTACCACGCCTAAGAAGCGCATTCCGATGTTTCACTGCTCGGCGGGTACGCTTCCATGCATCGAGAAAGAAGTGTTTCACGTGAAACACTCCCCAATCTAAAAACTCTCTTCTACCCGACGGTGAGCCTTCTAGGAGACGAAACGCATCGGGGTTTATTAGCTGTAACGGCATGGTTTCAACCAACTCTGCTAAGCGAACGCCTTTCTCCCCTCGCAGACGAAGCTCTAGCTCGCGCTGTGCGCGCATTCTCCTGACACCCAGCGTAATCTCAGGGTCACCCGACAAACGGCCATAGAGGGTCATATAGGGCGCGTCAGCCTGTATCGCATGCCGTAACTGACGGGTACGAAAAGAGCGCCCCATCCCTAAGATATGAATACCTTCTAACAAGCTGGTTTTACCACTGCCGTTAACACCGGATATCAAATTAATACGCGATGAAGGACACATATCAACGGACGCTAGGTTACGTAATCCCTGAAAACTTAACCGAGTCACACTCATTAATGATTGCCGGTAAATGAAGCCATAAAACCTGACATCCTTGTAAAACGCGAGAACGGCGCTTCTATTATTAGAAGCGCCGCCCTCATTAGTAACCTGTAACGGTTATAACCGCATCGGCATAACAACGTAAAGCGCATCGCCACCACCGGGCTCTTCTAATAGCGCACTACTGTTGGGGTCCGCTAGCGTCATCTGCACTCGGTCTTCGTCTAGAACCGACAGTACATCTACTAAATAACCAACGTTAAAACCAACCTCCATGGCACCACCATTGTACTCAACAGCCACATTCTCTTCAGCTTCTTCCTGCTCAGGGTTGTTGGCCATCACCTTAAGGTTATTTTCCTCAAGATATAGCCGCACACCACGATATTTCTCATTAGAAAGAATAGCCGTACGTGAAAGCACCTGACGCAGTTCAGCACGCTCAGCAATCAGTACTTTGTCGCCATTGCGAGGTACCACGCGCTCATAATCAGGGAACTTGCCGTCAATCAGCTTAGAAGTAAACGTAAAGTCGCCTGTATGGGCGCGCACATGCGTTGAACTCAAGGTAAGACTTACTGGCTCATCACTGTCATCTAACAAACGGGAAAGCTCTAGAATGCCCTTACGCGGCACGATTAGCTTTTGCGCTTGGTCAACCACAATATCGATAGGCCGTGAACACATGGCTAAACGGTGTCCGTCTGTGGCCACGGTGCGCAATAAATTACTTTGAATCTCAAGCAGCATGCCATTTAGATAATAACGAACATCCTGCTGGGCCATTGCAAAAGACGTGGACTCAATCAAGTGCTTTAATGTACCTCTAGGAACGCTAAGTTCTTGACTACCATCAGTATCTTCAATGTTCGGAAACTCTGCGACGGGCAGTGTCGATAACGTAAAACGCGAACGGCCACTACGCAGTACAGCGCGCCCCTCTTCTACTGCCAGTTGGATCTCTGATTGATCAGGCAACGATTTACAGATATCCATCAGCTTACGAGCAGGCACCGTGGCAGCGCCCTCTTGATCTACTTGGCTAGCCACGGTTCGGCCTATTAGCTCTACTTCTAAGTCGGTACCGGTTAATGCTACCTGATCCCCTTCTACTTGGATCAGTACGTTAGAAAGTACTGGCAGCGTTTGGCGCCGTTCGACCACGCCCGCCACCAGAGTCAGCGGACGAAGCAGCGCTTCTCGGGAAATAGTAAATTTCATCGGTACTCCGGTTTCTATCCTGGAAGCCTACAGCGCAGGCCAAAACGATAACGGTTAACTAGTTAGCAGGCGAAGAAGATTTTTGTAGTCTTCACGAATATCGGCATTTTCTTCTTGCAGCGCTTTCACCTTGCGGCAAGCGTGCAAAACAGTCGTATGATCACGGCCACCAAAAGCATCGCCTATTTCAGGCAAGCTATGATTCGTCAGCTCTTTCGCTAGCGCCATAGCAACTTGCCGAGGCCGAGCAACAGAACGAGAACGACGCTTAGAAAGCAGGTCAGCAACTTTAATTTTGTAATATTCAGCAACCGTTCGCTGAATATTATCAACCCCTACCTGCTTATCTTGTAACGCCAATAGATCCTTAAGCGATTCTCGAATAAAGTCTTGGGTAATGGTTTTACCCATAAAATGCGAATCGGCAATGACCTTTTTCAGCGCACCTTCAAGCTCGCGAACGTTTGAGCGAATCTTCTGGGCAATAAAAAAAGCAGCGTCATGTGGAAGATCAACTTTCGCCTGATCTGCTTTTTTCATCAAAATAGCTACGCGGGTTTCAAGCTCCGGTGGCTCAATAGCTACTGTCAGACCCCAGCCAAAGCGTGATTTTAGACGTTCTTCTACACCGCTGATTTCTTTTGGGTAGCGGTCAGAGGTAAGAATCATTTGCTGCCCACCCTCTAACAACGCATTAAAGGTGTGGAAAAACTCTTCTTGCGAACGCTCTTTACCAGCAAAAAATTGAATATCATCAATAAGTAACGCATCAACGCTGCGATAAAAACGCTTGAAGTCGTTAATCGCGTTTAGCTGAAGGGCTTTCACCATATCTGCCACAAAACGCTCAGAGTGTAGATAAACCACACGGGCATTCTCACGGCGAGTTGCCAACGCGTTACCTACCGCGTGCATTAAGTGTGTTTTACCTAAGCCAACGCCACCGTACAAAAACAGTGGGTTGTAAGCACCACCAGGATTTTCAGAAACCTGACGCGATGCCGCTCGGGCAAGTTGGTTCGACTTACCCTCAACAAATGTATCAAAGGTAAAATTAGGATTAAGGCCGCTACCATGTTTCAGACTACCTTCAACCTGTACTTGGCGCTCATTACTGCGCCGAGTCGATGACGCTTCCCGCAGTTGATCAATTTCACGCTCATCAGCAAGGTCTCCCCTTGGCGGTGTATGAACCGCGGGCGATGCCTGCCTAGAAGGAGACGCAGAGACCGGATTACCTAAATCTCTTGGCTGAGGGGCAGGCGCTGCCACACGGCGGCTACCTACTGTCAAACTGACTTTGGGAGGTTTGGATGGCGCGAGTTCACGCATCAGCTCACTGATACGCTTTGAATACTTATCACTCACCCAGTCGCGCACAAAGCGATTCGGCGCCAACAAGCGCAGCTCATTGGTTTCTCCTTCTTCTGCCTGCAGCGGACGTATCCAGGTATTGAACTGCTGTGAATTCAGTTCGTCCTGCAGGTAGTCCAGGCACTGTTGCCAAAGCGCGAGTGACACTCATCTCACCATCGGTTGAAAACGGCCGACCATTGTAGCGCCCAACGGAGTGGTTATCCACACGCACTACCACCTCTTTTTGCCCTGTGGACAACTATTCGTAAGGGATAAGGAAAACTGGTAATGGATCGAGGACAAAACGGATTAGCTATGTTTTATAACCTGTTGAACACACCTAATTAACAGTTTATTTAAGGCTTATACGAAGGTTATGCACAGATTTTTTATGATTTTAAGATATTGATATAAATCAGATAAAATGGCTTATCCACAATTAGTATCCCCACTATTAATAACAATAGATTTTAAATAACTCTATTAGTAATAGTAGTGTCACGACAAGAAGCCAACATCGCAATCTACGAAGAGACGCCATTGCCTTTTTCATGCTTTTTATGCAAGGAAAAATTGCACCTGACGCGGGAAGTCTCTACAATTTCCGGTCTTGAATTGAAACTCCCCGGCTGGTTCCTCACTGGACCGGGTCTTTTGGAATTCACTTTCCGTCCTAAACCACGTGGGAATAACGAGTTATGAAACGCACTTTTCAACCCAGCGTTCTCAAGCGCAAGCGCGCGCATGGCTTCCGTGCTCGTATGGCAACCAAAAACGGCCGTGCCGTTATTTCACGCCGTCGCGCCAAAGGCCGCAAGCGTCTGAGCGCCTGATCTCGGATTGCGTGTGCCGCATCAAGGCTTTCCCCGGTGCTTACGTTTGCTGAACGCCGGGGACTTTAGTCACGTGTTTGAACAAGCAGACCTCAAAGTTCATGGCAAAGGTATGATGGCGTTAGCGCGTCTGAGTACCCGGGGGCATCCCCGCGTTGGACTGGTGGTCAGCAAAAAGAATGTGAAGCTCGCTGTTGATCGTAACCGCTTCAAGCGACTCGTTAGAGAATCCGTTCGCCTCCGTCAAGATCACTTTCCCTCTGTGGATATCGTGGTACTGGCAAAACGTGGTGCACACGATATCGACAACGAAACGTTTACTCGCCAACTAAATGGCATGTGGAAACGGCTTCAGCGCGACGCACAGGCGGTGCCTGCATCTTCCCCGCCTAACGGCGTAACACGTGACGCTTGACGACACACCTCGCCGCTCGACCTCGGCCTGCCGTCTGGCAGGCTTTCGTGTGTCATGGGTCGAGCAAATGAGGTCAAGCAAAATGACACTGCGCCATTAGCATGTTCACCACCCATCGGGCAGAACCCTCATGGACGTAAAACGACTTTTATTACTGATTCCACTGGCAGTACTTGCCTACTTATTGGTTGTGCAGTGGAATCAGGATTATGGGCAAATTAGCGTTGATTCGACGCCTGATATTACCCAAAGCAGCAACGGCCCATCCGCCAACAATAGTGGCAGTGATGATTTTTCGGTTCCTAGCTCTTCAGCTCCTCAAAATGCCATCAGTGAGGGCATGCCCGGGGAAGCGGAAAGCAACTCGTCAAGCCGAGACTTCATTGCTGTTACCACTGACGTTCTCGACGTACGTATTGATCCACACGGTGGCGACATTGTGTACGCTGCCCTAACGCAGCATAAGTTAACGCTAGATTCAGACCGCAACTATGTACTGCTCTCTGATAACTCAACGCGTAGCTATGTCGCCCGGTCAGGTCTTCAACTAGACGGCCAAGCTAGCCGTGTTGCCTTCACACCAGAGCGTACTGAGTACCGCTTGGGCAATGACGAAGAACGGCTAAGTGTTGACTTAACGGCGGAAGTTAATGGCGTTGAGGTTATCAAGCGGTTGACGTTTGAACGTGGCAACTACGCGGTCAACGTTAGCTACTATTTGGCTAACAACACCGAATCGCCGGTTAGCGCTCGCTTTATTGGCCAGCTGGCTCGCGATAATAGTCCTGACCCTTCAAGCGGTGTTGCGATGGGTATGAACTCTTATCTGGGAGCTGCCTACTCAACGCCGGACGCGCGCTACGAGAAGATCGACTTTGACGATATTCAAAGCCGTAACTTCGAAAACCGTGAAGCGCAGGGTGGTTGGATCGCGATGATCCAGCACTATTTCGTGTCTGCTTGGGCACCGGCGCAAAATCAGCAAAACCTCTACTACGTCACTACCGATTCACGTGATCGTAATGTCGTAGCGTTCGCTGGACCCACTAGCAGTGTAGCCGCTAACGGCGAGGCAACCTTAAGCGCTACGCTATACATGGGGCCAAAAGTTCAAGACTACCTTGAGCAAGTCGCTCCAAACTTACGCCTAACGGTGGATTACGGTTGGCTGTGGTTTATTGCCAACCCGTTGTTCTGGTTACTCGATAAGATCCACGACATCGTTGGCAACTGGGGCTGGTCAATTGTACTGCTGACCGTATTAGTGAAATTAGTGCTA
The DNA here is from genome assembly GCF_003989795.1 of Vreelandella andesensis. GTDB lineage: Bacteria > Pseudomonadota > Gammaproteobacteria > Pseudomonadales > Halomonadaceae > Vreelandella > Vreelandella andesensis. The sequence continues at coordinate 43,024 of NZ_RZHG01000019.1, forward strand.
TTCCCGCTATCCGCCAAAGCCTACAAGTCGATGGCGCGTATGCGTAAGCTTGGCCCGGAAATGCAGCGTCTCAAAGAGATGTACGGCGATGATCGCCAAAAAATGTCTCAAGAAATGATGAAGTTCTACCAGAAGGAAAAGATCAATCCTCTGGGCGGCTGTTTACCTATTCTGGTGCAAATGCCGGTCTTTATCGCGCTGTATTGGATGTTGCTTGAATCTGTTGAGCTGCGCCATGCGCCGTTCATGTTCTGGATTCAAGATCTGTCGGTTAAAGATCCGTACTTTATTCTGCCTATCCTAATGGGGATCTCGATGTTCGTTCAGCAAATGCTGAACCCGACACCACCCGACCCCATGCAGGCGAAGATCATGAAGATGCTGCCGATTATCTTCACCTTCTTCTTCCTGTGGTTCCCAGCAGGTCTGGTTATCTACTGGGTCGTCAACAACATCATCTCGGTGGCGCAGCAATACCTAATTACGCGCAATATCGAGAATGATCCAAGTGTCGGCAAAGGGATGCGAACCAAGTAACTTGCGCCCTACTCCTACTACCAGACCCCCGCCTTAGCGGGGGTCTGGCGTTTTAAAATGAACAACGCGACAATCTTTGCCATACACCAACGAGAAGCGCCATGGCCGATCGACTTTACAATCAAGACACCATTACCGCTCTGGCAACCCCTCCTGGCCGGGGCGGTGTTGGCATTATTCGTGTCTCAGGCCCTGCCAGCCGCGATATCGCTACCGCCATACTTGGCCAGTGCCCTTCACCTCGTTACGCTCACTACGGCCCGTTTCACGCCGCTGAGAGCATTATTGATGAAGGTATTGCCCTGCTGTTCAATGGACCCTACTCATTTACCGGTGAGGACGTACTTGAACTGCAAGGGCATGGCGGGCCAGTTATTATGGATATGCTGCTTGAACGCTGTCTCCAGCTTGGCGCACGACTCGCCCGCCCTGGTGAATTTTCAGAACGTGCTTTTCTAAACGACAAGCTGGATCTAGCCCAAGCAGAAGCCATTGCCGATCTGATAGATGCCACCTCCCGTTCCGCTGCCGAAAATGCCGTGCGCTCGTTGCAGGGCGAATTTTCCCAGCGCATCACGGCATTAGTGGAGCGACTCATCGAACTGCGGGTCTACGTCGAAGCGGCGATTGACTTTCCAGAAGAGGAAATCGACTTTTTAGCCGATGGTCACGTCGCCAACCGGCTAGAAAGCGTTCAGCAAGCGCTAACAGCGGTTCGCAAAGCCGCAGGCCAAGGGGCACTGTTACGCGAAGGAATGAGCGTGGTGATTGCCGGGCGACCTAATGCGGGCAAGTCTAGCTTACTCAACGCACTGACCGAACAAGATACCGCCATTGTGACGGATATTGCCGGCACCACCCGTGACGTGCTGCGGGAATATATTCATATTGATGGTATGCCACTGCATATTATTGACACCGCAGGGCTGCGCGACACCCCCGATGCCGTAGAGAAAATCGGCGTTGCTCGGGCCTGGGAAGAGATCGAAAAAGCCGACCGCGTGTTGCTATTGGTCGATGCATCCACCACCGATGCTACCGACCCGATGACCATTTGGCCGGAATTTGTCGCCAGACTCCCCGATCAAACGCGCCTGACACTGGTGCGAAATAAAATCGATACCAACGCTGAACAAGCTGGAATTGATTTATCCACAACCACACCAACGATCAGACTTTCCGCGAAAACCGGTAGGGGTGTGGATAATTTAAAAACTCATTTAAAAGACATCATGGGCTTTTCTGCGACCACCGAAGGGCGCTTCTCAGCGCGTCGCCGCCATTTAGATGCCTTAGATCGCGCGATGATTTCACTGGAAACAGGGCGCTCTCAACTAGATGGCTACGGCGCTGGAGAATTACTCGCAGAAGACCTACGTGACGCCCAACAAGCGCTAGGTGAAATTACCGGTGAATTTAGCGCTGACGATCTGCTTGGCGAAATTTTCGGCAGCTTTTGTATTGGTAAATGATCATCTGCCCTCGGAAATGACGAGTAGTCATCACACGCTACTCGCCTACCAGCCACTCTGACCGATAACGACTCTCTGAGCCTAGCAGCGGTGTAAAGTTTGCCATCGCCGCCGCTAGACGCTCATCTAGCCCCCAGGGCGGGTTAATCACCAGCATTCCACTGCCGTACATGCCATGGCTATTCTCATTGGGTATAAAACGCTGAAGTTCACTGCACCAAATTTTACGAATGCCGCTCTCCCTCAAACCATCTAGTAACGTGTGGTGGTTACCTGCCGGTAGCAGTGGATACCACACCAGCAGCACCGCATGCCGCGCCTTGGCATGGCTGTAAGACACCGCATCAACCACTTCCTGATATTCCACTTTGCGTTCATAACTAGGATCAATCAACACGCACAAGCGAGGCGTTGCAACAGGCACAAGCGCGCTTAAGCCTGCTAAACCATCTCCATAAATACGCTGCGCCTGCGAAGGAAGCGACTGTGTACTTAAGTGTTCGTGCTCGCCAGGATGAAGCTCAAATAGCGTAAGGCGATCTTGTTCACGCAGCGGCTGAGAGAGCCACCAAGGCGAGCCTGGGTAATGGGTAAACTCAGAATGACTAAGTTCGGAATGGTCGAACTCAGAAACATAGGGTTGAGCAGTTCTTAACGTGGCTAGCCAACTACGTAATAACGGGTCAGTTAGTTGTTCGCTCGCTTGCCATAAGGGCCAAATGCCCTCGCGGTATTCTTGAAGCTGCTGCGTCTCTTTCGTGCTCAATGGATAGAGACCTCGTCCCGCATGAGTATCTATATATGTAATAGCTGTTTTTTTACGTAATAGATAATCAACCACCGCGTAAAGGGTTAAATGTTTCTGCACATCGGCGAAGTTACCGGCATGGTAAGCGTGTTGGTAAGACAGCATAGTCACTCGCTAACAATGAATCGAAAAAAAGCCCGCTATGTGAGCATAGCGGGCGTTTATCGGCAATGCCGAGATTAGCTTATAAAGCGTTAACCTTGACCATTTCCCGTTGGGGTTAACGTAATTTCAACACGACGGTTTTGTGCACGGCCTTGGTCTGAATCGTTGCTAGCAACCGGCTGATTAGCTCCGTATCCCATAGTGTTTAACCGAGCAGTGGATACGCCATTTTGGCTAAGGTAATTACCTACCGACTGGGCACGCCGTTCAGACAGGCGCTGGTTATAACTTGCATCGCCAGTGCTATCAGTGTGGCCAGCAATATTAACGCGAGTATCTTGGTACTCGGTGAGTACGTTCGCCACTTGGTTAAGAGAGTTACGTGCCTCGCTGGTAAGGTCGGCCGAGTCGAAACCAAAGGTAACGCCGCTGGGCATATTAAGCACAATGTCGTCACCGCGACGATCAATCTCGATACGCGAGCCCTGGAGATTTTGGCGCAGCTGTTGCTCCTGGCGATCCATGTATACACCCACACCGGCACCCGCTGCAGCACCCACCGCTGCGCCAATCAATGCGCGGTCACGTCGGCTAGTGCTGCTATCGCCAGATAGTGCACCGGCAGCCGCCCCAATGGCCGCGCCAATCCCAGATCCCATCGCAGTGCTAGAGCGCTGCGTTTGACCGCCATAAGGGTCCGAGGTGGCACAACCAGCCAACAAAATGGCAGCCGCCAGCGGGGTCAGTAGTCGAGAAATACGCATCACTCACTCCTTGATAATCTTTAAGGTAATTGCTTTATATATCACTGATTACTCATCGCTTATTAGTGTCAGCAATTCGTTCAAGAATAATAGACCTTGAGGCGATGCACGCAGCTTTTTAGGCATTTCCATCAAAAGTCCTTTTTCGTACGCGCTTTGTAACCGATCAAGTAACATGGAGGTGGGCAATCCTGTATAGGCCGTCCAGACATCCATTGCTACCCCATCCGTTAAGCGTAACGCGTTCATTGCGAATTCAAGGGGCAGTTCTTCTATCGCTATCGGTTGTTTGCCAGCCACGAAGCCACGCGGATCATTTGAACGGCGTAGATACGCCTCTGGCTGACGTGTTTTCCAGCGTCTTTCAATATGACGTGCTCCCTGGCTATCAACCGTCGTCAGCTTTCCATGAGCACCCGCACCGATTCCTAAATAATCGCCAAACTGCCAATAGTTGATGTTGTGGCGACTTTGCTGACCTTGCTTCGCATAAGCGGAGATTTCATAGCGCCGCAAACCGGCTTGCTCAAGACGATGATGCCCAGCTTCCTGAATATCCCAAAGAGCCTCTTCTTCTGGCAACACCGGCGGGTGAGAGAAAAACGCCGTATTGGGTTCAAGCGTTAACTGATACCAGGAGAGATGCTCTGGATTCAAAGACAATGCTTGATCGATATCCTCCATCGCTTGAACCGGGGTTTGCTTGGGTAACCCATGCATTAAATCAATATTGAGATTATCAAACCCCGCCTCACGCGCCTGGTGAACGGCGTTGACTGCTTCTTGGCCGCTATGAATACGCCCCAACGCACTAAGCTGTTCAGGCCGAAAGCTTTGAACTCCCAACGACAACCGATTGATGCCGGCGTCTCGATAACCAATAAAGCGCTGCTGCTCAGTCGTGCCAGGATTTGCTTCTAGCGTGATTTCAATAGCAGAAGAGAACGGCAATCGATGACGTATCTCTTTAAATAGTTGATCATAAAAGGCTGGCGAAAGCAGGCTTGGCGTGCCCCCACCGATAAATATGGTTTGGATCTCTCTTTCACATGCTAAGGATAAATCACCATCCAAATCATTGAGCAGCGCTTTTAGATAAGCGGCTTCAGGCAGCTCATCGGTGCTTGACTCATGGGAATTAAAGTCGCAATACGGGCACTTACGTACACACCATGGCGTATGGATATAAAGGGATAAGGGAGGCAACGGCTCAGCCATGTGCCACCTTCAACAACTCGGCTAAGCCCTGTAATGCACGGCCACGATGACTAAGGCGATTTTTGGTTTCGCTGGGCAACTCGGCAACGCTCATGCCTTGATCCGGCAGCCAGAAAAGTGAGTCATAGCCAAAACCACCGTTACCGCGGGGGTGCGCCAGAATCTCACCTTCCCAGCTACGTTGCACAATAACGGGCACAGGATCTTCTGCATGACGCAAGTACACTAATACACACCAATAACGCCCACTACGTTGCCCTTCAGCATAGCTACTTAACGACGCTAATAACTTTTCATTGTTTCGCTCATCACTTTTAGGTTCACCCGCATAACGCGCTGAATAGATTCCCGGCGCACCGTGGAGGGCATCCACTTCAAGTCCAGAATCATCTGCCAATGCAGGCAAGCCACTGATTTTACTCGCTTCACGAGCTTTCAGTAGCGCGTTTTCTACAAAGGTAAGCCCCGTTTCGTCTACATCTTGCACACCAAATTCAGCTTGCGGACGCACGTCTAGCCCAAGGGGTGCTAGTAATTGATTGAATTCTCTTAGCTTTCCTACATTTCCGCTGGCTAAAACTAAGGTACTGGGCGAGGCCATAGCGATATCTCCAAAAGGAAGGTAATGAGACTACATAAATCGAAATTACTTCTAAAGCAGATTATTTGTCACTAAATTAAATCGTTAAAAATTAATTTAACTATCACTTATATTAATAATAAATAATATGGAAAACATTTACTTAGCCATTATATACCAGAATATTATAACCATATTCAAATTTAGCTTATCAAATTTCTAATAACAAAACTTTACGAAATGTATCTTATAAGCAACACTTTAAAATCTCTGCTCACTCTTTCTTTCTACGAGGGCTTCCCGATGCCACAGGAAAAAACCATAGGTTTGGTGTATCTCATCACCGAAAAAAGTCCACAGTCACAGCTTTTTGCAGACTATTTACACGACCACGCCAACTGCTCGATTAGCATTTACTCGCCAGACGCCACCCTACCGTCTTCACCGGTCGAAAAACTGCTCATCCTCATCGACAGTGACCATATTAGTGTAGAAGCATTGCCAGACTGGCAGGAAAAATTGCCAGAAACGCTGACAAAAACCCCTCTTGCAGCCTTTAATATTCGCGATATGGATCATGCGCTGGAAGCTCTCTCGTGCGCTCAGCTAAAGGGGGTATTTTATCGTAACGAGACTTTAGAAGTATTTTGCAAAGGTATCCACGCATTACTCGATGATGAATTGTGGATGTCTCGGGATTTAATGGCACGGCTAATTCTTTTTTATCGTAAATATCAAAGCAATGCGTTCCGCCCAGCCTGCGGGTTAACTAACCGAGAGATGGAAATCATCTCTTTGTTAAGTGCTGGCTCTTCTAATCAGCAAATTGCCGACAAGTTGTTTGTGAGTGAACACACGGTTAAGTCCCATCTCTATAACATTTTCCGCAAAATAAATGTGCATAACCGAATTCAAGCACTTAACTGGATCCACCAAAACCTTGGGCCGATTCTGCCCAACATCGAAACTGCACGTAGCTTACAACGCCATCGGTAGATTTTTCCAAAGGTAATATCCCTATGAATTTACGCTGTTATTTACGGGTTATTGGTATCAGTTTTTGCGTATTGACAACCGACATATTCGCCAATGAGCCAACCCGTACTTCCACCTCATCAGCGGCAAGTGAGCAGGCAGAAGTCGAAGCTATCAACCAACTATCAAGCCCTGATGGCCCAGAAGTTCAAGGTCGCCAGAACGGAGGTAGCGAGCTAACCGGAATTCTTGTTGACCGCACCGTCACTATGGCAGGCAAAACCTTCTACCGCGCTTTCAGCCAGCAGGCAATGGATAACCTCATTATTGGTAATGCCACGATTACCATTCAAGAACGCCCAGATGCCCGCTGGGGCAGCCAAATTGCCATCGTAGAAGGCAACCGGATGTACTTTAGAACACAGCTATCACCCAGGATTAGCGAAGCTGACCGTGTAGCAGGAGAAGCTGTAGAAACTGTTGAGGAAGCGCTTATCCAGCAGCAGCTGGCATCTGCCCTCACCTCAGATAAAGACTTGGGAAAAGAGGAGTTATTCTAATGAGAACCCACAGAAAAATCCGCTCCACTGCGTTCATCATATTGATGGGAATAGGTGTTCACGCACATTCGGGCGAATTGGTTTATCAACCGATTAACCCTTCTTTTGGCGGAGACCCGTTTGTAGGTAGTTATCTATTAGGCAAAGCCCAAGCCCAGGATACAAATACCGACCCAAACGTCAGTAGGCTTAATCCAACCTCAGCAACCGACAGACTACTACAAAGTTTAGAAAGTAGGCTGATTTCACAACTCATTGCTGATGTAAGCTCTGGAGATGTTACTGAAGGAAGTTTCGATAGTGGTGACTTCGGCGTTGTCGTTAGTGACAATAGCGGGCAGCTAGTCGTACGTGTTGTGGATAAAGTCACTGGCGATATAACAGAGATCAGTGTTGGCGGTTTATTTAACCCTTAATAAAAAAAATTAATGTCAATCGCTAAAAACCAGCAATAACGATTAACGCACTTTGCTTTGCCAGGGGAACACTATGAAAATTATCGCCTCAATTGTCATCGCTAGCCTGCTGAGTGGCTGCGCAGGAATGGTGGCAACGTCTGAAAATTTAGAAGGAGCTGAGGCAACGCTTACGCCCAGAGGGGCTACGTATCAAGACCTTGTATCTCTCCCGCCACCTTCCGGAAAGATCTTTGTCTCTGTGTATGATTTCCGCGACCAAACAGGGCAATACCGACCTGCTCCCGCCAGCACGTTTTCGACGGCGGTCACTCAGGGGGCGGCTGCAATGCTCACCGGTGCCCTGAGTGACTCTGGCTGGTTTATTCCACTTGAGCGGGTTGGGCTACAAAACTTATTGACTGAACGGCGTATTATTCGCGCAGAATTTGAACGCTTTGGCCAACCGGATACGCTGCCATCGTTAAGGGCTGCCTCGGTTATGTTGGAAGGCGGCATTATCGCCTACGAATCAAACGTGCGAACTGGCGGCGCCGGGGCTGAATATTTTGGCATTGGGGCGTCAGGCCAGTACCAGGTAGATCAGGTAACGGTTAATTTACGCGCGGTGGAAATATCAACCGGTGAAATATTAGCCAACGTCACCACTACCAAGACAATCTACTCAAAAGAGCTACGGGCAGGGGTTTACCGCTTTATCGACTTTAGGCGTTTACTGGAGGCTGAAGTTGGTATAACTACCAATGAACCTGTGCAACTCGCGGTAATGTCAGCGATAGAGTCTGCTGTCATTCATCTTGTAGCAAGGGGTATCGAGAATAGGTTATGGAATCTTTCTCCCGAAACCGATATTCAACAAACCATCTTGAACGATTACCTTAACGCATCGATACCTATGCTTTAAAAAATAACAATCAAAGGAAACATAATTAAAATAATATTATAAAAAATGGCCACTCAACAGAGTGGCCATTTTTATTTAATTTTTTTACAAGTAATTAGAAAACTAGTTCTAATATAATTAAAAAATATAGTCTTAATACATCACATATATATTAAATATATAACCCACACATTAAGAAAATTTCCTATGGCATCATTTCTCTATTAGTCCAAACTCAACTTATGAAACAAAAAGACACATAAAGTTTCAAAAGGAATAATAATGAAACCTTTAAGCCTTCACTCAACAAACCGCAAAGCAGGCATTAAACGCTATTTCGCCTCGCTAGTAGTGTTGTGCTTGTCTACGAATGTAATTATGCCAGTAGAAGCGAATGACAGCATATTAGTTCTACTTAAAGAAAGTTCACGGATTGCACAATATGTAGACCAAATTGATGCTTCGGCGCTGCAAGGAAACATTAGCATTATTGAACAACAAGGCAGTAATAATAATGCAAGTGTTGTTCAATCTCGTTCTGCTAGCTATCAGTTAGCTAATTTTTCTCACATTTATCAACGTGGAAATAATAATTCAGCCTTCGTTAACCAGATGAATGGGAATAATGTTGGTGTGGTGTGGCAAGTTGGTAATAACCATACAGCCAACATTAACCAACAAGGCAATAGCCTTTCATTTAGAGCTGATATCTATCAATTAGGTTTTAGTGGGGATGTATCGATTTCACAATCGGGCAGTGGCCTACGTGGTGTAAGTGTCCAGCAACAAAACTTCTCGGGCAACGCACGGCCGGTCACTATCGATACCTACTGAGTCGCCATCTGCTTCTCAGTAAACAACCAAAGCAAGTTGATTAAACAAAGGGGAAACACCATGAAAACTAAAATCACCGCCCTCGCCGCTGCAATTGCTGTTTCTTTGAGCATTGGTGTATCTGCTGATCCACGTAGCCCCAACTACGATCATGATGGAACTATCTTCAACGGCGGCTCTGGTGCATTTGCCTCACAAGAAAGCATTCGTGCTGGAATGAACGGATATCCTTCACAAGGGCAAGATGCAGGCGTTCGCTGGTCTGAGATCACTCAAAGTGGTGGTAATAACAATACCGCAGCAGCCACGCAGATGGGGCATCAACAGTACTCGCGTATTGCACAAACAAATGGTAGCTATAACGAAGCTTATGTCCGTCAAGGTATTGCTGGGGGGAATAATGAACGGAACGAATCCGTCGTTATTCAACGCGATGGTGACTCAAATGAAGCCCGCGTTACCCAAACCGGAAGTTTCAATGACTCTTATGTACGCCAGCTCGGTTCAGGTAACAAAGCAACTGTAGAACAACTGAATAACAGTGACTACAGTGACTCCATTATCTATCAAACAGGCGATAACAACACAGCAACGGTCAGCCAACGTGATAATACAGATGAGACATGGAGTTTCGTTGCTCAATATGATGATGGTCATGAAGCCAACATCACTCAAGTAAGAGCCGATAATTCTGCTTCCTATGTATTCCAAGCAGGACATGAAGGACATAAGGCTACTGTTGTTCAACGCGATGAAGCAAACAGCCTATCTATGATTCGTCAAAATACTAATATGGGTGGAGCTGCTGTAGCGTCGCACAGCCAAGTAAATGGCTCTGGCAACTACGCCAGCACCATTCAATGGTAAGAGCTCTACTTGTATCAACCGCCCCTTTCGGGGCGGTTTTTTGTTTAACGTACCATTACCGTTAATGTGCCGCCTTTTCCTTGGGTCGAGGAGCGCGAGCGGTTACTCCCCTTCAAGATAGTTACGTCTAAACGATCATCGTCGCTAAGCAGTTTTACTGTGCCTTCCAGGGTGGTGCCTTCAAAGGTAAATTCAGCGGGCACGGTGCCGCGCATTTCAGGGTGCTCAATGGTTTCATCGTTGTGAGTAATGCGCCACTGGGCTGAAAATTCCGCGCCGGGTGTACCGCCCATGGTGATGTGGATCTGAGTCATATCCTGCTCCTGCGCGGCCATTCCCGTCAGCGGTAAGCCAAAGGTGAGAACGGCAGTTAACAACATGCCGTTAAAATATGAAGAGTGCCAAGCCGATTGCCGTTTCATAATGTGTTTACCTCACTAACCACAAAGCCGCTCAATAGGAGCGGCTCTTGCAGTGTAGCAGGCACTTTACTTAATGTTACATAACGGCAAAGGCTTTTTCTGCGGCATCCAACGTTAGCTGAATATCTTCTGGGGTATGCGCGCTAGACATAAAGCCAGCTTCATAAGCAGAAGGGGCTAGATACACACCATGATCGAGCATGGCACCAAAGAAACGGCGGAAGGCGTCAGGATTGCAAGCCGTGGCTTGCGCAAAGTTATCCACACGGGATTGCGACGTAAAGAAAACGCCAAACATACCGCCAGCGGATTGGGTCATCATCGGTACGCGGACAGCGTTGGCACGCTCTTGTAAACCTGTACACAACGTTTGTACCCGTTGGCTTAGCGCATCATGGAAGCCTGGCACCTGAAGCTTGGTTAACAGAGCAACCCCTGCAGCCATGGCCAGCGGGTTGCCGGAAAGCGTACCCGCTTGATAAACCGGCCCCAGCGGCGAAATATTCTGCATAATCTCGCGTTTACCGCCAAACGCCCCAACGGGCATACCACCACCAACGATTTTACCTAAGCAGGTCAGGTCAGGTGTGACACCATAATGTGCTTGAGCTCCACCTAGCGCGATGCGGAAGCCGGTCATCACTTCATCAAAAATCAAAATGCTGCCAGATTCATTGCACACCTGGCGTAACGTTTCTAAGAAACCAGGCTGGGGGGGAATACAGTTCATATTGCCTGCGACGGGCTCCACGATAATGCAGGCAATCTGCTCACCGATTTCTGCGAAGCACGCTTCTACCCCTTCAGGGTCATTGTACGAAAGCGTAATCGTGTGCTCTGCAAGCGAAGCAGGTACACCTGGGGAGCTAGGCTCTCCGTGAGTTAACGCACCAGACCCGGCTTTAACAAGCAACGAATCCGAATGGCCATGGTAGTTACCTTCGAATTTAACGATCTTATCGCGTCCTGTGGTTCCACGCGCGAGGCGAATCGCCGACATCGTCGCTTCGGTGCCCGAGCTGGTCATGCGTACCATTTCCATGGAAGGAATCATGTCGCAGATCAGATCGGCCATGGTGGTTTCAACAGCAGTCGGCGTACCGAAGGAAAGTCCGTTATCTAACCGTGCACGCACAGCGGCGAGTACATCTTGATCGGCGTGGCCGGTGATCATCGGCCCCCATGAGCCGATATAATCAACGTAGCGGTTACCTTCCACATCGAACAAGTAGGCCCCCTGGGCACGTTCCATAAATACAGGCGGACGATGTAGGCCTTTAAAAGCACGGACAGGGGAGTTAACCCCCCCCGGAATATGACGACTTGCGAGTTCAAACAGTTCTGCAGATGTGGTCATGGCATCCTCAACATTAATGGCTTACTGCCAATGAGATCAAAAGCGTACGGGGCGTGGCAAGCGTTTCGGTAAACACTGGCCGCTGGGGGGCTGATAACCGTGAGACAAACTCTCCCAGGTAAAGTGCTGGGCTTGCTCACAGGCGGTTGGTAAGCGCTCACCTACGGCTAAACGTGCCGCAAGCGCTGAGGCTAATGTACAGCCAGAGCCGTGAAACACTTCAGGTAAACGTGGCCACTGCCATTGCCGTGTGGTGTCAGGCGAGTGCAGCGTGTGCACAACCTGTTGCATGTTTCCTGGCAGTGGATCGTCAGTGGCGGTTACAAGGACACCTTGGCAACCCTGCGCCAGCAACTCGACGGCACGGGCCGTATCATCAAGAGGATCGGTTATATCAGGCGTCAGTGCAGCAAGCTCAAACCGATTAGGCGTTACTATATCCACAAGTGGTAACAAACGATCAATATAAAGCTGCTGCAAGGCGGGTGTGGATAACGTAGCGCCACCCCCTGCTTTTAATACCGGGTCTGATACCACGGGAATTCCTGGGAAACGGCGGATAATTTGTTCCGCGGCTCGCAGCGTTGCTTCATCAGCCAACAGCCCCAGCTTAATCGCTGCAATTTGCATATCACCTAACGCTTCGGCCGTTTGCCTCATTACAGCAGGATCGGCAGGCAGAATACGTATCACATTATGGCAATTTTGCACGGTGAGTGCGGTTGGAATGGTGACTGCCCAACCGCCGCAGGCGGCTATCGCCTCGCTATCAGCCACCAGTCCGGCACCACCAGTTGGGTCGTGGCCCGCTAATACTAAAACAACGGGAGGAAGAGGTTGGCGCATCAAAAGGGCTTCACTACCGCCAGGATAATAATCACAATCAACGCAATGACGGGCGCTTCGTTAAACCAGCGGAAAAACACATGGCTTTTGGTGCAGCGGGCTTGATCAAATTGCTTCAAATAAATTAAGCAAACATGATGATAAGCGATTAATAGCGCAATCAACGTTAGCTTTGCGTGCATCCAACCTTGGCTGAACCAGGCAGGCACGAGATATAGCATCCAGCCCCCGAAGATCAGCACAATGATCATCGACGGCGTCATAATCCCACGGTATAGCTTGCGCTCCATGGTTTTAAAGTAAGTGATCGCTTGCTCATCGCCTTTATCCCGCGCTATGGCGTGATAAACATACAGCCGCGGCAAATAAAACAGCGCAGCAAACCAAGTAACAACCGCCATTAAATGAATGGCCTTTACCCATAAATACATAGTTTCTCCTTAGGCGTTGGGCTCATTGCTTAGCATCAGCTTCACGGGGGTCAGAATAGTGATAATAGCGTTCGATAGCGCCACGGGTAATGATACCTGAAATTCGCTGCTGCTTTGGTCGATAACCGTGCACAACATAGAGCGCGCCTAGCGCATTGTCCTGAAGTTTTAGAAACGCTTCTGATAGCGTTGCTTGTAATCCAATAGGTGCCATTTCAAGCCGCTGACCAGGAATCTCAAATAAATCGATGAGTTCATCTTCTGGTGGAGCTTCGCCTTGTAGCGCTTCATCATGCTCTAGCAACCAACGCGCAAGCTCCGCGGCTTTAAGCGCCAGCACTGGTTTTTCTGCACTAGAGCGCTCAATAACCAGCCACACAGGATTCGTTTCCAACAGACGACGCGCATGATCGGGGGCAATCATACGATCTGTGCGCACTAAGTTGCGCTCCATTACTGCCGGCACTGACACACGTGAAAGCGCCTGCATTAAAGGTTGCTGTAGCGGATGCAGCCCATAGCGTACCGAGCTAATAAAAAAACCTTCGCAGCCAGTAAGCTGACGAGAGGTTAGGCAGGCAACCACAACGACAAGCATGCCAGGCAGCATAATATGAGGCGAATGCGTTAGTTCAAGCAACGCCATTAAAGCGGCAAGTGGAGCTTGCAATACAGCGCCCATCATTGCTGCCATGCCCAGCATGGCATAAATACCGGGGTCTGCCGCTTTATCCGGCCATACCCAGCCACCCAGTATTCCCCCTAGGGCACCGGTGGCGGCGCCTACTACTAATACGGGGCCGACAATACCGATTGGCACACCACCTGCCACGGTGATGGCAGTAATCAATAACTTAGCAATCATTAGCGCCAACAGCACCGTGATAGCCAGTTGATTATTCAAAATGGCAGCAACGCTGTCGTAACCAATGCCTTGTACGTCGGGAAACCACCATGCAACGGTACCTGTTGCCACACCAACTACGCCTAACCTTAGCCATAGCGGCCACTGCTGCAAGTACTGACTGCGGGAAATATGAATGAATAAGCCTGCTAACAGCCCAATCACCAAACCAATAATAACCACCCAGGGCACATTCATTAATGAGCCAAGGGCAACTTCAGGAATGCGGAACGCCGGTTCGTTGCCGTATACCAGTTGGGCGACTAATGCCCCCATGGTAGAGGCAAGTATCACTGGCATAAAGCTCATCAGGGTGTATTCCATCATCACCACTTCCATGGCAAAAATCACCCCTGCGATTGGCGTATTAAACGATGCCGATATACCTGCTGCCGTACCGCAGGCAACCAACACCCGCAAACTGTTGTTAGGCAAACGAAGCTGAAGCCCCAAACCACTGGAAGCCGCCGCCCCCAAATGAATGGCAGGCCCTTCACGTCCCGCAGAGAGACCGCCCAACACCGACACAACGCCAACCCACCACTGATTCAACCAGTTGCGCATAGGAAAGCGTCCCTGGTGATAAGTAAGACGCTCAATAACATGGCCGACACCTAACCTACGGGCAGTCGCCTTTTGGCGATAGAGCAGCGTGCCAATCAGCGTCACGGCAATCATTGGCAGCAGTGCACGCAGCCATGGCGCTAACCCCTCAAAGGCTTCAGGATTGCCGTCAGGCATGTAAAGTGCAGCGCCACCCTCCAGCAGCAGTCGAAAAGCCACCATCACCGCGCCTGTAATCACCCCCGAGACTAAGCCCAGCACACACAGCTGAGGCAGGGCATCAACATTCGCCAGCTGGCGACGAAAACTTTCCAAGGTAAAATCTGACCGGGAAAAACGTGCCACAACGTCCGTCCTTGCGCTTATTATTCATTTCTACGCACCATGTTTACTTCAGTGAACGTAGGCCTGTTTACCCATAGCGCTCTTATGCGCCTGCTCTCTTGTGTATCATAGCTAGCTACAGTTCAACAGTTTGAGGTATTTCACTCGGCTGTTAATTATTGTTGAGTCTGACTGTGCGTAATGCGCAAGGAGTGGTTTGTGATTAAGGTTGGCATTGTAGGCGGTACCGGCTATACCGGCGTTGAGCTGTTACGGTTACTTGCCCAGCATCCTCAGGTAAGCGTAGAAGCCATTACCTCGCGCTCGGAAGCAGGTGTGAAGGTAAGCGACATGTATCCCAACCTGCGCGGCCACTACGACGCGCTCACGTTTAGCGAGCCAGACGCCAAGGTACTCGGTGCAATGGACGCTGTGTTCTTTGCAACGCCCCATGGCGTCGCTCACGCGCTAGCAGGCGAGCTGCTCGACAATGGCACTCGGGTAATCGACTTATCTGCCGATTTTCGGCTGCGCGATGCCAACGAATGGAGCCAGTGGTACGACCAGCCCCACGGCGCACCGGAATTACTCAATGAAGCCGTTTATGGCCTGCCAGAAATGCATCGCGAGCAAATCAAAAAGGCTCGCTTAATTGCTGTACCAGGCTGCTATCCAACGGCTGTTCAACTGGGCTACCTGCCGCTTTTAGAAGCCGGTTTGATCGACACAGGCCAGTTAATTGCCGACTGTAAATCAGGCGTGACCGGAGCAGGCCGTGGTGCCAAAGTCGCCTCATTACTGGCCGAAGCCAGCGAATCGATGAAAGCCTACGGTGCGTCTGGCCATCGCCATTTGCCTGAAATCCGTCAAGGCTTGAGCGATATGCAGCCAAACAGCGTAGGGCTTACTTTCGTGCCCCACTTAACGCCAATGATCCGCGGTATTCACGCCACGCTATACGGCACACTCACTGCAGAACCGGGCGATTTACAGGCACTTTTTGAACAGCGTTACGTCAACGAGCCATTTGTTGACGTTATGCCCGCAGGCAGCCATCCAGAAACACGCAGCGTAAAAGGCAACAACACCTGCCGTATCGCTGTTCACCGTCCTGGCAACGGCAATACCGTGGTGGTGCTCTCAGTGATTGATAACTTGGTTAAAGGCGCCTCAGGCCAAGCGATTCAAAACCTGAATCTCATGTTTGGCTTTGAAGAAAACATGGGCCTCAACGCCCCAGCCTTGATGCCTTAAGCCTCTACTAATTCCCAGCAATAGTTGACCATTTTGCTGGGAATTACCCATAATCACACTCCAATGTCGATTATTCGTTCTTTAAGCTCGCGGGAGGTACCCATGAGCGGTGCAGAAGCTTTTGTTCCAACGCCTCTACTATTATCTAATAGTGCCCAGAAACGCATCCAAGCGTTAATGGCAGAAGAGGCCAACACAGCGCTGAAACTACGCGTTTACGTCACCGGAGGTGGCTGCTCGGGGTTCCAGTATGGGTTTGATTTTGCTGAAAACGTGGCCGAGGACGACACGCTGATTGAATTTGGCGATGCGATTCTCGTGGTTGACCCTCTTTCCTATCAGTACTTGGTGGGTTCAACCATCGACTATGAAGAAGGCTTAGCAGGTGCTCGTTTTCGTGTTCAAAACCCCAACGCCACAACCACTTGCGGCTGCGGGGCTTCCTTCATGGTCTAACCAACGTTGGTAACAACCCCCTCCCCGTGACTTGACGCCTTGGTGGTTTCTCGCCAAGGTTAAAAGGTCAATAACGGTTGCAGACGTAATTTGTAAGAGAAAATTTTCTTTATATGACGTCGCAAACCAAATAAAACACGGGAAAGCTAATGAACTACCTACTAAAAAAATCTGTCGTTGCTACCGCACTTGCACTGGGTTTAAGCAGTACCAGTGTTGCATTTGCACAAACACCTTCCGTCAATGTGGCCACTGACCCAAGCTTCGTGCCGTTCGAAATGATGGATCCTGAAACCGGCGAAATGATTGGTTTTGACATGGATATCATCAACGCCGTTGCCGAACGGGCTGGCTTTGAAGTTAACCTCACCACGATGGAATTCTCTGGCATCATTCCCGCTGTCCAAACCGGCAGCCAGGAAATCGCCATTGCGGGCACCACCATTACAGAAGCGCGAGCCCAGGTTGTCGACTTCTCTGACCCCTATTACGACTCAGGCCTGCGGATTATCGTGCGCGCCGACAACGAAGATGTCGCTTCGATCGAAGACCTAGCAGGCCTCACCGTTGCCACCAAAATCGGCTCTACTAGCTACGATTATCTTCAGCAGGAACTCGGCGATGATGCCAACATCACTCCTTATCCAGGCACTGCCGACATGTACATGGCGCTCTTAGGACGCAACGTCGACGCAGTGCTATACGATGCTCCTAATGTCGCCTACTTCTCGCAAACCCGCGGTGAAGGTCGTACCAAGGTGGTTGGCCCGCTATATGAAGGTCAGCAGTACGGCATTGTTTTCCACAAAGGCAGCGAGTGGGTAGAGCCAACCAACAAAGCGCTTGCCGCCATGCGTGAAGACGGCGCCTACGATGAAATCTACACGAAGTGGTTTGGTGAAGCTCCCAGCGCTGAGTAATACCGCTGTTCGCTTTCACTAACGAATGCTTTTCATCTCAGGGCCGGGCGGCTATTCCCCCGGCCCTGTGTCGTTGTTTATTTTTCTGGAGATAACGCGTGGACGTTAACTTTCAGTTTGATTGGTCGGCCGCATTTGGGTCGATCCCTTACCTGTTACCAGGTATTCCTTGGACACTGCTTATATCGTTTGGCGGCCTAGCCATCGGCTTCTTTATTGGCATTTTCTTTGGTTTATTGCGTATTAGCCCACTACGTTGGTTGCGCTGGCCAGCGATTTTTTACGTCGAAGTTTTCCGCGGTACGCCCATTTTAGTACAGGTTCTATTTATTTTTTACGGCTTACCCCAGCTACTGGGTAGTCCCATCAACGCATTAGTCGCCGGTATCGCCGCTATCGCCATTAATTCAGGGGCATATATATCAGAAATCGTGCGAGGCGGCGTACAGTCCATCGAGCGTGGCCAGCGAGAAGCATCACTCTCATTAGGCCTGTCTAGAACTCAAGCGTTTCGCTATGTCATTTGGCCCCAGGCACTTCGCCGCATGATTCCTCCGCTGGGTAACCAAGGCATTATCAGTATCAAGGATACCTCGCTATTTTCAGTTATCGGGGTCGGTGAATTGGTTCGCCAAGGGCAAATTTATATTGCGACCACCTTCACCGCACTAGAGGTCTATTTCATGGTGGCACTTATGTATCTTGTCATTACCTGGACCCTCTCTTTGATTCTGCGCCAAATCGAGCGCAGAGGCCTCGCAGGACAATAAGGAACGTGCAATGACCTCTACACAATCGCCAATTGTGCGTATGCAGCAGCTCAATAAGCATTTTGGCAGCCTGCACGTGCTCAATAATATTGATCTTGAGATTATCCCCGGTGAAGTCGTCGTCGTCATCGGTGCCAGCGGCTCTGGTAAATCAACCCTTATACGCTGTATCAATGGCTTAGAAGAGTTTCAATCAGGTTCCCTTGACGTTGATGGCAACGAATTATTGCCTAACGGTAAAAGCAGTAAAGCGCTGCAAACCATCCGTACGGAAGTTGGTATGGTGTTTCAGCAGTTCAACCTTTTTCCCCATTTAAGCGTGCGCGACAACGTCACTCTCGCGCCTATGAAAGTACGGGGATGGAGCCGCCAGGATGCCGAGGAAACGGCTGACAAACTGCTAGAGCGTGTTGGTATTTCCGACCAAGCAGACAAGTATCCGAGTCAGCTCTCGGGCGGGCAGCAGCAACGAGTAGCGTTAGCACGGGCGTTGGCTATGGAACCCCGCCTTATGCTGTTTGACGAGCCTACCTCGGCGCTTGACCCTGAAATGATTGGTGAAGTGCTGGACGCCATGCGTGAGCTTGCTAAAGAAGGCATGACCATGGTGATTGTGACGCATGAAATGGGCTTTGCCCGTGAAGTGGCAGATCGCGTTATTTTCATTCATCAAGGCGAAATTGCTGAACAAGGACCTCCTGAACAACTGTTCGATACACCTCAACATGAGCGTACACAATCCTTCCTTGCACGCGTTTTGAAACACTAATGTCTGCGTAAATCTGGTTTTAAATCTGGCTTTTTTGCCAATTTTTACCTCATTAAATGGCCTGTCATCGCGACTGGCCATTTTTTTTGCCTGTGGATACTATTTTTTACACGCAGCACACTATCGTTCTAAGACACCTGCCATAAGCGCTAATAAGGACTTTTTGAGATTCCAATCTCACTTGTTCACAGGTGCGGTAACAAACTCGGTATGGGTCGGTGGATAACCCGGTGTTTATCGTGCCTGTGTGTAAGTCGTACTTTCATCCACAGGAGCAACACCGCTTCTACGCAGGTACTCCGCCGTTTAATCATGTAAAAGCTAACAATTTAAATCATTGATAAAATTAGTATTAATAGGGTTATCAACAGTTTTTGTCCACACTAATAATTACAACATCAATAGAACTTCTCTTATATATTTTTATTTTTTTATTAATAATGCATGAGTAATAAGTTTGGGGTGTGGAAAAACCTGACGGTTACCCACAGGAGGTTTATACTGGCCGGCTTACTCAATCAGTGAAGTCACGCTGACCCATTTTCATCCGTGCCAAACGGCGCAAGACGAGGTGCCTCTTGAACTATCCCGACCGCTTTGACGTGATTGTCATCGGCGGTGGCCATGCGGGAACTGAAGCCGCATTGGCCTCTGCTCGTATGGGTTGTCAAACCCTGTTGCTAACCCACAATTTTGAAACGCTCGGCCAAATGTCGTGCAATCCAGCAATTGGTGGGATTGGCAAAAGCCACTTGGTAAAAGAAATTGATGCACTCGGTGGTGCAATGGGGCTAGCCACGGACCTAGGCGGCATTCAGTTTCGAGTTTTGAACGCTCGTAAGGGCCCAGCCGTTCGAGCAACACGTGCTCAAGCAGATAGAATTCGTTACAAATCGGCTATTCGTAGCATGTTAGAAAACCAGCCGAACTTGACGATATTTCAGCAAGCGGCTGGCGACCTGATTGTGGATAACAACACCGTTCGAGGCGTCGTGACCGAAACAGGCATACGCTTCCATGCGGAATCCGTTGTGCTATCAACCGGTACGTTTTTGGGTGGCGTTATCCACATCGGATTAGATCAAAGCCGCGGCGGACGCGCAGGCGATCCACCTTCCAACGCCTTAGCCGAACGCTTACGTGCATTACCGTTTCGTGTCGACCGGTTAAAAACCGGCACCCCCCCGCGGATTGATGCTAAAACCGTTGATTTCTCAGTGTTAGAAGAGCAGCCAGGTGATACGCCAACACCGGTGATGTCATACCTGGGCTCACGGGACATGCATCCTCAGCAGGTAAGCTGTCACATTGCGCATACCAACGAGCGCACCCATGAAATCATCATGGCAAACCTTGACCGTTCACCGATGTATTCCGGTGTTATCGAAGGCGTTGGTCCACGATACTGCCCATCGATTGAGGACAAAGTTCACCGCTTTGCCGACAAATCGAGCCACCAGGTGTTTATTGAACCTGAAGGGCTGGATACCCATGAGCTGTATCCCAACGGAATCTCAACGTCGTTGCCTTTCGATGTTCAGCTGCAAGTGGTTCGTTCAATTAACGGTCTGGAAAACGCCCATATCACCCGGCCTGGGTACGCAATCGAATATGACTTTTTTGATCCGCGAGATTTGAAACATTCGTTGGAAACTAAATTTATCCACAACCTATTTTTTGCCGGACAAATCAACGGTACCACCGGCTACGAAGAAGCAGGAGCTCAAGGGTTGCTGGCTGGCTTAAATGCGGCTCGTCGTGCCAAACAGCTAGCGGCGTGGCATCCGCGTCGAGATGAAGCGTATCTTGGTGTGCTGGTGGATGATCTGATCACCATGGGGACCAAAGAGCCTTACCGCATGTTTACCTCACGCGCGGAATATCGCCTTTTGCTACGTGAAGATAATGCTGATCTGCGTTTAACCGAAAAAGGTCGCGAGCTTGGTTTAGTCGACGACAAGCGTTGGGCGGCGTTTAGCCTAAAACGTGAAGCCATCGAACGTGAAACAACGCGTTTGGCCACACTTTGGGTGCAACCCAATACCCCTGCTGCTGCCAAGGTTGCTGAAAAAACCGGTCGGCCGCTTCCCCGTGAGTACTGCTTAAGTGAGTTGCTCAAGCGCCCAGAGCTTACTTATGCCGATATTACATCGCTTCCTGGTATCGAAAGCGGCGATGTAAACGACGAAACGGTTGCTGAGCAGGTGCAAATTCAAGCGAAATATCAAGGGTATATTGACCGTCAGCAGAATGAGATTGATAAACTCAAGCGCCATGAAGCGATGCCGCTGCCTGCCGAGTTGGATTATCAACGCGTTGAAGGATTATCCAATGAGATCCGTCAAAAGCTTAGCGAAACGCGGCCGGAGACTCTGGCACACGCGGCCAGAATTTCAGGCGTGACCCCCGCTGCGGTCTCTATTTTGCTAATACATTTGAAAAAGCGTCGCTTAGTCAGTACTACCGAGGTCGTTAACGGATGAGTCAATTAACGCCGTTGATCAACAGTTTGCCCGAAACCGTTGCACCTCGATTAGAGGAAGGATTGGCCGAGCTAGGTGCCGTTATTACTCCTTATCAGCGCGAGCAGTTACTTGGTTTGCTTGCTCTGTTGCACAAGTGGAACCAAGCTTATAACCTCACCGCTGTGCGAGATGTTGAAGAAATGGTGTCACGACATGTGCTGGATAGTGCTGCTGTTGCCCCGTATGTCCATGGTACACAGGTACTTGATGTAGGCGCTGGCCCCGGCCTGCCCGGCCTCGTGCTAGCTATTATGAAGCCTGAGTTACAAGTAACGCTGCTCGATAGCAATGGCAAAAAAGTTCGCTTTCAGCGCCAAGCAGTGATGGAATTAGCGTTGACGAACGTCACCCCAACTCAGGCACGTGTCGAGCAATTTACTGGTCAGGCGTTTGACCAAGTTATTTCCCGAGCCTTTGCTAGCTTGGTAGACTTTATCTCGCTAACCCGTTCGCTACCGGCAGCTCACGGACAGTGGCTTGCTATGAAAGGCCCTGGCGCAGATGATGAATTGCGTGAGTTACCCGCCGATGTTGAGCTACGGGCGCGTCACCTACTGAGTGTTCCCTTCGAGACGGCCGAGCGGCAGTTATTGATTCTGACCCCAAAAGGAGTTGAGTAGTGAGCCAGATCATTGCCCTAACCAACCAAAAAGGCGGTGTGGGCAAATCCACTTCAGCCGTTAACCTTGCCGCTAGTTTGGCAGCCTTAGATCGTCGGATCCTGTTGGTAGATTTAGACCCACAAGGCCATGCCAGCATGGGCAGTGGCATCGATAAGTACGCGCTTGAAAAAAGCGTACTTGATGTATTGCTGGGCGAAACAAGCGCAAGCGATGCGATTGTTCGTGGGCTTCCAGTTAATTATGACGTCCTTCCAGGTAATGGTGATTTAACGGCTGCTGAAGTAGAGCTGCTTGATAGCGACCAACGGCAAAGTCGTTTGTCGTTAGCACTGCAGACCGTGGCAGATGACTACGATGTTGTGCTCATTGATTGCCCGCCGTCGCTCAATATGCTGACCGTAAATGCGCTAACAGCTGCTAATGGCGTGCTTATACCATTGCAGTGTGAATTCTACGCATTGGAAGGATTATCGGCGCTACTGGATACCGTTGAGCAGATCAAACAAAGCATCAATCCTGATTTAGCCGTTTCAGGCATCCTGAGGACTATGTACGATAAGCGCACGAGTCTGACTCGCGAAGTCGACAAACAGCTGAGGGATTTTTTTGGTGATGCACTGTTAAAAACAACCATTCCACGCAATGTGAAGGTTGCTGAAGCACCTAGCCATGGCTTACCCGTTACTCAATACGCGCGTTTTTCACGAGGTAGTCAGGCTTACCGTGTGCTTGCAAAAGAAATGATTCGGCGGCTATCGCTGTAACGTAAAACGTACGAGGGAAAGCGAATGACGCGTAAACGCGCGCTAGGACGTGGCCTGGACGCCCTGATTGGTGCGGGTGCCCGTCGTCGTGACAGCTTAGATATTACGGGTGGCATGGCGCTTGACAGTGCTAACACATTACAGTTGCCTGCTGCACCAACAGAAGCGGCGGCTGAACGGCTAGAACGATTACCGCTTGGCCAACTTACCCGCGGCAAGTATCAGCCACGTCGGGATATTCAGCCAGAAGCGTTGGAAGAGCTTGCCGATTCGATTCGTGCGCAAGGGGTGATGCAGCCGATTGTAGTTCGCCCTGTAGGTGAAAACCGCTACGAAATCATTGCAGGTGAACGCCGTTGGCGCGCTGCACAGCTGGCCGAATTAGACGTTATTCCTGCTGTTATTCGCGATGTCAGCGATGAGGTGGCACTTGCACTGGCGTTGATTGAAAACATTCAGCGCGAAAATTTAAATGCCATCGAAGAAGCGATGGCTCTAAAACGTCTAGGGGATGAGTTTGAGCTTACCCAGCAGCAAATTGCTGATGCAGTCGGTAAATCACGCACGCAAGTCGCCAATTTACTGCGCTTGTTAGCGTTAGACCCTGAAGTACAAACGCTACTGGAACGCGGCGATCTAGATATGGGACATGCACGAGCTTTGCTGTCGCTTAATAGTACCCAGCAACGCCAAATTGCCCATGAAGTGGTCAATAACGATTTGACCGTTCGTGACACTGAATCGCTGGTTAAAAAAGTGCAAGCTAACCAAACATCTGTCCAAACGTCGCCGCGTGCTGTAAAAACACCGGATGTTGCAAGACTTGAAACACACCTGGGAGGATTGCTGGGTGCTTCCGTCTCTATTGATCATGGACAAAAAGGGAAGGGAAAGGTAACAATTCGCTACACCAGCCTTGAAGAGCTCGACGGGATTTTAGAACATATTAAATAGCAGGCTCATGAAATTTACGACA
Organism: Vreelandella andesensis; assembly: GCF_003989795.1. Lineage (GTDB taxonomy): Bacteria > Pseudomonadota > Gammaproteobacteria > Pseudomonadales > Halomonadaceae > Vreelandella > Vreelandella andesensis. Next base: position 66,948 of record NZ_RZHG01000019.1, read on the forward strand.
CATTTTTAGCCCTTTGGTCGCAAGTAAGTACCGAAACGCGCTAAATTCGCGCAACTTCGGTTGAAGGTGTGATAGCGCTTCCCTATAATCGCGCAAGATTTGTGTCGGTCGTTAGTAATAATGATAAGCAGCAGGTTACGAAAAACGCGTCAACCTAACGAGCTGGGAAATTATGCGACGTTTGGAAACCCAGCGACAAAAAACATATTTTGTTCGACTAATGCTGGCGCAACTTATCGTTACGCTCTTAGGTATGTTGTTTGCTTTTTCGATAGCACATCTGGCAGGCGTGTTATCGGTGTTGAAGGGAGCGCTGGTAGCGCTGCTACCACACGCTTTTTTCATACAGCGAATGGGCATTTTCCGCGCGAAGCGTCGCTCATCTGATGCGATGGATTTATTTCGCGCCGAAGCAGGCAAGTTTGGTTTGACGGTGGCACTTTTTACATTGGTGTTTGTTGTAGCGCCCCCCTCAAACCCCGCTTTCTTTTTTTGTGCTTATGTCGCGGTTATTTTGACGCATTGGCTAGCACCTTGGTTAATGCCCAGGAAATCGCACAACTTATTGAGGTGACATGTCTATGGCCGCAGGAAACGAAGTCTCATCGACTTACTATATCCAGCACCACTTGCAGAACCTAACCTTTGGTAATCACCCAGAAAACGGTTGGTCACTGGCTCATTCCGCTGAAGAAGCGCGTGAAATGGGGTTTTGGGCTATCCACCTGGACACCATGGGTTGGTCTATTGCCATGGGCTTGCTGTTCATTTGGATCTTCCGCAAGGCCGGTAAGCTAGCGACCACCGGTGTGCCCGGTGGCTTGCAAAACGCCGTAGAAATGGTGGTTGAGTTCATTGAAAACCTGACTCGCGCCACTTTCCATGGACGTAATCCTGTTATTGCGCCCCTGGCGCTGACGCTGTTCGTGTGGATTCTACTCATGAATACGTTGAAAATTATCCCAGTGGATTACTTCCCTGTGTTGTTTAATAAGTTAGGCGTTGAGTACATGAAAATCGTACCGACAACTGACCCCAATGCCACTCTAGGTATGGCGATAGGCGTCTTCTGCTTAATTATTTATTACAGCATCAAGGTTAAAGGAGCAGGTGGCTTTGCTAAAGAACTTTCATTGACGCCATTCAATCACTGGGCACTCATTCCTTTCAATTTAGTGCTTGAAGTGATTGGTTTGCTCGTAAAGCCGCTAGGCCTTGGCCTGCGTCTATTCGGCAACATGTTTGCCGGTGAGGTCATCTTTATCCTGATAGCCCTATTGCCGTTCTGGGCTATCTGGCTGTTGGACGTGCCATGGGCCATTTTCCACATTCTTGTGGTAACGCTGCAGGCCTTTATTTTCACCACGCTCTCGGTCGTGTACCTGAGCGCGGCGCACGAACACCACTAAACCAAGCAACAACGCTTTTATTAACCCTCAACCCTTAACCAAAACTTAAAATCAGGAGCAATATCATGGAAATGGTTTATCTCTCAGCTGCCATCATCATCGGTTTGGGCGCACTAGCTACTGGCATTGGCTTTGCCTTGTTGGGCGGCAAGTTGCTTGAATCTACGGCGCGTCAACCTGAACTGGGCGACCAGCTGCAAACCAAAACCTTCATCATGGCCGGTCTGCTTGACGCCGTTCCGATGATCGGTGTTGGTATCGCGATGTACCTGATCTTCGTTGTCGCCGGTTAATGACAGCTTAGCCGAGCGGACACTCCGCTCGGTTTTGTTTCACTCCGGTCGCCACGAACTTGTCAGAGGTACATCCCTGTGAATATCAACATGACGCTTATCGGGCAGACGATCGCCTTCGCGATCTTTGTCTGGTTTTGCACAAAGTATGTGTGGCCTCCGATCAGCAACGCGCTTCACGAGCGTCAGAAAAAAATTGCTGATGGCTTAGACGCAGCTAGTCGCGCTAGTCGCGACCTTGAGCTAGCTCAAGAGCGTGCAGAGCAGACGCTGCGCGAAAGCAAGGAGCAGGCTTCTCAAATTCTCGAGCAAGCCAACAAGCGCTCTGCTCAGATGATTGAAGAAGCACGTGATCAGGCCCGCGCTGAAGGCGAACGCCTAATAGCCAGTGCACGTTCAGAAATCGAGCAAGAAGTGAACCGAGCAAAAGACGATCTTCGAGCCCAGGTTTCTCACCTCGCCATCATTGGTGCTGAGCGTGTATTAGAAGCTTCGGTCGACGAGAAAGCACATCGCAAGTTACTTGATGAGCTTGCTGCTGAACTGTAAGGAGGTGACCCATGGCGGAATTACTTACCGTCGCTCGTCCTTACGCTAAGGCGGCGTTTGAATACGCGCGTGATCATGAGGCGTTTGATAGCTGGTCCCAAGCGCTTGGTTTTTTAAGCGCTGCGGTTGCCAACAGCGACGTTCGCCGTTTGCTAGGTAGTCCAAAACTTGAGAACGACAAAAAGGTAGCGTTGCTTTCTGATATGTTGTCGGAAAAGCAAGAAGGCCTGACGCGGTTTTTGGATACCTTAGCTGACCAAGGTCGCTTGTTGGCACTGCCCTTCATTGCTGAACAGTTCGAGTACCTGCGTGCCGAACATGAACAGCGCGTTGAAGTGACAGTCACATCAGCCTATAAGCTGACTGCCGCACAGCAGACCAAGCTAGCGAACGCACTCAAGAAACGTTTGAATCGCGAAATCTCCATTACTACTCAGGTGGACAAGACGCTTATTGGCGGTGTCATCCTGCGTGCCGGCGATACCGTCATTGACGGCTCGGTACGTGGTCGATTGAATCGCCTTTCCGAAGCGCTAACCGCTTGAGTCTGAGGGACATGGTATGCAGCAACTGAATCCTTCCGAGATCAGCGACATCATCAAGCAGCGAATTGAGAAGCTTGACGTCGCATCTGAAGCCCGTAATCAGGGCACCATCGTCAGCGTATCCGACGGTATCGTGAAAATTCACGGCCTCGAAGACGCGATGTTTGGTGAAATGATCGAATTCCCTAACAGCATCTTTGGCATGGTACTGAACCTGGAGCGCGACTCCGTTGGTGCCGTTGTCCTGGGTGACTATCTGCAACTTCAAGAAGGTATGACCGCTCAGTGTACAGGTCGTATCTTAGAAGTGCCGGTAGGTCCTGAGCTGATAGGTCGCGTTGTCGATGCGCTAGGTAATGCTATCGACGGTAAAGGCGATATCAACGCTAAAATGACCGATGCGGTAGAAAAAGTAGCGCCTGGCGTTATTACCCGTCAGTCCGTTGATGAGCCGATCCAGACAGGTTTGAAGTCTATCGATGCCATGGTGCCAATTGGCCGTGGTCAGCGTGAACTGATCATCGGTGACCGTCAGATTGGTAAGTCTGCCATTGCTATCGATGCGATCATCAACCAGAAAGGCAAAGGCGTTACTTGTGTTTACGTAGCGATTGGTCAGAAGCAGTCAACCATTGCTAACGTGGTGCGTAAGTTAGAAGAACACGGTGCGATGGAACATACGATCGTCGTGGCTGCTGGCGCTGCCGACCCGGCACCGATGCAGTTTCTAGCCGCTTACTCTGGCTGCACCATGGGTGAGTACTTCCGTGACCGTGGTGAAGACGCATTGATCGTTTACGACGATCTTTCCAAACAAGCTGTGGCATACCGTCAGGTATCGCTACTACTGCGTCGTCCGCCTGGTCGTGAAGCCTATCCTGGTGACGTTTTCTATCTCCACTCACGTTTGCTGGAGCGCGCTGCGCGCGTTAATCCCGATTACGTCGAGAAGTTCACCAACGGTGAAGTAAAAGGCAAAACCGGTTCTTTGACCGCACTGCCGATTATTGAAACCCAAGGTGGCGACGTTTCCGCGTTCGTTCCGACCAACGTTATCTCGATTACCGATGGTCAGATCTTCTTGGAAACCAACCTGTTTAACTCCGGTATTCGTCCGGCAATTAACGCAGGTCTCTCGGTTTCTCGTGTTGGTGGTGCAGCGCAGACCAAGATCATCAAGAAATTGGGTGGCGGTGTTCGTCTGGCCTTGGCTCAGTACCGTGAACTGGCGGCATTCTCGCAGTTTGCTTCTGACCTTGATGAAGCGACCCGTAAGCAGCTTGAGCATGGTCAACGCGTTACCGAACTGATGAAGCAAAAGCAGTATTCGCCGATGTCAGTGGCGGAAATGGCGCTGTCTCTGTACGCCGCTAACGAAGGTCACTTGGATGATGTGAGCGTCGATAAAGTGTTGGACTTCGAACGTGCTCTGCACGATTACATGAAGTCTGAACACAACGACCTGCTCGATAAGATCAACCAGACCGGCGACTACAACGGCGAGATTCAGGACGGCTTGAAGTCAGGTCTCGAGAAGTTCAAGGCGACTCAGAGCTGGTAATGTCCGGCCCGCCTGCGGGTGGGCTTGCATGCTTTCTGAGAGCCACGAACGAAGGGTAGATCGCTATGGCAGCTGCAAAAGAGATACGCACCCAGATCGGGAGCATTAAAAATACGCAGAAGATTACCAGTGCCATGGAAATGGTAGCTGCATCCAAAATGCGTAAAGCACAAGATCTGATGAAGGCTGGCCAGCCGTATGCCAAGCAGATTCGTAATGTGGTAGGCCACATTGCTGACGCAAACCCCGAATACAAGCACGACTACATGGTCGAGCGTGATGAGGTGAAGCGCGTTGGTTATATTGTGGTATCTACCGACCGCGGTCTGTGTGGTGGCTTAAACGTCAACCTGTTTAAGGCAGTGGTGAAAGATGCCGTTGTCTGGAAACAGCAAGACGCCGAGCTAGACTTCTGTGCCCTTGGCTCTAAAGCCGGCGCCTTTTTCCGCAATTATGGAGGCAACTTAGTTGCTGCCAAGAGCGGATTGGGAGAATCGCCGTCTGTTGAGGGACTGATCGGAAGTGTCAAGGTCATGTTAGAAGCGTACGACGAAGGACGCCTTGACCGTTTATTTGTGGTGTATAACGAATTTGTTAACACCATGACGCAACGGCCAGTCGTCCGTCAGCTTCTTCCGTTGTCGTCCGATATGGGCGAAGACGCAACGCATGACGAAGAAAACGCCCGTCCCGGAAGCTGGGACTACCTGTATGAACCGGATGCCAAGGCGTTGCTAGACAGCCTGTTGGTTCGATTCATCGAATCACAGGTGTATCAGGCGGTAGTCGAAAACGGTGCGTGCGAACAGGCCGCCCGAATGATCGCTATGAAGAGTGCCACTGATAACGCGGGCAACCTGATCGACGATCTGGAGATGGTATACAACAAGGCCCGTCAGGCCGCCATCACCCAGGAAATTTCCGAGATCGTCGGCGGCGCTTCTGCCGTATAACGCCGAGGGAGCTAGCTATCGCAAAGATAGCTCCCGGCAGACAGGTTTCATTTGCAGGTTTTTGAGAGGAACCAAGATGAGCGGACGTATCGTACAAATCATCGGCGCGGTGATTGACGTAGAGTTTCCGCGGGACTCTGTGCCCAAGGTCTACGACGCGCTGAAGGTCTCTAATGCTGAGACCATCCTCGAAGTCCAGCAACAGCTGGGCGACGGCGTGGTGCGCACCATTGCCATGGGCTCTACTGAGGGCTTGAAACGTGGCTTGGACGTGACCAACACAGGTACCGCAATTTCCGTACCGGTCGGTAAGGAAACGCTAGGTCGCATCATGAACGTGCTCGGTGAGCCGATTGATGAAGCAGGCCCGATTGGTGAGCAAGAGCGCATGCCAATCCACCGCAAAGCACCAAGCTACGCTGACCAAGCAGCTTCAAATGAGCTGTTGGAAACCGGCATTAAGGTTATTGACCTCGTTTGCCCGTTCGCTAAGGGCGGTAAAGTTGGTCTATTCGGCGGTGCGGGTGTTGGTAAAACCGTTAACATGATGGAGCTTATCCGCAACATCGCTACCGAACACAGCGGCTACTCTGTATTTGCTGGTGTTGGCGAGCGTACGCGTGAGGGTAACGACTTCTATCACGAAATGACTGAATCCAACGTTATCGATAAGGTATCGCTGGTTTATGGTCAGATGAATGAGCCACCTGGCAACCGTCTGCGTGTTGCGCTGACTGGCCTAACCATCGCTGAGAAATTCCGTGATGAAGGCCGCGACGTGTTGTTGTTCGTCGATAATATTTATCGCTACACCCTGGCGGGTACCGAAGTATCTGCTCTGTTGGGTCGTATGCCGTCTGCGGTAGGTTATCAGCCAACGCTGGCTGAAGAGATGGGCGTTCTACAGGAACGTATCACCTCTACCAAAACGGGCTCCATCACATCGGTGCAGGCCGTTTACGTACCTGCGGATGACTTGACTGACCCGTCTCCGGCAACGACCTTCTCGCACTTGGACGCCACCGTTGTACTGGCACGTTCTATCGCAGAGCTTGGTATTTATCCTGCGATTGATCCGCTGGATTCTACGTCGCGTCAGCTAGATCCGCTGGTCGTCGGTGAAGAGCACTATAATATCGCTCGTGGTGTACAGAACGTTCTGCAGCGTTACAAAGAACTGAAGGATATTATCGCGATTTTGGGTATGGATGAGCTGTCTGATGAAGATAAGCTGGCAGTATCGCGTGCGCGTAAAATCCAGCGCTTCTTGTCGCAACCGTTCTTCGTTGCAGAGGTGTTTACTGGTTCGCCCGGTAAGTATGTGTCTTTGAAAGATACTATTCGTGGCTTCCAGGGTATTCTCGCGGGCGAGTACGATAACCTGCCGGAACAGGCCTTCTATATGGTCGGCTCCATCGACGAAGCTGTCGAAAAAGCCAACCAGATGAAGAAGTAATCCCGTCCATTAGGGGGATTCGCTATGGCGAATAGCTTTATTTGCAATATCGTCAGCGCTGAAACATCTATCTTCTCAGGCAGTGTTGAGCAGGTAGTGGCTTCCGGGATTATGGGTGACCTCGGCATTCTGCCGGGGCACGCCCCGCTGCTGACCGAGCTTCAGCCGGGCCCGGTTCGCGTTATCCACGATGGCCAGGAAGAGAACTTCTTTGTTTCGGGCGGCTTCATGGAAGTCCAGCCGGATGTCGTGACAATTCTGGCTGACGCTGCGGCGCGGGCTAGCGACCTTGATGAGGCCGCTGCCGAAGAAGCACGTCAGCAAGCGCTGAAAGCATTTAATGAGAAATCGGCAGAGCTGGATTATACCCGCGCTGCCGCTGAACTTGCCGAAGCCGTTGCACAGCTACGAACGATTCAGCAGCTGCGCAAAAAGGCGGGTAAAGGCTAAAATCACGCCTTAGCGTGAGTGAAGCGCTCCTTGAACCCGATAGGGTTTAAGGGGCGTTTTTTTTGTTTGGTACTATGGGAAAACGTATTCAGCGTAGCGACGCTCGTCTGTAACACCTCATCTGCATAATATGCGTCTGCACAAAGGGAGATAGCGATGTCATTGAACGATGAAACCTTGGAGGAACTAAAATCTGAGCTGCTGGGTGAGCTGAACAAAGAGAAACCCAACAAGGCTCTCATCGCGGAGCGTTTAGCCGACATCCGCTCAGCAGATATTGGTGAGGTGGTTGAAGAGCTAATTGAAGACGACGAAGAGTTGCCAGCAGCGCTTGCCATACTTGATATTCTCTCTACTGAGCGCGCTGCCAATGTGCTGGGCTATTTACCAAGAGAAAGTCAGCTTGAAGTCGTTGGCGAGCTGTCTGATACCCAGGTGCTTAAACTTCTTGAAGAGATGGGGTCTGATGAGCGTGCAGATTTGTTTAACCTGCTTGGCGAGGATCGCCGAGAAGCGTTGTTGCGACGCATGGCCCATCAAGAGCGCGAAGATCTTAAACGTTTAGCAAGCTACGAAGAAGGCACCGCTGGCGCCATCATGACCTCTGACTATGTCGCCATACCCAGTGGCATGACGGTGTCACAAGCCATGATGCGGGTACGCCAAACCGCCCCAGATGCGGAAACGGTGTATCAGCTCTATGTGCTTGATGGTGACGGACAGTTAATTGGCACCATGTCGCTGCGCCAACTGATGGTGGCTCGTCCAAGGGCGTTGGTTGACGACATCATGATTAAAGATGTGATCAGTGCACCGGTAGATGAAGAGCAGGAAGACGTGGCCCGCACGGTTGCCCGCTATGACCTGCTGGCGTTGCCCGTATTAGACGCTGATGGTCGGATGGTAGGCATCGTCACCCACGACGATGCCATGGACGTTGCCGAATCGGAAGCCACCGAGGATATTCACAAGGGGATGTCTATCGGTCAGCTAGAAGATGGGGTTAGCCGTGTTTCGCTGTGGAATCTTTACCGCAAGCGAGTGACTTGGCTTGTACTACTGGTATTCGCCAACTTGTTTTCTGGCGCAGGCATTGCGTATTTCGAGGACACAATTGCCGCCCAGGTCGCACTGGTATTTTTCTTGCCGCTACTGATTGGTAGTGGCGGCAACGCAGGTGCTCAGGCAGCTACATTGATGGTACGCGGTATGGCAACTGGCGACATTGGCGTAAAAGATTGGAGCAAAATGCTCGGTCGTGAGCTGCTGGTGGCTGGTTCGCTGGGAATTACCATGGCGATCGCAGTGGCACCCATTGGGGTTTTTCGTGGTGGTGAAGCAGTGGCCATCATTGTGGCGTTAAGTATGGTGACCATTGTTCTATTTGGCAGCATGATTGGTATGTGTCTGCCGTTCGTACTAGAGCGCTTTAAGGTCGATCCCGCCACCGCCTCGGCCCCATTGGTAACAACCCTAATTGATGCTTCGGGGGTATTGATTTACTTCACCATTGCGACTGCTATTTTAGCCAATGGTTAGCGCATCGCACTGCTGGCCGCGCGGGTAATAAACATAACTTCCACATTGCCTAGCCACTCGATATCTCTGGCCAGCCCCTTTAACTGGCTGGCTAGGCACTGCGGTGGCTGGTGGACCGAATCGCCAATAATCAGCGAAACCGATACCTTATCGTCTAAATAGTGCAGTTGAAGCTCGGTTAACGTGCGCCAAACAGGATGCATGTACCAGCGCTCATTCAGTGCGGCTTCCACTTCGGGGCGCAGTGGAAGGCCGGGAAGGCGGCTGGGATCGCCTTCTCCGGCATCATCTTCAGGATCAACGTGAAAAATGACATCAGTGAGCAACGGAAACTTATGTCGCAAACGCCGGCTCACTTCGTTGCCTATTTCATGAGCTTCCGACACGGTTATTTTTGATCCGACGACGACATGTAAGTCGACCATGACCCAGCCTGCAGACTGGCGGGTGCGTAAGTCATGGACACTGTCTACGCCTGGGACGCTAAGAGCAACATCATGCATCTGTTGTTGAACGCTTTCAGGCAGCGCGGTATCCACTAGTTCTCGCGCTGACTCCCAAAGTAAATCCCAACCTACTTTGCCAACCAATAAGCCAACAATGATAGCGGCAACGGCGTCGAGCCAGCCTAACCCAAACTGCGCGCCAATTAACGCGACCAGTACCACCGCAGTAGACAGTGCATCGCTGCGAGAATGCCAAGCGTTTGCTTCCAATAGCTTAGATTTAACGCGTTTGGCAACGCGCATGGTATAACGAAAAATCCACTCTTTGCTGAACAGAGCAATAATTGTTATGACAATAGCGACCAGGCCAGGAGCATTGACTTCAGTGCCACTAAACAAACGGTCAATACTAGACCAGGCAATACCACCCGCCACAAAGATCAGTACGCTGCCCAGTAGTAGCGTCGTTAAGGTTTCGATACGGCCATGGCCGTAATGATGATCATCATCTGGTTCTTGGCGGCCGTAATGAATAGCAGCTAACACAAAACCATCGGTCACAAGATCTGAAAGTGAATGAATACCATCAGCAATTAGCGCCGCCGAGCCCACCCAAAAGCCAACCACGACTTTTACAATGCTTAATATGCCATCCAGCCAAGCGCCAATATAGGTAACACGCTTGGCCTCTTGGCTATCTAATTGATGCTTGGAAACCACGGGTGATTCTACGGTCTGAGTCATGAGGAACCTTGCGGGGACACCAACGTCAATAGATGCCTATTGTAGCTTACCGTGCCACTGGCTATATACCTTCCTGTGAATTTGTTCGTACGTTGGATGCGGACAATGAATAAAGGGGTGTGTATCCTTATCGCCATTGCGGGTGTTTGAATGTCATCCACCGGATGAATGTCGTTAATAATAGTTAATCACAGGATGCTCCATGGATTGGTTACAGGTGGTTGTGTTAGCGGTAGTTCAAGGGCTTACAGAATTTTTACCTATATCGAGTTCCGCCCATCTCATATTGGTACCTGTTCTTACTGCCTGGGAAGATCAAGGCCTTGCGTTTGATGTAGCACTGCACCTAGGCAGTTTAAGCGCTGTTGTGATCTATTTCCGTTATGAGATAGGCAAAATGATCACGAGTAGCTTGACCGCACTTCGCGGCCAAGGGGTCAACGATGATGCTATGTTGGCGTTTTGGGTTGTTATTGCCACGTTGCCAGTGTGTCTCGTCGGGTTTTTGCTTCACGATGTGATCTCAGGTTACATGCGTTCTACGCTGATCATTGGTGCCAGTTTGATTGTTTTTGGTCTGCTACTTGGCTACGCAGACTGGAAAAAACGCGGCACTCGCAGCGAATACCAGATGACGTTAAAAGAAGTGCTCATCATTGGTGGTGCTCAAGTATTGGCACTCATTCCTGGCACATCTCGCTCAGGCATTACTATTACGGCGGCTTTAATGGTAGGAATGAGCCGAGAGGGTGCGGCACGGTTTTCATTTTTACTGTCGATCCCGGTGATTGTGCTAGCGGGTGGCCTTGAGACAATCAGCTTACTAAAAGAACCCCAGCTCATCGATATACCGGCCATGCTGGTAGGCACCTTGCTCTCTGGCATTAGCGCCTATGTGTGTATCCACTATTTCTTGGTCGTGATTAAAAAGTTAGGCATGCAGCCCTTCGTGGTGTATCGAGTGTTATTCGGGGCTTGGTTACTCTGGTTTTTCCATTTCTAGTCTGATTTTTTCAGTTGAGTCCTAGAGGAAGACCATTTTTAACCCAGCGCATTTTATTCAAGGAAAAATAAAATGAAGGTTATTTCTCGGTTGTTAACATGGTCAGGATTATTGCTCATGGCGGCTGGGGCATTAGTCGGGTGTTCAGAAAATGATCGGCCATTAGATTCCCCTGTTCGCTTTGAAGGCGCAATTTTTGGGACATTCTATCAGGTCACTATTGCAGACCCGCTAACCCAAGGCGAGGCAAAGGCGCTAGAAGAAGGTTTTCTTGAGGAATTAAACGACGTTGATAAAGCGATGTCGACTTACCGCGATGACGCTGAGCTCGTGGCCTTTAATGATGCGCCTCTTAATGAATGGCAGCCACTTTCTAATGCGTTAATTGAAGTGCTTGCGATTAGCCATTCGGTATCAGAAGCAAGCGATGGGGCGTTTGATATTACCGTCGGCGACGTGGTTAATTTATGGAGTTTTGGGCCTGAGGCGCGTCCCGAAGAGGTGCCTTCTGACGCTGAGCTTAGCGAACGCATGGCGACGATTGGCTATGATGCGATTGAAGTCGATACTCAGCTTATGCAGGCGAGGCGCTTGCGCGATGTGTTTGCAGATTTGTCTGGTGTGGCTAAGGGGCATGGTACGGATCGTGTTGGGGCATACCTTGATCTGCAGGGGATTGAAAACTACCTCGTCAATATTGGTGGCGAATTAATTGCTCGAGGATACCGTGACCTGGAAGAGCAAACCTTGTGGCGTGTTGGGATTGAGGTGCCACAGAGCGGTGTGCCGGAGGCGCAGCACGTTATTCCTCTTGGGAATATGTCGGTCGCGACGTCAGGAGATTATCGCAACTACTTTGAAATAGAGGGCGAGCGCTACTCCCATACGATCGACCCTCGCACTGGCCGACCGGTTAAGCATCAGTTAGCATCCGTGTCCGTTTTTCACCCCTCTAACGCATGGGCAGACGCTTGGTCTACGGCTATCTCGGTAGCGGGTAGCGAAGAAGGAATGCAGATGGCCATTGAGAATAACCTCAATGTGTTGATGTTAGTGAAAGAGAACGATCATTGGCGAAGCCTAGCCAGTCCTGCCTTCGTGGAATTCTTCGATGAAGCGCTCATTGATGAGCTGGGTATTGAAGCGTGGGAAGCTTCAGCCGCGAACCGCTAAACCGTTACAGGTAAATAACATGCAAGAGCTTGATATCGTTATCCTTGCCGCTGGCAAAGGCACGCGTATGCGTTCACAAACACCAAAAGTGCTGCATACGTTGGCAGGCAAATCCATGGTGCAACATGTGCTAGATACCGCCAGTGGGCTTACGCCTACTCGCATGCATGTGGTGATTGGCCATGGTGCAGACCAACTGCGCGAAGCGCTGGCAGATAGCGCTGTATCGTTTGCTGTTCAGGAAGAGCAAAAGGGAACCGGCCATGCGGTTGCTCAAGCGCAGTCTCAGTTAGGTAACGGTAACGTATTGGTGCTGTATGGCGATGTCCCTATGATTCGCCGCGAGTCACTAACAGCGCTTCTTAACCACGTTGATGAGCAACACATGGGGCTGCTGACCGTTACGCTGGAGGACCCTTCTGGCTATGGGCGTATTGTTCGTAACGATGAAGGCGAAGCTGTCGCCATCATTGAACAAAAAGACGCCAGCGCCGATCAACTGGCCATTACCGAGTGCAACACTGGCATCATGGCGATGACCAGTGCGCAGCTTAAACGCTGGTTGCCACAATTATCTGCTGAAAATGCCCAGGGCGAATACTATTTAACTGACGTGATCGCCATGGCTGCAAACGAAGGCATCAAAGTGTGTACGGCCCAGCCAGTCAGTGCGGTTGAAGTGGAAGGCGTCAATAACCGTTCACAAATGGCCCGCTTAGAGCGTGCTTATCAGTTGCAGCAAGCCGAGGCTTTAATGGCCCAAGGTGTTGCTCTGGCCGACCCCGCTAGAATTGATATTCGCGGCAAGCTCACCTGTGGCCACGATGTGTTTATTGACGTGGGCTGCGTGTTTGAAGGCGACGTTGAGCTGGGTGAAGGTGTACAGGTCGCCCCTTATTGTGTGATTAAAAACAGCACAATAGGCGCTGAAAGCATTATCGACAGCCATAGTGTGATCGACACAACGGTAGCCGCAGGCTTGAATCAAATTGGCCCCTACGCACGCCTTCGTCCCGGCACACGCCTAGCCGTCAAAGCCAAGGTCGGCAACTTCGTGGAAACCAAAAACGCAGATGTGGGTGAAGGTAGTAAAATCAATCACCTAAGCTACGTTGGCGATGCTCACTTAGGGCGTGATGTGAACGTGGGCGCGGGTACCATTACCTGTAACTATGACGGTGCGAATAAACACCGCACAGAGATTGGAGATAATGCGTTTATTGGTTCGAATAGTGCCTTGGTAGCACCGGTGACAGTGGGTAAAGGCGCCACGATTGGTGCAGGTTCCACCATTGCGAAAGACGTAGCAGAGCACGCGCTAGCGGTTACCCGCAGCCGTCAGTTAGAAAAGTTGGATTGGCCGCGCCCCGTTAAAAAAGCTAAGTAAATCGGCAACTGGTATCGTTAGTTATCGACATAAAAATGCCCTGGCGGTTGGATAGATGTCCGACCGTCAGGGCAATAAGCGAGCATACCGATCAGTATTGCCGTTAAATTTGCCTACTTATTAACGCGTACCGAGCCCAGAAAGCGGCGAGAGAATGTCGTTCCACACCTTTTCTTCCAGATGCGGCAGTTGGCTTTTTTCCAGTTCGGTCAGGCCGTAACCATCCGGGTCTTTCAGAACGTCATCGAACTTGACGATACGGCAATCGTAGCTGCCATCATCACGTTTTGCATTGACTATATAGATAGGTAAGGCTTTAAGGTTTGCCAATTCTATAGCATCGTAGACCTTCACAATGTCGAATTTAACAATATAGGCAAGCTTTGAATTGCGGCTTTCCGGGTGATAACTGACGAAGTCACCGAACGCATAGACCACCAACGCATCCTGCTTGCCTGGGCGCGGGATAGCTTCCGCCGGTTGGCTGACATGTGCGTGATTACCAAGAATGGTGTCAACACCACAGTCAATCACCTTAAGGGCGGCTTCCCTGATATTTTCATGGGGGTACATCTCAAATTCCCACCCCCAGTGGCAGTAGGCGATGATCCAGTCTGCACCCTTCGCTTTCGCCGCCGCTACCTGCTTCTTGATAAGCGAGTAATCGGGCTTTGGATCAGCATCGTTGAAGCGAACGACATTCACCAGATAGGGCATGTCGGCGGGAATATCTCTTTCGTAGCCATTGAGGTCGAAGGTGTACGCCAACATGGCAATCTTGATGCCATTTTTATCTATAATGACGAACCCGTCCCGTTCTTCCCCTTCTTTAGCATCACTTTTGGTTGTGCCGGAATAGTAAGCACCAGAATTTTTAAGTACCTCCAGTGTTGCATCGACGCCTCTGAAACCCCAATCCATGGCGTGGTTAGTGGCAGTGCTGAAGTAGTTAATGCCTGCTTCATGGCGGAATTTATCAAACATCGCCTTTGACGTATTCATTTGGGCTGGCTGGCCTGCATTCTCTCCATCGTCTCCATTGTAGCGTCCTATTGGTCGACGCTCATCGACGGTGGACTCCAAGTTAGCGCTAACGATGTCGGCGGTGCTGTAGAAGTCTGTTATCCCATCGAATAAATGCGTTGTATTTTCAGGCGTTAGAATATCGACGGCAAGCAAATCTCCCGCGCATGAGATAGAAGTTTTTGAAACAGGATCATTATTGGGGTGATCGACAATCCGGAAATCAAGTACCTGAGACGCAAAAAAGTCTTCTAACTTTGAACCTTCTTCAGCCACTTCAAGCTGATTGAACCAGTAGCGGTAAAGCCACTTGAGTTTCTGGAAGGAATTGTCCGAGATATCGTACACACCGGTTTCGGGCTGTGGATAATGAAACTCATCGTAGAAGATATAGCTTGTCAGTAGAACTGCTTGTCGGGTTAGAGTTCGTCCATTTAATTTTTTAAGACGATTAACTAAGTCGAGTCGTTTAATTATATCCATCTCAGGAATATCATCACCCCTAAGACCTCTATCTAAAACTGTAGGGTCAACCAGCATTGTCTGAAGCGCCGCTAAGGCCTGTGTCAGTCCAATTGAAACAATCCAGCCGCACAGCGCCCGAAAATGTTTCTCTTCCTCAGGGCTAATGGTTTCGGGCATCTCCAGTTCACCACTTGCCACGCTTTGCAGCGTTGCTGTTACCTCTTCTTTATTATCTTCAATGTAATTTTTAAGTAACTTGATAATTTTTTTAATACTTTCTTCATTTTCTTTATATTTTTTATATATTTCTTGTATATTCATTATAATATCCTTTTTATTTGAGAGTTTGTTTCACAGGTGAACATTTGATTTACATGCACATGGATGCACTTATCTGACGGGCTATTGCGTGAGAAGGCCACGCCGAGTCAGTTCCGACACTTCCCTGGCCTGCTCCAGTACCTGTTGCTTCCATTCGTTAGTGTCGATGTAGAACGCATCGCGTAGCTGGCGCTTGATCTGAGTGCGCTGTGCATCGTCAACGCCGTGGTGATTCTGCAACCATTGGTCTGCGCGAAGTGCTTTGAGCACCGCTGGACTAGGTTTGGTGCCATATTCCAGCGTCATACCGTTGTATTCCGCCTGGGGACACTCTTCCATTACCGCCAGATCAAGGGTGCCGTTGAGTACAGCGGATGAAGAAGTACCATCGACGTTGGTGGTGACTTCTTCCCCCCACCAGCGCCGTGCCCGCGCGATATCTTCCGGGGTGTTGCGCCCTTTATAGATGCGTTCCCCCACTCCGCAGGGCCCAAGCCCGGTATGCACATCTATCCAGCCGATACGTTGGCATTGCCTTCCCAGGCGGCGAAGAATTTGGCGTAATTGCTGGTTGCTCCAGGTGGGTTCGGTACCGGCGAAAAACAGCCCATCAGGATGGCTGTGCTGGCCACGCGAGATGGCGGTTTGCAGGGCTTTAGTGCCGTGACGCAGTGCATAGCCCAACAGGCCAAGGGTGCTTAACAGGGTAGGAGGTTGCTGCTGCGGAAGGAGTAATGAAGCAATGGAGCGGTAATCGGGGTTGTCGGGAAGCGGTTGGCTGAAGTCAATAAAATTACGGTTGAGATCGACATTATCTTCATTGACTCGGCGCAGCCAGGAAAAGCCGTAGGGGTTAATGGCATGCAGGAAAAGTACCGCCAGATCCTGATGACGACAGCGCTCCATCCAATCGCTGTTGCGCAGATGGTCTACCTGAATGGCCGAGCCGCAGAAGCCTTCTACCCCATGAACACCACTGCTCAGTACCAGCAGGTTAGCGGCTGTCGGTGACCCTAATAGCGCCACATCAAGGGCCAGTTGCTCCCCCTCGCTGCCAGTTAATGGATGAGGATGAGATTCAACCTCCAGGCCTGCCTCCGCGCAAGCACTGAGAAATTTTTGCCGCGCCGCCGTGTAGCTTTGTGAGAAGCTGGATACGTCCATCAAAGGGTTCCTGTTAATAAATGGTGGCAAGTTGAAATCACTTGATTAAGCCTGGCGGGCAGACGGTGATTCGATGGGAGAAGGCGTGTTGTTATTAAGCTCACGGCGGCTACGTTCCGGGTCGATCAACGCGAGACCGATCAAGGTGAAGGCCAGAAGGAGAATGCCGAAGAAACCAATAGCCATTTCGAAACCAGCTGCCAGATTGTCGTTTTGCCAGCGAATTGCGCGGGCAACCACAAGCGGAGCAAGCATTCCCGATGTGGTTAACAGAGAAATATGGATGGCCAGCATACTGCCACGTTGCCTGGCGGGAGAGATAAAGGCGACAATGCTGAATCCAAACGCTGAGAGTAGATTGAGCAGGATGCTTCCAGTAACGAAGAGCCCGAGTGTCATGGCGAGACTGGTCGCTGTGAAACCCATGGTGAGATAGGAAGCAGCAGCCACCAGGCAGGCCAGTAAGGGGGGGATGACCATGGCATTACGCACGTTGGCGCCACGCTTTAAGGCACGTTGCGACAGGCTGGAAACCACCAGATTGATCACAATAATGCCAACTGTTGTCGCCAGCACCAGATAACCGGATTGCATGGGGGTTAGCCCTAACCCGCGTTGCAGGTAAGTGGGTAACCAGCTATAGATCAGCGCATTGGGGAGGTAGCTGCAGAACGCCACCATGGTGATGCACACAAAGGTACGATTGAGTAGCAGTTGGCGGTAGGGCAAGGTCGGCATGATACTGCCGTCAGCAGTTTGCGTATCGTCATGCTGTCCTTCGCGGCTGTAAAGTAACCACAGTATCAACCAGATCAAGCCGATACCTGCGATGATAAAATAGCCTGTTCGCCAACCGTGTTGTTCTAGGAGCCTTGGTAAGGCAATGGCACCGATGATAGCGCCGAGCATGATGGCCACCTGAATCAAGGCTGCCGGCAACACGCGTTCACGTGGGGCGTACCATTTGAAGCAGGCATGCTGAGTCACTGCCGTACTTGGCCCGGCGCCGATCCCTAACAGCATACGGCTAGCGAGCAAGGTATATAAACTGGTAGATAAAGCAGCAAGTAATTGAGCCACCATGGTGATGGCCTGCAATGCCGTCAGTAACCAGCGACTTGACATCCGATTGGCTAGAAAACCCACTAACACACCGGAAATGGAATAAAGAAAGAAAAAAGCACTACCGATAAAGCCGAACTGTTCTGGCGTGAGCTGAAGCTCATCAATAATCTGTGGTCCGGCAAAAGCAAAAATGGTTTTTTCCAGGACAGTGATGGTGACAACCGCCATCAACATCACCACAATCAGTAAACGTCGTCGGTCAAATGAAGAGTGCATGATTATCGCCTTGGTTGTGTTTTTGTGAGTAGTGTTGGTTAAAAGCGAACACCAACACTGGCTTGGAACATGCTTCGATCTGCGACGAGGTTATAATCTCCACCGCCGGTCCTCAGATAGCTAATATCGAACAGGTATTGATCCTGAAAGACTCCCTCCAATCCGAAGATGGCGCCGTGGCGTCCTTCGGAAAAGACCCTGTCATAGGAATACCCTTTGACGTCATAACCGAGTGACAGCGACGGCGTCAGGTTAAGATCTGGCAATACATGGGTGTATTCGCTGGCCAGTTTGAAACGGGTTCCCCAGGAAAGCGGCGTGTCAAACCCTTCGACGGCACACTTTGTTGCGGAGCCAGTGCACGGCGCATAGCTTTCATGAGCCGCGGTACCGAAGCCAGGGCGCCCATAACGGCGTTCGTTGGTGCTGGGCAGGTTGTGCACGTATTTCATGCCTACTTCTGCCGACAGTTTCATTTCGCCACCTAATACATTACCCAATGGATGGCTGGCGCCGAGGTTAAGCTGGCTGACGCGGAAACGATCATAACCGGGGGCGACATAGCCCGTCGGTGTACTGGCGAGTTCACCTAGAGGGCCGGTGCCACTTAGCAGGCCGGTGACGAAATCTGACCCATTCCAGGCAATCGGTTGGTTCGGGCGAACGCTATATTCCGCATAAATACCGGTACCCGCCGGAAGCCGCGTTTTAAAGTTAACGGCAACCATATCGATGTCGGTCGGGTAGGCGCGCTCGTAAACGGCTGAGATTCCGGTGGGGACAGCCTGCCCAAGGTTGGCAGCGGCGGGTGTCAGTACACCAGGTCCTGTGCGAACAACGTGGGTGAGTGGGTTTCGGCTGGTGTAGTTGGTGTAATACAGGCCGAAAAGTCCAACGTCTTCCCATAAATAATGCAGGCCAATACCGAACTGATTGTCATCCGGGTAACGGTCCGGGCCACGGGTCACATGATCCAGAGGATTGGTAATGGCCTGGCCGTCAGTGGTACGAATTCGCTGACCTGCGATCGCGCTTAATACGCTTCCGTTAAGCGTTAATTTATCGCAGCCGGGTTGGGCGTAATCACTGGTTGAGAGGAAGGTGCCGCAGCCAGGTAGGACATCAGGACGAAAATCAAACTGAGTGAAAGCATCAACTTTCAGGTTGTCGGTCAGCGCCAATTTGGCATATAGCGATGGCATCGCGATGGTACGGGCTTCAGCAATGGCGCTTGACCGGCGTACGGACGCGATATCAAAGGCGTTGACGGTATGCAGGCCACCCGCGATGGTGGTGGGCGTTACCCAAGGGATCGACTGGTTACCAATGCGAACATGAAGATCATGGCCTGCCGGCTGAAAGTCACCATAGACATAAGCATCATCGATGACCGCATTGGAAAACCGCCCCAGAGAGACGAACCCATCGTCGCTTAGAGGCTCTCCGGCACGATAGCCATTATTGACGCTACCATGGGGGACCCCCTGATGCTTCTGCGTATAATCGTACCAGCCTTTTGCACTGACCCGAACGCCGACATTACCGTGGCTAAGGTCGGCTTGCAGATAAGCATCTGCTGAAGTTGATACCGCATCGCCACGACCGTAATTGAGGTTACCGTCATTGATGATACTCATGCCATTTTCTGGGCTTGTCAGGTGGTGACTCGGGTTTTCCGCACGCCGAATGGTGCCTATGGACAGGGCTCCCTTCACGTTCAGACGTGTATCGTCTTGCTGCCATTCGATGCCGTCGCCAAGACCAGAAGTAAGATCGCCGAACACCAGTTCTCCGGCAATTGCCGGCGCCGCCATGCCAGCAGTAAGTAAGGATGACGCTAACCCAGAGAGAACGGGTTTACCTGCTATTCCCCACTTATTAGTTGTTTTCGTTTTCACTGATTATTACCTTTCTAGTGTTTATTTAAGGTGATTTTTAGTCTAGCGCTGAAGTTGGAATAGCTATAAAGCGGATGCCGACAGCAACAAAGTTAATATCGCCAAGAAAAAGGGTATATAGATAGGAATAAGCAGCACGTAAAGTACGATAAAAATTTTAATTAACGATGATTTACTCAGTTCATGGCTTTTTCAGGCCAGATAGTTAATATGATAGGTAGAGATATCAAAGAGTAAGGGAGGTAGTTTAGAGAAAGGTTAAAGCCGCCAATAAAAAAGCCAATATCGCCAGGAGAGCCTATGACAGTCCGCATTGATTTATTACATGGCCCGCATAACTTGTCGGGTACTCTGTTTAGCGTCATCGATATTTTGCGTGCTTTTAACAATCTTTGGCAGTTACGCAATCCGGATAAACGAGGTGCTTTTTTTCACTGGCGGTTGATTGATGCAAGGGGGAATGAGCTGCCACTTCCCGAGTGGCTATCGAATATGGAATCACCCACCCGTGGGCGTAAAGCGTTGCCGCCTTCTCAAACCGCGCTTTTTGTTCCTGGAGTACAGATGAAAAGCGTGCCTGACCTGAACCGTGTTCTTGATCAATGCACTGATGAAATAGACTGCATTGCGCGTTATCACTCGCAGGGGCGTTTAATAGCCGCGAGTTTCAACGGTGCCGTGATGCTGGCACGGGCCGGTGTGCTGGAAGGGCGACGTGCCACCGTAACCTGGATGATCGCTAATTGGTTTGCTTCTCACTTTCCTCAGGTGCAGTTGGCGATGGAAGGGCCGGTTGTCGTCGACGGGCCGATATTAACTGCCGGTGCGCCAGCAGCAGTGTTCGATCTGGTGGTGGAGTTAATTCGTCATTTCGCTGGAGAAGAACTGGCACAAATCGCCACCAATGGATTGCTTTACCACTCATTGCGTTTTGAGCATTCCAGCCTGCATGCTTCTGGAATTTCAATGAAAACCAGGGACAGCGTGGTATTCCGAGCGAAACATTGGCTTCTGCAGCATATTCAGTCGCCTTACAGCCTGGACCGGGTCGCCGACGAGGTGGCAGCCAGCCCGCGCACTCTCCTACGCCATTTTAAAGAGGTAGAAGGAATGACACCACTCGACTATCTGCATCGACTGCGCGTTGAGCGGGCTAAACAGTTATTAGAAGTGACCAATATTGCACTAACGGAAATAATGGAATATTGCGGTTATCAGGATGCCAGCGCATTTCGCCGGCTGTTCCGTCGTGCTACGGGCGTCACACCGTCAGAGTATCGTCGTCGATACACCATGCGGATCTCCAGACGTTGGTGGCGAGCCGACGAGTCCGGCCTGGAAGAGAGTGCTGATGACCTGATTAAGCAACTGGGTATCAGCCCAGCCGACAAATCGAGTAACAGTAACTAGTGCGGCGTTGCACTGCCCAGTGGCGCTCTAAAGAGGCGCTGTTGTAGATCAACCACATCACTTGG
This sequence comes from Vreelandella andesensis, assembly GCF_003989795.1. Classification (GTDB taxonomy): domain Bacteria; phylum Pseudomonadota; class Gammaproteobacteria; order Pseudomonadales; family Halomonadaceae; genus Vreelandella; species Vreelandella andesensis. Next base: position 88,143 of record NZ_RZHG01000019.1, read on the forward strand.
CCAGGCATGTCATGTTCGCAAAAAATCGGCTAATAAAATAAATTTTCTGGCGTGGGAAAACGGCTTTACAAGATGCGCCAAATAGCCGCATCTTTAGCGAGACCGCTGCGTTGCAGCACTTAGTTAGTGTGCTTATTATCGTAGTGGTCTCTTCTAACCCTGCCAGGATCACACCATCATGAAACCACCTAACGTCCTAGCAACGCGGCAGACTACTTGCCGACTTGCTTGGTTGTTGACTGCACTCTGCTTATTTGCATTTCCTGTTCTTTCTTATGCCGCTTCAGGCCCTCTAGACCTCACTTCTTCGTTTGCTGGTATTGCCTCTGTTGCCATCTTCGTTCTTGCCTATGCCTTGGTAATGAGTGAAGAAATTATCCATATGCGTAAGTCCAAACCGGTACTGGTAGCCGCCGGTCTTATCTGGGCGCTGGTGGCGTGGGTGTATGTGCAGGCGGGTATGCCCCACGAAGCGGAAACGGCGTTTAAAGAAACGCTGCTTGAATACACCGAGTTGTTGCTTTTCCTGCTGGTGGCGATGACGTACATCAACGCCATGGAAGAGCGCCGTATCTTTGATGCCCTGCGGGCATGGCTTGTTCGCAAAGGTTTCAGTTATCGCAGCCTGTTTTGGATCACCGGCTGTCTCGCCTTTGGTATTTCTGCCATTGCCAACAACATGACGACCGCGATGCTAATGTGCGCGGTTGTGCTGAAAGTAGCCGAAGGTGATAAAAAGTTTATAAGTCTGTGCTGTGTCAACGTGGTGGTCGCATCAAACGCTGGCGGCGCGTTCAGCCCGTTTGGCGATATCACCACGTTGATGGTGTGGCAGGCGGGTCAAATTCCATTTGGTGGTTTCTTTGCGTTATTGGTGCCCGCCATTGTCAACTTTATCGTGCCAGCGGTAATTATGAATTTCTTTATCGTTAATCGGCAACCTGCAGCGCTGACTGAAAATGTCTGGTTAAAGCGTGGTTCGCGCCGCATCATTGCGCTGTTTTTGGTGACCGTTGCTATCTCTGTACTGTGCCACTCAGTTCTTTATCTGCCGCCTGCGATGGGCATGATGTTTGGCCTTGGCCTGTTGCAGTTCTTTGGCTATTACCTGCGTCGTAGCCTGCCGCGCTCCTTGGAGCGCAAGCGTGAGCGCTACTCTCGTCGTGGCGATTGGCAAAAGCTTGAGCAGTTAGGCAGCGTTGTTCCTTTCGATATCTTCAGCCGTATTGCCCGCTCAGAGTGGGACACGCTGTTATTTTTCTACGGCGTGGTGATGTGTGTTGGTGGCCTGGGTTTTATGGGCTATTTAAGCCTGTTGTCAGAAACCCTTTATGGCAGTTGGAACCCCGTATGGGCAAACGTCGTCTTGGGGTTGATTTCGGCGGTGGTTGATAACATTCCGGTCATGTTTGCTGTGCTTTCTATGGCCCCGGATATGACGCAAGGCAACTGGCTGTTGATTACCTTAACCGCCGGTGTCGGTGGTAGCCTGCTCTCGATGGGATCAGCAGCGGGTGTGGCGTTAATGGGCCAAGCGCGGGGTATTTATACCTTTGCAGGCCACTTACGCTGGGCACCGGCTATTTTACTGGGCTATGCCGCCAGTATTATGGCTCATCTGTGGATTAACGCCGCGCTGTTTTAACGTAATTGCTAATTTAAGTGAATTAAATAACGCCCTTTATCAATTGATAAGGGGCGCTTTGGTAAATGTGATCAGAAGTTTCTACTAGACTGTTTTGAATAGAAATTTCGAAACTATATTTTTTTAAAACTATGAGCTTTTAAAACTATGAGCTTTTAAAATGTGAGTCTTCAAAACTGTAAGTCTTCGAAACCATGCGTCTTCAAAACTATAAATCGTGTCCGGTAACGACTTTGCAAATATCTGAAAAGCTATTGGCTGTGGGTACTGCCGAAGAGGAGAGCTTCATCGGGTCTTTATTGCCTACAGCATGTTGTATGTCGGTTGCAGAAATAATGCCGCGTACGCTTAAAGGTTGATTTAGGTTATGTTCAGTAATTAACAAGTGTTGTTCTGTAAAGCGTTCCATGGAAAGCACAAGGTCTTCAATTGTTAATGAGTTAAGTTGCTCGATTGGCATTGCACTAAGCTTTTGCCAAGGCGTCATAATCATGTCAGCCGTAATTTCTTTACGATCTAGGTTTCTTTGTTGCATTGCTAAATTAATGCGCCGTGTGCCAATGACTTCTTTGGCAGTAAGCACACCAATACAGCGATTCGCTTTGTCGATAACAAATAGCAGTCGAACACCACCGTGACGCATTTTTAAATGGGCTTCGTCGATTGGCGTATCAGCGGACACCGACTGCGGGATTACTTGGGTAAAATCTGTTAATACCGATGTTGCGGGGCTTTCAGGCGTTAATTGTTTCGCTGTCGGTGTCAGCAGCAGCGGCGTTTCACCAAACTGGATAAGTGGCTTGAGAGAGTTGGCTAGCATATTCATTCAGGGAATCTCCGTTATGTGAATAGGCAGGTCGTTAACTTCTTGCCTGCTTTGTACTTTCACACTTGCACGGAATTCTTATGGAAACCTTAACAGAGCCCTTAAACAAGGCCCTTATGGCCGACTATTTTTTGATTGACGTTTGGATAGGGTGTTCCTGGTAAACGTTGCTCGTACGCGAAGGCCGCCATTGGGCGCATCATCGAGCTGTAAGGTGCCTTGATGGCGTTTGACCAAGCGTTCGACGATAGACAGTCCCAACCCCGCGCCAGCACTCGGCCCAGCACGTTGGAAGCGCTCTATCACCTGACTGCGCTGAACTGTCGGGATACCTGGCCCTTGATCATCAACAGTGACGATAAAACTTTTCGACGATACCTGAAGCGTCACTGTGATGGCGCTTTGTGCCGGCGAGTGTTGAATGGCGTTACCCACTAGATTTTGCACCAGTGTCTCAATCGCACCGGGTTCTTCTTCTATTTCCCAATTAGCCGAGTCGTCTGCTTCTAATAACAACTGCTGGCGTTGTTCTGCGGCTAGTGGCGTAAGCTTTGCTAAGGTTTCGCGGGTTTCCTGCAATAAATTGGAGCGCCGATACTCTGGTAACGGTTCTTCTTCGGGGTCTATGCGCGCCAGGGTTAATAGCTGAGAGACTAGCCGCGTTGAGCGGGCCACTCCGCTACGTAAGTGGTGCAGGGCTTCCTCTCGGTCATCGGCGTTATCAGCAGTGAGTGCATTTTGCGCATGCAAATCAAGTACTGCCAAGGGGGTGCGAAGCTCATGAGCCGCATCGGCAATAAAGCGCTTTTCGCGTATACGCAATTGGCGGAGCCGTTCCAATAGCCGGTTTATGGCGCCAGAAATCGTCCCCAGCTCTTGGGGAAGCGGATGAAGTGTTAGGGGCTTTAAGTGGTGTGGGTCGCGAGCACGGATTTGCTCTGCCATACGCGATAAGGGGGCGAGACCCCAGCCAATCGACCACCACAGGAGTAAAGTCAGTAACGGTAAGCCAATCAGGTCGGGGAGTAAGGTGCGCAGTGCCACTGCGCTGATCAGTTCATCTCGGACATCTTCTCGTTCGCCTACGACCACACGTTTGTCTGTGCCTGTGATGTCTAAGACATAAACGCGCCAGTCATGTTGATCCACTGTGAGCGTTGAATAGCCTTGCGGTTGCTGGGTAAGCGGTGTTTTCGGGGCGCTAGCGGAGCGCAGTAAAAGATGGTCACCTTCCCAAAGCTGAAACGCCAGTTTGCTTTCATAGCGATGGCCTGCAAAGCGGTTGTCGGATTGCTCGGCACGTAGCAGCGCCTCCTCCACACTGTTTAATAAAAGAGAACGGTCGCTATCGGGCAGCGGTGCCTGCAGTAGCCCTTCTAGTAAGCGGGCATTTTGTGCCAGGCTAGCATCATGAAGCTCTTCAATTTCATGGGCGGCATAGCGGTAGCTAATAAAGCCAATCACTAGCATGCTTGCGCCAAACACCAGCAGCGCAAGCCCCAAGGTGCGCTGGCGAATAGAGCTCATGGGCTTGCCTTGTGTGATTTATCCATTACGCTTTATCCATAACATAGCCAATGCCTCTCACCGTGCGAACAACCTCAGGAAACAGCTTTCGCCGCAAGTGATGGATATGCACTTCGATAGCGTTACTCTCGACATCTTCCTCCCAGCCATACACTAATCGCGCTAAAGTATCGCGAGTAAACACACGGCCTGGGTGGCTCATAAACTCCTGCAGCAGCGTTAGTTCACGACGCGACAGTGTGATCACATGATGTTGGTAACTAACCTGCAAGGTCTGAGGGTCTAGGCTAATCCCCCGACAGGTGAGCAAACTGCTGGTTTGTCCTTGGCTGCGGCGCAACAAAGCACGCAGACGCGCTTTTAATTCTGCGACTTCGAAGGGTTTGGTGAGGTAATCGTCGGCACCTGCATCCAATCCTTCAATACGGTTATCCACTGCATCGCGTGCGGTCAGAACCAAGATAGGCAGTTGGCTGCCATGGCGCCGAATAGCGCGAAGTACTTCCATTCCATCGATCGTTGGTAAACCAAGGTCTAGGATGACCGCATCAAAGGGTTCATTTTTAAGCGCATGAAGCGCGTTATCGCCGTCGGCTAAATGATCAACCGTATAGTGTTCGGGTTTCAGCGCCATCCGAATCCCCGACGCCAAGCTTGGGTCGTCCTCAACCAGTAAAATGCGCATATTGATGGATGACTCCTTTCATTCACGGCGGGTTATTCAGGAACGTAACATGACACGTCATTCTCCTTTCGGCCACCGCTCCTTAGCCAATACCGTGCTGCAGTGCCCACCAGAACAACGGCGTGAAGCATTACTGCATTTAGCTGCTGTGTATGACCCTGCACAACAGCCTGCATTGCAGCATGCCTTATCAACGGTAAAAACAGAGCCTGAGGTCGTTTGGCAGGGGCTTTGGATAGCCACCCGAGCGGGCCGTATTGAAGCTGCCGCCTGGGTGCAGCCATTGGCTAACCAAATGGCGCAGCTTTGGCTACCCAGGCAGCATAATTCGGCAGCCAATGCGTTGTTAAACGTTTTGCAGAACTGGGTTAAAGAGCAGCCGATTGTGCTATGTCATGCGGCGTTATCCAACGATGCGGGCATCTGGGAAACGACGTTAGTGGCCCACAGTATGCGAGCACTTGCCTCCCTTGAGCATCTTGTGTGGCCGTGCCAAGCTGTACAATCACACGCCAACCCGCTAACGCTTCGCCCCTTTGCTGAGCTGGCCCCCACCCAACAGCTGGCGCTGGTGGCGAACGTAAGCGAAGGCTCTCTAGACTGCCCTGAGCTTCGTGAAGTGCTCACCACTGACGCGTTATTGGCTGGATTTTATAACCAAGCGCCAGATGCGCCAGACCATTGGTATCAGGTACGCTACCGGGCGAAAACAATTGGTGTTCTATTATTTGCTCCCAACAGTGTTAACCAGCGCTGGTCATTGCAACTAATGGGGCTGCTGCCTGAATGGCGCAGCCAAGGTATAGGTAAGGCAATTATCCAACAAGCGCAGGCATTGGCTAGCAAGGCGGGAGCCCGTGATGTGACACTCACCGTTGATGCGCGGAATATCCCTGCAAAGCGTGTATATGCTCAGGCAGGGTTTACGCGTTATGCTCAGCAGCGTTTACTGGCTTGGTGTTAATCGAGTGATCGTCGACACCATTTTTAAACCGCTAAATTAAGTGCTGAGTACGGCCTAGGTTGAATTGCCGCGCTTAGTAGCATTTTCTTACGCTTGGCGTTCTCGGTATACTAACGCCATATGCATGTCTTGGCGTCTCGGCTGCCGAAGGTTGGTGATGTCGCTGCCGCGCGCAGGGGTTAAGCACAAAACGTTTTATGACAAAACTCAAGAGGTGGTGAGAGTGAAATCTAAGCTGATCATGAGCGGGCTGGCGGCCCTAGGTGTCATGGCAGGCACATCCGGTGCTTACGCCCAAGACGCAGCACGTGACGCAATCGCTGAGCGCCTAGCGCCGGTAGGTCAACTCTGTTTGCAAGGCCAAGACTGCGGTACCGCAGCCGCACCGGTAGTCGCTAGTAGCGGTGGCGGTGGTGAGATTGATGGTGCGGGCATTTATAACAATATTTGTATGGCGTGCCACGAAACGGGTGCTGCTGGTGCCCCGATTCGGGGTGATGAAGCTGCGTGGGCCGAACGTACAGGGCAGGGCTTTGCAACACTGTTGGACCATTCAATTAACGGTATTCGTGCGATGCCTGCCCGTGGCGGCAACCCCAACCTGTCTGATGAAGAAATGGAAGCGGCGACAGCGTATTTAGTTGAACCAGTGATGGATGTGCCGGAACTGGGCGGCGGAAAGGAAGCGGCTGAGGAAGCAACGGTAGAAAGTACCAGCGACGATATGGCCGCGGCAGAAGATGCCAGTGCTGATGAAGCCACCGCAGACGCTGCAGCTAGCGAAGAAATGGTCGCCAGCGAAGAAGAAGCATCTAGCGGCGGCAGTGGTTTAGATGGTGAGGCATTGTATGCCAGTGTTGGCTGTGTGGCTTGCCATGCGGCAGGCGTTGCTGGCGCCCCATTGATTGGCGATGCTGACGCTTGGGGCCCGCGTATTGATCAGGGCGTCGATGCACTTTATCAGAGCGTGTTTAACGGTAAAGGTGTGATGCCACCACGTGGTGGTAGCAGCGCATCTGATGAAGAGATCATGGCCGTTGTCGATTACATGGTGTCAGAAGTGCAATAAAGAAGTGCAGTAAGCAGTTCTTGCGATAATCGACGTGTAATCTATCCACAGGTGGGTTTTGAAACCCCCTGTGGATATTTTTTTGTGTTTTATTTTATTCTTACTGTCGTTAACCCAACAAAGATCGCAGCCCGGCAATCGCGTCTTTCCCCCGTGCCTGCTTTTTCTCGGGGTCTTCTTTATCGGCGCGGCCTTCCCACTCCAAATCATCAGTGGGCAGTTCGTCTAAAAAACGACTGGGCTGGCAGTCCATTAGCTCACCATAGGCTTTACGTTGGCGGGCTAGCGTCAGCGTTAGTGTTCGCCTTGCGCGGGTGATGCCTACGTAAGCCAAGCGGCGTTCTTCTTCTACCGTGCCCATTTCAATGGCGTTGCGGTGGGGCAGCAGATCTTCTTCTAAACCCATTAAATACACATGGGGAAATTCCAACCCTTTCGAGGCGTGCATCGTGAGTAGCTGCACACGGTCGGAATCATCCTCTTCCGCTTGCTGCTCAAGAATATCCCGAAGCACCAAACGAGAAATCGCGGCTTCTACGCCATCAGTTTCTGTCGTGGTGGAATCATCGGCATCTTCTGGGTCGCGGTTTAGCGACTTTTCTAACTGATCAATCAAAATCCATACGTTGGCCATGCGCCGTTCGGCCACAGGCGGCGCGCTGGCGTTTTGATACAACCATGCCTCGTAATCCATATCGCGTAACATATCGCGAATAGCCGCAATGGCATCGTCCTGGTCCATGCGCTTGCGCACGCCATCAATAAAGTGGGTAAAGCGCGATAGCCGTTCCACAGCCCGAGTCGGCAGCGTTTGCTCTAACCCTAGTTCGTGGCAAGCAGCGAACAGCGAAATGGAACGTTCAGTTGCATAGTTGGCCAGCTTTTCCAACGTGCCAGGGCCTATTTCTCGGCGGGGCACGTTTACAATGCGCAAAAAGGCATTGTCATCGGCAGGATTAATCAATAGCCGCAGGTAGGCCATGGTGTCTTTAATCTCGTTGCGCGAGAAAAATGACGTGCCGCCAGACAGTTTGTAAGGAATTTGGTAGTGCTGCAGCTTGAGTTCCAACAAGCGTGCCTGGAAGTTCCCCCGATAAAGCACCGCAAAGTCTCGCCATTCAGCTTTTTCTTTGATGCGCCGAGTCAGCATCTCGCTGGCTACCCGCTCTGACTCCGCTTCTTCATGACGGTTGACGATGACCCGAATGGGCGCGCCGTCGCCCATATCCGACCATAAGGTTTTATCGTAAACATGGGGGTTGTTGGCAATTAACGTGTTGGCTGCGCGCAAAATAATGCCGGTTGATCGGTAGTTCTGTTCCAGCTTGATCACGTTCAGGCGTGGAAAGTCTTCGCCAAGGGTGACCAAATTTTCAGGCCGCGCACCGCGCCACGCATAGATCGACTGGTCGTCGTCGCCGACCACGGTAAAGGTAGCCCGTTCAGCCATCAGCAGTTTCACCAGCAAGTACTGGGAAACGTTAGTGTCCTGATACTCATCCACCAGCATGTAGTGGATTTTGTTCCGCCAGCGGGCCAGTGCGTCTGGGTCACGCTGGAGCAGTACCACCGGCAGCAGAATCAGGTCGTCAAAATCCACTGCGTTATAAGCTTTTAAGTGGCGCACGTACGCTTCATAAACCCGTGCGGCAAAGTGCTCGTCATCATCCGCAGCAAAAGAAAGCGCGTCGCTGGGCAGTACTAAGTCGTTCTTCCACGTGGAAATTTTACTCTGTACGGCGTTGATCTGCTCGGCGTCTACCTGAGCGTCTTTGTTCATCAGATCGCGCAGCAGTGCCTTGGCATCTTCCGGGTCAAACAATGAAAAGCCCGGTTTGTAGCCGAGGGTTTTTAATTCGCCGCGAATAATATTCAGGCCCAGGTTGTGAAACGTCGACACCGTTAGCCCATGACCCTCTTTACCTTTCAGCATTTGCCCAACGCGCTCTTTCATTTCTCGAGCGGCTTTATTGGTAAAGGTCACCGCGGCAATTTTTCGCGCGCTCATGCCGCACTCTTGCACCAAGTAGGCGATTTTAGTGGTAATGACACTGGTTTTACCGGAACCCGCGCCCGCCAGGACTAAACAGGGGCCATCGATATAACGCACCGCTTCCTGTTGGCGAAGGTTGAGCCCTTTAATACGGCTAAGAATGCTCTTTGGCGATTGGGGCGTCATGGTGAAGGGTGACCTCTACAAGTGTTTCTGGGAAACCTCTGATTAACTATTGCGCTTTGCCATACTGCGTTAAAAATCGCCTCGTGCGCGAGTCCGATCAAAATGCTCATTTACAACCCGTAAACTTCGCTTTTTCGTTGATTTTTGCCTTGTCTGGCCTGCGCTCATCACATTAATCAAAGGCTTCCTCGGCAAATTCCATTACAATCAGCGGCGCTGGGCGAACGCACAATGAGTCAATAATAGGCAGGTGGTCATGTTTGAAGTAGCGCTATTTGAACCGCGTATGGCACCCAACACGGGTAACATTATGCGCCTGGTGGCTAACAATGGCTGCCGATTACATCTAATTGAACCGCTGGGCTTTGATCTCGAAGAGAAAAAGCTGCGCCGCGCTGGGCTAGATTACCGCGACCTAGCCAATGTTACCCGCCATGCCGATTTTACGGCGTTTCAAGTGGCAATGCAGGGGCGCACGGTATGGGCGATTACCACTAAAGGCACCCGCGCTCACAGTGACGCAGCGTTTGCGCCTGGCGATGTATTGCTGTTTGGTTCGGAAACCGCAGGGCTTTCACCCCAAGTACACGCTCAGCTTCCGGCAGAGCAGAAGCTACGCATCCCCATGCAACCCAATAACCGCAGCTTGAACCTTTCTAACGCTGTCGCTATCGTCAGCTATGAAGCGTGGCGCCAGCAAGGCTATGCTGGCGCAGCAGGTTGCCAGTGACAGCAGCGACTAGCCCGAAATGCCGTAGCGGTCTCGGTAAGCGCGTACGGCTTCGGCGTAAGCCAGCATTTCGCCTCCCGCATGTTTTTCTAGGTAAGTAAGTACTTGCTCTAAGGTGACAATACTGACAACCGGCATGTGGTACTGAGCCTGTACTTCCTGAATAGCGCTTTGCTCGCCCTGGCCGCGCTCTTGGCGGTCTAGGGCAATAATCACACCGCCCGCGCGGGCGCCGTTTTGCTCAATCAGGCTCATCACCTCACGGATAGCCGTACCGGCAGTAATCACGTCATCAATGATCAAAATATCGCCGGTGAGTGGCGCGCCAACAATATTGCCGCCTTCGCCATGGGTTTTGGCTTCTTTACGATTAAATGCGTAGGGCATATCACGGTCGTGATGATCGGCTAAGGCCGCTGCAGTAACCGCCGCCAGGGGAATACCTTTATAGGCGGGGCCAAACAGCACATCTGCTTGCAGCCCGCTATCGACAATTGCCTGGGCGTAAAATCGGCCCAGTTTGGCCAAGGCCCGGCCAGTTTGAAATAAGCCTGCATTGAAAAAGTAAGGGCTTACTCGCCCCGACTTAAGCGTGAACTCGCCAAACTTGAGCACGCCCTGCTCAATAGCGAAGGCAATGAAATCGCGCTGATAGGGTTGTAGAGTGGTAGCCACGGCGGTGTTCTCTTGTCGATAGGAATGTAATTAATAGGAATCTAAGTAAACGCAACAATAAAACGGGGTTAAATAGCAAGATTTGGTTTGTCTATTTACCCAAACGTCTAAACGTCGGGTATCATACAGCAGCGACGCAAAAGGGACGATTTATGAAAATTGCCAGCATCAATGTCAATGGTATACGTGATGCCGTCGACCGTGGCTTCCTGGACTGGTTGGCTCAGCAGGATGCCGATGTGATCTGCGTGCAGAACATCAAGGCAAAAAGTTTTGAACTGGACGACCACATTCTTTATCCGGAAGGTTACGAAGGCTACTTTCTGGATGCGGAGGAAGATGGTTTCTCTGGTGTGGCGCTCTATTGCCGCAAAATTCCCAAGGCGATTATGTACGGCCTTGGGTTCCCTCAGTGTGACCAAGAAGGGCGTTTTCTGCAGGCGGATTATGACCGCTTCAGTATTGCCACTTTCTTGATGCCTGATGGAAGCGATCAAAAAGCCAAACAGGCGTTTATGGAACAATACCAAGAGTACCTGACGAAGATGTCGCGCAAACGCCGCGAATACATCATCTGTGGGACTTGGCACGTTGCCCATAAAACCATCGATTTGGCTAACTGGTCAGACAATCAGCTTACTTCTGGCTTCCGTCCAGAAGAACGCGCCTGGATGGATCAGGTGCTTGGTCCAACCGGCTTTATTGACACTTTTCGCGAAATTAACCGCGACGCTGGTGAATACACCTGGTGGCCAAAACTCGACCAAGACGTGCCCCGTGAGCGCCAAGAAGGCTGGCGGATTGATTATCAACTGGTCGGCCCCAACTTCCGTCGCCATGTGGTAGACGCGTGGATTGATTACGATGCGACCTTCTCTGAGTTCGCACCGTTGATCGTTGAGTATGATTTAGCACTCTAGCTGCTTCCCGCGTCGTGTTACCCGTCTCAGCAACAGGCCAGCTTTTTAAGCTGGCCTGTTTGCGTAAGCGCCCGAAGGTACTTACTAAGTAACGCTTTAGCCGCGAATACCCAGTGCTTCACGCTGTTTTTCACGTAGCTCGGTGCCCGCTTTCTCCGCCAGATCAAGCATCGCATTCAGCTCGCTACGGTTAAACGCACTTGCTTCCGCTGTGCCCTGTACTTCAATCAGCTCGCCGCTTTCGGTCATCACCACGTTCAGGTCGGTGTCGGCTTTGCTGTCTTCTGGGTAGTCCAGGTCCAGAACCGGCACACCTTTATAGATACCCACCGAAATCGCGCTAACCAGTTGTTTGAAGGGGTCGCCTTTGATCTTCTTCTCACGCTGCAGATAGCGAATAGCATCCACTAACGCCACGCAGCCGCCAGTAATCGACGCAGTACGTGTGCCGCCGTCGGCCTGAATCACATCACAATCCACCGTAATGGTGAATTCGCCTAATTTCTTCAAATTTACTGCCGCGCGTAAACTACGGCCAATCAAGCGCTGAATTTCCAGCGTGCGCCCACCCTGTTTGCCACGGGTCGCTTCACGGCCGCTGCGGGTATGAGTGGCGCGGGGCAACATGCCGTACTCTGCAGTAATCCACCCCTGATTTTTACCACGCAGCCAGCGCGGCACGCCCGCTTCCACGCTCGCATTACACAACACCTTGGTATCGCCAAACTCTACCAGTACCGACCCTTCTGCATGGCGAGTGTAATCGCGGGTTATCCGAATCTCACGCAGTTGGTCGGCTTCACGACCGCTGGGGCGAACAACATCAGGACGCATAGCACCTCACATTCGTTTAAAAGTGGAAAAGCCCACCATTGTACACGTCAACGCCGCCACTGATGGGCCTATTCACTGCAGGCGTATCCACCAGCACAAGATCGGTTAGACTGAGCTAAATGCACGATAAACAGGACTCTTGAATGGCCAACCCACGCCACGTACACAGCATGACCGCCTTTGCCCGCACCGAGCAGGCCGCCCCATTTGGCACCCTGCAGGTAGAAATTCGCTCGGTGAACCAGCGCTATCTAGAACCGCACTTTCGCCTACCCGATGCCCTGCGCGAGCTAGAACCGGTGCTGCGCGACGCCCTGCGCACGCGTTTAGCGCGAGGCAAAGTGGAGTGTAGCCTGCGTTTTGAAGCCGCCGAAACCAACCAAGCTCCGGCAGTTAACGCACAACGCTTAAACGAAATTGCCGATGCCTTAGCCTTTATTCAGCAACAGGTGCCCAGTGCCGTGCCGCCCACTACGCTTGCACTGCTAAACCAACCTGGTGTGATGGAAACCCAGCACCTTGACCAAGAGGCCATAAAAGTTGCTGCTAAAACGCTATTTGACCAAGCGTTAGACGAGCTGATTGATGCCCGCGCAAGAGAAGGCGAAAAACTCGCTGAGATGATCACCACCCGCCTGACGGCCGTGAGTGAGCAGGTAGCCACCGTGCGCAGCCTGCTGCCGCAAATTTTAGAGCGTCAGCGCGCCCAACTGCTGGAACGCCTGGAAGTCGCCAAAACCGAACTCGACCCGCAACGCTTGGAAGCCGAACTGGTACTGGTGGCGCAGAAAGCCGATGTGGATGAAGAGCTAGACCGGCTAACCGCGCACGTGCAAGAGGTCAGCCGCCAGCTGGCCCAAAAAGGCCCCAAAGGCCGCCGCCTGGATTTCCTAATGCAAGAACTCAACCGCGAAGCCAACACGCTATCGTCAAAATCGGTAGTCGCCGACACCACCCGCTGCGCGGTAGAGTTAAAGGTGCTTATCGAGCAGATGCGTGAGCAGATTCAGAATATTGAGTAATTTCTATAGTTGTCTACGGTGATAGATAAGGTATTGTTTTGTAATTATTTAATATCAGTTGTTGTCTACGCTTGTCCACCAAAATCCAGCTTAAGCCACGGCCAAGTGGGTAGTAAAATGCCATGCTACCTACTGGCGAGGCAGCATTTCGTGAAAATACTACCCATTTTGGGCGCAAGTAATTAAACCTACTGTGGAACATGGAAAAAACACTGAAGCGTTAGCAGCGTTCAGCCAACTATTGCTAATGATGCCTTGATGTATTTGAAACAGCTGTTTAATCACGCCATCAAGCTAGGGCTGAGGGGAATATCGATACGCTCTAAGAGGATATTTTATGTGCCGTTTTGGGCATAGCCAGAAAATTTAAGCTGCTTTTTGAGCCTATAACAGCAGGAGTTTATAACAGCAGTATGACCTATGCGTTTCCTTAACCGATTTCGACCCGGTTGCGACCGTTTGTTTTAGCTTGATAAAGGGCTTTGTCTGCACGCGCATAAAGATGCTTAAAGATAGCTTCGTGCCCTGTAGCTACTCCTAAACTCATCGTAACTGAGGTGGCAACGCCTAATTGTTGTTGTGTCAGATCGCTTACTTTTTGACGCAGCCGTTCTGCTAGCTTTACGGCACCATCCACATCTGTATCCGGCATGAGCACGCAGAACTCTTCACCTCCGATCCGAGCTAACACATCTATTTCGCGAACTTCATCTTTAAGCGCTCCCGCAAATACCCGAAGTATTTGATCACCGGCAGGATGGCCAAAGGTGTCATTCACATATTTGAAATGGTCAATATCCATAAGAATCAATCCCAGCGAACAACCACTGCGCTGGCTTTGTTTACAAAAGCTTTCTGCAAAGCTCAGTAAATAGCGACGATTGCCTAATTTTGTTAATTCATCAAACTGACTGAGTTGCATCACCTTATGGTGCTTACGCTTGAGCTTAAACAACGATATCAGAAGTCCCACTATTAATAGCAGGATCATAAATATCAACACCGATATGGTGCGCCCTAGGCGCTCCATGACAATACGCTGCTTGGCTGCTTCTGAATGCACCAGTTCTTCAAGCATGCTGTAAGTCAGCGCCAAGTCGTTTTCGATTACTTGCCCCTGATGCAGAAACTTTTCAGGTGAGGCGCCTAAGATAATTCCATCAAGCTGCTGACGCATCTCAGACATACGCTCTTTAACATCCTGTAGCCGAGCCAGAGAGGCATGATAATCTGATTTGGAAAGCTGATTGGCCTGCAGACTAAAGCTGATTCCATCAATATGCTGGGGTATCCGCCATAAAAAATTCTCCAGGCGACTGAAAACGTCAGGATCTCCAGGGCGTTTGCGCAAATCTTCCAGGGCGTTTCGAAACATAACGGCGTGCGACTGCGAGCGTACGACGACGGCTACCAGCGAGGTATAATCGGAGCCCATATACTGGCGAGCATGGAAATTATATAATGCAACGGCCATGGCACAAATGCCCGCTAACAGAGTAAAACCTAATCCTAGCTGCCAGCCTATTGACTTGACGGTACCCAACTTCATTGGACGATGATATCTCGAATCGACCAGACCCAATGGGTCATGTTGGCGGTTCCCGCTTCAACGGCCTCTGCCTCAGCCGGAACAATCAGCATAGTAGGACCAAAATCGGTCAGCGTTAGGGGCTCTCCGTTGAGCCGGGTAACGAGAAGGTAATCCCGCTCTTCTGAATTTATAAAAGCGCTGTAATCGTCATGAGCGATGAAACGTAGCGTTGCCGTTTCATCAATATCTTGTGCAGACAGTAGATCCTTAAGCCATACGCCTGCAAAACTACCTTGCGGACCTTTAAAGTGCTGCAAAGTTGTGGCGTAAAGTGGTAATGATTCAATTTCAGCACGGCTAATAAAACGACGCTCTTCCTGAGTATCCACTATCAATATGGGAGACGTATCTTGTGAAGGAACAAAAGTGCTTGGGACGGGCTCAACCTCATTCGCCTGCAACGTTGTAGCAAATAAATTCAGTGAGACTGCCAGTAACCACCATGTATATTTTCGTATGCTAAACGATAAAAAACGACCCATAATTTTAATAACTCGTTGAAAAATTTATAATATCTCTGAATATTCCTAGCGGAATCAATTATATTAGGCGTACATTTACTAAGTATAGTGCACCAGATCTTTAGCTAGGCCAAAGTTTTGTAACAAGCAGTAATTCCTTTGGCGGTAAGTGTTAAACCTACAGCTTAATTCTGATTGCTAGCCCGACCTTCTCACGAGGCATAAAAGTTGGCTAAAAGCGTTATGATTTCAATAATCTAGTCAATCCATCAAGCACTAGTAGCCGCTTCCAAAAGGTCATCTGAAGGCTAATCTTCTCGCCACTTTCATGCCGTCAAATGCGGGCATTGTTTGAGGATAGCCGATAAGGCTCCACGCGTAAGACGAGACAGACGACTGGGAAAAGCCAGACTCATCGAAGTAGTAAAGGTCAGCTTCG
Source organism: Vreelandella andesensis (assembly GCF_003989795.1). Classification (GTDB taxonomy): domain Bacteria; phylum Pseudomonadota; class Gammaproteobacteria; order Pseudomonadales; family Halomonadaceae; genus Vreelandella; species Vreelandella andesensis. The sequence goes on from NZ_RZHG01000019.1 coordinate 103,710, forward strand.
CCTTGATCTTCTCAGCGCTGAAGCTCGGCTAATAAGCCTTGGGTATTACGAACGTCTGTTTCGTCACGCTGATCTTTAAGAGATCGCCGAGCCCGCTTAATCCTGGGGCAACCGTCAGGATTACAAGCATAGTGGAAAATGTATGTTCGGCTACTTACTGGGCGGACAAACCAGATCGTGGCTACACCAAATAGCCAGCGGTTAGTTGCATTTAGCCAACGCGATTGCGCCATTCTATTCTCGCACTATAAGTTACAACGTTTTCCGCGCGGTCTGATAACTGACAAAAAGTTTTTTTGCTGTGCTGCTCGACAGTCGAGATGACTGTATGCGTGCATTAATACCACTCAGTAATGTATCTGCCGATAACTGAGATTTCAGCAAAACGGCCTCAACTTGCTCGTATTGTTGGTGAGTCATATCGACCCCAGATAAAATGACCACTTTTGCGTCAGGTTGGCAAGCACGAATGTCGGGGACAAGCTCCCAACCTGAGCCATCCGGCAGCCCTATATCGAGCAATATAACGTCAAACGACTGCTCTTTCAGGCGCGTGCGAGCCTTTTCCAAGGTATGTGCTGCCTCAAACGTAAAAGACTCACCGGCCATAGCAGAGACCACTTCGTGTAAGTCGGGGTCGTCTTCAACATGCAATATTCGGGGATGATGCTCCCGCTTAGCTGATAACTGCCGCTGAACCATTCCGATCAACTGATGTTGATCGATCGGTTTTGCCAGCCAATCAATGTTGGTAGCATCGCCGTTGATCGCTAAACGCCCTTGCTCTACCTTAGCTGAAACCACAATTATCGGTAGGTCAGCGGTGTTGGGGTGTTCGCGCAGCCGACGGATAACATCTAATCCACTGGTATCTGGTAGCGTTAAGTCCAGGCTAACAAGGTCGTAATGCTTATTTTGTAGGCTGTTCAGCGCCTCGGTACCATTAAAGGCAATATCGACGTGGTATCCAGCGCCACTCAACATAATGCTTAATAGATTGGCGACATCTTTATCATCTTCAACAACCAAAATACGGGCAGCGTCGTTATGATCAGCGTCTTGCCCCGACTTCAGGGTGGTTACTATTGCCGCTTGAGCTAATGGCAATTCAAAGAAAAAGCGTGAGCCTTTACCCTCAGTAGACTCAAAGTCAATGCGCCCGCCCATATGCTCTAGCAGTTCTCGCGTTATGGCCAGACCAAGGCCCGTCCCTTCTTTGACACGGGTATCAGAAGAATCTGCTTGAGCAAAACGCTGAAATACCTGTTTACGAAAGGAATCTGCAATGCCAGAGCCTTCATCAATTACACTAACAATTACTTTATTATCTGACGTTTCTACAACAAGCCCTACGTTGCCACCGTCCGGTGAAAACTTAATGGCGTTGGATAATAAGTTGGCTAGCACTTGCATCAACCGCTGATGATCAACATTAACAAACACATCCGGCGCATTATCAGCCAATATCAGCGACACCCCTCTAACACTGCCGTAGTGACGGTTAGCATCTAGGGCCTGTTCGACCAACGGTATCAACGCTTGCACTTGCATATCAAAACGCAATTTGCCCGCAGCGATTTTTTCGATATCTAATAAATCATTGATTAAGTGAGCTAAACGCTTACTGTTACGATGGGCTGTCGTTAGTAACTTTTGCGCTTTTTCTGGCAACTCACCAAAGGCTCCGCCCACCATTAAACCCAGCGCACCAGAAATAGACGTTAACGGCGTACGCAGCTCATGGCTAACGGTAGAAATAAATTCATTTTTTATCTTTTCCGCGTGTTTTCGCTTAGTAATATCTTCTGCAATACCCAGATAACCGCTAATATCACCAGCACTATCACGCATAGGGGTAACCACCAGCGATACTGGCACGTGGTGACCATCTTTATGAACATAAGTCCACTCGCGTGTCTCGGAACCATTTTGCTCAGCTTTTTCTACAAACACCCTAAAGCCTTCAACAGGCTGGCCTTGCTCAGCACTGAGCTGTACCGAGCGCCGTTCTACCTCCTCTCTCAGGTGCAATATTGCGGGTGTCTGTATGCCCAGTACGTCTGCTTTGCTGTAACCCAGCATATTCTCAGCGCCTTTGTTGAAGGCGGTAATCACGCCAGTCGTATCAGTCGCCGTAATGGCCACTTCAGACGCAGCTTCAAGAATATTAGATAAAAAACGTTCAGCGTTGTGAATTGCGTTATCTGCGGCTTTACGCTCATTCGCTAAGCGGTTCATCGCGCGAGAAAGCGCGCATACTTCCGGCCCTCCCTGTTCAAGAAAGTCACTGTCAAAACGCGCATTATCGGCCATGTGGTCAATACGCCGGGTGATTCGCTCTATTGGATGCGTGAGGCTTCGCGCCACCCAAGCCCCTGCTAAACCAATGAGCACCATCGCCACCAGGGCAATAAACAAAAATTGACGGAAAGACGCGGTTGCTGGAGCAATGGCCTGGTCGTAGGAGATCGCTCGCAGCACAATCCAACCGAGTGGCTCCAATTGCTGGCTGGCAACCAGATAGCGCTGTTGCTGATAGCTAACCAGGGTGCCCGCCGGACTAAGAGACAGTGCGGCGTCTACTAAAGGATCAGCCCCATCATCAGGCAGCGGCTCCAACGTCTCGAACCGTTCCTGCATAGAGACGAACAAGCGGTGTTGCGGGTCGATAACTAACGTTATTGCGCTAGCGCTAGCGCTAGTCTCGGCCTCAGCTGTGCGACTGGCGTCGATAAGCGGCGTGTTTGCGAGATTCAGTAGTCCACCTGCGTATCCGACAATAGCCCCATCAGAAGATAGCATGGGGTACACGTATGAAATTAGCGGCAGCCCGGTTGTGCGCCCAATGATCGGCGCGGAAATCACGGCCTCTTTGGTTTGCCGGGCACGCTGGAAGTGCGGCCGGTCGGCGTAATTAGTCCCTAAGCGGCCTGGTACATAAAGGCTCTCTGCGATGGCAGTTGCATTCGCATCCAACACCAATAGCCCGTCTGGGAAAAGACGTTTAGCGACGGACGTTTGTTGTAAGAGCGACATAAGTTCTTGTTCACTGCGCAACACCCCCTCATTGTTGAGCAAGCGTGTTGCAAACGCTTCTAACCCAAGCATTCGCTGTTGCTGTGAGAGTTCAAGCTCAGAGGCTAAGCGCTTTATTTCAGCTGTTTCGCGCTCTGCTACGATAGATTCATAATCGGCCACCATTAACTGGTGGACAGTCATCAGCATTCCACCAACGAGAACACCACTCGTGACCAATACGAGTAGAACAACTCGCACACTCAATGGAATTTTTATCACTGATAGTTCCTTGGTAATAAGATATAAAAGTTAGCGCCGCCTCCCGCGGCATCACGGTAGCCAACCTCTCCCCCCATCTGCTGGCAAATTTCTTGGCTAATGGCTAAACCAAGGCCGGTTCCAGGTAGCTTTCGGGTATCGCTGCCATCCGCTTGAGAGAAACGCTGGAACAGATGATCACGAAACTCAGGATCGATGCCGGGGCCGTGGTCACGCACTGAAATCTCGATAGTGCTGTCATACGGCGTGACGCATAGTTCAACCGCCCTTCCAATCGGGGAGAATTTGATTGCGTTGGATAAGAGGTTGTTGAGTGCTTGTATTAAGCGAGGACCATCAACGTTACTCAACACCGTAGGCAACGCATCAGACATCTGAATAGGTACCTGATGCTGCTCGCTGTAGCCGTGCATGGCCTCGACAGCCTCATTCAACAAAGGGGCTAGCCGTTGTACGCTTAGGTTCATGGGCATTTTGCCAGCGACCAGCTTTTCTATATCCAGCAAATCGTTAATTAACAACGCTAAGCGCTCAGCATTGCGTTCAGCGGTATTGATGAGTGTCTGAGCTTTTTCGGGTAACGTGCCTACTGCACCACCCTTAAGAAGACCTAGCGAGCCTTTAATAGACGTAAGAGGGGTACGCAACTCATGGCTAACGGTAGAAATAAACTGATCTTTCATTTTATCCAGCTTACGGCGTTCGGTGATGTCTTCAATCAGTGACCAAATCACTTGCTGACCGTCTCGCTCTTGGCTGAGCATGCCTTGCAGACGCACCGGGTAGCGACTGCCATCCTTGCGAATATACTCTTTCTCAATAGGGCCGTAGCGACCCATCGCTTTTAAATTTAAAAGCGCCTGCTCTTCTTCCGGCTGATACTCTTTTGGAATGAGGTCCCAGTAACTAAGTGACACGAACTCATCACGGGTGTAGCCCGTTGGTGCAATGAGCGCGTCGTTTAAATCGATAAACTGCCCGGTTGTAAAATCATTCAGCGCAATACCTATGGGTGAAAACTCGAATAGCCCTCTTAGCCGTGCTTCATTGTTTTCTAGGGCCAAGCGTGCTTGTTCTTGCTCATGAATATCGTGCAAGAAACCGTGCCACAAGGTGCTACCATCGATAAGGCGTTCAGGTTTTGCCTGGCCCATTATCCAGCGATACCCTTTATCCTGTGACCGCACACGATACGTCGCTTGCCAGTACGCCAGCGTGTTAGCTGAATGCTCTATAGACGCACTGAGCGCTTCCAGATCATCGGGATGAACACGTGCAAAGGCAGGTGTGGCATCGTCAGCGGCTTCCAGCGGAGTGAGTCCGTATAACGCTTCGATTTGAGGTGAGCTAAACGGGAAGGTGATACGGCCATCTAAAAAGCGGCGAAATTGATAGGTAACGCCAGGTAGTTGAGCAGTCAACTTGCTGAGACGTTCATTATGGAGACTACTTGCTAAGATATCGGATAACCAGCGCGCTAATAAGCGTATGAAAAGCTTCTCGCTGTCATCGTAATACTCCACTCGCGCTTTGCTGGCGGCAAAATTTAGCGTCCCAAACGCATCACCCTCTATCTCAATGACGATGCCTGCATAAGCGCCTAGTGGATTTTTCTGATAGCAGGGATGGCTTTTGAATTCGCCACGTTCGGCATTAGCGATGAACAATTCGCGTTGCTGCGACGCGTTGCCAGAAAAAATATGCTGGCACCAAGTATGGCCCAACGCAAAGGTCTGATGCGCATTTATTGAGGTGCCTACCACTGCCTCTATCCAGCGCACCGTGTAAACATCGCCCTCGATTTGACTAAGAATCGCCACATCCATCTTTAGATAGTGCCTGGCTATTGTTAGGGCATGGTTGATTTTTTCGTCTAGCGTAACGTGTGATGAAAAAGCGATGTCGTTAAGCAGCACCAGTGCATCGTGATGTTTGTTAAGTTGACTTACTGTATTTCGTTCGCGGGTAACATCAACAATAAAGCCTTCTAGAATAGCGGGATAGCGAGCATCATCGTGAACACATTTTCCTCGCTCCTCGACCCAGCGCCAAGTACCGTCCCGGTGCTGAATACGATACTCAAGATGCCATTCTGTATTGTCAGCCATTGCCTTGGCGACAGCTTTCTCCAGTACAGGCGCATCGTCTGAATGGATCAAGTCTGCGTAACAGATGCTTTTATTGCCAATTAACTCGTCAGCTGGGTAGCCGCTTACCCGGTCGACCTGCCCGCTAATGTACAGCATTGTCCAATGTTTATCGGGCAAACAGCGATAAGTCACACCCGGCATATTATCAATGATAGATGCCATTTGATCGCGGCTGGCAACCAGCTCAGATTCTAGTGCTGAACATGACGTCTGACTGGTTTCATCAGCGTGTATTAGCGCCTCCACCGTCGTGGCAAGATCCTCAAGCATATCGATTTGCTCGGAAGACAGTGTTCTTGGCTGCGTATCGATTAGGCAAAAAGTTCCAATGCGGTAACCGCTGCTAGTGTGCAAAGGAACGCCAGCATAAAAACGTATATCAGGAGGGCCAACGACCAGAGGATTGTCAGCAAAACGGGCGTCTTCTAGCGCATTTTCGACAACTAATGGCGAGGAGGTCAGGATCGCGTGACCACAAAAGGAAAGGTTGCGCGGTATTTCACTAGCATCAAGCCCTTGGCATGACGTGAACAACTGCCGACCCTGGTCAATTAACGATACCAGCGCAATGGGCACTGAAAACAGTTGACGAGCAATGCGGGTGATACGGTCAAAGCGTGCTTCATGATCGCTATTAAGCAAACCCGTTTCATTCAATGCACGCTGGCGCTTGGTTTCATTTTCCGGAATCGGTGGGGGCTTCATTTTCAACCTCAGCTGTCACATCCATCACGATGTTAATCTGCCGCTAAACACACACGGTTACGCCCGCTGTTTTTGGCTTGGTACAGCGCTTGATCAGCCCGGTTAAGCAGGGACTCAGCGGTATCATCAGGAAAGTGCTGGTTGTCCACCACGCCTGCTGACAAGGTGCAGGAAAACGATTCATTCCCCCCCGTAAACTGGATAGCCGCAAAATCTCCGCGAAGGCTATTTACCATGCTGGCAGCATTGTCGGCAGTACAGTCGATCAGTACCAACGTAAACTCTTCTCCACCGTAGCGGCCCAATTTGTCGGTACTCCGGAAACGTTGGCGTAACAGAGTACCCACGGCGGCAATCACTAAGTCACCTACGGCATGCCCGTGCGTGTCGTTAACCGCCTTGAAATGATCAATATCCAGCATTACCACAGAAAAAACCTGTGGTTTCCGTTGTGCCAGTAGCCACTGATCTTGCAGGGCTTCTTTGATGCTGGCGTGCTTAAGAAGCCCGGTTAGCGCGTCTCTATTTTTAGTATCCTCCAGCTTACGTAACCGCATGACACGGGATCGGCACAGGTTGATGAGAAGATCTGTGTCGATAGGCTTTTCAAGGAATGCATCGCCTCCCCGTAATAGTGCTTGCCCGCGCAGCGCTGCATTGGACTCAGCAGAAATGTAAACAATGGGTATTTGTGACCAGCGCTCCATCTGACCCAGCAGAGCGGCTATTTCTGAACCGGTGATATCTGGCAGCCAGAGGTCCATCAGAATTAGCTCAGGATTAAGATCATTGATAGCTTCGAACAGAGGCTCGGGACGGTCAAACACACTGACATGCATACCAGCATCTTCCAGCACGCATTGAAGATGCTGCGCTAATTCGGTGTCATCTTCGACAATCATCACACGCTCTGGCTGGCTATCTTTTGTTTTAATTAGCTGCGCTATGTGAGAAGTAAGCTTTATTATGTCTAGAGGTTTAACAAAATAATTTTGCCCTCCGCTACGCAAGGCGTGAAGTCGTGCTGTGAGACTTTCTTCAGTACCCGTAAACAGAATTGGGCAGATATAGTCTTTCAAGTGCGTCTGCCAAAAGGCCACCGGGTTTTCTCTAATCGCCTTGTTTTGCGTGGCGCGATGGTCGATTAGCAGTAAGTCAGGAGATAAATCTTTATCATTATTGAGTTCCTGGGCATCACTGAAATGTCGTACCTGAAAGCCAAAACTGTGCAGCTGTTGAGCCACGTATTCCGCTAACATGACATCACGCTCTACCAACCAAATGGAAGGTGCATCGCCATCACTTTCCAGGCGAGTAGTCTCCATGCCCACAACCGCTTTCCGGTTTTTGTCCACCTCAAGTGCGCTTTGTAATTGCGAAATCCAATCCAAAACAGGTAGTGATTGCTTGGCATCCTGCTTCAGCACCTTTGCCACCTGCAGCTCGTGCTCTCGCGCTTGACGACCAAGGTTTTCAAAGCCAAAGGTTCCTGCAGAGCCTGCCAGCGAGTGCAAGAGTGAATTTAATTGTTGGAGGGAGTCGGTGCACGAGGCGTCTGTTGCAAGCTGGTTAGCAAGCCCTGTTAGCCGCTCGAAATCAGAAGTAAGACGTTTTGAATAAGCTGCCGAAAGCGTTTCTAATCGCTGGGCGAAAGCCTGAGAGGAGGTTGAATCAACCATGGAACGTTTCCCAGATAGCGCGAACGTCGTCAGCAAGCGTCATTGGGTCAAAAGGCTTTGCAATAACGTTTGCTGCCCCAATTTCCTTATACCGCGCCACTTCTTCAGGCTGAACCTTAGCGGTCATAAAAGCGACGACTGTGGATTCGTTAATGTACCCTTGGCGCTTTAATTCCAGTAACGTGCTAGGCCCGTCCATACCTGGCATCATCACATCAAGCAAAAACATTTGCGGCGCAAATTCCGCAACTTCTCTTAAGGCTTGTTCGCCGGATTCGCAAATTTTAACCGTTAGGCCACCCACATCCTCAAGAGCCATAGAAGCAATCTCGCGAATATCGGGATCGTCTTCGACGTACATAATTTTTTCAAGTGTGTCCATGCCACGCTTCCTTAAAAATTTTTAATACACTAATCTAATCAAACAACTGTATAAGTTTTGTATCAGGATTTCTATGGATTTTTAGAATAGATCAAATGGGCTTATCAACGGTTAGAATTTGTCCTTCCTACAATGTGCAAAACTAAGGAAACGCTGATCAATTCGTTTCTGGACTACTGAGGCATTTAAACCGAAACGGCCCGAGTATTTAATCAGCGATTAATATTTAACGACCCGTGGCTTTTAACCTGACAACACCTTCTGCACATGATGTCTTAGGGAATGGAAGCTTTCATAAGCTGCCAGTAGCAATCACTCTTGCTTTACCCTGCGCGAGAGAATCTCGATTAGGTTCAATTCTGGTGAATAGAAGGGAAGGGTGATCACATAAACCCGCTGATTCAGCCACTCCCGTCGCTTGCGCTGAAACAGGGCCGAGCGCTGAATACTGGCGTTGCCCATCACCACGATGGCAAAGGTATCCGGCGATTTGTGGGTAATAAAGTGATCAAAAGCTTCGATAACGACCTCGGTGGTGCTGTATCCGTTGTCGAATGGTAAATCAGCTTGCCTTGATCTTCTCAGTGCTGAAGCTCGGTCAACAGGCCGTGGGTATTACGAACGTCTGTTTCGTTACGCCGATCATTAAGAGATCGCCGAGCCCGCTTGACGCTGTACCCTGGTTTACTAGCTAAGATGACTTTTTCCAGCGCAAAATCCGGTACACATTAGACAATACATCTGCACCCATCATGACGACTCCCGGTAATGAGCCCGCCTGCCAGTTGAATACTAACCAAAGCAGGCTGCCGACTAGCAGGGCTCCACGCCGTGGCAAGCCAGCAAAAAAGAATACCCCGATGCTTCCCGAAATCACCGCAATTACCGGCAAAATATCCCAGCTACTCTGCCAACTGACCCCGCCAGTGACGAGGTACAGGCCAATGAAGCCTGAGGCGAACCAGGCGCCGCGAAAGCGCATGCCGACGAGGTTGCGCACCGCCGTGATCAGGTTGAGCAGGGCCGCCGTCGGCTGTGCCAGGAGTACAAAATGCAGGCTCCACACCAGGCAAGAGCCCGATAGCATCACTAACATGCGCACATCGTGGCGGCACTGAAAGGCCAGCACGCCGAGCAACGCCGCCACACCGCCGAGCAGCTGTATACCCAGCCACTCAAGGCTCATTCGTCGAACCGTGCTGGGATAGTACCCGGTGCCAAGGGGAGCGCCTGACAGCGCGACCAGATGCGTTCATAAGCTGGCCTTAACGTTTCGGTCATGCTCTCGGCAGTATCGATGGCCGGTCTCAGCCGCTGCATGGCCTGCTCTATACGCTGTGATATCTCGCGCTGATCTAGCCGGGTCAGTTGGCCATCGGCGACGACTTGTTCGCCCTCCACCCATACCGAGTGGATACCGCCACCGCTCTCTCCAAACACCAGTTGGCGAAGAGGATCATTGAGTGGCGTGAAGGCCGGCGCATCCAGCCGATAGAGTGCTAAGTCGGCGCGTTGACCAGGTGCAATTCGCCCCAGTTGATCCTCGAGGCCTAGTGCTCGGGCACCGCCAGTGGTGGCGGCTTCCAGCGCTTCCTCGGCGCCAACCCATTGCCGATAGTCATCGCCGCGCAGTTTGTGAACCAGCGCTGTGTTGGCCACTACCCTGAGCATATCGGTGGACTCCAGTGAGCCACAGCCGTCGGTTCCCAGGCTCACATTAACCCCGGCATCCAGTAGCGCGCGCATGGGCATTAGCCCAGAACCCAGCTTGAGATTGCTATTGGGGTTGTGCTGCACGCTTGCACCGCTGGCAGCAATCCGCGAGATATCGTCTGGTGTGAGCCACACCGCGTGAATCAGCGAAGTCCCCGGCGCTAGAAATCCAAGGTCATCGAGATGCTGGAACAGCGTTTTGCCCCGCTCGTGCCATGCGGAGGCTGCTTGTAGACGAGTTTCCTGGACGTGAATAATCACCGGCAAATCCATTCGGTCGGCTATCGCCCTTACCTCTAAAAGCAGGCTATCGCTGCAGCGCTGTGGCGCGGAGGGGGCCAGCAGAACGCCGACACGATTATTGCGCGGATGATGCGTCACCGAGAGCGATTCAACTAAGCGCAGGTAGTCTGTCACTGGGGTCGCCTCGCTAGGCGCTAGGCTTGCTAGCGTCTCGGGACTACACTCTTCGTCAATAAACGGCACGCTCTTGTGGAACGGAACGTCAAATAGCGTTGGGCCTAGCAATGCGCGGATGCCGATATCTTCATAAGCGGCAAGCGCTGCTTCAATGTGCTCCTGATTGAGCAGCGGCGAGGCATTGAAGTCGTCAACAATACAAGTGGTGCCTGATAGCAGCGCCTGGCAGGCGCCCACAAGCGTTCGCAGGTAAACGTCGTCGGCGGTTAACGGCAAAGGCTTTGCGGGCCGCACGTAGTTCATCCACAGCTCAAGGGGCAAGCGGTCATAGCGCCCCTTGTGGAAATTTTCGTGGGAGTGATGGTGGCCATTGATAAAGCCGGGCATGGCCAGCGTGCCAGCGACATCTACGACGTCTCCTTCAGGTGAAGCCGTCCCTGTCGGGCGAATTGCTTGAATGATGCCCTCACGAATAACGATATCCATTGGCGACTTGACGACATGGGTGCCGTCCTCACTGAGTGGCCGGGTACCCACCAGCGTCGTGGTATTGTCAGCGTTCTTAGTCATCACAAACGGCCAACGGCCCCATGCATGGGGCCGCCGACACTCTCCTGTGTTGTGAAAGGTCTATTCGCCGAGGTAGGCTTCGCGCAGTGCTGCTTGCTCTGCCGACAGCGCTTCAGCGAAGGCCTCATGGTCAAGGAATTGTATGCTGGAGCCAATCTGGCCGATTAGGCGAAGGAAGCCTTCATCCTCGGTCAAACGCTGGAAGCCGTCGCTCAGTTCAGCGATAACGTCGTCCGGCGTGCCTGCCGGTGCCATTACCCCGCGCCAGAACTGGAAGACCACATCGTAGCCCTCTTCCTGGCAGGTGGGGATGTCCCCATAGGCCTCGTAGCGTTCGGTATCGGTGACACACAATCCTACGAGGCTACCCGATTCTAGATGTTCACCAACGACGCTGGGGCCACCAGCATAGGCCATGGTATTGCCCCCCAACAGTTGTGTTACTGCTGGGCCGCCACCGCCTAGCTCTACCCCTCGCATGTCAATATTGGCAGTGGCCTTAAGCATTTCGAACACCGTATATGTCCAACCGTTACGGTTGTCGGAACTGTAGACTACCTCGTCAGGGTTTTCCTCAGCGTATTCAACCAGTTCCGTGATGCTCTTAAACGGCTGATCGGGCGTAGTGACAAAGATGGCTGGGCTGTAGTTGATGCGGGCAACTGGTACGAAGTCATCCATTTCATAGGGCAGGTCTTCCACCTGCGGACGCAGCGAATTGATGGTCGGGTCGCCGAACAACAGCATGCTGCCATCGGCAGGGCTGCCGGCGACCTCAGCAGCGGCAACTGCACCGCCGCCGCCACCACGGATTACTGAGATCAGCGGGCGGCCTAGAAATTCTTCGCCAACCGCAGTAACAATACTGGCATGTAGGGAGTGGGATCCGCCAGCAGGATAGGGAGTAACGAATCGGATCGGTCCGTCAGGCAGGTAGCTCTCTTCAGCGAAAACCTGGCCGGTGGTAAGGGTGGCAGCAGCTGCGAGTGACGCGGCTAGCACGGTACGGGACAGAATGGGATGTAACATGGTTGTGTGCCTCAGGTGTTGTTGGACTCGGGTGGGTGGGACTTGGAGCACTTACGGACGACACCTGCTTTCACCAGACCGCGCCATGCCATCGTGAGAATGACCAGCGCCAGCAGGATCAGCAGAATAAGGCTGCCTGGCCGCGACCAGAAGATCGCCAGGCTACCGTTGGAGAACACCAGCGACTGCCGCACGGCGCTCTCGAAACCCGGCCCCAGCAGCAGGCCGATAATCAGAGGGGCGACAGGAAAGTGGGTACGCCGCATCAAGTAACCCAGGCCACCACCTACCACCAGAATCAGTAGGTCGAAGACACTGGAATTAACGGCATAGGCGCCGCATACGCAGAGCAGCAGCACGCAGGGATAGAGCACTGTGGCAGGGATGCGCGTAACGTGCTTTAGCCAGCGAATCGCCGCTAACCCAAAGATCAGTAGCAGAACGTTGGTGACCAGCAGAACCAGAAACAGTCCGAACAGAAAGCCGGGGTTTTGTTGAATCAGCAGTGGTCCTGGCATCATCCCTTGCGCCATCAGCGCACCGATCAATACCGCTGTGATGGTGTCGCCGGGAATGCCGAACACGGTCATGGGGATCAGCGCTGCGGGCACGACAGCATTGTTACCAGACTCCGCTGCTGCTAAGCCTTCAAGAGACCCCTTGCCGAATTTTTCGGGTTCACGGGAGCGCTCGCGGGCCACGCCATAGGCAATCCAGCAGGAAATTTCAGCACCGAGACCTGGCAGTGCGCCTAAAAAGGTGCCCAGTGAGGTCGAGCGTAGAATGGTCGGGCGAAGTGCCCAGAACTCCGACCACTTGAGCCGCTCTCCGCCGTGCTCCACCCCCCCTGGGTCACCGCTCGCTTGCGTGGGTGGATGGGTCAGTTGCATGAGAATCTCGCTCAGCGCGAACATGCCGATCAGCAGTGGAATGAGTGAAACGCCGCCTAGCAGGTCGGTAACGCCGAAAGTGAAACGTTGGTAGCCCGACATCGGGTCGAGCCCGATAGACGCCACTAGCAAACCGAGTCCGGCGGCAATCATGCCCTTTAGAAAGCTCTCGCCGCTGACGGTGGCGATCATGGTCAAGGCAATTAAGTAGAGCAGCGCAAACTCAGGTGAGCCGAAGCGAATGGCAATACTTGCCAGCGGAATGGCCACCACAATCAACACCAGGGTGGCCATGAAGTCTGCCACTACTGAGCTGTAAAGGCTCAGCTCTAGGGCCTTGCGCGACTTGCCCTGCTGGGTCAGTGCATAGCCGTCGCGGGCGGTGGCCGCTGCCGCCGCCGTACCTGGGGTATTGACCAGAATGGCCGGTATCGACCCCCCATAGATAGCCCCTTTGTAGATCCCTAGTAGAAAGGGAATACCAATGGTGGCCTCCATAAAGAAGGTGAAGGGCGCTAGTACCGCTACGGCCATGGTGGCAGTGAGCCCCGGCAAGGCGCCGATCAGAATGCCGCTGGCCAGACCCGCCGACAGCGCCAGGAAAGTCCAGGGGCTGGCCAGCATGGCAAGCCCCTGCTGCACTACGGCTAGATCCATCACAGCAGCATCCCCCTGGGGAAGTAAACCCCCATGGCGCCCTCGAAAATATGGATCACCAGCGCCGGTGGCACCACTGCCAGTGCCAGGAGCACATACCAGCGGCGTTCACCAAAGCATAGCGCCAGCAAGGGCACGGCTAGCATGGTCACCAGCCAGATGCCCAGAAAACGAATCGACACCACCATGGCCACCATCAGCGCATAGGCCACCAGCGCCCGGGCGGTATTGCCGCTTTCGAACGTTACTGAGAAGCGTGGTCGCCAGGCTGACATCATTAGCACCACGCCAAGCCCCGTGACCAGTAACGCGATCATGCCGGGAAAAAAGGCCGCCGAGCCGATATCGCGTGGGTCTCCAAATGGAGGTGGTGTGCCATGCACGATGCGTAGAAAAACCACCCCTACGGCGATTACCGCAAATGCCAACAGCGATTCGATCAGCCGACTACCTGGCGAGCGCAAGCCAGCGCGCATACTCATGTGGGCACCCCGCCTGTCACGACAGCGTCGATTTCAAGCGATACGCTACCGATGTTCTCAAAGCTAGCTTCAATACGTTGACCTGGGTGCGCTTCGAACATACCCGTCCAAGACCCCATACTGATCACATCACCCTCGACTAACCCCCACCCGGCGTGCTCAGCATGCATTGCCAACCAGGGAAGCAGCGATACGGGGTCGCCCATCGGGTGTCGCAGCGCCAAGCCTGGTAAAACCTGATCATTGACTCGGACCGACAATGCGCTATTTGCAAAATGCGATTGCCAAGGCCCTGCTACCCCTTCCCCAGTGATCAATCGTCCATGCATCTGCAAGTCTGCTAAGAGAAAGGTCCGGGGTAGCTGTTGCCAGTTGGCGGCCCGTACATCAAAGAGTTCGATGGCCGCCAGTGTTTCTCCTATTGCCAAGGCGGCCTCGCTGCGCCGACATCCGGAGTAAAGCGGCCGTTTGAGACGGACGGCAAGCTCTACCTCAATGCCGAACAGACTGAAGCAGTCGCTCTCATTTAACCGTGCCGGAGAAGCCATTAAGCAATGGTCAGGAATCGGTGCCGCTGTTACCGGCGCTACACCAAGCTTCCAAGCACGTGGACGACCTTCGGCCCACCAGCCCATTGTTGCCCCCAGAGCAGCCTGTACGGCATAGGCATCTGCATCGCTTTGCGGCGTCAGCCGGTGTGCCGTCTCAGGTGTTATTAAGGGGCCACCTCGCCACACGGTCGCGAGTGCTTCGGTAAGCTCGGTAATAGTCGAATGGCTTACCATGTATTACCTCCCGAAGGCTGTGGCTTAGGTCGTGCCGGTTCGGGGAGCGCGCAGGGTAGAAACTCGCCGCGCCCGGCGCTGCCCAGATAGTTGCCATCGCGCCACACTACTTCGCCACGTGACAGCGTCAGAGCTGGCCAGGCCGTCACCGAGATGTTTTCGTAGGGGGTGTAATCCACATTGTGATGGAGGTCGCTGTTTCGAATGCGTCGATCCAGACCGGTGTCCCAGATCACTAGGTCCGCGTCTGCGCCTACGGCGATGGAGCCCTTGCGCGGATAGAGGCCATACATGCGCGCAACATTGGTAGCGGTGAGCGCCACGAACTGCTGCATGGTCAAGCGGCCTGTTTCCACCCCGTGGCTGAATAAGAGGGCGAGCCGCGTTTCAAGCCCTGGAATGCCGTTGGGAATGCGATCAAAGCTGGCCTCACTGCCGGCCGTGAACTTGCCTTGGGGGCCGGCAAAGGTGAAAGGGGCATGATCTGAAGAGAAGATCTGGAAGGCGCCGCTCTCCAGGCCATCCCAGACCACCTGTTGATTGGCCTTGTCGCGAGGCGGCGGACTGCAGATGCACTTGGCGCCGCGATGATCATTGTCATCGATACCGAGGTCGTCAGCGGTCAAAAACAGATACTGAGGGCAGGTTTCGGCGTAGATACGCAGGCCGTGACTGTGGGCCCAGCGCAGTTGCTCTATCGCCTCGCGGCCCGAGACATGCACAATCAGAATGGGTACATCGACAAGTTCGGCGTAGGCGATGGCGCGGTGGGTGGCTTCGCGCTCTACCAGCATTGGCCGCGCCTCGGCGTGGTAGCGGGGCGCTGTATGACCATGAGCGAGCAGTCGCTCGGTAAGCCAGGCGATGCAGTCGGCGTTCTCGGCGTGCACCATGACCATGGCACCATGCTCACGTGCCACCGCCAGCACGTCGATGATCTCGCGGTCTGACAGCTTCAGGTCGTCATAGGTCATGTAGATCTTGAACGAGGTGTAGCCCTCGCGGATCAACGCTGGCAGCTCATTTGCCAACACCTCAGGGGTCGCGTCAGTCACGATTAGGTGGAAGGCGTAGTCGATACACGCCTTGCCTTCTGCTCGCTGATGATAGTCGTCGACTGCAGCGCGTAAGCTCTGGCCTTTTTGTTGGCAGGCGAACGGAAACACAGTGGTGGTCCCACCGCAGGCTGCCGAACGTGTGCCGCTGAGAAAGTCATCGGCCATCTTTGAACCGTCAGAGGTGGGCTGATCCAGGTGGCAGTGTCCATCGATGCCGCCCGGCAGTACCCAGCGGCCGGCAGCATCAATCTCCTCAACACCATCGGCAAGGTTGCTACCCAGCGATGCGATGGTACCGTTGCGAATACCAATGTCTGCGTCGAACACATCGGCAGCGGTGGCGCAGCGCGCCCGCCGAATCACTAAGTCGAATTCAGCCATGCGCCATCACTCCTTCCATTAGTTGGCCCCAACCGGGCACGGGCGTGTCGGTGTGGCCGGTCATGCGTAGCATCTTCCATACCACGGTGGCCGTAGTATCCAGCACCGGCACTCCCAGCTCTGCTTCCCAGGCAGGCACCAAGTTGGCCGAACAAAGATTTGTGCAAGCCACCACAATGGCTGGCGCCCCAGCCTTAGCCACACGGCGCACCTGAGCAGTGAGCGTTTCCGCCGTGACCTCGGCATAGGCGAAGTTTTCGCTGATACCCAGATGATCCTCGGCAACCACGGCAAACCCTGCATCGCGATAGTTATCGAGAATTCGCTTTTGCACGTCGTCGGTATAAGGCGTCACCAGTCCGAATTCGCGAAGACCGTAATTGGTGAGGATCTCATTCAGCGCCAGCATCGATGTGGTGGCCGAAATGCCGGTCTCTTCGCTAATCCTTTGGCACAAAGTGACGTCATGCTCAAATCCTAGCCAGCCAGCCGATGTGCCGCTCCAACCGATCACATCGACCCGAGCGTCGGCCAACAATCGGGCTGCCGCCAGCACATGGCTATCATCGAACTGACCTAGCGCTCTGGCGCTGAGCGCGATCTCTGTCACGGTAAAGCGGGAAAAGTGCGCGCTTACACCGGGAACCATCGCCACCATGGCCGAAGTGAGCGGCTCAAGGGCTGTATTAGAAGAGGGCGTGAGAACGCCAAATCGACGGCGGGTGACGGTCACAGGGAGACTCCTGTCATTGGGTGGGTGGTGATGGTCAACGGCTGGGCTCCTTGCCATAGGCAGCGTCGCCCTAGTTCTGGCAGTTGCTCTAGCCCCTCGGTCAGGCTCATAAAGTGATTGCCGGCGATGGGACCTAACTTGCTGGCGAAGCTGCACGGCCCATAAGCCAGCAGAATCTCTGTTTCGCTGTATCCGCCGGGATAGAACAACACGTCGCCGGGAGAGGGATAGCGTGTCGGGTTTTCCCAGGGCAAAGCGAAGTCTCTTTCGCCCAAGGGAATCCATACCCCCTCACCGCTCCAGCGCACGTGCACCAGCTGTGTCTCCCAGGGCAGGAGTGCCAGAAAAGCCGCTGAACTGTGAGGCGCATCGGGGCGGGTCTCGGCCACGAATTCGAGGTCGTGGGAGATTAGGCGTAGGCGCACGCCTTGCGCGGCTGTCTCAGGTCGACTCATTGCACGACCTCCCTGCCAATCAGCTGAGCCAGTGCTGGCGATAAACCTGCGGCGCTTTTCGTCGGCGGCGCAGCATAGCTGCCTGCTGTCGCTTTATAAGGACTCAGCCGTGCCAGCAGCTCAGCCTGATGCACGGCACAGCTAACGCCATCCACAACGGGCACAGGAATCTGCTTTGCTACACTGCGCGCCAACCCTGCTAGCGGTGCACCGGCAATAATCAACACATCTGCTCCGTCTTCGCGCACGGCGGCTTCGCACAGTGCCACTAGTTGTTCACCTTTATCCTGCTGAACGCTGCCAATGTTGGGCAGTGGTTCGTCTAAACAGCGAATACCCGCTAGCCGAGACGTCATCCCGTAACGGTCAACGGTTTCGCTGTACCAGGCTCGAATACGTCGTGAAATCGCCACGATGCCGATACGCCCACCCAGCATGGCTGCACTCATCAGGGCGCTCTCTGTAAGCCCTACCACCGGAATTGGCAGCATTTCACGGGCAGCTTCTAAGCCGGGGTCGCCGAACGCTGCAATAACCGCAGCGTTATGCCCGGCATAGTGATCCGCAAGCTCATTCAATGTCGCGTAGGCACCGATCGCGGCTTCAGCCCGGGTTTCGATATAGGCCACTCCAAAAGCAGCCGTGCGCAGGGTCAGTTGTGTATTACTGCTTGCCGAGCGCTTTGCCTCGGCAGCAATCAAATCGGTGACACTTTGAGAGATATTCGGATTAACAATCAGTAACTTCATGTAGGGTTCTCCACCTCATTACACCTGGGCCCGAGCGCGTGCCCAGAGCGCTTCAGCCGCCTGCTGTGCATCGGCCAGCAACGTAGGCGTATCGGCCAGGCACAGCTCCCCGCCTTCTACGACTACCTGACCATTGCACACCACCATCTCGACATCTCTCCCTTGAGCGGTGTGGACCAAGTTGCCCAGGGCATTAATCAGCGGCACTAAGTGTGGGCGGCGAAAATCAAACACCACTAAATCAGCGCGTTTGCCGGGAGTTAGCGACCCCAGTTCTTGCTCCAGGCCAAGCGCCTTGGCGCCGTTAATGGTGGCCATCTTCAGCACATGGTGAGGCTGCCACGTGTCGTTAATCTCACTCTCTTGCACCCGGCCCATGATTAGCGCCCAACGCATGACTTCCACCATATCGCCGTGCATGTTGTCGGTGCCTAAAGCAAGGTTCGCGCCCGCTGCGCGCAATCGGGTGGTGGGGGCAATCCGCCCACCCGTGGCATTACCCCGGGGGATATGGGCAATGTTGGTACCAGTGCGCCCAATGCGCTCAATATCGCTGTCGGTCACGTACATACAGTGGGCGGCGGTAAAGCGCGGTCCTAGCAACCCCACATCGTCCAGCAGTTCACTTGGCGTCATACCGTCACGCTCTATCACCCGACGGTTCTCTTTAACGCTTTGGGAGAGGTGGCCATTAACGTGAATACCCAGCGCATCGCGGGTAGTGGCGACGTTGGCCAATAAGGCGCGGGAGCAGGTGTCAGGGGCATGGGCTGCAAGCTCTACACCTAATCGCCCATCCAACTTGCCTTGCCAGCGCTCGTGCAGCGCAATGGCATCATTGAGCGTGCGTTCGCCAATCTCATCGCGATGCTCCCAGACTCCCTCGTGGACTCGGCTGAAATCCACATCGTGAATGCGCCCGCAGGTGATCACCCGCATGCCTAGCTCGCCCATGGCGGGCAGCGTCAAGTCCGCATGGACATAACTGTCGTTAATTAGCGTGGAGCCAAATAGCAGCGCTTCGGCGGCTCCTAACCGCGCTAAGGCAACGGCTTCCTCTTCGCTCACTTCATGACCATGGGGCACACCTGGGGTATAGGCCGGCGCGAAGCCCATATCTTCAGCGACACCCCGCACCATGCTCAAAATGGTATGGGTATGCACATTGACGAAGCCTGGGGTAATGACGCGGCCGGTTAAGCTCAAGGTGCGGCGCGCGGGCGGTAATGGCTGTGCCGGATCGTTTGGCCCGACCTCCACTAGGCGACCTTCATGTATCACTAGGCGAGCATTCGGAATTTCACCCAGCTGTGGATCAACCGTCAGCACACGAGCGCCATAAATAACCAAATCAGCAGGCTGCTGAGCATCGAATGGTTGCGTCATTATCTGCTCCGGTGAGATTTAATAGCCAAGCGCGCGGGGTAGCGCGGTGACGAGTTGAGGGGCAAAGATGCATAGGGCAAGCACTGCAAACTGGAAGGCCACGAAGGGCAAAGATTCTCTAACAAGCTCCATCATGGGTACTTTGGTGATGCCGCTCATGACGAAATAGAGCACACCTACAGGCGGTGTCATCATGCCGACGACTAGGTTGTACATAAACAGAAAGCCGAAGTAGAGCGGGTCAATGCCATAGGTAAGTGCAACAGGGGCAAACAGCGGCACCAGCATGATGTAGGCAGCATTCGATTCAATCAGCATGCCAACGACAACCAGTAGCGCCATGGTCAACAAAATGAACATCATTGGGTCGCTGGTCAGTTCCTGAATAAAATTAGATAGCATCATCGGCACCATCTCGATGGTGAAGACGAACGTTAGAACTGAAGCAAACGCAATCAGCGCACCTACCATGGCTGACGTCACTGCGGCACGGTAGAGACAACCAGGGAGGTCGGCGATTTTTAGCCGCCGTGTAACGACAAAACCAATTAGCGCTGAATACACTACGGCGATGGCCGCGCCCTCAGTGGCGGTAAAAATACCGCCGACAATGCCCCCCACGACAATCACGGGCATCATGATAATGACAATGGCACGTCGCGCTTGGTGGGCGACGTTGCAGAGGTTGAAGCGCTCACCGGTCAGCGGGTATCCACGTTTCCAGGAAATCCAGCTGGCAATGGCCATAAAGCCCACAGCCAGAAGAATTCCGGGCAGAATGCCCGCCATAAACAGCCCGCCCACCGATACCGAAGAGCCGGCCATCAGGGCATAGACGATCATCGCGTTGCTAGGAGGAATCACAGGCCCCAAATTGGCCGCCGAGGCAATCAATGCCCCTGAATAGGCATCTGGGTAATACTTGCGTAGCGATGGCACAAGCGTGCTGCCCATGGCACTAGCGCTGGCTACCGCGGCACCACTGACAGAGGCAAAAATAGTCCCGGAGGTGATCGTTACATGGGCTAAACCGCCGTGCATTCGCCCTACCAAGCTGTTCGCAAAAGCAATTAAGCGATCCATAATGCCAGCGCGAACCATCAGCTCTCCGGCCAACATAAACAGTGGAATGGCCATTAAGGGAAAACTATTAACTGCATGCATCATGCGCTGTGGCATGACCACCAGTTCAAAATCGAGCATCCACAGGCCCGCTAATGAACCAAACCCAAGTGCGAAGGCCAAGGGCATACCGAAGAAAGCCAGCGCTAGAAATAAGCCAATCGCCACCCATGTCATGACAGACCCTCCCACGTGCGCGAACCACCCCATGCCAATAGCGCCAAATGTAAAAAAGCGTGGGCGCCGCAAATTAGAACAGCGATGTAATAGATGGCGGAGGTCACAGGCAGTGTCGGCATGAGTTCTGGCCAGCGGTCTACTGTCGCGACCCACGCGCCGACCATTACCATCAGCATGAGAAGCGTGGAAACGCCGGCCATAAGGCGAAAGAGAACCTCCTTCAACCAGTCAGGCACCATCATCACGAACAGATCAATACCCACATGCACCCCGTGTTTCACGCCATGGGGAATAGCCAAAAAAATCGCCCACACGAAGCACAAGCGCGACAGCTCATCAGCAGCGTCAATGGAGGAGCCAAGCACATAGCGCCAGAACACTTGAAGCGCGACGATGATGACCATTAGCGCCATAACAACAACAATGCCCCAGTAGGTCACGACATCTAAGCGTTCAATGACCCATTTAACACGTTGAAAAACAGCGCCAAAATGCGGGGGCTCAGGCCCCCGCTTAGTGTCATCTTGAGGTGATGTAGAGGTAGGTGTCATGGCTGGTCTCACAGTGCTGCTTCAGCTTCCTGGGCAACCAACTCAATGAACGCAGGGTCTATACGCTCTTTGAGGCTTTCAGAGACTTCCAGCGTAGCTTCACGTAATTCGGCCCGTAATTCGGAAGAAATCGGAGTGAACTCCATGCCGTCAGCAATTAATTGATCACGCCACTGTTCTTCTTCAGCGGCGGCGGCTTCACGCTGCCACATCATCGCGTCTGCCATGGCAGCGTCAATGATGGTGCGGTGCTCTTCTGAAAGACGTTCATAGCTGCGCTGGTTTGCAACGGCATTGATAAAGTCATAGAAGTGGCCGCTGTCAGATAAGTACTCCTGCACTTCATTGAAGCGACGGCTGGCGATGATGTTGTAAGGGTTTTCCTGGCCGTCGAGTACATTCTGCTGCAGTGCTGAATAGAGTTCGGACACATCCATAGATACAGGATTGGCACCCAATGCGCGGAAGGTCTGCAGATGAACTTCATTGGGCTGCAAGCGAATTCGCATGCCTGAAAAATCTTCAACGGAGGTAATTGGGCGCAAGCTGTTTGTTACATGTCGGAAGCCAAGCTCGCCATAACCGAGGTTAACGAACCCAAGCGCTTCCATTTTTTCGTCCAACTGCTCGCCAACAGGGCCATCCATAACGGCAAAGGCCTGTTCACGGTTATCAAACAAGAAAGGCAAGCTCACCGCTTCATATTCAGGTATTGAGCGGGTGAAATAAGCAATCGAGGTGAACACAGCGAAAATAGTGCCAGAGCGCACTTGGTCAACGTTCTCTGTGGCTCCCCCTAGCTGCATGGCGGGAAACAGGTCAATTTGAATCTCGCCGTTAGACTCGCTTTCTACCTGCTGTTTGAATATCTCCATTGCGCGAGAAACAGAGTGATCGGTTGGGAAGTTACCCGCGACACGCAGTCGTTCAGCCGCCTGTAACGATGAGGAAAAGAGGGTGGCGGCTGTCAGCAGAGACGCCAGCTTTACAACGTTAGCTTTAGAGATCATGAGAGGCTCCATCAGTTTCGTAACATCGTTATCGTCTGCTCACGCATGCGATTACCTAAAGATGAAAGAGCAATCCCCGTGCCATCGCCGTAGTCGTCAAGCAATAAATTGTTAAAATAATCACTTAACTAAATGATTTTAAATGGAGTTTAAAAAGTCTAAAAAAGAGCATAGTGATATTGTTTTATAAATTGCATACAATTTATAAAACATATTTGCGCACTAAAATAATGCCAAATACGCGAAAAACGCACAGTTATAGTGCCAAACTGCAATTTCATGCCGTTTTAAGCACAGCACTACAGACGACCTTGCCTTTACGGCATACTGAACATAGCTTTCGACAGGAAAAGGAACCCATGGACGCCGCCCCCACTACCAAACTAGCTATAGAGCAGATAGCCGAGCGAATTACTGATGCAGTGATGGAGCATCGGTTGCCACCCGGAATTAAGTTGGTTGAGGAGAAGTTGGCAAGCGCTTTTGGTGTAAGTCGTACCAAGATTCGTCAAGCCCTTACCCTGCTCGCTAAAGAAGGGCTGGTAACTCTGCATGCGAATCGAGGCGCCTTTGTGACCCGCCCAAGTGCTGCTCAAGCACGGGATTTATTCGCTACTCGGAGGCTTGTTGAACCTGAAATTGTACGTAATGTTATCGCCCGCGCCTGTGAACATGACCTGGCGCGGTTGCGTCAACATTTAGTTGCCGAGGCGGATGCCCGCAAGGAAGGAGACCGACGCAGAATAATCCGCCTTTCTGGGCAGTTTCATATGCTGTTAGCAGAGGTCAGTGGCAATAAATTTATTGAAAAACTGATGGCCGAACTGTGTCCGCTGACCTGCTTGATCATTGCGCTCTACGATTCGCCCCACACCCCAGCCTGCCCAGATGATGAACATAATCAGATCGTTGAGGCCATCGCACGGCAGGATCAAGAAGCGGCTATTCATCTTATGCTTCACCACCTAGCGCATATCGAAAGTGCATTAGCGCTTGATGTGGTGCCTGAGCTGGATATCCACTGGGAAGCTCTTTATGGGTGAATACGTTTCTTCGCCTGTATCATCAACCTTGACGATTCGTGCTTCATCCGCATTCACGAACGCCGTTTTGAGCAACTCTTTTGGGCACAACTCGTCAAACAATTGACGCGATATGTCGTAATACGTCTTCCATCGTGACTGGTGTTCTTCTTGTTCGCTTTTCTCGAGCAGCGTTTGCGCTTCGCTCTCTGACCAGGTCTTCGGTTTAGCCTTACTCAAGAAGCGATCCTGTTCCGCAACGTCAGCCAACGTAAAACGGTCAGCGCCCCGCGGCCGCTTTCAGCATCCGCCAACGAGTTACGCCAATAACGAAGCCACTGCTGAGCCGAAGGGGTGATGGTCTCTGCCTGCGTCATGCCGTTGCCTTCTTCCTTGTACGTTTTACAGGCGCTTTCGCCGCCCGTTCAGCCTTGATGCGTTCCAGCAGGGCCTCGGCAGAATTTTCGCCGCTGATCAGTTCGGGGTTGTCCTTGCGCCATTGCTCGGTCAGCTCGCCGTGGAAGGCCTTGGCCAGTATCGATTGGGTGAGGTTGTTAACGCGGGCGAGGGCGTTATTGACCTGCTGCTCGATATGGTCAGCGTGGGCGAAGAGCTCGTTTACGCGGCGGACGATAGCTTCAGCTTCCGATGGTTCAGGGAGAGCCCAGTGAACGTCTTTAATATTTTGAAGATTAAGGCCTGGTTTTCCTCCACCGTAGGCTGCTTTTTGAAGCTGATATCTTCCAGAGTTTGGTGCTTTGAGTATAAGTTCAATGAAAGGGGCCATTGATGCATCAGAAAGGCGGATAAGTCCAACATGTTGACTAACATATGCGTCGCTGAGATCTACTTTTACACGCGCGCACTTTGTGACATTGGCTCCTGTAATTGTCAGAAGTAAGTCGTTTTTTTGAACTTTGGTGCGTTTTCCTTCCTTGTTCTCTGGAGGTGTGACAAAGCAGGGAGAGTTAAGCTCTAGCTCATCAGTATTGATATCTTGGGATCGGATGAATAATGACCCTGAATCAGAATAATACTTTGCCCATCCTCTAGATCCGCTGGTTATAAAGTCAGATAGTTCACTCAGCTGAAAGCTTTGCCAGCGATTGGGTAAATATGATTCAGTAAATGAATTGCTTTTGAATGCTTGAAAGTCCTCCATCAACTTGCCACTCACCGCCGCTGCCAGCACGGATTGGCGGAAGCGTTTAAGGATTTGCGGGATGCGCTCAAGGCGGGCTTGGGTGGTTTCCACCTGAGCCAACAGGGTATCGAGTTTATCGACGATGACTTTTTGTTCGGCGAAGGGGGGAAGTAGAACTGGCGCTTTCGAAAACTTGGCTTTATTGATGATGGTCACTGTCGTAGCAGATGCGTTCTCCTGCATCCATGGCTTCAAAGTTTTCAGTTGGTAATAAAAAAAACGGTAGTCGACCAGAGAAGAGGGCACTACTGTGTTTATTTGCTGGTTTGTTGCACTAATTTGTTTGGTAATTCCGACCTTTCCTAAATTCCCAATACATGTAACAGGAATCGAGTTTGCGGGAACGGTTGGAACTGAAGTCGCTCCCAAGTCAGTTAGTGTTTCGACAGTCTGGGTGATGTATTGGCCCTTGTCCAAATCAGCTGGTTTGATAAACGGAACTCCGCCACCGAAGTTGTGAGGGTTTTTGGTGCTAGGCGTTTTTCCTGTGACAATCTCGCTTACATCATTCAGTAGAGCGGGAAGCCATGCATGGGGAAGTTTGGTATCCATTACTCTTCCCCACCCATCACTTCCCGCAAAAGCACCTTGGCCCCATCAGCTTCTTCTTCAGCACCCAATTCCCGCATCAGGGCATCCAGTTCGCCCAGCGCCTGTACCAGTTCGCCCATGGCTTCGCCTGCCAGAATATCTGGCGCGGGCAGGTTGGCGGCATCCACGCTGTTGCTGTCTTTTAGCCAGCTGATATCCAGCGAATCGCCCTTGGTGTCGCGAATCCATTCTCGGCTAAAACAGCGCCAGCGGCTGTGGCCGAGAATTGCTCCTGCATTCTCGGCACTTCCGCCATCCCTGGCGGTCGAGCAGCGTTCGTCCACGCCCTGGTTTTCATCCGTGG
The DNA here is from genome assembly GCF_003989795.1 of Vreelandella andesensis. Classification (GTDB taxonomy): domain Bacteria; phylum Pseudomonadota; class Gammaproteobacteria; order Pseudomonadales; family Halomonadaceae; genus Vreelandella; species Vreelandella andesensis. The sequence continues at coordinate 129,215 of NZ_RZHG01000019.1, forward strand.
CTTTGGTGGCTTCCGGCAGTTCGATCTTGTCGGAGTGGGTCGCTTCCGCCGTCCCTGGCTCTCGCGACACTTGTGCGTCCTGCACGGCGAAACTGTACTCGCCTTCCTGGCGCGGGCTGTCGCCATGGGGGCTTTCGCCAAACACTGCTTCAAACGGCTTCAGGTGCGTCTCGCCAAAGGGCGTGCGTTTGCCGAAGCTTGGCATATTGGTGCGCAGGTCATACACCCAGACATTTTCCGTGCAGTGCTCTTCCTGATAGTTATCTGCCGCGCTGCCCTTGTTAAAAAACAACACATTGGTTTTCACGCCCTGGGCGTAAAAAATGCCGGTGGGCAGGCGCAGGATAGTGTGCAGGTTGCACTTGTCCATCAGGTCGCGGCGTACCTCGGTGCCTACACCCGCTTCAAACAGCACGTTATCCGGCAGCACCACGGCGGCGCGGCCACCGGGTTTCAGGTTGCGGTAAATATGCTGCAGAAAGGCCAGCTGCTTGTTGCTGGTTCTATAGGTCAGGTCGTCGCGGGTGATGCTGGCATCGCCGCCCTTGCTGGTGCCGAAGGGTGGGTTGGCGAGAATCATATCGGCCTTTTCCAGCCCGGCACCGGCCTGGCCCAAAGCGTTGCCCAGGTGCACCACGCCTTCGTCGTCGCCTTCCATGCCATGCAGCAGGCAGTTCATCAGCGCCAGGCGGCGGGTGCCGGGCACCAGTTCAATGCCCACGTAGGCGCGGGTGGCCTGAAAGGTTTTCTGCTCGCTGGTCAGGTCGTACAAGTCATCGGTGTGGGCCTTAATGTACTCGTGGGCGGCAATCAGAAAGCCTGCCGTGCCCGCTGATGGGTCCTGAATGCGCTCGCCGGGTTGCGGCTTCAGGCAGTTGACCATGGTGTTGATCAAGGCGCGTGGGGTGAAATATTGCCCCGCGCCGGATTTGGTTTCGTTGGCGTTTTTTTCCAGCAGGCCTTCGTAGAGATCCCCCAGGCCATCCTGCTGGGCGCTGAACCAGTCGATCTGATCCAGCGTCTTGATCATCTGTTCCAGGTGGCGCGGTTCGCGCAAGCGGGTCTGGGCATCGGCGTAGATGGCGCTGATCAGCGGGTCGCTGTGAATCAGGCGGCCCGTGCCGTCGCGGCCACTGGAAAGGCTCAGCAGGATGCGCTTGTAGTCATCCAGCAGGTTGATGCCGGATTTACCGTTCAGGTCGCTCCAGCGGCAGCCCTCTGGCAACGGGTGCTTTTTCAGGGTGCCGGCTTCGGTGTTCTCATGCACCATCTTGATAAACAGCAGCATGACAAGCTCGGTGACGTAATCCGAGTAGTTGATGCCGTCGTCGCGCAGCACGTCGCACAGGTTCCAGAGTTTCTGGACAATATCGTTGTGGGTCATGAGATTCCGGTGTTTTTTTAAGCGCGTTCAAGGAGCGGCGCTACATGTATAAAAATGGCAAAATATTTGCACGTTGTGGGCAACATGTATAGAAAAGCCGATTTTCTATACATGTCAGCTGACCTATGTCGAAAAGGCCCAAAAAATCGACATAGCGCATGTCCGTTTCATGCATTTTCCTGAACCAGTGCTCTTTTTACAGCGACCACTGATTCATTGGTGGTTTCTTCGATAACCGTTTTGGGAAACAGCGCTGCGTAGGCTACCGGGCAAGTGTGGGTGCCGTTTAATCGAGGGTGTAAACGACTTTTTAGCTGCTGAGCGGTTTCATGGGCGTTCACGCCTTCTCCAAGAACGTCTAGTAACGCACCTTCAAGGCAGGTCGGGGCCCAGAAAATAAGGCTGTAGCCATTTTTGCGCGCTTTATCCCGCTCCTGCTGTGAAGGTGGTATATCAGCATCCAGCACGATAAAGCGCTGATCAAACCCCTGGTGGGCGTACTTTCGTGTCGCGTTATCGATGATATTGCCTGGTGACCCACCCGACTGTTTCTCAATCGTCGGTTTGATGCCGCTGTGTCTTTGCAGAAGCTGCTGCTGCATATGCTTGATAAAGGCTTGATCGTCGGCGCCTTCTCCCACAATCAAGAGGGTGGTTTTTTTGGCTTGGCGTTTGTGGCTGCGTTGAGGGCGTTTTCTGGCCATAGGCGTCACAGCTCCGGCGTGGCGCCAAGCGCTCCCGCCATATATTTGGCGTAAAGGTTATCATCGGCTCGAAGGCCTGCCATATCGTCCAGGCGCCAGGCTTCACTCTGTTGGTTGCGCTTTTCGATCAGGTATATCTGATGTTTCTGCAGCAGGTTCAGTACCTCAGGGGTATGACAGGTGAAGATCAGCTGCGCCTGATGCGGGTTGGTATGGTCAAATTCAAACCATTCCAGTAGATGCGGGATCAGGTGTGGGTGCAGGTCGTTGTCGATTTCATCAATTACCGCCACGCCGCCTTTTTGTAGGGCGTTCAAAATAGGCTGAAGCAGCACGAACGCAGACTGAGTGCCGCTGGACTCCTCAAAGAAGGGTAGTTCAAACGTTTGGCCATCATTCGTTATATGCAAACCAAAAGGAACAAACACATCCTCTTCCTTACCTGCTTCATCTCGCACTGTTAGCTTGCGTATTTCAACACTGCTTAACCCGAGATCAAACGTACTCATGGCGTCTGACATGCGCTTTAGCAAATCGGGTGCTTTCTGAAACTTTGCTGCGGCCCCCACCACCTCTCCGTGCTGAAAATGGCGGCGTCCAGTACTTACAACATTGGTCTCAATACGGTCAAAAAAATCGATAAACGGCTTTGCTTCAGCGATATCGTAGCTGTGTGCAGCGCTGATCAGTGACGTATTGCCACGGAGCTTCTCGGCCTGGGCTTTGGGGAAAGGAAAGCCTTTTTGTTTAAAGCGATACCCTTGCTGGGTTTTTTCGCGCTTGAACATATAGCTGTATTGGGCACTCGTTTTTTTATAGAGCGCTTCGGAAATGACCGCTTGAGGCATCAGTTCCAATTGGTAACGATAGTCGACGCCACCCAGCATAAACTCAAGCTCAAAATGGCTTGGGGAGTCGGCATGGAGAAGATGTGCTGCAAAGGGAATGTCCTCTTCCGGGTCGCCTTTGAGGAAGGATTGGCCGACAAACCAGCTCAGAAAAGCCAGCGGTTTTAAAAATTGGGTTTTGCCCGAACCGTTTGCGCCTACGATAGCAATGGCTTTATTAAAGCGCTCGCCATCAATGGTGATGTCATAACCTGAAGGCGTAGGTTTCTTGCCTAAGCTGAAATCAATAATAGTTTCATCGGCAAAGCTGTAAAAATTGCTGAAACTCAGATTTTTTATCATATGGATGCCAAATCAACGTAATTTTGTTGATTGTGCGCTTTTACGCCTCTTCCATCAAGCATGAGTTAACCAGCGTTAGGCCACATTGCCTCGTTCAATTCCTCCAGCACGGTATCCAGTTGCTCACCGAGCACCTTGTCCATCTGTTTGGCGCCGCCGTCATCGGCAAAGCGCTGGTTGACGAATTCCCGGTCGATGATCACTTCATGCACCAGTTGCTTGGCCAGGCGCTCCAGCCATTTGCGCTGGTTGGGGGTCCAGTTGTGCTGGTTGAGAATGCGGTCCATGGCGTTGGCCACGCGTTGTTCGAAGGGGATCAGCGCTTCACCCAGGGCGGCGCGGCGGATATAGCCGATGATGCTGGCGGCGATGTCCTGGTTAGTCTGGTTGCGCAGGGCGCTTTGCAGGCGGGCTTCGGAATATCCGTGGTTATCCAGCAGCAGTTTTATTTCCCGCAGCTGTTCCCGGGTGAGGTTGCGGGGTTTGTTGACCACCACCGCCAGCGCGGCAGACTGGTTGAGCTGTTCCTTGATAAAGCGGTTGAACGCGTCCAGGTAGTCTTCCGGTTTGGCATGCTTGCCATAGCTCTGGGTGCGCTCGCGGATTTCGTCTTCATGCTCGGAAATGATCGGCAGGTGGTCGCTGCCCACCAGGGATTTCACCTCGGCCAGCTGGTTCAACAGGCCGCTGTGCTGCTTGATGAAAGCTGAGGCCTGGCGCGGGCCAAGCTGGTGCAGGTGGCTGTGCAGGGTTTTCGGCGCCACGCCCCAGCTCTGCTCTAGTTCATCGAGTTTCTGTTTCAGCTTCGGGCGGCTTTCGGCTTTGCTATCTGCCTTGCGCAATACCCGCATGATTTTCTGGCTGAGCTGGCTGAGTACCACATCGGCTTGGCTTTCATCGGCCTGTTCGCCGGGGCTGGCCAGCGCTTTTTCCAACTGTTCGTCGTCGGTCAGCTCACCGGCCAGTTGTTCTAGGGTGATGTTGGGGTCTCTCACCAGGGGCTTCATGGTGTTGACATCCTGCAGGGCGGCGTAGATATCCACCGGGTCGTAGATGCGGAACACCGTCTTGCCGATGTCATCACAGCGGCGGGTGGCGCGGCCGATCATCTGTTCGTACAGGATGCGTGAACGTACTCGGCGCATGAACACCAGATGGCAGATACTCGGTACGTCGATGCCGGTGGTGAGCAGGTCCACGGTGATGGCAATGTTGGGGTAGCGCTCGTTCTTGTAGCGCCGGATCAGCTGGCTCACCTTGTCGCTCTGGCCGGTGATCTTGGCCACGGCGGCCTCGTTGTATTGGCCGTTGTAGAGCGCCTTGAAGGCGGTATCCAGCAGGCGTTTGACCATATCCGCGTGAAGGTCGGTGGCGCAGAAGATCAGGGTCTTTTCATCGCCAAAGGGGTCGAGTTCCTGAACCAGCTGCTCGCAGATCACCCGGTTGAAGTTTTCGTTGATCACCCGGCGGTTAAAGGCATCTACTTCGAAGTTGAGCTCGTCTTCAAGCTCAGTGGTGTCCACTTCGCCGGTGCGGGTGTTGATGACGTCTACCGGCTTGCCTTTCTCAAAGGTGATGCCGTTCTGGGTAAGCAGGGTTTCATAGCGGATGGGCGGCTCGTGGTCGATCAACCAGTCGTCCGCGACGGCTTCGCGGTAGGCGTAGGTGTACACCGGTTTGCCGAAAATCTCGCTGGTGTGTCTGGCTGGGGTGGCGGTGAGGCCGATTTTTACCGCGTCGAAGTAATCCAGCACCCGGCGGTAACTGGAAAGGTACTGGCGGGCGTCGCGGGTGGCCAGTTCGCCTTCGGTCATTTCCTGGTCGAGGGTGTAACCCCGGTGAGCCTCGTCAATGATAATGCAGTCGAACTGGTCGATCGGTGGCGGGTCTTCGCTCATGAAGATGCGTTTGACCATGGCCTGCACCGTGGCAACCTGCACGCGGGTTTCCGCTTCGGCGGCCATGTCGCCCAACTCCGCCACGTTGTAAATTTTGCTCAGGCTGTGGTTCTGTTCCAGCGGGGCTTCATCAAAAGCATCAATGGCTTGCTGGCCGAGGGCGGTGCGGTCGACCAGAAACAGAATGCGCTGGAAGCGTTCGGCTTTCAGAAAACGGTACATCAGGCCGATGATGGTGCGGGTCTTGCCGGTGCCGGTAGCCATGGCTAAAAGCGCCGTGCGCACGTTACGGGCCATCGCCTCTTCGGTGGCGATAATGGCTTTCTGCTGATAGTCGCGCAGTTTCAGGTAGCCGAAGGGCTCCGCCTTTAGGCGCTGCTCGGCGCTTTCCCTGTCGCGCTGGAGCATGTCCAGCAGGCCACTGGGGCTGTGGAACGTCTGCAAGTCTCGGCTCAGGTGGCTTGGGTCGCGCACATCCCGGAACCAGGTGCCGGAGGTTTCCGCCAGCTGGGGAATGTGGGGGCGCCCGTTGCAGGAGTACACAAAAGGCACCATGTAGTGGCTGTCGTCATCGGCAGGCCAGGCGATGGTGCGGCCCATCAATTCCCAAGCGCCGACAAGCGGTACTTCCACCTTGAAGCCTTTGCTGTAGCGTTCGGCCTGGCGGATTTTGCCCGCCACGTTGGTGTTTTCTTTCTTGGCTTCTACCACGGCAATCGGCGTTAATCCTGCAAATAGCACGTAATCGGCCCGGCCCTTTTCTTTCTTTTGTGAAGAGCCGCCATTATGGTTTGTTGGCCATTCGGCAATTGCCCGGTTGCTGCCTTTTTCCGGGCGGGCGCCTTTCTGGAAGGTGATGTCCTGGCTATCGGCTTCCCAACCGGCTTTCTGCAACTGCTGGTCAATCAGGATACGCGTGACTTCTTCGCTCAGTACCAGGGTCTCCGTGGCGGCCTGGGTTTTTCTGGCCACCTGCTGGCGCTGTTGGCTAACGTTTTGTTCGCCCTGCTCGGCGAGCTTTTGTTGCAGGGTGTTGATTTTCTGCTCGTAGGCCTGTTGCTGCTGTGTGAGTGTCTGTTCGTGCTGGCGGGCCTGTTCGGCCAGGGTGCGGGATTCCTCATCCATGGCGACGGCCAGGGCTTCGTATTCCGCTTTTTCTTTTTCGATCAGCTGGCTGAGCTGCTGGCTACTGTCCAGTTCCTTGTTGGCCTGCTGCAGATCGTGACGAAGCTTTTCGATATCGCTTTGCAGCTGAATTAACCCGGCGCTGGGGTCAGTGGGCGGGATAAACGGGCCGGATTTGAAGTCGTTACCGGCTTTACCGAAGGAGGCATGAAACCAGATGGCCAGGGCGCGGGCGACCCTGAGGCCACTCATGGCCTCTTTATGCTGGGTGCGGAACTGGTGAGTGGCCTTGTTGCCCTCAATACGCAGAATATGAAACAGCTCCTTGATCTGCGGTTCCAGACGTAATTCACGGTTCAGGCGGTAGAGCAGCTCGGACTGGGTGGTCTGGTCGTCAAACGCGATACCGGCAAGGGCCGCCAGATGCTGGGCCAAGGCTTCGCCTAGCTGGCGCAGTTTGATCAGAGTGATGTTGGGGTCGCTGAAAAAGGCACGCTCGGCGGCTGCGGTCAGCTCGACAAATAGCGCATCATGCTCTGCCAAAAAGCCAAAGTTGCTGGGAGGATTGGGTGATGTCATTACATTTACTCTCCACGTCTTGGCAATTTGGCTTTGTCGCTGCTGCTACATAAAGGCCCATACTAATTAAATAGAGCGTGTTTTGCTAAGTCTACTTGTGAGGGGTTGGCGTTAACGAATAACTTTATGTTGCCAGCAACAGCCCCTTTGTTCTCTCGCCATGCTTGGTTCAATCACTGGGTGACCCTTTCAATTTAAGGCGCAGCGTGTCTCGAATTGATAAATTGACTGCTTTACATGCTCGCTGATGAAAAAGGATGTCTTCATGCCCACCTTACGCACTCTCACTTTCACGCTTTTCGTCGGCATTCTTGGCATGCTACCCACCAGTGCCCAGGCAGATGAATCAACCTGGCAGGCGCTGCAGGAGGGTGGCTTGGTGATTTTGATGCGCCATGCGTTGGCACCTGGCATCGGCGATCCGGCGGGGTTTGAGCTCTCTCTGTGCGGCACTCAGCGCAATCTTTCAGCTCAGGGGCGTGCTCAAGCAGAGGCGATTGGCCGGTTGTTTCGTGAGCGGAATGTGCCCGTTGCTGACGTGTACTCGTCTCGCTGGTGTCGGGCGTTGGATACCGCTGAGCTAATGGACTTGGGCCATGTGGAACCGGCCCCATGGTTAGATTCGTTTTTTCGCCAGCGCAGTGAGCGGGATGCACAGACGCGAACGGCGCGTGAGCTGATTGCTGCTTGGCAGGGCCCAGGCAATTTATTGCTGGTGTCCCATCAGGTCAATATTACAGCGCTAACAGGCGGAGGAGTCAGTTCTGGCGAAATGATCGTCGTGCGCCCAACAGGCAATTCGTTTCAGATAGTCGGCAGATTGAGCCGTTAGCCGGCGGATTATTGGGCTGCTTCCTTAAAAGCAGATCTTGGTTCTTTCAAGCTAGTTGTTTTTTACTAACTAGACGATTATTTGCTCGTTGCAATTTCCTCTTTTAAAAACCCCCTTGTTTAAATATCTATTTTTCAATTTTTTACCTTTTGCACCGATTTATTATCGATGCGATTGTCAGATTGTTTATTAATGTTTAATTTAAAGTTTTCGGTAATGTTTAGTTGCTCGGTTGTTTAATTTTATATATAAGGTCGCGAAACTTGTTGTAGATAATTAGGCATCGTTTTTTACGCTGATTGTTTGTAACGAGATTTAACAATGCAGTGGTGGTGGCCATTTATAATTGCTACTTAATGAAAAATATAAGGTGCATTTGAGTGCACTCATTACTGCGTAACGATTGATTAGTGCGATTAATCAGTGTGGTTAACCGGCATGAGTAACACGCATGATTAATAAGTGCTGTTAATCATAATTAGTTTGGTTCGCGCAGTGTTCCCAGTGGTGTGCGGGCACTAAGGAGAAAAAAGTGAAAAAGTACGCAGCGGAGTTGATTGGTACGTTTTGGTTAGTGCTGGGTGGCTGTGGCAGTGCGGTATTGGCAGCGGCTTTTCCGGACGTAGGCATTGGCCTATTAGGGGTGTCGCTGGCCTTTGGTTTAACGGTTGTTACCATGGCGTATGCGATTGGGCATATTTCGGGCTGCCATTTAAACCCAGCGGTATCCGTGGGGCTTTGGGTGGGTGGGCGCTTTCCTGCTAAAGAGTTGCCTTATTACATTGGCGCGCAAGTGCTGGGGGCGATTATTGCTGGTGGCGTGTTGTATCTCATTGCAAGTGGCCAGGCAGGGTTTGAGGTGTCGGCTGGGTTTGCTTCTAATGGGTATGGCGAGCATTCGCCCGGCGGTTACAGCTTGACGGCGGCGCTACTGGTTGAAGTCGTGATGACCATGATGTTTATTTTTATCATTATGGGGGCAACCGATGGTCGTGCGCCGGCGGGCTTTGCGCCGTTGGCCATTGGTTTGGGTCTAACGCTTATTCACCTAATTAGCATTCCGGTTACCAATACTTCGGTAAACCCCGCGCGCAGTACGGGCGTTGCTTTGTATGTGGGCGATTGGGCGACGGCGCAGCTGTGGCTGTTTTGGGTGGCGCCAATGATTGGCGCGGCGTTAGGGGCATTGGCTTACCGCTTTATCGCTCAGCCTGAGGCGCTTATAGCACCGCCATCGCCTTCTGATCATGACGATGATCTGGCGGGTAAGGTCGCTCCTTAAAGCGGTTCACCACGGTAGTAGTGCCATAAAAATAGCGATCCCACGCTGCGCCAGGGCGCCCAGTGTTCGACTAGCTGGCGAGCCTGTTTAGGCGTGGGTTTGTCTTCCCGCTTTTTTAAGCGGCCAAGCGCCACACGTAAGGCAAGGTCATCGGCGGGGAATATATCGGGTCGTTGGAGTGAAAACATTAGGTAAATTTCGGCGCTCCAGCGGCCAAAGCCGCGCAGTTGAGTGATGGCGGTAATGGCCTCGTCATCACTTAGCATGGCCAGTCCATCGGCGCTGAATGTGCCTGCAAGCTCTGCTTCCGCTAGCCCTTTGGCATACTCAACTTTACGCCAGGAAAGCCCTGCATCACGCAGCGCTTGGCCTTCAACGCCTATCACTGCTTCCGCATGCAATTCAGGTAGCACTGCTTTCACACGGCGCATAATAGCGCGGGCTGCTTCGGTTGAAATCTGCTGGCTCACAATCGTACTAAAAAACGTTGCGAAGCCTTGGTCGCGTTGGCGTGGTGCAGGGGCACCCACGAGTGGGTAGGCACGGGCAATATCCGGGTCGGCCTTAGCGAGTGCCTCCATGGCGTGCTCGATAGTCTCTGGTGTCATGAACGTCTCGCCTGTTTAACAATTTAAAAACACATTAACAAAGTTAGGACATTAGCGGTGTCGCTTCTAGGCGTCATCTCTTTCGCCCGCTAACTTTTTTGCTGGTGAATATTTCTACTTTTGTCTAATCCTGCGATCATTTGCCGCTATACAAGACCGTTTTGATAATAGGCGTTGAGTGCGCCCAGGGAGCAACGTATATGCAGGCGGCGTCATCGGGATTGGCACGTAACCCGCGGTTGGCAGAAGTCGCGTTGGCGTTAGGTGGGTTTGGTATTGGCACCAGTGAATTCGTCATCATGGGGTTAATGAACCGTGTTGCGGAGGATCTTGCCGTCACGGTGCCTCAGGTAGGCTATGCCATCAGCAGCTATGCCCTTGGTGTGGTGGTCGGTGCGCCGTTGATTTCAGCCTTTGCGGCGCGGGCGCCTAAGCGGGCGTTGCTCATTGTACTGATGCTGGTGTTTGCCGTTGGTAATATTGCCAGTGCGATGGCACCGGGGTTCTGGTCATTTGTAGGGCTGCGTTTTCTCGCTGGTTTGCCTCATGGGGCTTATTTTGGCATCGCCGCTTTGGTGGCTGCGGGAGCCGTGCCGGTCGATCAGCGGGCACGGGCTATTTCACGAGTAATGATGGGCTTAACGTTGGCAATCTTGGTTGGCGCGCCGTTAGGCACGTGGACAGGCAATTTGTTTGGCTGGCAAGTTGCCTTTGCAGCGGTAGGCATTATTGCGTTGTTGACGGCGTTACTGATTCGTCTTTGGGTACCTGTGCAGCCGTTTGATGCCTTAGCAAGCCCGTTGCGTGAGTTGTCGGCATTGATAAAGCAGCGTGTGCTAGTGACGGTGGCCATTGCCTGCATTGGCTGTGGCGGGATGTTCTCAATTTTTAGTTATGTGATGCCCACGCTTACTCAGCAGGCGGGTATGAGTGAAGCACTGGGGCCGCTAGTGCTGGTGATCTTTGGGCTTGGTTCTATCGCTGGCAATTTAATTGGCGGCCGAGCAGCGGACAACAATCTAATGCGTGCGATTCCCGCTATCTTGGTGTGGTGCGCGGTGATTCAGGGGTTATTTTATTTTGCTGCCAACAACGTTTGGACGGGACTGCTATTTGTCGGGTTAGTCGGGACGAGTATGGCGCTAGCACCTGCGCTGCAAACCCGTTTAATGGATGTGGCAGACGATGCTCAAACCATGGCCGCTTCGCTTAACCATGCGGCCTTTAATGGCGCCAATGGATTGGGGGCGTGGCTAGCGGGGCTGGTGATTAGCGCAGGCTTCAGCTGGTCGAGCACGGGGTTAGTCGGTACCGGTTTAGCTCTTTGCGGGCTGGTAATTTTTGCTTGGGGGCGCTGGCTTGAAAAGCGTACTTTCCGGCCTGCCGAGGGTTACCACTGACACTAGATTTAGCGACAAAGCCTAAAACCGCGCATACCTAAGTGAAAATGATCAGCATGCGCGGCGTTGTAGTCTGGCCCCAACACGTTGCCAAAGGTGCCGCAGGCACCATCCCTAGCCGCTCTTAGAAACTCACCCGTTTCGCCTTCGTTATCCCAGTGATTGATCAGTGTAATACGCTGGCCATTTTCAAACTGAAACCCCACCACATCCAGTGCTTCAGCGGTGGCATGTTCACTGCGCCTACCTGTTTCGCGGCCATAGACATTACGGCAGGCAAAGCTACCAACATGATTAACCTGGGCCACACGGCTACCCATGATCTCCTGGGCGGCAGGCTGCAGGGCGTGGCGTTCATACATTACCCAGGCCAGCGCCATCGGGCAGGTCGCCACAAAGCTTTGATTAAAACGAACGCTACTAGACTGCATACGCACAATATTAGTAAGAGGGCAGCTAGCGGCTGGGGAATAATCGGCCAACGGCGTGTAGTGAAGCTCGTTGTCTGGCACGGTGTCTAGTGCAGCTAAGCAGGCTTCCCGGTCATTGTTTAGACGTTTGAGCTTGAGGTGGGTGATGGGCGTTAGTGGGTCATCGATATAAAGCGGCGCCCAGGGCGCCCAATGACGGGGAATCTCAATCAGCCCTTTTTGGAACGCTACTCCCAGGGCAATTAAGCACAAAATAATGATCGTACTGCGCATAACGACCTCCTTGTGAGCGCGCTGAAACGCTACCGTCCCGAAACGCTACAGTCCATAGCACAGGTGTGCGATACTGCGCGCATATTTTTGCACCATACTTGATGAACATTACAATGCATTGCCGTTGCTTTGTTTATCCTCGCTTACGATCTTTCGTTGACTATTATTTCGCTATTTATCTTTTGCTAATTAGGGAAGCGCTTCATGTCCCAGGGTACGCTTTTTATTATTTCTGCCCCGTCGGGTGCTGGTAAAACCAGTTTGGTTCGTGAGCTGATCGAGAACCTGGATGGCATTCAAGTATCGGTATCGCACACCACGCGAGCTAGGCGCGAGGGAGAAGTGAATGGCGTGAACTACCATTTTACGAACATAGCCGACTTTGAAGCGATGATAGAGCACGGTGAGTTCTTTGAGCATGCCAAGGTCTTTGATAATTACTACGGTACGTCTCGCTGTGCAGCGCAAACCGTGCTGGACGCAGGGCAGGACGTCATTTTAGAGATCGACTGGCAAGGTGCTCAGCAAGTACGCGAACAAATGCCTTCGGCGGTGTCGATTTTTATCCTGCCGCCCTCGCGCAGCGAGTTAGAGCGTCGTCTTTCTAGCCGAGGAACAGATGAGCACGCCGTGATTGCTCGGCGTATGCGCGATGCGGTCAGCGAGATGTCTCATTTTGATGAGTATGACTATTTAGTCATCAATGATGATTTCACCACCGCACTGCAAGCGTTGCAGTCGTTAGTGATCAGTCGCCGCTTAACACGCGAGTCGATGCAGGTGCGTCATGCGCCGCTGCTCGATGCGCTCTTGTCACAGGCGCCTAGCGTCGAGTAATCTAGCAGGTTCCATTACCACTTTTTTTGCTGGGCCAGTCGCGTTTAACCACAACGCTGGCCCAGCGTCGTCATTATAGGAAGGCCCCCATGGCTCGCGTAACCGTTGAAGATTGTCTGGAACATGTTGAGAACCGCTTCAAGCTGGTAATGATTTCTACTCATCGTGCGCGCCAACTTGCCCGCGGCTCCCGTGAAGCGCAACTGCCCTGGGAGAATGATAAACCTACCGTTATGGCACTGCGTGAAATTGCCGCCGGCCTTGTGAACCACACCGTGTTAGATGAGCCGGTTGAAGCTGCGGTTCGTGCGCGTCCTGCGATGACACCTACCACGCATATCGACGACTAGGGTTTGATAGAGACTGGACTTAGTAGCGACTAGGGGCGCGGTAAATGTTCACCATTGATGACCTGGCCGATCGACTCGGCGGCTATTTACCTCCAGACGAGATCCAGCAGGTCAAACGCGCTTTTTATTACGCTGAGCAAGCCCACGACGGCCAGCGCCGTCGTTCTGGCGAGCCCTATGTGACTCATCCGTTAGCGGTTGCTAATATCTTGGCTAATATGCACATGGATCATCAAAGTTTGATGGCCGCTATGCTGCATGATGTCCTTGAAGACACAGGTGTTTCGAAAAAGGCGTTGTTGGCGCAGTTTGGTAAGCCTGTCGCCGAATTGGTTGATGGTGTTTCCAAACTGACCCAGATCACCTTCGAAGACAAAGCCGTTGCCCAGGCAGAAAATTTCCAGAAAATGGTGTTGGCGATGTCGCGGGATATCCGCGTCATCATCGTTAAGTTGGCTGACCGCCTGCATAACATGCGCACGCTGGGTGCTCTACGACCAGATAAAAAACGTCGTATTGCCCGAGAAACACTGGAAATCTATGCCCGCATTGCCGGGCGTTTAGGCATCAATACGATTCGCGTTGAGCTGGAGGACCTCTCTTTCCAAGCCCTTCATCCCATGCGGGCAGAACGCATTAAGCGCGCGGTAGCCAGCGCCAGGGGTAACCGTCGTAGTGCGATGCGAGAAATTCAATCATCGCTACAGCAGAGCCTGGATGACGAAGGGCTTAAAGGTACCGTGATCGGTCGGCAGAAACACTTGCTGTCGATTTATAAAAAGATGCGCGACCAGCGTAAGCCGTTTGCAGACATAATGGATGTTTTCGGTTTTCGCATCATTACCGAAGATGTCGCTAGCTGCTATCGCATCTTAGGCGTAGTGCATAATCTCTATAAGCCCGTACCAGGGCGGTTTAAAGACTACATCGCTATCCCGAAAGCCAACGGCTATCAAAGTCTTCACACCACCCTGTTTGGCCGGGGCGGGATGCCGATTGAAGTGCAGATTCGTACCCGTGAGATGGAAGCGATGGCCAATAACGGCATTGCTGCCCACTGGCTCTATAAAGCAGGACAAACCACGCATCCTATTGCGGAAGGTAGCCATGCCCGCGCCCGAGCTTGGGTAAAAGGGTTGCTGGAAATGCAGCGCCATGCGGGTGATTCGCTAGAATTTATTGAACACGTCAAAAACGATCTTTTTCCAGACGATATTTACGTTTTTACTCCCAAAGGCGACATCATGGAGCTGCCTCAGGGCGCGACGGTGATCGACTTTGCTTATAGCGTACACACCGATATCGGCAATAATTGCATCGCTTGCCGCATCGATCGTCATCTAGCGCCGCTTTCGACTCGCCTTGAGAGTGGTCAAACGCTGGAAATCATTACTGCCCCTGGGGCACGGCCTAATTTGGCATGGCTCAACTTCGTAACAACGGCAAAAGCGCGCTCCGCGATACGTCATGCATTGAAGCACCAGCAGCAGGCAGAAGCGGTTATTTTTGGGCGGCGGCTGTTGAATAAAGCGCTGGCGCCGTTTGAAACCAGCCTGGAAGAGCTGGATGAAAGCGTTTTTGCTAGAGCATTTAAAGAGCTGGACGTTAGTTCGCTAGATGCGTTGCTAGAATCACTTGGCTTGGGCAATCGTTTGGCTCATGTAGCGGCGCGTCGCTTAGTGGATGTCGCCCATGGCGAAAATACTGACTGTGTGCTCAGTGCGGATAGCGAAAAAGCAGTCGTTATCAGCGGCAGTGAAGGCATGGTGATTAATTTTGCCCGTTGTTGTCATCCATTGCCGGGCGACCCGATCGTCGGCCACTTGTCAGTTGGCAAAGGGCTGGTAGTACATCGCAGTGAATGCAAAAACCTTGGCGATCGTAAAAACGACCCAGAGAAGCTATTTGCACTTGAGTGGTCGGATAACATCAATGAAGATTTTCCGGTCGCGCTGCGCATTGAAATTGAAAGTCGTCGTGGGCTTGTGGCTGAGCTGGCTGGCGTGGTGACCGATGCTGATGCAAATATCGAGCGTATTGGCATTGAAGAGCGTGATGCTCGGCTTTCCATCGTAAATTTAACCTTATCAGTAAAAGGCCGAGTGCATCTTGCGAGCATTATTAAACGCATTCGCAACCTTCATAATGTCGGCAAAATAACCAGAATGACCAATTAATCACCCGTTAGTTTGCTGCTAGCCATGCGCTGGCACCAACTGCTATGGCGGGCCATAAGCATTAATGTTTAACGCTATCACCATATCGATAACTTACGTCTAAAAATACGTTAATTACGACAGGAGAGTGCTATCTCATGAGCAACAAAGCGGTTATTAATACTGAAAAAGCCCCCGCTGCAATCGGCCCTTATTCCCAAGCGATTAAGGCTGGCAACACAGTGTATCTTTCGGGGCAGATCCCGCTGAACCCAGAGACAATGGAAATTATCTCTGATGACTTTGAGGCCCAAGCGCGCCAAGTATTTACCAATCTGCAGGCGGTTTGTGAAGAAGCGGCCGGTACGCTTGGTGATATCGTCAAGCTCAACTTATACCTTGTTGATCTGGATAACTTTGCGATCGTGAACAAGGTGATGGAAGAGTTCTTTTCATCACCTTTCCCTGCCCGCGCGGCGGTTGGTGTTAAGGCGTTGCCTAAAGGCAGCCAAGTAGAAGCGGAAGCCGTGATGATTATCGGCGACTAAGCCTCTGTGCCTGACGTCTCCAATAAAAAAAGCGAGCACTCTATTATTCAAG
The DNA here is from genome assembly GCF_003989795.1 of Vreelandella andesensis. Classification (GTDB taxonomy): domain Bacteria; phylum Pseudomonadota; class Gammaproteobacteria; order Pseudomonadales; family Halomonadaceae; genus Vreelandella; species Vreelandella andesensis. The sequence goes on from NZ_RZHG01000019.1 coordinate 144,864, forward strand.
TGCTCGCTCTCTTTTAAGTTAGTGCGAAAAAAAGAGCGCCAAGGTCGTTAGTATCAAATCGGTTAGGCTTTTTGTGGTGCTAAGAAACCGCCTTCTTTTAATACCTGTGCGTAGCCTTCTTTGTAGGTCGGGTAGCGAAACTCATAGCCCGTTTCACGGATACGGCTATTATCGCAGCGTTTGCTAGTTCGACGGCGCAGAGGCGACTGCATGGTCTCGGTAGATTCAACCTTGAGCTGTTTAGCTAACCACGCCATCACGTTATGCAGGGTGACTGGCTCGCAGTCGCTGCCTAGATAAAGGTCGGCGAGTGAGTCGCCCTTTTCCTGGCAGCGAATTAAATGCGCTAAAATGCCGGTGCAGTCATCACGGTGAATACGGTTGGAATAGCTGACCGGCGTGACAGCGGCAATACGACCTTCCGCCACCTGATGAATCAAACGATCGCGGCCAGGGCCATAAATACCGGAAAAGCGCACGACTGTGCCGGGAATTGAATGGTTAATTAGCGCTTGTTCGGCATCGCACATCAGCTTTCCAGAAAAGCTGGTTGATCCGGTTGGGCTATCTTCGCTAACGACTTCGCCTTCCTGCTGGCCGTAGACGCTGGTCGACGACACAAAAAAGACGCGTTTCGGTGGCGTTTTATGCTGTTCTAGCACACCAAGTACGCGCTTTAGGCCATCCGGATAGGCGCTTTGGTAAGCACTTTCCTCGAAACGGTCAGCACTGACGGTATAAATAACATAGTCAGCGTGAGGCAATGCGCTAGCATCAGCGCCTTCAAGATCGTTAAGATCAAGCGCCAACGGCTCAATGCCGGTGTCCTTTAATGCGTCGACCTGACGGCGTACGCCGATAACGTGATGTCCTTCACTAAGTAACTCACGTCCGAGCGTGATGCCGATATCGCCGCAGCCAATAATCAGTACCGTTAGCTTCACCTTGGTCACTCCTCTTGATTAATATTCCTTATCAGATACAAAGTCCCTATGAGATGTGCCATCTTCAATAGGGTTTGTTTGTCCCTTTCCATCTCGCTATCACGATAACATGTAACGAGCTGTAACGATCTGCAACGAGAGGATGCCACTGGCACCACTATGACTTTAACAGAACTACGCTATATCGTAACCCTTGCTCAAGAGCGCCACTTCGGACGCGCCGCTGAACGTTGCCATGTTTCACAGCCAACACTCTCGGTGGCGGTGAAAAAGCTTGAGGATGAGCTTGATACGCCGTTGTTTGAGCGTTCCAAATCAACCGTCCAAGTAACCCCGTTGGGGGAGAAAATTGTTGCCCAGGCCCAGCGGGTGCTGGAACAGAGCCGGCTTATCTACGAAATGGCGAATGCTGGAAAAGATCAGTTGGCTAATCCGCTGCGCATTGGCGCTATTTATACGATAGGGCCGTATTTATTTCCCCATTTGGTGCCGGCACTGGCAAGCGCCGCGCCGCAAATGTCGCTATATATCGAAGAAGGTATGACCGGCTCGTTGCGGGGGAAGCTGCGCAGTGGCGAGCTGGACGTCATTATCGTGGCCCTTCCTTTCACAGAGACCGACGTGGTCACCAAACCGATTTACGATGAGCATTTTGAAGTATTGATGCCCGCTAGCCATCGCTGGGTAAGCCGTGACGCGATTCGTAAAGAAGATTTGTTGGAAGAGCGGTTGTTGCTGCTTGGCGAAGGGCACTGCTTTCGCGATCAAATTTTAGAAGCCTGTCCGGCAATCACGCAAAAGCTTAACAGCCCCAATAATACGCTGATTGCCGAAGGTGGCTCGTTAGAAACCATTCGTCACATGGTTGCTTCAAAACTGGGTATTACGGTACTGCCACAGTCAGCGCTGGGAACGGATCAGTATGAAAACGCCATGCTGGTGAGTCGCCCATTTGTTGAGCCTGCGCCTTCGCGTACCGTGGCCATTGCGTGGCGGGCAAGCTTTCCTCGGCCAAAAGCGATTGATGCGCTCGCTAAGGCGATCAGCCAATGCCAACAACCTGTGCATAATGCTAGCCCATCCTCATGAGTGACCTTTCTGCACCGGTTTCGTCGCTAAAAGGAGTTGGCGAGGCGCTTGCGTTAAAGCTAGCGCGATTGGGCATCGCGTGTGTCAGCGACCTGCTATTTCATCTGCCGCTGCGCTACCAAGACCGTACACGGGTAACGCCTATTGGCCTGCTGCGCGCGGGAAGTGAGGCGGTGATAGAGGGAGAAGTCACTGCGTGTGACGTTGTGAAGGGACGCAGGCGTAGTTTGTTAGTCCGAGTGCGTGACGGCAGCGGTATTTTAAGCCTGCGATTTTTCCATTTTTCGCCTGCCCAGCAGCAACAAATGCGCCCAGGGGTCACGGTCCGCGCGTTCGGGGAAGCTCGCGCGGGGGCAACAGGGCTGGAAATTTATCACCCGGAGTATCGGCTAAGCGGCGGTAGCGACACACCGGTTGAGGAGTATTTCACGCCGATTTACCCCACCACTGAAGGGCTGCATCAGACCCGTTTACGCGCACTAACTCAGCAAGCACTTGCGCTATTAAAACGCTCTCCTGAGTTGCTGCCGGACGTGATTCCAGAGGCACTATGCCAGCGGTTCAACCTGCCTGGGTTGCACGCTAGCCTGCAACTGCTGCATCAACCGCCACCGGATGTAGACATAGAGCAGCTTGCCCATGGCTATCATCCCGCCACGCGCAGGCTAGCGCTAGAAGAGTTGCTGGCTCACCAGCTCAGCCTGCGCGAAGTGCGGTTACGTATTCAGGCAGACGGAGCACCCTCGCTGCCGTCTGGCCGTAGCCTGCAAACCCGCTTTTTAGCCCAGTTGCCGTTTGCCCTGACAGGCGCACAGCGTCGCGTGCTGGAAGAGGTTACACTCGACCTTGCGCGCCCCGCGCCGATGCTACGGCTCGTGCAGGGTGACGTTGGCTCGGGGAAGACCGTGGTGGCGGCGATGGCAGCGCTTTCAGCGCTGGCGGGTAATTGCCAGGCAGCCATGATGGCCCCAACGGAAATCCTTGCTGAGCAGCACTATCGCTCGTTTAAGGCTTGGTTTGAGCCGCTGGGCATCGAAGTGGCTTGGTTGGCGGGCAAGCTAAAAGGTAAAACGCGGTTAGATGCTAAAGCCGCCATTGCCGATGGGCGTGCTCGCATGGTGGTGGGTACTCACGCGCTGTTTCAGAACGATGTGCACTTCCAGTGTTTAGGGCTGGCGATTATTGATGAGCAGCACCGCTTTGGCGTTCATCAGCGCTTGGCGCTGCGCGAGAAAGGCGAAGCCGGTGGGCTAACACCACACCAACTGATCATGACCGCGACGCCGATTCCCCGCACGCTGGCCATGAGCGCTTACGCCGATTTAGATGTCTCGGTGATTGATGAGCTGCCGCCAGGGCGTACGCCAGTCAAAACCGTGGTGGTGTCGGATGAACGACGGCCTGAAGTGGTTGAACGTATTCGTAATGCCTGCAGCGATGGGCGCCAAGCTTACTGGGTGTGCACGCTGATTGAAGAGTCTGAGGTGTTGCAGTGCCAGGCCGCCGAAGTCACTCGCGATGAACTGACTCAGGCGCTGCCTGAGCTCGCCATTGGGCTGATTCATGGGCGTATGAAGGCCAGCGAAAAAGTTGAGATCATGGAGGCCTTCAAAACGGGCGAGCTTGACCTTCTCGTGGCCACCACCGTGATTGAAGTGGGTGTGGACGTACCGAATGCCAGCCTGATGATTATCGAAAACCCGGAACGCCTGGGGCTTTCACAACTGCACCAGCTGCGCGGCCGGGTAGGGCGCGGCAGCACCGAAAGCTTCTGCGTGTTGCTTTACCACCCACCGTTATCGAAAAGTTCGCGCGAACGGCTGGGCGTGATGCGCGAAACCACCGACGGCTTCCGCATTGCCGAGAAAGACCTGGAAATTCGTGGTCCAGGGGAAGTCCTCGGCACTCGCCAAACCGGCCTTGCCCAAATGAAAATTGCTGATCTTGAGCGCGACGCCGACCAGCTAGAGCGGGTTACCGACCTTGCCCAGGCCCTTCAAGGCAATGCGGACGTCACGGCTGTATTAGTGCGGCGTTGGCTAGGCGAAGCCGCCGGACGCTACGGGCAGGTGTAAGCGTTAGTCAACGTTTAAGCAGCGGTGCTCGCTTCGCGGTGATGCTCTACCGGGGCGTTAGTTAAACGGTTGGCGGCGTCACCAAGGGGGCCTAGCTGTGCGGCGATTAGGCGTAGTTGGCTTTGAATGGGGCGGTAAAGGGACATGGCTTTTTCGTTTTCATTTGAGCTCTTTTTATCGAGAGAATCTGAGGCATTCTGCTCCAGCTGCGCGAGAAGGTCGTTAACTTGATCAGCTAAAGGCGTGACGGGCTGGCGCTTTTTGAGCTGTTCGGCCAGTTGTTCCAGCAGCTCGCTAATGCGCTTGGCAAGAGGCACTAAGGCAGCGTCGTCTTCATCGTCTGCTAACCGATGGCGGTGAGCACCAAGGGCAGATAAATGGCTTAACAGCGTGTTAGACAGCACTAGAAAACGTAGGCTGCTGTCTGCGTCTTGTTTGCGGTAGTGACCTGGCTCGTGGAGCATGTTGGTGATCAGCGTTGAGAGCGCTGCATCAGCATTATGAGCGTTACGGCGGGCTAACCGGTAAGCCAAATCGTCCTGCTTTCCCTCTTCGTACTGGTGAACAATTTCATCCAAATAGCGGCGGTGATTGGTGAGCACATTAGCGGCTTCTCGGTATAGTTTCCGCCCCTGCCAGTCGGGCAGAATAAAAAATACCGCGAGCCCTGCTATCAGCGAGCCAATCAGCGTATCGAATAGGCGCGGCCAAATTAGATTAAAGCCATCGCCGACCTGATTAAAGCTGCACAGTACTAGCAGTGTGATCGAGGCGGTGGCGATTATGTAGTGACGTTCGCGGTTGGCAAAAAAGCAGACGCCTGCTGCCACCGCAATCATGCTTTGAATGCTGGCTTGGGGAAACAGGCTAATGGATGCCCAGCCGGCAATGAGGCCAAGCACTGTGCCTAGGATGCGTTGCGAGAGAAAACGTCGTGTGGTGGCAAAGTTTGGACGGCAGACGAATAGTGTGGTCAGCAAAATCCAAAAACCCTGCTCAGGGTCGAGCCACTGGAGCAGCCCATAGCCTACTAACAGCGCAGTAGACAAACGCACTGCATGACGAAACGTAGGAGAACCCAGCGTCAAATTTAGCCGAATGCGTTTCCACGCTTCTAACACGCTAGAGGGGGAACGGTCGTAAAGTGAGCTATCATGATGGCCGTCGTCGGTGTCAGGATTGTGGGCACTGGCAATCTGCGCTTCCAAGGTAGTGAGATTATCGGCCAACGCGTTGAGCGGGTGCATGAGCGGACGCCACTCCGGCTTACCGCGTTCGCTTAGGTTGTCGATAGACGCGCGCAGATCGGCGAGCGCCTGTTCGCTCTGTTCATGACCAAAGGGGCGGTTAAGCAGCAGCGATTTGGCTAGCTGACGGCAGGCGCGGCCTTGCTGGTCTAGGAGTCGCTGGCAACGAAACAGGACGTCATGGTGAAAAAACGCTTCGGTGAGCGCGCTATAAGGGTAGTGAGTTGAGCTTGCGCGTTCGTGAATATCTTGAGCGATAAAGTAAATCTGTAGGTAGCGGTTCAGCTTGCGGCTGCCACGCTGCCCTTCCAAACGGCGGAAAATCATCTCTTTCGCTTGGTTAAGGGCATCGACGACCTTGCCGTTTTGCCTGGCGAGAGCGACGCGCCGCGCCTCTAGATCTACCCCGCGGACAGGCTCAAACAGTGCAGACTTCAATATTAAAAACTCACCCAGCGCTTTATATACCCGCGCCATGCTTTGTTTAACCGGCTGGCGCGAAAAAAAGCCGCACCATAGAATCGAGATAACCCCGTACCATGCGGCACCAGCAAGCAATAGCAACTGCCGAGCAGCCACGTCTTCATCCACGCCACCGTGCTGTTCAATGTTGATCATTGAATAGATCGATAAGATTAAGGTACCCGAGGCAATGGTCGCGTACCGCTGACCAATAGCCCCCAGCATGATTAAGGTGAAAGTAGACACCGCTAGCCCAACCGCAAATAGCCATGGCCAGGGAAAAAGCCACTGCACGACAAAGGATGCTGATGCAAAACAGGCAAGTGTGACCACCAGCGCCTGTAATCGGCCCTGCCAGCTGTCATCGGTTTCAGAAAGCGCACTTGCAATAATGCCCAAAAACAGCGGAATCACCAACGCGACATCACCTGAAAAACCGCTAAATAGCAGTGCCCCGCTGAACGCGATAAATACGCGCAAGCTATAAGCAAACTTATCTAGGGTCCATAGACGCCGCAGGGGCAATGAAATAGGCATAGAGTCTCTAATGGCTCGCTTTTTTAGACTTTAGTTTAATGCGTAGTATAGAGGGAAGTGTGTGCGTTTGTCTTTTAACAATAGCTCAACGTGTTTCCATTGATGGCTGATTTGAATGCAGGCCTAACAAGCGTGAGGTTTGTCTGCGAAGGGCTGTGTCTGCGAAGGGCTGGTCAGCAAGAGCCAGACAGCGGGAGACAAGAGTGGCAGTAAGAGGAATCACGAAGAAACCCGCCACCCTGAGGTGGCGGGTTAGTTATTACATATTTTTCAGTAGCTTTTGCAGCTTATTCATATCGGCGGAGTCGCCCACTAGGCGAACTTCTCCAGCGACCATACCGTCCAGAAATGCTTGTTGCGTCGGCTTTTTAAGGATTTTCAACGCAGCATCCTGATCGCGGAAACGAAGCTCAAGGTCTAGGTCAACGGGTAGCCCTTTGCCGGTAACAATGCCTTTCGGCGACATTCGATAATACCGGGCAATGCTTAGGTCTTCCGTGGCTACACCCCAGTCTAGGCCGCGCATTCGCTCAAGTTGTTCACGAAAACGCGGCTTGCGGCGCAGGGCTCTTTTGAGCAGTAAGCTCAGTAGCCACAGCGTCAGCTTGAGTTTCATTAGGAAACGGCGTCCTTAAGGGCTTTGCCTGGTTTGAACGCAACGTTTTTGCTGGCAGGAATCTGAAGAGGCGCGCCAGTTTGTGGGTTTTTGCCGGTGCGTGCGGCACGCTGGCGCACGGTAAACGTTCCAAAACCAATGAGAGCAACATCTTCGCCTTTGGCAACGCTGTTAGTAATTTCATCCAAAATAACGTTCAGGACTTGGCCTGCTTTGTCTTTGGATAGATCTGCGCTCTCAGCAATTGCGGCGGCGAGTTCAGGTTTGCGCATAAAGGTATCTCCCTATGTGAAAATCAAGCGTAAGCTCATCAGTGTTGTTAGAAGCACTGCCTAGCTGGTTAGCTTTTTAGCCTAGCCGTGAAGACGGCGAGAATCAGCCTAGCAGCGCGGGTGCTACTCTGGAAAGCTCCACTTTCCTTCTCACGCAGCTGCCTGTCAACGCAAATCCAATCAAACGTCCGTCTTTATTTTCAGCAATTGCTGTCAATTCACTCCCTTCTCCCTCGATTCGCCACTGCGCCGGGGTCGTTGCCGGTGGGTAGGCAACCAACGGTAGTAATGGCGTTTTTACAATGACTGGCCACGCGCCAAAGCTGACGCTGGTGGGGTTTCCTGCGAGTGTTGAGGCCAACGCTTTTACGCTCGCTTGCAAGGGCTGTACGTACATAGCGTTAACTCCCTCAACGCAAGCTACATCCCCTAAGGCAAATATGTTTGGTTGAGAGGTGCGTAATTGGCGATCCACCACAATACCGCGTTGGGTAACCGCCAGTCCGGCGGATTCTGCAAGCTGCGTACGCGGGGCTAAGCCGGTGGCGAGTAACGCGATATCGGCGGCATAACGGTCGCCATTATCAAGGCAGAGTGAGAGGGCGTTATCTGCGTCAAGCGCCAGCGTTTGCAGGTTATGCCCTAGCGCAAGTTGGATGCCTGCTTCTTGGAATGCATTAGCCAGCGCCTGGCCCAGCGGTTCGGGGAGCAGGCGTTGCAGCGGTGTGCTTTCTGGGGCAATGAGGGTGACGTAATGGCCACCAGCATGAAGATCATTGGCGAACTCACAGCCCACCAGACCGGCGCCGACAATGGCGACACGTGTAGGCGTTGGCCCTAACGCGGCATAAAAGCGGCGGTACTCGTCTAAGTCATTTACTGTAAAACATCGCTTGGCGACGCTTTCGGGCACGCTGAAGGGCGTACGGGGCGCCGCGCCAGTGGCTAGCACGAGATCGTCATAGTGCAGTTGCTGGCCATTACTGAGTTCTACGCATTGTTTATCCACATGCAGTTGGACAACCTGAGTGTGGGTAAGTAGCTCTGCATTTAGCGCTTCTGCGACGTCGCGGGCGTCATGTTGGGCGAGTTGGCTTGGCGTTAAGCGTTTCGCAAAGCCCGTAGAGAGCAGCGGTTTACTGTAATCATCACCACTATCAGCACTGATTAGGGTAATGGCACGTGTATCGCCTTGTCGGCGTAGGGCGCGTGCAAGGCCAATCCCCGCCATGCCGGTGCCAATAATAATCAGCGCTGAACGCGAAGAGGAGGAGAGCGGTGTCTCGTGTGCGGGCATGTAGTCACCAAAAGTCGGTAGAACAAAAGCCTGTAAGGGCACCATGTTACACTAGCTTTCTGAATATTGACCGCCTTGGAGACCCCGGTGATCGCCCCTACTTTTCGGCAAGCCTCCCTATTTTCTGACCAGTTATGTTCTTACCAACCATGTTCTTACCAGCTATTTCCTCACTGGCTCCCTGTTGCTGCAGCTCGTCCTGGGATGAGCGCTTCGTGGTGGCAGTGGGTGGCGTCGACGGATTCTTTGACGACGCGGCTAACTGTTGCGGGCGGTGCAAAAGCGTTTCGGGTGCACTTGTTACGTCAAACGATTGGCTTACCCCGGCGTGATGAGGCGCTAGCGCTGGGAATTGAGCCGCGCCGCTATGCGTGGCTGAGAGAGGTGGCGCTGTGTCTGGATGATACGCCCTGGGTGGTTGCGCGCTCAGTAGCGCCACTCAGCCAATTACAAGGCAAGGGGTTAGAGGGGCTTGGCGAGCGTTCATTAGGCAGTTGGTTGTTTCGTCAGCCTGACTTGGTGCGCGGGCCGCTCTATGCCACCCGCCATCAGCCACGCTTTGTCGCCGAGCAATGCGCTTCTCTTTTAGGTAGCGTATGGGGGCGGCGTTCAGTGTTTCAGCACAGTGGGCTGTCGCTATTGGTTCAGGAATACTTTTTATCGAGCATGGCAGATGATCTTGGCCTGCCTTCGCGCTAGGCTATCGCTAGCGTTTTCTTTTTGAGAGGTAAGCATGGACCGTTCTGTGTTGCGGCCAACGGGATGGGCCCGAGTGGCAGATTTCTTACATTTAATGCGGTTGGACCGCCCGATTGGTACTTGGCTATTGATGTGGCCCACCTTATGGGCACTGTGGATAGCGTCAGAGGGCGTGCCCGGGCGGAATGTGCTGCTGATCTTTATTGCTGGCGTATACGTTATGCGTGCCGCGGGTTGTGTGGTCAACGATTATGCGGATCGCCATTTCGATGGTCATGTGAAGCGTACTAAGCATCGTCCGTTAGCCACCGGACGCATTAGTGAAACCGAAGCACAGCTGCTATTTATCGCGCTGGTAGCTACCGCTTTCATTTTAGTGTTGTTGACCAATTGGTTTACGGTGCTGCTATCGATAGGTGGTGTGGTATTAGCGTTTATCTACCCGTTCATGAAGCGTTATACCCACTTTCCCCAAGTGGTGTTGGGGGCTGCATTTTCTTGGGCGATCCCTATGGCATTTGGTGCAGTATTGGGCCACGTGCCGTTTGAAGCGTGGTTGTTGTTTAGCGCGAACGTGCTTTGGACGGTTGCCTACGATACTCAATACGCCATGGTCGACCGCGACGATGATCTTAAAATTGGCATTAAATCTACTGCGGTCCTGTTTGGTAGCGCTGACCGTCTGATAATCGGTGTGCTACAAGTGGCAACACTTGGGCTGCTTGCCTGGGTAGGATGGCGCGTTGGTTTAGGCAGCTTTTTCTGGCTTGGGTTAGCCGCTATGGCCGCTACGTTTGTCCATCAACAGCGGTTAATTGTTGATTGTGAGCGCGACCGCTGTTTCCAGGCATTTCTTAATAATCACTGGTCGGGCTTGCTAATTTTTGCAGGTATTGCGCTCAGTTGGTGGCCAATAACTGGCTAAATACCCGCTATGTCATAGAATTGTCATCAAGTCATGGTGTTATCGTCATAGACATGTCTTTGAACTATTTTTTGAACTAGTTTTCATTGAACACCGTGAGGCCCTGGAATGACCGCCAAGACCGTTTTGATTGTCGATGATGAGGCGTCTATCCGCGAGATGATCGCAGTGGCGCTGGAAATGGCTGACTATCGCGTGCTTGAAGCGGATAACGCCCAGGATGCCCACACGATGATGGTTGACCACCAGCCAGATCTACTCTTATTGGACTGGATGATGCCGGGGACGAGTGGTATTGAGCTTGCAAGGCGCTTAAAGCGTGAAGAAGCCACTGCCGAAGTACCGATTATTATGCTGACCGCTAAAGGTGAAGAAGATAATAAGATTCAGGGGCTTGAGGCCGGGGCGGATGACTACATTACCAAGCCTTTCTCCCCCCGCGAACTGGTGGCGCGCCTAAAAGCGGTATTGCGACGTACAACGCCTCGTGGTGTGGAAGACCCTATCGAAATTAATGGCTTGCTATTAGACCCGGTGAGCCACCGCGTAAGCGCTTACGGTAAGGCGTTGGAAATGGGGCCGACGGAGTATCGTTTACTGCAGTTTTTTATGACCCATCAAGAACGTGCCTATACCCGTAGTCAACTGCTCGACCAAGTGTGGGGCGGTAACGTATATGTTGAAGAGCGGACGGTAGATGTTCATATCCGACGTTTACGCAAAGCCTTAGGTGAAGCTCACCAGAGTCTCATTCAAACGGTGAGAGGCACTGGGTACCGTTTTTCTGCGCGGGTGTAACGGTGCGCTTGTGGAGCAGGGAACTATGGCGGATTGCATGGTTAGCTGCCCTAGGCGCTTGTCTGGGGGGGTTGCTGGGTCTGCCAGGACTTGGATTCGCTGCGGGTCTTGCCATTTGTTTAGTTTATCAACTGCGCCAACTGCGCGCGCTATTCAAGTGGCTAACGCTTCATCCCCATGATGAACCCCCTGCCGCTAGCGGCATGTGGGGCGAGCTTTTTGATCGGCTGTATCGCTACCAAAAGAGCCAGCGAATTACCCAGAACCGCTTACGTGCCACCTTAGCGCGTATTCAGGAATCATCAGAGGCAATGCGTGACAGTGTTGTCATGCTAGACCGACACGGCGATCTGGAGTGGTGGAACAGCGCCGCCACAGAAATGCTGGGCCTGCAAACGGCTCACGACCGTGGCCAGCACATCACCAACCTACTTCGTGATCCTCGATTTATCAGCTATTTCAACGCGCGTAAATACGGTGAGCCGCTGACCTTAACGTCACCTATCGATGAACGGCGTATCCTTCAATATCAAATTACCCTTTATGGCGATGATGAACGCTTGGTAATGGCGCGAGATATTACCCGCTTACATCGTTTAGAGCAGATGCGGCGTGACTTTGTCGCCAATGTTTCCCATGAACTGCGCACACCGCTAACAGTACTGACAGGTTATTTAGAAACCTACGGTGATTTGAAAGAGCAACTTCCACCACGATTGGGCCGAGGTATTGCTCAGATGGAAGAGCAGACTAAGCGCATGCAAAACCTCGTCAACGACTTGCTCTTGCTTTCGCGATTAGAAATTGATCAAGGAGGAGGGGATCATCATCCGCTGGCGTTAGGGCCAATGCTCGACAGTGTCCGTCGCGATGCATTAGCCCTCTCTAATCAACAGCACAATGTTCAAGTCGTGCTTGAGAGTGATGCGCAGTTAATTGCCAGCGAGCAGGAACTGCATAGCGCTATTTCTAATCTTGCTTTTAATGCCGTGCGGTATACCCCGCAAGGCAGTCATATAACGCTTCGCTGGAAAACGCTACCCAATGGCAGTGCTTGCATTGAAGTCGATGATGACGGCGAGGGGATAGATCCTGTACATATTCCACGCTTAACTGAGCGCTTTTATCGTGTTGATAAAGGACGTAGTACGGCAACCGGTGGTACAGGCCTTGGGTTGGCGATTGTGAAACATGTGTTGCTTAGACATGATGCTTTTTTACAAATTGAATCCCATCCTGGCGAAGGGGCTCTCTTTCGCTGTGTGTTTCCGTCATCCCGCGTTGTCGAAAGCGAGCCCCACCTCGCTTAATGCTGTTTGAATACAGATGCTGTACAAGTGTGTCATGCTGTCATACAAGTATGGTCAAATAATGCTCATGTGCCATTTCTAACCATTTTTTTCTCTTAATTTGAAAGACTTAAAATCGTTCTGTTGATTTACTTTTGTTGGTTAAATCCTTGTTTTTTAATAATTTTAATTTTTTTTTGCTTTTCTGGCACAGCATCTGCAAAAGTATAGGTAAGAGAGAAGACATAGGAAGTGGTAAGCCGAAAGGTAATCTTTCTTATCATTCAAGCAGTATTTAACAGCGATCTAGGAGACGGAATATGATATCCAAGGAACTACTCAAGAAAGCTGGTATTTTAAGTGTAGCGTTCGGTCTAGTTGCTAGCCCTGCGGTATTCGCTCAAGAGCCAGCAGACCCAGCAAACAACATTTCCCCAGATGAGCAGCCCGTCGATTCTCAAACTGAAAGTACAACGGGTTCAGGTAACTACGACAGCCAAGATTTGACCCATGACGCAGGCGATAATGCCAGCGACATGAACCCTAACTCAACGAATTCTGATGATTCAGAGCCTGGTTACGACAGCACAGATGAGCTGCCTGAAGAAAATAAAGGCATGTAAGATTAACTTTGGTTACATATCTTTTCAAAAGGCACTAGAGCCCTTACGCTTAGGGACGAGCTATTCAGAGGCACGGATGTCTAACCGCAGGGATGCTGATAGATTCAAGGATTGAATCTTTCGACGGTCAACACGCTAGTCAGGGTTAATTCCAAGGTTGGAGCCCCTCAAATGGATAGGAAGCTAGCGTTACGTACCGCGATATTAAGAGTGCTCAAGACCCCACTTCGGTGGGGTCTAATTTTTTGTATGTAGTATAGTTATTGTTACGCCGCCTGACGTTTCTTAATAGGTGCTAGGTAATCAGTGTCACTAAATAGATTAGACAGTCGGCCCTTCGGTTAATGGGTCAAATGTAATTAATCAGATGACACGTTTAGCGACTGATAAAAAGATACTTTTACTATTGCATTGTCAGTCGCCCCATGTAGCAGGGAGTTTTTATGTTATTGAAATTGTTCGTTAAAAATACAGCAGCTGTGGCGCTGTCGTTGGGGTTTTTTGCAAGTCCATTAGCGTTTGCGCAAACGTCCATCGAGCTAAACCAAGAGCGTGCCGATAATCAAGACATTATTCAGCCCCAGTCTCGTAACACATCGGGTCCTGCGACATATTCTGCTAAGGATTTGATCAATGATAATGACAATACTCTGACATATTCCCCTTCAAGCCGTGCCAGTAACGCCGATGAGAGCTCTAAAGATAGTCAAGGTTATCGTGCCGAAGAACTAAACCGTGAAGAGGGTAGCAGTACACGCTGGTAAACGGCGCTAGGGCTAAATGTGTGTGATGAAAAAGTTTGTTTGGTAAAAAGCCTCGCTTAAGCGGGGCTTTTGCGTTTAAGGGCTATTCTTGGTTGATTCAGTTAATGCTGGTGATGGCGATCGGCATCTGCACTGCCTTCTAGGGCACTTTGTACCCAAATCTCTATTTCAATGTCGTCTTGCTGGGCAAATTCGAGCGTAATTGGAAAGCGGTCACCCTCTACCAGTGGTTGGTGCAAGCCCATTAGCATTAAGTGATAGCCGCCACCCGGGCGCATCGTCAGCGTTTCATCTTTAGCGATTTCGATGGCACTGACGTGGCGCATTTTCATCATATCGCCTTCCATCTGCATATAATGTAGCTCAACACTTTTGCTCACAGGTGTCTGTGCGCCAACTAGGATAGCGGACGCTGCATAGGCCGTAATATCAAGGTAGGCAGCACCATTTACCACGCCAGGAGGGGTGGGCGTAGCAAAAGGATGAGCGACCCTTAACTGGTCGCTTTGAACGTCGTGGGCTGACGCAAAAGAGATTGAACCAGTGAGGAGAGCCGTCAACCAGAGTGCGCGGGCCAGCATAGTCGTATTCCTTGTAGAAGCCTTATTTTTATAACAAGGCGTATTTTTAATCTTGATAGTAATAGGGAAAGCCAAACAACCTCAAGGTAACAACTAGGTTGGGTCAGCGTTATAGCGATTAAGCCATTAGCGATGAGGCGTGATATCGCGCGTGCCACGGTAATGGTCATCCCACATTAATACAGCGCCTGCCACTGCACCGGGAATCAAGAACAGGTTGGCCAGAGGTATCCAGGTCACTAGCATAATCAACCCGCCATAGGTGAGACTTGGCCACCACCGTTGCGATAGTCGTGTACGCATATCCTTAAACGTTACTTTGTTGTTATCCATTGGGTAATCTAGGTAGGTAATGGCCATGATCCACGCGGAAAAGAGGATCCACAAAATGGGGGCTATCAGGTTGAGGCCGGGTATCCAGCTAATGATAAACAGTATCACCATGCGGGGCAGAATATAGCCAAGTTTGACGAGCTCGCGGCCTAAGGCATCGACGGCGGTTTTGGCTAGCCCACGGTCATCTAATGGCTCACGCCCTGTCGCTTGACGTTCTACCTTCGCCGCTAAAAAGCCATAGAAAGGTGCGGCGATTAAATGGGTGACTAGAGTGAAGGTAAAAAAGATTACCAGCAGCAGGCTGATAAAGAACAGAGGCCAGATTAGCCATGAAAGCCACTCTAGCCAGCTTGGCACCATCGCCATGGCGCTGTCCAACCAGCCAGAAAAGCGGTTGACCACGATACTAAGCATGCTGACATAAACAATTATATTGACCAGAATGGGTAAGAAAATATAGCGCCGCAGGCCTTTCTGGTAGACCAAGCGAGTGCCTCGACTCAGCGCTGTCATTGCATCCAACATGCTTACTCCTTATAAAAACGCCCAGATGGGATATCTGGGCGTATTGCAGGAGGAATCGCGTGCTAGGTCAAGATTTTTTAAGTACCTGCGGGTCGATGGTGTCGGGATCGCTATGGCGAATATCTAGCCCTTTTACCAAGTAGACGACGTACTCTGCCAGGTTATCGGCATGATCGCCCACGCGTTCCAGTGCACGCAGCACCCACATGATGCTAAGCACGGAGCTAATCGAGCGCGAGTCTTCCATCATAAACGTCATCAGCGAGCGCATTGCGCTACCATACTCGTCGTCAACGAGCTCATCTTCGCGAACGACCTGCATCGCTAGTTCCGTATCGAAGCGAGCGAAGGCCGTAAGGGCATCGCGCAGCATTTTACGTACATGCTCGCTGATATGGCGCACTTCTATTAGGCCACGAACATTACCGTTGCTTTCACTTAATAGCATTGCGTTACGGGCAATCTTGCTAGCTTCATCGCCAATACGCTCAAGGTCGGAGGTGGCGCGAATCACCGCCAGAACCAAGCGTAAATCGGACGCTGCTGGCTGGCGGCGTGCCAAGACGCGGGTGCATTCGTCGTCAATTTGCAACTGCAGGTCATTCACTTGACGGTCGTTGTCGCGGACTTTTTCGGCAAGATGGCTATCGCCTTCTAGTAACGCAAAAACGGCGTCTTGTACCTGCTTTTCCACCAGGCCACCCATGGCCATCAGGTGGGTTTTGAGCTCTTCCAGCTCTTGATTGAACTGGCGAGAGATATGCTGGCTGTGGGTATCGCTCGTAATATCCATTGAGCACTCCTGACGTGATGTCTTTGGGGCCTAGGTGATGCGGCCGGTGATGTAGTTTTCGGTGCGTTGTAAACGCGGGTTGGTGAACACTTGATCCGTTGGCCCGTACTCAACGAGTTCACCCTGCTGCAAAAAAGCCGTGTAGTCGGAAACCCGCGCGGCTTGCTGCATATTGTGGGTAACCAGCACAAGCGTTAGCTGTGATTTTAGGTTACGGATTAACTCTTCTATTTTGAGCGTAGAAATTGGATCCAACGCTGAAGCAGGCTCATCGAGCAGCAGTACATCCGGCTTAATTGCCAGTGTTCGTGCAATCACTAAGCGCTGCTGCTGTCCTCCGGAAAGTTGCCATGCCGAGCGGTGTAGCTGGTCTTTAACCTCATCCCATAGCGCTGCCGATGTAAGCGCCCACTCGATAATGTCGTCCCGTTTGCGCTTAGGTAAGCGTTGCTGTAAACGCAGGCCAAAGGCTACGTTTTCATAAATCGACATGGGGAAGGGGTTGGGCGTTTGAAACACCATCCCAACGCGGCGTCGCAACTCGGTAACATTCATGTCCGGGGCGTGAATGTCCTGGCCTTCAAGCTGAATATGGCCACTGTGTGTTACTGATTCATTAAGGTCATGCAGTCGATTAATCGCGCGTAGCAGCGTCGACTTTCCACAGCCTGAAGGACCAATAAAGGCTGTTACATGATGACGCGGCAGATCTAGCGTTAGGTCGTGTAACGCCGTTTTTCCCGCATAAGCGAGGTAAAATTGTGCAATGCTCAGACAGCACTGTTCGGCAGAAAAACGCATCACGGGTGCTGGAGCCACATTTTCGGACGATAAAGACGCTAACATTCGTTTCCTCGCTGACGCCTTAGATAATGACGTAGAAATATGGCAGTTAGGTTAAGCAGAAGTACGATTAACACCAGCAGCAGTGCGGTTGCGAAAACTAACGGAATTGCGGCCTGTACATCTTCACCGTGAAAGGCTGTATCAAATAAATGATAGCCGAGGTGCATAAACTTGCGCTCTAGATGAAGGTAGGGAAACTCACCATCTACAGGCATTTGCGGCGCTAGCTTGGCGACTCCCACCAGCATTAGCGGCGCCACTTCGCCGGCGGCTCTGGCGACGGCTAAAATCACGCCCGTTAGCATGGCGGGGGTTGCCATGGGCAGTACCACCCGTGTCAACATTTCTAAGCGTGTGGCACCCAGTGCAACGGCGCCTTCCCGCTGGGCATCGGGTATGCGTGCTAGCCCTTCTTCGGTAGCGACAATCACCACGGGTAAGGTGAGTAAGGCGAGCGTTAGCGATGCCCATAGGAGGCCACCGGTGCCAAACGTGGGTGAGGGCAACTTATCGCTAAAAAACCAGCTGTCGATAGAGCCGCCTATTCCGTATACAAATACCCCGAGGCCAAAAACGCCGTAAACAATTGAGGGCACGCCCGCAAGGTTGCGTACGCTAATGCGAACTAAGCGGGTTAAGCGATTTTGATGAGCGATTTCGTTCAGGTAAATAGCAGCGAGAACCCCAAACGGGGTAACGATCACTGACATCAAAATAACCATTAACACGGTGCCAAAAATGGCTGGCCACACGCCTCCGCCTGTATTCGCGGCGCGCGGCCCCTCGCTCAGAAATTGCCAGATGCGCTGCCCCCAGGCGATGGTTTTTTGCCCCCAGGACATAGCATTCGGTGACTGAAAGTGGGTAACACTCGCCAGCGGCTGACGAAGGGTTCGGCCATCGGCGGTAGCTAACAATAAAATTCCGGGAGGGCGCTGGCTGACAGGTAAGGTAAGCGCCTCGTGAATAAACGCCCAGGCAGCGTGTTGGGTGAGCCGGAGTTCGCCACTCTCCACAGCCACTAAACGGCCAATAAAATCGCCCCATGGGGTGCGCGCTACGCGGATAAGGTCTGCTGGCTCGCTCTGCTGGCTGATCTCATCGATGGCGATCCACTGCCAGTTATTCCCCGTAACCTCTTGATTTCCTGTGAAATAGAGCCGTTCTGTACCTGCGCCGTTGGGCAGCGCTGTTTCACGAACAGGCTGTCCAATCACGATGTCACCTGAATTCAAGGTAACTTCCTCTAACGATGCTGGCCAAAAATGCCCTAACCCACGGATTGCCAGTAGCGTTAATAAGGAAACTAGCATTAATAATGAAAGCGCCACACAGGCAGCACAGAGCCATGGCCAGAGCCCGCTGCTGCCGGTTTTTGAAAGCCTTATTTTAGAAAAACCAACGTTTGAAAAACCAGCGCGCTGCCAATGCATTAGAGAGTGCTCCCTAAGCGTTGATAGCGTCGGCGCAGGTGCTGCCGGACAATTTCAGCTAGCGTGTTCACCATAAAGGTAAAAATAAACAAGGCCAGTGCTGCCAGAATCAGTAAGTGATAAGTCATCCCGCCCGGTGAGGCTTCGGGAAGCTCAATGGCGATAGAGGCTGATAGCGAGCGAAGCCCCTCGAAAGGACTGGCGCTAAAGAGCGCGGTGTTGCCGCTGGCCATTAAGACAATCATGGTTTCTCCAACGGCGCGGCCAGCACCGATCATCACCGCTGAAAAGACACCGGGGCCTGCCGTGGGTAAAGCAACTTTCCAAAGTGCTTGCCAGCGACTAGCCCCCAGCGCTTGAGCGCCTTCCATTAATGTAGGCGGCACATCGGCAAGTGCATCTTCTGCGAGTGAATAAATACTGGGGATCACTGCAAACCCCATGGCAATACCCACTATCAATGCATTTCGTGTGGCGTAATCAAGGCCGTAGCGCTGATCCAGCAAACGACGCAGGTCGCCGCCAAGCCAGTGTTGTTCGATAATCGGAGCAAGCCACATTGCTAATACAGCCATGCCTGCCAGCCACGGAACGAACCATAAGCCTGCCCAGGAAAGCGGCAGTCGCTGGCGAACGCTGGCGGCTGTTCGATACCACAAATAGCCTGCAAGTGCTGCGCTAAGTGGTAGCCAAATAATCATCATCAACGTACTGGCCAGATGTCGCTCCACCCAGGGGGCGAGTAATAAACCGGCAATAAAACCGATGACAACGCCAGGCACTGCTTCCATCAACTCAAGCGTTGGCTTCAAACGGCTGCGGAGTCGTGCTGACATAAATAGCGCGGAATACATTGCCGCACCCAGTGCGATGGGTGTCGCGAAAAGCATTGCAGCCAGCGCGGCTTTTAAGGTGCCCCAGGCAAGCGGCGAGAGCTTGGCGAGTGAGAATGTGTCGCCAATCGCGAGCAGCGGTAGCGTTTCCCATATAAGAAAAACGCTGATCGCTAAAATTGCTAACAAAACACCGATGCCACCGGCAGTGATAAGCCCCGTGGCTAGTCGGTCTTGCACGTGGCGCAGCGGCTGACGCGAAAAGGGTAGCCGAGGAGGAGTCATGTCGACATCATAGAAAAGCGAAAGCCATCACAAAAATGAGCATGCATGGTCGAGTCTCCTTACTCTAGCGTTAATTTATGACAGTTAAGTGACAGTTTACGGGTGTTGGCGCTGGGCATCACGTAAGTGCTTGGGAAGCGGTACAAACCCCGCTGCTCTGACAATTTGCTGTCCCTCTTCGGAAAAAATAAGTGCCAGAAAGGCTTGCTCTACAGATGGCAGTGACTCGTTGGGTGGCAAATTAACGTAAAGATAGAGATCGCGTGATAAGGGATAATTGCCTTGTTGAATCGAGCGCTCATCGGGCGCAACGGCATCTCCGTGTTCGTCCACCAAGCGCAGTGCGCGCACCATCGGCGTTAAATGGTTATACCCGGCATAGCCCATTGCATTGAAAGACTCGCCTACCGCAGCAACAACCGCCGACGAACCTGGATGCTCGCTAATATCAAGGCGGAACCCGCCATCGCAAAGGGCTCTCGCTTGAAAGAGGCCATGAGTACCCGACGCCAAATTACGACCATGAAGAGCTATACGACCATAAGGCCAGTCAGTTGTTGAAGTAAGCGTACTCCAGCGCCGGATGGCCTGGGGAGCGCCGCAAGCAAGGCTGGTTGAAAAAATTGCATCGACTTGCTGGAGCGTTAACGTGTCAATAGGGTTGTGGCGATGCACCACCACCACTAAGGCATCTCGAGCAACACGAAGTTCGAGCGGTGGATAGCCATAGCGAACAATAAACTGTTGGCGTTCTGTCTCGGTCATTGGGCGTGACATCGGCCCTAGGCGGGTTGTGCCAGCCACTAAGGCGGTCGGCGCACTGGCTGAGCCGCTGGCCTGAAATTGCAGGTTAATATCTGGAAAGCGGGCCTTTAAGGCCTCTCCCCAGCGCAGCACCAGGCCAGCCATGGTGTCAGACCCAACGGCACCTAACGTCCCACTCACCGACGCTGGCTGGCCCCAGGCAAGATTGCCTGCCATCAGAAGCCAGCCAGCCATAAGCCAGCCAGTTATGGACAGTACCCGTCGATGTTTCTTTAAACGACGTATAGGGTAACGCTTCAAACGGCACCTCTCTTGTGATTAACTGTTAACTGTTTATTGCGATGCAGCAACACCACAACAATAACCTTTTGAAGCGACCATCTTATGACACTGCTGGAAACCGATTTAGACGATGTGCCTGCTCCGCAGGGGCAGCTCACTTTAAAGTTACTGGCTTCTCGGCAAGATACCAATCTCTATGGTGATATTCCGGGTGGCTGGCTCGTTAACCAGATGGACCAAGCCGCTGAACTGGCTGCGGGCCGTGAGGCAGCCGGTCGCACCGCGACAGTGGCTATTGAAGCGATGGATTTTCTAAGCCCGGTACGTGTGGGTTCTATGGTGAGCGTTTATACCAGCGTGCGGGAAATAGGCCATAGTTCGATTAAAATTGATGTTGAGGTATGGGTGCGAGCGCCGCATGGCCACCATTTGGAAGAGCGGCAGAAAGTCACTGAAGCACGCTTTGTCATGGTGGCGTTAGATGATAATGGGCGTATCCGCGCGGTATATAGCTGAGAGATTTGCCGATTAGCTGCATTTAAAAAGGGCGCCTAGGCGCCCTTTTTGTGTCGCAACTACAATAAGGTAGAAGGCCTAGACACCGACATTGTCGCGATTTTTCAGGTAGGCGTATTCGCCGACATCGCTGAACGGACGCAGCAATTTCTGGAAGGCTGAGTAAGATTCATAGACGCGGCGAGACTCGTCGTCATTGTCTACTTGGCGTTGGATTGCCTCTTTTGAAGACTTATAAAGCGCTGCCATCACGTCTTCTGGGAACGTGCGCAGTTGAACACCGTGTTCATCGACCAGCATTTCCAGTGCCTGGGCATTGCGGTACGCAAACTCGCTAATCATGGCGAGGTTAGAGGCTCGGGCGGCTTCTCTGATAACGTCTTGCAGATCTTCTGGCAAGGCATTCCAGGCGTCTAAATTAACAGTGCCTTCCAGTACGGCGGTTGGCTCGTTCCACGCGGAGGTGTAATAGTAATCCGCTACTTGGTGAAGGCCAAATGCCATGTCATTGTAAGGCCCGACCCAGTCGGCAGCATCGAGTGCACCGGTTTGCAGCGACGTAAAAATTTCTGAGCCCGCCATGTTAACGGTACTCACCCCGATGCCATTCATGGCTTCACCGGCAAGGCCTGGTAAGCGAAGCTTCAGGCCTTGCATATCGTCTAGGGAATTAATCTCTTTTTTGAACCAGCCTGCCATTTGCGTGCCGGTGTTGCCAACAGCGAAAGGCTTCAGGTTGTGGTTGGCGTAGATTTCATCCCACAGTTCCTGGCCACCGCCATTATACAACCACGCATTCATTTCTGTGGTGTTCATACCGAATGGTACGGCGGTGAAAAACTGTGAGGCTGCAACCTTGCCGCGCCAATAGTAGGACGCGGAATGCCCCATCTCAGCGGTACCTGCAGCGACCGCATCGAACACTTCCAGTGCTGGAACAAGCTCACCAGCGCCATGTACGCGAATGCGCATGCGGCCATTGGAGAGTTGTTCGACCCGACGTGCGAAGTCATTGGCACCGGTGCCTAAAGCCGGAAAGTTTTTCGGCCAGGAGGTCACCATATCCCAGGTGTAGGTTTCATTGGCGCTGGCGGTAGAAACAAAAGGCGCAGCAGCGACACCGGCGGCACCGAAGCCGGCGGTTTTTAGAAATTGGCGGCGTTGCATGGCGGGCAAAACTCCGAAATTATAGAATGTTATTATCAGCGCAATAGTTAAGTAGAAGCTTCTTAGCACTGTGTCCACTAGCCAGTATGCGCTAAGCAGGTTTTAATGGGCAAGTGCTTGCCTAATGCTTTACGTTTACGTTAACAATGCTCAAAGTGGGGCGAGCTTAGCAAATCCTAGAACTAGCCATTTCACTCCTTCACCTTCAAAGCTGACTTGTACGCGCGCGCGCGCGCCTTCCCCCTCCGCATTAAGAATGATGCCTTCGCCAAACACGGGGTGCATAACCCGCTGGCCAACATGCAGGGCAGGCAGGTCGCCGTCGCTTTCGACACGCTGTTGCGCAAAGCTTGAACGCGAGGCTGTGACAGGGCGGGAAATATGGCCACGTAGGCGCACCTCTTCCAGCAGGTGGGGAGGAAGCTCGCGTAGGAAGCGCGATGGCCGGGGGAATACCTCTTTGCCGTGCAGACGGCGAGTTTCGGCATGAGTCAGATAGAGTTTCTGCATCGCGCGGGTAACACCGACATAGCAAAGACGCCGCTCTTCTTCGAGACGGCCTGGCTCTTCGATCGACATTTTATGGGGAAACAAGCCTTCCTCAACCCCGGCAATAAACACCACGGGAAACTCTAGGCCTTTGGCAGAGTGCAGGGTCATCAACTGCACGCTGTCTTCAAACTCATCGGCTTCATGGTCGCCTGCATTAAGCGCCGCTTCGGAAAGAAACGCTTCCAACGCTGCCATACCTTCGCCTGCCTCTGGCGTTTCGAAGGCATCGCCATGGGTAAAGGCGCGGGCAGCGGTCACTAGTTCTTCCAGGTTCTCGACTCGCGCTTGGCCTTTCTCGCCGCGCTCGCTCTTATGGTGTTCGATAAGGCCAGTGTGAGCGGTGACATGATCGATAATTTCATGCAACGGCAGCCCAGACGCCTCGTTGTCTAATTGCTCAATGAGATTGGCAAAGGCCTGCACGGCGTTGGCGGCACGGCCTTTAAGCGTGCCATCTTGAATGGCATCGTGTAGCGCTTGCCATAGTGAAACGCTTTGCTCTCGGGCACGGTGGCGGACAATTTCGACCGTGCGGGTGCCAATCCCGCGGGTGGGTACGTTGATGACACGCTCCAAGGAGGCATCGTCATCACGATTGAGCAGTAGGCGCAGGTAGGCGAGAGCATTTTTGATCTCTAAGCGCTCATAGAAGCGGTGTCCTCCGTAAATACGGTAGGGCATCCCTTGGCGGATCAGCGTCTCTTCCAATAAACGCGATTGAGCATTGGAGCGGTAGAGAATGGCCATATCACGGCGATTGAACCCTTCATCAACTTTTTCTTTGATGGTATCGACGATATAGCGGGCTTCTTCTAAGTCGTTAAACCCGGCGTAAACAGAAATAGGGTCGCCTTCGACACCGTCAGTCCACAGATTTTTACCCAGCCGCTCGCTGTTGTGGCTAATCAGCGTGTTGGCGGCCTCCAGAATCGCGCTAGTGGAACGATAGTTCTGTTCCAGGCGTACGGTGTGAGTGTTGGGAAATTCTTCCTCAAAGCGGCGAATATTTTCCACTTTAGCACCGCGCCAGCCGTAAATTGACTGGTCATCGTCACCGACGGCAGTCATGGGTGTTTGTTGCCCAGTGAGAAGTTTTAGCCACGCATATTGCAGCGTATTGGTGTCCTGAAACTCATCGACTAATACGTGACCAAAGCGCTCGCGATAATGAGTTAGCAGAGGCGGGTTATCACGCAACAGCTCTAGGCTGCGCAGCAGTAGTTCGCCGAAGTCCACCAGCCCGCCGCGTTCGCAGATAAATTGGTAACGCTCATAAAGCTCTACCATTTGGCCAAGATAACCATCACCGTCCACATTTACTTGATGGGGGCGAAGTCCTTCCTCTTTACAGCCAGAGATGAAGCCTTGTACCTGGCGGGGCGGGAAGCGTTCATCATCGATGGAGTAATCTTTAAGCATCCGCTTTACCAGCCGCAACTGGTCATCGGAGTCAATAATTTGGAAGTGCTGGGGTAGCCGGGCATCTTGCCAATGGGTACGCAGCAAGCGGTGAGCAATGGAGTGAAATGTGCCAACCCATACATGGCGCATGGAGATGCTCAGCAGCGCTTCCAGGCGGGTACGCATTTCCCGCGCGGCCTTGTTAGTAAACGTAACGGCCAGCAAGGCATAGGGCGAAAGCCCTTCCGCCTGCATTAGCCAAGCAATGCGATGAACCAGCACGCGGGTTTTACCGGACCCGGCACCCGCCAGTACCAGTAAGTTACCCTGGGGCGCGCTCACTGCCTCACGCTGGGCAGGGTTTAGCTGATCAAGTATCGCCGTGACGTCATCCATATAAGCCGCTGCCGGTTCGAAAATGGGCGATCAGTTTAGCACAGCCAGTGAACTGGCTGTGCATACAGTCGAAAAGGCAGTTACGACCCTTCTGGGTAACGCAGGGTATTGAGGCTTTTCTTGACCGCTTTTAGCTGCTCGGCAAGCTTCGGGCCGCGAGTTTTGGCAACGCCAACGGCGAGAACGTCGATAAGCACCAAATGGGCGATACGTGAGCTAAGCGGCGTGTAGATTTCGGTATCTTCATGGACATCGATATACAACGGCAGGCTCACTTCACTGGCCAAGGGTGAGTCACTCGGGCAAAGGCCAATAACGGTAGCGCCTGCCTCGCGGGCTAGGCGCACGCTAGCGACCAGCGCTTTGGTACGGCCTGTTTGTGAAATGGCCACTACCACATCGCCTTCATTTAACGTAACCGCCGACATATTTTGCATATGAGGGTCAGCATAAGCGGAGGTCGATATCTGCAGGCGGAAGAACTTATGTTGGGCATCGAAAGCCACCGCACCTGAAGCCCCAAAACCATAGAACTCGACTCGGTTTGCCATGGCTAGCGCATTGACCGCACGCCCTAGGGCATCGTTATCAAGCCGGTCGCGCACCGATAAAAGCGTGCCCACGGTCGAGTCGAAAATGCTGTGGGAAAATTCGGCAACCGAGTCGCTATCGTTCATAGAGAACTGGGCAAACTGACTGCCACTGGCCAGCATCTGGGCAAGCTGCAGTTTAAAGTCCTGGAACCCGTTACAGCCCAGTGCGCGGCAGAAGCGCACGACGGTAGGCTCGCTGACCTTAGCCTCTGTTGCGAGGTCAACAATCCGCATATGGATGACCTCGTCTGGGTTGCGCAGTACGAACCGCGCAACCTTTTGCTCGGAGCGACGAAAATGCTCCATGCGGCGTCTCATTTCATCGAACAGGGCGCGGCTCACGTTCAGCTCCTTAAATTCTCTTTAGTGCTTATGCAGGCATACTCACTACAGTATGCCTGAATGCTTTGTGCAACGTATGTTGCAGAGAGCACGATGTAGAAACAGTATAAAAGCGATTTACTCATGCGTTTAAATGCCGTTAAGACATTTCAGCAGGATTCGTCATCATTTTGTCAAGTAGGTTATAGTAAGAAGTGAAGTGCCGCACTGCATCATTTAAAAAACAGTCGTCACGGATGCAGGTGGACGTAGGCATATTCACCTGGAGGAACGTCGATTATGAGAAACGTCGAACGAATTACCTCGGTAAAAAGCGAGTTGCTCGACATTTTTATGAGTATGGAAGTGGATGAGCATGCTCAGCGCCGGCGCAGTGCCGCCCAGCGTAGCCTTAGGGCACGCAGGGGAATCGAGCTGCATCGGGAGTTTCAGAAATTATCGCGGGATATTGCCCCCTTGCCAGACGATGACGGGCAGCAAGAGAGCGAATTGCATTAAAAAGCGCCCTGAAGAGTGTACCTAAAAAAAGCACAATTATGACTAGCAGGGCGGTAGAGCAGAACCGCCCCGTTTATGTGCAGGGCGGTGTCATTGCTCAATAGTGCTAGAAGATGTCGACGAGGGCTTAAAGTAGTCCTGTGACAAACACCACAATAACGCCTGCGGGCGCTACAAACCGCGCGATGACGTTCCACACGCTAACGCCAGTGGACGAGAGTCCCAGTTCGGCCTCTACGCTGTCACGCTTCAAGCACCACGTGACAAATACAATTGCCCCTAGGCCTGTTAGTGGCAGCAAAATCTTGCTGGTAAACGTATCGAGTAGATCGAAAATATTGAGGCCGAAGAACAGCACGTCAGACCACACGTTAAATGACAATAGCGCGGCGACGCCAAGCAACCATACGCCAATGCCGCTTGCTAAGGTGGCGGTGACGCGAGACATGGCAGTGCGTTCTTCAAGCATTTCTACCGTCGGTTCCAGCAGTGAAATTGCTGACGTCAAGGCAGCAAAGGTTAGCAGCAAGAAGAACATCAAACCCAGAATGGTACCGCCTGCCATATTACCGAAAGCCAATGGCAACGTGACAAAAATCAAGCCGGGACCCTCTCCCGCACTGAGACCATTAGCAAACACAATGGGGAAGATCGCAAGCCCTGCCAGTAGTGCAATCACCGTATCCAGGATGATCACCGTGCGTGCCGTGCTAATGAGGTTAACGTCTTCGCCCAGGTAAGAGCCGTAAGCCATCATGATGCCCATGCCCAACGAAAGCGTAAAGAACGCTTGGCCCATGGCCGCTAGAACGACACCACCATTCAGCGCACTCCAGTCAGGGCGGAACATAAAGGCGAGCGCTTCGCCGAAATAGCCGCTGGCCACGCCGTAACCTACCAGTATCAGCATTAATACGACCAGGGCAGGCATTAGCAACCGTGCTGCGCTCTCAAGACCCTTGGTGACGCCCCGTGCAACGATACCAATGACGAGCGCCATAAAGGCCGTATGCCAAAGTAGCAGGGTAACTGGGCTAGCCAGCATGCCGCCAAAAAGACCACTAATTGCGTCAGCATCTTGGCCGTTGAATGTACCGATGACTGAGCTGAGGGTGTAATTCAGCGACCAGCCCCCAATGACGCTGTAAAATGAAAGGATCAGAAACGCTGCTAAGACGCCGCTAACACCGACTAACGCCCACGCCTTAGATTTACCATGATCGGCTGCTAGGTCAGCCATGGTGTTAATAGGATTTTTCTGGCCACGACGACCAATCATCCATTCAGACACCAAAATGGGCAGGCCGACCAACGCCACGCAAGCAAGGTAGACAAGCACGAACGCTGCACCACCGCTGTCACCCACCATGTAAGAAAAGCGCCAAATATTGCCAAGGCCAACGGCTGAACCAGCGGCCGCCAGCACAAATCCCATGCGCGATGACCACTGTGCATGTGCAAGTTTTGCCATGAAATCACCTGTTTGGTTAATTGTAATAAGGCGTTATTAGCCTAATGTGTCAATTTTCGGAAAATACAGAGGTTCCAGCGCTATTTTCCGAAAGTAGGGGCAATTTATCCGATCATGGTGGGGGTTGCCAGTTAGTTAGTCTAAAAAGATCGGTTAAAACAGTTGGCTCTGCTTTTCACCGGCGAACGATGCAAGTGCTGGCAAAGTGATACGGCGCTGTAGTTTCTGGTACAGACAGCGCGCCAGTTCTGGTGACGCTTGATTATCTGCAGTATGCACAAATAAGAAAGGGGTTTTCCCCTGACTTATCCACAGGGAAAGGCGGTCTATCCATGGCGTGAAGTAGTCTGTATTAATTGTTTTGTCAATATGGCCAATGAATCGAATGACCGGATAATTCGCTGTGGAAAGCACGTGTAGTGGGAGTTTCGGCTTTTCTTGCTGGGCATGCGCTAGGCCAGGATGGCCATTGGCGGGTGTTGAAAACACAGGACGCACATCGAGCATCACGCGGTTAGCTGAATAAGTTATTAACAATCGGTTAAGCGCTTTTTCAGCGTCTCCTTTGAGGAAAAAATCAGGGTGGCGTACCTCCACTGCACAAGGCAAGTGGCCAGGCCATTGCGCGAGTAGTCGCTCTAGCTGTGGGAGCTCAGCAGGGCCGAAGTCGCGCGGTAGCTGAATCATGGTTGGCCCAAGACGGTCATGCAGGGGCGTAAGTGCGTCTAGAAATGCCCAGGCATTTTCTGGCTGCGTCAAACGCTGGTCATGGGTAACCGTGGCGGGCAGTTTAAAGCAGAAGCGGAAATGGGGCGGGGCTTGGCGCGCCCACGCGGCCACCGTTTCTGGTTTTGGCGCGCCACTATAGAACGTCGTGTTGCCCTCAACGCTTGAAAAGACAACCGCATAATCGCTTAACAGATCTGTTTTGGCATGCTGGGGATAGAGAGTGCCAAGCCAATCCTGATTGGCCCACATGGGCAGGCCTAAATAAAGAGGACGCGTCATGCTGGGGCTTTCCTAAGATGTCGTCGAAGCAATGAAATAAATAAGAAATGGCGGTTTGCTTGCTACCAGTATCTTCCAGCGTGCAGTAGCGTCAGTTAGTTTCCCCCGTACAGGCGCTGGCAGTGTTGGGAGTAAGGTGATAGAACGGGGCCATGCCGCTATTTCAGCCGGTTTATGTTTCAGGAGGGCATTATGCGTCAGGGAAAGGTTTTGGTTCTACATGGTCCCAATCTCAACTTGTTGGGAAGTCGTCAGCCAGAGATATACGGCGATGACACCCTAGAGGATGTGAATAACCTTTTGCGTGAAAAGGCAGTGATGGCGGGCTGCGATATTACCTGTTTGCAAAGTAATCATGAAGGCGAACTGATTGATGCTATTCACGCTGCCCGTCTGGATGGAACCCAGGCGATAATTATTAATCCAGCCGCGTATACGCATACGTCTGTCGCTATTCTTGATGCGCTGAATGCGTTTGATGGCCAAGTGATTGAAGTGCATTTATCGAATGTGCATAAGCGCGAAACGTTCCGGCATCACTCCTATGTCTCACTTCGCGCAGACGGCGTGATAGCAGGGTTAGGTATACAGGGCTATCGCGCAGCGCTGGATGCGGTGCTGGCAGCGTTGGCGGAATAGCGGTGTTTACAAGGGCTGGCTAGGAAGTAGCGACAATGGCGAAATTTTTTAGGGAATTCCGCGAATTTGCGGTGAAGGGAAGCGTGGTTGATATGGCCGTAGGCATCATTATTGGCGGTGCCTTTACGCTGATTGTGAAAAGCCTGGTCGCGGACATCATGAACCCACTGCTTGGTCTATTGGTGGGTGGGGTCGATTTTTCTAACCTCTTTGTGGTGCTAAGCGAAGGAAGTGTGGGAGGGCCTTATGCCACACTTGCTGACGCTCAGGCGGCTGGTGCAGTCACGCTTAATGTTGGGTTATTTATTAACGCGGTGGTGAGCTTTGCAATTGTCGCTTTTGTGGTTTTTCTGTTGGTTCGCACGATTAATCGAATGAAGCGGGAAGAAGCGGTTGCACCTGCTGACCCCACTGAAAGACCTTGTCCATACTGTTTTATGGTGGTGCCGATTAATGCAGTGCGCTGCGGCCATTGTACGTCTGAATTAACTGCAGAGAATACAATTGAAACCTCGGCAGGTTTGGCAAAATAAAGCGGTAATAGGTGTAAAGAAAAAGGGTGCCCATTCATAGGCACCCTTTTTCACTGGCCGCTTTCTAGCGACATTAAGCGCTTTTCTTAACGGCTTTTTGGGACTCGCTTTGTTTGCTGTCATCGGCATCGCTTGGTTGCGGAAGCGAGGGCAGTGATTTAGCGAGCATATCCACACTGTGACGGTAGTAGAGCTGGCTTTTATTGTGTTCGCCAAGGCTTGCATAGAGACGAGCAAGCTCGGCGCATACTTCACCGCTGGGGCGTTGACGTTGACTGGCTTCAAAGTACTCCAACGCTTTCTCCCACTTGCCAGTACGCAGCGAAAGGCGGCCACAGGTCAGCAACAGTTCAGGGTCGTTGGGGCGTTCTTGCAGCCACTTTTCCGCTTTTGCCAATTGACGCCCGGCGTCTACGTTAAGTAAGCCGTAGCGTTTCACTAAGCGCGCATCCCAGTGGTTGTCCAGCGAGTGGTTAAGCAGGCGTTCGGCGATAGGCTCTTCGTTGGCCTGTAAAAGCGCTTCTGTATAGAGCACGATTAGCTCGGTATTGCCGCGTAGATAGTCCGGCATATCGGCCCATAGTCCGCGTACACGCTCGATATTCGTGGGGTTTTTGGCCTCAAAAATAATTAATTCACGGTACGCTTTGAATTCCAGCTGCTCACGCTCTTGTTGGGTAATCAGCTTTTGTGCAGCCAAACGTGGTATCAACTGGCGCACGCCATCCCAGTCGTTAACGCTTAGGTGCACTTGTTTAAGAAGCTTGAGCACTTGCGGGTGGTTGGGCAGCTTCTTATCTAGACGGTTCAGAATGGCCAGTGCTTCTTCAGGCTGCTGGCGATCAATCATCAGTTGCGCCTGCATCAAGCCAATGGCTGAATCAGCCCCGTCGGTAGTGAGCTGAGCCTGGTTTAAATGCTCTTGAGCTTTTTCGTGGTGGCCCTGGTAATGCGCCGCCAGTGCCGCAGAAAGATAGTTCACAAGAGGTGTGCTGGAATCGTCAGCCGCATGTATTAGCGTTTTCTCGGCTTTTTTCCAGCGGCCTTCGGTTAAGGCAACCAAACCGCGCACGGTGCGTTTCATTGCACGACGGTTGCGGGCACGACTGTTCCAGGTGCGAAAGCGCCCTACCGGCCGAATAATGCCGCTGAGCAGACGCAATGCAAAGTGCACGACGATAAAAGCACCCAGTAGTAGCACCAAGCCGAACCAGAATGACGTTTGTACCGAGGTGTCACCAACGCGTATTAACCAATAGCCAGGCACTGACATCATCAGGTGCCCGAACAGTGCACCAACCGCTAGGCCGGCAACAATTAATAAGATTAGTTTTCTCATGCATCACCTCCACCTTGGCGACGCGACTCAAAGCGATTCTCAATGAAGCCTGCTAGCGCCTGTTGTGAAGCGCTGATGTCCGGTAACTCAGGCTGCACCTGGGTTTGCTTTAGCTCTTCCAGGCGAGCAATAACGCTTTGGGTCTCTTCGCGTTCGGTGTCGTAGTAGCCGTTGAGCAGCGTCAGCGATTTATCGATGCTTGCCTCAAAAAGGTCTTGCTCTTCTTTAAGCAGTGCCAGCTGAGACTGTTCAAGAATCAGGCGTAGGCTTTGACGCAAGTAGGACTCTTGCTCTGGCGTGATCAGTGTTTCTAATGCTTCGTCGTGCTGACGAATCACCACAAGATCTTTTAACTCTTCACCGAAGCGGGCCAGCTGACGTTGGAAGGTGCCAGTAGGCGGCTGCTCAATGCTTGAGGTAACGGCGCGCTCTTCGATCTCTTGAGACAGGCGTAGGCCAGCAATTCGCTCTTGCTGAGCGTTCAACGCAAGATAAATACCGGTGCGATCAACCTGCGGTACGGCGTCCAGGGCAGCAAGTTCACTCGCAATTTCACGGCGTACTGGCGTTAGTGCCGGGTTGTCGGCATCAACCAAACGAGCATCGGCAGTGCGTAGCAGTGCAGCAGCTCCTTCAACGTCACCTTCTAATTGCAGGCGCTGATTGGCTAACCGTAGCAGGTAAGCGGCTTCGGCGTGTAGCCAGTCGCGCTCGTCGGTTTCCTGCTCTTGGGAAAGCTGCGCTAGCACGTTGTCTAACGTGTTATTGACCTCGCCACGGTAGCTATCCAGCTCACTGCGCAGTTCGCTCATTGTGCTATCCAACGCTTGGTTGCGCTCGGCTTCGCTGCTTTCAATACGTGATGCTAGGTCGCTAACCTCCTGCTGCGAGGCGTTGCTTTGCGTTTGCTGAGCGAGCTCGTCTATACGCTGCTGCTGGTTATCCAAGCGCTGCCAGCCCTGCCAAGCGACAAACGCGACGGCGAGTGCCAGGATAATCACCAACGCAATGGCGATACCACTGCCTTTGCCACCACTACCACTATCTTTGCCACCAGCACTACCACTACCTTTGCCACTATCTTTACCACTACTACTGTTCGTGGCGCTATTCGTGGAAGAGGGGGGGACGTGTGAAGCATTTCCAGACGCCTTACCACCACTGCTGGTTGGCTTGGCGCTTGCCGTCGTCTTAGTCTCTGCAGAAGATGTTGGTTCTACAGAGGGCTTAGGGTTTACAGAGGACTGAGAGTCTACAGAGGACTTAGTATCCGCTGTTTGCTGGGGTTCAACGCCGGGTTTGGTCGAGGCTTGGTCATGATTGACGTTCGCTGACACGGTGTTGGCATTGGGCGCATTATTGCCCCCTTTGTTGCGGCGACGCGAGCGGCTGTTTTTAGCGGCGTAAGAAGACGCTGCCGAATTGCCTGTTGTTGACGCTTCGCTGCTTGACGACGCGGAAGCCGAGGTGTCGCTCGGTTTGGCGCCGTCTTGAGTTGCATCGGCAGACGCGTTGTGTACGCCTTCCTGATCGTTTGGTTGTTTGCTCATCTGTCGCTAGCCCTTATTAAGTTCCTTGATCGACATCGGCACCCTTTAGGTTGCAGGACCGACCCAACGCTGCTGCCAGTGCAGCTGGCGTTGCTCCCGACGCCACCTTGAGGTCACGAAAACCCAGTTTACCGGCCAGTTTAGCTAAACGGTGACTGGAAACGATTAGCGGTTGGTTCAACGCTGCTTGTTCACACCATCTTGCCAGATGTTCAAGCAGTTCGCTGCTGGTAGCGATTAACGCTTGATAATCGCCGGTTAATAGCCGCTGCTGCATGGCAGGTGTTGGCGCTTGATATACACGTTGATACACCGCGATGCGGGTAACATTGGCACCGCGTGCGCTCAATGTCTCGGCTAATAATGAGCGACCACCTTCACCAGCCACTATCAATACGCGCTGATGCGTAAGCGTTTTGAGTGAGGCAAGTGACAACAGCGCCTCACTCGTGTCTTCTCCGTGGTCAGGCGAAGGAATATGGACACGCACCCCCAGCTGTTCAAATAGTACGCTTGCCGTCGCACGGCCTACACTATAATAGTTAATGCCAACAGGAAGCTGTGGCCAATAGCGATCAAGCGCGT
Source organism: Vreelandella andesensis (assembly GCF_003989795.1). GTDB lineage: Bacteria > Pseudomonadota > Gammaproteobacteria > Pseudomonadales > Halomonadaceae > Vreelandella > Vreelandella andesensis. Next base: position 177,770 of record NZ_RZHG01000019.1, read on the forward strand.
TACTTAAACAGTAAGCGGCAAAAGGGCTGACCACCACTATTTTATGGTACTGATCAATATCTAACCATATGCTGCGCTGAACATGGTCCTCGGGTAGCGGCGCTAAGCGCATAACATCGAGTTGCTCGACGAAAGCTCCCTGAGCACGCAGCGAATCCGCTAAGGCTTCTCCCCGGTCACCAGGGCGACAGATCAGTACCGGTTGACTCATACGTTGCGGCCATACACCTCGGCTAAAATGTCACCTGCCCCTTGATCTAGCAGGTTTTCAGCGATTCGGATACCCAGGGCTTCGGGCTCATGAATAGAGCCGCTGCCTTCTGCACGTAGCACCTCAGTGCCTTCTGGATTGCCAACCAAGCCGCGCAGCCAAATAGTGTCACTTGCCTTATCAAGCACGGCATGACCCGCGATAGGCACTTGGCAACCGCCTTCCAGGCGTGTGTTCATGGCGCGTTCAGCACGCACACGGGTAGCGGTGTCTTGATCATCCAGTGGGGCTAATATCCCAATTAACTCTGGATCATGCAGACGACACTCGATGCCTAGTGCTCCTTGGCCGCAGGCGGGAAGGCATATTTCAGGCGGCAGTGCTTGGGCAATGCGCGCATCAAGACCTAAGCGTTTTAAGCCTGAAGTGGCGAGAATAATGGCATCAAATTCGCCGGCATCTAATTTTGCTAGGCGGGTCTGAACATTCCCGCGTAGATTAAGGATCTGCAGGTCAGGGCGCGCTTCACGCATTTGCAAACCACGACGTAGGCTAGCGGTACCAATACGAGCACCCTCTGGTAGCTCGTCGATGCTAGTATAGTGGTTGGAAACAAACGCATCTGTCGGGTCGGCACCTTCTAAAATGACAGAAAGACCGAGCCCTTCAGGAAAGTGCATAGGAACATCTTTCATTGAGTGAACGGCAATATCTGCACGTCCATCGAGCATGGCGTCTTCTAGTTCTTTCACAAAGAGCCCTTTACCGCCAATCTTGGAAAGCGGGGTGTCGAGAATTTTATCTCCCTTGGTGGAGAGCGCAATAAGCTCGACTTCTAGGCCGCTGTTTGCCGCCATCAAGCGGTCGCGGACGTGCTCAGCCTGCCACATAGCAAGCTGGCTCTTACGCGTGGCAATGCGCAATTTAGTGATGGATGACACGTGATTCTCCCTTTGTCGCTGATAGGTCGCGACGAGCTGTGATGAGTCTCATCATAAAGCACACGGCCACACAGTAAAAATAACCGATCGAATTTATGACCAGCGCTGTAAGGCAATCCACATGTTTAGGTAATGCCATGCCCTTTGTTAAATCCCAAGGAAAATTAGACCAGTTTTTTTTATTATCGCAAGATTTATTTTTCTGCATTGATTTCACGGGTATTTTCCTTAACGTCAATCCAATGTTCGAAACCCTGCTGGGCTATTCCGCTAGTGAGTGGATAGGTAAGTCATGTGGCAAAGTAGTAGATCACCGCGATATTGCGGTTATTGTAGAGGCGTTAGCGCGCCTTCAATCCCAAAAGAAAGTACCCCCGTTTGACGTTCGAGCAATAACGGCAGAGGGGAAAATAGTGTGGCTGGAAGTGACCGCCGCAGTGGGAGAGCAAGTCATTTATGTAATCGCTCGTGATTTTTCGCGACGAAAAGCCGTTGAGAAACAACTTATTCGTAACCAGCGACTTTTCCAAATTGCCGGCGAGACGGCGCTGATTGGTGGCTGGTATGTTGATATGTCCGAAATGCTGCCCATTTGGTCTAACGAAGTGTGTCGTCTGCACGGTGTTTTGCCCGGGTTTCAGCCTACGGTTAAAGAAGCGATTGACTTCTATGCGCCAAGTTCCGAGCCGCGTATTCGTGAGGTTTTTGAGGACTGCTGCAAACATGGAATCAGCTTTGATGAAGAGCTAGAAATTATCACTCGGCAAGAGGTAAGGCTGTGGGTAAGAGTGATCGGCAGAGCTGTAAGAGACGAATTGGGGCAAATTATTCAAGTTCAGGGATCAACCCAAGATATCACTGAGCGTAAAGCGACGGAACGACAGCTCACGCTGCTTGAACGAAGCGTTGAATCAAGCACTAATGGTGTAGTTATTGTTGATGCTCAGCGTCACGATTTACCAATCGTCTATATCAATGCAGCTTTCGAGCGCATTACTGGGTACTCCCGGGATATGGTGCTGGGCCAAAACTGTCGTTTTCTACAGGGTAAAGAATCGGACCCTGCTACCTTGGCGAAGTTGCGTAAAGGGATTCACTCTCAACAAGAAGTCCATGTCGTTATACGCAATTACCGCCGCAATGGGGCTCCGTTTTGGAATGACCTATACATTTCCCCCGTGCGTGATGCAATCGGCGCTGTCACGCACTTCGTGGGTGTACAAAATGACATCACGGCCCAGCGCGAATACCAGGCTCAGCTTCGGCATAATGCCAACCATGATGCATTAACAGGCTTGCCCAATCGGTTACTGCTTGACCAGCGCCTGGAACAGGGCTGCTTGATGGCAAAGCGATATCACCGTTATATCGCTGTGTTGTTTGTTGATTTGGACGATTTTAAACCGATTAATGACACGCTTGGCCATGAGGTAGGCGACCATATTCTTATTGAGGTTGCCAAGCGCCTAGAAGAAGAGCTGCGCCCTTGGGATACCGTGGCGCGTTTTGGTGGCGATGAATTTATCGTTTTGTTGCCTGACTTGGCCTACGAAAAAGATGTCATGCAGGTGGTTGAGCGACTTCTCGCTTGTCTCTCTGCGCCCTACTGGTATCGAGGGGGTGAGCTGCGTATTACTGCCAGTATGGGGATTGCCACCGATGATGGAACAATCAACGAGCCGCGTCAGCTTATACAGCAGGCAGATCTGGCGATGTATAAAGCCAAGCGACAAGGGCGTAATACCTATCAGTGGTATACCGATGAGCTAAATCGCAAAGTTTTCGAGCGAGTTAATTTACGTCATGCGTTGCAACAAGCCATAGAGCAGTCGCAATTTGAGTTGCATTACCAACCGCAAATATATGGCCCCACTGGCCAAGTATCTGGTGTAGAAGCACTGATTCGCTGGTATCACCCAGAGCGTGGCAACATTTCTCCTGGCCAGTTTATTAGTCTGGCAGAAGACACTGGGCAGATTATGCCAATCAGTGAGTGGGTGTTGGAAAGGGCGTGCCGTGATGCTGTCAGGTTGAATGCGAGTGCCACTATGCCCGTTACCATGGCGGTTAATATTTCGCCCATGCAGTTTCAGCGTTCAGGTTTTCTAGCGTCTATTCAGCGGGTACTCAAGCAAAGTGGGCTAGCGCCAGAACTATTGGAGTTAGAGCTTACTGAAGGCGTGCTAATGGAAAGTACAGAGCATGCCATACAAACATTGCAGGATCTGCGCTCGCTGGGCGTGCATATTGCGCTGGATGATTTTGGAACCGGTTTTTCAAGCCTTAGCTACCTTAAGCACCTACCAATCAACAAGCTTAAGATTGATCGGTCATTTGTTCGTGACGTGGTCACAGACCCTCGGGACGCGGCGATTGTAGACGGTGTGGTCACTATGGTCGCCAAGCTTGGCCTGGAGGTGTTAATCGAAGGCGTGGAGACGGCAGAGCAGTACGAGTATCTCAATGCCCGCCATAGCACGTATTTCCAAGGCTTCTACTTTGCTCGCCCGATGTCATTTTCAGCACTTCGTAGCTTCTTAGACGAATCTCCTCACCCGTTTAGTGGTCCTGAACCACCGTCGACTTGAAAAACGACCATAAAACGGCATGCCGCTGAGTGCGGCGACTCTGGTACACTTTCTGATAATGATTACCTTAGTTTTTTTACGACGCTTTGTTTTTAACGACTCCTTTAGTTTTGTCAGCAGGATATGCCTCCGATGAGCCAAGCTACGAACCAGTCTTGGGGCGGTCGCTTTAGCGAGCCCACCGATGCTTTTGTCGCACGCTTCACCGCGTCTGTGAATTTCGACCAGCGCCTAGCGCGCCAGGATATTCAGGGCTCTATTGCCCATGCCACCATGCTGGCTCGGGTCGGTGTGCTGACCGATGAAGAGCGTGACACCATTATCAACGGCCTCACCGAGATTCAGGGCGAAATTGAGCGAGGCGAGTTTAACTGGTCGATTCCGCTTGAAGACGTGCACATGAATATCGAGGCACGCTTAACGGATAAAATCGGTATCACGGGTAAAAAACTACACACTGGCCGTTCACGTAACGATCAGGTAGCGACCGATATCCGCCTTTTTATGCGCGATGAGATCGACGTGATTGAAGTGGAGTTAATTCGTCTACGTGAAGGCATGATTGAGCTTGCCGATCGTGAAGCCGACACCATCATGCCCGGCTTTACCCATTTGCAAACAGCGCAGCCGGTGACTTTTGGTCATCATCTATTAGCATGGCAAGAGATGCTAACCCGTGACCACGAGCGCTTACTGGACTGTCGCAAACGTGTGAATGTGATGCCTCTTGGCGCAGCGGCGCTAGCCGGCACTACGTATCCTATCGACCGCCATGTAACAGCGGAATTACTAGGCTTTGATCGCCCGGCGGAAAACTCACTGGATGCTGTCTCTGATCGTGACTTCGCTATCGAATTCACCAGTTTCGCCAGTATTCTGTTGATGCACCTGTCACGTATGAGCGAAGAACTCGTGCTGTGGACCAGCGCCCAGTTTGATTTTATCGACCTGCCTGATCGCTTCTGCACTGGCTCTTCTATCATGCCGCAGAAGAAAAATCCCGATGTACCCGAACTGGTTCGTGGTAAAACGGGTCGGGTGTATGGCCACTTAATGGCGCTATTAACGCTGATGAAGTCGCAGCCCCTGGCCTACAACAAGGACAACCAGGAAGACAAAGAACCGCTGTTTGACGCCGTCGATACCGTGCGCGACTGCTTAAAAGCCTTTGCCGACATGGTGCCGGCTATTGAGCCGAAAAAAGACAGTATGTATGACGCCGCTCGACGCGGGTTCTCGACCGCCACGGACCTTGCTGATTACTTGGTACGCAAAGGCGTGGCCTTTCGCGATGCCCATGAAATTGTTGGGCTGTCGGTGGCGTATGGCCTGAAGAGCAAGAAAGACCTGTCAGAAATGACCTTGGAAGAGCTTAAGCAGTTCTCCGATATTATCGAGCAGGATGTGTTTGAAGTGTTGACCCTGGAAGGCTCAGTCGCGGCCCGCAACCACATTGGCGGCACCGCGCCCGATCAGGTTCGCGCCGCTGCCAGCCGTGCCCGTGAGGCGTTGGCAGTGTTAAAAGGTGATGCATGAAACGCAGCGCAATTACGCTTAGCACGTTGCTATTGACCGCACTGCTGCTCGTCGGTTGTGGCCAAAAAGGGCCGCTTTATCTGCCTGACGATACCAACGATTCGGCTGCCGAGCAGGAGGGGTAATGGATCACTTTAACTACCGTGACGGCGTGCTTTATGCTGAAGACGTCCCACTTACTCAGATTGCTGCCGACCTAGGGACGCCTTGTTATGTCTACTCAAAAGCGACGCTAGAGCGTCATTTTCGAGCCTACACTGAAGCCCTGGGTGGTCATCCTCACCTGATTTGTTATGCGGTAAAAGCCAATTCCAACTTGGCGGTACTGGGCCTGCTTGCTCGGTTAGGGGCTGGGTTTGATATTGTTTCGATTGGTGAGCTTGAGCGCGTGCTAAAAGCGGGCGGCAACCCTGCCAAAGTGGTGTTTTCAGGAGTGGCGAAGCAGCCCCATGAAATGGCTCGCGCCCTCGACGTGGGCATAAAATGTTTTAACGTCGAGTCACGGCCAGAGCTTGAGCGGCTGAATAAAGTTGCTGGTGAGCTGGGGGAGATTGCTCCGGTATCGCTGCGGGTAAATCCTGATGTGGATGCAGGCACTCACCCCTATATTTCAACTGGGCTGAAAGACAATAAGTTCGGTATTCCTGTTGATGAAGCGCTGGATGTTTATACGCTGGCCGCCAGCTTACCCAACCTGCGCGTCACCGGGCTAGACTGTCATATCGGCTCTCAGCTCACTGAAACAGCCCCTTTTTTAGATGCTCTTGAGCGGCTATTAATGCTGATGGAGCGGCTGCGTGAGCGTGGTATCGAGATCGATCATCTAGACCTAGGTGGTGGGCTTGGCGTCCCCTACCGTGATGAAAAACCACCTCAACCGTTTGATTACGCCAGCCAGTTGCTGACGCGTCTTTCTCGCTGGGAAGGCGGTGAAACATTGATGTTGCTATTTGAGCCTGGGCGTTCAATTGCGGCTAACGCAGGCCTAATGCTGACCCGCGTAGAGTTCTTAAAGCTAGGTGAGACTAAAAATTTCGCCATTGTAGATGCTGCCATGAATGATCTGATCCGCCCCGCGTTGTATCAGGCATGGCAGGCAATTGTACCGGTGGATACCCGTCAACAGCGCGAGCGTGCGGTCTATGATGTCGTGGGCCCTGTCTGTGAAACCGGCGACTTCCTCGGTAAAGAGCGCGAACTGGAGGTTGCAGAGGGCGATTTGCTGGCAGTTCGTTCTGCGGGTGCTTATGGCTTTGTAATGGCATCGAATTACAACAGCCGTCCTCGCCCACCAGAAGTGATGGTCGATGGCAGTAGCTATCATGTAGTCCGCGCTCGGGAAAGCCTGGAAAGCCTGTGGGCGGGTGAAACACTGCTGCCGGAAGGGGGGCGCTGATGCTGTTGCACTTCACCAAAATGCATGGTCTGGGCAATGATTTTATGGTGGTGGATCTGGTCACTCAGCGAGCGCGCCTGCGTGATGAACAGATTCGCCAGCTAGCAGACCGGCGCTTTGGCATTGGCTTTGACCAATTATTGGTGGTCGAGCCGCCCCGCGATCCAGAAATGGACTTTCGCTACCGTATTTTTAATGCGGATGGCAGCGAAGTTGAAAATTGCGGCAATGGCGCGCGCTGTTTTGCTCGTTTTGTTCGCGATCAGCGACTGACACACAAGCATGAAATTCATGTAGAAACCGCCGGTGGCCCGCTGGTGCTCAATGTTCAGCACGATGGTATGGTGCGTGTTGATATGGGTAGACCGCGTTTTAACCCAGCTACGCTGCCGTTTGAGGCCCCTGGTGATCAACCACTGCACGCGGTTGACGTCGATGGTGACACGCTGGCGCTAGGGGTTGTCTCTATGGGGAATCCTCATGCCGTGCTGCAGGTTGAAAGTGTTGATAGCGCACCGGTTGAGCGTCTTGGGCCGCTACTTGAGTCGCACCCTCGCTTCCCCAAACGGGTGAATGTGGGCTTTATGCAGGTCGTGTCGCCTAGCGAAATTCGCCTGAGAGTATACGAGCGCGGCAGCGGCGAGACGCTTGCCTGTGGCACGGGTGCCTGTGCTGCGGTGGCTAGCGGTATTCGCCAGGGGCTGTTGAAAAGCCCGGTCACCGTTCACTTGCCTGGTGGTCAGTTAAGCATTGAGTGGCCCGACCCCGAAGCGCCGTTGGTGATGGTGGGTCCAGCCACACGCGTCTTTGATGGTCGCGTCACACTCAACTAATTCGAGGAGAACGGTGATGTCTCAAGCCCCCGAGCCGCGCAAAACGCTCGACCCTGATCAAGTGGCGTTTTGGCTGGCCCGTCACCCTGATTTTTTTGTGGGTCGAGAAGGCTTGCTGCAGCAGCTTAAGGTGCCGCACCCCCATATCGATGGAGCGATATCGTTGCTAGAGCGCCTGGTGATCGACTTACGCCAGCGTGCTGAAACTGCAGAGGGGCGGCTTGAGCATCTTCTGGAAACCGCACGGCATAATGAAGCCCAATACCGTCGACTGCGTGAGACGTTACTTAGTCTGGTTGAAGCAGAAGATCGCGATACGTTGGCCCAAGCGCTTGCTGTTCAATTAAGCGAGCACTTTCAGACGCCTGCCATGGCGCTATGGTGCCCATCTTCATTAAGCGATGAAGAGCCAACGCCGCCGCAACCGCCGCGCCACGTGTTGAATCAGCATGCCAGTGCGCGCCTGGCCGCGCTGTTAGATGGGCGCACCAGCCGTTGTGCCAAACTCAGCGTTAGCGACTGGAAGTGTCTGTTGCCGCATACCAAAGCACCTCGACGAGCGGGTTCCTGTGCCATTTCGCGGCTTTCGGCAGGCGAGCAGCTGGGGTATTTGCTTCTCGCAAGTCCCGACTCCAATTGTTACCGCGCCAGCATGGACACATTGTTTACAGAGTATCTGAGCGATATCGTGGCACGGCTACTGCTTCGCTTGGAACACCATGGATAGCCCAAGCGGATTATCGACGCAGGTCGAGGCGTATTTAGGTAAGCTTGCTACTCATGCAAGCCCTGCCACGGTGACAGCGTATCGTCAGGATTTAACCGCCCTGCAGCGTTTTTCTGAGCAACGAGGTGTCACCGATGCCGCGGCGTTAGATACGGCATTTCTGCGCACCTTTTTAGGGTCAGAGCGTAGCCGTGGTCTCGCGCCGAGAAGTTTAGCCCGTCGCCGCGCTGCGCTATCACGTTTTGCTGACTATCTTGTGCAGCATCACGTGCTTGCCGATAACCCCGTGGGGTTGCTGCGCACGCCAAAGCAGCCAAGCCACTTACCAAGACCACTTGATGTCGATGCGCTATCACGTTTTTTAGATACGCCTCACGACGGCACGTCGCTGGCAATACGTGACCAAGCCATGCTTGAGTTGTTTTATTCCAGCGGCCTACGATTAGCGGAACTTGCGGCGTTGGATTTAGGTCATTTAAATGCCCACCATGTGCGGGTGATGGGTAAGGGTAGTAAGCCGCGGCAAGTGCCCGTTGGTAAACGAGCAGATCAGGCGCTTAAGACGTGGTTAACGTGTCGGCCTGAATTGGCAGCAGCCGGTGAAATGGCATTATTTGTTGGCCAGCGGGGGCGGCGTCTGGGGCATCGCGGTATTCAAAAGCGCTTAGCGCAACTTTCCGTTGTGCGTGGTTTGCCTGAACACCTCCACCCCCATCGATTGCGTCACTCGTTTGCAAGTCACTTATTGGAGTCCAGTCAGGACCTGCGAGCGGTTCAGGAGTTGCTGGGTCACGCTAATTTGTCAACTACCCAAGTCTACACCCGCCTGGATTGGCAGCATTTGGCTGAAAGCTATGATGCCGCCCACCCACGCGCTAAACGCCGCCCTACACGGAGTTAACCATGACTTCTCTACAAGCGATTACGTTTGATCTTGACGATACGCTGTGGGACAACCAAGGCGTGATGTTAAAAACCGAAGAGGGTCATTATCGTTGGCTAATTGAAGCGCTGGCGGCATGGCGCAAAGCCCGACATGAAGCGCCATTAGCGCTGAATTACGAGCAGGGTCTAACCGATTACCTACAGCGCCGCCAGCAGTGGGCCAAGCAGGCGCCGGAACGGTGCGGCGACTTCACCTGGCTACGTTTACGGGCGTTAGAAGCACAGCTAGAAGCCCAAGGATTAACACGCAGTAGCGCCCTGCTATGGGCTGCCGCGGCGATGAATGAGTTCCATCGCCTGCGGGTGCAGGTAACGCCGCACCCCGAAGCTGCCGGGCTGTTATCTGCGTTGAGTAAGCGTTATCAGCTAGCTGCCATTACCAATGGCAATATTCATCTTAAACGCCAGCCGTTAGCTGCGTACTTTCCAGTGGCGATTGCTGCCGGCGAACTGCTGGCACCTAAACCGGATCCCAAGCCGTTTCTCACCGCCCTAGAGCGCCTCAATGTTGTGCCGCATCGCGCTATGCATGTAGGTGACTCTTGGCAAGAGGACGTGTTACCTGCACAGCGGTTGGGCATGCATGCCGTATGGGTCGCCGCGCAAGGCGATCAAGCCTTGCCGGCACGTATTCACCGAATTGCCCACGTAAAAGAGTTGCCCGAGCTAATCGAGTGGTTGGAACGACGCTCCTGACACAGCGGTTTATTTAAGGAACCTGAGCTTGCCTGGCAAGGTTGTCTGTTTTGAGTAAGATTTAGTTTGTTGGTTAAAACTTGGCTTGTTCGGTAATCCTTGGTTTACTCAGCGGTATGTAGCCATTGGTCTAGTTTTTGAGAAAGTGTATCGACACCTTCGCGCTTTAGGGATGAGAAAAGCTGAACCGAGACTAAATCTTCCCACTCTTTTAGGCGAGAACGAACTTTTTGCAGCGTGGCGCTAGCAGGGCCTTTTTTTAACTTGTCGGACTTGGTTAGCAGTATGTGCACGGGCATTTCGCGCTTATCCGCATAGTTGAGCATCATTTGGTCGAATTCAGTGAGCGGGTGGCGCACGTCCATTAGCAATACAAGGCCGCGTAAACTGAAGCGACCACGCAGATAGTCAGACAGATGTTGCTGCCACTCGAGCTTCACCGCTTCAGGCACTTTGGCGTAGCCGTAGCCGGGTAAGTCGACTAAACGACGCGATTCGTCGTTCATAATGGTAAAAAAGTTAATCAACTGAGTGCGTCCTGGCGTACGTGAGGTGCGGGCCAGCGCATTTTGTCGAGTAAGTGCATTAATCGCGCTTGATTTACCCGCATTAGAGCGCCCCGCAAACGCGACTTCTGCACCAGTATCGTCTGGACAAAGAGCAAGCGTGGGTGCGCTGATCATAAAGCGGGCAGTAGGGTAGTTAAGTCGAGCGACTGGGTTATCATTAGCGGTAGACATGGTGTTAATCCTGAAAAACAGACGTATAAGACGGCCCGTTTCACCACGTTAACGTGAGTAAATGACGGTACCGCGACGAATTACCCCAAAAGCAGACCTGGACTTGCATTCCCGCCGCTAGGGTGATTCGTTATAATGCAAGTGGTTTATAACTGCGACCTGGGGCGCTAGTGTACCATCGCGCTCTAGCCAGCAGCGACCAACACGGTATGTTGTTCGTTTTGGCGGAGCTGACCCTGGTAAAGTGCTGAACCTGGGCAGCGCCCAGGGTGCGTACCAGTCAATAATCAAACGGCATAGTGGAATAGCAATGAGAAAGTTACTGGCAAGCCTGGCAATTACCATGGGTGCCGTTGGCACCGTGCACGCCCAAACCGACCTTCAAGCTGACGCGGATGCGGCAGCGGGTCGTGAACTCGCTCAAACCTGCGCAGCCTGTCATGGCCAGCAAGGCATTAGCGCAGTGGGTGCCTTTCCAAATTTGGCCGGACAGCAGATGTCCTATCTGGCTAAGCAGATTATGGATATCCGTGATGGCAATCGCGTGGTTGCCCAGATGGCGGGGCTGGTTGATAATTATTCTGATCAAGACGCTTGGGATGTTGCGGCTCACTTTGCTGGGCAAGACGCAAATCTTGGCCAGACTGACGATGAAGACGCCGAGCTTTTAGCGCGCGGTGAAGAGTTGTATCGGGCGGGTGATATGTCCAAAGGTATTCCCTCGTGCAGTGCTTGCCATACACCTACAGGGGCCGGGATCGGTAGCGCTGTCTATCCTGCGCTCTCAGGCCAGCATGCGGAGTATACGGTGTCTACGTTGCAAGACTATGCTTCTGGTGAGCGTGCCAACAGCCCAAATAATATTATGAGCGACATCGCTTCCAAAATGAGCGATAGCGACATGCAGGCGGTAGCGAATTACCTACTAGGCTTGAACTAGCCGCTATAAATAAAGGTGCCCTATCTCACTGGTAATTAAAGAGATGGGGAACCTCTATGCATGCGCAGCGGTCGTAGTTTTGCTTATTTTTGGAGAATTTTCGCTATGTTGAAAACGTTAATGGTCGCGATGGCCGGCTTAGGCTTATCTGCGGCAGTGAGTGCCCAGGAGCTGGTTGAAGGTCAGCACTACACGCTGCTCGAGTCGCCGGTGGCGACCCAGGTAGAAGAGGGGCAGATCGAAGTGACCGAAGCGTTCTGGTTTGGCTGCCCGCACTGCTACCGTCTGCAAACCCCAGCAAGCGAATGGTACGAAACGCTTGAAGACGACGTTAGCGTTGTCCACATGCCCGCCACGATGGGCGGTGACTGGAACACCCACGCAACAGCATTTTATGCAGCAGAATCCCTGGGTATTGAAGACGAACTTCACGCCGGTTTCTTTGAGGCCATTCATGAAGATGGTCGCTCACTGACAGATGCGGACGAAATCGCTGAGTTTTTCGCTAATTACGGTGTAAGCGAAGAAAAAGCTAAGCAGGCACTAACGGCGTTTAGTGTTCGCAGTGAAGTCAACAAAGCCAACAGCCGCATGCGTGAAATGCGCCTGATGGGCGTGCCCGCATTGATTATTGATGGTCGCTACGTCGTATCGCCAAGCACGGCCGGTAGCTTGGAAAACATGCCGCAAATTGCGAATGCGCTGGTCGAGCGCGTACGTAACGAGCGCGCACAATAACGGTGTTAGAACACGGTCACGCAGGGGGGCAAACAACAAGCTCGCCTGCGCTGTCTTTGGCTGAACGTGGTCATATCCGCTTACTGACGTTCAATTTGCAGGTGGGTATCCAAACGTCGGCATACCATCACTACCTCACCCGTAGTTGGCAGCACGTGTTACCCCATCCTCAGCGGCTTAAGCGCTTGGCGAAAATGGGTAACGTGCTAGAGCCATTTGATGTGGTGGGCTTGCAAGAGGTTGACGGCGGTAGTTTTCGTTCTGGCCGTGTTAACCAAGTGGAATATCTTGCCTCTCAAGCGCGATTCCCCCACTATTTTCAACAACTAAATCGTAATTTAGGGCAGTTTGCTCAGCACAGTAATGGGCTATTGTCGCGCATTGTGCCTAGTCACATCGAAGAGCATCGTTTGCCAGGTATGCTGCCAGGGCGTGGTGCAATACACGCACGCTATGGTGAAGGCCCGGATGCGTTGCACATCTTTATCGCTCACTTGGCGCTAAGCCACCGTGGGCGTGTGCGCCAGCTGAATTATTTGAGTAATATTATCGAGCCACTGCGCCATGTGGTGGTCATGGGTGACCTGAACTGCACGCCTGATCAGCTTCATGCCCATGAGCGCTTTAGTATGTCGCTGCCGCTTCATCCAGTTAAGCCGCTGCTTAGCTATCCTTCCTGGCAACCTCGTCGCGCTCTGGATCACATCTTACTGTCTAAAACGCTTGAAGCCGCGGATGTGCGTGTGTTGGATCACTTATTTTCTGATCACTTGCCAATCGCTGTGGATTTGCCACTACCACCAGCCTGCTTGGCATCGATTTGCCAAAGCGTTTAACAATAAGTTTGCCTAGCGGTTTACGGGCGCTGCATTGTCTGCGTATATGCGCTATTGTCTGTTGCGCTGACTCCCCCTAGCCGTTTTTACGCGAGACACCACAATGTCGGACACAACACAACTACCTGCGTTTATCGCTGCGCTGGACCGCGCTTCGGAGTGGTTTGGGCGTAGCCTTGCGTGGCTGATCATCATCATGATGCTGATTCAGTTCGCGATTGTACTGCTTCGTTATGCTCTTAGCGTCAACAGCATTTTTATGCAAGAGCTGGTGATGTACATGCATGCCAGTGTCTTTATGCTCGCTGCGGCCTATACCTTTCGTCATGATGGCCATGTGCGGGTCGATATTTTCTATCGTGGAATGACACCCCGCCGCCAAGCGGTCGTTAATATCGCGGGTATTATCATGCTCTTGATTCCCGTGATGGTCTTTATTATTGCTTCCAGCTTGGGCTACGTTGCTAACTCCTGGCGTGTTATGGAGACCTCCCCAGACTACGGCGGCATTCCTGCCGTTTTTGCACTAAAAACGTTAATACCGCTTTTTGCCGCGCTAATGATTGTGCAAGGCGTTATTGAAGTGGTGCGCAACGGCTATGTATTTACTGGCCGGATATCCCCATCTGTTGCTGACGATAGCCACCTTGAGGAGCGCGTTTAATGTTGGAATTTATGCCGCTTATTTTATTTGCCGTCATCTGTGTCGTACTGATGTTCGGTTTCCCTGTGGCGTTTTCATTAGCGGGCACCGCGCTGTTGTTTGCAGGGATGGGCCTGGGTCTTGAAGCTATCGGTATAGACGCCAATTTCGACAGTGGTTATCTTGCCGCGCTGCCCAATCGGCTTTACGGCATTATGACCAATCAAACGTTATTGGCGGTGCCTCTTTTTGTTTTGATGGGTGTTTTACTCGAGAAGTCTAAAGTAGCCGAAACACTGCTCGATGCGATGGCGCTATTGTTTGGTGCTATGCGCGGTGGTTTAGGTATTTCAGTGACCTTGGTAGGTATGATGATGGCGGCATCTACCGGTATTGTAGGGGCCACCGTGGTCACCATGGGTCTCATGTCGCTACCTACCATGCTAAAGCGCGGCTACAGCACCTCGCTTGCGACCGGCACTATTTGTGCAACCGGTACACTAGGCCAGATTATTCCACCCTCCATTGCGCTAGTACTGCTTGGCGATGTGCTGTCGTCCGCTTACCAGCAGGCGCAGCTCTCGATGGGCATTTTCAGTCCTAAAACGGTCTCTGTGGGTGATTTGTTTATGGGCGCGTTAGTGCCAGGGCTGTTGCTGGTGGTTATGTATATGATTTACGTTGCCATGGTCGCGTGGTTGCGCCCGCAAATGGCGCCTGCAGCCAACCGTGAAGAGCTAATGGCAGAGCTTGGTCATACGTCGGGTCTTGGGTGGCTGCTGCTGAAGGGCCTCGTGCCACCTGTGGTGCTGATTGTCGCAGTGCTTGGCTCGATATTGGGCGGGTTTGCAACGCCCACGGAAGCGTCGGCGGTTGGCGCCTTTGGTGCCCTGGTGCTGGCCTTGGCTTATCGCCAGTTAGATTGGGCAACGCTGAAAGATGTGCTGCGTTCAACCACCCACGTGACCACCATGGTGTTTATGATTCTGATTGGTGCGGCGCTGTTTTCGTTGGTCTTCCGGGCCTACGGTGGCGAGCATATGGTCACTGACCTGTTCGAAGGTATGCCCGGCGGTGTGGTAGGTGCGACTATTATCGTGATGCTGGTTATTTTCCTGCTCGGCTTTATTCTCGACTTTATCGAAATCACCTTTGTGGTGGTGCCTATCGTGGGGCCGATTCTGCTGGCCATGGGGCTTGATCCGATATGGTTGGGCATCATGATCGCTATTAACCTGCAAACTTCGTTCTTAACCCCACCGTTTGGCTTTGCGTTATTTTACTTGCGTGGCGTAGCGCCGCCCTCGGTGCCGACGTCGGCAATTTACCGTGGGGTCATACCATTTATTCTGATGCAGCTTGGGATGCTACTGATGCTAGCGTTTTACCCTCAACTGGCGACATGGCTACCTAGTCAATTTTGAACGACTCAATTTTAAATGGCTTAATTTTAGCCTGCGTCGTTTTGATGGGAATTTCGATGAGCGCCGAGTTGAAAGCTATCGTTACTATCAACGCAACTAAGTGGCAACCTTACTTAAAAGCAGACAAGCTGATCTTACTAATGGCTTGCAACAAACCGCCAAGCCAAAAAGGCTAGGCGGTCTTCCTCCTACCTATAACAGCAATAATAGAAGCAAGAGGGTTTATGTATGAAAATTAAAGCACTCCCTGTCGCCATTGCGATGACGACCGCTTTATCCGCTAGCTTGCTGGTGGTTTCAAGTTTCGATAATCAGGCTCAAGCACAAGAAAACTTTCGCTGGAAAATGGTTACTTCCTGGCCTAAAAACTTCCCAGGCGTAGGGCAGGGGCCAGAGCGGCTCTCACAACTGGTGGAAGAAATGTCCGATGGCCGCCTGACCATCGAAGTGTTCGGTGCTGGCCAGTTAGTGCCTGGGTTTGAAGTGTTTGACGCCGTGTCTGATGGCACCGCTGAACTTGGCCACTCCGCTTCTTACTACTGGAAGGGTAAAGCGCCTGCTGCTCAGTTCTTCGCGGCCGTGCCGTTTGGCATGAATGCTCAAGAAATGAATGCATGGTTAAGCTATGGCGGAGGCATTGAGCTGTGGAATGAGCTTTACGATGATTTCGGTGTGGACGTGCTAGTAGCTGGGGCATCTGGTGTTCAAATGGGCGGCTGGTACAACAAGGAGATCAACTCGGTTGATGACCTTAATGGCTTAAAAATGCGCATGCCAGGTCTAGGCGGCGAAGTGATGAGTCGCATGGGCGTCGCCATTGTCAACATGCCAGGTGGTGAGATTTTCACCTCGTTGCAGTCGGGAGCAATTGACGCTACCGAATGGATTGGTCCGTACAATGACTTAGCATTTGGTCTACACCAGGCAGCAGACTATTACTATTACCCAGGTTGGCATGAGCCGACGGTGATGTTCGAAGCAATTGTCAATGAAGAGGCTCTAGCAGAACTGCCGGCAGACCTTCAGGCAATTCTACGCTCCGCTATTAGCGATATTAACCAAAGCGTATTGGACGAGTACACAGCGCGTAATAATGATGCTCTTGAAACGCTGGTCAATGAGCACGAGGTTGAACTGCGTCGTATCCCCGACGATGTTTTAGCTCAGGCCCGCGAGCATTCCGCCGATGTTGTAGCCGAGTTGGCAGAATCCAGTGAGCTGGCAACGCGCATCTATGAATCGTACAAAGCATTCCAGGATAAAGTCGTAGATTACCATGCGATTTCTGAGCAGGCATATTACAACGCCCGTAATCCAGATGGTGACACAACGCAGTAGCGACTCAATAACGCAGTAACTATGCTGTAAGCATTCTGCGCTTGTTGAACACGCAATGGCCGCCTCCTAGGCGGCCATTGTTTAGTTAAAATGCCTCTATTTAGCGCTGCATTTGGGTATTCTAGAGAGCTACTGAACCGTTAAGTAAGGAGCCCCATGTCCAACAATTCCCGCCTTCGCAATGTACTCACCATTGCTGGTTCTGACCCCTCAGGTGGTGCTGGCTTGCAGGGTGATCTGAAAACCTTTTCGGCGCTAGGTGTCTACGGCACCAATGTGATCACTGCGGTCATCGCCCAAAATACCTGTGGTGTCGCTTCCGTATACCCGGTTTCTCCTCAGGCTATTCGCGAGCAGCTAGCGCATCTGCTAGATGATGTGGCATTAGATGCGGTTAAAATTGGCATGGTTGCGAACCGCGAAGTTGCCGAAGTAATCGCTGATGTATTGCGGAAAAATCGCCCTCGCTGGATCGTACTAGACCCAGTGATGGTAGCCAAAAGCGGTGATATTTTGGTCGATGATGCTGGCATTCGTGCCGTGCGCGATATATTGGTGCCATTAGCGGATGTCATTACCCCAAATTTGCCTGAAGCGGCTGTGCTCTTAGACGCCGAACCACCGGCTTCACTGGATGACATGGAGGCGATGCTGCCAGCGCTGGTTGAGCTGGGAGCACCTTACGTAGTTCTTAAAGGTGGTCACCTGCGTGGTGATACCTGCCCTGACTTATTGGCCACTCCAAACGGGCACGCATGGCTTCCTGCCTCGCGTATTGCCACTGATAACCTACACGGCACGGGCTGCGCACTTTCTTCGGCAATCACTGCGTGTCTGGCAAAACTACCTGCCGATGCCGAGCCTAGTGCACCTAAGCAAGCGATTGGCGAAGCGAAGCTGTGGTTGCATGCCGCATTAGAAGCGAGCACTAGACTTAATGTCGGTCATGGGCGTGGGCCGGTGCACCACTTTCATGCGTGGTGGTGATGTAAATGACCCAGCGCAATAAGTGTGTAAAGTGGTTGTGGAAAAGGTAAGAGACACCTTGCGGTATGCACAAACGAACACCATGCTGAACAATGCTTGTTTAGCTATTTAATGTGCCTACTGATGATGCCGATTCGATCGGCCAAGGAGTTGTGCCATGTCTCGCACGCTGCTGTTCGCCACGGACCTATCTCAGGATAACCGCGCTGCGTTTGCTCGCGCGCTACGGCTGGCTTATGCCCAAGGGGCGCAGCTCGACATTCTTCATGTCCTTGACCCTTACTTGCCTCACCGTGTTCTTCACGACGTTGAAAGCGCGGTTAATGAAGACATCAGTACCACATTGACTGACCTGCGCGAAGATTACGCACTGGAAGCGCCTTCGCTGCTTATTCAAACCGTTGTGGGTGAGCCTCATGTTGAAATTGTTCGAGAAGCTCACGAACGCAATGCCTCGTTAATTATTTTGGGCATGCACCGTAAGCGCGGTCAGAAAGACCTCCTGTTGGGAACCACCGTGATGCGTGTGCTTAGAAGTGCCCCGTGCCCCGTGGTGGTAGCTTCTTATCTGCCGACGCAGCCCTGGCGACATATCCTAGTGCCGATCGATTTTTCGCTTACCGCCCGGCAAACCCTAAGAGAGGCACTTATACGCTTTCCAGAAGCAACGTTGACGCTATTGCATGCATGGAGCTTGCCCGGTGAGCGTGAGCTTGGCTCCCAAGCTAATTTTGCGCAGTGGCGAGATCATGAGGTAGAACGCTTACGCGGAACATTGGATAACGAGATTGAGAGTTTAATGCGTGATCTTGATGGCGTTCCTGATGTCGAGCTAGTTCTCGAACCGGGGCAACCTTGTGATGTGCTTCACGATTATATGAAGCGGCACTCTCCTGATTTGGTGATCATTGGTAGCCGGGGCCAGCCTCAACACACTAGCCAAGTGGCCGAAATGCTGTTGGGTGAGCCCCACTGTGATCTCATGCTGTGCCGCTCTTGGTAGTTACTGTACGGAACCTTTATCTATGTTTTAAGTATGTATAACCGGTGTTTTGTGAAACGTGGAGATTTTCGCTATGCCATCTGTCCTTAGACATTATTTAACCTTAGGCCTACTGCTGTCAGTCGTTATGCTTCTGTCGGCCCCTAACGCGCTGGCTGCCAGTGTGAATGAGCAGGGCGAGCGCTTCGAGCGCGTTGTGGAGGATGATGGTCAGCGCTATACATTGATAGGTAGTGGGGTCTTTCGCTACATGATCTGGACTGCTTATGCAGGAGCCTACTATCAGCTTGAAGGAGAAACGGCACCACAGCCGTTAAGTAACGTCCCCCGTCGCCTTGAGCTCGCTTACTTTCATAGCATTGAAGCTGCCGACTTTGCTGAAGCGACTGAGGAAACGCTGAAAAAGTCGCTGACACTTTATGAGTTTAACCAGATTGAAGAGGACCTTGAGCGGCTAAATCAGCGCTATCGCGATGTAGCGCCTGGCGACCGCTATCTGCTCAGTTGGGACGGGGAATGGCTGCGTCTTGCCCTTAACGGTGAGGTGGTATTTGAGGATGACAGCGCTGAGTTCGCCAGCGCCATGTTTGGTATTTGGTTGGGCGAGCGTCCGTTAGGCGACGATTTCCGTGATGCACTGTTGGGCAAAAACTGACCTAAACGTAAGTGTCTGAACGCTATCTCAGCGATTACACTGTCCTTTTGGATTTACATCGTAAGGGGCAAGCGTGAAGGCATTGATACAGCGGGTAAAAAACGCCAGCGTGACGGTTCAGGGTAACACCGTAGGGGCCATCGAGCATGGGCTGTTGGCGTTAGTGGGTGTTGAAAAAGGCGATAGCGAAGCCGATGCTGAAAAGCTATTGCATAAGCTGCTGCACTACCGAGTATTTAGCGATCATGAAGGTAAAATGAATAATAACCTGCAGCAGGCCGGCGGAGGTTTACTGTTGGTATCACAATTTACGTTGGCCGCCGATACCCGCAAAGGATTGCGCCCCAGCTTTTCTAGCGCGGCACCGCCCGACGAGGGCGAGCGTCTGTTTGACTATTTAGTCGTTAATGCAAACGCTCGCTGGTCTAACGTTGCAACCGGGCAATTTGGTGCTGATATGCAGGTGGCGTTGGTTAACGATGGGCCAGTAACGTTCCTGCTTGAAAGCTAACTCCCTAATTAACGCGGAATAATGTGCAGGCTGATCACATAGGGCTAGGCGTCCTCACTGGCCAGCAGCGCCGCTTCCATCGTTTCCAGTGCTTCCTCTGCTGCCAGCCACTGCTGTTCGGCATCGTTCAGACGGCTTTTAATGGTTGCTTGTTGAGCAAGCGCATCGGTTAGCTCTGCCTTGCGAGCACTGTCGGTATAAAGCGTCGGGTCAGCGAGAACAGCCTCTACTTCTTCAAGTGCTTGCTGGGCTTTCTCCATGGTTTTTTCAGCGTGATCGCGCTCTTTTTTCAGCGGTCGCAGTTTCTCGCGTAGTTCCGCCGCTGCCTTGCGAGCAGCTTTGCGGTCACCGCTGGGCGGTAGGCTTTGGCGTTCATTCTTTTCGCTACGGGCGTCGCGGCGACTCTCTTCCAGACGCGCTTTTAGCCATACCCGATAGTCATCGAGATCGCCATCGAAGGGTTCCACACGGTGATCGGCAACCCGCCAGAACTCATCAACCGTGGCACGCAGTAAATGACGGTCGTGGGATACCAGAATGACCGTACCCTCAAAACTTGCTAGCGCTTCGGTTAGCGCCTCGCGCATTTCCAAGTCCAAGTGGTTGGTTGGCTCATCAAGCAGCAGCAGGTTTGGTTTTTGCCAAGCGACCAGCGCCAGTGCCAAGCGCGCTTTTTCACCGCCAGAATAGGTGGCAACTTCGCCAAAGGCGTCATCACCTTTAAAACCAAAGCCACCTAAGAAGTTGCGGATTTCCTGGTCACTTACCGTTGGAGAGAGCCGTTGTACATGCATAAAGGGCGTTGTGGTTACGTCCAGGCTTTCTAATTGATGCTGAGCAAAATAGCCAATCGCTAAATGTTCACCTGGTACGCGTTTGCCCTCTAGCAGCGCAAGCTCGCCAGTCAATGATTTGATCAGCGTTGATTTGCCCGCGCCGTTGGGGCCTAACAGGCCGATACGGCTGCCGGGTAACAGGGTAACGTTGACCTTCTCTAGCTGAGCAACATCGCCCGCTTTGCTGCGATAGCCAAGGGTGGCTTGGTCTAGCACGAGCAGCGGGTGTGAGGTCTTATCGGCAGCGGGAAAAGTGAAGTGAAAGGGTGAGTCCGTGTGAGCGATGGCGATATCACCCATACGCTCCAGCATTTTTACACGGCTTTGCGCTTGCTTTGCTTTTGTTGCCTGGGCGCGAAAGCGCGTAATAAAACGCTCAATCTCTTCGCGCCGGGCCTGCTGTTTAGCCGCTTCGGCTTGCTGTAGAGCGAGCTTCTCTGCTCGCGTTCGCTCAAAGCGGGAGTAGTTGCCGCGATAAAGCTCGAGCGTTTGGTGGTGCATATGCACAATGTGATCGCACACAGCGTCCAAAAAGTCACGGTCATGCGAAATCAGCAGCAGCGTGCCTGGGTAGCGGGTCAGCCACTGTTCTAGCCAAAGCAGGGCGTCAAGATCTAAGTGGTTGGTTGGCTCATCAAGCAACAGCAGGTCAGACGGCATAAATAGTGTGCGGGCCAAATTCACCCGCATACGCCAGCCACCGGAAAAGTCCGACAGGGGCCGCTCAAGGTCCGCTTGCACGAAGCCGAGTCCCACTAATAGCTGCGCCGCCCGTGATTCGGCTGTATAGCCATCCAGCGTTTCGATAAGGCCATGTAATTCGGCTTCCCGATGCGGATTATCTGTTTTGCGAGCGGCCAGAAGATCTGCTTCCGCTTGCCGCAGCGCATGATCGCCATCCAGCACATACTCCACAATAGGGCGATCTAGTGCGTCAACTTCTTGGGCCATGTGGGCGATTCGTTGGCCACCGCTCATCTCAACGTCGCCTTGGTCGGGGCCGAGCTCACCTAGCAAGAGTTTGAATAAGCTCGACTTACCGGCGCCGTTTGCCCCGATAATGCCAGCCTTTATGCCGCTGTGGAGCGTAAGGTCAGCGTTATCGAGTAGCGTTTGTGTACCCCGTTGCAGGGCGACTTGGCGCAGTGCGATCATGCATTCTCCCGAAAAAGTGGGTAAATCAATGTTCGATTCTAACCGATTCCAGCGCTTACAGCAGGCTCCGCTGTGGGATTTTGCACTGACGTTCTATGCCCAGCCTGGGGTCGAGCAGGCTTGCCTTGTGCTACAGGACAGTGCTGGGGTTGATGTGTGTGAGTTGCTCATGCATAGCTGGCTTTATCAGTACGGCCTTCAGGCAACGCCAAGTGCGCTGACAGTGGAGCGCAAAGCGCGCGAGCATTGGCAGCTTTCGGTCACGGCTGTTTTGCGGCAGCTGCGTCGTGATCTCAAGCCGCAAGCGGCAGAAAGTGAGGGCATTGCCCAGCTTCGAAAGACACTTCAGCAGGCCGAACTTCAAGCTGAGCGTGAGAACCTTCAACGCTGGCAGCAATGGATACTGCAAGCGTCTAAATATAACCGCCGGATAACAAATTGCGCTATAAGCAAGCAAGATGTTGCACAATGGCTGCAAAGTAAGCTGTTTTCGGATGCGCTTGCGTTTGATCAAGAGGTCGTGCAACCCAGGCGCGAGAACGTTAGGGAAGCAATTAATATGCTTGCGACACAGCTTGACCGTTACGAGCGACCGCGCTAGCCTGAAGTTAAGCTATTTTTGAATAACGCGTGCTGATAAGGCTGTTAACGCTTTTGCTATGGTTTCAAAAAGCTGCTTCCAGGCGTTGCCTTAATCGTGTTCAAAAAGACATATTCTACGAATAATGTTTTACGGACATCGAGGCCAGAACGCTCCAATAGTTTGCTCTGACTTAATTGCCAGAGCATCTTATTAGCAGCACGCATTATACAAAAATTAAGTATTGGCGCACTTGTACAGCGCGCCTACCATTGCTAGGGGAACTCTGTATGAAGGCAAGCAAGTTAATTTCGACTCGTTCAGTAACGACCAAGTTAATGACGACGGCAAGCATTGGTGCACTATTATTTGGTCTCAGCGCAGCCGCTCAAGCAGATAACTGGCGTTACGCCCACGAAGAGTACGAAGGCGATGTCCAAGACGTGTTCGCTTACGCATTCAAAGAATATATTGAAGAAAATTCCGATCACACTGTTCAAGTCTATCGTTTTGGTGAGTTAGGTGAGTCTGACGACATCATGGAGCAGACCCAAAACGGCATTCTACAGTTCGTAAACCAGTCACCTGGTTTCACGGGATCTCTTATCCCAGAAGCGCAAATCTTCTTTATCCCTTATCTACTGCCTACTGACGAAGAAACGGTTCTCACGTTCTTCGACGAGAGTAAGGCTATCAACGAGATGTTCCCAGCGCTCTACGCCGAGCAAGGTCTTGAGCTACTGAAGATGTACCCTGAAGGTGAAATGGTTGTTACCACCGACGAGCCAATTAGCTCGCCGGAAGATATGAGTAACAAGAAAATTCGTACCATGACGAATCCATTGCTCTCAGAAACTTATGATGCTTTTGGTGCGACACCGACGCCGCTACCTTGGGGTGAAGTGTATGGTGGTCTGCAAACCGGCATTATCGATGGACAGGAAAACCCAATTTTCTGGATCGAATCTGGCGGCTTGTACGAAGTGTCTCCGCACCTTACCTTCACAGGTCATGGCTGGTTCACCACCGCAATGATGGCTAACCAAGACTTCTATGAAGATTTGTCTGATGAAGACAAAGAGCTGGTGCAAGAAGCGTCTGATGCTGCTTATGATCACACAATTGAGCATATTAAAGGCTTGGCTGGTGAGTCATTAGCTAAAATTCAAGAAGCTTCTGATGAAGTGACGGTTACGCGATTGAACGAAGAGCAAATCCAGGCTTTCCGCGAGCGCGCTCCACAGGTAGAGGAAGCTTTCCTAGGCATGACGGGGGAGCGCGGTGCTGAGCTGCTTGAGCAGTTTAAAGCCGATCTTGAAGCCGTAACTAACGAGTGATTAATCGTTTAGCATATTCGCTCTAACGTAGAGTCACCTAGGGGGCAGCCAGCGCTGCCCCTTTTTATTTTTATATGTTCACGACACTGACGGCCTCTTAACAAAAAAAGCGCACTACTTTTCGCACAACACAGAAAAACTTTCGTACATCTAGCGTTGAAGCGAAAAGAGTTATTAACCGTTACGCTGCAAAATGAACAAGGCCGGACATGCTCCGTTCGGTGGTCAGTGAGGGATGAGGCGCTAGGTTGTCTTAAATAGTTAGCTGCCACGCTGCTTAAGAGGAGATCGGCCATGACCGAAGAAGAATCCGAAAAGAATTACAGCTCTGGTTTGCCCGGCATACTAGGCGTGATCGACACTGCAATTAGCAAAATCGAGTCAGTCATACTGGCGCTGGGGGTTTTGCTAATGGCGCTGAATACGGTTACCAATGTTATTGCCCGCTTTATATTTAACAATAGCATTATGTTTTCGGGTGAATTAAACCGTATTTTGATCATCATGATTACCTTTGCGGGCATCGGTTACGCTGCTCGCCACGGTCGTCATATACGCATGTCAGCCATCTACGATGCGCTGCCCGTCGGTGGGCGCAAGGTGTTGATGATAGGTATTTCGTTTTTTACCTCCCTCGTCATGTTTTTCCTGCTGTACTACTCCGTTATCTACATCCTTGACCTTCAAAGCAAAGGTCGCGTATTGCCGTCACTCGGGATACCTATTTGGATTATCTATATTTGGGTGCCTATGGGCTTCCTAATTACGGGTATTCAGTACCTGTTAACGGCAATTAAAAACCTTACCTCTCGGGATGTATATCTCTCTACAGGGGTAGTTGACGGTTATAAAGACACCGAAACAGAAGTGTAAAGCAGGGCTTGCACCCTAGGGGAATGCTATGACGACGATAATGGTAGTCACCATGATTGCCCTGCTGCTATTGGGCTTTCCTATGATGATTCCGCTGATTACAGCAGCGGTGATCGGTTTTTATATGATGTTCAACGGCTTCGGCCAGATGGATACGCTAATTCAACAGATGATGGCGGGGATCCGGCCTGCTTCACTGATTGCGGTGCCGATGTTTATTTTGGCGGCTGATGTTATGACGCGCGGCCAGTCTGCAAATCGCCTGATCGAAATGGTGATGTCATTTATTGGTCATATCAAAGGTGGTCTTGCGGTTAGTACGGCAGCTTCTTGTACGTTATTTGGTGCGGTTTCTGGCTCTACCCAGGCAACCGTGGTGGCCGTAGGCTCACCATTGCGGCCTAAAATGCTGAAAGCGGGCTATTCTGACCCGTTTACATTGGCGTTGATCATTAACGCGAGCGACATCGCCTTTTTGATTCCCCCCAGTATTGGCATGATCATCTATGGGGTTATTTCGGGCACATCGATTGGTGAGCTATTTATCGCCGGTATTGGGCCAGGGCTTTTAATCCTGCTTATGTTCTCAATCTATTGCATTATTTATGCCACGGTAAAAGGTGTGCCTACTGAGCCCCGTGCTAGCTGGAAAGAGCGCGCTGTTGCAGTGCAAAAAGCGCTATGGCCGCTAGGTTTTCCCGTTATTATCGTTGGTGGCATTTATGGGGGTATCTTTAGCCCAACGGAAGCAGCCGCAGCCTGTGTGCTATATGCAGTACTGCTTGAGTTTGTGGTATTCCGCTCGCTGAAGATGAACGATATTTATGCGATTGCTAAATCTACCGGCTTAATTACCGCGGTGGTGTTTATATTGGTCGCCGTGGGCAATGGGTTCTCCTGGATAATCTCGTTCGCGCAGATTCCCCAAATGATTTTGGAAGCGGTAGGCGTCAATGAAGCCGGGCCTACAGGCGTACTGATCGCGATCTGTATCTCTTTCTTTGTCGCGTGTATGTTTGTTGACCCGATTGTAGTCATTCTGGTGCTTACGCCCATTTTCGCGCCTGCGATTGCGGCGACCGGACTTGACCCTGTTCTGGTAGGTATTTTGATCACGCTGCAGGTGGCCATCGGCTCCGCGACCCCGCCCTTTGGCTGCGATATTTTCACCGCAATTGCGATCTTCAAGCGGCCTTACTGGGAAGTCATTAAGGGCACGCCGCCCTTCATCTTTATGCTGATCCTAGCGGCGGCGCTGCTGATCATGTTCCCGCAAATTGCGCTGTTCTTGCGTGATGTTGCTTTCCGCTAAGCAGTCACAAGGAGATCGCGGATGTTTAATCGCATTTTAATCCCCGTGGATGGCTCGAAAGGGGCGATTAAGGCGCTGGAGAAAGCGGTGGGCCTGCATATGCTCACCGGTGCAGAACTGTATTTGCTGTGTGTATTCAAGCACCACAGCTTACTGGAAGCATCGCTTTCCATGGTGCGGCCGAATAAACTGGATCTGCCTGATGATGCGCTTAAAGAGTACGCCACGGAAATTGCTGTACACGCAAAGTCCTATGCCGTAGAGATGGGAGCAGACAGTGCGCGAGTGAGGGCATTTGTGAAAGGTGGGCGCCCTTCCCGAACGATTGTGCGCTTTGCCCGTAAGCGGGAGTGCGACTTAATTGTGATTGGCGCTCAGGGAACCAACGGCGAGAAAAATCTGTTGTTGGGCAGTGTCTCCCAGCGTGTGGCGGGTGCGGCACACTGTCCCACATTGGTTGTTTAAGACACTAAACTACTGCACTTAATTGTGGTCTTACTAACACCCGTTGTCTCAGGTAATGCAGCCTGGGGTAACGGGTGTTAGTCTTTATAGCACTCAAACATTTGGCGCGTTGCGCCGTTGGATAAGGTTTTTTTCATGAAGGCATTATTTTCTTCCACCGCTTTGGCAAGTTTGTTACTGGTCGCTCCTTTTGCGGCAGCGGCCCCTGAAACTGACGAACAGCGTCTTGCCTATAGCTTAGGCGTAACGTTAGGCGAGAGCATGCAGGCCGATATTGAAGACCTCGACCTTGATGCATTTACGGACGGTATGCGCGATGTCTTCGATGGCAATGAGTTAGCGCTAAGCGAGGAAGAAATGATGGAAGCGCTGGTCGCTTTCCAAGAGCGCTCCATGGAAGAGCGCGCGCAAGAAGCCGCTGAAATTGCTCAACTTAACCTAAAGGAAGGCCAAGCTTACCTAGCGGAAAACGCTGAGCGTGAAGAAGTCGAAGTCACTGAATCTGGCTTACAGTATGAAGTGCTTGAGTCCGGTGAAGGCGCAACACCTGGTGCGGAAGATACCGTTGAAGTGAATTATGAAGGCATGCTGCTGGACGGCACGGTATTTGACAGCTCTTTCGAACGTGGCCAGCCAGTAAGTTTCCAAGTAAATCAAGTCATTGAAGGTTGGCAGGAGGCACTTCAGCTGATGAGCGTCGGCGATAGCTGGATGCTATATATCCCTGCTGAGCTGGCTTACGGTGAAGGCGGCCAAGGTCCTATTGGTCCGAATGAAATGCTGACGTTCCGCGTTGAACTGTTAGGCGTTGAGTAAATGATTCGATCCGCCGCTTCTACGTCTTGCTTTTTGGGCGCACTTTTACTGTTAGGCGGCACGGCTGTTTATGCTGAAGAGGATGTCGTGCCTGGGGATTTACCTGCGCTGAGTGCAGCGAGTGACCGCGCTAGCGTGGTAGGTGTCTCTTCAGGCGGCTATATGGCGACGCAGTTGGCGGTTGCTTGGCCTGAGCGCTTTAGTGGCGTAGGCGTATTAGCGGCGGGTCCTTGGAGCTGTGCCCAAGGCGCGCTCAGTTTGGCCCTTAGCCAGTGTATGAGCACCCGCCGTGGGTTGCCTTCTCTGGATGAGCTAGATCGCCGGCGTGAGCGTTATGAGTCGCTTGAGCAAGTGGGTAAGCGCGACGCACTCGCGAAACTACGCGCCTATGTATGGCACGGTGATGAAGATGACACGGTTTCTCCAGCGCTGGGCAACTTGTTAGCAGAGCAGTGGCAGCGCTGGCTGGCATCTCCAGAGCAGCTGCGTTTCGTACGCAGTGAGAACACCGGCCATGGCTGGCCTATAAAACTGCCAAAGCAAGCTAACGTTAGCCCCGAGGCACTTGGTGGCTGTCGCCAAGGCGGAGGCAGCCATGTGCTTGCCTGCGATGAAAACGTGGCTGGCGATATGCTTTCATGGCTTTATCCAGAGCGTGATGTTAATGCCAGCGAGGGCGAAGTAATTGCCTTTGATCAGTCAGAGTTTGCTGTTAAAGGTCTGGCCGACGTGGGGTATTTATTTATTCCTGAGGTGTGTGAGGCCGGGGGCTGCCCCGTTACGATTGCGTTGCATGGTTGTCAAATGAACGTTGACGCCATCGGTGACACGTTTATACGCCATAGCGGTTTGAACCGTTGGGCAGCAGACCACGGTCAAGTGGTGTTATATCCGCAGGCGGAAAGTAGCATGGCTAACCCGCAGGGGTGTTGGGATTGGTGGGGTTTTGCCGAAAGCACTTGGCAGCTCAATCCGCTACATGACACCCGTGATGGCACACAAACCAGAGCGTTATTGGCAATGCTTGATCACCTACAAAGCGCACCTTAAGCGCAGGTGCTTCACTGGTGCTGCTTTGCAGTATTTCCTGTCAACTGCCTAACTCATTCTCCAACGCTGACATCAAACCATGCGGCGTTGGAGAGTAGAGCACTCTTTGTAAAATCTTGCCGTTGCGGTCAACCAAGAAAAGCGATGCGCTATGGTCAATGGTGTAGGCCATGGCTGAATTAGGTGCCTCTACTCGCCGCCAAATAACGCCATAGCGAGCCGCTACCTCTGCAAGCTGCTCTTGACTGCCCACCAAGCCGATAAACTCATCGCCGAAGAACTGCATATACTCTTCCATGCGTGGCAGCGTATCGCGTTCAGGATCAACTGTTACCATTAGCGGCACCACGCGTTCACGCTGAGCATCGCTTAGCTGGGCCAGCGCTTGTCGCTTTACGGCTTGGTTCATTGGGCAAACGTCTGGGCAGTAGGTATAGCCAAATGAAACAATGGCAATGTCACCTTCATTTAGCTGGGAGAGCGAGAAATCTCCCTGAGTAGACGGCATCTCTATAGGTCCACCCGTTACGTTGTCACTGTCGGGCTGAAAGGCATACTGGTAAAGGCCGATAGCGGCAACGACCAGCAGGGTGAGAATGAGTACTAAGCCCAGCCAGAGTGATTTACGATTGAAAGGTTTTGCGGCCATGCGTATTAACTCCTAATTACGTCAAAGTCGAACCAGCTGCCGAACTTGCCTTCTGGTGTTTCCAGGATAACCCGCGCCCGCCAGGGCATTACGTCTTGCGTGCAGATACCCACTTGCCCTTGGCCATGAAAGTGTCCGGGCGCAGTGGCGGTTAATCCAAAGCGGTGTAAGCCCATATCCATATCGCGACCAATAAAGTCGACCGTTACATGGCTTGGGTTGAGCCCCTCTACTTCTACATCCAGTGGCAGGATATCCAGCGCGTCGATACGGCCATCGGCATCAACCGTCAGGGTTAAGCGGCCTTTATTTCCCAGGACTGCCGAGCACGTGCTGGTGTGAAGATTGCAGTCGGCATTTGGCGTAAACCATGTGATATCACCATCATCGCGAAGCCAATTGGCGAACACGTACCACGTGCAGGCGGCTAGGGAGATGCCCGTGATGAGGATAAGCACTTTCAGTGCTGGAAAACCCGTAAAGTAGACAGGTTTGGACAAATTCTTCATGGCAGAATGGTCACTACGCAGGCCGTAAGGTGGAAGTCAGTTTCATGGTAACAGTAATCGCACGGATGTCGCTGTGCTTGGATGTCGCAGTTAACAAGGAATAATAATGGAGAGCATTACTGGCGCACTTGGGCCACTGTTTTTATTAATTTTACTGGGCGCTGCCATTGGTTATTACCGCTGGCCAAGTGACACTTTTTGGCCGCAAATGGAGCGGCTGATCTACTTTGTGCTGTTTCCTGCGATGCTGATAGGTACGCTGGCCACTGCCGATGTCAGCCAAGTGCCGGTTGGTCGTATAGCGTTGGTATTGCTCGGCACTATGGGGATTTTTGGTTTGTTGCTATGGCGCTTTCGTGGTTGTCTAGGGCTAACGCCTGCGGCGTTTACCTCGGTGTTTCAAGGCGCTGTGCGTTTTAACACCTACGTGGGGGTCGCGGGTGCAGCGGCACTGCATGGCAGTATGGGTGCAACTACCGCTGCGGTGGCGGTAGCACTCATGGTACCGGTAGCGAATGTCATGTGTGTCGCAAGCTTCGTAGCGGCAGGTACGCTGGGCAGTGGAAGCCTTAGCCAAAGTGCCCTCGCACTGGCTAAAAATCCACTAATCTTAGCTTGTTTGGCGGGTATTGGTCTCAATCTTTCCGGTGTTGGCTTACCCGGTTGGAGCCAGGATACGGTAGGGCTATTGGGTGGTGCGGCGCTGCCACTGGGGCTAATTGCTGTGGGCGTGGCGTTGCGCCCGGCAGCGCTGCTACGGCTTGATCGTGGCGTGATAGCGACGAATAGTATCAAGCTGCTGTTAATGCCAGCAGTGGTGCTGTTATTAGCGTGGCTGGTGGGATTAGATTCTGTTAGCCGTGATGTAGCGCTACTGTTTGCAGCGCTGCCTACCGCCACCTCTGCCTACATTCTTGCTCGGCAGTTGGGCGGGGATGCAGAGCTTATGGCGGGCATCATTACTGGTCAAACGTTGTTAGCTATGCTGACGCTGCCCTTTTGGTTGCAGTTGGTAGGCTAGTGTAAAAAGCGAGCATAAAAATAAATAAAAAGTATTCGCATTTGGGTTGACGGGGTAAATGAGAATGATTATATTGTGATTGTCAGCGTTTGATGAGACGCTGGCAACCACGACAGCTGCTTTGGCTAAGATCGCCCAGTTTTCTGTCATGGTTTCTCCCTCTCATTGCTAGTCACGGTCTTTTGCCGCTCCGTTGGAGCGGCTTTCTTTTTTTAGTAATACCTTTCCTTGATCTCTGTGAGTACTTTTGTGCTGTTAAGGCAGACAATAGGTAGATTGCCTATGCTGACTTTTCATTCAAAGCCAGGAGCACTGCCATGCGCGTTGCCGTTTTTAGCGCTAAGCCTTATGACCAAACTTTCCTTACCCGTGCCAATTCCGCGAATCGACACGAATTAAGCTTCTTTGACGTGCGACTGAGTGTCGATACGGCCCCCCTCGCGAAAAGGTTTGAAGCCGTATGCGCTTTTGTAAATGATCACTTGTACGCAGATGTACTGGAGCAGCTACATGCGAGCGGTACACGGTTGGTGGCGCTGCGCTCGGCTGGGTTTAACCATGTTGACTTGGCAGCCGCCGAGCGGCTGGGAATTACCGTAGTGCGGGTGCCTGCTTATTCGCCCCACGCGGTGGCGGAGCACGCGGTAGCGCTGGTGATGAGTCTTAATAGGATGACATATCGCGCCTACAATCGGGTACGCGAGGGTAACTTCGCTCTGGATGGCCTATTGGGGTTTGATTTGTTTGGTAAAACCGTAGGTGTGATTGGTACTGGAAATATTGGGCTTATTTTCGCCAATATCATGCATGGCTTTGGCTGCCGAGTGGTTGCCAGTGACCCTTTTCCGAACCCGAATGCTGAGCCGTTTGTGGAATACGTACCGCTGGCGTCACTCTACGCTCAGGCGGATATAATCTCGTTGCACTGCCCGCTAACACCGGATACCGATCACTTGATTAACGCCGATGCTATTGCCCAGATGAAACAAGGCGTGATGCTGATTAATACTGGGCGCGGGCGAGTGGTGGACACTCAGGCGGTGATTGCTGGGTTAAAAAGCGGCCATATTGGCCGCCTGGGGCTGGATGTCTACGAAGAAGAGGAGCAGCTGTTTTTCGAAGACCTGTCCTATAAGGTGATCGATGACGATCAGTTCATGCGCTTGACGACTTTTCACAACGTGTTGATCACTGGGCATCAGGCATTTTTTACCGCCGAGGCGTTGACCAACATCGCCGAGACCACGTTGGCAAATATTGATGCTTTTGAAAGTGGTACCGGTACGTTGCATCGCGTCGTTTACGATAAGCAAACGTAAACGACGCTTAGTTGCCTTTTAGTGCTTTTTTAAACGTCACGGCGGTAGATTAGATCCCACACGCCGTGGCCAAGCTTTTCACCGCGGGCTTCAAACTTGGTGAGAGGGCGAAAGTCTGGCCGCGGTACGTAAGGTGCTGTGTCTGCGCTGGCGGAATTCGCGTAGCCAGGCGCGGCGTCCATCACCTCCGCCATCCACTCGGCGTAGGCTTCCCAGTCCGTCGCCATGTGGAAGTTGCCGCCAAGCTTCAAGCGTGTGCGAATAAGTTCAACAAACGCGGGCTGCACAATACGTCGTTTGTGATGCTTCTTTTTCGGCCATGGATCCGGAAAAAACAGTTGTAGCGTGGTCAACGAATCTTCTGGTAGGCACTGTTCAAGTACCGCCAAAGCATCTTCGCGGTAAACGCGGAGATTGGTCAGGCCGCGCTTGTCCACTTCATCCAGCAGCTTGCCCACGCCAGGCGCGTGTACCTCGATACCAATAAAGTCTGTCTCTGGGTGGCGTTCAGCCTGCTCGATAAGTGAGTTGCCCATACCAAAGCCAATTTCTACCACGCGCGGTGCCTGGCGGCCAAATAGGGTGTCTAAATCCTGACGTCCATCGGCAATGGTTAGCCCTAAGCGTGGCCAAACATCTTCTAAACCACGGTTTTGCGCTGGGGTCATGCGTCCTGCGCGAATGACGTAGCTTTTAATTCCCCGCCGATGCAGCGGGGCATCAACGCTTTCAGGGCCAGTGGCAGCGCTTTCAAGGCCAGGGGTGCTTTCTTCGGGCGTGGTGTCGTTCGTATCGGTCATGGTGTCTCTGTATCAGCCGTTAATTCGGCCTGCAAAAGGCGAAGAAGGGTCAGCGTTCTGGCGGCGTGGCATACGGCCCGCTAAGAAGGCATCGCGGCCAGCTTCTACGGCCAGCTTCATGGCGTTAGCCATACGTATTGGGTCGCGGGCGTGAGCAATCGCGGTGTTGAGCAGCACGCCATCACACCCTAGCTCCATTGCCATGGCGGCATCAGACGCGGTGCCAATACCCGCATCGACCAATACGGGCACGCTGCTTTGTTCAACAATTAGACGTACATTGTGCGGGTTTTGAATGCCGTGCCCCGAGCCAATCAGTGACCCTAGCGGCATGATAGCGCAGCAGCCCATCGCTTCTAATTCACGTGCCACAATGGGGTCGTCGCTGGTGTACACCATCACGTCGAAACCGTCAGCCAACAGTGTTTCGGCGGCTTTTAACGTCTCGACCACATTGGGGTAGAGCGTGTGATCGTCGCCGAGTACTTCCAACTTGACTAAGTTATGGCCATCTAACAACTCACGTGCCAAGCGGCAGGTGCGCACAGCGTCTTTGGCGTTGTAGCAGCCGGCGGTGTTGGGCAGCAATGTGTAGCGCTGAGGGGAAACCACATCGAGGAGATTAGGCGCATCGGCATCCTGACCTAGGTTGGTGCGGCGTACGGCAAAGGTAACAATTTCCGCGCCGCTTTGGGCAATGGCCGCGCCGGTCTCGGTAAAGTCTTTGTACTTGCCAGTACCCACCAGTAGGCGGGAGCTGAACTCACGTCCAGCAACGGTAAACGGTGTATCAGTCAGTGGCGTCATAGCGGTTCCTTGTGAAAACAAAAACGGGTGACGGACTACGCTAGCCGCCGCCGATGGCATGAACGACTTCTATTTGGTCGCCATTGGCTAAATGTGTTTGCGCAAGCTGGCTTTTGGGCACGATCTGTTCGTTAATTTCCACGGCAATACGGCGCCCGGCCAGGCCTAATTGCTCGATCAAATCGGCGGCGCTAAGTCCGGCTGCCAACGTATGCGATTCGCCATTGAGCGTCAGTTGTATCGACTCATTAGGAGTAGACATAACGGTAGGTGTCCCATTCGGTGAAGCAAAATATTGCCTATTGTAGCGGTTTCGCACTGTTCAAGGTATGTGACAACGTTAATCATCTCAGTGAAATATCAAGTGCTCATAACCAGTATTTGTAATGGGTATTTATAATCAGTACTTATGACGAGTACTTATGACGAGTACTTATGACGAGTACTTATAATGAGTGCTTATAAACAGGAGTAACGCATGCAGCGAGCAGACAGGCTTTGGTGGTGTTTAGTAGCCCTCTCAGGGGCATTAATGGTGATATTGGGGGCCTATGCGGCTCACGGGTTGGCATCGCGTACCAGTGCTGCCATGGTCGACATCGTTGAAACCGGCGTGCGTTACCAAGCGTGGCATACGTTGGCTATGCTAGCGGTGCTGGCTTGGCGAAGCCAGTGTCCGCAGCCAGGGCAGCCCATTGTGCTAGCGCTATGGACGTTGGGCATCATTGCGTTTTCCGGCTCGCTTTACCTGATGGCCTTAGTGGGGCTTAGCGTTGGTATTGTGACGCCCATCGGTGGTTTGCTGTTGATAGCAGGCTGGTTAGGCTTAGCCGTCACTGCGCTGCTTAGCCGTTAGCGCGGAGGCTGACCAGTTGGATTGTCTGGCAACGCGTAGCTTGCCGTAATATGCGCAACCGGCTTAGTGTCATCGCTAGCAGAAAAAATCTGTACTTCGCCTACGGCTAAACGGCGGCCTAACTTTATGAGTTTGGCGTGAGCAACAATATCGTGCTCGCCAGAAGCAGCGCGCAGGAAGTGGCAGTTTAAATCACTAGTGACTGCCATGGCTTCGGGGCCGATCTGAGCCAGTATGGCGACATACAGCGCCACGTCGGCAAAGCCCATCATCGTGGGTCCAGAAACACGCGGGCCAGGGCGCAGATGCTCATAACCCACCGTTAAACGCATTGTGGCACGCATTTCGCCCACGCTTTCAATTCTGCCCATCCGCTGGGGAAACACCTCATCTAAAAAGTGTTCAATTTGTTCGGCGGTCATTACGGTCATTATTGTTATCCTCGATTAAAAAAGCCCCGAGGCATACGCCTCGAGGCTGATTGCGCGGTAAAGCGAGTTTACTTCGCTTTGTGCACCTGACGCCATGCGTGAAGTAGCGGTTCGGTGTAACCCGAAGGCTGTACGCGGCCCTTGAACACCAAGTCGGAGGCGGCTTTAAAGGCGGTAGAGTCTTCGAAGTCGGCGCTCATCGCGGTATACGTGGGGTCGTCAGCATTCTGCTTATCAACCACTTTAGCCATCCGCTTAAGGGTTTCTTCTACCCGCGGCGCGTCGACAATGCCGTGGTGTAGCCAGTTGGCAATATGCTGGCTGGAAATACGCAATGTAGCACGGTCTTCCATCAGGCCTACGTTATGGATGTCCGGCACTTTCGAACAGCCTACGCCATGCTCAACCCAGCGCACTACATAGCCCAGAATGCCTTGGCAGTTGTTATCTAGTTCTTGCTGAATTTCTTCATCAGACCAGTTCGTGTTTTCCGCCACAGGCACAGTGAGCAGGTCATCTAAAAAGTCGGGCTCGCCCTGAGCTTCCAGCTCGCGCTGAACGTCCGTTACGTTGACTTGGTGGTAGTGAAGCGCATGCAGCGTAGCGGCCGTTGGGGAGGGTACCCAGGCGGTGTTGGCACCGGCCTTTGGATGACCAATTTTCTGCTCTAGCATGTTATGCATCAGGTCGGGCATCGCCCACATGCCTTTACCGATTTGAGCACGGCCACGTAGGCCACAGGCTAAGCCTACTTGCACGTTGTTCTTCTCGTAGGCAATGATCCACGCAGCGCTCTTCATATCGCCTTTGCGAACCATCGGGCCTGCTTCCATGGCGGTGTGCATTTCGTCACCGGTGCGGTCAAGGAAGCCAGTGTTGATGAACACAACGCGAGAAGCTGCTTCAGCAATACACGCCTTCAAGTTGACGGTGGTGCGGCGTTCTTCATCCATGATGCCCATTTTCAGGGTGTCACGGCTCATGCCCAGAATGTCTTCAACGCGACCAAACAGCTCGTTGGCAAACGCGACTTCCTTCGGGCCGTGCATCTTCGGCTTCACGATGTAAACGGAGCCGGTGCGCGAGTTGCGCGGTTGGTCGGCGTCTTTTTTCAGGTCGTGCAGCGCCAGCAGCGAGGTCACTACCGCGTCTAAAATACCTTCCGGCAGTTCGTTGCCGTTTTCGTCCAGGATAGCAGGCGTGGTCATCAGATGGCCTACGTTGCGCACGAACATCAGCGAACGGCCGGGCAGTTTAACGGTGTTGCCATCGGTAGTTTGCCAAGTACGATCAGCGTGCAGCGTCCGCTTGAAGGTCTTGCCCCCCTTGTCGATATTCTCTTCCAGGTCGCCCTTCATCAGGCCAAGCCAGTTGCTGTAAACACCGACTTTATCTTCAGAGTCGACCGCAGCGATGGAGTCTTCGCAATCCATAATCGCGGTCAGCGCCGCTTCCACGACCACATCTTTCACGTGTGCGGGGTCTGTTTTGCCGATCGGATGGCTGTCGTCGATCTGGATTTCCAGATGCAGACCGTTGTTGGCGAGCAGGATTGCTTCCGGTGCGGATGCGTCGCCGTTAAAGCCGATCAGCTTGCCCGAATCTTTCAGGCCGGTTTCACGTCCGCCTTCCAGCGTAACGACCAAGTGCTCGTCACGAATCACGTATTTCACTGCATCACGGTGAGAGCCCGTGGCCAATGGGGCTGCACGATCAAGAACGCCGCGAGCATAAGCGATAACTTTTTGGCCACGCTTTGGGTTGAAGCTAGTGCCTTTCTCAGCGCCGTCTTCCTCAGAAATCGCATCGGTGCCGTACAGGGCATCATACAAGCTGCCCCAGCGAGCATTAGCGGCATTCAGTGCATAGCGGGCGTTGCTGACGGGTACGACCAGCTGTGGGCCTGCTTGAACAGCCACTTCGCGATCCACATTGGCCGTCGTGGTTTTAACACTGTTGGGTGCATCAACCAGGTAGCCTGCTTCTTTTAAGAAGCTGCGATAAGCCGGCATATCGCTAACCGGACCTGGGTTTTCGCGGTGCCAGGTATCCAGCTTTTCTTGAAGCGCGTCGCGTTCTTCAAGCAACTGACGGTTCTTTGGTGTCAGCTCATGGAACAAGGCGTCAACGCCGGCCCAAAAGGTGCTTTCGTTGACACCAGTGCCCGGCAGAGCCTGTTCATTGATGAAGCGGTCCAGGTCTGCTGACACTTGTAAACGGTGACGCGTGATACGCTCGCTCATGGGGTTCTCCTGTCAAGGTGCCCGTGGGATATTATCGTGCCACGGTCAGGGTAAAGGTATATTTATGGAAAATACTTCCACAACTGCGCGGGCATGTAAACAGCCGATGCCGTAAAGCAGCATAATGCTCGACCAAATGATGAGAGCGACAGTGGTCTTCGCTGCCATTCAGCCAACGAATAGGTGGCGTTCATGGAGAGACGTTAATGCATAATTTCCAACACCTGGAAGGCTTGTTTCGGCAAGCAGCAGGCGAATCCTCGCTCTCCCGACTTAGGCCGGGCGATGCGCTAACGGACGCCGTGCATGACTATTTTCGCCACTATGGTTTAGAAACGCTATTAAACGACACCAGCGAGGTGCACGCGGGATTTATTGATACTGGACGCTTTGCCCTTTGGTGCCAAGTATGGAGCCCACCTGTCCCTACTGGTACCGCGTTTGTGATTCACGGCTACTTTGATCATCTAGGCCTTTACCGTCATTTGCTCGGTTGCCTGCTGGCCAAAGGGTGGCGAGTGGTATTGTGGGACCTTCCTGGCCACGGTCTTTCCAGCGGCCCGCGGGCTGAAATTGAAGATTTTGACGACTACCAGCACTGCCTTGCGCACTTGCAGGCGACATTGCAAATTAAGAGGATGGCACCAAAGCCGTGGCTAGGCGTGGGGCAGAGCACCGGGGCCGCCATATTAGCGACCGACGCACTGACCCGCCGTGAAGCGGCAGGCTGGGCCGCTATTGTGCTACTGGCGCCGTTGGTGCGCCCCTGGCGCTGGAGTCAATCCAGTTGGCTGCACCTTATTGCCAGCCCGTTTCTAAAAGACCTGCCAAGAAAGTATCGCCCCAACTCCACCGATGAGCAGTTTACGATGTTTCTGCGCGACCAAGACCCACTTCAACCGGAACGGTTAAGTGTTATGTGGATTACCGCCATGCGACGCTGGATGCCGCGTTTACTGGCGCTGGCCCCCAACCCGTTGCCTACGCTTATTTTGCAGGGCGAACAGGACTTAACCGTCGATTGGGAGTGGAACCTGATGGTATTAAAAGAGAAGTTCCCCAATGCCGAGATCCTCCGCCACCCAGAAGCCCGCCACCACTTAGTTAATGAAGCCGAGCCGATACGCCAAGTGCTCTTCGATGCGTTAGATAACTTTGTTGAAAATGTTCACTAGGCTCCCCTCAGCAACCTATCCAACTGTCGGTAGCCGATGGCTTCGATAAAGTGCGGTTGGGTGGGCTTGGGTTCGCCTTGCAGGTCGGCCAGGGTGAGCGCGACTCGCAGGACGCGGTGGTAGGCGCGGGCAGAGAGTTTAAGCTTTTCTAATACGCCTGCTAACCAAGCGCGTTCATCATCATTCAGCGCGCAGGCGGCTTCCAGGGCCTTGCCGCTGAGTTGACTGTTGAGTGCGCCCCGCGACATCTGCCGCTCTCGGGCGGCCATCACCCGCTCGCGTACTGCACTGGAAGGTTCACCCTGGGTTTGGGCGGTGAGCTGTTCAGGCGGCAAGGCGGGCACTTCTACCTGTAGGTCAATGCGGTCTAGCAGCGGGCCAGAAAGCCGTGCTTGATAGCGCTGGATTTGGCTGGCACTGCATTGGCAGCGCTGGCGCGGGTCGCCCAGGTGACCACAGGGGCAGGGGTTCATGGCAGCAACGAGCTGGAACTGCGCTGGGTAGCGGCGCTCATGGTTAGCGCGTGAGAGGTGAATCTCCCCCGTTTCCAGTGGCTGCCGTAAAACTTCTAATACGTTGCGGGAAAACTCTGGCAGCTCATCTAGAAACAGTGCGCCGTGGTGAGCCAGCGAGATTTCCCCTGGTTTGGGTTTTGAGCCCCCGCCCACCAGTGCGGCGGCGCTGGCGCTATGGTGGGGCTGACGAAACGGCCGCTGGCCCCAGTCTGCTTCTAGGGGTAGCCCACATACCGAGCGTACAGCGGCCACTTGCAGTGCATCCTCTTCGGAAAGCGGCGGCAAAATGCCAGGCAAGCGGCTAGCGAGCATGGTTTTACCGGTGCCAGGAGGTCCAGCTAACAGCAAATTGTGGCTATTTAAACCCCATATATTATAGAGCTAATCCTGGATTTGAGTTTTGGCAGCAATTTGATGATGAAGATGAAGTCTTATAAAGGGTTATTTATAGATAAATGCCAATGAATAATTAATTTTTTTGAGAAATTTCATTGATTTTTAATGATGTTGGGAAAATTGGATGTCACTTTAAATATATAGTTTCGAATCTTATATTCTTTAGAGGAGCTTTGTCTTGAGCCTTAGCGTCTTTAAAAAAAACAATTTGACTGTAACGTAATTTATCTTTCTTTGCTTTTACTTCTGATAAAACTATATCGTTGTCGCTGAGGTACAGCACGTCAGGTAAGCCACCATTTAAGTTCGAGAGATAAATCGCTAAGTCTTTAGTCGTTTGTGCCCCAATCGAATTTATTAGTGTTTTTGTATTATGTTTCTCTTTGTTGTCATATTTTAGTGAGTTGCTCTCTAGAAGGTAGTTGAGATTATACATAAAATCTTTATGGCTTACTGTGCTGATTCCTTCATAAAATATATCTTTAGCTTTTTTTTGTTTTTGTATAGTGTACTCTTCTTGGTTCATGTTTGAAGGCAATAGCGATCTTGATATAACTGAATGATATATGTCGCCAAAAAGATATAACTTGTACGATTGGTTACCGCACATTTTTTCTATATTTGTAATTTGGCTTATCAAATCACTAGATAGAAATTTATCTTCCATAGCTAATATATATGCACCTATTATATTTGAACTAAAGTTGCCCTCTTCTTTAACGGCAATCTTACCTTCTTTTCTTAGTCGTTCAATAAAAAAAAGATCTGAGCTACCGCTATTGAAATTACAATCGATAGTTTTAATCGGTATGCCAATCCGATTACACTGTTCTTCTAGCGGGAAAAAGCTTAATGTTTTTGAAGCACCTGCTTCAGAGAGATTTCCTCCATTCTTAAAGTATTCAAATGGCTGAAGTTTTTCTAAAAGAAGGTCGTCTGTCTTAATAGAGGTCATTCCTTTGAGCAAGGCTATAAGCGGAGTTATTACCTCGATAGGTGGTTTGTAGTTAGCATAAAAGTCAATAATTAAGTTCCGATAATTGCCGCCGGTTGAACCAAATAGGAGGCCTATGTCAGGCTCGTCACCAAGAAAAAATCTATCTAATTCATATTTATATCTACTCATGAGAAGTACTCCAACGGAATGAAAGCATTAAGGCTACATTTTTAAAGAATGGCAGTGAAATTAACCTGACATCAAGTTATCAACAGTTATATCTAAATCATCCTATAGAGAAAAAATTTGCTTAGCCAAGTGAAAGTCTTCTGGTGATGCGGTTGTAGAATCCTCAGATGAAACCTTTCTTTTGAGAGGCGGGCGGTTGCCATCTATGAGTACCTATCTGAGTCGCTATATATTGAGCTGAAAGGTACTGAGAGAGGTACCCTATAAACGTGGCTTACACGGCCTTATTTAACAGCGTACAACCAAGGGAATCAAACTAAACGACTCTAGCCCTATGTACCCTACTGGGTAGTCTCTGCTTTTCATTTTTACGTGCTGGCGCTAGGGGAATACTGAAGCTGATGAAGGTATACCTCAAGAAGACCAGTTAAAGATGCCTAGAAGCCACTTTAATTCTATTGACAGACCACCCATAACAGACTTTAATAACGAAACCACTTAAAACAGACTAAGGCTACTCGTGATGACTATCGTTAGAGCTTACCTACGCGCCAGCACTACTGACCAAGACGCTAATAGAGCAAAGCGCCAGCTTCAAGATTTTGCTGAACAACATGGTTTTGCTATAGCGACCTATTACAGCGAGAACGCTTCAGGCTCTACGTTGGAGCGCCCTGAGCTTATGCGACTACTATCGGAAGCTGGCGCTGGCGATATTCTACTTGTTGAGCAAATAGACCGATTAGCACGCTTGAACCAAGATGATTGGCAACAGCTTAAGCAGCTAATTAACGCGAAAGGCTTAAAAATCGTTTCTCCT
The DNA here is from genome assembly GCF_003989795.1 of Vreelandella andesensis. GTDB lineage: Bacteria > Pseudomonadota > Gammaproteobacteria > Pseudomonadales > Halomonadaceae > Vreelandella > Vreelandella andesensis. The sequence continues at coordinate 218,549 of NZ_RZHG01000019.1, forward strand.
GAGCTTCCAACTTCTCATGCTCTACTGAATGAGTCTCAAGGTTTCACCAGTGCCGTTATGCAGGCGGTAAATGGTATGCTTTTGGATCTATTAGCAGCTACAGCAAGAAAAGACTACGAAGATAGACGACGTAGACAAGTTCAAGGTATCGAGAAAGCAAAGCAGTTAGGCAAGTTCAAAGGTCGCCAAGAAGATACCAAAAAACAGAATGCAGTTAAGGCAATGCTTAAAAGCGGTCATTCGTATAACGAAATTATAGAATCTGTCTCATGTAGTCGTGCTTTGGTTGCAAAAGTCTCAAAGAAGATCAAGGAAGATCAAAATAGTGTCGCTACTTAAGAGGGTTTAAGAGCTTTTGTTGGATACCCTCTAGGTAGGTATAGGGTGCCCCATTAAAATTGATTACACGGCCTCTATGACGGCATTAGAAGGTCTTTTAGATAGCTTTCTAAGTGGCCTCAAAAAAAGTGTTAAACACTAGCCCCCTACAAAACCCTGGGGGGTATTTTTCCTAAATCCATCAACCGTTGCATTACAAGGCTTACATTGGGATAAACACCTCTCTCGCTATAGGCTGGTTTAGGTTAAGCTATTGTAAATTTAACACTAACCATAAGAACTATAAGTCAATGCAATAAGAACCAATAGTAATCTCATAGCGAATGATATTTATTCTCAAAAAAGCTTGCAGCCCCCATATGATTGTGATTAACATTCATTATGAATTGGTGGGGCAGTAGCTACAACGCTATGGATTGAGCCAATTAAAATAAGTCAATCCAAACGCTGGGAACCTCAAAGCATCAAGTGCTTAAGTGACCAAGTGTTATTCCTACTCTCCTACATAAAAAATATGTTGTGGGGGGTAGGGGGGCATAACACTTGAGTTTCCTAAAGCATCAAATTAGACACCTCTTAATAACAACTTTAGTTTATCCTTAGTAGCTTTAGATATAAATCAATATAGAAATAACATAATTGGTTTGTATTTTAGTATACTAATGATTTTCTCTGGTTTTTTTATGTATTCAAATCTCAGGAGTTATTCAGATGAAAAAGCGTTCAGATGGTAAGAAAACCAATGCACGAAAAGACGCTAAGTTAGTATCAACGGTGAAAACATTGGTTGAATCCGGGCTTCCACCCAGGATGATTGCATTAGTATTCGATATTCGAGAATCAACAATTAGTCAGTATCGAACAAATGATCGACAAGCAGATGTAGTTCCGTTGTCATTAGCTGAAGCTAGGAAGAATCTTATCGAGCACATTGATGCAGCATTTGAAAGCCAGTTAGATTCTCATGTAGGAGACCAAGCAGCGTAAAAGCCTTAGCCTCATCAAGATACCCCATTGAAAATAAAAGCCTTCTTTCTAATCATCGATTTCAGAACCAGAAAAGTCTTTAATCATTCCTAGTGAAATAAGCCTTTTATAGACTTCTTCGGATTCTTTATCTCTTGGGCTTCCTGACAAAATATTTTCAATGCTTTCTTTAATTCTTAAAATTGAAACTCCAATTAACTGACCTTCAGATGAGCCTTGCCAGATACGATGTTGACCATGTTTTATTATATGGAAGTCAATTGATTCATAGTCTTCGTTATGATGAAAGTGAATGGTTAGTAAATGGTCGTACATTTCAATTTCTGATATGTATTTTTTGAAGAAAAAGTTTAGTTGTTCCCTTAGCTCTTTACTCTTAATTTTAGCTTCGATTGTGTCAGCAGCATCATAGCACAATACTTCAGTAATAATGCCTACAGCTACTTCATTTGCTTTTAGTGCAGTCTCTTGTAGATCTTCAATTTGTAGTAATGACTCTTCTTCATTATCTATTGATTTTAGAGTTGCTTCCCTTTCTCCTTCTTTTTGAGTTATGGAGGCCAGGATTGTACTAGGCGGGTTGTCGGTGCTTGCTATAATGTTCGTAAACCTAGTTAAGCTGATCTCAATTTCTTCTAAAGTTCCCCTTAGAGTCTCAATGCGTGCTTGCGTTGAGGCTCTTTTTTTTTGAATATTGCTTTGCTCTGGAACTAGCTCCATATAGTTAAGATTAGACAGCAAGCCTAATAGTGATTCTTCAGCGGCTAAGTAAGGCATAGATATAGCATCGCATTTACCGCCCGATCGAGACATTGAGCATCTAAGGTAAGTGCCTCCTTTTGGTTTAGAACCTTTGTTTATATAGTGTACTGGTGAACCGCAGTAGCCACATTTTATTATACCTTTAAACAGATTACTAAAGCGCTCTCCACTTCGCCCTCTTGTTTTTGGCCTTAATTTTTTTGATTTTGCTGAATAGAATTTTTCTTTCGTTATAGCTGCTGGATAGAATTCTTCTATAGGATCGCCATCTTCTTCATAAATGTACTTGTTGTTATTCTCATTCCAGACACCTTTTTTTGGCTGCATGGCTCCATAGGTTGATTTGTTGTTAAGTATTTTTTTGATGTAACTTGTATGCCAAAAATCGCTTCTGCCAAAAGTTGGAGTTTCTGTATTGTTTAAGTGTCTTGTTATGCTTGATGCGCCTGATCCTTTTTCAGACATTTCGAATATTTCTTGTATTACTCTTGCTCTTTCTTCAATAAGTTCATATTTATCGTATGTTTTCTTGATCCAAGCAGGACACATTGCTGTGTAAGGCTTCTTGCTTTTCTGTGCTTCATCTCTTTTGTTTTTCCAAACTTGTTTTATCCTTTCAGCTTTTGTCTTTGATTCTTCGTGAGCACGACTCATAACCATCAAAGAGCCAAAAAGTTCCATTGCTATAGTTTCTGAATTTTCTCGATAAATCTGGCCATCGGTAAGTGTTGCTATATTAACGCCTTTGTTAATTATTCCTAGAAAATGAGTTAATGCTAGATTAGGTTTTTCTCTACTTAGGCGGTCAAGCGACTCTACAATCAGGTAAGACCCTTTTTCAATTTTTCCCGCGTCAATTGCCTTTATGAATTCACCTAATGCCCCTTCGGAAGCATTTTCCCCTCTGTAGCCTGAGACACCCAAGTCAGAGTAGCCAGTCTCAACAAGCTCTAGGCCGTGTTTCTTGGCGAACTCTTGAGCGCCAACGGTCTGCCTTCTGAGGCTGTCACCGCTGGCCTGAGCTTTGCTGCTGAATCGTATGTAGCTGTACGCCTTTGTCATGCTCAATTTCTCATGGGGTTTAAACGGCTATAATAGCAGCAAATTATGGCCACCTGCGGCCGCCACTTCCAGCGCGCGGCGAGCCTGCTGCTGGCCGCGCACATCAGCTAAATCGGCAACGGGTGCTGTGGATCTCACCGAGGCAGACAGTTGATGAGGCGGTATTTTCTCTTGCCCCAGCAAATGAGCGACGACCTGCCACAGGGTGTCGGCGGGTAACACCGGTAAATCGCCTGCCAGCGCCGCTTCATCGGCGCAGGCGCGAGGAATAATCAGCGCCTTATTGGCACGCCGTGTAGCTAATGCAAAGGGGAGCACGCCGGGCACGGCGCGTAGTTTGCCATCTAGCGCCAGCTCACCGGCGCACTCCATGCCCTCTAGCGCATCCACGGGAATCTGGCCGGAGGCGGCGAGAATGCCGAGCGCAATCGGTAAATCAAAACGACCGCCCTCTTTGGGTAGGTCGGCGGGAGCAAGGTTGAGGGTAATTCGTTTGGTGTTGGGAAAGTCAAACCCTGCATTGATGAGCGCGCTACGCACCCGCTCGCGGCTCTCTTTGACAGCGGTTTCCGGCAGCCCCACCAGCGTAAGCCCCGGTAACCCGTTGGCTAAATGAACCTCTACGTGAACCGCCGGTGCCTCTAAGCCAACGCCTGCACGTGTGGCCACAATGGCTAATGTCATCGCGCTCCCTCGCTAAGTTTGCTAACTCCAATTATCCAGCCAACTTAGCGTATTTAGGCAACGCTGGGTAGAGTGACACCTTAAATGCGCGCGAGCCGCCACATAAAGTAAGCACCACCGATCAGTGAAGCGATCAGCCCTGCGGGGATTTCTTGTGGAAATAGCCACTGACGTCCAAGCCAGTCAGCACTTGTCATGATGAGCGCCCCGATTAACGCGGCGCTTAATAAATGCGCGCGGGCATGTTGAAACCCTAGCATTTTGGCAAGGTGCGGCGCGAGTAGCCCCACAAACGTCAGTGGGCCGACAACCAGCGTGGCACTAGCGGTGAGTAACCCCACCAGTGCGAGTAGCGAGAGACGGGCGCGGCGCAGGGGCAAGCCGATGGCGGTCGACGTCTCGTCGCCAAGCGGAAGAACCGCCAGCCAGCGGCAAAAGAGCAAGGTAGACGCGATACCGATAGCTGCGATCATGGCGATACTGATGGCGCCTGTCGGTGTGGCATAATATGTCGAGCCGGAAAGCCAAGCGAGTACCTGCTGGCCGCGGGGATCACCACCGGCAAGGATGTACGCGCGAACGGCATCAAAAAGCGCGGTGATGGCTACGCCGGTGAGCAGCAGACGGACAGGGGTAAACCCACTGCGGTAGTTAAACAGGATTAAAACCCCGAGCGTGACCAGTGCGCCGAGTGTACCAACGCCTAACAGCATGACGGGACTCGGTGAGGATACGGTGTAGATGGCGACGATCAGTGCGATGGCACTGCCACCGCTAACACCCAGCACCTCGGGGCTTGCCATCGGGTTGGAGGTCACGCGCTGCAAAAGCGTACCGGCGAGAGCGAGCAACACACCGCTGCTCGCGGCGGCCAAAAGGCGTGGCCAGCGCCATTGAAGCACGTCAACGCTGCCAGAATCGACCCAAAACCAGCCATTCGCTCCTTGGCCTAACAGCAGCGCAATCAATACGCTGAGTAGCGTTAGCCCCATGAGAATGCCGCTACGCCGACCTAAGTGGGGAGCGGCGTGCACCGGTAAACCCTGCGAAGCGCTAGGGGTAGTCAGTGATAACCGCGTAATTAACCACAGCAACAGCGGCGCTCCCAGCGCTGCCGTGGCTGCCCCCGTGGGGATTAACGTCGGCAGCATGTTGGGAATCTGTTGCAAGGCTAAGTCTGTGCTCGCTAAGAGCAAGGCGCCTAACAGCATCGCGTACACGACACGTTCGCCTAGGCGCCGGGCGCCCGCTAATCGGGCCAAGTTTGGGGCGGCTAAGCCTATAAATCCGATGATACCCACCACGCTCACCACGCAGGCAGTAATAAAAACCGCCACACCCAGCCCACCAACGCGAAGCACTTTAAGTGAAGCGCCAAGACTGCGCGCTGAAGCATCATCTAGCGTGAGTAGCTGCAGCGGTCGCAGCAGTAATAGAGCCGCAAAGATTCCGAGCAGTAAGCGAGGCCATAAGAAATTAAGGTCATTCCAGCCATTTTGCGCAAGCGACCCGGCTCCCCATATCAAAAGTCCCTTAAGCGCTTCTTGGTGAAACAGCAGCAGCACCATACCCAGCGCGCCAGCGTAGAGGTTCATCACCAGCCCCGCTAACACCACGACGGGGGGAGAGAGTTCGCTGCGCCAAGCGAGGAGAAACACGCCACCCATGGCAGCGGCACCGCCAGCAAGGGCCACCCATTCACGCCCCCAGTCCAACAGCCCAGGGGCGAATAGCGTGGCCATCATTAAACCGAGGTTGGCGCCGCTGGCTACCCCAAGCGTTGTCGGTGAGGCCAGCGGGTTGCGCAGCACCTGCTGCATCAATACCCCGGCTAACCCGAGGCCAGCGCCTGCCAGCAGGGCCATTGCAAGCCTTGGCCAGAAGCTAAAGTGAATCACCGCAAGCGTTGGCGTTAACGGCGCGTCTAGCGTCCAAAGCTGGCGAACCGCCTCGCCAAGCGGAACAGGGGAGAGTGCGGAAAGGGTGAGAAACGTTGTAAGCGCGGCTAACAGCAGCGTCAAAACCCTGGGGTGATAGCGGACGTTAAACGTCAGCACGTTAGTCGTCATGCGGTGCCTCCAGTGCGGACACCAGCGTGCGTGCAAAGCGCTGTGCGGAAGGCAGCGCACCAAAACTCCATACCGGCGGTAAGGTGATCACTCGCCCCTCGCGAACGCTGGGTAAGTGCTGCCACAGGCCGCTGTTGGCAAGCGCTGCCTCGACGCCAATGGGAAGTGGCTCGATCACCACCAGTTGGGCGTCCGGGTAGGCGGCTAAGGCGTCGATGCCGGCCAGAGAAAAGCCCCAGGCGTTGGTGGGAGCTTGCCAAGCATTGGCAATACCCAACTGCTCTAAAACAGCATGATAGAGACCATTTTTGCCAAATACTCGTACGTGACGCTCATCCATAAATTGCACCATCAAGAGAGGGGCTGTGGTCGGAGTGCGGTCTTTCAGACGGTCAAAGAGCGCCTTTGTTGCCGCAATCAGCGTTTCGGCTTGCCTCTCGCGGTCAACCCGCTCACCAAGCTTTCGTGTTAGCTCCTGCATCTCTTGCCATGTATCGCTGTCTGTCTGGTAAAGCGGCAGCGGCTCAACGGGAGCTATGCGTGATAGTCGCGCGGTCAAATTGCTGAACATGGGAGAGATAAAAATGGCATCAGGCGCTAAGTCGGCGAGTAGCTCTAGGTTGGGTTGGGTGCGCAACCCCAAGTCGACGACTGTTTCTGGGATACGCGGTTCACCGACCCAGGCATGGTAGGCATCGATTTGTGCCACGCCGCTTAACGGCGCCTCCAGCGCAATCAACGTTTCTGCGAGCGTCCAATCCAACGTTACCCACTGGGGCGATGCGGCATTGCCAAGGGGGCTGACGAGTGTAAGAACCCAACCCATTAATAAAACCGCGAAGTGACGTGGCTCTAGCGTGCGCATCAAGCCACCACGGCAATGGGATGTTCAGATGTGGGGTGAGGCACGATACGCATATCGAGGCCGTAAATAGCGTGTAAGGTCTCGCGCTGCATTAATTGTGCGGGGGTGTCATCGGCCAGGAGGCGTCCGCTATGCAGTGCGACCAGTCGGTCGCAGTAGCGGGCGGCCATATTAATATCGTGCAACACGATGATGACGCCTAAATCAAGCTCGTAGGATAGCCGCTGGATAAGGGCTAGCACGTCGACCTGATGGGCAATATCAAGCGCGGCGAGCGGCTCATCGAGTAGCAAAAATTGGCTGCCCTGGGCGAGTAGCATGGCGAGCCAAATGCGCTGCCGCTCACCTCCGGAGAGCGTATCCACCAGCCGGTCAGCCAGTGCCTCGGTGTGCGTGAGTGCCAGCGCCCGTTCGACGGCCTCGCGGTCTTTAGCGGTGTGTCGGCCTAACAACCCGTGCCATGGGTAGCGCCCCATAGCGACCAGTTCACGGCCGGTTAAGTGCTCGGTTGGGGGCAGGTGCTGAGGGAGATACGCTACCTGGCGGGCGAATTCACGTTGCCCCCAGTCGCTAATAGGCCGTTTGGCAAAACAAATATCGCCTTGAGAGGCATGCCGTTGGCGCGCCAGCAATTTTAGTAATGTGGATTTCCCCGAGCCGTTGTGGCCAATCAAACCGCATACTTGGCCAGGGAGGAAGGTCGTGGTGGTGGCGTGTAGCAGTACTTTGTCGGCAACCTGAAAGCCAGCCGCGTTCACTTCAAACATGGTGCCTCTCCTGCCCGGGGACTCAGCGATAGATAGATACATCAGCGGGGGAAGATTCTAGACGAATAAAAATATTTATCAAACTCATTATTATTTGTGAATTATTATCGTTGCAGGTGATTATGATAGTGATTACCATTTGCTTCTGGAGAAACATCATATAACGATACCGATAGAGGCCTAAGTCTCATGCTTGACCCTTTGCTCAAAGCTTCCCCATCAGCCCCTAATGTAACACCCCGTAAACCGCTGGTTAGCGCTATTCAGCATGCCCTGTGGATGTCTGCGGCCGGTTTCTTTGCCTTCGGTGCTTCGCCATTGTTAGCCCAAGAGAGCACCGCCGCGTTAGACACGGTGACCGTTCAGGCTGAAGCCCTTTCGGTCGTTACTGAGGGCACAGAAAGCTACCGTACGCCCCTTACCAGCACCGCCACTCGCCTTGATCTGACGCCCCGTGAAACGCCCCAGTCCGTGTCGACGGTAACGCGTGCCCAGATAGATGACTTTCAGCTAGATACCATCAACGATGCGCTCGAAAGCGTTCCCGGTGTGACGGTGGAGCGCTTGGAAACCGATCGTACTTACTATTCTGCGCGTGGCTTTGAGGTCTCTAACTTTCAAGTTGACGGCCTGCGTGTGCCGATGCCCTATAACAATGTTCATGGGGATATGGACACCGCGATTTACGACCGCATCGAAGTGGTGCGCGGTGCCACTGGGTTGATGTCTGGCTCAGGCAACCCGGCCGCGACGGTTAATTTTGTGCGCAAGCGCCCCACCGCTATGCCGCAAGCCTCTATCTCGGGCACGCTGGGGTCATGGGATCATCGTCGTTTGGACGTGGATGTTTCTGGGCCGCTGGATGATGCCGGTCGTATTCGTGGGCGGCTTGTTGCGTCGGGAATGCAGAGTGACTCGTACCTGGATCGCCTCAGCCGAGAGCGAGGGCTGCTCTATGGCGTGGTAGAAGCCGATGTGACGGATAGCACTCAACTGACCGTGGGGCATACCTGGCAGCAGAACAATACCGACGGCAATATGTGGGGGTCACTGCCTAGCTACGATTCAGCGGGCAACCCGACCAACTATGCACGCAGTACGTCCTCAGCGCCTGAATGGTCTTACTGGGACGTCGAAACCCATCGCAGCTTTGTCGAACTCACTCAGCAGCTCACCGATACGTGGTCGCTGAAAGGTACCGTGACGCATCTGGATATGCTCTCTGATACGCAGCTGTTCTATATTTATGGCGCGCCGGATGCAGCAAGCGGGCAAATCGACAGTAGCCAGTTGACCTTAAGCCAGTACGAGCGCCATCTGGAACAGTGGGTAGCTGATCTGCATGCCAAGGGCAATATGGAGGCTTTTGGACGCACGCATCAGCTAATGGCGGGTATCGACTGGAGTCAGAGTCGCAATCAGCAGGAGTCGCGTTATCCCACTTCGCCAGCCGCGACATCACTGCCTTGGCTTGATGAGTGGGATGGTCGTTATCCTGAACCCACCAGTTGGGTGACTTACCCTACAACGGTTGGCGATGCGACCATTAAAGAGCGCAGTATTTATGGAGCTGCCCAGCTGGATCTCGCCGACCGCTGGACGGGCGTTGCCGGTACCCGAGTAAGCTGGTTTGATACAACGGGAGAGCAGTACGGTGCCTCTCAAGCGACCGAATCGAATGGGGTTATCACGCCTTACCTGGGGCTGATTTATGATGTGACCGATAACGCATCGCTCTACGCCAGCTATACCGAGATTTTCTCCCCGCAAACCGAAATGGACCGCAGCGGTCAGTATCTCGATCCTATTGATGGCAAAGCTCAAGAAGTCGGCATTAAAGCGGACATGTTCAATGGCAGTGCCGATGCGTCGCTCGCCGTATTCCGTATCGAACAAGATAACGTGGCTCAGCTAGATGGAACGCTTCCTGATGGCACATCCGTTTATATTGGCGGTGATGGCATCACCAGCGAAGGCTTTGAAGCGACGCTCGCCGGTGAGCTAGCCCCCGGCTGGCAAGCAAGCGTCGGCTATACCTACCTTGACGTGGAAGATGCCGACGGCAACGCAGCCAACACCTATATTCCACGCAACATGGTGAGGGCTTCCACCAGTTACCGCCCGGCAACAATGGATCAGCTTAAAGTGGGCGCTCGGCTACGTTGGCAGGATGCGATTGAACGTGAGCAGAACTTAGCCGAAGGTGAGACGCGCCAAGATGCCTATGCGCTGGTCGATTTAATGGCTAGCTACGACTTTAGCGACCAGTTAACCGGCTCGCTAAACATTAATAATGTTACTGATGAGAAATACCACACCAGCCTCAAGTGGGATCAAAGCTTTTATGGCGCACCGCGTCATGTGATGGCAAATATCACGTGGCGTTATTAAATCCAAGTGGTTGTATCGTTACCTTCAAGCCCGTGCACTGCGCGGGCTTTTTTAGTTTCGACTTTTTAGTTTCGGTTTTTAGCTTCGACGCTTGCAAGCAATCGGGCAGTTATCGCAATAGCTAAGCGTCGGAACGCGATAGCATAGGCAGCAGAGGCGCCGTTGGCGTTTTCCATCGACGCCCTCGTTAACTGGTTGATAAAGATGGTTAAGTTGTCCATCTGGGCGTAGGCGTTTTGTCAAAATTGTATGGGCTTCATTCACACGCTGCGGCTCGGCGCTGGGATGAGCGGAGAGCAAGTGGGTGAAGTAATCAAAATAGGTGCCAGCGTTACTCCAAAACACCCGTGGGGCTACGCCGGAGATCGCCGCTAGCGTTTCAATTACCGGTGCAAGGTGTGCGTCTATCAGTGGAGAAAAGGCTGAAAAAGGATCGCTTGTTTGTTGCGCATTGCCTTCGTGGGCCAAGTGAAGGCGCTCGGTTCGGCTGTTATCAGAAAGATGCAAAGCCACTTGGTTGAGTGCTAAAGGAAGCTGGCGGCTTAGCAGAAGGTGAGCGGCCAGCGCTGGTGCAACCACGGCGCTGAAATGCCACCGCGACCACAGCGAGGCGCTGGCTTTTAGGTCGTCGCTTTTTAAATCAGCCGCACCAAAATGCAGCACGTGTTGGCGTAGCTGTGAGGCGTCCGACAGCGCTTCGCCTGGCAGTAGCGGTTCTGCGGGGAGTGGCCCGTAAGAGGGGGCGATAAACGCGCTGAGGGCGTCTTGATAGAGCCGCTGTAGTGCCGACATCTGCGGTCCTTGAGTAACCTAGGCAAAGATTTGCCGTTCGTTACAGTAGCAGGAGAAACGCAGTTGTCAATGATTGTGATTATTATTTGTACTAAGGGGCGGCGGCAAGCATATCAATGACCTGCCGCCTGGGAGAAGGGCTAACGCTCACTCTTCAGTGGTGTTTGGCTTCTTTGGCTGGCTGGGGGTTGTGGCGTCGGTGTGCTCAGGAGTAGGGGGCACCTCGGCTTCAAGCGGCGTGGTGGTGTTTGCCATAGAGGCTTCCACTGCTGCTTCAAGGCTGGCCACTTGGCGCTCCAGTGCTTCAACGCGGGAACGCGTGCGTTGTAGTACATCCATCAAAATATCAAAGTCTTCCCGTGACACCAGTTCCAGCCTATCAAAGGCACCGCGTACTACCTGCTGCACGCCTTTCTGAATATCTTCCGGGGCTTGGGACGCGTTCTGTAAACGATCCCCAATTTGCTGGGCTAAACGGCTAATGCGATCTTGAGGCATCATCGCTCTCTCCTTAAATGACCACGCATAAATGTGCACTGCTTATTAACAAGGATACGCAACCCGTCGTCGTTACGCATGTTTCGTTTGCAAATTAGCGTCTGGCATTGCTGTAACGACGGGCTGCATCAAAATAAAGCACATCGCTTTTATTGATGTTCATTTATGGTGCAAGCGGACAATAGTGAGTTCTGCTAAGCCTTCTTTGTCATCGAATAATCTTAAATTTTATGAAACAAACTGCTGACTTATAAGAAAAAAAAGTTGGGTGGCACGGTATGCGCATTACCCGGAGTAAGTAGTTAATCCGGGCGGCACTGCCGCTACCTAATCCAGCAGGGGAGATCCGGGATGAAACTCATCACCGCTATCATCAAGCCATTCAAGCTTGACGACGTTCGTGAAGCGCTCGCCGACAACGGCGTTCAGGGCATCACGGTAACTGAAGTTAAAGGCTTTGGTCGTCAAAAGGGGCATACCGAGTTGTACCGTGGCGCAGAGTATGTTGTCGATTTTCTACCCAAAGTAAAAGTAGAAGTTGCTGTCGACGATGCGCGTCTGGAAAGCGTTCTTGATGCTATTTGCAGCGCCGCTAACAGCGGCAAGATCGGCGATGGCAAGGTGTTTGTGACGCCATTAGAAGATGTGATCCGTATTCGTACCGGTGAGCGCGGCGCTGACGCCGTGTAAGTAATGCTTTCCGGGCTGCTTTTTACGTATAACTTCTCATAATACAACGGGGAACACCTCATGAATGAGTTAGCTGATTTGAGCTATGCGCTCGATACGTTTTACTTCTTGATTTGCGGCGTGCTCGTAATGTGGATGGCCGCTGGCTTCTCAATGCTTGAGGCCGGCTTGGTACGTTCGAAAAACACCGCCGAAATTTTGACCAAAAATATCGCGCTGTTTGCGATCGCTTGCACCATGTATTTGCTGGTGGGCTACTACATTATGTATTCCAGCAGCGCGGGTGGCTTCTTACCCAACCTTGGTTTCTTGATCGGCGCTGAAAACAGCGTAGATGCAGTGACCGCCGGTGGTGATGATGCGCCTTACTATTCAATGCGCTCTGACTTTTTCTTCCAAGTAGTGTTTGTTGCCACCGCCATGTCGATTGTGTCGGGTGCGGTTGCTGAGCGTATGAAACTATGGGCGTTCCTGGCCTTCGCGGTGGTGATGACGGCCTTTATCTATCCGGTATCTGGCTACTGGACCTGGGGCGGCGGCTGGTTGTCTGAGGTTGGTTATTCCGACTACGCGGGTTCCGGCATTGTGCACATGGCGGGTGCTGCTGCTGCCTTAGCCGGTGTATTGGTACTGGGTCCACGTAGGGGTAAGTACGGTAAAGATGGCTCTATTCATGCGATTCCTGGCGCCAATATGCCGCTGGCCACGTTGGGTACCTTCATCTTGTGGATGGGCTGGTTCGGTTTCAACGGGGGGTCTGAGCTGAAGATGTCCGATATCAGTTCTGCCAACAATGTTGCTCAGGTATTTGTTAACACCAATGCGGCGGCTGCTGGTGGCGTGCTTGCCGCACTGATTCTTGCCAAGCTGTGGTTCCGTAAAGCGGACCTTACTATGGCGCTTAACGGTGCGCTGGCGGGTCTTGTCGCGATTACTGCCGATCCGCTATCACCTTCAGCGCTAGGTGCTGCGGTGATTGGTGCGGTGGGTGGTTTGATCGTTGTATTCGCTATCATTTCGCTAGATAAACTCAAGCTTGATGACCCGGTCGGTGCGATTTCGGTACACGGTGTTGTGGGTATCTGGGGCGTGCTGGCGGTGCCGCTGACTAATGGCGATGCTTCTTTCGGCGCACAGTTAATCGGTATTGTGGGTATCTTTGGCTGGGTATTCCTGGCGAGCCTGGTGGTATGGCTGATAATAAAAGCTATCATGGGTGTCCGCGTTAGCGAAGAAGAGGAGTATGAAGGTGTCGACATCGCTGAGTGCGGTCTTGAAGCCTACCCGGAATTTAGCGTTAAGAAATAAGCTTGCGTTAATGAAATGAGTTGGCGTGCTCTTTTGGCCTCCCTAACCGGGAGGCCTTTTTGGTTTAGTGCATTCTCACTATCCATTAGCGTTGATTTTTTATTCTCTGCCGGTAGCGGTGTATGCTTAACGCTAACGGGCTTGGCTAACAGCAGTGGTCCGCCAACCTTCGACAATAGGCCACCAAGCTAGAGGATGTCGCAATGAAATTGATCTCAGCCATTATTAAGCCGTTTAAGCTTGATGACGTACGCGAATCACTCTCTGATATCGGCGTGCAGGGCATTACGGTAACGGAAGTGAAGGGCTTTGGCCGTCAGAAAGGCCACACAGAGCTATATCGGGGTGCAGAATACGTGGTAGATTTTCTGCCCAAAGTAAAACTGGAAGTCGCGGTAGATGACGACATGGCAGAACAGGTCATCGATGCCATCACTCAGGTTGCCAATACGGGCAAAATCGGCGACGGCAAAATTTTTGTGATGCCGCTAGAACAGGTGATCCGTATTCGTACCGGTGAAACTGGTAAAGACGCGGTTTAATCGCGACAGGCGCACAGCGGCTTAAAGTTACCAAAAGCCCCGCTAAACCGACGGTTTAGCGGGGCTTTGTTATCGTTGTTCGTTGGCGACCGCTTTTTAACTTGCTACTTGCGATTCTTTACCGTTGACGCGTTACTTTTCAACAAAAGCGCGCTCAATCACGTAATCGCCCGGCTCGCCCATCCGGGGGGAAATATTCAGGCCCAGTTCATCTAGCAGCGCGCTAGTGTCGTCGAGCATGGCGGGGCTGCCGCAGATCATCGCACGGTCTTGGCGCGGATCAATCGTTGGAAGACCGGTATCTTCGAACAGCTTGCCGCTGCGAATATGGTCAGTCAGGCGACCCATGGTGTGGAACTCTTCACGGGTGACTGTGGGGTAGTACACTAGTTTCTCAGCAATTTCTTCACCTAGGTATTCATGAGCAGGCAGTTCTTTGGTGATGAAGTCGGCGTAGGCCAGTTCGGACACCTCGCGCACGCCATGCACCAGCACGATTTTTTCAAACCGCTCGTACACCTCAGGGTCTTGGATCAGGCTCATAAACGGCGCCAGGCCTGTGCCGGTGGAAAGCATGTAAAGGTTACGGCCTGGTAGCAGGTCATCGCATACCAACGTGCCCGTTGGCTTGCGGCTGACCATAATTTGGTCACCGACCTGAAGGTGCTGTAAGCGCGAGGTGAGCGGGCCATCGGGAACTTTAATGCTGAAAAATTCCAGATGGTCTTCGTAGTTGGGGCTGGCAATTGAGTAAGCACGCATCAACGGTTTGCCGTTTACTTCCAGACCGATCATCACAAATTGGCCATTTTTGAAACGTAAGCTGCGTTCGCGAGTGGTGCGAAAGCTGAACAGCGTGTCGTTCCAGTGGTGAACGCTGAGGACTTCTTCTAGGGCAAACTTGCTCATGCTAACTCCTCTGGTGGGCAGAGTGGCCTAAGCCGTGTCTGCCATATTCTAAAAAAGCATAAAAAATGGGTAAATATGTTACCGCTAATTCTAAATAAAGAGAGTGTTATCTGTTAAGTAAATTATACTGATAACGCTTATCTAAAAAATAGATAGGTTGCCGAAACAAAATAGGTTGCCGAAACAAGATAGGCCGTTGCTATGCATTACACCCTGCGTCAGTTAGAAGTCTTTGTGGCAGTCGCTCAGCATGAAAGTGTTTCCCAGGCGGCGCGTGCCCTCGCTATGTCCCAATCTGCGACCAGCACGTCGTTAGCAGAGCTTGAACGTCAATTTGACTGTCAGCTTCTCGATCGCATGGGAAAGCGGTTGAAGCTTAATGCGCTGGGCTTTCAGCTGCTGCCTAAGGCAGTTGCCTTGTTAGACAGGGCGGAAGAGGTAGAAGAGCTGTTGCGGGGCCAGCCGGGCGTGGGCGCGTTGGATGTGGGCGCAACGCTAACTATTGGCAACTATTTAGCGACCTTATTGATTAGCGATTTTATGCAACGCTACCCTGGTAGTCGGGTGCGCCTTGCGGTGCGTAATACGCGTCATATTATTGAGAGTGTGCGCCAGCACTCGCTTGATTTAGGGCTGATTGAAGGTCTGTGTGACGACGATATGATTATTAGCCAGCCTTGGGTAGAAGACGAGCTATGCGTATTCTGCTCGCCGCGCCACCCATTGGCGGGTCGCGAGCATCTTGAGTTGGAACAGCTGTTACGTGAAGACTGGATTATGCGCGAAGAGGGCTCCGGCACTCGTATGACGCTTGAGCACGCTGCGCGACATCGGCGTAGTCGGTTTAATACCCTGCTGGAGCTTGAACATACCGAAGGCATCAAGCGGGCGGTGGAGTCGGGCTTGGGCATTGGCTGCATTTCCAGGTTAGCACTGCGTGATGCTTTCCGGCGTGGCAGTTTAGTGCCACTGCCAACACCGGAATTAGATTTAAAACGTCAGTTCACTTTCATTTGGCACCGCCACAAGTACCTCACTACGGGGGTGCGAGAGTTCCTACGACTGTGCCGAGAGATGACGGCGGGCGCCAAGCGCAGTGATGATATTCCGCTGCCGCCGATTCCCTAGCGGCTTAGCGTTGTAGCCCCTTGTGTTTCCACAACTACCCACCACTTAGTGCTGTGCCAGCGCTGGCGCAGGCAGTGTGTGCTGGCTCTGTGTGTGGCGGCCGTCATGTGTTTCAAGCGTGAAGCCACCCACCAGTGCATCAAGCCGGTCCGCCTGATCTTTAAGCTGTTCGGCGGCGGTGGTGGACTCTTGCACCAGGGCTGCATTTTGTTGGGTCATCTGATCTAGGTCGGTGACGGCAATGCTTACCTGACTGATACCGTCGTTTTGCTCTCTTGCCGCCGTGCTGATATCGCCCAGCATTTGGGTGACTCGCGTCACGCTTTGAGCGAGTTCATGCATGGCCGCTTCGGCATCACGCACCATTTGGGTGCCACTTTCCACCTTACCTGCCGAGGCATTGATACGTTGGCGAATATCTTTGGCGGCGTCGCTGCTGCGCGAGGCGAGTTTACGTACTTCATCGGCCACAACGGCAAAACCTCGGCCATGTTCGCCCGCACGTGCAGCTTCTACGGATGCATTTAGCGCGAGCAGGTTGGTTTGGAAGGCGATACCATCAATAACGCTGACAATGGTCTGAATTTCATCAGAATTGCTGCGAATATCCATCATCGTGGCGACCACTTGCTCAAACGCACTGTCAGTGCGAGACGCTAGCTCAGAGGCGGTTTGGGAAAGTCCGCTGGCTTCCTGAGAGGCGTGGGTGGTGTGTTCCACGGTGCTGCTGATCTCTTCCATGGCCGACGAGGTTTGTTGCAGGCTGGCGGCAGCCTGCTCGGTACGCCGTGAAAGATCGTGCCCTCCTTGGGTAATCTCGTTGGCCGCATGGTTGACTGCTTCGCTGCTGCGCCGTACATCCAGCAAGATGATTTGGATCTTCTCCGCGAAGGCATTGAATTGTTCTGCTACGGCGGCACTTTCATCGCGGCCATGAACCGGCAAGCGTTGGGTGAGGTCGCCATGCCCTGTCGCGATCTCTTCCATACGGCTGGCCAAGCGTTTAAGAGGACGTGCGATTCGCCCACCAATCCACCACAGTGCGCCGACACCAATGGCAGCCAGCAGTAAGCCCATCAGTGTCATGCCTAGCGTGTTTTGTTGGCGCTGGTTACTAAGCACGTCTTGCAACGCATTCAGTTCAGCCAGTACCACAGACTCAGGGAGCTGAAGTACCAGCACCCAGGGCTGACCATGATTGCCCAGGGCAATGGGTTGATAGCGCTGGAGCATACCGTCAGCCATGCTGCTATGGAGACTGCCCTGCGTTGCCGCTTGTTCAATGCCTGCCAATAGCGTGTCACTTAGCGAATCGCTGGCGGGCATCCCAAGGGCTTCTTCGCCAGCCGTGTCGGCCACCAAACCGCCGCGTCCTGCCACCAGCGTCATCCGGCCTGCGCCGTTATAAAGCATCTGGTTAGCATCGCTTAATAAAGTTTGGATAAAGTTAAGCGCCAGATCAACGCCTGCTACCCCGCGAAATTCGCCATCCACCACTATTGGTGCATTAAACGAGGTGACTATCTGGCTTTCGCCGCCGAAGTCGTACGCTGCCGGGTCGATAATACAGGGGGACAAGGTTTCGCGCGGGCACAGGTAATACTCACCCTCGCGCACGCCGCTTGCTAGGGGCGTTTCGCTTTCCATGTCCTCACCGAGCGGTAGTAGCGCCAGCTCGCCATCATCCGCACGGTACCACCAGGGCATAAAGCGGCCACTGTCGTCATGGCCGTAGCGCTCGTCACCCGCGTAGCGGGCGTCATCTCCAAAGGCATTGGGCTCCCAGCCAATATAGGCATCCAATAGATCGGGATTGTCGGCAACGGTTTGGCGGACTAGGTTGGATAGCTGCCGACGGCTTAGGTGTAACGCGCGAAATCCTTCTTCGTCTTCTGTGCCCATCAAGGCGTTGGTAGACGCCAGTTGTGACGCTAAGGTCATCGCTTTGTCCAACTCGCGCTGAATGCGCTGGCCTTCTGCATCGGCAATAGCGTTTAAGCGAGCATCTAGCGCGCTTTCCATGAGCTCACTGGTGTGGTCATCCACGGTTTGTTGGGTGTGAGCGGCGGCGATCAGGTTATACACCACCATGGCGGCCACAATAGCTAACAGGCAAGGGCCTGCTAGCGCCACAACAAAAGAGCGTAACGAGCGAAAGTGCATAATGTAATCCCTAGGCGAAAGGATAGCGTTGGCTGCCAGGTGCTTGATAGGAGACTTGCAAAGCAGGTATGGCGGTGTAGGGCAACTTAAAACTACGGATAGTCCCCGCGTTGTGTATCAGAGAGGTGCCATTAATAATTAAGGCCAAAATAAGGGTCGTTAAGGCAGTAAGTAAGATTCGTGCGCGAAGGGAGGAAAACATGGTCGCTCTCTAAATCGTCAGGGGTCAGACGACTATCGGCAAGAACGACCACTTCTTTAGTAGAATATTACGCTCAGTAGAATATGTTGCTTATTAGAAAAGCATGCTTGGTGGAAAAGAGAAGGTAACGTTGAGAACGTTAGCGTAAATCACTAACAGCGTTTTGAATATCGGCAAGCGACGCTTTACTCAAATCTTTTGAAAGCGTGTGAATGACCAGCTTGAGGGTGGTGTTATCGAGTTTTTCGCGCAGTAAGCCAAGGAATTTAGGCGGCGCGACCATAATGAGCTTTTCCATGCTGTTATCGACCCGTGCGCCATATAAGCGTTTGGCGACTTCTTTGGCGAACAATTCGTTTTCATGCTGTGAGGCAGCGCCCTCTTCTCCAGAGGAGCGCGATGACGTGGACGAGGACTCATGAACATCAGCCCCGCGGCGGTCGGTGATTAAATCTCCTTCGTGCAGCCTACCTGCTGCATGTACAAGGCTATCATGCTCAATGAGATTCAACGCATCGCGGGTAAAGATACGTGCGCGGGCGGCGTCAGCTACCACGATATAGGTGGTCATCGTCGTACGTCCTCCTTGTCGTTAATTACCCTCTAACCATGGCAAGCGTTTGCCGTTTGGTCAAACACTTGCGAAGCGTTAGAGTCTCTTTGCGAGAGCTAAAGTACTGTGTGAAAGCTAAAGTACTGTGTGAAAGTTAAAGCGCTGTGCGAAACTTAAAGGACTTTGCTGCGTAGCAGGCTAGTAATGGCTTCACCAATCAGTACTAAGATGATAATCGCGATCAGAATGGTCGCGACCGTCGGCCAAGCAAACGTGTCGATAGCGCCCTGAAGAATCACGCCAATGCCGCCTGCGCCAACGAGCCCCAACACCGTCGATTCACGAATGTTGATATCCCAGCGCAAAATCACGATCGCAAAAAAGGCTGGCATTACCTGGGGCACAATGGCGTAGGCAACCACTTTTGCCTTGGAAGCACCGGTCGCTTCCATCGCTTCGACCGGTCGGCGGTCGATTTCTTCAATGGCTTCACCCATTAGCTTGCCGATAAAGCCTATCGACCGAAACACAATGGCTAGAATCCCTGCTAATACGCCGGGGCCAAAAATGGCCACGAATAATAGCGCCCATATAATCGTATTCACCGAGCGGCTGGAGACCAGAATAAAGCGCCCCAACCACAGGCACGCACGATTAGGCGTGGTGTTCTGTGCGGCGATATAGGCCACTGGCAAGGCGAGAAAAATAGTCAGAAACGTGGCGAGCGTTGCAATATGCACGGTTTCGAGCAGCGCGTTCAAAATATTGCTTAGCCCGGCAGCGCTGGGGGGCCACATACGGGCACCCAAATTCGACATTTGATTGGGGGCGTCCCATACCCAAGGCCAGAAAATATCAATATCGCGTACTGCCCAAAACACCAGCATTAACGTGCCCAGCAGCACTGCGTAGCGTATAAGCCGTTCTTTACGGTCGTAGCGGTGCCAAACGCGGTCGGCGAGTTGCTGTGCGTGATCTACCATATTTTTTTCCTCACCCAGCCGCTGATGCCTTCACTGAGCAAAATAACCGCAATAATGACCAGCAGGATCGCAAAGGCGAAGTCATAATCGTAGCGGCCAAAGGCGTTCATTAGCGTGCCACCGATACCGCCTGCGCCGACGATCCCCACCACGGCAGAAGCGCGTAGATTGCTATCCAGCTGGTACATAGACAAGCCCACCTGGCGGGGCAGTATTTGTGGGAAGACGGCGTAATAGAGCGTGGCTATGTAGCCTGCCCCCGCTGCGCGCATCGCTTCTACTTGCCCCCAATCTATTTCTTCGATCTCTTCGGCTAGCAACTTTCCAACAAAACCGATGGAGTAGAGGGTCAGCGTTAAAATACCTGCCAATGGGCCAAACCCAACGGCCGCCACGAATAAGATGGCCACAATAACGGGGTGAAAGCTGCGCGAGATAATAATGACGGCGCGCCCAATCACGTAAATGGGGATTGGCGCAATGTTACGCGCGGCCATCACCGCAAAAGGAATCGATAAGAAAACGCCCAGTAAGGTGGCGAGAATGGCAATTTGGAAGCTTTCTTTAAAGCCTGTTATCAGCAGCTCGTAACGTTCTAAGCTGGGTGGAAAACCTCCGCTGAAGATGCGCGCCGCCCGGGGTAGGCCCTCCGAAATGCGCGCCCAGTTAAACGGTAAAGAACCGAAAGCCCACACCAAATAAACCGCCGCGACAATGAAGATGCCATAGCGAATGACGGGATTAGCAATAAAGGGCGGCTTTTTCCAGGTGCGCGGAGAAGAAGGGGAGTCAGACGGGGTCATGTCGTGGCTCCTCTGCCTGGGCACCGGGCTGCTCGGTAATGGCATCGTCAGGCGCTTCAATACCCCCATAAATGGCATCAAGGGCGTCTTTGTTAAAGTCCGCAGGAAGCCCATCAAAAATCATTTTACCGTGGCGTAAACCGACAATGCGCTCCGTGTAGGTTTTTGCTTGAGCAACGTTGTGAATGTTGATCAATACCGGTAGCGACAGTTCACTGGCAAGGCTCTGCAGAAGTATCATAATCTGCTCGGACGTGCGCGGGTCTAACGACGCCGTAGGCTCGTCGGCCAGCAATAGCTCAGGTTCTTGCATTAATGCGCGCACTACCCCGACGCGCTGACGCTCACCGCCGGAAAGCTCATCGGCACGCTTATTGGCGTAATGCGCAATGCCAACGCGCTCCATGAGGGTAAACGCACGCTCTATATCGGCTTGGGGGAAGCGACGCGAGATGGCTTGGTAGAGATTAACGTAGCCAAGCCGCCCAGCGAGTACGTTCTCCATAACGGTGAGCCGGTCAAGTAAATTAAAGCCTTGGAACACCATGCCAATTTTGCGCCGGGCACGGCGTAACTCAGCGCCTTTCACATTAACCAGCTCGGCGCCATTGAGTTTGATAGAGCCCGATGTGGGTTCGACCAAACGATTGATGCAGCGGAGCATGGTGCTTTTACCCGCACCGGACGCGCCGACGATAGAAACAACGCTGTTGTCCTCTACCTTCAGATCGAGGCCTTTCAGTACTGCCTCATTGTGGCCATAACGCTTGACCAGATTCGTAATTTCCAGCATGTGATGGCTTCCGTCGAAAGGCGAATAATTGCGCCGCCTGAGGCGGCGCAATCGCTGTTACTCCAGGTTTTCCGGCGTGTAGCTCACGTTATTAGCCGCTTGGATGGTACGAATCACTTGCCAGTTGTCTTTGTAATTTATCGGAATAAACTTCTCGACACCTTCAAATTCTCCACCCAACTCAGTGCCGATGAAATCGAACGTAAAGAAGGCTTCTTCGATTTTTTCCACGAGATCCGGGTGCAAGTTATGGGCGTAGTTATAGGAGGTAGTTGGGAATCGGTCAGATTCGTAGATCAGTCGCACATCTTCTTCATCGTAAAGGCTGCGTGCTGCCATACGCTCTACCACTTCAGAAGCCACCGGAGCGGCATCGTAGTCACGCGCCACCACACCCAGCATGGATTGGTCGTGGCTGCCTGAGTACACCACGTCATAATCTTCTTCGGGGGTAATGCCAAGCTCTGGCAGTAAGGCGCGCGGCGCTAGGTTACCGGAATTGGACGTTGGTGAGGTGTGGGCAACACGCTTGCCTTTGAGATCTTCCAGGCGCTCGATGTCTGAATCGACGTGGGTAAATAGCTGCAGGGTGTAGCCGAACTGGCCATCGTCTGACCCCATTAGTGCGAAAGGTACTGCACCAGCCAAGTTAACGGCAAAAGGGGTAGGGCCGGTTGAGAAGCCTGCAATGTGTAAGCGCCCGCTACGCATAGCTTCGACTTGTGCAGCGTTAGATTGAACCGCAAAGAAGCGCACATCGCGTTCGGTAACGTTAGATAAGTGATCAATAAAGGGCTGCCAGATATCCGAATAAATGGCAGGATCTTCTACGGGTGTGTAAGCAAAAATAAGCGTGTCTGGGTTGGCCCACTCGGATTCATCGCTTGGCCGGTCGGCGACCATGTCGCCATTTTCGTCACAGAAAATAGTGTCAAGGTCGCCGCGTTCGCATTCTGCGAAGGCATGGGTAGAGAGTAGTACGAAGGGGAGCAGTGATGCAGCCGCAAGCATAGCAAGCGGGCGCTTGCAGAAACGTGGTGTTTCCATAGTTAGCCTCTTATGTGCGTTATTTTTGTGTGTGCTATCCACTAACGAGTTTAGTCTCTTTCTTTTGCTTGGCGTGCATTTCGTAAGTGGACATTTGTAGCGCTAGATGTTTATTTTTCGAAAATGATCTCTTTCAATCTAGGATTTATTACAAAGATATGTCAAACACTTTTACTACCTCTTTTTACCCTTGGCGAAATCGCTATCTCTTGATGCGCCATGGCCACAGCCAAGCGAACGAACAAGGGTTAATTATTAGTTCGCCTGGGCGCGGGCTTTGCGGCTTTGGCTTGTCACCCCTGGGTGAAGCGCAGTTATCAACGGTTGTTGATCAGTGGCGGTGGCCGACTCCCACGAAAGTGGTGCACTCGGACTTTCTGCGCACCACACAAACCGCTGAACGAGTCGCTAATGCCTTTGGCTTAACGTTGGAGAAAGAGGAACGACTTCGTGAGCGTTACTTTGGTGAGCTCGATGGTCAAACGGATCGTTACTACCCCGATGTATGGGCGTTAGACGCCCAAGATGCTGACCATCAACAACATCAGGTGGAGGCGGTAAGTCGCGTCGCCAAGCGTATGTGCGCAGTGATCGAGGGGCTAGAGCGACGCTGTGACGGCGAGACGGTGCTAGTGGTGAGTCATGGCGACCCGTTACAAATTCTGCTCACAGCGCTCGCCAATGAACCGCTGACGCAACACCGTGAGCAGCCTTCCCTGCAGCCTGCCAGTATTACCTTGCTGGGGAGTTAGTCGGCTTCTTGCGCGGGAGGAATCCAGGCAATCATATCCACTTCTACGTCGGCACCACCGGCTAGGCCGGTGACGCCAATACACGTGCGGGTTGGCAGCGGCTGCTCGAAGTAGCTGGCGTAGACGCCGTTCACTTCGTCAAAGTGGCCCATGTTGGTAATAAACACTCGGGACTGAACCACGTATTCAAAACTGCTGCCTACCTCTTCCAACACAATTGCCAAGTTTTGCATCACTCGGTGGGTTTGTTCGGTAAACGTGCCCAGCAGCATTTCGTTGGTTTCGGGTACAGTGGGCATCTGGCCGGTAATAAACACTAAATCGCCCACTCGGCAAGCATGCGAAAAAGGCGCAATTGGCTGTGGGGCGCGGTCGATAAATAGCTTTTCCATTATCAGTTGTCTCTCTTGTTTCGATGAGTCGGCGTTGATGAGTCAGCGTTGATGAGTCAGTGTCGCTGGCTATAAGCTCAATAGAAAAATGGGCCTACGATGAGGCCCATTGTCCTTACCAAGCGTTTTACTTAGTGCCCCAGAATCTGGCTTAAGAAGAGCTGGGTACGTTCTGACTGCGGGTTATTGAAGAAGGGCTCGGGGGCGTTTTCTTCGATAATCTGCCCCTGGTCCATAAAAATCACCCGGTCGGCGACGGTTTTGGCAAAGCCCATTTCGTGGGTTACGCATAGCATGGTCATGCCTTCATTGGCTAGCTCAACCATGACGTCCAGTACTTCTTTGATCATTTCCGGATCGAGTGCGGACGTGGGTTCGTCGAACAACATCACATCAGGGTGCATGCACAGAGAGCGGGCGATGGCTACCCGCTGCTGCTGGCCGCCGGAAAGTTGGCCTGGGTACTTAAGTGCTTGCTCGGCAATGCGTACCCGCTCTAAGTATTGCATGGCCATTTCTTCCGCTTCGCGGCGCGACTTTTTTTGCACCCACATCGGTGCGACACAGCAGTTTTCTAGCACCGTTAAGTGAGGGAAGAGGTTGAAGTGCTGGAACACCATGCCCACGCTGCGGCGTATCTGTTCGATACGCTTAACATCTTGAGTAAGCGGTACGCCGCCCACCACGATGTCGCCTTGCTGATGCTCTTCTAGATGGTTGATACAGCGAATCAAGGTTGATTTGCCCGAGCCTGACGGCCCGCAAACAACGATACGCTCGCCGCGCTTTACTTCCAGGTCGATATCGCGCAGCACGTGGAAATCGCCGTACCATTTGTTAACGCCGCGCATTTCAACCATCAGGTCAGAAGTACTGGTGTCAGAAGTACTGGTGTCAGAGATGTTGGTGGCTGCTTGAGTCATGTCGTTATCCTGCTGAAAATCGTTAATAAAAGCGGCGTTAGCGCTTATGGCCGGTGTGCAGCTTGCGCTCTAAATACTGGCTGTAGCGCGACATGCTGAAACAAAAGATCCAGAACATGAAGGCGGCAAAGACATAGCCCTCCAGTGAGAAGCCCAGCCAGCGGGAGTCGGCCAGCGCTGCTTGCACGATCCCCAATAGGTCAAATAGTCCGATGATCATGACCAGGGTGGTGTCTTTAAACAGCGAAATGAAGGTATTCACAATGCCGGGAATCATCATCTTTAGCGCCTGGGGGAGCACAATCAGTCCCATGCGTTTCCAGTAGGTCATGCCTAGCGCTGCGGCAGCCTCTTCTTGGCCCTTCGGGATGGCCTGCAGCCCACCACGGATAACCTCTGCCATGTAGGCGCTTTGAAACAGTGTTAAGCCAATCAGCGCCCGCACTAAGCGATCCACATTCATTTCAGAAGGTAGAAAAAGTGGCAGCATTACCGAGGCCATGAACAGAACGGTGATCAGCGGTACACCGCGCCAAAACTCGATAAATACCACGCAGAAGCTTTTCACGATGGGCATATCGGATCGCCGCCCCAACGCCAGCACGATCCCGATTGGCAGTGCGCCAACCATGCCGACGGTGGCCAGTAGTAGGGTTAGCATCAAACCGCCCCAGCGATGTGTCGATACGCGGGGAAGATCGAAGTAACCGCCATGCAGCAGCACATAGGCAACGATAGGGAAGCCAACTAAAGCAAACACCGCTACCCAACGCTTGAAGGGCAGGCGGGGAATTGCCAGCCATGCGATCAACGTAAAGAAACCGGCAAACACAATGTTGGCTCGCCAGATCTCTTCACGGGGATACAAGCCGTAGATGAACTGGGTAAAGCGTGCGTTGATGAAGACCCAGCAGGCCCCTTCCCGAGAGCAGTCATCGCGTGTGGTGCCTATCCAATCGGCATTCAGAAATGCCCATTGAACGGTGGGTACCACCAGAAAATAAAGCACGTAGAGCCCGATCAAGGTGAAAATGGTATTGATCGGCCCGTTGAACAGATTGGCACGTAACCAAGCAACCGCCCCAACAGAACTGCTGGGGGCTGGCCGCTCTTTAATGATTGTTTGATTATGGATCATGTCGTTATCCTCGCCGTCGGCCTAGCGTTCAACCAGTGCCACTCGGGCGTTGAACCAGTTCATAAACATGGACACCAGCAGGCTGATGGTTAAGTAGACCGCCATGGTCATGGCTATGACCTCTATGGCTTGGCCGGTCTGGTTCAGCGTGGTGCCTGCAAACACCGAGACAAGGTCGGGATAGCCGATGGCAGTGGCCAGCGACGAGTTCTTGATCAAGTTTAGGTATTGGCTAGTGAGTGGCGGGATAATGACGCGCAGCGCCTGAGGAATCACCACCAGACGAAGTACCAGGTTACGAGGCAGGCTCAGTGCCTGGGCGGCTTCCGTTTGCCCGTGGGAAATTGCCTGGATGCCTGAGCGGACAATTTCAGCGATAAATGAGGCGGTATAAATCGACAGGGCAAGCCAGAGGGCAAGGAACTCGGGAATCACCGTAATACCGCCACGGAAATTAAAGCCGCGCAGTTCGGGCATCTCCCAGGTAACCGGCACGCCGGTGGCAACCAGCACTAAAAGTGGTAAGCCAAAAATCACCACAAACGAAATCCAGTAAGCCGGCAGGCGTTTCCCTGTGGCTTCATGGCGACGCTTATTCCAGATAACCAGCGCAATGCTGGCAATAATAGCAATGAGAAAAGTAACCGGAATTAAGCCAAAGCCAGACTCAAACAGTGGCTGAGGTAAATACAGCCCGCGCACGTTAAGAAAAATCGCTTCACCAAATGCCATGCTCTCTCGGGCGCTTGGCAACGTGCGAAGCACGGCAAAGTACCAGAAGAAAATTTGCAGCAGCAGTGGAATATTGCGGAAGGTTTCGATGTACGCAGTGGCTAGTCGCGCCAATAGCCAGTTAGGCGAAAGGCGGGCGATACCAACAGTAAATCCGATGATGGTCGCGGCCAATACCCCTAGGCCACCCACCAGCAGCGTGTTTAGTAAGCCAACGAAAAAGGTACGGCCATAGGTGCTTTGCGAGGAGTAGTCGATCAGACTCTGCACAATCCCAAAGCCTGCGGTGTTGCTTAAGAAACCAAACCCGGTGGTGATACCACGTGAGGATAAGTTGTCTTGGACATTACCGACAATGTAGAGCAAAAAAGCGGCCACAGCAGCGACAAGCAGCAGCTGGAAGATAAGCGCACGTTTGGCGCGGTCTCGCCAAAACGGCGGCTTGTGGCCAGCGGGGCGAGTGTTAGGACTTGCGGACATGGGAAGCGTCTCCGGGATACGGACGATCAATCAAACGGCCCGCCAACCCTTGAAATAGAGAATTAAGTAGGGTGGCGGGCCGGGGTCAAACGAGACGCTTAGCGAATCGGCGGTGCGTACTGGAAGCCACCTTGATTCCACAGGGCGTTAACACCACGTTCAATTTCAAGCGGAGAGCCCATGCCCACGTTGCGCTCAAAGCTTTCACCATAGTTACCCACTTGGCTCAGGATGTTGTAAGCCCAGTCGGCTTCCAGACCCATGCCTTCACCGTAGTTGCCATCTTGGCCAAGCAGGCGGGCAACATCAGGGTTGTCAGAGTTGAGCATCTCTTCGGCATTTTCGCTGGTAACGCCATATTCTTCACCGTTAATCATGGCGAATAGCGACCACTTCACAATGTTTAACCATACGTCGTCGCCTTGACGAACCACGGGGCCTAGCGGCTCTTTAGAGATAACATCAGGCAAAATCATCGCGCTAGACGGGTCGTCTAGCTGAATACGCAGTGCGGCTAGCTGGGAAGTATCAGAGGTCAGAACGTCACAGCGGCCAGCCTGGAAGCCACCGACGGTTTGTTCAGAGGTGTCGAAAACGATGGGGTCAAACTCCATGCCGTTGGCACGGAAGTAGTCCGCGAGGTTCAGCTCGGTCGTGGTGCCAGACTGGATACAAATAGCGGCACCGTCCAGTTCAGATGCGCTGGAGATACCTAAATCGCGGGAGACCATGAAGCCTTGGCCGTCGTAGAAGTTAACGCCAGTGAAGTTGAGACCCAGCGTTGTGTCCCGGGTAGTGGTCCAGGTGGTGTTGCGCGATAGTACGTCTACTTCGCCAGATTGTAGGGCAGTGAAACGCTCAACAGCGTTTAGTGAAATGTAGTTCACCGCCTCCGCGTCACCTAGAACGGCAGCTGCCACGGCACGGCATACGTCAACGTCGAGTCCTTGCCAGTTACCTTCATCGTCTGGGGAGGAAAAACCTGGCAGACCGTCGCTAACGCCACACTGTACGGCACCGCGTTCCAGTGTATCTTCTAACGTATCAGCTTGAGCAGTGGCGACACCGGCCAACGTGATAGCACCCGCGGAAGCCAGCAGTACTAAGTGTTTCTTATTCATCATGGTCGTTCCCCTTACTCGATTTAATGTCGTTATGCATGCAGATGCATGACAGTAAAAACTAGCAAGGAAGATGCCAGAAAGGATATGTCTACATATTCAGCGCTTTTCAACGCAAAATGCGCGATTTATACGAAAGTATTGGTGCAAAAAGAAACATTAGCGGCTAGTGATTGCTCTTTTTTGGTGCACGGCCGCTAATGTTCTGTCAGCTTAAAATCGTGCGGTTAAGCTTTACCAGTCAATAGGTTTGAAAGATGAACAGGTTTTGAGATGAATAAGGTTAACGAATAGGCGGTGCGTATTGAATGCCACCATCTTTCCACAGCGCGTTTAAGCCTCTGGCGATCTTGAAGTCAGAGTTAGCACCGACGTTGCTATCGAAAATATCGGCGTAATTACCCACTTGCTTGATGATTTGGTATGCCCAATCAGTGTTGATGCCCATGGGCTCGCCAAAGTCACCATCTTGGCCAAGCAGGCGCATGACATCAGGGTTTTCCGAATTAAGCTGTTCATCCACGTTAGCTTGGGTGATACCCAGCTCTTCGGCATTGATCATGGCAAACAGCGACCACTTAACAAGGTTGAACCACTGGTCATCACCTTGCCGAACGGCGGGGCCAAGTGGTTCTTTTGAGATAATTTCAGGGAGCACTACCGCCATGTCGGGATCAGCAAGTTGCATCCGCTGGGCATAAAGCTGGGAAGCATCGGAGCTTAAAACGTCGCAACGACCTGCTTCAAAGCCTGCAATAGACTGCTCTGGGGCATCAAATACCACCGCATCATAGGTCATGCCATTGATGCGGAAGTAATCAGAAAGGTTAAGCTCGCTGGTGGTGCCGGACTGGGTGCAAACTGCCGCGCCATCAAGTTCTTTGGCACTTTGTATGCCTAAATCACTGGCCACCATAAAGGCTTGGCCGTCGTAGTAACTCACGCCGGTAAAATTCATTCCCAGCGTTGTGTCACGGCTTGATGTCCAGGTCGTGGTGCGTGATAGGACGTCGACTTCGCCAGACTGCAGAGCGGTGAAGCGTTCTACCGAGTCGAGTGGCACGAAATCTACTTTTGTCGCGTCGCCAAGGGCTGCAGCCGCAATGGCACGGCATACATCGGTGTCCAGGCCCCGGTATTGGTCATTATCATCTAATGACGAAAAGCCTGGCTGGGCAGCGTTAACGCCACAGCGCAGGCTATCGCGTTCTTGAACGGTTTCTAGCGTGCTGGCCACGGCCATCGCAGGCACTAAAATACCAATTCCTACTCCTAACCAACGAACGGTTTTCATTTGTTATTCCTTAACGTGAAAGAGCAAAACAACGCCAGCACTTAAAACGCCAGTACTTGAAACGTAAGCACATAAAAAAGGCCGAGCAATGCTCGGCCTTGGCTATACGCAGACGCAGCGTTATGCGAAGGCTTTACGCATAAAAGGCGGCAGCGATAGCGCACCCCGGTGAGCATCACCTGTGTAGTACTGTAGCGGCATTTCATGCTCAGCGGCAGCCTGCTCGCGGAAGCTTTCAACGTTTGTCGCTTTACCGGCCAACGTGACGCTCCACCAACCAGACGGATAAACCGGCTGTGGGAAGGGCAGCGTGGCCACGCTATCAAAGCCCGCTTCACGCATGTCGTTACGCAGTTCGCGGATAATAGAACCGCTATGATAAAGCGGTGATTCGCTTTGCTGCACCATGACGCCGCCATTTTTTAGAATACGGTGGCAACGCTTCAGGAAGTCGGTTTTAAACAGCCCTTCGGCGGGGCCAACCGGGTCGGTGGAGTCGATAATCAACACGTCGATGCTCTCATCGGCAGCATCGTCTACCCACTTTACGCCATCAGCAAACAGCAGCTCGGCACGGGGGTCGCCGTTAGCTTCCACAAGCGCTGGGAAGAAGTGCTCGGCGGCCTTGGTGACTTCTTCATCGATATCGATTTGGGTCACTTTTTCAACGCCGGGGTGACGCAGCACTTCTTTTAACGTGCCGCAGTCACCACCACCAATGATCACTACTCGTTTGGGGTCTTGATGGGTGAACAGTGCTGGGTGGGCTATCATTTCGTGATAGAGAAAGTTGTCGCGATCGGTCAACATCACGCAGCCATCTAGCACCAACAGGTTGCCGTAGGTCTCTGTGGTATACACTTCAAGGTGCTGGTAGGGGCTTTGTACGTCCAGCAGCTTTTCAGAGATTTTCAGCGAGAAAGCGCTGCCGTGGCTATCAAATACTTCGGTAAACCACTGATCGTCGCGTAAATCGCTCATGACTTTACTCCTGGGCGCGAGTCGTTCGTTTGGGCCGGAATGCCTTGATGATACTGGGGGCTTAAATCGTGCAGCGCTTCCATAAAGGCGGTGACGTGATCAGGGTTGGTAAACTGGCTGATACCATGGCCCAGGTTAAATACGTGGCCAGGGCCGTGTCCGTAGCTTTCCAGCACGCGTGCGACTTCTGCGCGAATGGCAGAAGGCCGGGCGAACAGCACGTTCGGATCGAGATTGCCTTGCAGCGCCACTTTATGCCCTACCCGTGCGCGGGCATCAGAAAGCTCGGTAGACCAGTCGATGCCTAGTGCATCGGCACCTGCGCAAGCGATATGTTCCAGCCACTGGCCGCCGTTCTTGGTGAACAGAATGACCGGCACGCGACGCCCATCGTGTTCACGAATCAGGCCAGAAACAATTTGCTCCATGTAGCGCAGCGAAAACTCCAGGTAGGCGGGGGTTGAGAGCGCACCCCCCCAGGTATCAAAAATCTGTACTGCTTGAGCGCCCGCGCGAATTTGCGCGTTTAAGTAGTCGGTTACCGACTGTGCCAGGGTATCCAGCAATTGGTGCATGGTGTCTGGCGTATCGTAAAGCATGGTTTTCAGGTGACGAAAATCTTTGCTAGAGCCGCCTTCCACCATGTAGGTGGCCAACGTCCAGGGGCTCCCTGAAAAGCCAATCAGCGGCATGCGGCCGTTCAGCTCACGGCGAATGGTCGATACCGCACGCATCACATAATCAAGATCGCGCTCGGCGTTGGGCACCGTTAACGCCGCCACTTCTTCGGGTGTGCGCACTGTTTTTCTGAATTTAGGGCCTTCGCCGGTTTCGAAATAGAGCCCCAAGCCCATCGCGTCAGGGATCGTAAGAATATCCGAAAACAGAATCGCGGCGTCGAGCGGGTAGCGCTCAAGGGGCTGTAGCGTGACTTCGCAGGCTAGGTCATGGTTGCGACACAGGTCCATAAAGCTGCCAGCATCGGCGCGGCTGGCACGGTATTCGGGCAGGTAACGGCCTGCTTGGCGCATCATCCACACCGGAGTGCGGTCAACGGGCTGGCGAGCCAGCGCGCGAAGAAAACGGTCGTTTTGCAAAGGTGTGGTGGTCATAGACACTTGCTCTTAAGAAATTTGCCCGCATTGTAGGGGGTCATTGTACTTGAAGATAACGGTACTTGAAGATAACTGTGCTTAAAAACGTCTCTCCCAGTTGATACCGTGAGGCTGGCGTCGCTTCCTGGTAAACTATCTTCTTATTTTGCCAACACCGGTGGGGTTAGCTGGTTTGGTTAATCAACGAGGTAACCTGTGACCATTCGTTTCATTGCCGCTTCCCGGCTGCCCACACCTTGGGCCACATTCACCATGCACGGTTTCGAAGACGAAGCCACGGGTAAAGATCATATCGCCTTAACGCTGGGCGATGTGAGCGGCGGCGAGCCGGTATTGGGGCGCGTGCATTCCGAATGTTTAACTGGTGATGCCTTGTTCTCAATGCGTTGCGACTGCGGCTATCAGTTGCAGGAAGCGCTCAAGCGGATTGCGGAAGAAGGGCGTGGTGTGCTGTTTTATCTGCGTCAGGAAGGGCGAGGTATCGGGCTGCTCAATAAAATTCGCGCGTACCATTTGCAAGATCAAGGCGCCGATACGGTTGAAGCCAATGAGCAGCTTGGTTTTGGCGCAGACATGCGTCGTTATGACCTGTGCGTGCCAATGCTCAACCACTTGGGTATCACGGCGTTAAAGCTGATGACCAATAACCCGCGTAAGGTGGATGCCTTAACCCGCGATGGGGTGAAAGTGGTTGAGCGCTTGCCCATTACAACGGGCTTGAACCCGCACAACGAACACTACCTTTCAACCAAAGCGGGCAAACTTGGTCATATGATGGCGCTGGATGACTTTACCCAAGCCAGCGATGTCGATATTGAACGCAAAGGATGATAATTAACGTAAAGCATGATGGTAAACGTAAAGCATGATGGTAAACGTAAAGCATGATGGTGAACGTCAAGTATGATGGCGAGCGGGGAAGTTGCCAGGAGTGCCCCAAGATGAAAGGCGAAGATGAAAAACAGCGTGACGTGCTGACTCAAGAACAAAGCGAGTTCAGCATTATCGAAGAGTGGTTACACAGTATTACCCACGGGGTTGGTGCTGTGCTCAGCCTGATCGGCATGGTCGTGCTGCTGGTCGTTGCGAGCTTAGCTGCCCATATTGACCCTTGGAAAATTGTCAGCCTAAGCCTGTACGGGACCACGCTAGTCCTGCTTTATACCGCCTCGACCTTCTATCACGGCATTTCTCATCGGCGCTGGAAACAACGCTTTCAAATGCTTGACCACTGCGCGATTTACTTACTTATCGCGGGCACTTACACGCCTTTTCTGCTCGTTAATATGCGCGGCACCACGGGCTGGGCTTTATTTACCGCTGTGTGGTCGCTAGCGCTGGTGGGGATTGGCTGCAAACTGCTTTGGCCACAGCGCTTTGAGTTACTACGCGTAGTTATCTATCTACTCATGGGCTGGATGATCGTGCTGGCCTCTAGAGAGATGGCGGCCAGCCTATCGGTGACCGGCATCACCCTGCTTGCTGCTGGTGGAATCATCTACACGCTAGGCGTTGTCTTCTACGCCGTGCGTGCCATCCCCTACAACCACGCTATATGGCATTTGTTTGTGATTGCCGGAAGTGTCTGTCACTACTTTGCCGTCTACAGCGCTGTTCTGCCCCATGGGGCAGTCACTTAGCATCAGCTGCCGCTTGCTCTTTTTCCATGGCGCGGGCTATTGCGGGGCGCTGCATATGGTGTTTGCTGTAGGTTTTAAGTGATTCTGGCAGGCGGTGCTTCATGCTGGCTGCCCACGTTAAGGTATGGGTAAGAAATATATCCGCCAGCGTGAAGGTATCGCCGACTAATGTTTCCTGACCCTGGTAGCGGCGCTCAAGCGCTTGCAACGCACGCTGGAATTCCCACGCAGCGGTAGGTAGTACTGCAGGCACGCGCTTATCTTGGGGGAGCGCGAATTTATGTTTGGCCTGAAGCCACAGTGGTTGCTCGACTTCGGTGACAATAAAGCTCAGCCATTGGTCGACCCGCGCTCGCTCAGCGGCGCTTTCAGGCAGCAGGCTGCCATCACCGTACTGTTCGGCCAGATAGCGGCAGATAGGCGCCGATTCAAACAACGTTAGCTCGCCATCTTCCATCACGGGCACCTTGCCGTCTGGATGGCGGGCTAGGTGCTCAGCAGTTTGTCCTTCGCACTTATCCAGCGCTACATGCTGGCAGCGGTATTCTAGGCCAAGCTCTTCAAGGGTCCAAGCGACTCGCAGTGAGCGGGAGTTGGGATAGCTGTAGTGCGTAATCATGAGGCGGCTCCTAAGTAGCGCGGTGAGACGTTACTTTAGCGAGTGCTTAGAAGCCTGTCACTGGCTACTGGCCCCGAGCGCTGCGTATGCGTTCGTAAGCGTTGCCGATTTCGCTGGTGCGCGCCTGGGCCACTTCACGCATACTTTCTGGCAGCCCTTTACCCGCCAGTTTATCTGGGTGATTTTGGCTCATCAGGCGGCGGTACGCTTTCTTGATGTCTGCATCATTGGCATCTTCGCTCACCCCAAGTACGCGATAAGCATCTTTTAGCGCTTCTTCGCTGGAACCTTGTGAATTCGCGGCAGCACCGTGAAGCATGGCTTCGATCTGCTGCACTTCGGCATCGCTACAGCCAACCCCGCGCGCTACGCGCAGAATCATCTCGTGCTCTTCAGGGTGAAGCACGCCGTCGGCAGCAATGGCGGTTAACTGAACCTGCAAAAACACCTGGCGTAAAATCGGCTGGCGTTGAGTCAGCCGATTAACGTTGGCCAGCTCTGCATCTAGGTTGAAGTCGTCGGCGCGACCGCGCTCAAAGGCAGCTCGCGCTTTGGCACGCTGTTCGCCTTGAAGGCGCATTTGGTCAAACAGCTTTTCGGCTACGCCAAGCTCGCCATCGGTGACTTTACCGTCGGCTTGGCACAAGCAGCCCATTACCGAGAAGATCGATTCTAGAAAGCCTTCTTGGATTTGTGTGCGGGCAGCGTTTAAGCGGCGGCTAATCCGCCGTGCCAGCCACCAGCCCAACCCGCCGCCCACCAGCAGGCCAATGGGGCCGCCGAAAGCAAGGCCAATCAGGCCAAACAGAATAATCAAAAATAGCATGGTGTTCTCAACCGTTTAAAAATTAAAAGTTACGGGAGGCGT
This sequence comes from Vreelandella andesensis, assembly GCF_003989795.1. Lineage (GTDB taxonomy): Bacteria > Pseudomonadota > Gammaproteobacteria > Pseudomonadales > Halomonadaceae > Vreelandella > Vreelandella andesensis. The sequence goes on from NZ_RZHG01000019.1 coordinate 252,941, forward strand.
GCGCGAATAGCGCGCTCGATACCGTCGGCATCCAGGCCGCAGTCGCGTAGCAACTCCGCGGGAGAGCCGTGTTCAACAAAAGTATCAGGTAGGCCTAAATTGAGCACTTCGATTTGTACGCCTTCAGCGTGCAGTAGCTCGTTCACCGCACTGCCTGCGCCACCAGCAATCACATTCTCTTCTAGAGTGACCAGCAGCTCGTGTTCATCAGCGGCATGCAACACGGTGTCTCTGTCCAGCGGCTTAATAGAACGCATGTTGATATGCGTCGCATTGAGCTTTTCTGCGACCACTGCGGCGGCGCTGTTAACGCTACCAAACGCTAGCAATGCAATGCGTACACCTTCACTGCCAGCATCGCGGCGTACCTGTGCCTGGCCAATCGGTAGTGGCTCTAGGTGCTCAGGGATGTCTACGCCGGGGCCTGTGCCTCGCGGGTAGCGAACCGCTGCAGGGCCTGGGTGATGGTAGGCAGCGCTTAGCATGGCGCGGCATTCTGCTTCGTCAGCAGGGGCTAAAATCACCATGCCAGGAATGCAGCGTAAAAACGATAAATCCATGCTGCCGTGGTGCGTTGGGCCGTCTTCACCCACCAGGCCTGCGCGATCAATCGCAAACGTCACGTCTAGATTCTGGACGGACACATCGTGAATGAGCTGGTCGTAACCGCGTTGCAAGAACGTGGAATAAATCGCCACGACAGGCTTCATGTGTTCGCAGGCCATGCCTGCGGCAAGCGTCACGGCATGCTGCTCGGCGATCGCGACATCAAAATAACGCTCGGGGTACTGTTGGGAGAAGCGAATCAAATCCGAGCCTTCACCCATGGCCGGGGTAATTCCCATTAGCCTTGAGTCGGTGGCCGCCATATCGCACAGCCAGTCGCCAAACACGTTGCAGTACTTTTTCTTAGCCGCCACCTTAGCTGCTATCGGTGGTTTCACCAGTGGCGCATTGGCAGTGGTGTTGGGCTTTTCCAGTTTGGTAATCGCGTGATAGCCAATCTGGTCAGCCTCGGCGGGCAGAAAGCCTTTCCCCTTGACCGTTTTGATATGTAAAAACTGCGGGCCATCTTGATCGCGCAGATTGCGCAGCGTTGTAGTCAACGCTTCCAAGTCGTGGCCATCAATGGGGCCGATATAGTTAAATCCCATTTCTTCAAACAGCGTGGCAGGGCTCACCATGCCTTTCATGTGCTCTTCGGTACGCTTGGCAAGTTCAAGTGCGCCCGGTAGATGGGACAGTACTTTTTTGCCCTCCTCACGCATCTTCAGGAAAGGCTTGCTGGACAGCACTCGGGCGAGATAGGTGGCGATACCACCCACGTTTTCCGAAATCGACATTTCATTGTCGTTTAGCACCACCAGCAGGTTGGCGTTTACGTGGCCCGCATGGGCCAGCGCTTCAAACGCCATTCCCGCCGTGAGTGCGCCGTCACCAATAATGGCACACACGTGACGAGGGTCGTTTTGCGCCTGGGCGGCTAGCGCCATCCCCAGGGCTGCTGAAATTGATGTACTGGAGTGACCTACCCCGAAGGTGTCGTATTCGGATTCAGCACGACGGGGAAACGCCGCTAAGCCGCCATGCTGGCGAATGCTGAGTATCGCTTCGCGACGCCCAGTTAATATTTTATGCGGGTAAGCTTGGTGGCCTACATCCCAGACCAAACGGTCTTTGGGCGTATGGAACGCGTGATGCAAGGCTACGGTAAGCTCCACCACGCCCAAACCTGCGCCGAAGTGGCCGCCCGTCACACCTACGCTATATAACAAGTAGGCACGCAGTTCGTCAGCCAACTGGGCAAGCTGACTAGCATTCATGGCCCGTAGCGCAGCGGGATGATCAAAAGAGTCGAGCAGCGGCGTTACCGGGCGCTCGCGGGGAATCTCGTCGAACAGCTTCATAGGCATGTTTTCATAGGCATGTTTTCATGGTCGTCGTTCATCGACATCGTTTAGTGGTCGCGCTCGATCATGTAGTGGGCAAGATCGGCCAGCGGTGCGGCTTGCTCGCCAAGCGGGGCGAGGGCGGCAATGGCCTCTTCCATCAGCGTGTTTGCTTTAAGCTGCGCGCCGGAAAGCCCCAGCAAGCTGGGATAAGTCGGCTTGGCACGAGCGGCATCAGCGCCGGAGATTTTGCCTAGCGTGACGGTATCGCCCGTTACATCAAGGACATCATCGTGAATCTGAAAGGCTAGACCAATGGCGCGGGCGTAGCGAATCAGCGCGGCAAGCCGAGGGTCGTTTTCATCTGCTGCGACTAACCCGCCTAAACGCACGGCGGCTACAATCAGCGCACCGGTTTTATGGGCATGCATGTGAGCCAGGGCGTCTACATCGGGGTGGCCACCCACGGCAGCTAAGTCTAGTGCCTGGCCGGCGACCATTCCCGAACGACCAGCGGCCACCGCCAGCGTAGTGATCATGCTGCCAAGCCGTGGATGCGGTTGGCTGGCGAGTACTTCAAAGGCCAGTGCTTGTAGCGCGTCTCCTGCTAAAATCGCGGTGGCTTCATCGAAGGCTTTGTGCACCGTAGGTTGGCCGCGACGTAGGTCGTCATCATCCATGGCAGGTAGATCGTCGTGAATCAACGAGTACGCATGGATTAGCTCAATCGCTGCTGCGGGAGCGTCTAAGGCGTCTTCCTTCGCACCTAACGCTTTGCCTGCGAGATATACCAGCAGCGGCCGCAGACGTTTACCGCCTACCAACAAGCCGTGGCGCATGGCGGCTTCAAGTCGCGGTGCAGCGGCTGGCTGGGTATCAAATAAAGCTGACAGCGTGGCATCTACCCGCGTGTTGCTCGCGTGACGCAGCGTCGCCAACTGAGAAGCATCAGTAGTCGTTACCACGGCGGCGTTTCCTCGTTGTCGCTGCTGTCTTCGCTGTCGCTGCTGTTGTCGAGAGTGTTTGTCATGCCTGAATTACTCGCAAACGAGGTGACTTTCAACTTGCCGTCTTGATCCTCGCTTAAGGCACGGACTTTCAACTCAGCACTATCAAGACGTTGCTGGGCGTCGCGGGTAAGTCGTACGCCTTGTTCAAACGCGGTCAGCGCGTCCTCCAATGAGAGTTCGCCAGACTCAAGGCGTTCCACAATGGTTTCAAGCTGTAAAACCGTTGCGGCAAAATCTTGCGTGGGAGGAATGTTGTCGCTCATTGGGTAATGCCTACCGTTTTGCTGGCGCCTTGACGCTGTTTAAGGGCAGCGAATGTGGCTATAGCCGAGTTATCAGAAATAGACGCCCAGTATACACCGAGCTAAGGGGGTGGCGTCTGCCCTCATCCCTGGTCAATTCTGCTACTTGCGTCTGGTTCATCTTGTAAACGTCCACTTTTATCATCTCAAGGCGCCGAGAGCGATAATGATTGTGCTACCATATGGCCCTTCCGTGAACCGATACACGGCGCATGTCGCCGACCATAGAGGTTGATTCAGTCATGGCCAAAACGTCTCTGGACAAGAGCAAAATCAAGATCCTGCTGCTTGAGGGCGTCCACCAAAGCGCGGTGGACAACTTTCACAATGCAGGTTACGAGAACATCGAGCACCTGCCGACATCGCTAGATGAAGCGTCGCTGATCGAAAAGATTCGTGATGTTCACTTCATTGGCATTCGTTCGCGTACGCAGCTCAATGAGCGCGTATTTGACGCGGCAGAAAAGCTGGTGGGCGTTGGCTGTTTCTGTATCGGAACGAATCAAGTTGATTTAACGGCGGCTCTTAAGCGTGGCATCGCGGTATTTAACGCGCCTTACTCTAATACCCGCTCGGTCGCAGAGTTGGTGCTGGCGGAAGCCATCATGCTGCTACGCGGTATTCCCGAGAAGAACGCTCGCGCCCACCAAGGCGGCTGGCTGAAATCGGCGAAAAACTCCCACGAGGCGCGGGGCAAAACCCTAGGCATCGTTGGTTACGGTAGCATCGGCGCGCAGCTCTCGGTTTTGGCTGAGTCACTTGGCTTTAACGTCATTTATTACGATGTGATTACTAAGCTAGGCATGGGTAACGCGAGTCAGGTAGCGAGTCTTGAGCAGCTGTTGGCGCGCGCTGATGTAGTCAGCCTACACGTTCCTGACTTACCTGCTACTCGCTGGATGATAGGCGAGAAAGAGATCGCGGTTATGAAGCAGGGTGCCATCTTGATTAATGCCGCCCGCGGCAGCGTTGTTGAGCTTGAACCATTGGCAGAAGCGATTAAGGCTGGCAAGCTTAACGGTGCCGCCATTGACGTCTTCCCGGTAGAGCCGAAAGGTAACAATGAAGAGTTCCAAAGCCCGCTACGTGGCCTGGAAAACGTGATTCTTACGCCACATATCGGCGGTTCTACCCTGGAAGCTCAGGAGAATATCGGTATTGAAGTGACGGAAAAACTGATCACCTATTCGGATAATGGTACCACGGTTACCTCGGTTAACTTCCCAGAAGTAGCGCTGCCTGCCCACCCGGATAAGCATCGTTTGCTGCATATTCATGACAACGTGCCCGGCGTGCTATCGCAGATTAACCGCGTACTGTCTGAAAACGGCATCAATATTTCAGGCCAGTATCTACAAACCAATGAAGAAGTGGGCTACGTGGTGATTGATGTCGATAAAGCCTACGGCCCGCAGGCACTAGAAGCATTAAAGCAAGTGGAGCACACACTGAAAATTCGCGTGCTTTACTCGGCGCATAACAGCTAATCACTGTTGTCAGCGTGATCCATTAAAACGGCCCCTTTTTGGGGCCGTTTTGCGATTCAATGACTGGTTTAAGCCAAGTCAAACAGCAGTACTTCAGCCGCTTGGCCACCGGTAACGTCGAATGTCTCGCCCGATTGAAATGCCGCAGCATCTCCTGCGCTAAGAGTTTCACCGTTAACGTCGACCGAGCCTTTCACGACATGTAGCCAGGTATAGCGTGAAGGCGGCAAGGTCGCCTGTTCGCCAGCATCGAACAAGCCGGCGTAAAGATTGACGTCCTGATTGATGCTTACTGACCCCTCGCGACCTTCTTGAGACGCGACCAAACGCCACTGGCCTTGGCGTTCAGCAGTAGGAAAGGCTTTCTGCTCATAGCCAGGGGCAATCCCCCGCTTGGCAGGTTCGATCCAAATCTGTAGGAAATGCAGCCCGTTCTCTTTTGAGGGGTTGAACTCGCTGTGCACCACGCCAGTGCCTGCAGACATGCGCTGTAAGTCGCCTGGGCGCGCGACTTTACCGTTACCCATATTATCGCGATGCTCAATTTCTCCCTCTAATACATAAGAGAGAATCTCCATATCCCGATGGGGGTGAGCGCCAAAACCATTACCGGGCGTTACTCGGTCTTCGTTGATGACCCGCAGCGCTCGGAACCCCATATGATTGGGGTCTACATAGTTGGCGAACGAGAACGTGTGGTAAGAGCGTAGCCAGCCATGGTCGGCGTAGCCTCGCTCGTTAGAACGACGGATTTGCATGGTGTACTCCGAAAACGTCATTAAGAATACCTATTAATATACGCCCGCTAGCCTAAATAGTGGGGTGAAGCTTTTTAGATGGTTAGATCGAATAAATCGATGATTGGCCAGCGGGCCCCTAGCTAGCGGCAGATAGAGCAGCACTTTGCATGAATTGTTTGTTAAACTGTGCGCGCTTATTTACCCGGTCCGCCCTTTGCGAGGGCGACTACCAGGAGTTTTGTATGTCAGAAACCATCCAGTCAGAAACCATCCAGTCGGAAACCACCCGAACGCTGCCCATCGTGGTCGCGGCGCTATATAAATTTGTTACGTTGAACGACTTTGAGGCGCTGCGTGAGCCACTGCGTCAGACGATGATCGATAACGACGTCAAAGGCACGCTGCTGCTGGCCAAAGAAGGTATTAACGGCACCGTGGCAGGCACCCGCGAAGGCATAGATGCCCTGTTGGCTTGGCTGACCGCCGACCCCCGCTTAAGCGATGTTGACCATAAAGAGTCTTACTGCGACGAAACGCCGTTCTATCGCACCAAGGTCAAACTCAAAAAAGAGATTGTGACCCTAGGTGTGCCGGATATTGATCCCAACGACACCGTCGGAACCTACGTTGAACCGGAAAATTGGAATGATGTGATCTCCGATCCGGAAGTACTGGTTATCGATACCCGTAATGATTACGAAGTGGCGATTGGCAGCTTTGAACGGGCAATTGACCCGAAAACGACCACCTTCCGCCAGTTTCCTGAGTACGTGCGCGAGCACTACAACCCAGAAAAGCACAAAAAAGTTGCGATGTTCTGCACCGGCGGTATCCGCTGTGAAAAGGCCTCCAGTTTTATGCTGAAAGAGGGCTTTGAAGAGGTCTATCACCTAAAAGGTGGCGTGTTGAACTACCTCGAAAAAGTGCCGGAAGAGCAGTCTTTATGGCGCGGTGAGTGTTTTGTGTTTGATAACCGCGTAACGGTGCGACATGACCTAAGCGAAGGCGAACATGAACAGTGTCACGCCTGTCGTATGCCCATCTCTCTTGACGATATGCAGTCGTCGACTTACGAGCCGGGCATCAGCTGCCCCCACTGCATCGACTCTCTCCCTGAAAAAACCCGCGCTGCCGCCCGAGAGCGCCAACGTCAAATCGAACTGGCCAAGGCTCGCGGCGAACCCCATCCGCTGGGCTATAACCACCGCAAAGACGACCGCGCAAACGCGTAGCGCGCGTGGCCTCCTGCCAGCAGAGAGGCCACGTGGTTGTAACCCCGCCGCTATTGTCTAAGTATGCGATAGACCGAAGTGCGCGCTAGACTGAGTGACATTCACCTGTCTAGGAGTTTTTTATGTCTGTCTCTTCTAATGCGCCGCTGGCGTCTTCGAACCTGTTACAACGCACGGATTACCAAGGCGTAACCACGCTTACGTTAAACCAGCCTGAACGCTTTAATACGCTCTCTGAAGATATGTTGACGGCGCTGCAGAGCGCGCTTGATGACATTGCCCAGGATGATCAGGTGCGTTGCGTGGTATTCGCCGCCAATGGCAAAGCCTTTTGCGCAGGGCATGATTTAAAGCAGATGCGTGCTACCCCTGATAAAGCCTACTACCAAGCGCTGTTCACTCGCTGTGGCGCGGTAATGCAGGCCATTGTTAACTTGCCTGTGCCAGTAATTGCTAAAGTCCAAGGTATTGCGACTGCCGCCGGCTGCCAGCTTGTCGCTAGCTGTGATTTGGCTGTGGCGGCTAGCAGTGCCCGGTTTGCCGTGTCAGGAATCAATGTGGGACTGTTCTGTTCGACTCCGGCGGTAGCGCTTTCGCGCAACGTGTCGCGAAAGCGGGCGATGGAAATGTTGCTGACGGGGGAGTTTATTAGCGCTTCCCAAGCAGCCGATTGGGGGCTCATTAACCGGGTCGCCGAAGAGGGCGAGCTCGATAGTGCTGTGGAAGCGCTTACCGCGAGCATTTGCGCCAAGAGTGCGGTGGCGGTGCGCACTGGGAAAGCAATGTTTGCCCGCCAGCTAGCCATGCCGCTGGAAGACGCCTATGCCTTTGCTGGTGAGACCATGGCGTGCAACATGCTGGCAGACGATGTGGCCGAGGGCATTGATGCCTTTATTGCCAAGCGTCAGCCCCAGTGGCGTCATCGCTAGTAAGACGCAAGATATCATTGGTGGAATTTGTTTCCGTAAACGCGACAATCGCCCCGCCGGCGCGTTATCCTCCCTCACTTTATGCCTTCAGGAGAGGCGTCTTCAGGAGAAAGTAAGGTGAGTGACGTTAAGCGCAGGTCAGTTGGACGTCCGGCGGGGGCCACCAAAGCGAGTGGTGGACACAGCCAATCATTAGTACGTGGTCTCACGCTATTAGAGTATTTATCGGCGAGTCCGTTAGGGTTAGCATTGTCGGAGTTGGCGGACATGGCTGATCTCGCGCCATCCACTACTCACCGTTTGTTGCAGGCACTTCAGAGCCAGGGGTTCGTGACTCAAGAAAGCGAGCAAGGGCTTTGGCGCATTGATGTAAAAACTTTTCGCATTGGTAACAGCTTTTTAGAAGCGCGTGATGTCGTCGCTCTCAGTCGGCCCTTTCTACGCCGCTTAACGGCAGAGACAGGCGAAACCGCGAACCTGGGCATTCGGGAGGGTGCGACCGCGGTATTTCTTGCCCAGCATGAGTCGCCGCAGATGATGCGTATGATTACCCGCCTAGGCTCACGGGCGCCGCTGCATGCCTCCGGGGTGGGAAAAGCCTTATTGGCCTGGATGAGCGAAGACGAACGTACCGAATTGCTTAAAGGCTACGATCTTGCTCGAGTGACTGAAAACACGCTGCATCAAACCGGTGAGCTGTTGACCGAAATGGCCACTATTCGTACTCAGGGGTTTGCCTGCGACCGCGAGGAACACGCGGTGGGCTTACACTGTGTTGCCGCCTGCATTCACGATGAGCACGGTACGCCGCTGGCGGCCATTTCCGTCTCTGGGCCAATGGCACGCATCCCCGAAGAGCGCTTGTTAGCGCTGGGTGCATTAGTGCGCACTATCGCCGACGAAATCACCCTTCAGCTGGGTGGTCAACTGCCCCGATGAACAGTGCTTCGCTCACCTGAAGTGACTGACAAGGGCATCCCTCCTTATGTTTAGCCTGTTTTGGGTGGCACTAGCGAGTGCCACCCTGCTGCCTGGCGGTTCAGAGGTGTGGCTGGCACGTCAGTGGTGTTTAGGCGAGCCCGTGTTTGAGCTTTGGCTTGTCGCAACCACGGGTAACACGCTGGGTAGTATGATCAATGTGGCGCTAGGGCGTTATGCTCGCCAGTTTCAGCATCGCCGCTGGTTTCCCGCCTCGCCGGCTGGCTTAGCGCGCGCAGAGCGTTGGTACAAACGTTTTGGCGAGGTTAGCTTGCTGCTTTCCTGGGCACCCGTCCTGGGTGATCCCCTCACAGTACTCGCAGGAATCTTTAGGCTGCCCTGGTGGCGTGCACTGCTGTGGATTGTGGTGGCAAAAGGCACTCGCTATGCGCTGTTGTTGGTGTTGGCCCAGCAATGGCTGGTGCCGCTTTGCGGGTAAAAACAGAAATAATGGTTAACCTAAGCGGCGTTGATGCGTAAATAGTGATGAGGCTGGTGGCGAGCCACGCTCTTTCTCTCATGTTACTCTATTTATCTTTTATACAAAGCATGCCCCCTACACAAAGTGCATTATGAACAGCGTGCACCTTGTTATGCCTAAGAACGATATGCCTCAAAACGATATGTCTAAAAACGATGTACAGAAAGCGAGTTAGTAATGACACTGAGTAAAAGACTCACTCAAAGGACTCACTCAAAGGGAGGTTTAGGTGTGACGCCATTACGTTTATTCCCCTGGCTAGGCGTCTGGTTATTGATGCTATTCGCCTTTCTGGCAACGCCGGCGCTGGCACAAACCACGTTAAGTGCAGGTGCAGGCGGCGCAGACACTGCTAACGTGGAAGAACAGCCCTCTTATTCGGCGCTTGCTGATCTGCTGGAAGACGAGCAAGCCCGCCAAGAGCTCATTGAGCTACTGCGAAACCAAGCGTCAGTGTTACCTAATGAGCTGACCAGCGAGTTATCGCCGGAGGCTGCTGCCCAGGGCGGCAATCTTGCTCCTGAAGATGTGTCGCTGCCTCGTCAGCTTGCAGAGCTAACCAGCCGCGTGGTCAGTGATGTTAGCGGGCAGATAGAGCAGGCAGTTGCCGTTGTGGCCGGGCTGTTTGCTGGCCAAGGGACTAGCACCTTCGACATGGCTGCGTTTGTCAGTGCCGCAATTAACCTTGGGATTGTGATTGTCGCGACGTTCGCGATATTTATGATTTCCCGGCGTTTAGCGAAGCCGTTATTTACTAAGATTAGCGGTTGGTCTCAGCAGGGCAGCGGCTTAACACCCGTGCTGCGCTTAGTGCTATGTGTTGCCATTGCTGCTGTGGTAGACGTGTTGCTTGTTGCTTTTGCCTACGTGAGCGGGAACTTGTTAGCAACGTTCGCAGTGGGTGAAACTGGCGAGCTTTCTACCCGTGCATCGTTATTTCTAAATGCTTTCTTTATGATTGAGTTATTGAAAGTCGGTGTGCGCATGTTGTTTTCTTCGCGCTATGAAGGACTGCGCCTGTTACCTATCTCGGCGAAAGAAGCATCTTACTGGAATCGCTGGTTGGCGCGTTTAATTGGCATGGTGGGTTATGGTTTGATGGTGGTTGTACCGCTGGTCAACTTCTATATCGCGGCAACCCTAGGCCAAGCAGTAGGCACCTTTATCATGCTGTTGGCCTTCATTTACGCGGTAGCGGTTGTGCTTAAAAACCGTGTACGCCTGCGCGATAACCTTAACCAGATGGCGGCAGGTGCAACGATGACCGCCAGCCGCGTATCGCTGCACTTATTTGCGCGAACCTGGCACTTGTTTGCATTACTCTATTTCTTGATGGTGTTCGTGCTGACGCTGATACGCCCTGGGGATGCATTGCCATTTGTGTTGTTTGCCACATTGAAAACATTGGCTGCAATGGTTGTCGGTCTTTTGGTATCGGCGTTCCTTACTCAAACGATTGGCCGTCGTATTAAGCTATCCGATGATCTGCGTCGTAGGTTGCCGATGCTGGAAGTGCGCTTAAATAGCTATGTGCCCAATGCCTTACGTGTTTTGCGTACCGTACTATTAGTAGCGGTCCTGATGGTCGTGCTGGATGCCTGGGGAGTGTTTAATTTAGCGGCTTGGTACGCCTCTGAACGTGGCGCTAACTTAGTCGGTAATCTGACCAGTGTGGCCATTATCTTGATCGTTGCATTCGGTGTTTGGCTGGGGCTGGCTAGCCTTATCGAACACAAGCTCAATCCGGAAACGGGCCATGGCGAACCCTCTGCACGTGCTAAAACGTTGCTCAGTCTGTTTCGTAACGCCTTAGTTATTGCCATGGTGACGATCACCGGCATGATCGTATTGTCGGAAATAGGCATTAATATCGGCCCGCTTATTGCCGGTGCTGGTGTGCTGGGCTTAGCGATTGGTTTTGGTGCCCAAAAGCTGGTGCAGGATGTTATTACCGGTGTGTTTATTCAGGTAGAAAACGCCATGAATACCGGTGACGTGGTCACTGTAGGCGGCGTCACAGGAACTGCCGAGCGGCTTAGTATTCGTTCTGTAGGCATCCGTGATTTGTCTGGCACCTATCACATCGTTCCGTTTTCCAGTGTTGATACGGTATCTAACTATATGCGTGAGTATGGTAATCACGTCGGTGAATACGGTATCGGCTATAACGAAAGCATTGATGAGGCGATTGAGCAGCTGCAGCTGGCGTTCGAAGACCTGAAAAAGAGCGAAGAAGAAGGCCATAAACTGCTGGCTGACCTGACCGTTGCAGGTGTTACCGCGCTGGCGGATAGTTCGGTGAATATTCGTGTGGTAATCAAGACAACGCCGGGTGATCAGTGGGCTGTTGGGCGTGCCTATAACCGGTTAGTGAAGTTGCGCTTTGATGCAGCCGGTATCGAGATACCATTCCCGCATACCACGCTCTACTTCGGTGAAACAAAAGGCGGTAAAACGCCACCTGCTAATGTACGTGTGCTGGATTCCACTGCTGAACGCAAAAAAGTGGAGACGTCGCCACTTCGTCAGGAAAGCGAACATCCATCAGACCAGTCAGCTCGATCTCCAATTGAGCCTGACCACCTAAAGCCTGACCAAGGTGATGTTGACGAAGTGTAATCCGAAAGGGTGTGAGACGCTTAGCGGCTAGAGCGTTGACACTGGGGCTGCCTTCGGGCGGCCCCAGTTTTTTGAAGGAGTGGGATAATTTAGTCTAGATAGTTTTCGGAATGACGCCCTTCCAGATTAATCGACTCGCCGCCGTCGACAAATAGAATTTGACCTGCAACGAAGTTATTGTCTAATAAGTAGTGCAAAGCTTGTACAAGGTGAGCTGGGTCGCCCTGGTGATTAACGGGAATACCTTCAATACGCCATTGGATATAGTCGCTGGTACGCTGGGAGGCAGGCAGCACCACGCCAGGGGCAATGCCGTTAATGCGCAAGCGTGGCGAGAACTCTAGCGCTGCCATACGCGTCATATCGGCAAGGCTCTTTTTCGACAGTAAATACGCTGCATACGGGTACTGGTGGTAGGCCACTTTATTGTCAATGATGTTAATGACCTGACCCTTATCAACGGCGTCTGCAAAGTGCCGTGTGAGCAGCAACGGTGTAAACATATTAACCCTAAACTGCGTTTCCAGCATGGCCAAGTCGGTGCTTGCAATGGGGGCAGGTTCATAGGCAGAGGCGCTATTAAGCAGCACATTAAGGCCGGGGAAGTGCTGTTTAGCAGTGGTCACGAGCTCTTCAAGAGAGTCGCTCAAGAAATTGCACGGCACTATTTCGCAGCGCTGGCCTTTGGCGCGAATCGTTTTAGCTACGTCTTCGGCTTCGCCACGTGAGCTATTCACGTGTAAAGCAATATCATAGCCCTTATCTGCCAGGGCTTCGGCGAAATAGCGCCCCAAGCGTGTCGCGCCGCCGGTGACAAGTGCAGCTGATGAGCTCATGCAAGGTTCCCCACAGTGGATTAACGTTTCAGCGTATGCAGTGTGAAGCATGACTTTCTGCGTGAGCGTAGCGTTTGTCAATATCTTGTACAGAGCTTGAACAAAATAACAGGCAAGCTAATCTTACTGGTGATCAATGTGACACGACTACTGCTCTCGGGTTACGTCTCCAAGAATAGAGCCTCTAAGACAAGGATGCAGCTATGCCACTCTCGTCGTCGAACACTACGCCCGATACCGCTTACCATGAATGCTTAATCTCTCTTGGTACCAATATTGAGCCGGAGCATCACTTTCACGAAGCACTCACTATTTTGCGCAGCGAATGTGAGCTGATAGCAAGCTCTGAGGCAATTCGCACAGCCCCGGTTGGCTATCAACAACAGCCAGACTTTCTGAACGCGGCGCTGCTCGTGCGCACACCCCTTGAACACGATGATTTTCGTGCTTACTTGAAAGAGGTAGAAAATCGCCTTGGACGTGTGCGTGGTCCGATTAAATCAGGACCAAGAACCATGGATTTGGATATTGTGGCGTGGAACGGTGACATCGTTGATGAAGGGTACTACCAACACAGCTACGTGCGTCGCCCGGTAGATGAGGTGCTCGCCGCCAGTAGCCGAACGCTTAAGCAGCGAGAGCATTCATGATGTGTGCTTAGTTGATGTGTACCAAGTGGATGTGTACTTAGTTGATGTGTGTTTAGTGGCCGATAATAGCAGTGTGGCCTCCCATGGCTAGAGGGCCTAACCTTCCTCGGAGGGGCGCGTTGCTAAGCTTAAACACAAATCTGATGCCTTTTATGCAGAATAATCTGCGTGGCAGTCAGCCAGCAGCCACAGATAACTCTGCGGCTGCCGAAAGGTTTATGACAAAAGGGTTATGACAAAAAAGTTATGACAGTAAGCTGTTACTCAATAATGCCTTGTTCACGCGCCATCGCGTAGGCAGCTTGCGGGCCGTTCCACAGCGATGGTAGCAAAATCAATGAAACGGGAATCGCGGTAATCACGATAAATTGCTGCAAAGCACCAATCTGACCAGCGCCCATATACAGTAGCACTGCCGCCATTAGCGCCATGGCAATCCCCCAAAAAGCACGCATGTAAGGGCTTGGGTCATCATGACCAGCACCCACTACCGCAATGGCGTAACTCATTGAATCACCTGTAGTGGCCACAAAAATCGTGGTCAGTAGCAGAATGGCCAGTGCCATCCAGGTCCCGCCGGGAAGCGCTTGGGCGACGGTAAGTGTCGCTACATCAAACTGGAAGTTATTCAGCGCTTCTGTCAGATCGATCACACCGGTGAGCTGGTAATAAATACCCGAACCACCAAGCAGGGTAAACCACACGGTGGTCGCAATGGGAGCAAGTATCGCCACGGCAAGAATCATCTCGCGAATACTACGCCCCCGGGAAATACGTGCCACGAAAATCGCCATTAGCGGTGCATAGCCAATAAACCACGCAAAGAAAAAGACGGTCCACCACTTCATCCACCAGGCGGGGGCGGTGTCTGCGGTCATGGTTGCCATGGTGAAGAACTCACTCACGTAAGCGCCCATACTCGATACGTAGGTGTTAACCAAAAACAGTGTAGGTCCAAACACAATAATGATCGCGCCAATGGCAAGCGCTAGCAGTACATTAAAGCGGCTGAGCAGCTGGATGCCTCTATGGATACCGCTCATGGAAGAGAGCACGTAAATGCAGCCAAGTACTGCAAGGATAATGAGCTGCCCTGTGTAGCCTTCGGGGAGACCGAATAGCTCATGCAAACCAAAGCTGACCTGAGTGGCCAGAAACCCAATCGGGCCGACGGTGCCCGCTACTAATGCAATAACGCAGCAGGCATCCACTACGCCGCCTAGCGGGCCACGCATAAGGCGCTCGCCAAAAACAGGATAAAGCAGCGTGCGTGGTTGCAGCGGTTGGCCCTTTACGTAATGGGCGTGGGCGAGTACCACGGCGGTTAGCGAGCCAAGTACTGCCCAGGCTAAAAAGCCCCAGTGCATAAACGATTGGGCAAGGGCGCTTGATACAGCGTCGGCTGTACCTGCTTCGGTATCAAAGGCCGGTGGTGTTACCACGAAGTGATATATCGGCTCTCCGGCGGCGAAAAAGACGCCACCGCCGGCTAGCAATGTGCACAGAATGATCGATAGCCACTTAAATGTGCTCATTTCTGGTGCATCGAGATTGCCAATCTTGGCTTTCGCTGCTGGCGTAACGGCCAGCCCAATGGCAATAAAAAAGGTCAGTAACAGTAGCAACTGAAAGTAGCTGCCTAGCACTAACGCCGTCCAGGCAAAGCCTGTGCTAATTGAGCTGGCGACAAGATCAATGTCGTAAAAGGAGAGCGCAAGAAACGCCACGATAAAACCGATGCTCAGCACCAGTACAATGGGGTCGCCGAGGGAAAACCGCGAAGAACCCTCGCTAGCGGGTGCAGGTTGGTTCATTAAGAACACCTATGTTTGATGGGGATTGAGTAAACAGGGTATTGAGCCTAACAAAATCGTGCGTGTGTAAGCTTAACGGTCACATACACTCGATTTTCGAAACAAAAAAAAGCGCCATTCATTGAATGGCGCAAGGACAGGAAACTGGCAATACTATATCGCAAGTATAGACCAAGGTCTAATAATGAAAGAAAAATTGCATGAAAATGGTGCGCGGTGTCTTGGCGATGCACCATTGTGATTAGCATGAAGGCTATCGTAACTATCTGAAACGATTGCTAGTCAGCTGGTTAAGCATGTAATCGAAAAAGCGCAACGGCTAACGCCGCTTGGCGCTGCATGCCATAATAACGCTGTCGCGCTAAGTGAGTTCCTTTATGACCGTCCCCCGCCCCCGCATGCTAGCTGAATTACAGCGCTGGCGACGCACTCGTTCCAAACGCCGCTGGTACAAGCGAAGCTTTCGCCTACAGGTCATGCTGCTGGTTGGCCTGCTGTTGGCGGGTATGTTATTGGCACAAGGCACTTACCTGAACCACCGTAAAGCTGAAATTATCACTCACCAAATAGGCGAGCGAGCGCTGGCCGTGGCTAAGACCGTGGCGGGTATGCCGCAAATTGTGAATGCTTTCTCGACACCTAACCCTTCGCTAATTATTCAACCGCTTGCTGAACGAGTTCGCCACGAGACCGGTGCCCGCTATGTGGTGGTCGGTAATGCCCAATCGATTCGCTACTCGCATCCAGTTCCTGAGCGTATCGGCCAGCCAATGGTGGGTGGGGATAATGACCAAGCGCTGATTTTTGGTCAGTCATACGTATCGGAAGCTACCGGAACGTTAGGGAGTGCCATGCGGGGTAAAGCGCCCATTTGGGATGAAGAAGGCAACATCATCGGCGTGGTGTCGGTGGGCTTCATGCTTGAACGGGTGGATATGGATGTGGCCCGCTACACCAGTTTGGGTTGGGCCCTGGTAGCACTGATGATTTTGCTGGGATTTGCTGGCGCGTATTGGCTGTCGCAGCATCTTAAAAAAGTCATCCTTGGATTGGAGCCTTATGAAATAGCGCGCTTGGCCATGGAAAAAGAGGCCATCTTGCAATCTATTCATGAAGGTATTCTGGCGGTTAACCGCGAGGGCCAGATCACCTTAGTAAATCAGCAGGCACGACGCTTTCTGGGGTTATCGGATGAACAGGTATTGCTGGGGCAGCCGATATTTGAGGTGGTGCCCAACTCACGTTTAAATGAGGTGTTAAAGCACGGTGAGCAGGAGTTTGATCAGGAAATGTGGTTGGGCGACCATCCTGTCGTGGCGAATCGCGTGCCTATTCTGCACGAAGGCGAGATAGAAGGTGCTGTTGCGACGTTTCGTAGTCGCCGTGAAATTATTGATCTTTCACAAGCACTTAATCGGGCAAGCCGTGATGTCGATATGCTGCGTGCCCAGGCTCACGAGTTTTCCAACAAGCTTTATACGATTTCCGGACTCTTGCAGCTTAACCGTGTTGACGAGGCGCTAGCGCTGATCCATCACGAACCCGAACGTGCTCAGGCGCAAATGAGTTTTTTGATGCGCCATGTCGCCGACGCGGTACTCAGCGGTACCTTGTTGGGTAAATTAACGCGAGCCCGAGAGCTGGGCGTGGCGTTGGAAATTGATGAACAGAGCTCGCTTTCCTGCCCGCTCACGGTAACTGGGCAAGAAGTAATGATGAGCGTTGTGGGCAACTTATTAGATAATGCCTGCCATGCAGCGCTTAATGGACCAAACAGCGATACCCCGAAAGTTCGCCTGTTCTTTACGGACCTGGGAGAGCAGTTGTTGGTTGAAGTAGAAGATAACGGCCCCGGCGTACCTAGTGAGCATGCGGAATCGATCTTTCTAGACGGTTTTTCTACCAAAACCGGTAAGCACCGCGGCATTGGTTTAGCGCTGGTCGCGCGGCTGTGCCGTCAGCACGGTGGCGAGGTAACACTGGAAGAGAGCGAATTAGGTGGTGCGTGCTTTATTGCTGTGCTGGATCGCTCACTTTGCGATCAACTAGCCACGATGTCCTAAATCATAATAACGACGACAGTAAGAGGAATGACTATGTCTACGACGCAATACGGTATTTTGGTCGTCGAAGACGATTTTCGCATTGCTGATATCCACAAGGCCTTTATTGAGCAGAGCGACGGCTTTTACGTGGTGGGGTTGGCACGCAATGGCAGCGAAGCAAAGGTGCTAATGGCCCAGCATGCTGACGCTATCCAGCTGATTTTATTGGATGCTTACTTGCCTGATGTGGAAGGTCTGGAGCTGTTATGGGCTATCCGTCGCGACTATGTCCATGTGGATATCGTTATGGTGACCGCCGCCCGCGAAGTAGAAACCATCAGCGAAGCGTTACGCGGCGGCGTCTTTGATTATTTAATTAAACCGATTGAAGCAACACGTATGACGCAGATGCTGACGCGTTTTCGCCGCGAGCGAGAGGCGTTAGCGAATCGGGCGGAAATGAGTCAAGACGAGCTGGATCAGGTGCTGGCTCGTTTGCGGCCAGGTGAACCTCAGCGGTTAGCCGCGAAGACGTTGCCCAAAGGCATCGACCGCCTGACCCTGCGTTGTGTGGTGGATTCACTTGCAGCCGAGCGTGATTCCCAAACGGCGATGCAGGTGGCGCAATCAATGGGAGCAAGTCGTTCAACAGCGCGGCGTTATTTAGAGTTTTTAGTTGCTGAACAAGCGGTTAACGCAGAAATTGGTTATGGTGATGTTGGTCGGCCAGAGCGACGCTATCGGCTGCTGGACGTCTCCCAGACTCGGCTAGAGGCGCTGTAAATTGGGGTGTGAACAAAATGAACAAAACGCACAAAAAGCACGTTTTGCCATTAATGTTCATAAGCTTGTCGCTATGGGTAGCGGTCTTCTAATGTGGCGTGTGTACCCACACTAAGATACGTCAACAACCCCCTATAACAACATTGCTAATACAACAATATAGCGAATGTGGAGAACGCCCATGACCACGCTTTCCCTTAAGCACTTTGCCGTGCTTGCCTTACCCATGGCTGCCCTTGCCATGACGACGTCTGTCAACGCTCAAGAGTGGACGCCGAGCCGTTCAATTGAATTTGTTGCCCCAGCCAACCCAGGCGGCGGTTGGGACACGCTAGTACGTACTATGTCCCGCGTTATTCAGCAAGAGGAGCTGGCCGACGAAAGCTTTGCTGCTATTAACGTGCCTGGTGGCGGCGGTGCAGTTGCTTGGGCTCAGGTAGCTCGTGATAGCGGCAATCCGCATAAACTTTTCGCTACCAGCCCGCCGATGATTTTAGTGCCCCTGGCAGGTGCCTCGCGTTACGACCACACTGATTTCACCCCGATTGCGCGCATCAATACCGACTACTCGATTATTTTGGTGTCAGCCGATTCCGAGTATCAAAACCTGGATGACCTGTTCGCGGCGCTGAAAGACAACCCCAGCCTAAGCGTGGGCGGGGGTAGTGCACCGGGCTCCATGGATCACATTTCTGTCGCTGGTCTTGCTTCTGCAGCAGGTATGAAAGCCTCATCGGTTAACTATATTCCCTTCTCGGGTGGTGGTGACGCCATGACCAACCTGATGGGCGGCCACATCGAGGCAGTGATTGGTGGTGCTGGTGAAGCGGTAGGCCAGTTAGGCGAAGGCAGCCAGCTGCGCGCGCTAGGCGTTTCGTCTGAAGAGCGTCTGGGCGGCGGACTGGCCGAAGTACCCACTTATCAAGAGCAGGGTTACGACTACACCTTCGATATTTGGCGTGGCGTAATGGGTGCGCCAGAAATGCCTGAAGAGGCGGTTGAATACTACGAAACGCTCTTCGCTGAGATGCTCGAAACTGACGCATGGCGCGAAGCTAGTGACCAACTGGGCTGGATTGATGCCTACCAGGATAGCGATGCCTTCGCAACTTTCCTGGATGAGCAGCAAGAGCAGTTCAGCAGCGTTTTGACCGACCTGGGCCTGATGCGCCAGTAAGCGCACGTCCTAGAGGCACCCCGGTGGCAGCATGCCGCCGGGATCTTCCGTCTGATACCGCAAGGATCAATGCTGAACAGCAACGACGCCTTCGGAGAGCTTCCCCATGACTCGATTCAATACCAACCAATGGCTAGCGCTTGTGTTGGCGTTAGTAGCAGCTGCCTATCTGGCAATGGCTTGGCAAATTCCAAATTTTCCTTTGCCTCGCCCGGTAGATTCTGATCTGTTTCCAAAAGTGTTAGGTGTCTCCTTGCTGTTGCTGTCGGCGTGTTTGTTTTTTGAGCGCCCCGGTCCTATTGCGGGCGCCGACCAGATTGATCAAGTCGAAACCCAAGGACCGGTGCTGCTAACGCCTTGGGCGCGGGTGATTGTGACGGCCATCGCCATTGCTGCTTATGCATTCCTACTCGTGCCGCTAGGCTTCGTGCTGGCTTCGACGCTACTGTGTGTTGGCTTAACCGCTTACTACGGCTACCGCCGCCATGGGGTCAACCTGGCAACATCGCTTGGGGTCGTGCTGGCGCTGTATCTGACCATGACGCGGGTAATGGATGTTTACCTACCCACTGGCGTGCTGCCGTTTTAACTAGGCCGCGCTTGCCCACTGTTAGCGGGTTTAAAAGAGAGACACACCCATGGATGCCTTTAACAATCTAATGTACGGCTTTGGCATCGCGCTTGAGCCTATCAATATCGCTTACGTCTTTGCTGGCGTCTTTGCTGGCACCATTATTGGCATGTTGCCCGGCCTTGGGCCGATCAGCGCGCTGGCGCTGATGATCCCGATTACATTCGCTATGGAGCCCTCTTCAGGGCTGATTTTGATGGCTGGGGTGTACTACGGTGCTATTTTTGGCGGCTCCACTTCCTCTATTTTGCTTAATGCCCCTGGCGTAGCGGGAACGGTAGCGACCTCGTTTGACGGCTACCCGATGGCCAAGCAAGGGTTGGCAGGTAAAGCGCTGGCCATTGCTGCTTATTCCTCCTTTGTTGGCGGCACGGTATCCGTTGTCTTTCTGATGCTGATTGCGCCACTGCTTTCCAAAGTTGCGGTGAGCTTTGGTCCTGCTGAATACTTTGCGCTGATGGTGCTGGGCCTAACAGCCGTTGTATCGCTATCCGATAAGTCGCTCGTCAAAGGCTTAATTGCTGCCGTTATCGGGGTAATGATCTCGATTATCGGGATTGATATGCAAACCGGAACCGAGCGCTTTACCTTTGGCTCGATTCACCTGCTCGATGGTATTGATTTTCTGGTTGTCGCACTGGGTATCTTCGCCTTAGCCGAGGTGTTTTACATGTTACTGCGCGGTGGCGGTGGAAAAGAAGCGCCGCGTAATGCCATTGGCTCGTTGAAGCTGACCCGCAGCGAAGTTAAACAGATAGCAGGACCCGTTGGCCGCAGTTCCGTATTGGGCTTCTTTACCGGCGTGCTGCCGGGCGCAGGTGCGACCATTGGTTCGTTTCTTGGCTACAGCATGGAAAAACGCATTGCCAAAGACGGCGATACCTTTGGTAAAGGCAACATCAAAGGCGTGGCCGCGCCGGAAGCGGCGAATAATGCAGCATGTACCGGCTCGTTTGTACCACTGTTAACCTTGGGCGTGCCGGGGTCTGGCACCACTGCTGTACTGCTTGGCGCGCTGTTGGTGATGGGGGTTAATCCCGGCCCGATGATGCTTGAACAGCGTCCGGATGTGTTCTGGGGTGTGGTCGCGAGTATGTATATCGGCAATATCTTTCTGTTGGTACTTAACCTGCCGCTGATTCCGTTAATCGCCAAGATTCTGGATCTGCCCAAGCCGCTGCTTTTGTCGCTCATTTTGATCTTCTGCATGATCGGCGTCTACGGCATGAGTTTCAGTGTGTTTGACCTGTTGTTGTTGCTTGGCTTTGGCTTGGTTGGCCTAGGGATGCGCTTGTTCGGCTTCCCCGCTGCGCCGCTTATTCTGGCGCTGATTCTTGGCAATATCTTGGAAGAGTCCATGCGCCGCGCGCTACAGATTTCTGGCGGTGATTGGACGACCTTTATCGACAAGCCGATTTCACTGTCGCTGCTGGTAATTGCTTTGCTGTCACTTGGTTTACCGCTACTGAAAACGCGCCGCAATGAGCGTGTGGTTTCCGCTAAATAGAATACGTGTATAAGCACAAAGCGCCCTAGTTTTCTAGGGCGCTTTTTTTGCGAAAGAAAAAAAGAAAATAGCAACAGGTAATAAAAATAGACGATGAAAGTAGACGAGATAAACAGATATGGGAAACAGAAAACCCACTATTGGTGCGAGGTGCCGTTATGGTGCATAAACAGCGTGCATTTTTTAAGCGTCAACGCGTCACAATAGTGCGACATGTGAGGAGGTGGTTACTTTTTTCTAATCTAACCTTTTGATTTTAATATTTTTAATCTTTCTATTTATAGTGTGGCGCAAACCTTGCAAAAGTTAATAGCTAGTGGACGCACCAAGCCCAGTAATGCCCGTCCCCACGTTACATAACGGGTAGGCTTGGCCGCGAAGCTCAAATAACGAGCCCCGTAAAAGGGGCGCAAGGAGATTCAAGTGACCACATTACAGCGCAAGACACACCCTCGTACCGTTGCCCGTTTCGCTACTGCCTTAATCACCGCCGCCGTCATGGGGGCCAGTGCACAGGCCGTTGCCCAGGATGACGACCCCATCAAGGTCGGTATCCTGCATTCTCTCTCCGGCACCATGGCGATCAGTGAAACGGTGCTTAAAGACACCGTTGAGATGCTGATTGAACAGCAGAACGACGCCGGTGGCTTGCTTGGCCGCCAGCTTGAAGCCGTGGTGGTCGACCCCGCTTCTAACTGGCCGTTATTTGCCGAGCGCGCTCGGGAGCTGCTGGCGCAGGAAGAAGTCGATGTGATCTTCGGTAACTGGACCTCCGTTTCACGTAAGGCAGTCCTGCCGGTGGTCGAAGAGCTTAATGGCCTACTGTTCTACCCGGTGCAATACGAAGGTGAAGAGTCTTCAGAAAATGTCTTCTATACCGGTGCTGCGCCTAACCAGCAGGCGATCCCAGCGGTTGAATACTTGATCAACCAGGTGGGTATCGAGCGTTTTGCCTTGGTGGGTACCGATTACGTGTATCCGCGTACCACCAACCGCATTCTCGAAGCCTTTCTCAAGGATGAGCATGGCATCGCGGATGAAGACATCATGATCAACTACACGCCGTTTGGTCATTCAGATTGGCAAAACATTGTGGCTGAAATACGCCGCTTTGGTGAAGAGGGCAAGCCCACCGCCGTTATCTCAACGGTGAACGGCGATGCCAATGTGCCGTTTTATACCGAACTCTCTAACCAGGGCATTGACGCTGCTGATATCCCGGTCATCGCCTTCTCCGTAGGCGAGCAGGAACTCACCGGTATCGATACCGGCCCGCTAGTCGGCCACCTGGCGGCCTGGAACTACTTCATGAGTGTCGATACTGATGAAAACTACGACTTTATCGACGCATGGATCGACTATACCGGCGATGAGATGGCGGTCACCAACGACCCCATGGAAGCACACTATATTGGCTTTAATATGTGGGCTGAAGCCGTGCGTAAAGCGGGTACTACCGACGTAGATGCGGTGAAGGACGCGATCATTGGTGTCGCCGTGCCTAATCTTTCTGGCGGCTACGCGGCCATGATGCCCAACCATCACATCACCAAGCCCGTGTTGATCGGTGAAATTCAGGACAATGGCCAGTTCGATATCGTCTGGCAAACGCCTTCTACGGTGGCAGGGGATGCTTGGTCTGATTACTTGCCTGGTTCACGTGATTTGATTGCCGATTGGCGCAAGCCCATGGAGTGCGGCAACTTTAACGTGGTGAACGGCTCGTGTGGTGGTAGCACCGCAGCAGAAGAAGCCGAAGCGGCCCTCGCTGAGTAATCGTTTTTTCTGAGTAACACTTTCCTTGCCGCGTCGCGCACTTTACTCAAGCGCGGCGCGGTAAGGAGCATGCGACCTCTCCCCTTTTTGTTAACTAAAGGAAGAACCCCATGAGGCGTTTTCTTTCCTTAGGGCTACTGTGTCTGCTGTTGTTAAGCGTCACAGTCACCGCCCAGGCACAAACAAGCGCCACTGTCGATGCTGATGATGCAGCGGCACTTGAGCTACTAGAAGCGCTGGACGTGCGTTCCTATCCTGCCAAAGGCGAAGCGATCATTGCTATTTTGCAAAGCGATGACGAGCGCGCCCGTGATTGGCTTCAGTCATTATTGGATGGTCGCTTGCAGCGCGCTGATGATGGCCGTTTCGTGGTTGTGCTCGACAACCAGGGGCGCGACTGGCCTGTTGCGGATGCGTTGACCGGTGAACCGCTGGGCGAGATGTCCCGCCGAGACCTGGATCGTATTGGCATTAATAACAATCTGCGCAACCAGCTACGCAGTGCGATTGCCGTGGTGGATCTGTATTCGCCAGATGTTGAACGTCGCCGTACCTCGGCCACCAGGCTTTTGGGAGAGGTCGACGAAGAGCTGGCCGAACCGCTTGGTGAGCTGATCGCTGCGGAAGACGATACCCAGGTAAAGCGTCGGCTTACCCAGGCGTTGGCCATCTACCAGGTTGAAAACGGCGAACTGGAAGGCGTTGAAACGCTGAAAGGCAGTTTGCATCCGCGTGTTCGAGTCGCACTTAGCCGAGCAGCGAATGATGATGACCCCATCATTGCCGATGCCGCTAATGAAGCGCTGGTCAGTATTGAGCAAAATATCAAAATAAACCGTGGCCTGGAAACGCTCTACTTCGGGCTTTCGCTTGGCTCGGTGTTGGTGCTGGCGGCGATTGGCCTTGCTATCACCTTTGGTGTGATGGGTGTGATCAATATGGCTCACGGTGAGCTGATCATGCTAGGCGCTTATACCACCTGGATGATGCAGCAGCTGTTGCCCGGCCAGCCGGGGCTGGCACTGATTCTATCGATTCCCGCAGGCTTTATGGTGGCCGCGTTAGCCGGTGTGGCGATTGAGCGCGGTGTTATTCAGTTCCTCAAAGGCCGCCCGCTGGAAACCCTGTTGGCAACCTTCGGTATCAGCCTGATTCTGCAGCAGTTGGTGCGAACGCTAATTTCACCGCTGAACCGCACGGTAATAACACCAGAATGGATGAGCGGCTCGTTAGTCATTAACGACGCTTTGTCACTGACCCTCAACCGTATGTTTGTACTCGGTTTTGCGCTCGTGGTGTTTGCCGCACTGATGCTGATCATGCGCCGCACGCGCTTGGGGCTTGAAGTGCGCGCAGTGACCCAAAACCGCGCCATGGCACGCTCCATGGGCATTCGCGCCACGCGGGTCGATATTATGACCTTCGCGTTAGGTTCCGGCGTGGCAGGCCTGGCAGGCGTTGCGTTATCGCAGCTTACCAACGTTGGCCCTAATCTGGGCCAGAACTACATCATTGATTCCTTTATGGTCGTTGTTTTCGGCGGCGTGGGTAACCTGTGGGGCACCCTGGTGGCGGGGCTTTCCCTGGGCATTATCAACCAGGTGCTGGAACCCTGGGCCGGTGCCGTGCTGGCCAAGATTATCGTCCTGGTATTCATCATTCTGTTTATTCAAAAGCGCCCGCGTGGACTCTTCCCGCAGAAGGGCCGGGCTGCGGAGGGCTAACCCATGATGACGCAATCATCTTCAAGCCAGTTTTGGCTAACCCGCCCGTTTGGCGAACGGGCTACGCAAATTTTCCTTGGCGTGCTGTTTGCCGCTCTGTTGCTGGTGACAGTGCTTCACCTGGCGGTGCCGCAAGGTCATCCGCTGCATGTGAACGCCTATACCGTTAACCTGTTCGGTAAATACTTAAGCTATGCGCTGCTGGCCGTGGCGGTGGATCTGGTATGGGGCTATTTGGGCATTCTGAGCCTGGGCCACGGGGCATTTTTTGCCATTGGCGGCTATGCCATGGGCATGTACCTGATGCGCCAAATCGGTGACCGCGGCACTTACGGCGACCCCATACTGCCGGATTTTATGGTGTTCCTCAGCTGGGATAGCCTGCCGTGGTATTGGCTCGGGTTTGATATGGCCTGGTTTGCCTTTGCCATGGTGCTGCTGGCGCCAGGGTTATTGGCATTGGTGTTCGGCTTTTTGGCGTTTCGCTCGCGGGTGACGGGGGTGTATCTGTCGATTATTACCCAGGCGCTGACCTTTGCCTTGATGCTGGCGTTCTTCCGCAATGAGATGGGCTTTGGTGGCAACAACGGGCTGACAGATTTTCGCGAGCTACTGGGCTTCAACCTGCGCACTAACGACACCCGCCTGGGGCTGTTTATTGCCACCGGCGTGGCGTTGGCGCTGGGCTATATCCTGTGTCGGGCGATTGTTACCAGCAAACTGGGCCGGGTGTGTGTGGCAACCCGCGATGCCGAGGCCCGGACACGTTTTATTGGTTACCGGGTCGAGCGCTTCCAGCTGTTTGTGTTTGTGGTTTCCGCCATGCTGGCGGGCCTGGCTGGCGCGCTTTATGTGCCCCAGGTGGGGATTATCAACCCCAGCGAGTTCTCGCCGATTTTCTCGATTGAAATTGTCCTTTGGGTAGCGCTGGGTGGCCGTGCCACCCTCTATGGGGCGGTCATCGGAGCGATTTTAGTCAACTATGCCAAAACCATTTTCACTGGCGTGATGCCCGATGCCTGGCTGTTTGCCTTGGGGGCGATGTTTGTTCTGGTCACTGTGTTTCTACCCAAGGGCGTGGCGGGGTTATTGCTTCACCTTAAACGTCGCAAAAAACCCGTTACCCCGCCCAAGGAGGCTACCGCATGAGCTTGTTGCAATCGCTAACCACGCGGGATCGGGTGTTTGATTTTATGGCCCCCCAGGCATCGCCGGTCGATGTGCGCCATGGCCCGATTCTGTATATGGAAGATGTCTCGGTAAGCTTCGATGGCTTCAAGGCGATCAATAACCTGAACCTGACCATTGATGACGGCGAATTGCGCTGCATTATTGGCCCCAACGGGGCCGGTAAAACCACCATGATGGACATCATCACCGGCAAGACACGGCCTAACGAAGGCAGCGTGTGGTTTGGCAGCCGCCATAATCTTCTGCAGATGAATGAACCGGATATCGCCAGCCTGGGGATTGGGCGTAAATTCCAAAAGCCCACGGTATTTGAAGCGCTAAGCGTGTTTGAAAACCTGGAGCTGGCGATGGCTGCTGACAAGCGAATTCTGCCAACGCTGACCGCCCGGATGACCGGTGAGATCAAAGATCGCATTGATGATGTGCTGGAAACCATCGGCCTGACCGAGCTGCGTTTCCAGCCAGCGGGAATTCTCTCCCACGGCCAAAAACAGTGGCTGGAAATTGGCATGCTGTTAATGCAGCGTCCGCGTTTACTGCTGGTGGATGAACCGGTGGCCGGGATGACCGAGCAGGAAATGGAACGCACTGCCGAGCTTTTAACGGGCCTGGCGGGTAAACAGTCGGTGGTGGTGGTCGAGCACGACATGGGCTTTGTACGTTCCATTGCCCGTAAAGTGACGGTCTTGCACCAAGGCAGCGTGCTGGCGGAAGGCAGTATGGATCAGGTGTCAAGCGACCCCAGCGTTGTTGAGGTGTATTTAGGTGCGGATGACGAGGAGGCGGCCTAATGCTGGCGATTGAAAAGCTCAACCAGTTCTACGGCGAAAGCCATACGCTCTGGGACTTAGATCTCGATGTGCCGGAAGGCCAGTGCACCTGCGTGATGGGCCGCAACGGCGTGGGTAAAACCACCTTGATGAAGGCCGTTATGGGGGAAGTGGCCGTAAAAAGCGGCCAGCTACGCTATCAAAGCGGCAAAGACGGCGAGATCGAGCTGACCAAAAAAGCCGTTGAAGCACGTTCGCGGTTAGGGATTGGCTTTGTGCCCCAGGGGCGGCAGATTTTTCCACTGCTCACCGTGGAAGAAAACCTGCGTACCGGCTTGGCGGCGCGTGGCGATGGTATGAAAAAAATTCCCGAGCGCGTTTATGAGCTGTTTCCCGTGCTTAAAGAGATGAAGCATCGCCGTGGCGGTGATTTATCCGGCGGGCAACAGCAGCAGCTCGCCATCGGTCGTGCGCTGGTGATTGAGCCCAAGCTGCTGATTTTGGATGAACCAGGTGAGGGCATTCAGCCCAATATCGTCGCGCAGATTGGCCAGGTGATTCGCCAGCTGATCAAAGAAGATGGCCTGACGGTCCTGTTGGTCGAGCAGAAGCTGCCCTTTGCCCGCAAATACGCTGACCGCTTTGTGATTATGGATCGCGGTCGCCCGGTCGCCAAAGGCGAGATCGCCGAGCTATCCAACGAGCTGATCAAGCAGCACCTGACGGTTTAAGTTATCCACACCCGGTTCAAAGTCGTGGGTCGGGCTGGAAGGGTAGCGCCTTTGCCGTCATTCTTTAAGCTAGCCAAAGCAGCGCTTTATCGCATTTCGCAGACGATATCTGTGCATATCTAACCGTCTGAGTAAAGTTAGCAGATAAGACTTTCGTACAAAAAATCAGCATTTTTTTATTAGGAAATGATTTTGATGAGGGCGAATGCAGACTCTGAGTGCAGCACACTCAAAGCCTGCATCCGCCTAACTATTATCAAGCTTAAATAATAAATTTTAGATAAGAAGGTAGAAGGATATGGCTGGTTTTAACTATTTTTCTAAATCTGATCGAGAGGTATGTAAACTGTTCGGTAGTAGCGTGCTATCAAGTTTGTTATTAATTATCCGCGATATACTTTGTGTTAGCTTAAAGTAGATGGTTGATGAGTTTAATTAAGGCGTTTTAAATATATCGTAATGGTGGCGCTGAGCTTATTAACCATGAGAAATTTATCAACCGTCGTTTTGAGGCGTGCGAAATAATCGATAATTATCCATGGGAGAGAGAGCCTGAGCTTTTTGAAGGACACGGTGACGGCGCGGGTTTGCTTTGTTTTGATATTGTTGCCGAGACTGGCTTTCTTGGAATTGTTGGTCGTAAAGCCATTTATACAGATTTTGACTTGGTTTTCATTGCTGAGGCGAAAAAACAGATCAAGGAATTATTCTATTTCCGATAGAGTCTTTGCAAAAAGAGCATAAAAAATAGTGTTTATAGATTTGCCGATTGAAATAGTGGATTTTTCACTAAATAAAAGGGTTTCATTCGCCAGGAAGACTAGAGCTGGAAATTTTCAGAATCGCTCCCTTCTTTTTATAATTATTTTTCCTGGTTTTTTCTTAACAAATAGTGGCAAAAAACGTGAATACCAACGGCTATTATCCCAATGAAATAAAAATACCAGCGTGTAGCAACTAGCGAATAAAAAACTTCCTGGTACCGCCATGTTGCGCCAAAATTGGATCGATAATCCCAGCTAACTAGCGTGCACATTTCTTTAAAGTAAATACAAAAAAACACTACAACCAATACTTTGTACCACCAGTGTGAAAAATAACGTTTTGCTGGCCAAAGATACACACCAGATAATAATAGACTCAATGTAACATAAACCATAGGCGCATCTCGATAAACGCCACCGGTGAGCTCTTGTGCATCAAACTGACTTCTAAAAATCTCTTCAAAAAGGAAAATCGGCAAAAGCAGTGAGAGCCAAAGTAATGTATCTAGCAATATCTTCTTAATTGTTTTTTTAAGTTGTATTCTTTTCATTTTTATAAAGCGCTTCTCGATCTTTTACGTATGCCATCTTGCAGCTATCTTGAACTTATATCTTTGGAGTTAAGGTTGTCAATAGTATAATCTTTGGTATAACAAAAAGTTACTTTTTTGATTTTTAAAATGCTTTGAATCTTCTTGCACTTTTGGTGCCAAGATCTTCCTTGCGGCTAAAGTCATGTTAGTGCATTCGTTGCTTCCTATACTTGCCTACTGCGCAAGTTAGGTGAGGATGGACTTATGGAACTGGACACGTGGATGATAGATTCTACTTCTGTGCGAGCCACGCGCTGCCGCCGGGAGCGTTAAAAAGGCGGCTCTACGGGGGCTTCGCGGGCGCGGCGGCGTTTCATGTACTGAGTGATCACGCCGTAGCGGGGGCCGGCGAGGAAGGCGAGTATCAGGAATACGCCGGTCATTACCGCCATCATGCCGCCGATCGAAACGTTCAGGTAAACGGCGAGATAGTAGCCGGAAAGGCTGGCAGCAATCGAGATGAGGGCGCCGATGATAAACATCATCCACAGCCGGTCGGTGAGCAGGTAGGCGGCGGAAGCAGGCACAATGGCAAAGGCGATAAACAGCACCGCACCCACTGCATCAAAGGCGGCGACGGCGGTCGAACTGGTGAGCATCAGCATCACATAGAAGAGAATGGTTGGCATAAAACCGAAGGTTTTTGCCAGCGCCGGGTCGAAGGTGGCAAGTTTCAGCTCTTTGTAGAACAGGCCGATAAACGCGTAGTTAAGCAGCGTCATAATGCTCATCGAGACGAGCGCCTGGGGAATGGGCAGGCCAAACAGATCGATGGTATCCAGCCAGACAAAACCGATCTCGCCAAGCAATACGGTGTGGGTGTCGATATGGATATCGTGGGCGTAGACGTTAAGCAACAGCACGCCGATGGAGAACAGCGCAGGGAACACCAGACCGATGGCGGCATCCTGTTTTACCCGCTTGGTGTTGGCCAGTGCCTCGGTGAGGAACACGGTTAATAGCCCGGCTAATGCGGCGCCTACCAGCTGTACGAGCCCGCTCTGCTGTTTCGTTAGCAGCCAGACAATCACAATGCCAAAGACAATCGAGTGGCTAATCGCATCAGTCAGCATGCTGTTGCCACGCAGAACAAGGAAAGTACCCACCGCCGAGGAGGCGATGCCCACCATGGCACCGACCAGGATAATGGGCAGGGCCGTGTTGGTCAGTAATTCAGCGATCATGTCGCGACCTCCTCAAAGGTGGCGACCACCTGTTTCGCCGCCTTTTCTCCCCGCGACGTTAACCTCCATCCGCTGCCACCGTCAGTTGAGCGTACAAGGTAGCCCTGGCGTTTAAGTTTGCCCAACACCCAGCGCGCGCCGAAGGTTGCACGATAGTGTTTAGAAGCAAGGGGATGTTTGTAAAGCGCGTAGAGCAGTTGCTGCTTTTGCAGCGCTTCTTTTTGGCGGTAATGCTTGATGGTGCCCCACAGCAGGCCACGGCCGGGCGCCAGTGCCAGCGAGATAAGTACAATGGTCGTTGCACTGAGAACCACCAGCGGGCCAGTCGCCAGACCGCGGGATAAAGTACTGATGGTGGCTCCCGAAACACCACTGACAATACCGATGCCAGCAGCAATCACCAGCATCCCGCCTAGATGACGGCTCCATTGTCGGGCCGCCGCTGCTGGTGCCACGATCATAGCGGCCATTAATATCACACCGACCATTTGCAGGCCGACCACCACGGCCAGCGCCACCATGCAGGTAAGCACGGCTTCGATGGCGGTGGTGGGCATGCCGAGCGTGCGTGCGTACTGCGTATCGAAAGTGACCAGCTTGGCCTGTTTCCAGAAGACAGCGAGCAGGGTGAGTGTGACCAAGGTGATACCGCCCATTATCCACAGATCCGAACGCAGCGTCGCGGCGGCCTGGCCGAACAGAAACGCTTCAAGCCCCCCTTGAGAGGCGTTGTTAGTGCTCTGGATATAGGTCAGTAGCACGATGCCGATAGCAAAGAAAATGCTTAAGCAGATCCCCAGCGCCGCATCGGTTTTCAGGCGGCTTTTACGGGTCAGTAATAGCATCGTTAGCGCGGCTAACGAGCCGGTGACCAGTGAGCCAATGATCACTCCGCTGATATCGCGGCTGCCGGTGATGATGAAACTCAAACACACGCCGGGCAGTGCCGCGTGGGAGATGGCGTCGCCGAGCAGACTCTGGCGGCGTAACACTGCAAAGCAGCCCAACGGGCCGCTGATCAGCCCTAGCAGAGAGGCACCGATCACCACGTTTTGAAAGGTGTAGTCAGACAGAAGGTCAAGCCACTGCATCGGTTATTTCACCTGCGAGGTAGCGAACATCAGAGAGTCGCTATCGTTCAACAAGGCAATCTGGCCACCGTACGCCTGACGAAGGTGATCAATATTAAACACGTCTTCGGCCTTGCCGCTGGCAATCACGCGAACGTTAAGCAGCAGCAGCCAGTCGAAGTAGTTGCGTACCGTTTGCAGGTCATGGTGGACAACAATCAGCGTTTTACCTGCATCGCGCAGGCGGCGCAGAATGTCAATAATGACCCGCTCCGTGGTGGCATCGACCCCGGCCATGGGCTCGTCGAGAAAGTACACATCGGCCTGTTGCACCAGCGCGCGGGCCAGAAACACCCGCTGCTGCTGGCCGCCGGAAAGCTGGCTGATCTGGCGGTCAGCATAGGCGCTCATTCCCACCATCTCCAAGGCTTCCAGCGACTCCAAGCGTTCTTTGCGCCCGGGCCGTCGGAACCACCCCAAGCGACCGTAGAGCCCCATGGTGACGACATCCAGCGCGGTCGTTGGGAAGTCCCAGTCAACGCTTGAGCGCTGCGGTACATAGCCAACGCGCTTGCGCTGCGAGGCGTAGGCGCGTCCATGCACCAAGACCTCGCCGGAAAGCGACGGTACTAGTCCCAGCAGGCTTTTGATTAGCGTACTCTTACCCGCCCCATTCGGACCGACAATGCCTGCCATCACGCCAGTAGGAATATCTAGATTGATATCCCAAAGCACGGGCTGGTTATGATAGCTGACGGTCAGGTTTTGAATACTGAGCGCCGTGTCGGTCGTCACAGGTGTCGTCATTGTTGCGGTGCCTTATTGAATGATTAGTGAGCGAGTTTCCACTCGTTAGCCCAATCGTTCATTTCATCGGGGAGCGGTGCCAGTGTACCGCCAAGCGCTTCGACAATATGCTGGGTGTTGCGGTAGATCATGCCCATGTAAGTGCCATCGACCGTATCCGGGTCACCCATGGCATCTGAGTAAAGTTCACCGCCAATTTCGACAGACTGGCCACGCTGTTTGGCGGCATCAATCACTGCCTGAACCGTGCGCGGGTTGATGGTGCTCTCGATGAAAAGCGCCGGAACTGCACGGTTCACGACAATATCTGTCATGTTGCGAATATCAGCAATACCCGTTTCGGTTTCTGTGCTAATGCCTTGAATACCGGCCACCTCAATATCATAAGCACGGCCAAAGTAGCTAAACGCATCGTGAGCGGTGATCAGAATGCGCTGCTCATCGGGAATGCTGGCAATACTGTCTTTCGCCCATTCATGCAGGGCAAGCAGCTGAGCCTGATAACGTTCGGTATTGGCGTCAAACGTCGCGGCGCAGTCGGGGCGCGCTTCACTCAGCGCTGCGTTGAGCGTGGGCAGTGTTTGCGCCCATAAAGAAACGTCCATCCACAGATGGGGGTCAATGCCGTAGACATCCTGCGCGGTAATCAGCGACGCGGGGTCAATCGAGGCAGGGGCAACGGCAAGCGTTGGTGTGCGCTCGGAGAACTTTTCCAGTACGTCACCCAGCTGGCCTTCCAGCGAATAACCTGAGTAAAAAATTTGCTCGGCGTTTCGCAGCATCGCCACATCGTTGGCGCTGGCCTGGTAAAGGTGGGGGTCGACCCCCGGCCCCATCAACGCGTCAACGTTAACGCACTCACCGCCGACCTCTTGGGCAATATCGGCAATCATCCCAATGGTCGCGACCACGTTAAGCGGCGCCTCGTCAGCGGAGGCGAAATTGCCTAGTGGAAGTAGGCTTGCTAGCGCGATTGCGTATCTTGTTGCCATGATTTCCTCCAGTTGGAGTACTAGCTTAAACGATAGGTTGAGATAGATTGAAGTTAAGGTCGATGAGTGATGAACAATGTGACGAAACGAAATTTATTTGCATTAAGCAAGAAGTATAGCCTTGGCTAAGTTTCTGGCGTTGTGTGTTGAATGTCAAGAAATCCGACGTACCGTCTAAGCTCTCCACGGCCAGCAGTCTGAGTGGGCGGATATGATCGCAAAGCGTGAAAAAATACACAGGTGTGCAATTTTGGTGCAGTAAGCCTCTTAGTTTTCATTTTTGGTGCAAAAAAAGGGTAGCGGTGATGTGTGTTTCCTTGCGCACCAGCGCTTTCAGCCTTTTTTTCCATTTTGGCGCATTCCTTGCACCTAAATATGAAAGATTTATTAACAGAAGCGAATACGCCCATGATTCTGTGTGAACTTGCGACATCTGCCGCTGGCTCAGGTCACCGCTTTGATGACGAGCGCCACTGGGCGGCATCGCTGGCACTTCGCTTTGCTAACCGCAAAGGTACTACGCGGTTGGTGCAGGCGCGCCATCAGGGGCCGCTACGGGTGCAGCGTCCGTTTTACCCAGAAGGCAGCACTGAAGCCTGCCATGTGTACGTGCTGCATCCGCCCGGCGGGTTAGTCAGCGGCGATGCGCTGACCATACGCGCTCACATTGAGCGCGATGCCCATGCACTGCTCACTACGCCTGCGGCTAACAAGCTCTATAAAGCCGACAGCCAGGGCGTGGCCTGGAGCCAACATACCGAGCTTAACGTAGACGATGGCGGCACCCTCGAATGGCTGCCTCAGGAAACCATCGCCTTCGATGGCTCTAAAGGCAGCCAACGCACCCATATTGCGCTGCATGGCAGCGCCCGCTGCCTGGGCTGGGAAATCATGGCGCTGGGTCGCCCGGCCAGTGAACTGCCCTACGTGTCAGGCCGCATTGAACAGCATTTTCGCTTGACGCTGGATGGCAAACCGCTGTGGCTGGAGCGCCAACCGTTAGACCCTGCTCACCCGCGTTTTATTGGCCGCTGGGGGCAGGGCGGCGCCACCGTGCAGGCGACGTTATGGGCGGTCGGCCTGGAAGATGCCGCTGCGGCGATTGATGAATTACGCGAGGCGCTGCCAGACAACCCACGTTGGGCGGTGACCGTTCGCCACGGCGTACTGCTGTTTCGCTACCTTGGAAACTCCCGTAATGAAGCCTGGGCGCTGTGTGAACAGGCCTGGCACCTGCTGCGCCCGCGCTGGATTGAGCGCGAGGCCCACACACCGCGCATATGGTTTACCTAATTCGATGCTTAGCTGGAGACATGCCCCATGGAACTGACCCCACGAGACAAAGACAAGCTGCTGCTGTTTTCTGCTGCCCAGCTTGCCGAACGCCGCAAAGCACGCGGTCTGAAGCTCAACTATCCCGAAGCCATTGCGCTGATCAGCTTTGAAATCATTGAAGGTGCCCGGGATGGCAGAAGCGTCGCTGATTTAATGAGCTACGGCCGTGAAATCCTCAGCCGTGATGACGTGATGGAGGGCGTAGCGGAAATGGTGGATGAAGTGCAGGTAGAGGCCACGTTCCCAGACGGAACGAAGCTCGTGACCGTTCACACGCCCATTGTGTGAAGGGTAACCCCTCACAGCACAGCGACGAAGGAGCAAACAGATGATTCCCGGTGAGTATCAGTTAAAAGACGGTGATATTGAACTTTGCGTGGGCCGCGAACGGATTAGCGTTGAAGTGGCCAATACCGGCGACCGTCCCATTCAGATCGGCTCTCACTATCACTTTGCAGAAGCCAACCCCGCCTTGGTGTTTGATCGCAGCAAAGCCCGTGGCTTTCGCCTGGACGTGGCAGCGGGCACCGCGATTCGCTTTGAGCCTGGCCAGACCCGCGACGTCACGCTGATTCCGTTTGTTGGCAAGCGCCACATCTATGGTTTTCGTGGCGAAGTGATGGGCGCGCTCGATGGAGGTAAACAATGAAACCGGTTAACAAAATCAGTCGGCAAGCCTACGCCGATATGTATGGCCCGACAGTGGGCGACCGCGTGCGCCTGGGCGATACCGAACTGTGGATTGAGGTTGAGCAAGACGCGACCCATTATGGCGACGAGGTGAAATTCGGCGGGGGAAAGGTGATCCGCGATGGCATGGGCCAAAGTCAGCGCCTGGATGCCACGGTGATGGATACGGTGATTACCAATGCGCTGATTTTGGACTGGTGGGGCATTGTTAAAGCCGATGTAGGCCTGAAAAACGGGCGCATTGCGGCGATTGGCAAGGCAGGTAATCCGGATACCCAGCCTGATGTGGAGATTGTGATTGGCCCTGGCACGGAAATCATTGCGGGAGAAGGCAAGATTCTCACCGCCGGTGCTCTGGATGCGCATATCCACTTTGTCTGTCCTCAGTTGGTTGAAGAAGCGCTGATGAGCGGCATTACCACCATGCTGGGGGGTGGCACCGGGCCTGCCACCGGCACCAATGCCACCACCTGCACCCCTGGCGAATGGCATATCGGTAAGATGTTGCAGGCCGTTGATGATATGCCAATGAATATCGGTTTTTTGGGCAAGGGTAACGCCAGCCTTCCAGAAGCGTTGGAAGCGCAGTTGGAAGCAGGTGCCATGGGCCTGAAGCTGCATGAAGACTGGGGAACGACGCCGGCTGCGATTGATAACTGCTTGAGCGTGGCCGAGCGTTATGACGTCCAGATCGCCATTCACACCGACACGCTCAATGAATCGGGGTTTGTGGAAGATACCCTGGCGGCGTTTAAAGAGCGCGGGATTCACACCTACCACACCGAGGGGGCAGGCGGCGGCCACGCGCCGGATATCATCACCGCCTGCTCAAAAGCGTACGTGCTGCCGTCTTCCACTAACCCAACGCGGCCTTATACGGTTAACACCATCGACGAGCACCTGGATATGTTGATGGTCTGCCACCACTTGGACCCCAACATTCCTGAAGACGTGGCCTTTGCTGACTCACGCATTCGCCGGGAAACCATCGCCGCTGAAGACATTCTTCACGATCTTGGGGTGATCTCGATGATTGCCTCGGACTCACAGGCCATGGGTCGGGTGGGGGAGTCGATCTGTAGAACCTGGCAAACCGCCCACAAGATGAAGGTACAGCGTGGCCTGTTGCCGGAAGATGAGGCGCTGGGCGCCGATAACTTCCGTGCCAAACGCTATATCGCCAAGTACACCATCAATCAGGCGTTGACCCACGGCATTGCCCACGAAGTCGGCTCGGTAGAAGTGGGTAAAATGGCTGATCTGGTGCTCTGGAAGCCGGCGTTTTTCGGCGTGAAGCCAGCGATGATTATTAAAGGTGGCATGATTGCAGCAGCGCCGATGGGTGACCCCAACGCGTCTATTCCTACCCCCCAGCCGGTGCATTACCGCTATATGTTTGGTGCCTTTGGGCGCGCGGCTAGCCAGACCCGGCTCAGCTTTGTCAGCCAGGCGGCGATTGATGCGGGTATTAAAGAGCGTCTTGGTCTGCAAAGCCCTTTGTCGGCGTGTAAAAACGTCCGTGGCGTGCGCAAAACAGACATGAAACTTAACGACGCCTGCCCGGAACTCACCGTTGACCCGCAAACCTATGAAGTGCGCTGCGATGGTGAGCTGCTCACCTGCGAACCTGCCACCGAACTGCCGCTGGCGCAGCGCTATCACCTTTTTTAAGCCCATTTTGTTCGAGGAGCCGGTATGTTGAAACTGATAGAACGCCTGGGGCCGATAGCGGAAAACGCCGCCAGCGACACGCTAACATTGCCCTTTGAGCTGCGCATTCGTGGACGCCTAAAAGCGGACAGCGACAGCGGCCAAGCGTTGGGCCTGTTTCTCGACCGAGGCCCAGTGCTGCGCGATGGTGAAGGCCTGAAAGCGGAAAGCGGCGAGGTGGTACGCATACGTGCTGCCATCGAGCCGGTGGTGACGGCACGGGTTAGCGCAGGTTTGCCTCTGGCGCGGCTGGCGTACCATCTTGGCAACCGCCATGTGCAGCTGGCCTTGGGTGAAGATGAAAAAGGTAGTTGGGTGCGTTTCCCGCCGGATCATGTGCTAGAGGAGCTGGCGGCATTGCTGGGGGCTGAGCTTGAGCACCACAACGCCACCTTCGACCCAGAACCAGGGGCCTATAACCAGGTAGGCGGTGGGCATTCACACGGCCATTCTCATTCTCATGGTCACGGGGACGACCACGACCACACTCATAATCACGAGCATTCACAAGAACATTCACAAGAACATTCACAAGAGCATGAACATGAGCATCACCATCACCATGCCCACTGATTTGGCCGCGCGGGAAAGCCAAAGCAATGACTTAGCCCTGTTAGGGCTAATGCAGCTGGTCAGCCCGGCGTTGCCCATTGGTGCCTTTGCATTTTCCCAGGGGCTGGAAAGCGCCTTTGAACTCGGCTGGGTAAGCGATGAGCAAAGCCTGGCTAAGTGGCTTTCCGGCGTACTGGAAGACGGCCTGACCCGTTGTGAACTGCCGCTGATTGCCCGCTTATATAGCGCTTTTGAACTCTCCGACAGCAATGCGATAGCCCAGTGGGATGAATGGCTGGCCGCCACCCGGGAAACCGCTGAATTGGCCGCCGAGGATAGTCGCTTGGGCGCTTCACTCAAGCGCCTGCTAGGCAGCCTGGACTTATTACCCGATGAGGATTTATTACCGGCTCAGGCAGGCTACGTCACGCTGTTTAGCTATGCCGCCCATCGGCGTGGCGTGTCCAAACGTCAGGCGCTTTTAGGGTTTGGCTGGGCGTGGCTGGAAAACCAGCTGGCGGTGGCATGCAAAGCGCTGCCCTTGGGGCACACCGCTGCCCAGCGGGTGATTGAACAACTGCGCAAAGAGCTGGTGAGCGCCGTCGATCAGGCACTATTGCTCGACGATGATGAACTTGGCCCCGTACTGCCAGGCGTGGCGCTGGCAAGCGCGCTGCACGAAACCCAATATTCGCGTTTGTTTAGAAGTTAATCGAACGAGTTAATCGAATAAGTTAATCGGATGTTTCTTAATCAACAAACAACGTTTTAGGAGAGAGATATGACGCACTGTTTACGCGTTGGGGTCGGTGGCCCGGTGGGGTCCGGTAAAACCGCGCTGCTTAAGCAGCTTTGTTCGTCGCTACGGGATTACTACGATATCGCCGTTGTGACCAATGACATTTATACCCGCGAAGACGCTGATTTTCTGCTCAAGCATAATGCGCTGGCCGCCGACCGCATCCTTGGTGTAGAAACCGGCGGCTGCCCACATACGGCTATCCGTGAAGATGCTTCGATGAATTTGGCGGCTATTGACGAGCTACATGCCCGTCATCCAAAGCTAGAGCTGGTGCTGGTGGAATCCGGTGGCGACAACCTTTCTGCAACCTTCAGCCCAGAGCTTTCTGATCTCACGCTTTACGTGATCGACGTGTCTGCCGGCGACAAGATTCCCCGTAAAGGTGGGCCGGGCATTACCAAGTCAGACTTGCTGATTATCAACAAGATTGATATTGCCGAGCAGGTACACGCTTCGCTTGAGGTAATGGAGCGCGATTCCAAGAAGATGCGCGGTGAGCGGCCCTTTGTGTTTACTAATCTCTACGATGGCGTTGGGCTTGAAGAGATCATCCGCTTTATTCTTGATAAAGGCATGCTGGATGAGCGCCGGCCTCAGGCGGCAACGGCATAGGCGTTGCGAAAATCGGTCCCAATAAAAAACTGCTCTGCCCCAAATGGGGGCAGAGCAGTCAAAAGACGTGGCTAGCGGCTTGCTAAAACGAGCCAACCTTGGCCACCACGCTCCTAAAATGAACGGCCTATTTACGGCGTTAATTTTTTGTTTCTAAACAAAAAACACGAAGGACGGCTAAAGTTGGCACAGGTTAGGTCGATAGGGGATGCATAGATTTTTTAAAAATCCTTTCAATGACCTACTGAGAAATGCGTAATGGCCACTCCACCTCTTTCTTCGACTACGACCCCGCAAAAACGACGCCTTAGTCTACAAGCTAAAGTGCTAACGCTTGTGCTGCTGCCGCTGTTTATCGTGACCGCCGGGTTAGTCGCGTTTAACGCCTATGAGCGCATTCAAAATACCCGCGATACGCTGGCAAATCAGCGCGAGGTGCTGATTGAAGAGCGCCGCAATGCGGTGCGCGATATTGTTCAAGTGGCGACGACCGCTATTTCTCCCATTTATGAACAAGCGGATGCCAACGACGAAGACGCCAAGCAGCAGGTAGCAGAGCTGGTGCGCGCCATGCGCTTTGAAGGTAATAACTACGTTTTTATCTACGACTTCGATGGTAACAATATCGTTACTGCCCCCGCGCCAGAGCGTGAGGGTACCAACATGATGGATGTAAGGACTCCTGACGGAAACTACCTTATCCGCGACATCCTTCAAGTTGCCCAAAATGGCGGTGGGTTTCATAGCTACTTATGGGAGTACCCAAGCACCCGTGAAATCGTGCCCAAACACTCTTACGTAGATAGCCTTGAAAAATGGGGCTGGATGATTGGTGCGGGCGTTTACGTCACGGATGTGGACGCGGTTGTTGCCGAGCTTGAGGCGACTGCTAATGCGGATCTGCGCCGGTCCATCCTGTTCGCTATTTTGTTAGGAGCTGCCTTATTTTTGGTAGTGGCACTGCTCGCATTTGGCTTTGTGCGCCGCACCGTAGGGCCGATTAAACGCACCGCCAGCGCGATGCACGATATCGCACAAGGCCGTGGCGACCTTACCCGCCGCCTAGCGGTAGAGAGCAATGACGAAGTGGGTAATCTAGCGGTTCAGTTCAACGCTTTTGTCGAGCGTATGCAGGAAACCTTGCGTGATGTGCGCCGTAGCACCATGAGTGTTTATCACTCGGCGGGGGAGATGTCCCATAGCTCCGAGGAACTGGCCACCCGCACCGAACAGGCCGCTGCCAATTTGCAAGAAACCTCGGCCTCCATGGAAGAAATCACCTCAACCGTGAATCACAGTGCGGATAACGCCCAGCAGGCTAATCAGCTGGTGCAGTCCACCGCAGAAGTAGCTCATCATGGTGAAGAAGCCATGGGGCAGGTCGAGCGGACGATGCACGATATTAACGACTCGGCGACGCGCATCAGCGAAATTATCACCATGATTGATGCCATCGCTTTCCAAACCAATATTCTGGCACTTAACGCCTCAGTGGAAGCGGCGCGCGCGGGTGAGCATGGTCGCGGCTTTGCGGTAGTTGCCCAAGAAGTACGAGTGCTCGCTAGTCGCTCCAGCGATGCCTCTAAAGAGATTCGCGGGCTGATTGACAATTCAGTGCAACATACTCACGCGGGTGCCGAGCTGGTACGCAAGGCGGGTGCAACGATGCACGACATTGTTGAAAGTGTCTCCAAGGTGACCGATGTGATCGGCGAGATTACCGCTGGCGCCAAAGAGCAAAGCAGCGGTATTGGTCAGATTAATACCGCCGTTGCAGAAATGGATACCATGACTCAGCAAAACGCTGCCATGGTGCAGGAGTCCACCACGGCTGCCGCCAATATGCGCCGTCATGCAGAGCACCTCAATGGGCTGATCAACACCTTCATACTCGGCGATGATGAACCACAAACCTCGTCGATACGGCAGTCAGCAAACCAGTCACGCCAGGCACTGCCTTCTGGCGCGCCAACTAGTCAGGAACTCAAGCGCCCCGCGCTCTCCGCTAAGCCAGCGCCTGTTAAAAGTGGAGAAGACGACTGGGAAGCGTTCTAAGCCTAGCGTTGGCGCAGGTGGTTGATCACATATCAGCTCCCGCTGGCGGGGGCTGAGCCCATGGTGTAGCGTTATCTCACTTTTACCGGGTAGCCAATGATGCGGCTCATTTAATAACAACGTGGTAAACGTGATGCTGCGATTTGATTTTGTAACGCTGAGACTATTTGTAGCGATTGCCGATGAAGGGCGTTTAACGGCGGCTGCCGAGCGCGAGCACCTAGCGCTGGCAGCGGTGAGTAAACGGGTGAGTGATTTAGAAACGCTGGTGGGTACCGAGCTTTTATATCGGCGGCCCAGGGGCGTAGAACTTACCCCAGCGGGGCGGGCGTTCTTGCACCATGCCCGGCGCATTTTGGAAGACGTGGCCCGGCTTCAGGCAGAACTGAGCGAATACGGTGAAGGCGTGCGAGGGCATGTGCGGATTCACTCTAATACCTCAGCCATTATTGCCTTTTTGCCCCAGGATCTCAGCGTCTTTGCGCGGGAATATCCGCAGATCAAGATCGATTTGCAAGAGCGCACCAGCAGCGAAGCCATTAGCGCCGTGCGTGATGGCGTGGCAGATATCGGTATTTTCGCCAGCCACGTAGCCGCCGGTGAGTTGGAGGTACGCCCCTACCGGCGCGATCAACTGGTTTTAGTAACGCCGCAAGATCATCCGCTTGCGATACATGAGACGCTCTATTTGCACCAGGCCGCAGAGTACGACTTTGTAGGCTTGCAGCAGGACACCTCGCTGCAATCGCTGCTCCACGAGCATGCAAACCAGGCAGGAAGAGCTCTGCGCATACGCATTCAAGTGCGCAGCTTTGACGCTATTTGTCGCATGATTCACTACGGTCTGGGAATCGGCGTGCTGCCTCAGCGCACCCTATACCGCGACCTTAACGACCTGAAGCTGTGCATGATCCCGCTCGCTGACGAGTGGGCTACCCGCGAGCTGGTGGTTGGCATGCGCCATTACGCTGAGCTTCCCGTGGTGGCTCGTCATTTGGTCGATCACTTGCTATCTCCCTCAGGAGATTCCCCGTGACAACCGGCATTGCCAGCGAGATAAAAGCGTTTACCTTTGATGTATTAGGTAATGGGGTGGACTGGCGCGGCCGCTTAAGGAGTCACTTTAATGCACATTGTTATTCCCGATGATTACCAGGACTGCGTCCGCGAACTAGACGCTTTCGCCAAGTTGGCTGGTCACCAAGTCACGATTTATAACGACACTGTGACCGATGAAGACGAATTGGTAGCCCGTTTTAAAGACGCCGATGCGCTGGTGCTAATTCGTGAGCGCACGCCGATCACCGCGTCTTTGTTGGCACGGCTACCCAAGCTCAAACTGATCAGCCAAACCGGCGGTGGTGCTGCCCATGTGGACATGGCCGCCTGCCGCGAGCAGGGAGTGATGGTGCTGGCGGGCACCGGTTCGCCCTACGCCGCGGCTGAACTGACCTGGGGGCTGGTGCTCTCGGCGATGCGGCGGATTCCTGAAGAAGTCGAAAATCTCAAAGC
Organism: Vreelandella andesensis; assembly: GCF_003989795.1. Lineage (GTDB taxonomy): Bacteria > Pseudomonadota > Gammaproteobacteria > Pseudomonadales > Halomonadaceae > Vreelandella > Vreelandella andesensis. The sequence continues at coordinate 294,921 of NZ_RZHG01000019.1, forward strand.
AGGCCGCTGGCAGCGCACCCTAGGCACCGGCCTGAAAGGGCGCACGCTGGGTGTGTTTGGCTACGGCAAAATTGGCCAACTGGTGGCGCGTTACGGCCAAGCGTTTGAAATGAACGTGCTGGTATGGGGCCGCGAGACCACCTGCCAGCGGTCAGCATCGGCGGGGTTTGAGGTCGCGGCGTCGCAAGAGACGTTCTTTAAACGTAGCGACGTGGTGAGCCTACATCTGCGCTTAAATCCCGATACTCGCGGCATCGTTAGCGCGGCGAATCTTGCCAGCATGAAGCCTACGGCGTTGCTGGTGAATACCAGCCGTGCACCGTTAGTTGAGACAGGCGCGTTAGAAACTGCGCTGAGAGCCGGGCGGCCCGGCATGGCAGCGGTCGATGTCTTTGATGAGGAGCCGGTGCGTGAACATCCACTGCTGGCGTTGCCCAACTTTCTGGCCACGCCGCACGTGGGCTATGTGGAAAAAGACAGCTTCGAGCGCTACTTTGGCGACGCTTTTGAAAACGTCCTGGCGTTTGAAGCAGGCACGCCAGGACGCAACCTGGCAGAGGAAGGCTAACTAATAGACGACGTCACCCACGAGTCCGTCACAAGACAAGGCTGGATTCGCGTAACTTAGATAGGCAACGAGGTGCTAAGCAGTTAGCACCTCGACGCCGCGCACATTAGCCCGACCAGCCCATCAGCATGGGTACATAAACCACCAGCAGCAGCACCCCAATTAGCCCTAAAAGATACGGGATGATCGCCCGGGTGATGCGCTCAAGCGGCAGTTGGGTAACAGACGATGCCACGTAAAGGTTGATCGCCACTGGCGGGGTAATCATGCCAATCGAGAGCCCCACTACGATAATCAGCCCGAAGTGGATCGGGTCGATGCCCAACTGCAGTACCAGCGGCAGTAATACCGGCGTAAGAATAATCAATGCGCTGGCGGTTTCGATAAACACCCCGGTGAGTAGAATCACCGCCACCACCAGCAACATAATCACGAACGGGCTGGTGGAAAGCGACAGCACCGCCTGGGCAATTGCGCCGGGTATCTGCCAGCTAGAGAGCGTCCAGCTCAGCACCGCTGACATAGCAATCACCAGCATAATTACCGCCGTGGTCATCGCCGAGCGAATGAGCAGCTTATACACCTGGGGCAGGGTCAAATCCCGGTAGACAAACAGCGAGACCAGCAGCGCGTAGTTGACCGCCACCACCGCCGCCTCCGACGGCGTGAAAATGCCCGAGAAGATACCGCCCAAAATAATCACCGGTGTCATCAGCCCCCAGCTAGCCGCTTTCAATGTGCGCCAAATGGTCGGCAGCGACAGCGGCGTGCCTTTGGGGTACTGGCGTTTATACGCCTGAGTGATCGCAATAGCCATCAGCCCCAGCCCCATTGCCAGCCCCGGCAAAAAACCGTTCAAAAACAGCTTCGAGACCGACTGCTGAGCAATCACCGCGTAGATAATCATCGGCACCGAAGGGGGAATCACTACGCCAATCGTACCGCTGGCAGCAATTAAGCTGGCCGCCGAGGCGGGGTCGTAACCCTTACGTTTCAGTTCCGGCACTAAGCTTGAGCCCACCGCTGCGGTTGTTGCCGCACCAGAACCAGAAATGGCGGCGAAAAACATGCCCGCCATCACCGAGACCACCGAAAGCCCGCCGCGCATAAAGCCAACTAATGAATCGGCAAAGCTCACCAGTCGCTCGCTGACCTTGCCCTGGGCCATTAAATCACCGGCGAGAATAAACATCGGAATAGCGACCAAGGCAAACGAGTTAATGCCCTGAAACATCTGCTGAGTGACCACCATCAGCGGCACACCCGACTGGTACAGCGCATACAGGGTGCTTGCCCCAATCGCAAAGGCAATCGGCACGCCCAGTAGCATAAACAGAAAGAACAGTCCGAACAGCACCAGCGTCATAACGGCTCCTCCGGGGCAGAGACCGTTGGCTCACCGTTCACCAACACGTCGATCATATCCACCAGGGCGTACCACGCCATGATGGCGGCAGAAATCGGCATAACCGCATAAACGTAGGTCATCGAAAGCCGCAGTGAGGCGGATTTCTGAAAACTCTGCACCTGCATATAGCGATAACCAATCACGATCAGCGCCACCATAAACGCCAGCACCACCGCCAGTGCTGCCAAGCGCGCAAGCTTGCGCAAGGGCAGAGGAAGGGCATCCACGGCGAAGGTCACGGCGATATGCCGCCCGCGCTGGAAGGCCAGTGTGCTGGCTAAAAAGGTAATCCACACCAGCAGAAAGCGGGCGACTTCTTCCGTCCAGCCAACGGCGCTGAACAGCACCCGCGACACAATCTGTAGAGTAATCACGCCAATCAATGCTGCCATGCCCGCAAAGACCACGGGCTGGATGATGGCATCCAGCCCGCGTTCAATACGTTGCAGCAGCGTCAAAAGAGGCTGTGCAAAGGCCATCACTGATTCAGCGCCTCCCGAATGCGTGGCAGGTAATCACCAAACTGCTCGCCGTATTTCTCATATACGGGTGCGACGGCCGCTTGGAAGGCTTCCATATCTGGGGTTTCATTGATTTCCATACCGGCTTCGCGCAGCGCTGCTAACTGGTCGGCTTCCATGTCCGCGTTCATCTGGCGCTCATGCTCGGCAGCTTCTTGGGCGGCTTCTTTCAACACGGTTTGTGCCTGTTCTGGCAGTTGGCTCCAAACGGGCATGCCCATTACAAAAATGGCCGGTGCGTAGGTATGGCGGGAAAGGGTCATGTAGTTCTGGGTTTCATCCAGCTTGAACGAATGGATGACGTTCACCGGGTTTTCCTGGCCGTCGATAGTGCCTTGTTGCATGGCGGTCAGCGCTTCTGTCCACGCCATGGGGATGGCATTGGCTCCTAGCTCGCGGAAAGTGTCGGTGTAAACGGGGTTTTCCATCACACGAATACGCAGGCCATCCAGATCTTCCGGCGAATTCACCGCCCGTTCGCTGTTGGTCAGGTTGCGGAAGCCGCGCTCTGCGTAGGCCAAGCCTTTCAGATTTACCTCCGCCAACTTATCCAGCAGCTCCTGGCCGATTGGGCCATCCAGTACCGCGTAAGCGGCTTCCGGTGAAGGGAATAAGAACGGCAATTCAAACACCGCCATCTCTTCCACAAAGTTGGCCACCGGCCCGTTAGTAATCACCCCCATATCCACAGTGCCGATCTGCATCCCTTCCAGTAGCGTGCGCTCATCGCCCAGCGAGGCGTTGGGGTAGATCTCGATGTTCACCTTGCCATCGGTACGCGCTTCCACCAATTCTTCAAATTTGGTGGCAGCAATATGGAAACCATCCTGCTCGTTGACCACGTGGGCCAAACGCAGAGTAACGGGGTCCATATCAGCAAAATCAGCGGCGTTCGCGGCGCTAACTAGCGCCAGTGAAATGCCCAGTGCCAGCGTGTTACGTGCAAATGTTTTCATTATAGTGAGTTCCCAGTGTTACGAAGGTTCGGAAGTGCTCCCAAAGCATGCACCACACCGAGGAAAATGGTCAATCAAAGCGGCTGTAAAACAGCTAGGCAACTGGACACAGCGCGCCCACACGGGTACGATACGCACCCAAAGCGCCCGTAGCTCAGTTGGATAGAGTGTCGGCCTCCGAAGCCGAAGGTCGTAGGTTCAATTCCTACCGGGCGCGCCAGACAAATCAAGGGCTTACGTTAACGCGTAGGCCCTTATTTTTTGTCTGTGACCACCCTGTGACCAAATCGTGGCCACACTTTTAAGACTACCTTCTTCTCTGGCTTGCTTCTCGATGACCATTGGCCGCTATGGGTCACACGCTTGGTCACGCTATTTTTGGGCGATACCCATCCACTCCGCTAGTTGCTGATTCGCCTTCAATCGTTGTCGTTGTAATAACGCGCTATTGAAAATCATATCTAGAGAAGCTGTTGGCGAAGCAAGCGGTAGCGCAACGGCTGCTTCATCACGAAACTGCTGGCAGATCGTTTCGTTGTCATCGAGATATTGCCACCAGTGTAAAATATCCAGCTTAGCTCTCTGCATTACGTCAGCAGCAGGCAACCGGTCCGATTTCGCTTGATTGGCTTTTTCCGTTGTTGGCAGTAGGTTCCAGAAATCATTGTTGTTCCAACGTGACCAAGGAAAGCAGTGGTCTATAACGTACGTTTGTCGGTGCAGATCACTACGTGTCCATACACAAGGCAATGGGGCAGGGTCTTGTAAACGTTGGGTAACTAGCCGGCGTACCTGTTGTGTATCGCGGCGACTTTCTTGCCACTGCAAGGCGAGGTGTAATGTACCGATATCGTAGGAGGCATCATATCGCTGCATTAACTGAGCCCACTCATGCACGATAGCGGGCTCTACCCAGCAGGCATAGCGGCTCATCGAGTCCCATAGTGAGGTAGGAATACGAAATATTCCGAACGAGGCCAGCGTAGCGCTATCAAGTCGAACGGCCTGCTCACGAATGCGTAGCCCTTGATAACCACCGTCAAAGATAGGGCGCTGGCTGCCGGGCCAGGTAGTGAAGTGGGCAGGCATCTTAAGAATGGTCTGGCAGGCATCGCGAATTGCCCGCATGACGGAAGCTGCACATTGAGGGTCAAAGAAAGCTGCACCGATACGCAGATCATGAGGTGACAGTTGCTGGAGGCGATAGAAATCACCCTTAGCAAAGCCATACCCTTTTTGGCCTGGTGCCTGACGTAAATAACGTTCTATCAGTAGCGGGCGGTACAGCTTTATCCAAAAGAGCCCCACCGCCCCTAAAGGTATCGTCACCCACTCTTCTGTTCGTGACATCACGATGCCGGGTGCGCTATCGGCCAAACGTGTCAGTGTGCGCAGCAAACCAAGCTTGTACGAAGATGCCTTGTCGTCATTAACAATGATATGCCTAAGCAAGGGTAACGCCCCAGTGCCATCATCAGGCAGCCTAAACACACGCAGATGCCAAGTAACATCCTGTCGCCCAAGCTGGTCGTCGTCACGGCTTGCCTGCACGGGCAACATTGCTTGATCTCTTGCCCAATTATCTAACACGTCCATGTTGACTGAATGAAACTGACGTTCATCGTTATCTGAGCCTTCACGATACGTAATCACCAATAGCCCGCCCGGTGCGAGCAGTGAGCCAAGAACCCGCAACGCTCGTTGTTGTTCATCAGGGGTTAAATGCATCCAAACCGCTGACACAAGAATTAATTGAAAGCGCTGTGAAAGCTGACGAACTCGCTTTAATGCTGGCAAAGTGTCGTCAACCCAGCTTACGTCCCGTTCGTGCGTATAAGCTTGCCCCAGAACCCTTAACTTTGCTGCAGGCTCTACAGCCATTACTTGCCAACCGCGATCTGCAAGGGCTTTAGCGTCGCGCCCGCTACCCGCGCCAATGTCTAAGGCTAAACCGGGCTGAGTAGGGAGGTGGTGCAGCCATTCACCATGAATACGCTCAAAACTCAGCGACTGATACTGGTCAAACAATCGATGGGCGTTATCTTCGTAGTAGCGCGTCGTAGATATAGAATTTTGAGAGTGCGCCATGATAAATCCTTGGTAATCGGCTAATACCAATAACTTACCAGTTTCGTGGATGTAAGTGATGAGAGAATCTGCGATCTTCAGCTATCGGCCAGGAGGGGGCATTCAAACGATACTGATATAACGCTGGGCGTGCCGCAGGACTTTTTGGAGAGAAGTAGAGAAAAGCCATCCGTGTGACGCACTTGATTATATGATCGTTAATTCTCTATAACCTGAGAGAACAGAGGACGTGGGACTGTGTGATCTCCGGGACTATAACCATTGGTTGCGAGTAAAGATTGTAGCTCCTGCTTCTTTGAGATTATAGCTATTAGCAAATTACTTGGAACTTTACCGGATGTCATTGTTACATCAAAATCGTATGCTAGCATATTTGCTAATCTTCCAAACTCCTGTTCCTCAAGCATTCTTGAAATATCTTTTGATATATTTTTTGGTGATATTAAAAACTTAATTTGGTCATCCATTGATGATACTTCTTCTTGTTTTGAATTAATTTCTCCTTGATTTTTTTCTATAAAACACATAAATTTACTTCGATCAATGATTTCTATCATTGTAGGTAAATACTCAACAGCTTTAATTGTAAGCTCGATAAGCGCAACCCCTGCGCTTAGAAGTAAAACTATTTTCTTATCTTTCTGGTTGCCAGTATCGTGAGGTTTCAGAATTATAAATTGTTTGTGATGACCACAATAGCCTTGATATTCTGGCTTTCCTCTGTATGGGCATGGGTCGCCATTCTTTAGTATCGCTGGGCATTCTGTTTGATTTTTAATTCTATCCTTTTTTTTGAACATCGTCGTTCTCGCATAACTGTACAGTATTTGTTTAACAGGTATTAGACGGTAGTTTTATGATGGGGTTAGCGTGCCAGTAGGCTTAACCCGCAAGAACTGCTTTCCAAGTCTCACATAACCATATGATATTATTAAAATTGACTTAAATTAGGATGCATATCCAGAACACTCACGCCTGCTGCCTTTGCTTGAATGACCGTTTTGGTCGAGAGCTAAACATTAGCATAGACTAGCTTTCCTCATCCGGCCAAGTGCGGATGTTCAAATGATACTGATATAACGCCGCGCTCTGTGGCAAATTTGGAGAGCAGCGGAAATTTGTCCGACAGCAGCGCCTTGATAGACGTGTTAAACACTAAGCTGATGTTGATATTAGACATGCTATATATGCCCTTCCTCCGATACATAGCCATAGTACTTATAATAAAAGCCTTTCATAGCAGCTACATATTGCAAAAGAATTAATGTTACATCACTTGTCTGCGGGACGTCATCTTCATCTAGAATATCTAAGAATCCAATTGAATCCTCTTCAATTAAAACTTCACGAACCTTTTCAAGCAGCCTATTGACGATCTTAATCTCATTTTTACTAACGGCTGCCTCAGGTTTCTTTTTTGCTAATTCTTTGAATTCAGCATGCATTGAGTTCAATAGCGGCATTGTGGTGTCTTACGTATTTGCACGATCTATAGTTGTCTTATTGGTGCTCATTTTAATCCTTTAATTTCTTAGGCTTAACTGTTCGAATCATCATCATCAACTTTGTCATCTTTCCCACCTTCAACACGCCAAAACCACGCCCCATTCCTGATAACCACATTACCTGATCGTAACTTCTCAAAACATTGTAAATATTGGGAAAGTATGATGTCCTGCCAATCAGCCTGCTGGACGAGGTGGTAGATGCCGACATCGCGGCTATCGAGACCGAGTTGGAAGATCTGGCCATCCCCAACATGCCGCCAGCAACAAAGAAGGCGCCCAGGCGCGCTCTCTTGCCCCCTGAGTTGCCGCGTACCGAGATCCATCATGATCCAGAAAGCGAACACTGTCGGTGCGGTTGCCAGCTGCGGCGAATCGGCGAAAAGAATGCCAACAGCGACGCGATAAAAGGGCGAGACCTGTTTCCGACACGCTACGCCGCTGGATGCTGGCTCATCGCGAGAAAGTGCCGGAGGGTTCAGCAACGGCAAAAGCAATAGACTATAGCTTGAAACACTGGGCGGCCCTGACGCGCTACCTGGATGACGTTCAATTGCCTATCGATAATAACTGGATAGAAAATCTGATCCGACCCTAGGCACTGGGGTCTCGCAACTGACTGTCCGCCGTCGGCGGATGCTTACCGTTGTTTCTCGATACTTATTCTAAAACCGTACGGATTTATATCTTAGACTGGAGAGCACTATGTTTTCACCCCTTGTGACTACTCAATGGCTGCAGGAAAACCTGGATAATAAGCGGTTGGTGCTGATTGACGCGAGCATGGCGACTGTTATTGGTAAAGAGCCAATTGTCTATGATCGACCGATGTGGATACCGGGTAGCTATCAGGTTGATCTGGAGGGAGGGCTCTGCGACACCGAATCTTCTCAGATTCACGCCTTCCCAACTGAGAAACAGGTCACTGAGGAAGCTCGCAGGTTGGGAATTACGGCTGAAAGCCTAGTAGTGGTCTATGACAACCAGGGCATTTATTCAGCGCCCAGGGCCTGGTGGATTTTTCGGGCGATGGGGATCAAACACGTTTTTGTTCTGGATGGTGGCCTGCCGCAGTGGCTGGCCGAAAGGCGGGAGGTCGTTTTTGCGCCGGTTGCCAATGCGGCAACCCCTGGCAACTTCATCGCCAATCTTGACCATAACCGAGTTCAAGACTCGGCATACGTTTTACACCATCTGGAAAATGATCGGGTAACCATCATTGATGCCCGGTCGCGTGCGCGTTTTCTGGCACAGATGCCAGAACCTCGCCCAGGTGTGCGCGGCGGTCATATTCCCGGTTCTTGCAACCTGCCATTTACCGAGGTGTTGGAAGGATACCGTTTCAAGCCTGCCAGCGAATTGGTGGCAACACTTACATCGCTGGCTCCGGCCTTGCAATCCGGTAATGGGAACCCGGTGGTGTTTTCCTGTGGTTCCGGTATCACCGCCTGCATTATTCTGCTGGCAGCTGAGCTGGCGGGGTATGATCAGCTGTCGCTGTACGACGGCTCTTGGGCGGACTGGGGTAGCGACGAGTCGCTGCCAGTATCTAACTAGTGCCGTTAGCGTCTGCAAGCCAAGAGGGAAGGTTACCGCCGTGTCGCAGAACAACATTGGCTCAGTAGCTGTCCGTACAGCAAGGGGTTACTGAGCCAGTAAGAGGGGTGGGGCTGCGTTACCCTGTATTTACACTACCTTTCTACGGATGGTTCCAGCTAACAGATTCTCAGAAGCGCCAATGCCCCCATCCAGGCTGATAGACTGGCTCATGGTGTTTAGCTGCTCGGGGCAAGCAACTCGGCCAGCCGATGCTAACGGCTAGTGTCTCGATCAATCCGATGCAGCCCGACAATGATGACTCAGCTCCCTAAAGCGTGGTGGATTTCCCGATGCTATCGAGTGTCCGTCCCCGGTAAAGCTGCCGCTAGGCACTCGTGGACGCACCAAGGCATAAAATCTGCTCGAACGCCTCCAGACTTATGAGCACGATGTGTTGCGCTTTCTTGAGGATCCCGCTGCCCCTTTGATCAATAACCAGGGCGAATGTAACCTGCGGATGACCAGGGTTCAGCAGAAGATATCGGGTTGTTTCCGCTTGAGGGAGGGTGCCGAGGTTTATGCGGTTAAATGATGCAAATCAGGCAGCATGAGCTGAACAGTTACTTTTTATTTTACGCCATGACACCAAATATTCGTCCGACACCTGCGGTCAGCGCCATGGCCAATGCTCCCCAAAAGGTGACTCTTATTGCGCCGGTGATAATAGAGGCTCCACCAGTCCGGGCTGCCAAGCCTCCCAAGAGTGCCAGAAACACCAACAATGAAAGAGCAACCAAAACAATGATCAATTGAAAGGGTACAAACTACGCTAGTGCTAGCGGTAGTGATGCCCCTACTAAAAAAGAGGCTGCTGACGAAAATGCAGCCTGCATAGGCTGCGCATCACCATCCGCAGAAATACCGATTTCATCACGAGCATGCGCACCGAGTGCGTCATGCTCCATTAGCTGAAGACCCTCATTCTGAAGTAGTTCAAGCTTGCCGTGCTGGTGGTGTAATACAAGGACCGGATCAAGTTGCAGCTACCCAGCTGTTGCCCAATGAAGGTCCTGCTGTACCGGGTAACCGAGTTGCTGTATCTCGCCCGACCGCCGACCTGACGCAAATCGCGCCCAAAACGAGAATCCGGCAAGGCCTGGAGATCTTCGCTCGCCCGGCATAAAGAGATCTGCCCTTTGCCTCACGATAACGGCGGCGTAGCACCGCTTCTACTGACCGTTTTCCGGCAAAGCCAAGTCAATGTGCGGATAATACTGCGCGTGCCCGTCGTGCTCACTATGCTGATTGTCGGCACGGTGGGGTTCGTTCAGCTGACTGTATCGCGAATCTGGTGAGCTTTTTCTTGGAGCAGTGGCAAGTACTGATTCACGAGTGTGTCGAGGTCGATTCTGGCGGCGTTGGTGCTAATGTTGATAGCACCAAGTAGTTTGCCTTGAGCATCGAAGGCGGGAACTGCTAAAGAGCGCAGCCCGGAATCAAGTTCCTGATCGGCAATCGCATATCTTTGCCTACGTATCTGGAGAATGCATTTCTTTAGCTCGGCCTTGTCAGTAATGCTCTTGTCGGTATGCGGCTCGAGGACTAGATTCTTCAGGTAGGCATCGAGCTCGGCTTCCGGCAGTTGGGCCAACAACACTCGCCCCATGGAAGTATGGGCTGCGGGGAGCCGAGTACCCAGCGACAGGCTGATCGCCATCAGCCGCTGACGCGAGGCGGAGCGGGCAACATAGACGACATCGTTGCCTTCTAACACCCCTAAGGAAGAGGACTCACCGCATTTGGCGGTGATGTCTTCGAGAATATGCTGAACCACGCTGCGGTAATTGTTGGCTGAGAGAAATGCATAGCCGAGTTGCAGCACCTTGGGCGACAACTCGAAGTGGCGCTGGTGCTTGCTGACGTAACCCAAGGCATGCAGCGTCAGTAGAAATCGCCGAGCCCGCGCACGGTTCATGCCGGTACGGCTGGCCACTTCGCTCAAGGTCATGCGCGGGTGGGTTTCGTCAAACGCTAAGATTACTTCAAGCCCACTAGCCAAGGCCGTAATAAAATCACGGCTATCGGTCGCTAGCGTTTCTTCTCGCGTTACCAAATCCATCCGTTTGTTTCCCCAAGTCGTATGATAAGACATCTAGTTTACAATTTAACATGGCGTTCGCTTTGCGAACACTTAAGCGAGTTTAGCTCTGGTTGTATCTATCCCGTTTCATGCCGAAGGCTCGTCTAGCTCGGCCGAACATTTTAACTGTATGCCCTATTAAAGTACGTATTATAAGGAAGTGTCATGCCCGCTGCCTTGACCCAGCACCCCTTCATGAGCCCGTCAGCCCTCTGATGTTGCTGTTCAAGCCGCATCGATGTGCTGATGTCAAACCGCTGCCATCATCCTGATGCAGGCGCATGCTGGTGATCACCGGTGGCGGCATCATGGTCGAGCCCGTATCACGCATGCTGGCTCCCGCCCTGGGGCAGGACGATGCCAAGCGAATCAGTGCCGAGGCGGCGGAAGCCGCTCGTCAGAGTGGTCGGAACTATGCCGCTGTGCTGGCCGAACATTCAGAGGTGAGGTGGGCATTCATCGCTGGCCGAGCTTGAGCGTGCCAGTGATTCGGATTTATACCTTGGTAGTGGTGAGGCCCAGGTGTAGCGTGCCGTTTCTTGGTTAATTAGTGTTTAAAATATTGTTTTTAATGTTTTTATTTTGAATTCCTGAAATGACCAAACTTTTTGTGTGAATCGACGGGATTTGACGCTGGAGACTTGGATGATTAATTTGTTCGTATAACAAACCTATGTTCACTAGCCGAATTATTTGCAAGCTCTTTGGTGCCAACCTGGCGTGACCATCGAGATCGGTTCGAATTACCAGGAGAAAAATCCAGATGGCCGAGTTCCTCAGCTTACATGACGCGGTGGCGCGCTACGTCGATGACGGCGCCACCGTCGCTATGGAAGGCTTTACCCACCTGATTCCCTTTGCCGCGGGTCACGAGGTGGTCCGACAGAAAAAGCGCGACCTGACGCTGATTCGCATGACGCCCGACCTTATCTACGATCAGTTGATCGGGGCGGGCTGCGCCAAGAAGGTGATTTTCTCCTGGGGAGGCAACCCCGGCGTGGGTTCGTTACACCGGTTGCGCGATGCCGTCGAGAAAGGCTGGCCACACAAGATCGAAATTCTCGAACACAGTCACGCCGCCATGGCTTGTGCCTTTGAGGCCGGTGCCGCCGGTCTGCCGCTTGCCGTGCTGCGTGGTTACGTGGGCAGCGAGTTGCCCAACGTTAACGACCAGATCAAGTTCATCGAATGCCCCTTTACCGGCGAGCGTCTGGCAGCGGTCCCGTCGGTGCGTCCGGATGTGTCCATCGTTCACGCCCAGAAAGCAGATCGCAAAGGCAATGTGCTGGTGGAAGGAATTGTCGGTGTACAGAAAGAAGCCGTTTTGGCGGCCAGGCACAGTATCGTCACCGTTGAGGAAATTGTCGACGACCTTACCACTCAACCGGATTATCACCCCAACACTTGCATCATTCCGGGCTGGGCAATCAGCGCCGTGGTGGTGGCTGTGAAGGGCGCTTATCCTTCTTATACCCATGGTTATTACGATCGTGACAACCGTTTCTACAAGGAATGGGATGTCATCGCGCGTGACCGCGATACCTTCACCGCCTGGCTCGACGCTAACGTTTACAACGCTTCATCCAGCGCAGAAGGAGACGCCTGATGACTGATTATACCTCTGGTGAAATGATGACGGTTACCGCCGCCCGCGCGTTGGAAAACGGCATGACCTGTTTCGTCGGCATCGGACTGCCTTCCGAGGCGGCCAACCTGGCACGCCTTACCCATGCCCCGGATGTGGTGTTGATCTACGAATCCGGCACCCTCCAGACCAAGCCGGAGGTACTGCCGCTCTCCATCGGTGACGGCGAGCTTTGCGAATCGGCGCTGACCACGGTGGCGGTACCGGAAATGTTCCGTTACTGGCTGCAGGGCGGCAAGGTCAACGTCGGCTTTCTGGGTACCGCCCAGATCGATCGCTTCGCTAACCTCAACACTACCCTGATCGGCGACTACCATGATCCCAAGGTGCGCCTGCCGGGCGGCGGCGGGGCGCCGGAGATTGCCACCAATGCGGGCGAGGTCTTCATCACCCTTAAGCACTCCAAACGTGCCTTCGTCAAGGACGTCGACTTCGTCACTACCCTGGGCTTCGGTCGCGACGGCAAGGGCCGCGACGGTGTGCCCAATATCGGCAAGGGCCCGACTCGGGTAATTACCGATCTCTGTGTAATGAAGCCCGACCCCGAGACCAAGGAACTTACCGTGGTGTCGCTGCACCCTGGCGTAAGCCGCGACGACGTAATCGAGGCCACCGGCTGGGACATACGCTTTGCCAAACAGCTTGAAAGTACGGCGATGCCCGAGGCCCACGAGCTTGATATCCTGCGTGAACTCAAGGCGCGCACTGATCGTAAACACGCTGGCGCGTAAAGGAGAACTGCATGAGCAACGTTTATATCTGTCACCCCCGGCGAACCGCCGTGGGTCGTTTCGGTGGCTCCCTAGCAAGCGTGCGCCCCGACGATTTCGCTGCAACTATCTTCAAGGCGGTGCTCGCCGAAGCCCCGGAACTTGACCCGGCCGCGATCGAGGAAGTTTTCATGGGCTGCGCCAACCAGGCCGGTGAAGACAACCGCAACGTGGCACGCATGTCGACACTGCTGGCGGGGTTGCCGACGTCTATTCCCGGCACCACGCTCAATCGCCTGTGCGGTTCCGGCATGGACGCCGTGGGCACGGCGTTTCGCGCCATCAAGGCAGGAGAGATGGAACTGGCCCTGGCTGGTGGCGTGGAATCTATGTCCCGGGCGCCCTTTGTCATGGGCAAGGCCGAGAGCGCTTTCTCGCGTAGCCAGAAAATCGAAGATACCACCATCGGTTGGCGTTTCATCAACCCGCTGATGAAGAAGGTCTACGGCGTCGATTCCATGCCGGAAACCGCTGAAAACGTCGCCGAGCAGTTCACTATTTCCCGGGAAGACCAGGATGCCTTTGCGCTACGTTCTCAGCAGAAAGCCGCTGCGGCCCAGAAGGCCGGGCGCTTTGCCGAGGAAATCACTGCCATCGAGATACCCCAGCGCAAGAAAGCACCGCTAATCTTCGATGCCGACGAGCACCTGCGCGAAACCACCCTGGAAAAACTTGCCGCTTTGCCCGCGCCGTTTCGTGAGGGTGGCAGCGTCACTGCGGGGAACGCCTCCGGGGTTAACGATGGTGCCGCGGCGATGCTGGTAGCCAGTGAAGCAGCGGTCAAACAGCATGGCTTGACACCGATGGCCAAGATTATTGGCATGGCCACCGCCGGCGTTGAGCCGCGCATCATGGGCTATGGGCCGGTGCCCGCGGTCAAAAGACTGCTCGAACGCAGCGGGGTGTCGCTGGACGAGATCGACGTGATCGAACTCAATGAAGCCTTCGCCGCCCAGGCCCTGGCCTGCCTGCGCGACCTGGGGATTGCCGATGACGACCCACGCGTGAACCCTAACGGCGGCGGTATCGCCCTGGGGCATCCGCTGGGCATGTCCGGTGCTCGCCTGCTGCTGACTGCTGCCTATGAGCTGCAAAACAGTGGCAAGCGTTATGCACTGTGTACCATGTGCATTGGGGTAGGCCAGGGCATCGCCACCCTGATTGAACGGGCTTGAGGAGATCAATATATGGCACTCGCAACGATCAACAGCCGCAGCGTGGCTTACCGTGTTGGGCGTAGCAAGTAACCCGCTGGTGGTGCTGGCGCGTCCGCTATGCACCACACCAGCCTTGAACTCTCGCTGGCCCTGAAGGGGTTCAGCGAGGTTCTTCTAGAGGTGGCTGCCGTCATGCTGGTGGAGATGCGGCAAGCTTACGCGGGTGGACGCTGATCGCCAAGCGCGAAGAAGTAGGCGGCAAGGTTCGCTACCGTTTTGACATTCGTGTACAGGGCGAATGTCAAAGGGTATTTTTTGATTTCTAAGCGGCGCCTGCTGGTAAGCACGCCGTTAACCAGTGCTAAGCGTCAAACGCCGCCTTTATGGGCGGCGTTTGAAGCCGAGGCGAGCGTCGCACATTGCCACGTGTGAAATGCTGATCAGACGCCCTCTTTAGATCCGGATAAGTTCGCCTGCCTGATGGAAAGACTCAAAAAACACTGCCCGGGGATGATCATCCAGCTTTCCACCAGCGGGCGCTCCGTCGCAGGCGACGAGTGTGGCGGCATGCTGCCGCTCAAACCTGATATGGCGAGTCTCTCGGAGGGCTCCAGCAATTTTCCCAACCGCGTCTACGAGAACCCGCCGCAGCTGGTGGAGTGGCTGGCTGACGAGAAGCTCAAGTACGCCATTAAGCCCGAAATCGAGGCGTTCGACCTCTTGCACATCCGCTAGGCGGTCGCGCTTTCCGAGCAAGGCAAGTTGGAAGCGCCGCTGTGTGTCCAGTTCGTGATGGGCGTGAATAATGCCATGCCGTCTGGCAAGCCGACGTTCGATTTTATATCGAGACCCTCAAGCGCCTCGCCCCCGATGCCCAGTGGTGCGGCGCGAGCATCGGTGCCAACCAATACGGGCTCAATGAATGGTCGATTGATGCGGGTGTGGCCACCGGCACAGGGTTTGAAGATAACGTCCGCCTGGATAATGACACCCTCGCGCTTTCCAACGCCGTGCTGGTGGAACGCACTGTGGCGCTGTGCGAAAAGTATGAGCGACCGATACCTGGTACCAAGCGCGCGAGATTCTAAGGCTCAAAGAGGTGTAAAACGTCAATTCTAATGACTCACATTCAGCACTCAGCGCGCTGGCTTTTCCGTAGGGGATTTGACATCGAACGGCTGCGTTTTGGGTTGTGCACGACGCTGGTATCTTGCCTAGCCCTGTGTATGGTCTAGGCGATCGGTCTGGAGCACGCGCATTGGAGTTGATGTGCAGGGATATGGCTTCGTTGAGCACTAGGAAATCCGGCGGCTTTGGCAAGCGACCGGTCTCACATTCGGCGGGGATGATGC
This sequence comes from Vreelandella andesensis, assembly GCF_003989795.1. Taxonomy (GTDB): domain Bacteria; phylum Pseudomonadota; class Gammaproteobacteria; order Pseudomonadales; family Halomonadaceae; genus Vreelandella; species Vreelandella andesensis. The sequence continues at coordinate 310,570 of NZ_RZHG01000019.1, forward strand.
GCTCAATGGACGCCACCACTTGGCGATGCAGGGCGTTGTCGAAGCTTCGGATGTTGATATCATGCTCGGCGAAATGAGGAGTGATATTGGCCTAGGTAGCGGCGTGCAGCTTGCCCGCTGTAATCACCACCGTTTCTTCCGGTAGTGCCTCGCGAGAGACAATGCTCTGTAGTCGAGTAATCACATGGACAGTAATCACCACCGGGTTCACCGCTTGAGTGGGCATGGAGCCGTGAATCGTCACCGTCAGGTTGGTGCGGGCAGCCATGGTACTGCGACCATGATGACCGATGGTGCCGGCCAGGGCTGGTATATGGTCAACGCTCCGACAGTAGGCTTCTTACACACGCTAAAAGCCGAGTCGATTTATCACAAGGACTTCAGAACACGATGAAAAGCTAGGCAGGCCATTTTGGAATATATCGATGTGTTTTAAGGCTGGACTAAAACAGTGACTATATGTGTCCAACAGACTATGAATCAGCGCTACGAGCATCTGCTTAGAAACATGCCAAGAAAATTGTTGCCAGATCATTTCATAACGTCCGACCATTACCGTTCCCCCATGCAACTATTGCATAGGCAAAGTTAGCGGATATGATTTTCGTACAAAACCTAACGCGTAGTGCCATTTGAGTAAGAGTAGACGTCGATCTTATTGCTTCATCGGTGAGTTACGTTTTTGGCATGGTATAAACTAAAGTCGGGGTTTCTGGTATGAGCTTGATCGCAGTAACCTACATGTATTGCATGCGAACATATGTTCGCTAGGCGAGCGAATATTATAAGTACTCTAAACCACGAAGAGATCACTATGAAAAAAATTCTAAACGTCCTTTGTGCTGCCGTTTGCGGTGGTGCCGTTTCACTATCCCTCTCCATTTCTACAGCTCAAGCACAGGAATGGCCCACCGACGATGTGCGTCTGGTTGTCCCTTATGGACCGGGCGGCACTACTGACGTGTTGTCGCGCCGTGTAGCTGACTTACTGCAGGAAGAGCTCGGTACCAACGTGGTGGTGGAAAACCGCCCAGGGGCTGGCTCCACTGTTGCTACTGGCCGTCTGGCTCGCGGTGGACGTGACATCGACCACACCATCTTAATGGCCTCTCCTGGACATACTATCGGAGCGGCTATCTTTCCCGACCTCACTTATGATCCGGTCGAAGACTTCGTGTTCATTCAGAATATGATCGATATTCCCAACGTAATGGTGGTGCCAGCTGACAGCCCATACAACAGCGTGCTGGAGTTTGTCGAAGCAGCTAAAGAGCAGAACATGACTTTTAGCCACAGTGGTGTGGGCAGTTCTATCCACATGTCTGGTGAGCTGTTTAAAACGCTGACTGAAACCAATCTGACAGCTGTGCCTTTTTCCGGTAGTGGTGCAGCCTTACCCGCCCTACTGGGCGGCGATGTCGATGTCTCCTTTGAGAACATACCCACTGTGCTCTCCCACATTCAGACCGGCGCTCTAAAAGCGCTGGCGGTAACCTCGGCTGAACGCTCTGAGTACCTGCCCGATGTGCCGACAATGAATGAGAGTGGAGAGTACAACCTCGATCAGTTCATCACTACTGCCTGGTTTGGCCTGATTGCCCATAACTCATTCCCTGAAGAGGCGACTGCTGCCATGCAGGAAGCGTTACAGGAAGTGATGAAGCGCGAGGAGTTCACTAGCTTCGTAGAGCAACTGGGTGCAGAGAAAGGCACTATCGCTGGCGATGAGTTTAAAGCCTTCATCACAGATGAAGTTGCTCGCTGGGACGAAGTGGCAGCCAAAGCAGGTATTCGCCAGGAGTAAGTCATTGGCTAATACATAGTATCCTGAGGCGAGGGTTACGACCCTCGCCTCTTGTTATTTCTGTAAAGTTTTTTACGTCGAGAGAGTCCCCCCGATGATGAAGTTCCACTCTACCGGTGGCGCGCTGATCAAGGATCCGTGGGACGTAGTCGCTGGGGTTGTGCTGCTTGGCTTCTCCCTGCTGCTGCTTTTCCATCTGGTTCCCAATTACATTGGTCAGCCACCCATTATGCAGAACCCAATGATGTCTCCCCGTTGGTTGCCAACCATTGTTGGCTGGTTGCTGCTCATGTTCTCAGTAATGATGATTATCCAAGGTTTGCTAGTTGCTGATGATGCCGAGGATAGTGGTCGTCGCTTTGAGCGTGGCCCATGGTTGCGATTTGCCCTGATGGCATTGTCTCTTGTTGTTTATGTTGGTCTGTTCGAGATGCTGGGTGCGGTAATCAGCGGTATCCTCGCCACCCTGATACTTTTTATCGCCCACCCAGTACGTACTTGGTGGATCTACGGCCTAGCCATTGTTTTCCCAGTAGGCGTAACGTTGCTATTTACTGGGGTAATGAATGTACCGTTACCAATGTTACCGTTCTGACCCCACGGCCATTCTCAAGATCTGGTGATTTATGGAAAACATTACAGAAGTGTTACAGCTGTTTCTGGCCACAGAGAACTTCGTGGCGATAGCTGTGGGGGTGGTGGTTGGCGTTACTGTCGGTTCTATCCCGGGCCTCACTGCCACCATGGCGGTGGCTTTGGCGCTACCGTTTACTTTTTCTATGCAGCCGGTGGCGGCCATATTGCTATTAGTAGGTATCTATAAAGGCGGTATGTATGGCGGTTCGATCACTGCTATCTTGATTCGCACGCCGGGCTCGCCAGCTTCGGCCTGTACGCTACTGGATGGCTATCCGATGGCGCAGCAGGGAGAGGCGAAGAAGGCGTTAAAGATGGCGCTTTACTCCTCGGTGGTTGCGGATTTCATCTCTAATATTGCGCTGATCTTCTTCGCAGCATATTTAGCCAAGATAGCACTTAACTTTGGCGCTCCAGAGTTCTTCTGGCTGATCTGTTTTTCATTGACCATCATTATCTCGCTTGCTAGTGGCTCAATGGTCAAGGGGCTGATTGCGGCTCTTTTGGGCATTCTACTCTCGCTGGTAGGTCTGGACTCAGTATTTGGCTCGCAGCGGCTGACCTTTGGCAACTACAACCTGATGGACAGCATCTCGTTCATTCCTCTGTTAATCGGTCTTTTTGCGATACCCGAGATTATCGAGTTCTATCGCAAGAAAGTGGTTCCCCACCTCCGTGCTAAGGCTAGTGGTGCTGGTGTGTCATTCAGCGAGTTCAAAGGCAGTCTCAAGAGTATCGTTCGAGGCAGCTTGATCGGTGTAATTATCGGCGCCATTCCGGGTACTGGGGCTACGGCAGCTGCTTTTATCTCCTACGGCGATGCCAAGCGTCGTTCGCCCCACCCAGAACGCTTTGGAAAGGGTGAATTAGAGGGTGTAGCCGCTTCCGAAGCAGGCAACAACGGCGTAGCTGGGGCCACGCTGATCCCACTCCTGTCATTAGGGATTCCCGGCGATGTAATCACCGCCATCATTCTGGGTGCCTTCATGGTCCATGGATTGACCCCGGGGCCAATCCTGTTTCAGGAAAATTTGCCCCTAATCTATGCGATCTTTCTCGGTATAATGCTCAGTTCAGTGATTCTGCTGTTTGTAGGTAGCGCGGCAATCCGCTACTTCTCCCTAATTGCGGATATCCCGAAATCGATTCTATTTCCGATCGTGTTGATGTTCTGCGTGTATGGGTCTTATGCGGTAAATAACGACACCTTCGATGTATGGTTGATGTTGGCTTTTGGGGTGCTGGGTTATGTGTTCAATCGTACTGGCATTCCGGCTGCCCCCTTCCTAATTGGTTTCATTTTGGGACCGATGTTTGAGGACAATCTGCGCCGTTCATTGTTGATAGGTTCCAACGACCTGTCGATTTTCGTGCGTGGCCCGATTACATGGTTTTTCATTGCTCTAACAGTAGGTTCCATATTGCTGGCCACTTATCGATTTATTACCTCTTGGCACAAAGCAAAACAGAGTGCGGGTAAGCCAGGGGCGGGAACGTAATACTGCGGGCCTCGCTATAAGTGGTGACCTGCCTTAAGTCCGTATAAGGCGCAGAGAAATCGAGCCGGCCACTGTGTGGAGCCGGCTCGTTTTTTACTAGGAGAAGTTGAGTCAACCATGAGTCCCAGCAGAAAGGTTATAGTTGTAAACGAGTGGTCTAGCCGTTTGCTCGCTGTTGTGGCTGTTCTGGCTGTAGTGGATTTGTTGAGTGGCGCAGTGTGGGCTGCAGGCTTGGCTCAACTGCTGCTAGCAGGTTTTCTAATGCTTGGCTGGCCCCGTTTCAGCTCGATGGCCCGCATGCTAGCTTTTGCCTGTGTCGGAGTGTCGTTCTTTGCGCTGTGGCGACTACCTTCACCTTGGGCGGTGCTTCATGAGGCCGCTGGTGGCTTTGTATTCCTTGCTGCTTTCATGACGGCACTTGCGGTGCTGCGCATTCCGGCCTACCGTTCAAGACTCATTCGTCGCTGCGGTCAGAGCCTATTGCTGCAGCCCCCCACCTGGCGTTATCCGATGCTCTCGCTGGGTTCTACTCTATTCGGCATCGTGCTCAACTTCGGCGTGTTGAATTTGTTCATGTCGATGATCGACAAAGCCAATACCCTCGGCTCGGCGCAGGGGCAAGCTTGGCTGCAAGAAGTACGTCGCCGACGTATGCTGTTGGCAACATTGCGCGGCTTCACCCTGGCCCCGCTGGTTTCCCCGCTAGGTATCGGTGTCGCAGTAGTTTTGGGTAATTTTGAAACGCTAACCTGGGTCGAGCTTTTTCCTTACGTTCTGGTGTCGGCAATCGTTTTGTTTCTGCTGGGTTGGGCTTGCGATCAGGTTGCAGGCCCTCGTCCGGGAGTCTGCGCAGCAATGCTTGAGCGGCCCTCGCTGATGCCACTGGCAGCTTTTAGCCTGCTGCTGCTGGCTCTAGTGATGCTGGTTTTCGCGCTTGCCGCCTTGCTCTCGCTGCGGTTGCCTCAGGCTGTTGTGATCGGTGTGCCTCTGGGAGCATGGGTGTGGCTGGCCTGGCAGTGTCGTGGCGTTGGCTATGCTGGCGTGGGTCCAGCCACTGCCTTGTTGGCCCGTCGCCTACCTGATGTGTTGGGTGGAATTGGTAATGAGGTGGTAGCGCTGGGGTCGGGGGCCTATCTTGGTTATCTCAGCGTAGCATTGCTCGATCCTGCTCAGTTGGAGGGGGTGGCGTTCCTTCTTGTCGCTCTTGGCAGCTGGTTGCCAGCACTAGCGCTCCTGCTGATCGTGGTGCTTGCCCAGATAGGCGTCAATCCAATTATCAGCGTGACCTTCTTGACCAGTATGGTCTCCCAGGTGGGGCTAGAAGGTGTATCGTTGCCGCTATTAGCCGCGGCGATGCTTGCGGGGTGGTCATTGACCATGGTTTCGTCGCCGTTCACGGCGGCGATGATGATCATGTCACGCTTCACCGGCATGACAGCAGGACAAATCGGCCTGCGCTGGAACGGAGGATTTCTGGCGGCATCGTTGGTGATGGCCGCCGTACTTTTTCGATTAGCAAGTTGATTGGGGGCAGTGCATCACCCCACAGTGACACCACCGCAAACGAATAATGTTTGCCCGGTGATGAAGCTGCTGCGGGAGTCACAGAAGAAGCTGACTGCTTGAGCCACATCTTCAGGTTGTCCCATGCGCTGTACAGGGATGTTCTCGGTGATACTGCGCGCACGTTCGGAGTCGGGTGGATTGTTCTTCCAGAACGCTGTCGTGGCGATGGGCCCCGGTGCCACACAGTTTACAGTAATTCTATCGGCGGCTAGTTCCAGCGCCCAGGTGCGGGCCATAGACTGTAGTGCACCCTTAGTGGCGCTATAGAGGGTACGAGCCTCCTTGCCTAGCACCACACGGCTGGCGTTCATGACGATTCGTCCTTGGCCATGACGACGCATGTAAGGAAGAAGAGTCTGGGTACATACTAACGCGGAGCGAACGTTGAGGTGCATCAATGGATCGAAGTCTTCAATGCGGGTGTCGTCGAGTAGTGCAGGACGCACAACGCCAACATTGTTGACAAGGCACGTCACCGGGTGAACGTCAGCGATCTTTTCGAGCACCTGACGGGTGGCATCAATATCACTGAGATCGACCAGTTGGGCATCAGCTTTTAATGATTCTGCTTCTGGCGTCTCAATGTCGAGAACAATGGTGCGATATCCATCTTGCTGCAAGCGCAGTGCAATGGCTTGGCCGATGTTTCGGGCACCACCGGTGACAATAGCAAAGAGTTCAGGCATGGATAAATCCTTATGGTTAGAGGCGCGCAGGAGGGGCTTAATAGATTAGGTATTGAAAATGTTCGCTATGAGAACGCTGGTTCGTATGGCGACTATTGTCCGCGTCTAGCTCCCTGCAGCAATGCGACTTTTGTCGTCTGTCGCTATGGGCCGGACGCCAATCACAAAGGAGAATTTCATGCGGTCAAGTATTCGGGGCATTGTGATCGGTGCCGGGACAATGGGGACGAACTTGGCAAGGCTTATGTTCCGCAATGGTATGACGGTGACGGTGCTGGATATTAATCCTGACGTTTTAGCTCAATGTCATCAGGCCCTACAGTCAGAATCTAATGACCAACAAGTTCGCTTCGTTAACGACTGGGCGGAGGTAGGCGAGTGCGAAGTCGTTGTCGAAAGTGTCACCGAAGACCTGACACTCAAGCAGCGAGTACTGAAAGAGGCAGAACACTATGTTGATGATGCTACGCTTATCCTGACCAATACCTCGGGTCTTCCCATCGATGAACTTGCAGAAGTGCTGGTACGCCCAGAGCGATTTTTGGGTGCACACTTCTTCAACCCTGCTGATCTCATTCCTGCGGTCGAGGTAATCCCCGGGAGGTTAACTTCGGCTAACTGTGTCGAGCAGACTATCGATTTGCTACGTCAGCTAGGAAAGCGTCCCGCCGTGCTTAAGCAAAGCGTGCCGGGTTTCGTGGCAAACCGCATCCAGCATGCACTGATGCGTGAATGCTTAGCCCTTCTAGAGCAGGGTGTTGTGGGCGCTGAAGCGTTAGACGAAATCGTGCGTTACTCAATTGGCATTCGACTAGCCATTAACGGTCCACTGCGTCAGCGTGATCTTAATGGCCTAGATACCCATCTCAATATCTCTCGCTACTTATACCGGGACCTGGATAATCGAGCTACGCCGTCATCGTTGCTAGAGGAACTGGTTGCTCAGGGACACCTAGGGCGAAAGAGCGGACGAGGGTTTCATGAATGGCCTGATGATAACGGAGAAACCTACGATCGTCAGGAGCGTGCGCTGCTTGAGGGCTTGCTGGCATTGATGACTGACGAACATAACTAAAGAGGGGTGTTGTTGAACGATATCTCTCCTGACTCTTTAATCTGCGTGTGATCTAGCCCTTGCCAGATGACTTGGCGATATCTGGCAAGGGCTTTAGCAAAGGGATGGTTACACTAGATGCCTATTGCTGGGCTTCGCGAATCATGTTGCGCGAGATGATTACCTGCTGGATTTGGGTGGTGCCTTCATAGAGCCGGAACAGGCGCACATCGCGATAGAAACGCTCAACGGCATATTCGCTGATATAGCCAGCGCCGCCATGAATCTGCACCCCTCGGTCTGCCACTCGACAGCACATTTCGGTAGCAAACATTTTTGCGCAGGAAGCCTCAGTGCTGACGTTCTGGCCCTCATCACGTTTGCGAGCGGCATCGAGCACCATGCAACGCGCGGCATAAATCTCGGCCTTAGAGTCGGCTAGCATGCCCTGGATAAGCTGGAACTCAGCGATGGGCTTACCAAACTGCTGACGTTCCATAGCAAAGCGTAGGGAGTCATCCAGAACACGCTCAGCAGCTCCTACTGCGATTGCGGCAATATGCAGTCGCCCCTTATCCAGAACCTTCATGGCGGTCTTAAACCCGGTGCCTTCTTGTTCGCCAATTAGTGCGCTGACTGGTACCCGCACGTTATCGAAGATGACATCTGCTGTGTGAGCGCCCTTTTGGCCCATCTTCTTGTCGCGCTTACCAATTGTGATACCGGGAGTATTAGCTTCTACGATGAAGGCGCTAATGCTCTTGGCGCCTTTGATTTCCGTATTCGTACGCGCCATCACGGTGAAGATGCCAGCATGCGGGGCATTGGTGATGTAACGCTTGGTGCCGTTGATCAAGTAATCATCACCATCCTTCACCGCGGTAGTGCGCAGCGAGGCAGCATCAGAACCGGAGTCAGGCTCGGTTAGGCAGAAAGAACTCAGGATCTCGCCGCTGGCCAGTCGGGGCAGGTAGTTGGCCTTCTGCTCGTCAGTACCGTCGAGCAGGATGCCGATTGATCCGATGCCGTTGTTAGTGCCGATGTAGGAGCGGAAGGCGGGAGACGTCATGCCAAGCTCGAAGGCGATATTGACTTCTTCCTCCATGGTCACACCAAGGCCACCAAATTCTTCGGGAATGGTAAGGCCGAAGAGTCCCATATCACGCATCTGGGAGGCAATGTCCTCGGGGATTTCATCGCTTTCGGCTACTTCTTCCTCACGTGGAATCAGCTCTTCTTTGACAAAGTTACGAATGGAGTCGAGCAGGAGCTGCATGGTTTCCTGATCACGAATCATGTGTGCGCCTCTTAATTTAAGGTTGATCGTTGGAATGATGAGTGACTTATGAGATTTGGGTCTTTATGTCGTTGACCAGCTGTACCAGTTGAGGCCCGATAGACTCTTCCAGTTTTTCGCGTGATATCTGGAACTCTGGGCCACCGCAGTTGAATGATAGGATTCCCAATTGCGGGTGATGGAGAGGCACCGCAACGGCATTAACCTTTCGTTGCCATTCGCCAATCGACAGGCAGTAGCCATAATCGGCATAGTCCCTGAAAGCACGCTCCAATGCTTTGCGGATAACAGGCCACTCTGTTGGGTGAGACTCCCGCAGGTGATCCATCAGCATTTCTGCCTCTTGAGGTGGCATGGCAGCTAGACAGGCGCGACCCGAAGAACTCTGATGGATGGGAAGACGCGTGCCGGTCTGGCGACGAATGGTGGATCGTAAGGAACTCTGAACCACATCTAGATAAACCATGTCCAGGCGATCTCGAGCGGACATGGCCACCGTCGCACCGACTTCGTTGGCAAGATTTACCATCAAGGGTTGGGCAATCGCGCGAATAGGCAGATTGGATATCATGGAATAACCAAAGGCCATGACCCCCACATCAAGTTGGTACTTCCCACGTAACAGAGGGCGAAGGTATCCCAGCCGGGCTAGGGTGTGGGTAAGCCGGCTAACGGTAGGCCGTGGCAACCCCGATTTTCTAGCCAAATCGAGATTGCTTAGGGTGCTTTCGCTCGGAGTGAAGCAGCGTAGTAGCTCAAGCCCCCTCGCCAATGCGGTAACGAACTGCCGATCCTTTTCTTGCTCGCCTGCCGCATTCATCGGGTCTATTACGATCTGGACGTCGCCCTGATTGTCTGTTGTCTTCACCGATTTCTTCTCCACTCGCGGTTTGTCTGGTGGTTGATTTTGATATCACTTATTGATGCATGTCAACCAAGCAATCTAAATGTCCTTATGGCGGACATTTGTTATTAGTATCATAGAGACGCTAAAGAATATCTTTTTATATATAAATAAATGATAAATAACGGTTTTATTATGATAATATTTTTTGATGATTGACAGAGCTTTGACAATCTGTGTAATTTTAGTCAATAAGTGAAATGTATGTTCGCACAGTGGACAAATATAGCAATGAGGCTTTGTATGACAAATAAACAACAGCCGTCCGAAGTTTATCTTGCTTCGCTTGATGATGGAGTGGCGGTGGTTCGCATTGATCGACCGGATGCCAGAAATGCTCTCAATGGAGCTGTCAGGCGCCAGCTAGCCGAACTGTTTTCGTCTTTAACCCAGCAAGATGAGGTTAGAGTCGTCGTACTGACTGGGGGGGAGCAGGTATTTGTTGCAGGCGCTGACGTGAAGGAGTTTGCCACGGCCTCTCCGATCGAGATGCATCTACGACACAATGAGCGCTTCTGGGAGCCGATTGCGCACTGTCCCAAGCCTGTAATCGCTGCAGTTAATGGGTTTGCTCTGGGGGGCGGCTGCGAGCTTGCTATGCACTGCGACATCATCGTCGCTGGAGAATCGGCTCAGTTCGGGCAGCCAGAGGTCAAGCTTGGCCTAATGCCCGGAGCAGGCGGTACGCAACGCCTGGTACGAGCGGTTGGGAAATTTCAGGCCATGCGCTTGCTGATGACCGGCTGCATGGTGCCTGCTTCTGAAGCATTGGGCATGGGGCTGGTGAGTGAGGTTGTGGCTGATGGTCAGACACTGGTGCGCGCAAAAGCATTGGCACAAGAAATCGCGCGCTTGCCAACACTCGCGCTTGAAAATATTAAAGATACGGTGCTTGCGGGTGCCGATTTACCCCTTGAGAGTGCGCTGGCTCTCGAACGGAAAGCTTTCCAGATGCTTTTCGACACTGTGGATCAAAAGGAAGGAGCTGCTGCCTTCATTGATAAGCGCAAACCGAACTATCAGGGAGAAACATAATGGCAAGAGAAGTGAACCGGCTGGGCATTGTCGGCACTGGAGTGATGGGGGCGGGGATCGCTCAGGTTGCTGCCCAGGCAGGCCTGCAGGTTACGCTGTTCGACAAGCGTGATGGGGCGGCCCGCGCTGCGCGAGATGGTCTACAAGCAACGTTCGATAAACTAGTAGGCAAGGGCAAGATCTCCCGGGAAGTTGCTGAGGTTGCTTTGTCTCATCTCACCGTCGTCGAATCGATGACAGCTTTCGCAGATTGCGATGTGGTCATCGAGGCAATTGTCGAAGAACTGGGCATCAAACAAGCCCTATTCGCCGAGCTGGAAGCGATAGTTTCCAAGAGTTGCATCTTGGCGACTAATACTTCTTCACTCTCAGTAACGTCGATTGCATCGAACTTGGCTTGTCCTGACCGGATGGCCGGCTTCCACTTTTTCAACCCCGTGCCGTTGATGAAGGTTATTGAGGTGATAGGGGGAATCGATACCAGCGAGGCTGTCGTTGACACGTTACTGACGTTGGCAAGCCGACTTGGGCACACTGGCGTGCGCGCTCAGGATACCCCCGGTTTTATCGTCAACCACGCTGGACGTGCCTACAGTACAGAAGGCTTGAAAATCCTTGAGGAGCGGATAGCACCTCCTGAGGATATTGACCGGATTCTTCGCGAAGAGGCTGGGTTTCGGATGGGGCCACTCGAGCTTTTTGATCTCACTGGGCTAGATGTGTCGCATCCTGCGATGGAGTCGATTTTCACGCAGTTCTATCACGATCCGCGCTATAGGCCTTCTTATATATCCCGGCAGATGTTGAAAGGTAATCGTTTGGGCCGCAAGACGGGTATTGGTTTTTATCGCTATGAAAGTGGGCAAAAAATCGAAGCACTGGCTCCACTGCCGGTGCCCAAAGTCAGCAACCTACCGCCGATCTGGGTGGGGTGTGAGGATGTCGCCCTGCATGCACAGGTCATGTCACTGCTGGAGTCGCTTGGTGGGCGAGTAGAGCTGACAGCTTCACCCTCGGAAGAAGCCCTCTGCTTATTGCTGCCCTTTGGTGATGATGCGGTAAGTGCGAGTGCGCACTTCGGTGTTGACCCTGAACGGACACTCTGCCTCGATGCATTTTTGGGACTGGATCGTCATCGCACTCTGATGAGGACGCCTGTCACGAGACAGGAGGTGTGCGACGCCGCTCATGCACTGCTGGCATCAGATGGCGTTAGGGTGACGGTAATTCGTGACAGCGTGGGGTTTGTTTCTCAGCGTGTATTAGCCGCAGTGGTTAACCTAGCCTGTGATATTGCCCAGCGCGAGATTGCCAAGCCTACTGATATCGATAATGCCGTCAGGCTGGGACTCAACTATCCTCATGGCCCGCTGGCATGGGGGGATGCGCTAGGTCCGAGGCGGTTATTTGACATTCTCGATCGTATCCACGCGTTGACAGGGGATTCCCGTTACCGTCCAAGCCCATGGCTACGCCGTCGGGCCACGCTAGGCGTATCGCTATTGCACGAAGCACCGAGTGATCGGTGATACCGAATGTTAATCATGTTGATTGAAACGAGGTGGATTTTATGGGGGCGCTGACAGGGATTCGTGTGCTGGATTTGAGCCGGGTGTTGGCTGGCCCTTGGTGCAGCCAGGTGTTGGCTGATCTTGGAGCGGATGTTGTTAAAGTGGAGCGTGTTGGGCTGGGTGATGATACTCGTGCCTGGGGGCCTCCTTATATGAAAGATGCCCAGGGTAATGAGACCCAGGAAGCTTCATACTACCAGTCCTCCAACCGGAACAAACGTTCAGTGGCTGTCGACATCGCCACCGAGAAAGGGCAGGAGATTGTCCGTGCTCTGGCTGCCGAGAGCGACGTGTTGATCGAGAATTTCAAGGCAGGCTCTTTAAAGAAGTATGGGTTGGATTATGAGTCACTTTCCAGTCTTAACCCAGGGTTGGTCTATTGCTCCATCACAGGATTCGGTCAGACGGGCCCGCGCGCGCAAGAGCCTGGCTATGACTTCATTATTCAGGGAATGGGAGGGCTTATGAGCATCACCGGGGAGCGCGATGGCGTTCAAGGTGGTGGTCCGCAGAAAGTAGGAGTGGCTGTAACCGACGTGATGACGGGGCTGTACTCGGTCATTGCTATTCAGGCCGCGCTATTGGCACGAGAAAAAACTGGTCGCGGCCAGCATTGCGACATGGCGCTCCTCGATGTGCAGGTAGCGGCCTTGGGCAACCAGAGCCAGAATTATTTAAGTACTGGAGTTTCACCTGGGCGTTATGGTAACGCGCATGCCAACATCGTGCCCTATAACTCCTTTCGTGCCAGTGATAAGGACTTCATTATTGCCTGTGGCAACGATTCTCAGTTTGCAGCGTTGTCCAGGGCCATTGGATTGCCCGAGCTCTCTGCTGACCCCCGATTTTCAAAGAATGAAAATCGGGTCAGAAATAGAGATGTGATCACCCAAATTCTCTCAGACCGTTTCAGACGCGACACAGCTGAAGCGTGGGTGAATAGGATTAGCAAAGTCAGGGTACCTGTAGGGCTAATTAACGATATTGCCGACGCACTAGCGGAACCACAAGTGGATGCCCGCGGCATGCTGGTCAATATACCCCATCCTATGAATCCTGACTTCAAGATGGTGGGCAGCCCAATTCATCTTTCTGATACGCCAGTAGAGTACAGAAGACCTGCACCACTGCTGGGGCAGGATACTAATGATGTGCTCGCTGAATACCTTGATCTCTCCCCGGAGCAGTTGTCGCAGCTGAAGAATGACGGCGTACTGGAATAACCATGTGCTAATAGATATACATATCACTGAGGAAGCCTAATGAAAGTTCTCGTCGCGGTGAAACGCGTCATAGACTACAACGTCAAAATACGCGTCAAAGCGGATCAGTCTGACGTCGATCTGACCAACGTCAAAATGGCCATGAACCCCTTCTGCGAAATTGCCATCGAAGAAGCGGTACGTCTGAAAGAGAAGGGTATCGCCACGGAAGTGGTCGCCGTATCGATTGGCCCCAAAGCCGCCCAAGAGCAGCTGCGTACCGCGTTGGCGCTGGGTGCCGACTGCGCTATTCATATCGAAACTGACGAGCGAGCCGAATCCCTGGCCGTGGCCAAGCTGTTGGCCAAAGTGGTTGAAGAAGAACAGCCCGGCCTGGTCATTTTGGGTAAACAGGCGATCGACACTGACAACAACCAGACCGGCCAAATGCTGGCGGCATTGACCAATCTACCTCAAGGCACCTTCGCCTCAGAAGTGGTGGTCGACGGCGACAAGGTTAACGTCACCCGGGAAATCGACGGCGGCCTGCAAACTATCGCCCTCACTCTACCGGCAATTGTTACCGCTGATTTACGCCTCAATGAACCGCGCTATGCCAAGTTGCCGGACATCATGAAGGCCAAGAAAAAACCGCTGGATGTTAAAACACCCGCTGATTACGGCGTCGAGATCGCCTCCAAGGTCAGTCTGCTGAAAGTGGAATCCCCCGCCGAGCGCAAAGGCGGTATCAAAGTCGCCTCGGTAGACGAGCTGATCGACAAACTCAAAAACGAAGCCAAAGTTCTTTAAGGCCGGTTCTTTAAGACACGAACTTTGCAACAAGCGCTTTGAAAGGAGCTGATTCTATGAGCATTCTGGCACTTGCCGATCTCCACGAAGGCCAACTGGCGGGCGCCACGGCCCGCGTCGTGGCTGCCGCCCAAGCCATCGGTGGTGATATTGACGTTCTCGTTGTGGGTGAAGGCGTGCACGCCGCGGCCGAGGCGGCCGCCAAGCTCGACGGCGTCAGCAAAGTGCGCGTCGCTGATAACGCCGTTTATGCCCACCAGCTTGCCGAGCCCATGGGCGCGCTGTTGGTCGAACTGGCCGATGGCTACACCCACGTGCTGGCCAGCGCCTCCACCACGGGCAAAAACGTGCTGCCCCGCTTAGCGGCGCTAAAAGACGTCAGCCAACTGTCTGACGTGATCGCCGTGGAGAGCGCCGACACTTTCAAGCGCCCGATCTACGCCGGTAACGCCATTGCCACGGTAAAAAGCGACGAAGCGCTGAAAGTCATCACCGTGCGCACCACCGGCTTTGATGCCGTCAGCGACGGTAACAGCGCGCCGATTGAAGTCGTCGACACCGTGGTGGAAAACAACCAGTCCAGCTTTGTCAAAGAAGAGCTGGCGAAGTCGGACCGCCCCGAACTGGGCGGCGCCAAGATGGTTATCTCTGGCGGCCGCGGTATGGGCAACGGCGACAACTTCAAACTGCTCGACGGGATTGCTGACAAGCTGGGCGCCGCCATTGGTGCCTCGCGTGCCGCCGTTGATGCAGGCTTTGTCCCTAACGATATGCAGGTCGGCCAAACGGGTAAAATCGTCGCGCCGGATCTGTATATTGCCGTAGGCATCTCCGGCGCCATCCAGCACCTGGCGGGCATGAAAGACTCAAAGGTGATCGTCGCGATCAACAAAGACGAAGAAGCGCCGATCTTCCAGGTGGCCGATTACGGCCTAGTCGGTGATCTGTTCGAGATCCTGCCAGAGCTTGAGAGCAAGCTGTAATGTTGAATGCCAATTAAACACTACTTACACGGACATGAATAATGAACGATACAATTAAATTATTAAAATCTCATCGCTCAATTAGAAAATTTGAAAAACATGAAATTCCGCAGGAGCTATTGATAGAGCTGGTTCGTTCAGGGCAAGCAGCAGCAACCTCCAGCCATATACAGGCATATAGCATAATACATGTCACCGAAAAGCAGTTACGCAGTCAGCTGGTTGAGCTTACAGGTGGGCAAAAGTACGTGGCGAGTAGCAGTGACTTTTTAGTCTTTTGCGCCGATATGAAGCGACCGCTTGAAGCGGCCAGAGGCACAGGAGAAAACGTTGTTAGTGGCATGACCGAACAGCTTTTGGTTGCTACGGTAGACGTCTCTCTAGTAGCGCAAAATATTGCGATCGCGGCGGAGTCAGAAGGGCTAGGGATCTGTTATATAGGAGGTATACGCAATAACCCTCAAGCTGTGAGCGAGCTGCTAAAACTGCCAGAACACGTATATCCTGTATTTGGTATGTGTATTGGATACCCCGCTCATGATCCTGATATTAAGCCGCGGTTACCCGTTGAGGCAGTGTTTAAAAAGAATAGTTACAGCGATGATGCAGAGCATGTGAATGCTTTTAATCTCACGATGCATAACTATTACCAGACCCGAAAAGAGGGGAATAAAACTTCAGACTGGTCTCAGAGTTTAGCACCTCTTTTTAATCAAAAGTTGCGATCACACATGCAAGAGTTTCTTATTAATAAAGGTTTTGAAATGAAGTGAGAAGTAAATATCTACTTTAAGCCTTTAAAGCTGAGGGATCCCTACTAACTTCGCCTATCCGTCGCATAATGCTTGTGCTCTGACTTACTCGCGCAGGCTTGCTTGAAGCACTTTCCAACAGGGCCAGGGCGCGTGGTGGCGGATGCCGAAGCCACTCCAAGCCCAGGTGCCACACGGACAGCAGGCTCCGGTGCCGGATACTGTTGCGCTGTTAGCGTTTCTGCTAAGCACATGTAGATCGGCAACCATGATGGCTACATTAGCCAACATCGCCATCAGCAGTAAGATCGTGATGCGCTTTCCCTGACGAGATTAGTGCATACCGAAGCCCAGTCTAAACAAGGGACTCTTGATGTTACGGAAGTCCTCTTCAATCTGCATGCGCTGCCGGTAGATGGCCGCCAGTGTTGAGCGCTCTGGCAAATTGCTGACGAGCACTTAGGGTTCCTTCTGGCGCCGGGCGATCGCCCGACAGCCGCTGTCCTGAGAGACCTGCCCTTGCTTGTTGCGATGTTGACGCCGCTGCGGTGGCCGATGGTAGAGCACTATGCGAGTGGTCAGTGGATTGTTCTCAGCAATTTTAACGACCCCCAACGCACGCGGTATCAACGTAGTAATAATGGCCCTTGCGTAACTTCGAAGGACTGGATGCCAATGGGTAATGTCTGACGGTACGTGGCTGGCATACTAGCTTCCTGGGACTCAGGGTAGAAACGGCTAACGACTTTAATAATGTCAGTCTAACATGCCGCTGAACTGAGGGGATGGATAAGGCTTTTTACTCATCTGCTGGAGAATCCAGATCGCGCTGCGCTCACTGGCCGAGGATCAAAAATGTCCAAAAAAGGGACATTTGAAAATCACGCTTGTGCCAGCTTGGCGGATCAAAATGTAGATGTATCGGTGTTAAGCGGTGTGCCAAAAAAACATATCATCTATATTCTTTTTGTTTTAACTACTTGTTATATTGTGTTTTTTAAGTTTTTTCGTCGTCGGTCTTCCAGTTTTTTTGGGCTGCACAGCTGATTAGAAATGGCCTCCGCAGCCGAAGGTCGTAGGTTCAATTCCTACCGGGCGCGCCAATTATTTCAAGGGCTTACGTTAACGCGTAAGCCTTTTCGTTTTGTGTGTGCCCAAACGGTGCCCACTTTTTTGTTTTCTCCTTCGCTGCGGCTGACGCTTTCTAAATGACGTTCGGCTATTTCAAGGCACAACGTTGGGCACACCAATATTATTAGGTAATGCCCACCCATTCTGCTAGTTGCTGATTTGCCTTCAATCGCTGGCGTTGTAATAACGCACTACTGAAAATCACATCCAGAGGTGACGTTGGCGAAGCAAGCGGTAGAGCAACGGCTGCTTCGTTCCTGAATTGCTGATGAAGTACGGGGTTATCATCCAGATATTGCCACCAGTGTAAAATATCCTGTTTAGCTCTTTGCATTACGTCAGCAGCAGGCAACCGATCCGATTTCGCCTGATTGGCCTTTTCCGTCGCCGGCAGTAGGTTCCATAAATCATTGTTGTTCCAACGTGACCAGGGAAAGCAGTGGTCTATTGCGTACCTTTGTCGGTGCAGATCACTACGTGACCATACACAAGGCAATGGGGCAGGGCTTTGTAAACGTTGGGAAACGAGCTGGCGCACCTGCTGTGTGTCTCGGCGACTTTCCTGCCACTGTAAAGCATTATGCAGTGTGCCTGTATCGTAAGAGGTGTCATATCGCTGCATTAACTGAGCCCACTCATGCACGATAGCGGGCTCTACCCAGCAGGCGTAACGGCTCATCGCGTCCCACAGTGTTGTCAGGCTTGCTCGACATACCGCAAAGCCCTTCTGCGGAAGAGTTCCATGACAGCATTCGCGTCCAGGACCTGCCGCGTAGCGTGCGCTTTCACGCTTGGTTTCTGAACACCTGGCTGAAGGAATGGACCCATCGTTATGCGACTTTTATTCACAGTGATCTGAACCTCAATTTTGTCCTGGTGGTTTCAGACGGCAAGACGTTGCACCACGACACCCTCTACCATCTGGGCGTTGGTGTTGCCGGCCGAGGCGCGGTGATTGCAGCCTATCACCAAGCTATCACCTTCGACGCACACGTTGAAAAGCCGCCGCGTACCACCTGGAAAGGCACGTACCTGCATGAGCTGTGGCTGACCGACCCAGATGTCACGCTGATTGAAATCTATGCACGCCTGACCGACGCTGACCTGGCGCACAAACCCACTGACGAATTGCCGGAGTTTCTGGTGTCGGGCATCGGCCCCGATGCGATCTGATGTGCAAATCACTGAATTCGGTGATGGTATTGTCCCATTAAAAAAACAGAAAAGCGGCGTAGCCTGCAATCATCGCCATGGCAAAGATGACGGCCACAAACGCTGCCAAAAATTTCAGTGAGAATAATGAGAATAAAGAGCGCAACAAGATCAGCTCGGTCAAGCTGGCTCCGGCACTGCCAATGACAGCGGCAACCTGGATAGTCAGGGGATTATCCAGGCCAACATAGTGCTCCACAAAACTTTGGCCATCAGCCCCTGTCCCTTTTGTTGCCTCGTTCATCCTCATTGAAATCCGCTTGTAGGTACAGAAGCCCGGCGGTGTCCTGGGCGCGGAAGACTGCTTATCATTACCCAAGCAAGGCGTTCGTTATCCTGGTCTCTCCATCAAGTGTAATCAGCTGTTCAGACCCCACTCATTAAATCAAGAGTATCTTTTTGACAGTGAATTCGTCTTCTTTACGGTAGCAAATTCATTATTCCAATAACTTCCATGTTTAGTGTTATTGGCTATTATGTAGATGGGATAAAAGTCTGAAAATCAGTGCTTTTATCTGCAAGAAATCACTAGTTTCGGAGATAAACATGAAAGAAGTCGACAAAACCACACTACCTATTGTGCAAATGGCAAAAGACAATGACGAGTTTCGTCAGGTGCTCTGGACGGGAGACAACACACAGTTGGTGTTAATGGCGATTCCGGAAGGTGGTGAAATCGGTGGCGAAGTTCACGAAGGCCACGATCAACTACTCTATTTTGTTGAAGGGAGTGGCGAAGCCAAAATTGGCGATACTACCGTGGCTGTACAACCAGGTGATGTCAGTATCGTGCCCTCTGGCGCATTCCATAATTTTCGCAATACTGGAAGCGCGATGCTCAAACTTTATACCACTTACTGCCCACCAGAGCATGCTCCTGGAACCGAGCACGAGACCAAAAAGCAGGCAGATGCTGACGAATAAAAGAGCGCGGGGCAGTAAGCCCCGCTTTTCGCACGAACCATCAACTTTAAAACGATTAGCGTACAAGGCTTTGTAAACGTGGATAGCATCCAATTTTCCGATTATTTACGCCGTTTCGATTATCAGGAACGCCTTGATATGAAGATTCAGATTCCCGAACTGCTGGAGCTGTATGCCGACAACAAAGCACAGATCGTCGACATTCGCTTTACCGAGGAATACGCCGCCTGGCGTATTGGTTTCGGCCAGCATATTCCATTAAATGAGTTGCCAGACCGCCTTGATGAACTTGATCGGGATAAGACCATCGTCACGGTTTGTCCGCATTATGACCGTGCCGAGATAGCCCGCCTGTATCTCACCCTGGAAGGTTTCAATGCGCGATATCTGACCAACGGCATGCTAGGCATTGCTGATGCACTGCGTGGAGACAAGGCGCGCGACTACATCATGCGTTTAAACGATCAGCAGTAATGAGCTAACGCCTGCCAGTCGATTAAAGAAGATTTCTGAATTTTATGTCTGTATTTGAATATGGCATTTACTTCGTTGTGACCTTCATTGTCTCAACGGTATTTGCGTCAGGTGGCGTCGGTTCCGCAGTGGCATTGGTGCCCATATTTTCGATGATGGGATTACCGTTGAACCTGGCCAAAACCATCGGTCTGTTCATTAATTCAGCCTCTACGATTGCTGCCTCGACTATCAACGTGCGCAAAGGGTTAGTTGATTTCCGCTTCGCTTTACCTTTGGTGGTTTCAGTGTTGGTGGCAACGCCCATTGGTGCATGGCTTAGCCAGTATGTTTCCGAAGTGCTCGTCCAGTGGGTGCTGACGGCCTTTTTGATGGTCAGTTCGGGATTGTTGATTTTCTCCCGGCGGGAAGCCAAAGCCGCCTACGACCGTGCCTGGGTGATGCTGGTGCTCGGTGGCGTGGTTGGACTGGTATCCGGGCTGGTTGGTGTGGGTGGTGGCACTCCTATTCTTGCCGTGTTGCTGTTGCTGGGCTTCAACACGAAAAAAGCCGCTTACGCCGTCAGCTTTGTTATACCTTTTTCAACGCTGGGCGGGTTCTTTACCTACCTTGGCTTTGTTGAGATGGACTGGCATTTATTAGCCACTGTCGCCGTGGCCTCTATTTTGGGCGGCTTTCTGGGGCAGCGGATTATGCAGCTACACATGAACGCTGTTCAGGTCAAAAAACTCATTGCCATTATCCTGTTGGTCCTTTCCGGGAAAATGCTCTGGACACTGTTGTGAAAAAGCGTCTACCCGGTTAGCGATAAACGGATGCCGAGAAAGCCAAACAGCCACTTGAGCCTCTGGTGTTCTACATCGGCATTTATGAACCAATGAAGTTTAAAAAATTAGTTGCGAGGTTTGACTATGTACAGGGCACACAAAGAGCATCATAAAAGCCAGAAGGTCGGTTGGCTGCGTGCAGCTGTAATGGAAGCCAATGATGGCGTTGTTTCTACTGCAGCGTTGATTCTTGGCGGGCTGGCAGCCTATACAGGCGGCGTCAATATCGTAAAAGGTACGTTGCGCGTTACATTTTGGGGTTCCATGGCGATGATAGTTACCACTGGAATAGGAATATTATTTTAAACAGAACTGGGTTTTTCGTAGCTAAATGGAGGATTAGTACTTAATGAAATTAAAAGCAATCGTTCTCGTCGCCAGCTTTGCGTTGGCTATGATGTCGGGCACTGCCGTGGCTGAAGACACCGACATTACGGTTCGAGTAATGAGTAAAGATGCCAAATTCATAGGCACCAGTATGGGGGGAGTTCGGGTAATTCTGCGCGACCAAGAAACGGGTGAGGTTCTGGCAGAGGGGGTCACCACTGGTGGTACCGGCGACACTGCAAAAATCATGCATGAAAATGGTGGCCGCCGCGCTAATTTAGCCGACGAATCGGCTGCATCCTTCAAAACTACACTCGATCTCGACCGCCCCCGATTAATCGAAGCAGAAATTTATGGACCGCTTGCCCAGCCACAAGCTGCACACGCTGCTAGTGCGACCCAATGGGTTATTCCCGGCGGTCATCTTTCGGTTGGAGATGGTTGGGTCATTGAATTGCCGGGCCTTGTGGTCAACGTAATGGAGCCCGCTGCTGCCCGGAAAGTTTCAGCCTCACAAGTCGACAGCCTTTCAGTAAGCGCCAATGTCATGATGATGTGCGGTTGCCCAATCACCTCAGGCGGACTCTGGGACGCAAATCAGTTTGAGGTTGGCATGACCATCTCCAAAAACGGAAACAAAGTCGGCGAAGAAGCAATGTCTTATACCGGTGATAGCAGCATGTTCGGTGGTGAAATGCCCGTCACAGAGCCCGGTGTATACGAAATAATCGTTCATGCTTATGATCCAAAGAACGGTAATACCGGTATTGACAAAACGACCGTTGTTATTGAGTGAGAAGCAAGATGATCTATTCACGCTCGGCTACCAAAATATCAGTGTGCTCGATATTTCACAGGAGCCAATTCAAAAGAAACAGCAGCGCCTAGGAACAGCAAGCAGCGTACGTCCAGCAAGTGCTGCACGGTCTAAAGACTGATGGGCATTTGGTGATGGCTGTTTTCGGGCCAGCAGGCCCAATGCGGTGCAGTGGCTTGCCAATAGCCCGCTACGATATCGCGCTGTTGTGTGAACGCCTGGGCTCTAATTTTCAACTTTTGAGTTATAGCCTTGAAGAGCACCACGCGCCCGGAGGAAAGGCACAACAGTTCATCTATGCGCATTTTAAAATTCGTTAATTAACGTTCGATTCTATCCGGATAACTAAAACTCAAGAAAGATAAGACGGATAATCCTGAATTTCGGGCGTTTTAGACATCTGAGAATATAGGCTAGTACTTTATAGTTGCTTGTAAGAAGTTGAGGGGCTAACAAAGGAGAAAATGTAAATGTCAGGCTCAGGCCACAACCATAGTCATGGCGGCGGAAAGACCTTGTTGATCGCATTAGTCTTCACTACAGGTTTTGCAGCTGTTGAAGTGTTCGGCGGTCTCATAGCCAATTCGCTTGCTCTGTTGTCAGACGCAGGTCACATGCTCACTGATTCGTTATCGTTGGGGGTTGGTGCCTTCGCTGCTTGGCTAGTTAAGAAGCCAGCGTCGC
Source organism: Vreelandella andesensis (assembly GCF_003989795.1). GTDB lineage: Bacteria > Pseudomonadota > Gammaproteobacteria > Pseudomonadales > Halomonadaceae > Vreelandella > Vreelandella andesensis. The sequence continues at coordinate 332,765 of NZ_RZHG01000019.1, forward strand.
GTCAGCACTCTTTTGGACTCAAGCGTGCTGAAGTTCTTGGTGCCCTTTTCAACGTGTTATTTATGTTTGGGGTGATTATATTTATCGCCTATGAGGCGATTCGGCGCATGGCAGATACACCCGCCGTTGCCGGTAGCACGGTTTTGGTAATTGGAGGGCTTGGTTTACTAGTGAATATCGTTGTGGCTTGGGTGCTGATGCGCGGAGAGCAGACGATAAACGTTCGTGGAGCACTCCTGCACGTGATGGGAGACTTACTGGGTTCAGTTGCCGCGCTGGTTGCCGGAGCGATTATCTATTTCGGTGGCCCATTCATTGCAGACCCAATCTTATCTCTTTTTGTCAGTTTATTGATTCTGGTATCAGCCATTCGACTATTACGTGAAGTGACGCACGTTTTGATGGAAGGTGTTCCAAAAGGAATTGATTCGCATGAAGTTGGATGTGCTCTAGTTCAAGTTGATGGTGTTTGCGCTGTTCATGACCTGCATATCTGGAGCATTTCATCAAACAGCCGGGCTTTAGCAGCACATGTTGATGTGGAGTCGATAGGGCGATGGGAGGAGCTATTACCGCAGCTGCAAACGATCTTACGTGAACATTTTAATATCAATCACAGCACTCTACAGCCTGAGAACTCTGTTATTCGTCGAACTTGTGATGCTGGCACTGATTGCGGGGCCAGAAATCTGGGATAGGTATACCTCAAGCAATACGCTCTAATGGGTGCCTTATACCGTATTGGTATTATCAAAAAATAGCTTAAAAAGATGTAAATAATTGATTATTAATGATTAATCGTGTGCTCTTTTCCATAGTTTTGAGCAATCGATGGACTTCATCGCAGAGTCGGCCAAACGATAGATAGGCGCCGAGTGGCAGCCAGTAGTATTTAACCTGCCGCCAAAGGATCTCGATCAAGTTCAGCTCGGGTGAGTAAGTGGATAAGTAGATTAGATGCGTACGATGCGACATCCACTTCGCTATCTTCTGTCTGAAAGCCTTGGAACGATTGATGCTGGCGATGTCGAGCACCACTTCGGCAATAGCGTATCTGAAGCCTGACATAAAGCAGGGCTGAGTGTTCATGATGGTCATGTATTTCAACTCCTTCATGGGTGATCTGGCCACCCCCTGGACCGACCGGAACCATATCCCGTACTTCAAGGAAACCTGGGCAGATATCCTCCGAATCGGCAAAATTGATGACCATAATGCCAAGGTGAGTTTCAAGCGTCGCAGATACGTTTAGTTCAGGCGCGTTGAGTCGGGTGCCCGACGAAAAACGGGCACCGGTTTTCTGGCTCTACCGGGAATTGTTATATAAGCTGTCCTGATCCACCAAGCACTTCAATGAAAACACTTCCCGGAAAAGGTTCAGTCATGAGCGATTTAGACTCTAATAGCCGTGCGCGTAAAATTGACGATCCGGATGCGAAAAGGCCCGAAAGTCCCCAGATCAGCAACAAGGAAATGTTTTTTGTGGTTGGTGGCTTCAACCTTATTCAGAAGCTGCTATTGATCGTGACGGGGCTTCTGACTCTAGGCGCGGCCGGGGTAGAAGTTCTGGGTGTCTACGAAAAAGGGTCGATCGAACTTGCCGATATTTTGTTGCTGTTTCTCTACACCGAGATAGTTGCCATGGTAGTGGTGTCCTACACCGGACAGGGCTCAGTGTTTGTCTATCCGATTTTTATCGCGATTACGGCACTGGCGCGACTGATCGTACTACAGGGCAAGGACATGGACCCACAGAACATACTGTTCGAAGCTGGAGCAATCGTGCTGTTGGCTCTCGCAGCCATGATGATTCTTCGGTTGCCCCGGCATCACTGACCTCTGACCGCCGGCCCTTTTAGGCGCCGTTGACGCCATCATGCTGGTCGCCTTTGCGGCCATTGTATGTCTGACAGCCTGTTAATCCTCAACCCGACAGAAGAACACTGCCATAAGTCTTATCTCCTCAGTGATCCTTGACGCGCCGCAGCGCCAGCGTCCACGCGCTCATCAACAGAGCAGCCAGACCGAAACCTAAAGTGGGCGACACCGCTGTCCAAACCACGCCCACCATGGTGCTGGAAATGAGCTTCGCCACGCCGTTGACGATCCCCAGCGCACCCTGGCGTGCTCGCCATCAATAAAGTCATCGATCCAGGCAATAAATCGCGAGCCCAGCTATCCAGCACGCCCATGTTGATAGAATAAAACTGACGCTCATCGCTATTTGAGCCTTCACGGCAAGTAATTATTAAAAGCCCACCCGGAGCGAGTAGCGAGCTAAGCACCGGCAAAGCACGTTGTTGTCATCAGGGGATAAATGCATCCGAACGGCTGACACCAGAATTAATTGAAAGCGCTGTGAAAGCTCACGAATACGATTCAAGGCAGGTAACGTATCGTCAATCCAACTGAGATCCCCTCCGTGAGTATAGGTTTGCCCGAGCGTTCTTAACCTTTTCCTGCGTGCTCTATCGCCATCACCTGCCAACCGCGCTCTGCCAGAGCCATGGCATCCCGCCCACTGCCTGCGCCAACATCAAGAGCCAATCCGGGTTGCTCCGGCAGATGGTGCAGCCACTCACCATGAACCCGCTCAAAATCCAGCGACTGACACTGTTCAAACAATCGATGGGCGTTATCGTCGAAGTAACGAGTCGATAGTATGGAATTTTGAAGCCTACTTACTTAAGGTCGGTCAGGGCCTCTATCAACTCCAAAGCATCGTTTAATTTGGAGTATCGTAATTCCATTATTTGCCGGGCTTTGTCCCGCTTTTTAGGCGTAAAACGGGCGCACTGGCTCTGTACCAGTCGGTATTTCTCACCGATTAGCAAGTTACTGAACGCAGCCAGCAAGTGCTGACGATGCGTGTTTTCGGCCAGGCTGCGATAGTGGACCTTGATATAGCCAAAGACTTATTTTATTACTCGGCTTTGTAGAAGGTGATCTGATCCATGGCAGCAATGAACCCTGTGCGGTTGACAATAGCCGTACTATCGCTGATTTCGGAGACCTATTTAGAGCCTTCTTAAGAATTTCTGTTCTTGATACATACGTTTCCTTGTTGGTCTTCAAACACGGGTATTGCATCAAGTTTATCGAAGGCGCCGGTTAAGCAGTTGCCGGTTTTAATATCAAACGTTGCCCCATGGGCACTGCATAGCAAGCGGTTCCCATCTGACGAAATGATACTGTCCGACCGGTAATTTAACGGTAAATATTGGTGGGGGCAGGCATTAACGTAGCAATAAACTGCCCCGCTTATGCGCGTTAGGATAACCGGCAAAGCGCGGTCGTTATTGATAACTTCCCTGCAGTATGCAGTGCCTTCTTGTAGGTCGTTAGAAGGACAAACAATAGCCCCCTCTTGGGGGGTATTTGTATAGTTACGCCAAGTGTCTTGCACAGGGTGTCCTTTTTTTATTCGTCAGCAGTACTCTGCAGCACGCCTCGGTTGATTTGATCTTCTTCGATGGATTCGAAAAGGGCTTTAAAATTGCCCTCTCCAAAACCGTCATCGCCTTTACGTTGGATAAACTCGAAGAAGATTGGACCAATCACCGTTTTTGAGAAAATTTGTAGCAAAATTCGGGTTTCGCCGCCGCCTACGACACCTTCGCCGTCGATCAAAATGCCACGGCTACGCAGTTTATCGAGTGGCTCCTGGTGGTCTTTTACCCGCTCTAGCGATTTCTCGTAATAGACGCTCGGCGGGCCAGGCATAAATTCGAGCCCTGCATCAGCAATTAAGTCGGTGCCGGTGTAGATATCGTTCGTTGCAATGGCGATATGTTGAATGCCTTCGCCGTTATATTCGCGCAAGTACTCTTCAATCTGGCTGTGATCGTCGGCACTTTCGTTAATAGGAATGCGGATTTTACCATCGGGAGACGTCAATGCGCGGCTGGTAAGGCCTGTCATTTTACCGGTGATGTCAAAGTAGCGTATTTCACGGAAGTTAAAGGTGTCGTGATAAAACGCATACCACGTGTCCATATTGCCGCGAATAACGTTATGAGTGAGGTGGTCAAGATAGTAAAAGCCAAACCCTTTAGGTCTAGGGTCTACCTCATCTAACCACTCAAACTCGTTTGAATAGCAGCTGCCTTTTTCGCCATAAGTATCAATAAAGTAAAGCAGCGAGCCGCCAATGCCAATAACCGCAGGCGCATCGATGGATTTATTACCGGTGAACTCTTCAGCACCCAAATCAACGGCACGTTTTAGCGCATGTTGAGCATCAACAACGCGCCAAGCCATTGCTGGGGCACATGGGCCGTGGGCTTCAATAAATGCGGAGGCATGTGAGCTGGGTTCGCTGTTTAGCAGATAATTGATATCGCCCTGGCGATAAACGGTGATTGATTTGTCACGATGTTTTGCGACGGGAACAAAGCCCATTTGCCTAAATAGGCTATCTAGTTTTTCCGGTTCAGGATGGGCAAATTCAACAAACTCGAAACCATCGGTGCCCGCCGGGTTTGCATCACTTATGGTTACTTTTGGCGCGTCATGAGGAAAAGGTCCCATCGCTGTTTCTCCTATTATTGTCTTGTAAGTTAACAAGGTCAGTATAGGGAAGAGGCGGTGCAATTAGGTTGCAAACTAACCTAAGATAACGCCAAATAGCGCACAGCTTGTGCGCAACTGGAGTTTTATATGCACGGAATTTCTTTAGATCGTTATGATCTTGCAATTTTATCAGTGTTGCAAAAGAACTCAGCCCTTACTAATTCAGAGTTGGGCGAGCGCGTTAGCCTGTCTCCCTCCCAGTGCTCCCGCCGCAAAGCGCGGTTAGAAGCTGAAGGTGTCATCAAGGGGTATTCGGCAAGGCTAGATGCCAATAGCCTAGGGTTTGGGCTGCGCGCTATCACCCGCGTTAATCTCAAAGCTCATGGGGAAAGCATGGATGATGACTTTGTGACGTTACTGACGAAACACGCCATGGTTCGAGAGGCCTACTCTGTGTCGGGTGATGCGGACTATGTCTTACACGTTATCGCTAAGGACCTCACCGAGTTTTCGGACTTTATTCACCATCATTTATTACCTCATCCCAATGTCACCCAGGTCCGCTCTGAAATCATACTGCGTAGTATGAAAGAGGAGCAGGGCCTGCCGATGCCTAAGTAGCTGCGTTTGTTTTATGCCGTGAGAGTTCTATGCGTCTTAAATTTTACTGTCAGAATCGAATCGGTATTCTTCGCGATATTGTGGCTCAGTTTGCTGACTACCGAATTAATGTCGCCCGGGGAGAAGTAGGAGGCGATCAGGGCAATACTATTTATTTACATGTCCCGAAATTGCTTAATGCTCAGCTGAGTACGCTGAAGCCGGTGCTGGAATCTATCCCTGGTGTGTTTGGTGTCAAACGCGCCAGCTTGATGCCCAGCGAGCGTCGCCATTTGGAGTTGGATGCGCTGCTGTCCTCGCTTTCTGACCCAGTGATGTCAATAGATATGCAGGGTCGAATTGTGGCGGCCAACCGCATCGCGGTGCAGGTGTTGGGAGTGCGTGTTCAAGAAGTACCAGACCTCTCGCTGGACCGTTACCTGGACGAAGTGGACCTTCCCGATTTAATTCGACGGAATAACTCACGCATTAATGGGCTGCGTATCAAGCTGAAAGGCGATACCTATCTTGCCGATATTGCCCCCCTGCATACGGAAGACACGACGGTAGATTCATTAGCAGGGGCGGTGGTGACGTTACACCGTGCCGACCGCATCGGTGCACGCATTTATCAGGTGCAGCGCCAGGAGCTGCGTGGCTTTGAGGCCATCTTCCAGTCGAGTTCGCGACTGGAAGCTGTGATCAACGAGGCACGGCGCATGGCGCCACTCGATGCACCGCTGCTGATTGTGGGTGAAACGGGCACCGGGAAAGAGCTGGTGGCACGAGCGTGCCATTTGGCAAGCCCCCGGGGGCAAGCGCCGTTTGTGGTGCTGAATTGTGCTGGGCTTCCCGAATCAATGGCTGAGACGGAGCTTTTTGGCTATGCACCCGGCGCCTTCGAGGGCGCTCGGCCAGAAGGTAAGCTTGGCCTTCTGGAGCTTAATGAAGGCGGTACAGTGTTTCTGGATGAGGTCGGTGAAATGAGCCCACGGCTGCAGACCAAACTGTTGCGTTTTCTACAGGATGGCGGCTTCCGGCGCGTGGGTAGCGACGAGGAAACCTTCCTGGATGTCCGAGTGATTTGTGCCACTCAACAGAACTTGCCACAGCTGTGTAGCGAAGGACTGTTTCGGCTTGATCTTTATCACCGGCTCAATGTCCTTTTGCTGCAGGTGCCGCCTTTGCGCGAATGCCTGGACGGCATCGAAGCGTTGGCAGCCTATGTGCTGGACCGTGCGGCGCGTCAAATAGGCTGCCATTTACCGGCGCTTTCGCCTGCTGCGCTTGAAAAAATCACCCGCTACGACTGGCCAGGCAATGTGCGTCAGTTGGAAAATGTGCTGTTTCAGGCGGTGTCGCTGTGTGAAGAGAAGGTGATTCAGCCGGTGCATTTGCGTCTACCCCACAGTGAGGTGTCACCTGAGCTTGCCGGTATTCCATTAGAGGGAAGCTTGAACGATATGCTTGGCGAGGTGGAAAGGAATATTTTAACGACGCTGTATCAGCAGTACCCCTCTAGCCGCCAGTTAGGGAAGCGACTGGGCGTTTCGCACACCACCATTGCTAATAAACTCAAACGTTACGGCATTGGTGCTCAAGACGGTCCTTGAAACAGCCCTTGAAACAGCCCTTGAAACAGTCTTTGAAACGGCGCTTGAAACAGAACCTGAGGCAATGGTTAAGAAAGTTCTTAAAGAATTTTTAAAAAATCGTGTGGCGGTGGAATTAACTGTCACGATTTGTTTACGGGGTGTCAGAAAAATGCAACGGCTGGCCCCCATCTTTTGGCATTTCCTTTCAAATGTAACGATTAGTTTACACTTTTATCCCGCTTAGGTGAGCAGTGCCCCGCCGAATGCGGTTTAAGCCCATTCCTGCCCTATCGCTATCCTCATAGACTCTTTATAGATTGCTCTTTATGACTGGTGACCGCAGTTGGTTGGCGTTTATAGGCAGCTAATCGCTCTTAAGTAGCTGTTCTAGCTGCTCATAATAAATAGCCTAAAAAACAATATAAATTTATAAGGTTTCCCGATGACAACGACAAATACGCCTCCCAAAACGCTATGGCTGGGCCGCTGGGGGTTTGTACTAGCAGCGACGGGTTCTGCAGTGGGCCTGGGTAATATCTGGAAGTTTCCATATATCACTGGCGAGTTCGGTGGTGGCGCTTTTGTGCTGGTCTATCTGGCCTGCATATTGGCGGTAGGTGTTCCTATTATGATGGTTGAAATCAGCTTTGGCCGCCGTGGCAGGGGCAGCCCGATTGATGCTATTCGCCGAGTGGTACACGAATCGGGCCGTGGCAGCTTCTGGTCAATCTTCGGCTGGATGGCCATGCTTTGTGGCTTTATGATTTTGTCCTTCTATGTGGTGGTCGCGGGCTGGTCATTCTCCTATCTGTGGAAAATGCTAAGCGGCGGACTAGCAGGTAATAGCGTCGATGACATGGCGGCAATTTTCGCTGCCAATAACGCCAACCCGTTCACGCTAGGCGCCTGGAGCACGCTGGTGACAGTGTTGACTATGTTCATCGTCGGCAAAGGTGTCCAAGCAGGCATTGAAAAGAGTGTCAGTTGGATGATGCCAGGCATGGTTATCATGCTGGGCATACTGATTGGCTACGGCGCTTTTTCCGGTGGCTTCGCCGACGCATGGTCGTTTCTGTTTTCTTTCAATACTGAAGGGTTAAGCAGTGAAGGGCTATTAGCGGCGCTGGGGCACGCCTTCTTCACCCTGTCGCTCGCGTCCGGTGCGATTCTTACCTACGGCTCTTACCTACCAGACGGACACTCCATTGCGCGTACGACATTCAGCGTGGCCATTGCTGATACCGTTGTCGCCCTGATGGCTGGCTTGGCTATTTTCCCGATTATTTTTGCTAACGGAATGAACCCTGGCGAGGGCCCTGGGTTGATTTTCATGAGCCTGCCACTGGCGTTCCAAGCGATGCCCTTCGGCACGTTGTTTGGCATTCTGTTCTTCTTGATGTTATCGATGGCGGCGCTTACGTCGTCGATTTCGATGATCGAGGCGACCGTGGCCTGGCTCACCGGTAGCAAGGGAATGACGCGTAAGCAGGCATCTTGGGGAGTAGGTATCGTGCTGTGGCTGGTAAGCACCTTGGCAATGCTGTCGTTCAACATTGGTGCTGATTGGTCGCTGGCTGGGCGAAACTTATTTGGCTGGTTAGATTACCTAACTTCCCGCTGGATGATGCCGCTAGGTGGCCTGGGTATGGCACTGATGGCGGGCTTCCTGCTGCGTAATGAAATATTCAGGGAAGAACTGGGACTCTCCCGTGCCCAGCATATGCTGTGGCTGTTTATGGTGCGTTACGTCAGCCCTTTAGGCATCGTGTTAATTTTCATCGATGCGCTGGGTCTTGCCACCCTCCAGGTAGGCACTCAGTGGCCGTGGTTGCTGGCGCTGCTGGTGCTTGTCACGGTGGTGGGAGAACTCGCTAGTCCGAGGCTGCGTCATCAGGCTTCGTAAGCCATCAAAGCGCTCTCATCGATAGTCGATGGGAGCGCCTTGCGTTAGCAGGGCGTCGTGCATCAATTAACGCGCTCTAGCGTGCCGCTAAGGCGTCAAAGGCATTTGCGTTGGGGCATAAATGACGGCACTCGTCTAGCTCTGCATTGGCACGCATCGCTTTCCAGCAATCGCCAACGGCTGCACAGGCGTTGCAAGTGTCGCGCAGTGCAACATAGTCGGCATGATTCATCAGGCCGCTTTCTTCCTGGCTTTTCTTCTGGAGACCAAAGCGCTGCATCATAACGGGCATCAAGGTTTTGGCTGGGCTGAAGTGGGCCGGTTGGCCTGCCGCCAGTTGCTTTGCTATTTCCCGCTCAAAGCGTGGTTCTAGCGGTCTCTCCAGATCATTAATGAGCGCATCGTAGCTAGCGCCTGCTTCTTGTTTTACGTTGCGGGCTAACGTTGCGGTTGACGTTGCATAGCAGCGCTCTGTTAGGCGCCCCCACCAAGAGGTGGTGTCTGTTTTCTGAGCAGTATCCATGGTCATTCTCCCTCAGGTGTTGATGATGACGCCAGTATTAACCCGTGAGAGATGAACTATCTTGACGCGGGTCAAATTGGTTTCAAATGAAACATAGCTTGGATCGGGGTTAGCCAGATTAACAGTGGAGGGAGCTAGGTGCGGGGGGGAATGTTAGAGAAGCCTCTTTATTGAAAAACAGAGCTCTCGCCGTCAGCTAAAGTGGCGGCGAGAGCGCTCAATCTACCGGCTTAGTTGCTAACAACACTCGCAGCGATACTTTCTTCCGCCGCCTCATTGACTAACTGTTCATGAAAGAAGGCAAGCGCTGCTGGCGCGTCAACATCACGGCTTTTTACTGACTCGCTCCAGGCATCCAGCAAGTTGCTGGAAACGCCCCGCAGGTGATCAATGTCTTTTTCCGATGCTTGGGTAAAGGTCGCGCCATTTTCTTCACCAAACTCAACGCCGCGCTGGTCGGAAACATCCATCATGTAGCCAAACAAGCGTGAAAGCCGTTCACCCGATACATTTTCAATCGCCGCACGGTCTTCGTCGGATACTTGGTCCCAGAACATGGGGTTCATCACAATTGCAAAGCTGCCGCGGTAGAAACCGCCGTCAACGGTGAGAGTGTGCGGAGCCACTTCAGCGACACGGAAGCTGCGTAAGCTTTCAAGTGTAAGCATTGCACCATCAACTACGCCCTGTGAAGCTGCTTCATAGGTGCCCGTCGGTGGAATGGCGACGCCGGTCACGGACATTGCCTCGGCTAAACCACTCATCACCCCGCCGCCCACGCGCAGTCGTTTGCCAGCAAGCTCATCGATGGAGCTTATTTGATCGCGGGTAAATATCTGGCCTGGGCCATGCACGCCCATCGCCACCACATCAACACCACGGTGCTCATTGGCTTGTTGTAAATATTCTTGATGGGTATGCCAATACGCAGCGGAAGCATCTTCTGAGGAAAACTCCTCAAAAGTAGGGAATTCAGGCAACTGCGTTGCTAGAAAGCGGCCCGCCATATGGGCGTGAAAAATCCAGCTGGCATCCGCAATGCCATCGGCAACCATCTCCATCTGTGCTGGAGGTGGTCCCATATCATGAACCACTTCTACCGTGACACGGTCATCTGTGGCTTCTTCAATCCACGCCTTCCAGGTCGGCCAAACAATGGTATTAACGCCATGGTTAGGCCCGCCCCATGTGCTGACGGTGATCGTTGCTTGTGCAAGTGCAGACATGCTGAACGCCATGCTTGAAACAGCAATGGCACCTGCGAGTAAGCGAGCTGGTTGTTTCATGTGTAAAGCTCCATGATCGGCGCTATTAGGCTTTTTATGAAAACCTAGCGCCTGTGTTGTTATTGGTAACGCCTAGCGCCGAGCAAGTGGCGGCTGCTCGGCATTGCGCGAATCACACCGGTTACCTTGCCTTTAGATAGTTTCAATAGCAACTAATTTGCAAGGGCACAGTGATAAATTTACGTCTTATGTTTTGAGGTTCTGGGGTTACATCTAACGCCCTGTAGGCTTGGCGGTAATAAACCCATTAGGCGGAGTTAGCGAATCGGGATGGCGGTCTCTTCTTTGATATTACGTAACACGAAATTAGAGCTGACCTGGGAGATGCCATCTAAGGTGAAGAGTTTTTCATTGAGGAACCGGTCGTAAGCGGCCATGTCTTCAATCACCACGCGTAGGACGAAGTCAGCATTGCCAGTGGTGGCATAGCACTGCAGCACCTCTGGGTATTGCAAGATGCGATTTTCGAACTCGACGGTATTGTCGATGTGGTGGCGAACCAGCGTCACCATGACCAGGGCTGATAGTGGCTGGCCCACTAGGCTAGGTTCCACCAGTGCCGCAAAGCGGCGAATGACGCCACTCTCTTCCAGCGCCTTTACGCGTCGCCAGCAGGCGGCGGGGGAAAGGCCTATCTGTTCGGCAAGCTCATTGTTGGTAATGCGCCCCTGTTGCTGAAGCAGGGTAAGGATGCGCTGATCATGCCTGTCTAAGGTGACTTCTTTGGTCGCTTCTTTCATAGGGCTATTTCATTTATTTGTGGTTTGTTGAATATCATTGCGTTAAATCGAAAAAAATAAAAGAAATTATTAATAACCAGGCTTTTGAAGAGTGAATTAGCAAGCACCTTTAGTGCGCTCTTGGCTAGACTCAAGCGTATTACAACCATAACTCTTCAACCGTACTGGTGAGCGCTCATGACCACCCCCTCAATCGCTGAGCAGGCGGGTTCAATTACCCAGCCGCTCGATATTGTCCTCGATGACTATCAGCTGGCCGACCGCTATCACCGTGGCGAAGGCCGTATTTTTCTTACTGGCACCCAGGCATTGGTGCGCATCGCCTTACGCCAAGCCGAGCTCGATCGTCGCAATGGCCGCCATACGGCGGGGCTTATCAGCGGCTATCGTGGCTCGCCCTTAGGCGGTGTAGACCAAGAAATTTGGCGGGCGAAAGCCGCCATGGAAGAGCATCACATCGACTTTGTCCCTGCCATCAACGAAGACCTGGCCGCCACCATGATGCTGGGTTGCCAGCAGGTGGAGACAGACCCTGAGCGGCAGGTCGAAGGTGTTTTCGGCATGTGGTACGGCAAAGGGCCGGGCGTTGACCGCGCGGGTGACGCCTTGAAACACGGTAATGCCTACGGCAGCTCGCCGACAGGTGGCGTGCTGGTGGTGGCGGGGGATGACCATGGCTGTGTGTCGTCATCAATGCCGCACCAGTCTGATGTCGCTTTTATGGCGTGGTTTATGCCAGTGGTAAGCCCTGCGTCATTGGCGGAATATGAGCGCTTTGGGTTGTGGGGCTATGCCCTTTCTCGCTTCTCGGGTTGCTGGGTGGGCTTCAAAGCCGTGTCTGAAACCGTAGAAAGTGGCGCTTCAGTCGAGGTGCCACCCTTGCCAGACTATGTAACGCCCGATTTCGAGATGCCCGAGGGCGGGCTGCACTACCGCTGGCCCGATTTGCCCGGGCCACAGCTCGAGACCCGCATTGAGCACAAGCTGGCCGCCGTGCAGGCGTTTGCCACGGCGAATCCGATTGATCAGTATCTATTTCGCCAAGAGCAGGCGTCTTTTGGGCTAGTCACTACCGGCAAGGGGCACTTGGACTTGCTTGAGGCACTGCGTTTGCTAGGGCTGGATGAAGCGAAGCTGCGTGATCTCGGGATAGAAATATATAAGATTGGCATGGTGTGGCCACTCCATCGCCCCGGCATCCTTGAGTTTATTCATGACAAGCGTGAGGTGCTGGTCATTGAAGAGAAACGCGGGATTATCGAAAGCCAGTTGAAGGAGTACATGTCAGAACCCGATCACCCCGGCGAGGTAATCATTACCGGTAAGCAGGATGAAACCGGTAAACCGCTGATTCCCTATGTTGGAGAACTCAGCCCGCGCCTCTTGGCTGGCTTCGTGGCAGAGCGTCTAGCGCGCTTTTTCGAGATTGATTTTAGCGACAAGCTGGCAACGGTTGATGCTTGTCAAGCGGGCGTTAAGGAACTCGGCGGTGTGCGCCGCATGCCCTATTTCTGCTCGGGTTGCCCGCACAACAGCTCAACCAAGGTGCCTGAAGGCAGCAAGGCCCTGGCGGGTATTGGTTGCCACTTTATGGCCTCTTGGATGGACCGTAGCACTGAATCGTTAATTCAGATGGGTGGCGAGGGGGTTAACTGGGTAGGTAAAAGCCGCTTTACGGGTAACGGCCATATTTTCCAGAACCTGGGCGAAGGTACCTGGTTTCATTCGGGCTCCATGGCCGTGCGCCAGGCCGTGGCGGCCAACGTCAATATTACCTACAAAATTTTGTTCAACGACGCGGTGGCCATGACGGGCGGTCAACCTGTCGACGGGCAAATCAATGTTCCCATGATTGCTCGGCAGTCGTTGGATGAAGGTGTGCGCCGGGTCATGGTGGTCAGCGATGAGCCGGAAAAATACCGAGGGCATGAAAAAGAGTTTCCCAAAGAGGTGACCTTCCACGGCCGCGAAGAGATGGATACGTTGCAACGTGAGCTGCGCGAGATCCCTGGCTGCACCGTGTTGATATATGACCAAGCATGTGCGGCAGAGAAGCGCCGTCGGCGCAAGCGTGGTTTGATGGAAGATCCTGCCCGCCGTGTGTTCATCAACCATCATGTCTGTGAGGGTTGTGGTGATTGTTCGATACAGTCCAACTGTTTATCGGTGGTGCCCCGGGAAACCGAGCTAGGCCGCAAGCGCAAGATCGACCAGTCCTCCTGTAACAAGGATATGTCCTGCGTTAGTGGTTTCTGCCCCAGTTTTGTCACTGTTGAAGGTGGCCAGCTGCGTAAAGGCCAAGGTGTGGCGGCGGATAATACCTTTTGGAAACGTATAGCGCATTTGCCTATCCCTGTGATCGCTCCTCTGACGGCCCCGTATGACCTATTGGTGGGTGGCGTTGGTGGCACAGGCGTGGTGACCGTTGGACAGCTGATCACCATGGCGGCACATTTGGAAGGCAAGGGTTCCAGCGTGCTCGACTTTATGGGGTTTGCTCAAAAAGGCGGGGCGGTACTTAGCTATGTTCGTTTGGCAGCGCAACCCAGCGAGCTGAATCAGGTACGTATCGAAGCCGGTCAGGCCGATGCTGTCATTGCCTGCGACATGGTGGTGGCCAGTTCGCAGAAAGCGCTGAATGTATTGCAGCCGACCACCCGTATCGTTGCCAATCTTGCGGAGCTAGCCACCGCAGATTATGTGCTTTATCGCGATGCGGATATGCAGCCCAGCAAACGCCTCAACCTATTGCGTGATGCGGTAGGCGATGAACGCTTTGCTTCCCTAGATGCTAATCGCCTGGCTGAGCAGCTGTTAGGGGATACGGTGTTTTCCAATATGATGATGCTAGGGTTTGCCTGGCAGCAAGGGTTGGTACCGCTTTCTGAACCAGCGCTGCAGCGTGCTCTGGAGCTTAACGGCGTTGCTGTGGAAAAGAACCGTCAGGCATTTGCCTGGGGCCGTTTGGCAGCGGTGGAGCCCGACTATCTGCAGCGGCACCTGGATACAATGCCCCTGGACACCAATGCCACCCTGGATGACGTGGTCGCGCGTAATCGCCGCCATCTGGAGCGCTATCAGAACCGTGCCTGGGCTGAACGTTACGTTAACCAAGTGACGAAAGTGCGTGAAGCAGAAACAGCGCTAAACGGCGGTCAATCATTGAGTGAAGCCGTCGCTCATCAGCTCTATCGTTTGATGGCCTATAAAGATGAGTACGAAGTGGCGCGGCTCTACACCCAGAGCGATTTCCTGGAGGAAGTGAAAGCAACGTTCTCGGGTGATTACCAGCTAAAGTTCCACTTGGCTCCACCGCTGTTGAGTGGCCGCAAGGATACACAAGGGCGGCCAGTGAAGCGCCGCTTCGGCCCCTGGGTGCTGAAGGCAATGGGTGCGTTGGCCAAGCTGCGCGGTTTGCGCAACACAGCGCTTGACCCTTTCCGCTTCAGCGCTGACCGCAAGCTCGACCGTGCCTTACTGGCGGACTACGAGCAGTTGATCGATGAGTTAGTGGCGCGTCTTGATGGCACGAATCATGCTACTGCGTTGGCGCTTGCCAAGTTGCCGGAAGAGGTGCGTGGTTTCGGACCCGTCCGCGAAGCTGCCGCCGAGAAAGCCAACGAGCGCCGGGAGAAGCTGCTGACCGAGCTCCGTGAAGGTCGCTCGAAAACCATCGCTGTCGAAGCCGCTTGAGACGATCCATATAACTAAAACAAGGCCACGCATTGCGTGGCCTTTGCTATGTAGCGATACAGTGATTCAGCTACGCCTCTTGTCGGCGGCGTACCAATAGCCAGTGGCTTAGCAGGGCGAGTAGCCCCATTAAGCCAATCGTCAAGGCCATGGTGCGCGAGCTGCCGTCGTGGAATTGCCCGACTAATCCGCCCACAATAGCGGCAATGGTCATTTGCAGGAAACCAAACAGCGAAGACGCCGCGCCCGCACATTGAGGGTTGGGCGCCAGTGCGCCAGCCATGGTTTGCGGCATTAGAATACCTACCCCCAGCATGAATACCATATGGGGCCCCACCACCGCCCACGGGTGATGGATGCCAACGGTAGCCAAACCTGCCATAACCAAGCCCCCAATCGCGCAGATTAAGGTACCCAGGGTGATGAGGTGATCACGACCCAGGCGGTGGCTATATCGGCCGCTGACCAACGTCCCGACGAAGAAGCCCGCGACAATCAGCGTGAACAGAACGCCATAAAGGGTCGGTGCGACGCCCAGGTACTCGATGAGCACAAAGGATGAACCGGAAAGGTACGCGAACAGCCCGGAGAACGCGGCAGCATTCACCAAGGTGTAGCCAATAAAGGCACGCTGGCTCAGCAGCAGGCGAAAGTTGGCCAATATGGTGCTTGGGTGGATTGATTGACGCCGCTCCTTTGCCAGCGGCTCAGGCAGCATCAGTATTAGCACGGCGAGCATCACCGCCGCGTAAAGCGCAAGCACCACGAACACCGATTCCCAGCCAAAAAACAGCAGCAATCCCGCGCCTGCCACAGGGGCCAGTGCAGGGGCCAGCGCCATGGTGCTGGCCATATAGGCGAGAATGCGGCCGGCCTCGATAGGGCCGTGGATATCACGTACCGCTGCCCGTGCTAACACGGGGCCAGCCGCCCCACCGAAGGCCTGTAAAAAGCGGCCTGCCAGTAACCATTCGACGCTAGGCGACCACGCGCAAAGCAAGCTTGCAACAAGGAACAGAATCAGGCCCGCGATCATGACTGGGCGGCGGCCAAAGCGGTCAGAAATGGGGCCGCACAACAGTTGGGCCAGAGCGAATCCAGCCATATAAAGGCTGAGGGTTAGCTGTATTCGGTCTGGGCCAGTATTAAGCGCTTCTGCCATGGCGGGCATAGCAGGCAAGTACATATCCGTTGCCAGCGGGCCGAGCGCAGTCACTGCGGCCAGGGCCACAACGGTGGCAGTAGAGGGCAGCTTTAGCACCCCTTAACTCCTTACGGTTAGGCGTTACGCGAGGCGGGCGCCTTCCCAAATGGAAAGACGCCCGCATATGTTAGCCTGCTTAGTATAACTTAATTTAGTTTGGTTTGTTTTGGTTTGGCTTGAATTAGCCGGCGTCAGGCTGCACTTCTGGTGCGGCCTTTGTAAAGGCTGGCAGCGAACGACAATGGGCAGCGATACGCTGGATCGTCGGGTAGGCTGCTAAATCACACTCGAAGCGCTCGGCGTTATACACCTGCGGAATCAGGCAGATATCCGCAAGCGTTGGGGTGTTGCCGTGGCAAAAGTCGCCGCTGCTGGGGTCGGTTGCAAGTGTTGTTTCCAGGGCTGCGAAACCCTCGGTAACCCAGTGGCGGTACCACGCCAATTTAGCCGTTTCATCCGTTCCCAACTCCCCGACGAGATACTTAAGTACCCGTAAGTTGTTGAGTGGGTGAATGTCGCAAGCAACTAACTGTGCAAGCGCCCGAACCCGGGCGCGCGCTAATGCGTTAACCGGTAGCAGCGCGGGCATGGGGTATACCTCATCGAGATACTCGCAGATCGCCAACGATTGGTTAACCACAGTGCTGTCGTCCAACACCAGGCTAGGCACTAACCCTTGGGGGTTGCGCGCCAGATGATCGCCACCCCGTTGCTCGCTTTTCACCAGATTGACCGGGACCTGGTCGTAGTCCAGGCCCTTCAAATTTAAGGCGATACGTACCCGATAAGCAGCCGACGAGCGGAAATAGCCGAACAGCGTCGTCATGTTGCTTTCCTCATGTTGCTTTGCTTTATTTGGGCTGGTACTTCACGACGTGTTGATCGATCGTACCAAAGATGTTGTTGCCATCGCGGTCGAACATCTCGATGCGCACTCGGTCACCAAAGCGCATAAAGGGCGTTTTTACCTGACCGTGAATTATCTGCTCGACCATGCGTACTTCGGCCAAGCAGCTATAACCTACGCCGCCGTCAGCGACTGGCTTTCCGGGGCCGCCATCGGGGTCTGGGTTAGAAACCGTGCCGGAGCCAATCACAGCCCCCGCGCCGAGATAGCGGGTCTTAGCCGCATGGGCAACCAGCTGTGGGAAGCTGAAAATCATATCTGGCCCAGCTTCTGGTTCACCAAACTTCTCGCCATTCAGGTGCACGGTCAGTGGCAGGTGCACCTTACCGTCCTGCCAGGCATCGCCCAGCTCATCTGGTGTGACCGCAATGGGCGAGAAAGAAGAAGCAGGTTTGGCTTGGAAAAAGCCGAAGCCCTTAGCAAGTTCGCCGGGAATCAGGCCTCGCAGACTCACATCGTTGACCAGCATCACTAGTTTAATGTGTTTGGCGGCTTCCTCAGGGGTGACTGCCATCGGCACGTCATCGGTGATAACGGCGATCTCACCTTCAAAGTCGATGCCATGCTCTTCGCTTACCGCCTCGATATCTTCGGTCGGTGCCAGGAATCGGTCGCTACCGCCTTGGTACATGAGCGGATCGGTCCAGAAGGTTTCAGGCATCTCGGCATTACGCGCTTGGCGGACCAGCTTGACGTGGTTCAGGTAGGCGGAGCCGTCAGCCCACTGATAAGCGCGCGGTAACGGCGAGTGCAGTGCGCTTTGGTCAAGCGCAAAAGCACCGTCGGCATCGCCACTATTGAGTTGCGCATAGCGCGCTTCAAGCGTCGGGCTAGCGGTTTCCCAATTTTCGATAGCTGCCTGAAGGGTGGGCGCAATATCAACAGCGCTCACTGCGCGGGCGAGGTCACGGGAGACAATAATGAGTTCTCCGTCGCGGCCTTTGTTAAGTGTTGCAAGTTTCATGGTGATTCAATCCTTGTCGTCAGGGTGATATAGGGTTCAGGGCTGGTTTGGATCGAAGTGCGAACGTAGTGTCGACCAAACATCCACATAGTCACGCTGGCGGAAGTCTGCATTCAGCGCCGCAGGTGTGGGGTGGAAGCAGTAGCGGCTTTCAAACATAAAGGCCAGTGTATCGCCTAGGAACTGGGGCTTCAGCTCCGCATTGGAGGCTTTCTCAAAGGTCTCAGCATCCGGGCCGTGGGGCGACATGGAGTTATGTAGACTAGCACCACCAGGAGTGAACCCTTCCGCTTTAGCGTCGTACTCGCCATGGATAAGCCCCATAAACTCGCTCATCAGGTTGCGGTGGAACCAGGGCGGCCTAAAGGTGTTTTCGGCAACCATCCAACGTGGCGGGAAGATCACAAAATCTAGATTCGCCATTCCCGGCGTATCGGAAGGTGACGTCAAGACGGTAAAGATCGACGGGTCCGGATGATCGAAGCTAACCGTATTGATGGTATTAAAGTTCGCCAGATTATACTTATAAGGTGTGCAGTTGCCGTGCCATGCCACCACATCTAATGGCGAATGGTTAAGTTTTGCCTCCCAGAAACGGCCCGAGAACTTAGCCACTAAGCGGTAGTCGCCTTCTAGATCTTCATAGGCTGCTACGGGGCTTTGGAAGTCACGCGGATTTGCTAAACCGTTAGCCCCGATAGGACCGAGGCCAGGTAGCTCTAAAGGACTGCCATAGTTCTCGCAAATATACCCTCGAGCAGCATCAACGCCCTGCGCTTTACGCACTTGGAATTTCACACCGCGTGGAATAACGGCAATTTCGCCGTTCTCGATCTCCAGGTCGCCAAATTCGGTGCGCAAGCGAATAGTGCCTAGTTGAGGAACAAACAGCAGCTCGCCATCCGCGTTGTAGAAAAACCGCTCGGTCATATCTTTATTAAAGGTGTAGACATGTACGCCTACGCCAGCCTGGGTGCCGGCATCGCCGTTGACGCCGATAGTAAATAAACCATCGATAAAATCAGTCGGTTCGCTCGGTAGCGAAACGGGGTCCCAGCGCATTTGGTTGGGGTCTGCCGCAGGCTTGTCTAACGGTGCCGTGTGTACGTTGTTATTTTCTAGCGGCTGATACGCGCTCTGAACGACTGAAGGGCGAATACGATAAAGCCAGCTACGAAAATTTTGATGACGTGGCGCTGTAAATGCGGAACCAGTGAGCTGTTCTGCGTATAAGCCGTAAGCACAGCGTTGCGGTGAGTTTTGCCCAATCGGCAGTGCACCCGGCAGCGCTTCGGTTGAAAAGTGGTTATGAAAGCCATGCTGATATTTCAATTGTTCAGTCATTGTTAAGCCCTGCGTTATTAGAACGTTATTTTGATAAGCCTAAGTTTTTTTAACCCTGAGTCTTTTTAAAACTACGTTGCTTTTAAACTTATGGCGCGGCTATTGATCGCCATCACCTAGCGCATGGGAAATCGCTTCTTCAAGCACGGTTTGATCGCCGATGTGATTAGCAAGTAACAGGATCAGGCGGGCATTGATGCGCTCGCTCTCGGCTTCACTGCGGTCGCGATGCAGTGCCGTAAGCGCCGCATAAAAGGCGTCCGGATCAGTGAAGTTGGAATTCAGCTCAAGCCTTGGCATGGCAACTTTCCTCAAGAGTGGTGTCAGCGGCATGCGCAAGATGCACGCCCAGTGCGCGATCTAATGCGTCGTCAACCTTGCGAGCAGTGAGTGCTTGCCAGCGGGCAGCAACGTGCTGATCAGGCCGAATCAAGTACCCGGCCCCTGCTTTTAGGCCATATCGTTGCGCTACTAGCCCTTCAACATCGTCTACAACGGTCGTGCGCGGTAGCGTGCTTAACGCATCGGTTGCAGGGCCAATGATGACGCAGCTCAGATCCTTGCGTCGGTTCAATAACTCACTTAGCTCCCCCGCAAGTGTTTTAGCGCGGGCTTCGTCGGTGCGCCCGTCGAGCAGCAACACGAAACCATCACCAAACAGGTTAAGTAACCAAGCGCTCTTGCGAGCACCCTCGCTGTTCAATTGAATGGGGGCGTCTTTGGCAGGGCTGCCGGGGCGTAATTCGCTCGGGCCACCATCAACATCAGGCGTATTTAGTGGTGAGTTGTCATAGCGGCAAGGCATGGAAAGGCGGCCACTATTGACCAAGCTACGTGCAAAGGCGTGTTTCTCAGCCAGCTCCAGCGTCACATCGCGAAATACGTGGCTAATATGGCTCTTCGGGGTAATAAAATCAGTGGCACGGGTCGAGTTAAGGAGATTCTCAGCCGCGCCGTGTTGGCGCTCAGTATTGTAGGTGGACAACAATGTTTCCGGCGCTTGCTGTTTGAGAACGCGGGCCAGTTTCCAGACTAAATTGTCGACGCCTTGGAGGGCACCGTTGGCACCCCTGGCACCAAAGGGCGATACTTGGTGCGCCGCGTCGCCCATAAAGATCACGCTGTGATGAATGAAGTTATCCATCTTGCGGCAGCGGAAGGTGTAGACGCTGGCCCACTCAAGCTCAAACTCTACGTCGTTGCCCAGCATTGCCTGCACGCGGGGGCGAATGTTCTCTTCTTTCTTTTCTTCTTCCGGGTCGGCGTCCCAGCCTAGCTGGAAGTCGATACGCCATACATTATCCGGCTCTTTGTGCAGCAGCACAGACTGATTAGGATGGAAGGGCGGATCAAACCAGAACCAGCGCTCTGTCGGGAAGTCTGCTTTCATGACCACATCCGCAATCAGGAAGCGATCCTGAAATACCTGGCCTTTGCACTCAAGGCCCAGCATGTCGCGGATTCGGCTGTTAGCGCCGTCCGAAACGAGCAGATAATCACAGGTCAGCGGGTAATCACCATCCTGGGTGGAGACCTTGATGGTGGTGTTGCCAGGCTGAGCATCGACATCAATGACCTTATGCTTCCAGCGAAGGTCAATTTGCTCAGCAAAGTCGTGGGCGCGGTTGACCAGAAACTCTTCAAAGTAATATTGCTGCAAATTAATAAAGGCGGGTATTCGATGGCCGTCTTCAGGCAGTAGATTGAAGTCGTAGACCTCACGATCCTGAAAGAAAACGCGACCGTGTTGCCAGGTGACGCCTTTTTCAAGCATCGGGTCAACACAGCCAAGGCGGTCAACGATTTCCAGTGAACGCTTAGCAAAGCATAGCGCTCGCGACCCCACGCTAACGGTGTTGTTATCGTCCAGGACAATCGAATGAATGCCTTGTTGAGCCAAATCGATGGCGGCGGCGAGGCCGCTAGGGCCGGCACCGACAATCACCACCGGATAATGGCGAACGTCTTGAGCATCAAGTTCAGATGGGCGTTGATAAGGGTAGACGGGATTTTTGTAGGTTGTTGACATGTATTGCTCCCCTGTAGCGTCGGGTGCATGACACCCGACAGCTGGGCATGATCAGTAGGCGTCTCTGGTAAAGCAGTTACTGATTTTCGACGACGTCCTGCAGCGAGTGCCACATAGCGGTATCACGCTCGGCCGTCCAGATGCGGGGATCCGGATGTTCGCCACCCGCCTCGTCGTAGCAGCGAGTAATGTCGAAGGGCACGCAGTGGTCGAAAATGACCCAGTCGCCGTACTTGGGCTTAAGTAGCGCGTAGGTTTCGGCGTAGCACTCGGAAAGAGACTTACCCGCTGCCTTGCCGGCTTTGACACTTCCATACATATCATTCAAGAAGTCGCGGGTGCCCTGAATGGCTTCCTGGCATTTTTCGGCCGTTTGCAGTGCATCGCCGCGGCCAGGCACCAGCTTTTGGGGCTGCATAGCCTGCAGGCGGTCCAACGTGGATGGCCAGTCTTCATGGTAAGCGTCACCGGTGTAAGGTGTGGCGCCGTACTCGACCAGGTCACCGGAAAACATGATTTTTTCCTTTGGTAACCAAACGACGGTATCGCCCTTGGTATGTCCGCGGCCCAGGTGAATGATCTGTACCTCTCGCCTCCCCATAAACACGGTCAGTTTTTCCTGGAAGACAATGGTTGGCCAGGTCAATCCAGGCACAGAGTCCACCCCTTTAAACAGACGGGGGAAGCGACCAACCTCAGATTCATAGTCCTGTTGGCCACGTTCAACAATCAAGTCATAAGTATTCTGGCTAGCGTAAATATTCTCGGCATCGTACGCGGAAGCGCCGAGAACACGCACGGCGTGATAGTGGGTCATAACCACATGCTTAATTGGTAAGTCGGTCACCTCGCGGATACGACGAATAACGTCCTGCGCCATGATGGGCGTTGCCTGAGTGTCGATGACCATTACGCTGTCATCGCCAATCACGATGCCCGTATTGGGGTCACCTTCAGCTGTGTAAGCATAAAGCCCTTCTGCCAGCTTGGTGAAGCTGATCTGCTTCTCTTCAGTATCGGCATGGGATGCGAATTTCTTGCTCATAGTATCTCCAGTGCTATCAGGGTGATTCAGATTTTTGTATGCCTGGAGGATAGTTTCTAATGAAACTAAATGTCCAGTGCTCTATCGATGAATCAATCTAATTTTTGCATGATATAAACAATAAAGCGTGATAAATCAGCTTATTGTTGCAATATACTACCTAAGTATAATAATTAAAATTGGTAAATTAGTTGCAAGAGAAAGTAACTAGCGGCACTGTTCTGACATCCCACTACGGGTGTCTTAGCGTAGTGAGGGTTGTTAAGCGGCGAGCCGTGTTATTGCGAGCAGTGTTGTTACTGGCAGTGTTGTTACTGACAGTGTTGTTACTGACAGCGTTGCTGAATGGAGCTAAGAGGACTCCCTTTCTTGAGGTGGTCGATAGGATGGGTGCGTTGCTGGTGTCCTCATTCCCCGCTATCGTGCTGATTTTTTCATCACACCCCCTGATAAATGGCGGCGCTAGGAGAAACACAATGACGATAGATAAAGCAGACGGCGATGCATCTTTGGAGTGCTCAGCGAGGGCAGAGCTAGATCTCAACCAATTTTTACCCTACCAGCTTAACCGTTTAGCTGACCGTATCAGTCAGGCGTTAGAGAAGCTTTATGCCGAGTCCTATGAGCTCAACATCGCCCAGTGGCGTGTGCTTGCATGGCTCAGCCACTGTGATGATTTAACGGCAAAGAAGGTCTGTGCCTATACCAATATGGATAAGGCGCGGGTGTCTCGCGCGATTCAGTCGCTAGAAGACCGTGGGCTGATAAGCCGCATGCCATCAAAGCAAGATCAGCGGCTACATGACCTACATCTGACAGAAACCGGACAAGCGTTACTTAATAAGCTAGTGCCCGAAGCTCAGGCGTGGGAAGCCGATCTGGTGTCGACCCTGAGCGTTGGTGAATATCGTGATTTGCTCAATACCATGCGTAAGCTTGAGCGTCAGCTGGAGAGAATTGGTTAAAGGGCCTGCCACAGGTTATTCGAACCTAGATGGTAGATGTTTGACTGTATTTAATTTCTGGCGTGTCATTAGAAAATAATATTATGTGATTTATGTAACAAAAATAATGGCGGGAGATTGTTTCTCCACGACCACTAAAAGTGACTTTCATAAACTATTTTATTTACGATAACTATATGTAATTAATAAAAAATAATATAAATTGCTACTTAAGTATTAGCATCTATTAGTCGATGGGTCGTTGCGCGATCCACGTATTTTCGGGCATTGTGACAAATAACGTGATTCAGTTAATCTTATTATATCAACAATAAAGTATCATGTTTTACGCTCTCAGTTCATGACGACCAGAGGAAAGAAAAATGAATAAAACAACAAACCTGATGATTGGCGCTATCGCTGCTGCGACGCTGAGCACCACCGCCTTAGCGCAAACGACCATCACAGTGAGCACTTGGGCTGGTCCTAATCACGGCATTAACACCATCGTATGGCCAACGTGGAAAGCGTGGATTGAAGAGGCAACAGAAGGTCGCGTCACGGTAGACGTGATACATGATATGGGGCCGCCCGTTTCCCAAATGGAAATGGTTGCCGATGGTATTGCCGATGCAACCTGGGTTTTCCACGGCTATAACACAGGCCGCTTTCAGCTAACCAAGCTGCCGGAATTCCCTACCTTTCAAGAGTTTTCCTCAGAAAATGCCTCTAGTGCTTACTGGCGCACTCACCAAGAATACCTAGCCGCTGCTGGCGAACACCGCGGTGTTGATGTTGTTGCCGCGGGTGTCCACGGCCCGGGTTGGATCTTTAGCAGTGAAAAGTATGAAACCTTAGAAGACCTTAAGAGTAAGCGCATTCGCGTTGGCGGTGGCGTCATGGGCGATCTCTCCAATGCTCTGGAGCTGACCGGCGTTGCTTTACCGCCGACAGGGGTTTACGAAGCCGGCTCCCAGGGCGTTATCGATGGCGCGATGCTTGTTCCTGAAGGGCTTCGCAGTTTCCGCGTCGCTGAAATCTTCCCTTACACCCTCAAAGTTGATGGCGGCTTCTATCGCGGCAGTTTCACCATTGTCGTCAACCCAATGATCTGGGATGAAATGTCGCCTGAAGATCGAGAAGCCGTTGAGTCCGTCTCTGGTGAGCGCTTGTCTCGTCTGTTCGGCTACATGATGGATGTCTCGGATGTGCGTGGTGTCAACTTCGCAGAAGAGCTAGGTCATACCTTTACTGAACTCGGTAGCGATGACCTCAGTACGCTGCAAAGCATGAGTGACAGCATGATTGCTGAGTGGGCCGAGTCTGCCTCAGAAAACAGCAATGTTGATGCAATGGCCGCTATCGAGTTCTATCGCGAGCAGCTTATCGCTGCAGCAGAGGAAGAGAGCGTTAGCAGCCTAGTACCAAGCGAACTAATACCAAACGACTCAGAATAAGTTCCCACTGGCGCTAGACGGAGAGCGACCATGCAAACCCAAATGGCACGTGCTACGCGCGTTAGTCGGGTTCTGCAGCTGACGTTAGAGGGGGTGGCAGGTGCTACCCTCTTTGGCATGATGCTGTTGACCACTGCTGACGTAGGCGGACGCTACTTTTTTAATTCACCTATTCTTGGTGCTGTTGAATTAACCCAGCTGATGTTGGCGGCGTTGGTATTCCTGTCGCTGCCAGTCGTGTGTTGGCGCCAAGAGCATGTCAGCGTTGATCTACTAGATGCATTTTTCCCTGCAAAACTTATCTGGATACGTGAAGTGATCGTCAACTTGATAGTGACGGCGGCTCTTTGGGTGATGGCGCAGCGGGTATGGGCTCTGGCAGAGCGCGCTTTCTCATGGGGGGATGTGACGGAATTTCTGCGCATACAACATGGTTATCTGATCGGATTGATCGCCATTATGCTAGCGCTTTCAGCCCTGCTAACCCTCATAAGAGCCGGTTTCTATTTGCTTGAGGGGTTTAAAGTAATCGAAAAAGGTGGCCCATTGAGCATAGGAGAGCCCCATGACTGAAGCGTTATACGGTTTCGCAGTATTGTTGATACTCGTCTTCCTGCGTGTGCCTCTGGCGTTTGCGATGGGGATCGTCGGTTTTGCCGGGTTCTATTACCTAACCGGTAACTGGAATGCTGCTGAAGCAATGGCGGCGCGCCGGGTGGTCGATACCGCCATGGATTATGGCCTGTCCGTTATCCCCTTGTTCATTCTCATGGGCAACTTTGTTTCCCATGCGGGGCTTTCCGATGCCTTGTTTCGAGCCTCCAATGGTTTTTTAGGTCACCGGAAGGGCGGCCAGGCGATGGCGACGATTGTTGCCTGCGGCGGTTTTAGCGCGATATGCGGATCAAGCTTGGCGACGTGTGCCACCATGGGTCGAGTCGCCATGCCGCAAATGCGCAAATACGGCTATAAGGACTCGCTGGCCGCTGCTTCTATTGCTGCGGGTGGCACGTTGGGGATCTTGATACCGCCCAGCGTTATGCTGGTGATTTATGGCATTCTGACCGAAACCAGTATCCGTGAACTGTTTGCAGCTGGCTTTATTCCCGGCATCCTGGGCATTTTTCTTTATATTGGTGCCATTAAGTGGGTTCTTTGGCGCGACCCCAGTGCTGGGCCTGCGGCAGAGAAAGTGCCATGGCCGGAGCGGATTCAAGCACTAAAAAGCGTAGGCAGTACGTTAGCGTTGTTTGTGCTGGTGATTGGCGGTATTTACCTTGGCGTATTCACACCCACAGAAGCTGCCGGTATCGGGGCGATGGGCGCCTTCTTGATTGCGCTGTTGCATCGGGCATTAACGCCCACCGTTTTAATGAATGTGCTAATGGATACGGTTCGCACCACGGCGATGTTGTTTGCAGTGGTCTTAACAGCACTGATCTTCGCTAATTTCATCAACCGAGCAGGGTTGCCTGGGGACTTACTGGCGTTAGTTAACGGCCTAAACGTGGCCCCCTTTGTGGTTATCCTGGTGATTATCGCGATCTATGTGGTGCTGGGCTGTGTGTTTGAAAGCATGTCAATGATGCTGCTCACCGTGCCAGTATTCTTCCCCGTAGTGGCAGGGCTCGGGTACGATTTGGTGTGGTTCGGTATTCTGGTGGTCATTGTTATCGAGATCAGTTTGATAACCCCCCCTGTTGGTATGAACGTGTTCGTACTGCGAGCGGTGTTGCCGGATGTATCCACAGGCACTATCTTCCGTGGGGTTACTCCCTTCTGGGTCGCGGGTACCATACGTGCACTGCTCGTGCTTGTCTTCCCTGCTATTGTGCTTTTCCTGCCGCAGTTACTGTACTAAAGCGGTGTTATTAGTACGGTTCTATTAAAACGTGCTTGCTAAATAAACGGATGACAGAGCATATGCCCTGTCATCCGTTTTTTTGTCTTACTTCGTCTGTCAGTATCGGCTAAAACGTTACTGACGTTTCGCGACCAGCGTTAGAATATCGTAACTGGCGACCAGCTCATCATGTTGATTGGTCACTGCCACATCCCACATCACCACACCTTGTGGGTGCCCGTCAGGCGATGCCCGACCTTGGTCAATCTTGCGCTTACAGGTGAGACGGGCGCGGATGGTGTCGCCGACCAACACGGGCGTAATAAAGCGCAGCGTATCTAGGCCGTAGTTAGCCAACACGGGGCCTTCGCCTGGGTAAACAAACAAGCCGGCAGCCGCCGACAGCACAAAATAGCCATGAGCGATACGCTGGCCGAACTGGGTCTCTTTGGCGGCAATGTCATCAAAGTGCATATAGAAGTGGTCGCCGGAAAGGCAGCCGAAATTGACGATGTCGGCTTCAGTGACAGTGCGGCGGTGAGTCAGCAAAGACTCGCCTACCTGTAGGTCGTCAAAATGGCGGCGGAACGGGTGGACGTCAGTCTCGATCACCTTCGCGCCACGTACATACTCCCCTGTAACGGCTGCAATCATGGTGGGCGAACCCTGAATAGCGGTGCGCTGTAGGTAGTGATGAACCGCACGAATGCCACCAAGCTCCTCGCCACCGCCTGCGCGGCCGGGGCCACCATGTTTGAGCATCGGTAACGGAGAGCCGTGGCCAGTGGATTCCTTTGATGCCTGGGCATCCAGAATGTGCAAACGGCCATGCTGGGCGGCCAGAACGGGGATCATCTCGGCAGCAATGACAGGGTCTTTGGTGGTCAGTGTGGTGACCAGGCTGCCCTTACCTTTGGCAGCGATGGCCAAGGCTTCCTTGATGCCGCGGTAGGGCATGAGGGTCGCGACGGGACCAAAAGCTTCAATGTCGTGAGCGCCGCCGTCGTTCAGCGGGTTTCGGTTGATCAGCAAGTGGGGAGCGATAAAGGCACCGTGTTCAACTCCCTGGCCGACAGGTTTGAAGCTGCCGTCTTTGCCGAACACGCACTCACTGGTTTCCAGCAGCCGCTCGATGGCTTCGTTAACGTCGCGTAGTTGGTCGCTGGAAGACAGCGCGCCCATGCGAACGCCTTCTTCATGAGGGTCGCCAGCGACGATGCTGGAAAGGCGCTCTTTGATCAAGTCCGCCAATGCATCCAGATGCTCGGCGGGCACCAACACCCGACGGATGGCGGTACATTTTTGGCCTGCCTTGGCGGTCATTTCTTTGACCACTTCTTTGGCAAAGATCTCGAACTCTTCGTCTTCCGGGCTAACATCCGGGGCCATGATGGCACTGTTGAGTGAGTCCGCCTCGGCGTTGAACGGGATACTCTTAGCCATGATGTTTGGGTGGCTTTTCAGCATTAAGGCTGTGCTTGCTGAACCAGTGAAGGTGACAACGTCCTGCTCTTCCAATTGGTCGAGTAAGTCACCGGCTCCGCCAATCACCAGTTGCAAGGCGCCTTCCGGCAACAGCCCCGAGTCGTTGATGACGCGCATGGCAGCTTCGGTCAGGTAGCTAGTGGCGGTGGCTGGTTTGAAAATACACGGCATGCCTGCCAGAAAGGCGGGGGCGAACTTCTCCAGCATGCCCCAAATCGGGAAGTTGAACGCATTAATATGAACAGAAACACCGCGGCGAGGGACCAGGATGTGGGTGCCGTTGAAGTGGTTGTCCTTGCCTAATTGAGTGACCGGACCTTCGTGGGCCACGTTGCCGGAGGGCAGTTCCTTGCGCCCTGTGGAAGCGTAGGTAAACAGGGTGCCGAAGCCGCCGTCAATGTCGATCCAGGAGTCTGCTTTGGTGCAGCCGGTGTGATGGGAGATGGCATAGAGCTCACGTTTCCGCTCTTGGATATAACCGGCCAGTGCCTTAAGAATGGCGGCCCGCTGCTGGAAATCCAACGCCAACAGGTTTTTTACGCCGGTGTTGCGGGCATACGCCACTGCTTCGGCGAAGTTAATGCTTTCTTGGTGAGTGTGCGCAACGGTCTCGCCATTGATGGCGCTGATCAGTGCTTTGGACTCGGTTTTTCCAAACCACTGGCCGGCGATATAACTCTGTAAAACTGGCATTACGTGTTCTCCCGCCCGTCTTTTGGGGATCAGTTGTTGGTATCAGTTGTTGGTATCAGGATCAACAAAGCCGACGCTATCGCCGGCTTTGGAAGTGAATGGTTAGGGGCTTACACCTCGTCAAAATCGAGCACCACCTTATCGCTGATCGGGTAGCACTGGCAGGACAGCACATAGCCGGCATCTATCTCGTAATCTTCCAGGGCGAAATTGGCGTCCATTTCCACCTCACCTTCAAGCACTTTTGCTTTACAGGTAGAACACACGCCCGCTTTGCAAGAGAAGGGAAGATCTGCGCCGTGCTCATTGCCCGCGTTGAGAATATTCTGGGTGTTGCGGGGTAGGCTATACTCGATAGTGCGACCATCAATAATGACTTTAATTAGCGATGTTGCAGCGTCTGTTTGCTCTGCCTTAGCTGCTTGACGGCGCTTGGCACCCGCGGTGGGCGTGCTGGCCGTGAACAGCTCAAAATGTACCTTCTCTTTCGGCAGCCCGTGCTGAGTCAAGACATCACGCACGGTCTCGGTCATTTCTTGCGGGCCACAGATGAACGCGGCATCGAGCTTGGGTACGTCTACCCAGCGGTCAAATAGGGCGTTGCACTTATCGGCATCTATCCGGCCGTTATACAGGTCAATTTCCTGCTGCTCGCGGCTGAATACGTAAATGATGTTAAGGCGTTCCAGGTAGCGATCTTTGAGATCCTGCAGGCGCTCGCGAAACAGCGTGCCCGTGGTGGAGCGGTTGCCGTAGATGACGGTAAACCGGCTTTGTGGCTCGCTTTCCAGGGTGGTGGACACAATCGACATAATGGGCGTCACACCGCTGCCGGCGGTGACCGCCAGATAATGCCCTTCACGGCTAGGGTCGAGAGGTACAAAGAACTTGCCCTGAGGCGGCATCACTTCGAGGTGGTCACCTGGCTTTAACTGCTGATTGGCAAAGGTGGAAAAGCTGCCGCCTGGCACCTGTTTAACGGCGACTCTCAACTCATGGTCGTAGACGCCAGTGCAAATTGAGTAGGAGCGCCGCACGTCTTCCCCGTCGATTTCTTGGCGGAGCGTAAGGTACTGCCCTTGGGTAAAGCGAAAGGCGTCTAGCAGATCGTCAGGAATGTTAAAGGCAATGGAAACGGCATCATGGGTTTCCTTGCGTACATCCTTGACGGTCAAGGCGTGAAATCGGCTCATGGGAAATAGTCTCGTCAATCGTGGTGCTTGTTATAGGCGTCTAAGGTTATAGGCACTTGAAGTAATCGAATGGCTCCAGACAATCGCGGCAGCGGTAGAGCGCCTTGCACGCCGTAGAGCCGAATTCACTCACCCGTTCGGTTGTTTCGCTGCCGCACAAGGGGCAGGGTACAACGGGGTCAGGCTGGCCGATCAGGCTGCGCTTGCTGGCACTTCCCACCGGAGGTGCGATGCCGTAAGCACGCAGTTTTTCGCGCCCGATGTCTGTTAGCCAGTCGGTGGTCCAGGCGGGTGAAAGGCGTCGATGGATCAGCGGGTCTTGGTAGCCCGATGCCACCAGCGCCTCTACAATATGCTGTTCAATAGCTTCAGTAGCGGGGCAGCCAGAGTAGGTGGGAGTCACGCTGACCACCAGCCGACCCTCCTGCCAGGTAACATCGCGCACAATACCTAGCTCAACCACGCTGACCACCGGCACTTCGGGGTCGGGAACTTCCTGCAGCACCGCCAGCACCGCATCGACATCGCCCGCTTCGCCTGCTGGCGGTAGCCCACTGCGATCACTGCCAATCAAGTCGTTGGAAGGCCAGTCATCGGTAGGCGCTTGTGATGGATTACCAGACGGTCGCATCAGGATACGTCCTCGGCAGATATTGCATTTCCGCCAGTAGAAAGCCCAGGTGCTCGGTGTGATGGCCAACTTTGCCGCCGGTATACATCCAAGCGTCGTAAGGGGGGCGTGTCAGTGTCGCTTCGTTTAGCACTTCATCTACCGTCGCTTTCCAGCGGGTGACGAGGGTATCTGGGTCGGGCGCGATACCGGCGTCTAGCATGACCTGGTCGATCTCATCGAACTGCACCAACTCGCCAGTGAACTGCCAGAGGTTGTTGACAGCGCGCTGCATACGGGTGTGGCTCTCTTCGGTGCCATCGCCCAAGCGGATCACCCATTCAGACGAGCGGCGCAGGTGGTAAGTAGCTTCCTTGAGCGACTTAGCCGCGACTTCCGCAATGCGTTTGTCACTGGCTGCTGCAAGGCCTTCAAGTAGGTGAACGTGCCAGGCATCAAACAAAAACTGGCGGCCAATGGTGTCAGCGAAATCGCCATTGGGCTGCTCAACAATCAGCAGGTTGCGAAAGTCCTGGGCATCACGACGGAAGGCCAGGTGATCAGCATCAATGTTGCCCTGGTTATTGCCTTCACTTTCAGTAGCCATCAGTTCAGCAGCGTATTCTAGCCAATTACGCGCTTGGCCAAATAGGTCGAGACCGACGTTCATTAACGCCATTTCTTCTTCCAGCGCGGGGGCCTTGCCACACAACTGTGCGCTGCGCTGCCCAAGAACCAATGCGCTGTCGCCCAAACGTAGCAGATAAGTAACGAGCGGTGTTTGCGTGACCTGCGCGACGTTTTTTTGCTCTGGGGTTTTATGCTCTAGGGTCTTACTTACTGTGTTTGACATCACCGCCTCCCTTACATGTGGCCGACTTCTTTCGGTAGTTTGTAGAAGGATGCATGGCGATACACCTTGTCGTTAGAGGGATCGAACAGCGGCTCTTTCTCATCCGGCGAAGAGGCGGTGATTTCGCTGGCGGGAATAATCCAGATGCTTACCCCTTCATTGCGGCGGGTGTAAAGCTCGCGGGCGTTTTCAATGGCCATGCTGCGGTCAGCGGCGTGTACGCTGCCAACATGCTTATGATTAAGGCCGTGCTTGCTACGTATAAACACTTCGAATAAAGGCCAGTCAGCCATGAGAGAAACCTCAGTGGTTGTTGGGGCCTCGTCGTGCGAGGCGCCCTGTTGTTTTAAGATGAAGGTTAGGTGCTGATCAGTGAGGTGCTGCTGGTTTAGGCGGCTCGACGTTGACGTTTGGCGGCATACGCCACGGCGGCATCACGTACCCAGGCACCGTTATCGATGGCGCTGCGGCGCGCTTCGATACGCTCGCGGTTGCAGGGGCCGTTGCCTTTCACCACGTCGAAGAACTCTTTCCAGTCGATCTCGCCGAACTCGTAATGGCCGGTCTCTTCGTTGTATTTGAGGTCCGGGTCAGGGGCGGTACAACCCAACAGCTCTAACTGCGGCACGGTTTGGTCGAGGAAGCGCTGACGCAACTCATCGTTGCTGTGGCGCTTGATCTTCCAGGCCATCGACTGGGCGCTGTTAGGTGAGTGTTCGTCGGACGGGCCGAACATCATCAGCGCAGGCCACCAGAAGCGGTTAATGGAGTCCTGCACCATGGCTTTCTGGTCGTCGGTGCCTTCTTGCATCATGGTCAGCAGAATCTGAAAACCCTGGCGCTGGTGGAAGCTCTCTTCCTTGCACACGCGGATCATGGCGCGGGCGTAAGGGCCGTAAGAGGTACGCTGTAGCGGCACCTGATTGACGATAGCCGCGCCATCAACCAGCCAGCCAACCGTGCCCATATCAGCCCAGTTAAGCGTTGGATAATTAAAGATGCTGGAGTACTTAGCGCGGCCGTCGTGAAGCTTATCGATCTCTTCGTCGCGGTCGGCACCCAGGGTTTCCATGGCGCTGTAGAGATACAGGCCATGCCCCGCCTCATCCTGAATTTTAGCCATTAGCTGCAGCTTGCGCTTAAGGGTAGGCGCACGCGTCAGCCAGTTACCTTCCGGCAGCATACCGACAATCTCGGAGTGTGCGTGCTGGGAGATCTGACGGATCAATGTCTTGCGATAAGCGTCCGGCATCCAATTCTTTGGTTCGATTTTAATTTCGTCATTGATGCGCTCTTGGAACTGGCGTTCCTCAGGGCTCATCTCGTCAAGTGTCTTAAGTTTGCTAGTACCGGTTTCAACGAGCTGCGCGTACATATAGACCTCCGCGGCGTCGGTATATTAAGGAGTGTGACTTACTTATTTGAAGTATAGTGACACAAAAGATTTTATCAACAAGTATTTTTTTGTATCGCTTTTAGACTTTGTGATAATAAGCAATGCCAGGATGTGTTTGTTGCCAAGGCGTATCTGCCAAGGATAAGTGATTCTTAATATAGCGTTCTTGCCGGTGACTACGAGCTGCTTAGGTATAAAGAAGCCCTTGTGGCAAGCAACAAGGGCTTCTTTCTTCTATCGTATGCCTCTGGGGTGTATTCCGGGTGTGGGGCCCCAGCGGAGAATCAGCGCAGGTCTTTAACGCGTCTGGCTTTACCGAGCGAGCGCATAACACTCTCTACTTGGCACACTTCAACCTGGGTGCTGATACCAATGTACGTCTTGATGGCATGCTGGAGCTGTTTTGCGGCGTCTTCACAAGCTGCGGGATCGCGGGCGATGTCATGATGATTCGCTTCCACACGAACACGCACCATGTCCATATTGCCTTGGCGGCTGACTTCAATCTCATAATGAGGTGAAAGCGACGCGATCTTGAGTAGTTGCTCTTCGATCTGGGTGGGAAATACGTTGACGCCGCGAATGATCAGCATGTCGTCGCTGCGACCAGTGATCTTGTCGATGCGTCGCATGGGGCGCGCGGTGCCGGGTAGCAGGCGTGTCAGGTCGCGGGTGCGGTAGCGAATCACCGGCAGGCCTTCTTTGGTCAAAGTGGTGAACACGAGCTCACCGTATTCGCCGTCGGGGAGGACTTCACCGCTAACCGGATCGATGATCTCAGGGTAGAAATGATCTTCCCAGATGGTCGGGCCGTCTTTAGTTTCCAGGCACTCCATGCCCACGCCTGGCCCCATTACTTCAGATAGGCCGTAAATATCGAGGGCATCGATGCCAAGGCGCTGTTCTAAGGCGGTGCGCATGCTGTCGGTCCAGGGCTCGGCGCCAAAAATACCAGTACGCAGGGGTAGCGTGCGCGGGTCGATGCCTTGGCGTTCCATCTCGTCGGCGATGTTGAGCATATATGAAGGGGTGACCATGATGATGTCTGGCGCGAAGTCACGGATCAGCTGAACCTGTTTCTCAGTTTGGCCGCCCGACATGGGAATCACCGCGCAGCCCAGGCGCTCGGCGCCGTAATGCGCGCCCAGCCCGCCAGTAAACAGGCCGTAGCCATATGCGACATGCACTTTGTCGTTACGGCTGCCACCAGCGGCGCGGATTGAGCGCGCCACCACATCGGACCACACATCAATATCTTTCTGGGTGTAGCCAACCACCGTAGGTTGTCCAGTGGTACCGCTAGAGGCGTGGATACGCACGATCTCGCTCATCGGCGTGGCCAACATGCCAAACGGGTAGTTGTCGCGTAGGTCTGCCTTGGTAGTGAAAGGCAACTTGGCGAGATCCGCCAGTGTCTGGATATCGTCGGGATGTATCCCGGCTTTATCGAAAGACTGGCGGTAGAACGGCACGTTGTCGTAAGCGTGCTTCAGGCTCCACTTCAGGCGCTTGACCTGAGTGGCACGCAGTTCGTCGACGCTGGCGGTTTCCAAGGGATCGAGAGTCGCGGTGTCGATACGTGTAGCGGGCTGATTCATCAGGGGCCTCCGGTCTGGCAAGTTGTTATTGGGCTTATAGTTAAGAAATAGGCTTACTGGCGCTCGATAATCAGGGCGATACCCTGACCCACGCCGATGCACATCGTGCACAGTGCATAGCGGCCATTGCGCCGCTTCAGCTCGTATGCTGCAGTGGTGACCAGCCGGGCACCGCTCATGCCCAGCGGATGGCCGAGTGCGATGGCCCCGCCGTTGGGGTTCACGCGTTCTTCGTCATCGGCGAGGCCAAGGTCGCGCAGCACTGCCAGCCCTTGGGCGGCAAAGGCTTCGTTGAGCTCGATGACATCCATCTGCTCGAGCGTCAGACCGGTCTGGGCAAGCACCTTGCGAACTGCGGGTGCCGGGCCAAAGCCCATGATGCGCGGCGGCACGCCGGCAGTCGCCATACCCACCACGCGCGCCAGTGGGGCGAGGCCGTGGCGGGTGGCGGCCGCCTCGGAGGCGAGCAGAAGAGCGCAGGCGCCATCGTTGACGCCTGAGGCATTACCCGCAGTAACGCTGAGCTCGGGACCATTCACGCCTTTCAGCTTGGCCAGCATCTCGAGCGTGGTGTCGGGGCGCGGATGTTCGTCGGTGTCGAACACGACCGGGTCGCCCTTCCTGCGTGGGATCTCCACTGGCACCAGCTCGTCTTTGAAACGCCCGGCAGCATTGGCTGAGCCCCAGCGCTGTTGAGAGCGCAGCGCGAAGGCGTCCTGGTCTGCACGGGAGATGTTGAACTCGGCGGCAACGTTGTCCGCGGTCTGCGGCATCGAGTGCGTATCGAAAAGTTTCTTCAACTGCGGGTTGGGGAAGCGCCAACCTATGGTGGTGTCGTAGATTGCGGCTTGGCGTGAGAAGGCCGACTCGGCCTTGGCCATGACGAAGGGCGCGCGTGACATGCTCTCGACGCCTCCGGCGATCATCAGCTCCGCCTCGCCGGCCTTGATGGTGCGGGCAGCGTTGCCCACGGCGTCCATGCCGGAACCGCACAGGCGGTTGATGGTGGTGCCGGGCACCTCCACCGGCAGGCCGGCGAGCAGCGCCGACATGCGCGCCACGTTGCGGTTGTCTTCACCGGCTTGATTGGCGCAGCCGTAGAAGATGTCGTCGATTTCAGCCCAGTCCACCGAGGGATTGCGCTCCATCAGGGCGCGCATTGGCACGGCACCAAGATCGTCGGGGCGAACCGGCGAGAGGGCACCGCCATAGCGGCCTATCGGGGTGCGAATGGCATCAATGATCAGGGCGTCTTTCATTGGTTATCTCCAGCAGCGGTGTCTTCTAGGCGGCGTACGCTGCCGCGAATTTTGTAGGAACGTCCGCGGAACAAAGCAACGGTATCGCCGTGCTGATTGCGTAACGTGATGTCGTAAATGCCGGTGCGCCCGCGGCGGCTGCGCTCTTCGGCGGTAGCGGTGAGCTCATCACCCAGCTGGCCGGGGCCGAGATAGTCGATGCTGCAGCCAGCCGCCACGGTGGCTTCATCGTAGCTGTTGCAGGCAAACGCAAAGGCAGAGTCGGCCAGGGTAAACAGAAAGCCGCCATGGCAGTTGCCGTGTCCCTGCACCATATCCTGACGCACGGTCATGGTGAGTTCGGCGAACCCGGGGGCCATGCGCGTAATACGCATCCCCAGCCCTTGGCTAGCATGGTCGCGGGAAAACATCGCCTCAGCACAGGCTTCCGCCAGCTGTTGGGGAGTCAGTGGGGAATCATTCATGAAAGCTTTCCTCGCTCAAGGCGTTGCGGCGCAGTAGGAACGAGCTGCGATAGCGCTCTTCGCCGTAGCTCTGCTGCAGGTGCGTAAGGGTGCGGTGAATAAAGGGTAGGCCTAGCGAGTCCGCCCAAGCCAGGGGGCCGCAGGGATAGTTGACCCCGGCTTGCATGGCCAGATCGCCATCCTGGGCGCTGCACACGCCTTGGAATACGGCGTCGGCGGCTTCATTGGCGAGCATGGCGACGGTGCGCAATATCACCAGCCCTGGCGTGTCGGTTAGCCAAACGACGTCCATACCTAAGCGTTGGAAGAACGCGGTGGCCAGCTGGCGCGCTTCGGGCGAGGCTGTATGGCTGGCGGCAAGTGCGATGGCACTGGCGCTTTGGTAATCCAGGCATAGGTCGAACAGCACCAGGGCTTCCAGCCCTTCATTAACGGCGCGCTCGGCGGCGCACCGCCCGTCACTGAGAGCCAGCACTAGATCGCCTAAATACAGACGAGGCGTGCCGTCTTGCTGCAGTGATTCGCGACGTATCACCTCCATTCCAGCTTCCTGAGCGCGTTCCAGCAGCGGAGCGATGGTGCTGTTCGCGCCCTGTACGACAAGTGCTGGGAGTTGCGTGTTGACGGGTGCTGAAAAGTTGGGCTGCGGCTTGGCGTGCCCTTCAAGAGAGTAGTCGAAGAAGCCTTGGCCAGACTTACGCCCCAGGCGACCGGCTTCCACCAGCGCCTGCTGAACCAGAGAGGGTTCAAAGCGGGTGTCGCCATAGTAGGCGTCAAACACCGAGCGGGTTACCGCGTAGTTAACGTCATGGCCGATCAGGTCCATCAGTTCGAAAGGTCCCATGCGGAACCCGCCTGCCTGACGAAGCAGCGCATCCAGGGTGGCGGCATCGCTGGCGCCTTCCTGGAGCAGGCGTAGCCCTTCTGCATAGAAAGGCCGTGCCACGCGGTTAACGATGAACCCAGGGGTGGAGCTGGCATGCACCGCGACTTTGCCCCAGGCGCTGGCGGTATCGAAAAGCGTCTCGGCGACCTCGGTAGTGGTCGCTAGGCCCGACACCACTTCCACCAATTTCATGACGGGCGCGGGATTGAAGAAGTGCAGCCCCGCCATGCGCTCGGGGCGTTCAAGGTTGGCGGCAATGGACGTGATCGACAGTGACGAGGTATTACTGGCGAGCAAAGTGTCCGGCGCGCACAGCGCTTCGAGCTGAGCGAATACCTGACGTTTGATGTCAAGGTTCTCAACGATGGCTTCGATAACCAAACGGCTATCCGCTAAGGCATCAATAGCGTCGGCAGGCTGCAGGCGATCGATGATGTTATCCACATCGCTTTGAGCCATCTTGCCCTTGGCAACACGCTTTTCCAACTGGCGGCGAATGTTGTCGATGCCCGCTTTAGCGGCGCCCGGCTGATTATCATGCAGGATGACCACGTGACCTGCTTGGGCGGCAACCTGAGCAATCCCGGCACCCATGGCACCGGCACCGATCACACCAATAACGGCGTTTGTGGGAAGGGTTGGCATATCACTCTCCCTTAAAGGTGGGGCGGCGTTTTTCGATAAACGCACTGACACCTTCGCGGTAGTCTTCGCTGCGCCCAGCTAGACGCTGAAGGTCGCGCTCCAGGTCAAGCTGTTCGTTGAAGCTGTTATCGCTGCTGGCGTGCAAGGCGCGTTTAATCAGCGCTAGACCACGGGTGGGTTGAGTGGCCAGATGGCGAGCCATGTCCATGGCTTCTTCTTGAAGCGCTTCGTCGTCGACGCAGCGCCAGATCATGCCCCACTGCTCGGCGGTTTCAGCGGGAAGCTTGTCGCCTAGCATTGCCAAGCCTTTGGCGCGGGCCATGCCGACTAAGTTAGGCAGCGTCCAGGTGCCGCCGGAGTCAGGAATTAACCCAATCTTGCAGAAGGCCTGGATGAAGCTTGCCGAGCGAGCGGCCAACACGATGTCGCAGGCGAGGGCGATGTTGGCGCCGGCACCGGCAGCCACACCGTTCACCGCACAAATGGTCGGAAACGGCATGTCCTTAAGGGCACGCAGCATGGGGTTATAGCGTTTCTCAAGCGACTCACCGAGGTCGGGGGCTTGCTCACCGGGCGCCACGCTTCGGTCGGAAAGGTCTTGGCCGGCGCAAAAGCCGCGGCCGTTACCGGTCAGCAGCAGAGCGCGGACGCTTGCGTCCTGGCGCACAGCCTTGAGTGCTTTGCGCATCTCAGTGTGCATCTCGGTATTAAAGCTATTCAGGCTGTCGGGCCGGTTCAGTGTAATGCAGGCGACGCCGTCTTCTACGCTGTAAAGCAGGGGCGCTTGGCTCATGGGTAAAATCCTTGTGTCAGTGCCCTTTAAAAGTGGCAAGTCGTTTTTCTTGGAAGGCCCGAATGCCCTCGTTGCGGTCGGCGGTGCCCGCCAGCAAGGTGAAGGCATGGCGCTCGAAGCGCAGCCCCGTGGCCAGGTCGGTATCCATCGCTTTGTGCAGCGATTCCCGCGCTAAGCGCACTGCCAACGGTGCCTTTGAGGCGATGCGCGTCGCAATGTCTATGGCGCGTTCAAGGGTCAATTCGGGTTGGGTGATTTCGCTGATCAGGCCAGCTTTGAGGGCTCGGTGCGCGGAAATCGGCTCACCGGTAAGTACCATCTGAGTGGCGAGGGATTTGCCCACTGCCCTAAGCAGGCGTTGGGTGCCGCCTGCGCCGGGCATAATGCCCAGGTTGATTTCCGGTTGGCCGAACAGAGCATTTTCACCGGCAATGATGATGTCGGCATGCATGGCCAGTTCGCATCCACCGCCTAAGGCATAGCCATTGACGGCGGCAATGATGGGTTTGCGAAAGCGCATAATAGTGGCCCAGTGGTGCTGCCGAGGGTCTTCCAGCATGCCGACCAGATCGCGTTCGGCCATTTCGTTAATATCTGCACCCGCGGCGAAGGCTTTCGCACTGCCGGTAATCACTACGGCACGCACCTTGTCGTTTCGATCAGCATCGTTCAAGGAGTCGGCGAGCTCACTGAGAAGCTGCGTATTGAGCGCATTCAGGGCTTCCGGGCGATTCAGTGTGATGCATAAAACGCCTTCCATGGGGGTGGTTATTTTTAGAGTCGTGAGCATTTTTACCTCAGTACGGCCTGTAGCGCACAAGATGAATATCTGTCGAGTATAGGTTTATTTTGATACGCATCAATGCTAATTAGTTGTAATTAATGTGTCGCTTATTGTCATTTTTTATAATTTACGTATTTTTAACAACAGCTTGCATGTGTTTTTTGCGAATAAAAGAAGGTTCTTAGACCATGGTATAAAAGGCGGTTAAGTGACTTAATAAGGGACTTAAAGCCCGTTTCCATAGCGTTTTTCGATACTGGTGCGTTTATGCTTAAGTTAGCGATGGTAGGGAAAGCGTTTGATGTTTTGTTACGGGAAAGATAGTCTTAATTGATATAGCGTATCAAAAAAACAAGTGAGTGCAGGAGCGCCCCATGTCGCAATCAGCGCAGCAGATGTTTGACCTTCATCGTGAGATTCTTGACCAAGCTGTCGACACCATCTCTAGCCGTAATTTCTGGACGCCCTACCCAGAAAGCATGCGCAAATACCCTGAGGATGCTGTTAAGGCGGCGCCGTCTAACCTCGAGTCCCTGCTCAATCAGCCGTTTACGCTTATTAACAGTGTTGGCAGCAGTACCGAGCAAGTGGGTGGCGAAGTGTCACCTTACGGCTTTGAACTCGGCATTACTTATGACCAGCCAGACCCCAACGAGCTGATAGCATCCATGCAAGTGGCCATGCGTGACTGGCGAAATGCTGGGGCGCAA
Source organism: Vreelandella andesensis (assembly GCF_003989795.1). Taxonomy (GTDB): domain Bacteria; phylum Pseudomonadota; class Gammaproteobacteria; order Pseudomonadales; family Halomonadaceae; genus Vreelandella; species Vreelandella andesensis. The sequence goes on from NZ_RZHG01000019.1 coordinate 372,723, forward strand.
GCGCGTGTTGGGGTGTGTCTGGAAATCCTGTCGCGTCTTAATGCCATGAGTCCGGAGATCGCCCAGGCGGTGATGCATACCAGTGGTCAGGGGCCGCTGATGGCATTTCAGGCGGGTGGGCCGCATGCCCAGGATCGTGGCCTTGAGGCCGTGGCGTATGCTTGGCAGGCAATGGCGCAGATTCCCGCCGCAGCGCAGTGGGTTAAGCCCCAGGGCAAGCACGATCCTATTGTGATGGATAAGCGTTTTCACATCGTTCCCCGTGGTATCTCGTTGGTAGTGGCTTGTTCTACGTTTCCTACGTGGAACACTTATCCTGGTTTGTTTGCCAGTTTAGCGACGGGCAACCCCGTTATTGTTAAGCCACACCCCGGCGCTATTCTGCCGTTGGCGATGAGCGTGCGGGTTGCTCAACAGGTGCTAAAAGAAGCAGGCTTCGACCCCTGTCTAGTCAGCTTAATGCCCGACAGTGTCGATGCGCCGCTCACCAAGACGTTGGCGCTTAATCCTGCGATCAAGCTGATCGATTTTACCGGCTCGAACGCTTTCGGTGATTGGTTGATACAAAATGCCACTCAGGCCCAGGTATTCGCCGAGAAAGCTGGTATTAACTCGATCATTATCGACAGTGTGGATAACCTTAGAGCCGTCACGGCTAACCTTGCTTTCTCGCTGAGCCTTTATTCAGGGCAGATGTGCACGACCCCTCAAGCTGTTTATGTGCCTAGAAACGGTATCGAAACAGCGGAGGGCCATGTAAGTTTTGACGACGTAGCGGCAGCGCTTGCGAAAGCTGTTCAAGCCTTTCTGAGTGATAACGATCGAGCCTGCACAGTGCTGGGTGCTATACAGTCGTTGGAGACGCAAGCGCGCATTGATGAATGCCGTGGTTTAGGTGACATAGTGTTGGATAGCGAGCAACGCGAGCACGCTCATTTCCCTAATGCCCGTATCCATACGCCGCTGATCTTAAAGGTAGATGCAGAGCAGCAGGCTGCCTATAGCGAGGAGCGCTTCGGTCCCGTTAGCTTTGTTATCGCCACCGATAACACTGCGCACAGTATTGCGCTGGCGCGAGACGTCATCGGTAAAAAAGGCGCGATAACCCTGGGAGGCTATACCACAGATGAGGCCGTGGCCGAGCAGCTCGAAGAGCTAGCGATGGAGGTGGCAGCGCCACTCTCGCTGAACTTGGATGGGGGAATATTCGTTAACCAGTCGGCTGCTTTCAGTGATTTTCACGCCACAGGCGGTAATCCGGCGGCGAATGCTTCCCTATGTAATCAAGCCTTTGTTGCCAACCGCTTCGTGGTGGTTCAAAGCCGTCGCCACGGCCAATCAAACTAACGGAGAACGTGATGCCTTACTATCGACTTGAAGGGGTGACGCCAGTGGTGCACCCGACAGCGTATGTCCACCCGACAGCAGTGTTGATTGGGGATGTGATCGTGGGCCCCAACTGTTATGTAGGTCCTGGCGCGGTGATGCGCGGCGATTTTGGCCGTCTGGTGCTGGAAGAAGGTTCAAACCTTCAGGATACCTGTGTGATGCACGGCTTTCCGGGGTGCGTCACTAAGGTTGAGAAAGATGGCCATATCGGCCATGGCGCGGTACTGCATGGCTGCGTGATTGGGCGTGATGCCATGGTTGGCATGAACGCCGTGGTGATGGACGGCGCCAAGATTGCTGAGCGTTCTATCGTGGCGGCAGCAGCCTTTGTTAAGGCGGGCTTCGAATGTGAGCCCCAGTCGCTGGTAATGGGGTCACCTGCAAAGGTTAAGCGCGCGCTGAGTGATGAGGAGTTTGCTTGGAAGCAGCAGGGCACCCAAGAGTATCAGCGCCTAGTGACCCGTTGCCGCAACAGTTTGGAACCTTGTGAGCCGCTGACAGAGCTCGATGCTGACCGCCCAGCTTTGCAGGCCGGTGATACGCAACCGAAGCAGCAGACTTTAGATAAAAAATAGACCTTGGATAAGTCGCCACAATTATAAGCGCTAGCCTGTTCGATGTGACGACGCATAGAACTGGTTAAGTAACTTTTCTAGTCTAGCCCGCCGAAGCGCTGGTAAAAGCTAGGGCCGGGGGCGGGTAATGGACCCTCGGCGGTTTCCAAGTGTCGGTCTAGCCAGCGTTCTGCGCGTTCGTAGAGCAAGCGATAAAGGTTGCGGCAGAGTTGGTGAGCGTAACGACCTTCCCACGCCGTTGGGAGTAGTTCGTCAGGCAAAAGGGGGTCGCGCAATTGAACCTTGCGATACTCATGAATCAGCAACGTACGCGCAATGAAGCACGCTTCCTGCCCAAGATGGTTCTCTGCGTTGAGCGCATTCCAAAGCGGGCGAAACTTAACCAGAAAACGTTGGTATAGCTCGGCTAGTTCGTCAAGATTCCAGCTTTCCCTGACCTGAAGCCGCAGTGGCTTGCTGGTCATGGGGTCCATGGTCTCGGTTTGCATTACAATGGTGTCATCTGCCGCATCCAGTTCTTGCAAGGCCGCCATGGTCTCTGCGCGTGACAGCGTAGGGTGAGCCAATACGCCCTGAGAAAAACTACCAAAACCTAGCCATTCGAGTTCGTCGCGAATCTGCTGACGTCGGTCTGGAGGCAGCTGTGTTAGCAACGCCAATGTCCACTGGCCTGACCAAGGAGGCTGAGCGCCGTGATAGACGCGCTTGAAGGCTTGTTCAAAACGCCGCCGCCCAGGGCCACTTAACCGATAGTAGCTGCGACGGCCCACCTTCTCTCCCCGCAGCCAGGTTTCATTGGTTAGCCGGTAGACCGAGGTACGCACCAGTCGCTCATTGATGCCGATGGGCTCCACCAGTTTCGACAGGCTACCTAACCACACCGTACCGCCCCGCGGAACGATAGAGTCGCCATAGACGGTGATAATCAGCGAACCGGCACGAATTGGCCGACGCTTCTGAAAGTCATCAATAAGTGTAGCAACACAGTCTTTAGCTGACGACATAGTGAATGTTGATTCCCTTTGCGATGATGTTGTCGCTAAAAACGACAGAAAATATAAATTATATGGTGAATTATCGTATCACGTTTTTTCGGTCTGCTTTTATTTTCCATCCAACCATTTGATAATGTTAAAAATTTATTGCTATCAGTCAGTTGCTTAAATGATATATTCAAGCGCTAATACTTTGCTAGCCTTCACCGCATTACGATAAAGATGCCAGCGTCTCCACCTCAAACGCGACGATCTGCCGTTCAACACGGGAAAACTCCACCCCGACTAGATGAATCGGCTTGCCGCTGGAGCTGGCATCTTCCACGGTTACACCCACCCCAGGGGCAGCAAAGTGGCTGTAAAAGACGCTGGCATAGGCCTGTGTGAAAGTGTGGCCTTCATAACAAGCAATTGGGTTGTTGCGATACCAGTCGTGGGGTAAGCCAGCGAAGAGTGCTTTCAGGTGCGCTTCCAAGCCCACCAGATCATGCTGACGCAATACCATAAACAGGGTGCGGCGCGTAAAGACCCTGCGTTCCTTGGGCTGGTTATCCAGAATCGGCTTGTTGTATTCGTCGGCAATCCTTTCGGGTGGCGTTACATCGATCCCCAGATGGTGGCGCTGTTGCTGCAGTTGATAGCGAATATTTGCGTCCAGATCCTCGCGGCTGGTGACCACACCATTGAAGGAGCTGATGCGCACCACAAGATATTTGGTTTGCCAATCCCACTTGTCGTGGATATATAGTCGCTATTTGTCGGAGACCCATCTCCTGTCAAAGGCCAACCTGAATAATGGAACGCTCTTCGAGGCTGAGTTCTGTATAAGCCATAAATCCAATACCTTACTAAAATTTTAAGATGTTGCACTCAGTTTTGCGGCCAAGATGGGTAATCCCGAGTTTTATCAACCAACGCGAAAAACTAGCACCCCGGAGCGCCAAGTAATGGGCCTATCAGGCAGGAAAAAACAGATATGGCTAGGCGCCCTTGTGGGCACATGGGCGCTCGGAATTGCGTATGTTTTTTGGCTTTTTATGTTCAAGGATTTGAGGGTGTTCGCAGACGAACCGGAGAGTCTTGCCAAATTTTCGCAGGCGGTCGCTGAACAGGTATCAAAGCAAGTCCCTGTGCAGAATGTGCCCAAGAGAGAATCCACGCAGCTGGTTATCATGTGGGACCCCGCCTGTTCGTGCAGTCGATTCAGCGAGGGTCATGTCAACGACATAATCGACATCTACAGCCCGTCGGGCATCGAGTTCATTGTTGCCACTCCCAGTGAAGAGGCGTTGGCGCTTGCCACATCCACATTTCCCGAGGTAACTAATGCCATTGCCGTTGAAGGTATTAGCGGGATCAGCAGCCCATCCGCTGTTATCATTGACGAATCAGGTAACGTCATGTATTCAGGGCCATTTAGTGACGGTGCTTTGTGCAATGCCGACGGTGACAGTCCAGTGGAAATTATGCTGGACGAAATGAATGAGAAGGAATCAGTATCGCCCTGGCTGAACATTTCGAGCTTTGGGTGTTATTGCGACTGGCCACGATAAAAAACTGATAGAACATCATCAAACACCTGAGGCAGATAACGTGTTCAAGACTCTGAACCCTGATGTATTTAACGGCGAGTGGCGAAATTCGAGCAAAAAAATGCTCGGCGTTGTTGTCATGCTGACGGCCGTTAGCTTTGTGTTGGCATATTTCAATAACACCTGGCTTGAGGCCGCGCTAGTAAGTTTGCCGACAGCTCTGCTGGCCGTCTATTTGGTCATTTCCCATGGTGAACAGCTCATCACACGCCTGTACCTCGGCATCGCTTTCATGGTGTTTACCGGGCTTCATATTCATCAGATGCACGGCATGATCGAATTTCATTTTGGGTTGTTTGCGCTGCTTGCGTTTCTCTCCGTTTTTCGGGATTGGCGTGTCATTGTCGCCGGGACGGCAACCGCCGTACTGCACCACCTGGCATTTTGGTACCTACAGGCGCAGGGGCTTGGCGTTTGGGTGCTCCCCGAGGCGCAGTTAGGAATCATCTTCTTGCACGCGACCTACCTGTTGATTGAGGCCGGCATCTTGATATTGATTGCCAATTCAATGGCGATCCAGTTCGCCGATGCTCGGTCAGCGCTGAATGATAGCGATGCCATGAAGGGGCAGTTGCAAAGCCAAAAACAGGACATTCTTGACGAGGTGTCAGGCGTTACAGGTCAGGTCGCCAATTTGAGTCAGGAAGTCTCATCCGCGTCTGAGAACCTGTCTTCGTCAACGGCTCAGCAGGCGTCCATTATTGAACAGACATCGTCTTCGCTGGAGGAATTAACGGCGTCCGTTGCTCAAAATGCAGACAACGCTGAAAGAACGAGTTCATCTGCCCAACACTTGGTGGGTAAGGTCACTGAAAGCAGCCAGGACGTTCAAAAAACCAGTCAAGCCATGCAAAAGGTCGCCGAAAGCATCAGCGCGATCAACGATATTGCGTTTCAAACCAATCTGTTGGCACTTAACGCCTCGATTGAGGCGGCACGAGCCGGAGAAAGTGGTCGAGGATTTGCCGTTGTGGCAAAAGAGGTTCGAAAATTGGCTGAGGAAAGCCGCAGAGCAGCCGAGATCATATCCGACACATCCAATGAATCGGTTGCTATCGCAAGCAAGGCCAGCCAGCGAATACAGGCACTTGTCCCGGAAATTGAGAGTATGTCCAAACTGATTCAGGACATATCGGTCAGCACGAAGGAGCAAGCTGACGGCATTGAGCAAATTAATATGTCGAACAACGAGCTTCAGAAAGTCGCACAGAATTCTTCCCGCTTGGCAGAACAACTGTCCGGTATGTCAGGCAATCTGGAGAGCTTGGCCGACACATTAAATAAGCAAATAAGCGGTGAGAATATGGCGCTTACAGAATCACCTGCTAACGCACCACGTCTGGCTCGGCAAAGCTAGTAGAGTTGGCACTAACCTACCTCAAATGACACACCTGATTTGATGCTTAGTGCCGTATTGGTATCGTCAAAAAAAACGATATTGATAAATGATGCCGAGTAGCAGAGCGATTGGCCGCTGGCTTTCTTGCACGTGAAAACGCCGCACGTAAAACCGCCGCACGTGCCGGTGTCAAAGCTTATACAGTTAAAACGTAAAAAAGTATGGCGTATGGGTGTCGTATAACTTTTAGTGGCTAAGCTCTTTTTTGTGCTGTATAAAAATGGACAAATACAATGTTAAATTGTCTTTCGTAAGCAGCCAGTAACGTCGCATCCTGCAAGGTATCCTCCATTATCGCGTAGTGTGTAACGAACATTAATTGACATCATCAAGACTAAGCGATGAGCCTGCCGGAGAGGAAACCAAGCATGACGAATTGCGATGGCACTGATGGACAGTGCGCACATTGCAGCGGTGGCACACCGTTCGAATTCTCGATGGCCTTTCAACCGATCGTTAATGTTGCCCAACGAGATATTTACGCTTATGAAGCCTTGGTAAGGGGCATCAACGGCGAGTCCGCCTTTTTTATTCTTAACCAAGTCACCGGCGAATTGCTTTATCGCTTTGACCAAGCCTGTCGTGTTAAAGCCGTTGAACTTGCCAGCCGGTTGGGGATGGACCGGCCTCTGTCCATCAATTTCCTACCCAATGCGGTCTATGAGCCTGAGGCATGTATCAAGGCAACCCTGGAAGTGTCTGAGCGCGTTGGTTGGCCGGTGGACCAACTGATCTTTGAGATTACAGAAACCGAGAAGGTACGCGATCGTCAGCACATCAAGGATATTGTTGATGCTTATAAAGAAATGGGCTTTACGGTCGCGCTGGATGATTTTGGTAGTGGCTATGCTAATTTGGACTTACTGACCACGTTATCGCCTAACAAGCTCAAGATCGATCGCGAACTGGTCATGGACTGTGATCAAGATTTTCGACGACAGTCGATGTTAACAGCGCTGGTGACCATGGGCCGTTGTCTTGATATGGAACTGGTAGCTGAAGGGGTAGAAACCGTCACAGAAGCGCGCTGGCTAATGGACGCAGGTATCTATTTACAGCAGGGCTTTTTCTATGCGCGTCCCGCCTTTGAGCATATTGTCAGGGATCTTCATGAGGCATTTGACGCTGTTCACCAGGCACCTGCTAACCGTCTAACGTCAATAAGTGATTTTGAGACGCCCTGACAGCATGACGATAAGCATGGAACCAATATGAAGTTACTGCGCGTTAGCGGCACCTAGTATCTGCAGTCTCAATAGTCGTCTTATCGCCATCATAAAATCTGCTTGCATCACGCTCTTAATTGAAAGGCATATCCATGGAAGATGTTATCTATCAGCAGCTGCTTGAGTCAGCCGTAGAACAATCCTTCAATGCTATCTTGATTACGACTGCGCAGCTTGATTCGCCAGGGCCGACGATTGTCTATGTCAATCACGCCATGACGCAGATGACTGGCTACACCAAAGAAGAGCTCATTGGCAAAACACCCCGGTTACTACAGGGAGAGAAAACTGACCGGACGATGCTGACATGTCTACGCCAGACGCTGGAAGCAGGCAAATATTTTGAAGCTGTTACTACCAATTACTGTAAAGATGGGCGCGCTTACCCCGTGGAATGGAATATTTCACCGGTCCATAGCGCCACGGGTGACATTACGCATTTTGTTGCTGTTCAGCGTGACCTCACGCGCGCTTTTCATGACCAGGAAACCATACAGATTCTGTCGAGTGCGCTTGAACTCTCGTCCGATCTTGTCATTATGACGGACATTAAAGGCCGTATTGAATACGTTAACCCTGCCTTTGAGCAGCATACGGGCCACCATCGAGATGCTGTGATGGGAAAAACTACGCGTATTCTCAAGTCTGGTCAGCATACCCCCCAGTTCTACGCCCATATGTGGGATACCCTCACTCATGGTCGACCTTTCAGCGATACGTTTATTGATCGGACTACTGATGGGCAGATATTGTATCTGGAACAGACCATCACACCGGTTAAAAATGCACAAGGCCAGATTATTCGTTATGTATCAGTAGGCAAGGATGTGACGGAGCGCGTTGATAGAGAGAAAAAGCTTAAACGGATAGCCAATACGGATAGCCTAACAGGCTTACCCAATCGAATGAGCTTCGACCGTCGCTTGGATAAGGAAATGACCCGTCGTGATCGTTATATGCGTCCTTTATCATTGATCATGCTCGATATCGACCACTTCAAATTTATCAATGATACTTACGGCCACCATGTCGGTGACAACGTGCTGGTCGAGTTTGCCCGGTTACTTTCCAGCAATCTACGTGAGATGGATCTTTGTGCCCGCTGGGGAGGCGAGGAGTTCATGGTGTTGGCGCCTGAAACGACACGAGATCAAGCTTTACAGCTCGCGGACAAGCTACGCCAGCTTATCGCTGATACGCCTTTCCCCTCTGTAGGGCATATGACCGCTAGCTTTGGTGTCGTCGAGATAGGCGATGAGACCGCCATCGAGACTGTCAAACGTATTGACAGAGCCCTCTACGAAGCCAAACGCCTGGGACGAAACCGTGTTGTAACCGGTTGATATCCACACCGACCTTTTATCATTCGCTTTGGTGTGTTCCGTGACCCGGCAGTGGGTGTTTCGTATATTGATGGATGTAGGAATGTTGTCCCACAAACGTCGCCTGGCTCTCTTTTAAAACGGCCTAAAGTCATCAATGAATAAGAAGGGCTTATGCTAGCACTTCACGATAAGATATTCCGCCAGGCGATTGACCAATACGGCGCTGTTATTATTACCACCGCCGAGATGGACGCGCCAGGCCCTGAAATCGTCTACGCCAACGTGGCCTTTTGTGAACAAACCGGTTACACAGAAGAGGAGCTACTTGGCCAGACACCCAGGATGTTCCAAGGGCCAGAAACCGACCGTGCCGTGCTGGATCGGCTGCGTACTGCTCTTACCCGAGAGAGTGGTTTTTTCGATGGACAAACGATCAATTACCGTAAAGACGGCACACCCTATCGCGTGCGCTGGAGCATCCGTCCCGTGCGTGATGAGCGGGGTAAGATCACTCATTACATATCCTTGCAGAACCGCATTACGGATATCAATGTCACCTACGACGAACTCACGCGCCAAACCCACTTATTGAAAATGGCCGAGAAAACGGCCCGGTTTGGCGGCTGGCTGGTGGATCTAGAAACCCATCGCATCGAATGGTCAAATGTCGTTGCCGATATTCATGGCATGCCACATGATTATTCACCTTCTTTTAGCCAAACCATTGCCTTCTATATTCCTGAGCATCGTGAGCGAATCCATAAGCGGTTAAGTGACTGCGCCGAACAGGGTATACCCTACGACGAGGAATTGCAGATTGTAGCGGCCGATGGGTGTCGCGTTTGGGTACGCACATTAGGTGAACCTATACGTGATAGAAATAAGCGCATCATCGGCGTACGAGGGTCCTTACAGGACGTAACGCAACGCCGTGAGCGGGAGCAAGAACTACGCAAATTAGCGCATATCACCGAGCAAAGCCCGATCCCCATCTCAGTGACCGATATTAAGGGTCAAATCGAGTACGTGAATTCCGCGTTCGAGCAACTGTCAGGGCGCTCGCGCGAAACATTATTGGGTAATAATCACTCGCTTATTCAGAGCAGCCATACACCGGAGGCAACCTACCGCGATCTTTGGCAGACGATTAGCGCTGGACAAACCTGGTCAGGGGAAATGCAAAACCGCCGCCAGGACGGCTCTCCTTACTGGGAGCATGAGATTATTTCACCGCTGACCGACGATCTTGGTCAAATAACGCATTATGTGGCAATCAAGCAGGATATCACCGCCATCAAAAAAGCGGAGTGGGAGCTCAGCCGTATGGCCTTCGAGGACCCACTTACCAGGCTCTATTCCCGTATTGGTTTTACCCAGGCATTACAGCGGCAGCTGGATAAAGCAGGCTGGCCATCGTCAAGTTTAGTGGTGATGGTCGACATTATTGGTCAGCGCGATATCAACGACGCTTACGGCTACGATGTGGGAGATGACCTGCTCATCCAGTTCGGCGAAAGGCTAGTAGAATGCACCGGAATGCAAGGACTTGCCGGGCGTATTGGCGGTGACGAATTTATGCTCTTCTTGCCTTCTGTTGCTAACAAGGCGTTAGAGGCGAATCTTGATCAGCTGCTCAATTCGCTAGCGATACCGTTTAAATTGAAAGGAACCTCCATTGAGCTTTCGGTTCGCTTGGGCTACACACGCCTTGATGAACCTCAACGTTCGGCTCATGAGCTCTTGCGGGAAGCGGAGCTTGCCCTATCCCAGCATCGCAAGACATTAAACGTACCGTGGATAGCTTACGACCATCGCCTTAAGGAAGCGACTCAGTTACGTATACAGCTGACACGTGAGCTGCGTCAGGCGCTGGATGAAGATCAGTTCGAGCTGCATTTCCAGCCCAAGGTCGACCTTGGCACCGGAACACTTATTGCCTGTGAGGCATTGATTCGGTGGAATCACCCTGAGCGGGGGATGATCCCGCCAGGGATGTTCATTCCCATCGCCGAGCAGAGCCAACTTATCGCCCCCATTGGTGATTGGGTACTGCGTCGTGCTTGCCAGCATTTGCGTGACTGGCGTGATGCTGGACTCGCACCGGTACGCGTAGCGGTCAATGTGTCGGTGATACAGTTTCAGATGGGGGATTTTGCCAGTCGTGTTCAGGCTGTCCTCGATCAGTCTGGCGTGTCGCCGGGGGAGCTGGCGCTTGAGATTACTGAAAGCGTGTTCAGCGACGCGTCTGACATGCTACTCGCGCAAATGTCTGCCTTACGTGATATAGGCGTTCGGCTCTCGCTGGACGACTTTGGTACGGGCTACTCATCGCTGCTTTACCTCCAGCAGTATCCCATTGATGAGATCAAGATCGATCAAGGCTTTGTCTTTCATCTTCTCGATGACGCTTTCAGTCACCAACTGGTCGAAACGGTGATCACACTTGCGCAGCTGCTGAACGCGGACGTCATCGCGGAAGGCATCGAGTCGGCTGCGGTGAGTAATGAACTGATAGCAATGGGCTGTTGCTCTGGGCAGGGGTATTTCTACAGCATGCCACTAGAAGCAGAAGACTTTCGCTGGTTGCTGGAACAGCGCAGCCGACTCCCACTCAATGCCGGCGCGGTAGATAAAGCGGTAGATAAAACAATAGATAAAGCGGTAGGTAAAAAAGGAACACACTATGAATGAGACCAATACACCGCTGCAAAAGCATGAAACCGGTATCGCAGGATTGGATCACGCCACACAGGGCGGCCTTCCAGCGGGCCAAGCCACGCTCATTCTCGGCCAGGCCGCGGCGGGCAAGACCGTGCTGGGTCTTCAGGTGCTGGCGCGTGCCATTGAGCGTGGCGAGGGTGGTGTGTTCGTGACCTTCGAAGAGTCACCAGGACAAGTAAAGCGAGACGCGCTTTCGTTTGACTGGGGGGCATCGCTGCTTGAGTCGAACCGCTGGCAACTGATTGACGCCCGCCCGCGCCTTGGCGTTGAAGTGGCCGGGGAGTTCGATATCGAAGGCCTGCTGAGTATTGTGGCGGCGGCCATCGCGCAGACCGATGCGAGCTGGGTTGTCTTCGACGGCATTGATCAGTTACTGCAGTACCAACCGAACCCGAGAGTTGCGATCGATCAAATACGCCAGATCAACGAGCATTGCGAGGATCGAGGATGGACCATGCTGTTGACCGGCAAGGCCACCGGCGACAGCATGGCGCCGGCCCACCTTGAAGGTATTGAGTTTCTGCTCTCGGCGACGCTTGTGTTGTCTGCACGGATCGTTAACCAGCAGCTGAATCGCACCTTGCGCATCGCCAAGTTTCGGGGCTCAGGGCATGTGACGAGTGAACTGCCCATGGTCATCGATGCCGAGGGTATTCAGCTGCCCTATCATGAGGCGCTGCCCTCTGGTGGGGTGTTAACCCGTAACGAACGCCTTAGTACTGGTATTGAGCGGCTGGACAGCCTGCTCGGTGGCGGCATTTATCGAGGGTCGAGTTTACTTATTTCTGGCCGACCGGGTACCGCCAAGAGTACTCTCGCGGGCAGCTTCGCACAGGCCGCGGCGCAGCGCGGCGAACGCACGTTATACGTTAGCTTCGATGAGCTGGAGGGCTCGTATGTGCGCAACCTGATCTCGGTTGGCATTGATCTGCGCGCCCCCATTGAAGCCGGGCTTATTTACTTCCTGAGCTTGTCTGCTTTTGCCTCGCAGGTGAGCGAACACTTTCTGGCGCTGCGCCGTGCGCTAGACGCGTTTTCGCCTGATTGTCTGGTCATCGATCCAATTTCCGCACTGCTAAAGGCCGGTGCCGTCGAAGGCGCGAATATGGCGACCGAGCGCCTGATTGACCTGGCACGACGGCGTGGTATCACTACCGTACTCACTTCTCTTAGTGGTGTGCAGGACCCGGAAGGCGAAGCGACGCAAGGCCAGGTCTCGACCCTTGCTGACAGTTGGATCGTGCTCGACTACAACGTACGGGCTGGCGAGCGAAATCGCTCGCTGTCGATCGTGAAGTCGCGTGGCACGGCTCACTCCAATCAGCAGCGTGAACTGGTACTGTCGCCGTCGGGTGTCACCCTCGCCGATGTGTACGAGCATGGCACCGAGGTGCTCATGGGAACCGCACGAAAAGCCAGGAAGATTGAAGAGCAGGAGGAGGAGCACCGCCGGGAGCGGAAACGCCAGCAGCGTCGAACGGAGATAGAACAGCGCCTCGCGCAGGTCGATCAGGAACGCCAGCGCCTCACAAGTGAACTGGAGCAGGAGATCGTCGACTCAACGGAAACAGATTACCAGGAAGGTGTTTACCGCGAGCAGATCAAACAGCAACGTGCCCCCTTGGGTGAAAGCTCGGCCCTGCATGGCGATGACGATGCTCACAACGATAAAGGAGACCCACAATGAGCTTCCCTCATCAAGCAGGAGAATCGTCAATGCCGCTTTTGACGCTTTTTGTGACCGGCACCGCACCGCGCTCGCAACGAGCACGCGTCAATCTAGCCCAGATGCTCAACCGTATCGGGCGCAGCGACATTCAGCCTTACGAGATAGACCTACTAGAACAGCCAGGGCAGGGCATCACGCACTCCGTGTTTGCGACGCCCTCTCTGGTAAAGGCGAACGAAACCGGCGAGGTCTCTGTGCTCTACGGCGACCTTTCTGATGAGGAACGTCTGTCTCATTTCCTAGCCGATTTGGCGCGCAGCGGGTAAGCAAAGGGAAGCACTCAACGCATACTAATCAGTAGCACTAATCAGTGGCAATAAAGCCTGTACTCGGGTGGTGATGTTGTGAAAAATCCCCACTATCTGAGCATCAGGCTTTCTTTAAGATGGCTGGTCATTTCACGTGCGTTGGCGGTCTCTGCAACATTCATTGACTCCTGGATTTAAGCAGATAAACATGGCCGCCGAAGGCTGTCGGTTCACTTCCTACCTTCTATAAGTCATTGTTGTTCCAGCGTGAACAAGGAAAACAGTAATCAGTCACTCAGTAGTGGCCAAGCAGCTTCCACCATAGACCGCCAACCAACACCCAAATGAGCAGATTGACCACGCTCATAATGAAACCAGCTTTCCACCACTCTCCAAGCGTTAGGTAGCCTGAGCCAAAGATCACTGGCGAAGTGCCCGTTGCGTAATGGGTTAACGTCATCATAATAGAAGACGTGGCCGCCATAATAAGCACAAAGGGCATGGGAGGGGCGCCGAGGCTTAGGCCAACGGTCAGAAATGCCGCCATCATCGCGGTGATATGCGCAGTCGTGCTGGCAAAAAAGTAATGGGTGTAAAGAAACGTGAGCACCAGAAGTGCAGAGGCACCTGCCCAACCAATTCCCATCATGGTAATCCAGTCGCGTATATTTGCAGAAAACCAAGTAATTAAGCCTGTTTCGTTGAGCTGGCCGGCCATCATGATAAGTGCGCCAAACCATAGCAGCGTATCCCAAGCATTTTTCTCTTTAAGCACATCTTCCCAGGTTAATACCCCAGTCAGCAGCAGCATGGAAAGCCCAATAAACGCAGATGTTGTGGTGTTGAGCGTGACGCCATCTCCCAAGAAAATCGCCGGGATATCCGCCCAAAGTAATAGGAGAACTAAGAAAACGAACAACATGATGCCTTCGTTTCGGCTTAGTTTGCCTAGCTCGGCTAGCTTGTCCTTTGCTAATTGTGCGGCATTAGGCGTTTCTTTAATTTCAGGCGGATAAAGCAAGTACAGAATATACGGCATTGCCAGGATGGCGACTAAGCCCGGCAGTAACATGGCAGCTGCCCAGGTTAGCCAACTTAGCTGTATTTCAGCGCCGGTAGCTGATGAAATAAGTTGTACTGTCAGAGGGTTAGGGGCTGTGGCTGTTATAAACATCGCTGACGTTATCGGGTTGCTGTGATAATTCACCAGCGCTAAATACTTGCCAATTTTGCCCGAGGTATTGTCCTCAGGGCGTGAGTCAAAGCTGTGCGCAATAGAGCGCATAATGGGGTGAATAATCCCCCCGCCGCGAGCTGTATTACTTGGCGTGACCGGTGCAATCGACAGTTCTGAAAAGGCAAGCCCATAACCAATCCCCAACGTGCGTTTGCCAAAAATAGAGATGAAATAGTAGCCGATGCGCGCGCCTAAACCGGTTTTGATCAACCCACGCGAAATCATAATCGCAATAGCAATTAACCAGATAAGCGGATTGGCGTAACTGCTTAACGCCACATTGATGGCTTCGCCGGGTGTATCTCCAGTAACGCCGCTTGCTGCGACAATAGAAATCGCAATCACAGAGATCGCGCCAATGGGCATGGCCTTGCCAATGATCGCGACAATAGTGCCGACGAAGATCGCCAGCATGAGCCAGGCATTTGGCGTTAGCCCTTCGGGCAAAGGAAGCACTAGCCAAATGAAAAGGGTCACAGCCACAGCGATGGCGGTCGACCAAGGTTTGAAAGGTAGTGTCGACATAATGGGCACCTATAGACAGATCGAACAGAACAGAGGGACCGACAATGACGGGTAGCAGCGCTCTCGATATAAATAAGATAGCGTGTTAAAAGCTATTTAATCCTATAGGAGTCTAATTTATCTCTCGTTGCGCTACGTCAATTGCCGTCCTTCAATCTAGTTGGCTCGATAGTGTTATGGCCCGATAGTGTTATGGCTCAATAGTGTTATGGCTCGCAACGCTGACGAGCTATATCGTTTAGTGATAGCACTCCAATCTGTCTTGGCGGTGTCCTCTCAATAGCTCGGTAAATGCATTAATCTTCAGGGGTGAGGAAGGTAAGTCGCCATAAATGTCATGGACACCTTCAGGACTTACATTAAACGCATCTAGGAGAACTTATGAGCCATCCCGTGATGCTGTAGGGTTCAACATTGAAGCCGTCAAACAGGATGCCGAACTCGGCCACCGCTCTACCTAGTGTCTTAAAAGGCACCGTTACGCTTATTAGTATCGCAGTCAATCAGCGCGATAATCTGATTGCTGGCATGTTGCCTGGTTATCGTTGTCAGCCGCTAGCGGTCCACCTCTCATCTCGGTTACCCTGCTTTTAGTGGTACTATCCTTTGCGTTCCACAAATAAAGGTAGCCGAAGAAATGTTAGGATTCCTGCAGGGATTTTCCTATGGCCTCTTTATGACCTGCCTGCCCTGGCTGTTGGTGGGGCTTTTTAATCCTGGCCTAGCGATTCCGAGTGCGGCACCCGGTCGGCTCAACGTTGTCTTGCGCTATTGCCTGACGGTGCCTTTCATCAGCATGCTGCTGTGGCTGACCTCTCTGTGGGGTGGTTTCAGCCCAAGCTTGCTGGGCTGGCTGGCAGGCATTGTCGCCATTCCAGTGGCACTGCCGATTGAGCGAACCCTGAGAGGCTGGCTGGCCCGCCGGCGTGCCCGCCGCCAAGAGGCCGAAAGCATTGCCAACGCTCATCAGCGCCGTGCTCAACAAGAGCGCAAGGCTCATGAAGCAGGAGTATTGGTGCTCGACCCGGCCAGGCCGCCTGAAGGCGCTGATGAATTAGTCGTGGCCATGTGCCGAGCCAAGCAGCATCTGCTCGACGTTCATCGTCCTGATTTGGCGATCCTGGCTGACCGTCTTTATAGCCGTTATCGCCACGTGATGGAGGTGCTGAGTGGCCGATTCCATAGTAGTGAGCTGGCCTTTGAACGTTCGCAAGGTCTGGTTACGCAGGTGTGTCTCGGTTCGGTGGATACGTTAACGGCCATGGCGTCTCAGGCGCGCAGCGTGGTGAGTGTGGACGGCAATTACGTACGCGACCGCCTCACCCGGGAAAGCCAGCGGTTGAGCGATAAAGAGCGCGCCGCCCTGATGCGGCGTCTGGATCTGCTCGGAGAGACCGAGAAGCGGCTGCAGGAACTCTCCGCTCAGGTTGAATCGGCGTTGACCGTGCTCGACGACACCGCCGTTTCCATGGCGCGTATCGAGACCGCTCGCCCCCAAGCAGCGGTCACCACCGAGAAGGCGCTGGAAGATCTACGCCATTTCGTCGAGGGTGCGGGCCGCTATGCGCGCAAGGATTAAGTTGGCAGCGGATGCTGCCATCCGGTTTTCAAGAGCGGTTTTTAAGCACAGTTTTCAAGAACAGTTTTCAAGAACAGTGGAGATGCCCATGACTCAGCCATCCGATGACGCAGGTCGTCTTTCCTTGCCGCCGGTCGAAGAGATCGCCGCCGCGATCACCTCTGAGGGCACTGGTGCCGATCCTGAACTTGAGGCCATGGCTGACCGCTTTGTCACGGAGATTCTTGCTGAAGGTGACGAGGCGTCGGTGGTTAACCAGCGTCGTGCGGTGGACGAAATGGGGCTTGAACTGCAGCAACAGGCCGCACATCGCAGTGCCATGCTACAGACACCGCTGCGCCAGCTGGCGCATCAAGGTGATGAAGGCGGGCCTGTCGCTAAGGCGCTGACGGATCTGCGCGGGCGCATGGAAGGGCTCGACCCTACTCGTCATCGTTTGGCACCCACCGTCCTAGATCGCGTTATGGCGATTATTCCCGGTCTTGATAGCCGCCTGCAGCGCTACTTTCGCAAGTTTGAGAACGCGCAGCAGGCGCTGGATGCGATCATTGACGAGCTGGAGGGTGGTCGCGACATGTTGCATCGTGACAACCTCACCCTGAACGACGACCAGCAAGCACTGAGGAAAATTCTGACGCAATTGAACCGCCAGATTGCTTTGGGCCGCCTGATTGATCGCCGCCTGCAAGACGACATCGCCGCACGCGCTGCCGATGATCCTCGGCGTCATTTCCTTGAGGAGGAGATGCTCTTTCCTCTTCGCCAGCGCATTGTCGACCTTCAGCAACAACTGGCCGTTAGCCAGCAAGGCGTGCTGGCGCTGGAAGTGATCATTCGCAACAACCGAGAACTAATGCGTGGCGTGGACAGAGCCATTAACGTCACCGTTTCGGCCCTTACTGTGGCGGTCACCGTGGCCATGGGAATGGCCAATCAGCGCCTGGTGCTGGATCGCATTGAAGCGCTTAATACCACCACCTCGCAGATGATTGGCGGCACTGCCAAGGCGCTGCGCCAGCAGGGTGTGGATATCCAGAAGCGAGCGTCCTCAGCCATGCTCGACATGCACCTGCTTGAAGAAGCGTTCGGTGATGTTATGGGGGCCATTGATGACCTCTCGACGTATCGTCGGGAGGCACTGCCTAAGCTGGATGAGCAGATCGATCGTTTGGCGACCTTGTCCAGGCAGGGCAGCGCCTCCATCGAGCGCCTTCGCGAAGGGAGCGAATCGCACCTGCAAGATGGCCGCTTTGATCAATCCTCACCAACCCAATAAAACCGAGCGTCTTAATCAACGTGGGTAATGGGCTGGCGGTCGGGATCAATATGCCAAGGTAGGCCAAGGCGGGTGTTGCGCTCTAGCTCGGCAATCACTTGGGCACCCAGCAATAAAATGATGGCGCCGACTTCCAGGCTGATCAGCACAATCACCAGCGTTGCTAAGGAGCCGTAAACGGCGTTGACGAACGAGAGGTGGGTAAAATAGTAGACCAGTATCAGCCGCACGCCTTCCCATAGTAGTGCCGCGACGAACCCACCAATTATCGCTCGGCGTAACGCGATACGCACCACCGGCAGCACTTTATAGATAGCGCTGAACAACAAGAAAACGCCAGCAAAACTGAATAAGTTAAGTGCTGTTTCGGATAAACCTGCAAACGGTAATTCTCGCTCAAACAGCGCTATCATCAGCGTATTGAGTGAGCTGGCTAATGTGACCACCAGTGTTAAGGCCATTAATCCCGCGCCTAGCACTAACATGAAGGCGTAAGGCAGCATCACCGATACCCACGCACTACGCTTGATATGGGTGCTCTCTGTTGCATGGAAGATAATCGCTAAAGCATCTTCGAGCATGCGAAAGGCGAAGGAACTGAAGACCAGTAGAATGGGTAAGCTAAGAATGCCGATGACGTCGCGGGACTCCAGTAGGCCGCGAACGGCGTCCATCAATACCTCGGCATGGGCGGGTGCTAGGTGGCGTGCTTGCACGGCAAGAACGTTCAGTAAGTGCTGTTGGTCTACCACTTGTGTCAGCAGCACGACCAGCACCGCAAATAGCGGCACGATGGAAAGCAAAATGTTGTAACCCACCCCACCCGCTAGCAGGATGCCGCGGTTCCTTAAGAAATGACACAGTACACGCCAGGCGAATAGAGCCAGCCGAGGCAGCAGGAGAAGTAAGGCATTAAGTACGGTTTGGTTGCGCCCCATCGCTTGCCATCCTCCTTTTGCGCCAATGCTGTGCCTTGGCGGTTTGATTGTTCAGCGACAACACTGTTCAGAGATAGACTGACGCACAGGCCAGCAAAATGATAGGCAACGATCAGATTTGTGCCTATTCCTGCCATAGCGATTCGGTGCTGGCGACGGCAGAAGCCATTGCGAGTAGGCCATGTTTGATGATTGTTAAAAAAGTGGGAAGGCGTGTTAAACGACGACAGAAAAGCCGTTTCTTCAGTCAAGAAAAGTAAGGGATTAAGGCAAGTAAAGAAACCTAATTTTATATCAGATTAGCCGGTGTATACGTTTCCCTGTTGGTCTTCAAGCACAAGTTTAATTACGCGTAATCACTTACTGAGCAGCTAAAATATCAAGAACCTTAAACCACCGGGGGACTTTGATGCATCAGGTTCCAGAGTGTGTCGACAGGTAATGTATCTTCCCCAGTTCGACGATAACACGCCACTACGAGTCTAGGGCCACCGAGCAAGTCAATTAATGATATAAGTTTACCTGATATCAGATCGTCTTCAATCAGACCACTTGGCAACCAACTGACCCCAAGTCCCGCCAACGTAAGTTCGCGCATCCCGATAGTAAAGGACGTTTCGCATACCAGTTCGGTATCGTAGCGTCGCTGAAGATTGAGAAGATATGGGCTTGCCAGAGTACTGCCCATAAAGCTATCCGCACTGTATCCGATCAGTGGTAGATGTGATTGATTTTCAATGTTAAATAAAGGTTTGCCAAAACGATTCGATGCGCAAACAGGAATTAATTGCTCTGTCCCGAGGTGAATCCGCTCAATTTCCTCATCATCAAAGCTTAATGGGACCCCTTCTAGTTCGCTACATAACAATAGGTCAGCTTCCCCTCGCTGGAAGTTGCATATGCACTCACTGCGGTCAGAAGATCGAACTTGTAAACGTGTGTCAGGTGCATTTTGGCGGAAATAACGCAAAAGTCGTGGTAAGTAACTCACCATAAGCGTGTGTTGGGTCGTCAGAATCGCACGAGGGCCATGTAAGGCATCTGCTCGAATGCGACTACGCATGGCATAGAGATGTGCCAACCAGTCTCGCATAGCCCCTTCATAGGCGTTCGCATGAGCCGTCAATGTTAATCGTGATGAGTGGCGATCAATCAGTTCAACCCCTAACCATTCTTCCAGTTGCCTTATACGCCTTGAAAATGCTGGCTGGGTGACATGCCTTAGTTCGGCGGCTTGGGAAAAGGTGCCAGCATCAATAAGAGCAAGAAAGTCTTCTATCCACTCAATTTTCATATGTAAGTTCTGGGATGGTCATAAGTTTCAGGATTTATTTCCTTGTATGCAAAAAACTAATCAAGACTAATGATCTTGGCATTGGTTTGCATTACGGGCAACTAATAACCTTCAGTAAGACCGACTGGTGATGAACAAGAGTTCACAGTCCTATTGAAGCGGTCATTTAGAGAGCACGCTTATGCAAACAACTAATCGCCTGGAGGCTCATATGCATCTTTCCCGCTTTCCCCGTGTCCGGTTGGGCCACATGTCGACACCCCTTGAACCGATGGATAACCTGAGCCGCTTATTAGGAGGCCCACGGCTGTGGATCAAACGTGATGATTGCACAGGCTTGTCCACTGGCGGTAATAAAACACGTAAATTGGAGTTTTTGATGGCGGATGCCATCGATAAAGGCGCTGATACGATTATCACGCAAGGGGCAACGCAGTCTAACCATGCTCGCCAGACGGTTGCTGCTGCCTGCAAACTGGGCCTTGAGTGCCACATTCTGCTAGAAGATAGAACAGGAAGCGATGACACCGCCTATAACTACAACGGTAACGTTTTTCTGGATCAGTTGCATGGCGCCACTGTCAGCAAGCGCCCAGGTGGGGCTGATATGGCGGCGGAAATGGAAATTTTGGCAAGTGAATTAAAAGCCAAAGGTAAGTCGCCGTACATCATTCCTGGCGGTGGTTCCAATGAAATCGGGGCGCTTGGTTATGTCAATGCCGCGCTTGAACTTCTTGCTCAAGCGAATGAAATGGGCCTTCAAGTGGATCACCTGGTGCATGCGACAGGTAGTGCAGGTACTCAGGCGGGCCTTGTGACTGGATTAGCGGCCTGTAATTCAGGTATTCCCGTTCTGGGGATTGGCGTTCGTGCGCCGAAAGATAAACAGGAAGCCAACGTTTTCGCTCTGGCTCAGAAAACAGAAGCGAAGCTTGGTTTGTCTGGCGTTGTCTCTCGGGAAGACGTTGTTGCTAACTGTGATTATGTTGGTGACGGCTATGGAATTCCTACAGAAAGCATGGTCGAAGCAGTCACCTTACTCGCTCGTCATGAAGGCATTCTGCTCGACCCGGTTTACTCCGGTAAAGGTATGGCAGGTTTGATTGATCTGATTCGCCAAGGGCATTTTAAAGAAGGCGAAAATATTGTCTTTTTACATACTGGTGGCAGCGTGGCGCTGTTTGGATATCCCGAAGCGTTCGGTTTTCCCGACTATATGGCTGGATAAAATGAAGAATATAGTTTGGTTTTAAATATCCAATAAATTGAATTAATTTTTTAACTATAAGTAAATCGATAAAATAATATAAAAATATCAGCACGCCACCTAAGAAATACTATATCAACTGTAATAGTTTTTATAGTTCTCAGGGAATTTTGGCAATGGATGCCAAGTAAATAAAAACAGACAGAGGTGTTGAAATGAAAGATTTACACAAGACAGCAAGCCGTTTTTCTGCGACAACCATTGCGGGTCTGCTTTGCTTGATGGCACTGCCAGCTTCCGCCCAAACAGCGATAAAAATTGCTCACCCCAATGTGCCGGATCACCCAATGGGTCAGGCTTTCAGCTATTTTGAAGAGCTTGTTGAAAGTCGGAGTAATGGTGAATTTGAGGTTGATGTCTACCATAGCAGCCAATTTGGTAACTTTGATAGCGTTGTACAAGGTCTGCAAACAGGCATGCTTCAAATGGGGTCTGCTTCCACCCCTAATCTGGCACCGTTTTCTAATGATTTCCTTATCTTTGATATGCCCTTCCTGTTCCCCAGCTATGAAGCGGCAGACATGATAACGGACGGGCCGATTGGTCGAACCGCCGCTCAGGCACTTTCTGAAACTGGCATTATCGGCTTGGGATATATTGATATAGGCTTTCGCCATATTTTCAATAATAAACGTTCGGTTGAAACCATATCGGATCTTGAAGGACTTAAGATCCGCTCAACGCCAAGTAGTGCACATATAGCAACGCTGGAGTTGTTAGGAATTAACCCTACACCGATCTCATGGAATGAAGTTTACACAGCTCTGCAACAAGGAACCGTCGATGGCATTGATATCGATTTGAATCTTGCCTGGTTTAATAACTTCCATGAAGTTAATAAAAATTTGACGCTAGTCAGAAGCCTATATAGCCCGCACTTGGTGATGATTAGCCAGAATTTTTACGATTCGCTTGATCCAAATGATCAGATTATGATTTCGGAAGCATTTGCTGAAATGAAACTTTATCAGCGTAAATTGATTCGTGAAAATGAAGAAATGATTATTGGAGAAATGGAAAAAGCAGGCGTTAATATCGTAGAACTTAGTGAAGAGGAACGCGCTGAATGGGCTGCTGCCACCCAAGGTGTTTACGATCAGTTTGAAGATGAAGTGGGCAGTGACCTCATAGAGCGTGCTCGTGCCACCATGACCGAATAAGAAAAACTGCAATACGGCAGGGGCTCATGGCTCTCTGCCGTATTTTTACAGTATCGAGTCTCATGAGGGGGCAATATGAAACTATTGCGCTTTATTAATCGATTTGAAGAAATTCTGGCGTCACTGGGCTTGGCTTTCATGGTCATTCTAATCAGCATGCAGGTTTTTTTTCGCTATGTACTGGGTAGTTCTCTTGGATGGTCGGAAGAGTTAAGCCGTTATGTTCTTATCTGGGCTGTTTATATAGGTTGTAGCTTTGCAGCAAAAGAAGACCGCCATTTAGAAGTAACCTTTATTCGGTCACTCCTGGGGCCACGTGCCAGGCGATTTGTTATATCACTTTCCTATATTGTCACCCTTGCTTTCTGTGGTTTTTGCGTTATTTGGGGCATAGAAATGCTTAATTTCCTTGAGCGCACTGGTCAACGTACACAGACACTCGGTGTAAGTATTTATTGGGTTTATCTCTCATTGCCTGTGGGTATGGCTTTGATGGGAATACGTATACTACATAGATTATGGCTTGTCGGTATCAAGGGGCAATTGCCCGACACTAATCTCATAGATAAAACACCTTAGGGGAATCATATGGACTTTACAGTTGTTATGATCGCAATAACACTATTAGTTCTTCTGGTGTTAAGTGTTCCTATTGGCGTTGCCTTGGGAATGACGGTTATCGTCGGCATTTTTGCAAGTAACATCCCGGTCACTTTTCTCGCCCAACGACTGATAACATCACTGGATTCTTTTCCGCTATTAGCAGTGCCCTTTTTCATCATGGCGGGAGAAATCATGCAAAAGGGCAGCATGGCAAAGCGCCTGCTAACATTTTCCCGCTGTTTAGTTGGACATATTACCGGTGGCTTGGCGCAGGTCTCGGTCTTGACTAGCTTGTTTTTTGGCGCGTTGAGCGGTTCATCGCCTGCAACAGTGGCTGCTATTGGTGGGGTGATGATCCCAACCATGAAAAAAGAAGGGTATAGCAGTTCTTATGCTGCAGCGGTCAATACGTCTGCTGGGTGTCTCGGTGTGATGATTCCTCCTAGTATTCCTTTGATTATTTATGGCACAACCGCTGGCGTTTCTGTGGGTGATTTGTTTATTGCAGGTATTCTGCCTGGTATTTTTGTTGCTGGCGTTCTCATGTTCGTTTCTTATGTGATGGCGCGTTATCAAGGACACGGTGTCAAAGAAAACCGCCCCCCAATACGTCAAACCATGCAGGCTTTTAAGCAAGCAATTCACGCACTAATGGTGCCCGTTATCGTACTCGGTGGTATCTACGGTGGCATTATGACACCCACCGAAGCAGGTGTGGTTGCTGTGGTTTATGCACTTCTGGCGGAAGCTTTCCTACTGCGTTCGCTGACGCTGAACCATCTCTGGCAGGTATTGCGTGGCACCGCCCTTACCACCGCGACTATTTTTCTTCTCATCGCCACGGCCTCCGCCTTGGGGCAGCTGTTGCTGTTCAATAATGTACCCAACCAGATAGTATCGTTTTTAACGGGAATTTCTGAAAATAAGTATATTCTTATGCTGCTTATTATATTGTTAATGCTGATACTGGGAACCTTTATGGATGCATTGGCTAACATTCTTATATTAACGCCATTGCTTTTACCAGTTGCCAAACAAGCAGGCTTTGATCCGATACATTTCGGGATTGTCATGATTGTCAGTGTTGCTATCGGTTTTTTGACACCTCCCGTTGGTGTGAATCTTTTTGTTGGTTGTAATATTGCCAATATAAGTATTGAACGATTAAGTATCGCCGTTCTTCCTTTCCTGGGGGCACTGATCTTGGCTCTGCTGGTATTAGCCTTTGTACCGCAATTAAGTCTGATTCTTCTGGGCCGGTAAACACAATATTTACATAAAAGGTTTAGTAAAATGACAACTGTATCTGATGATCCGTTAAAAAAAGGACTGATTGATTTTGCCAGGCGGCTGCGTTCGGGTCATACATCGGCTAGAGCCGTGACAGAAGCGTATCTTTCACGTATCGAGAGCCTAAATCCAACGTTTGATGCCTATATCCATGTGGATGCTGATCAGGCTCTTAAAACGGCAACTGCCTTGGATAACTTACTCTCAGCAGGTGTTGATCTAGGACCATTAATGGGCGTGCCAGTCGCCGTTAAGGATTTATTTGCAGTTGCAGGTATGCCGGTAAAAGCAGGCTCTAACCTGGATTTAACTGATTGTATTGGCCCTGAAGGACCTTTTATCAAATCACTTAGGCAGGCGGGTTGTGTATTTCTTGGTAAAACAAGAAGTATAGAATTTGCGGCGGGTGCCCAGAATCTGATTCATCCAACGCCTTGGAACCCTTGTGATATGAGCACACCCAGAACGCCAGGAGGTTCCAGCCATGGTTCTGCTGTGGCAGTTGCCGCAGGGCTGTGCGGGTTTGCTATTGGCTCTGATACCGGAGGGTCAGTTAGGCAACCAGCGGCCTTGTGCGGCATTGTGGGATTGAAAACTTCATATGGCATCTGGTCGACAGAAGGAGTGTTTCCTCTGTGTCCCTCAATGGATACCGTGGGGCTGTTAACTGCCAGTACGGAGGATGCTTCAACCGTGTATGCAGCGCTGGTAGATGATAAGGCGGCTTCTGGCGTAAAACTGACTGGAATTAGACTCGGCGTACCTGAGCCAGAATGCATGGACACTATGGATGCTGACGTTGCAGATAGGTTTAAATTATCCCTCCAACATCTGCAAAACGCAGGTGTTGAGCTTGTTCCAATAACATGGCCAACAGAGCAGGAGCAGCAGGATATTAAAGCTATTTATGCGGGTATGGTGCCAGCCGATCTTTTGACCACATTGGGAAACGAGCGTTTCCAGAGTCAGCGACATGCCATTGATCCTGTTGCGGTTCAGCGTCTTGAAGGCGGTGTGGGGTTAGCTGCTACGGAGTACATTCGTTTGCAGCGTATGCAAAAACGGCTGGCTGAACTTGCTCGTGATCGAATTCAGGGGCTGGATGGTATTGTCAGTCCGACTACACCCCTGACGCCCCAGGCAGTGAAAAACGTCAGCAAAAGCGTTGCTACAGCTTCAGACTTTGTTGCGCGCAGTCTGAGTTATACCCGAGCTGCTAACGTATATGATATGTGCGCAATGACTATTCCAATACCCGGTGATCCAGGCAGTATGCCGGTGGGTTTGCAGCTTACCTGCGCATCGCAGGAAGAAAGCAAGCTCTTGAGTCTTGCAAATTCTGTTTCGCACATCATGTTAAATAAAACCAGGATTAAATGATGTTTGATAAATAAAATGTTTAAAAATTATATAAAGTATATTTGCCTTGGGTGGTGTTCTAAGCGATATATAAAATAATTTAAATCTCTTTATTTCTGCTGCTGATATTATTTATTGTTAATTTTTTAAACTAAACCCTTTACGCGAACATCTTCACGACCCGATTTAATCGGGTCGTCGCTTCGCTTATGCATCCATCATAAATCGGAGGCGCATTAATGAAAGCACGTTCTTTCTCACACTTTCGGAATCTTGCGAGTGACTCATTCGGTCACTACCGTAACGTCAGTCGAGGCCTTCTGGTTTGTGTGACGATTGCTTTAGCGACCACTTTTATTGCCGACCATTACGGTGGCCCAACCTTGCTTTATGCATTGTTATTCGGCATGTCATTACACTTTTTAAGTGAAGAAGGTGCTTGTAAGGCAGGGATTGAATTTGCAGCACGTACCGTATTGCGCCTGGGTGTGGCGTTACTCGGTGCCCGAATGACGCTGGAGCAAGTGGGTGGCTTGGGGGTAGGGCCGGTTTTGATGGTGGTTGGCTGTGTAGCTTTTGTCATTATTATGGGGAGTTTACTCGCCAAAGCACTTGGCTTGACGCGTGAACTTGGTTTATTGACCGGGGGCGCAGTGGCAATATGTGGAGCTTCAGCAGCTCTGGCGTTATCTGCTGTTATGCCTCGCAACGAAAATAACGAACGTAACACCATACTGACAGTAGTCGCTGTCACGACGCTTTCGACTATGGCAATGGTGATATATCCATTAATCGTTGGCGTGTTATCACTGGGGGATTTTCAGGCGGGGATCTTTCTAGGAGGGACGATCCATGATGTGGCGCAAGTGGTAGGAGCGGGTTACATGATCTCCGACGAAACCGGGGATGTATCCACGCTGGTCAAGCTGGTCAGGGTGGCAATGTTGGTACCTGTGGTAATGGTATTCATGTGGTTGTTTCGCAAGTCGCGCCATGAAGCGGGTGAGGCATCCAAAATGCCATTATTACCTGGTTTTTTAGTTGGATTTATCGTGCTGGTTTTGGTCAATAGTCTCGGACTTATCCCGGTTCCAGTTAATGAAGCCATGACGACGTTATCGCGTTGGTGTTTGGTAACGGCAATTGCTGCCCTAGGAATCAAGACATCTTTCCAAAAGCTTGCCGTTGTGGGTTGGCGACCTGTGATCTTAATGGTCCTAGAAACCTTATTGTTGCTGTGTGTTGTACTAGGCGTTGTTGTATTGGGTGG
This sequence comes from Vreelandella andesensis, assembly GCF_003989795.1. Taxonomy (GTDB): domain Bacteria; phylum Pseudomonadota; class Gammaproteobacteria; order Pseudomonadales; family Halomonadaceae; genus Vreelandella; species Vreelandella andesensis. Next base: position 399,720 of record NZ_RZHG01000019.1, read on the forward strand.
GTTAGGTGCTTGACGGGATGACTGATGGCGTCAGATAAATGACGAAGAATAATCCGGTATTGTTAAAAGTAGTTAGAGGCAACATGCTGCTGCGTTCTTTTTTTAGGGTATAACACTAATTTTAATGATTGGTTATAAAGCATACTGCTATGCTACTTCGGTTTTAAAACCTGAATACCGTAAGTGCTGCACTTATTACTTGAATTCAGGATGGTCTATTCTGTGGTTTAGCTTTTTTTATGCTGACACTGGAAAAGAAATATAGCATTCTGTCGTGGTTTATACGCTTTTTCGCGTGGTTTTTACAGGTTGGATGCTCCTGCATTATGATACGGTTCGGCGTTGTCAATACATGGTGGTTTGTTTCTAAACGTAAACAATATTAAAAAAGTTTTGATATTCACTACATTGCAAGATCGCACGATATATAATTGTTTCGCAGTCGTGCCATTCATGCGCATGCCCGCCGCGCTAAATTAGCGCTATTGAAATATGACTGTTGTGGTTTGACTTGTTTTTCTTTGCTGTCAGTATACGGCGGTGAAACTAAAAATTATGGAGATGCAAGATGGCGTCAGTACTGAGCGATTACATCAAGAAAGAACAAATGTTAAAACAGCTTCAGGAAGAGCTACAAGCACTAGAAAGTAACAGTGAGCTGAAGAAAGAGCTGGAATTCAAGGAAAAGTTACAAACGCTTATGACCGCACATGGCAAGTTAGCCCGCGACGTATGCGAAATGCTTGACCCGTCGTACCACTCTCCGTCGGTTAAAGGCAACAAGATCAGTAGTACTGATGGACGTAAAAAACGCCCATTAAAAGTGTATAAAAATCCGCATACGGGGGAAGTGGTCGAGACGCGCGGTGGTAACCATAACGTTATTAAAGAGTGGAAAGCAGAATTTGGCAATGAAGACGTTGTTAGCTGGATCGTAGAAGAGCGCGCCTAATTTATCTATTCGCCGTTCGCTTGGTTACTCCACGTGAGCGGCAAATAGGTGCACGAGGCCTTGACGCCTAGTCGTTCGTAAAATTCGCGTACCATCCTGATCTTTAAGACGGGCCAAGTACTGGCAGCGCGTTTCATCTGTATCATCACCTACCTTCGCCTCTGACCCTACCTTTGCCTATAGTCCTATCAGCATTACTTTGCTCCGTTTTTTGCATAGCCAGAGACAGCCATCGTTGTGTATGACGATAAATTTAATCGCTTTTTATCCCTTTTTTTATTAATACGTAACCACAACAATTATGGCATTGCTAACTTTTTGTATAACTAGGCTAGCTTTTGTATAAGTTTATGGTTTTTAATGGTGCTAGCTGTCTTCCTCGTGCAAATGCAAGTCAGCGGTGGTGACAGAGACGCCGCCACGCTTGGGCGGGGTGCGAAAAATTCATGTTTTAAAGATAAAAGGTGCTCTAAGAGATGACTTCCACCAATTCCCCCGCTGGGCTGCAGGCATCGACATCTTCCGGACTTTTTCCCCGCACTGTTATGCTGGCTGGTAACAATTCTGACGCGACACGGCGGGACATCGAAGCTTGTTTTACCGCGACGTTTGACCGTTACGAGTCACTTTTCACCACGCTGGTGAATGAAGAAGCGTACATTCGGAAGTCTATCCCGCTTAGGCATCCACTGATTTTCTATCTCGGCCATACCGCGACATTTTTCGTCAATAAGCTGGTGCTAGCTAAACTCCTGCCTACCCGTATTGATCCCAATATGGAGTCCATTTTCGCTGTTGGCGTTGATGAGATGAGCTGGGATGACCTGAATGAGGATCACTATGAGTGGCCATCAGTCAGTGAGGTGATGAATTATCGCGCCAGGGTTCGTGCAGCGGTTCTTACCTTGATCCGTGAATTACCGCTTTCGCTCCCGATTGGTTGGGATAGCCCATTCTGGCCCATCGTCATGGGCATAGAACACGAACGTATTCATCTTGAAACGTCTTCTGTGTTGATTCGTCAGCAATCGCTTCATCTCGTTACACCGCAACATGATTGGGAACCCATCCGAATTACCGGTGAGCCACCGGAAAACACGTTAATCACCGTTCCGAAAGGAGAGGTGACGCTAGGTAAATCCTTTGACGACCCTTGGTATGGCTGGGACAACGAGTACGGTCATCATCACGGCGATGTCGAAGAGTTTAAGGCCAGTCAATTCCTGGTGAGTAATAGTGAGTTTCTTGAATTTGTCGAAGCTGGTGGCTATCTCAGTGATGTGTTTTGGTCTGAAGAGGGTTTGGGCTGGCGCAAATTTGCCAAAGCGACGCATCCGACGTTTTGGGTGTGGAAAAACGAATGGTTTCTGCGCTTGATGACAGAAGAAGTGGAAATGCCCTGGGATTGGCCGGTAGAGGTCAATTTCCACGAAGCCAAAGCCTTCTGTAACTGGAAGAGCGAGCAGGTTGGCCAGCCTGTGCGCATGCCAACAGAAGATGAATGGCATCGTTTAGCGGAGGAGGCGGGTGTCAATGAACTTGAGAGTGACACGCCTGCTCACGCCAACCTTCACCTAGATCATGGTGCGTCTTCTTGCCCGGTGACCCGTTTCCAGCACGGTCAGTGGTTTGATGTGGTGGGCAACGTCTGGCAATGGGTGGAAACCCCCACCTATCCGTTCCCTGGGTTTGATGTGCATTCGCTATACGATGATTTCACCACCCCGACGTTCGACAACCAGCATAACCTGATTAAGGGTGGTTCTTGGATTTCCTGTGGTAATGAAACCCGTCTCAGTGCCCGCTATGCGTTTCGGCGTCATTTCTTCCAACATGCAGGCTTCCGCTATGTGGTGTCGGATGCCGAAGTTAAGATGCCCAGCGCCTATTATGAAAGCGATGCGCGCATGGCCGAGTACGCTGAATTCCATTACGGCGATGAGTGGTTTGGCGTTGCTAACTTTCCGCAAGCATTGGTCAATCGAGCCTTAGCCAGCCTAGCGGGTAAGCCGAAGAAGCGCACTCTGGATCTGGGGTGTGCTAGTGGGCGCTCCAGCTTTGAGCTGGCCCGTGAATTCGAAAACGTTGACGGCGTGGATTTCTCGGCCAATTTTATCCGCCAGGGCGTGGAAATGGCCGAACAGAAAGTGTTGCGTTATACCCGAGTAGAAGAGGGCGAGCTGGTTAGTTATCAGGAGCGTACATTGGCGAGCCTGGGGCTGGAAGAGGTGGCGAGCCGCGTTAGTTTTCATCAAGGCGATGCTTGCAACCTCAAGCCGCAGTTCAGCCATTATGACCTCGTGTTGGCCGCTAACCTGATCGATCGTCTCTATAAGCCTGCACAGTTTTTGCAAACCATTCATGAGCGTATCAACGCAGGCGGTATATTGATGATCGCCTCACCCTATACTTGGCTGGAAGAATATACGCCCAAGGAGGAGTGGATTGGTGGGTTCAAGAAAGATGGCGAAAACGTCACCACCCTAGAGGGTCTAAAAGCGCTGCTTGAGCCTCATTTCCAGATGATTAGCTCACCAGAAAAAGTGCCTTTTGTGATCCGAGAGACCATGCATAAATATCAGCATAGCCTCTCAGAAGTTACTCTTTGGGAGCGTCGCGCTTAACAAGGGCTTAAAAAAGAGACTCAATCGCCTGGTTAATTGAAGCATGTTCGGTTAACTGGGCGAACATACTTTCGTCGGCTTCTCCGTTGATCAACCCAAGCAATACTCCTAACACGGCGCCTCTGTGAACATTGTCACCGCCGATTTCCGCATTTATCTGTAAGGCCTTCATAGGATTCTGTTGGTGTTTGCAGGCAAGATATAGCACCGCAGGCCAGGCATCCGTAATGTAACAGGCGGTGGATAAAACTCGTCCTACCACCTCGCGTTCGGTGTATTGGCTGGCAATCAGTTTTGTCAGGTCACGTTTCGAGAGGCCTCGTGTGGCCTGCAGCAAAAGCTCCTGAACCGAGCTTTCATGGTCGCGAAAAAGTAAACCGTCGATCAGTTCGACGTAAGCGTCGCAAACCTCGGCAAGAAAGCTATCTGGGTGGGTTAGGGCAAGGTGCTGGCGGCAACGTTTGCGGGTATCCGACAATGAAAGCCCCTTCAAACGTTCGCCGATGACCAGTGGGGCAATGGTCACCAAGCCTCCAATGGAAGGCGTATCGTGAGTTACCGCGCCACACTGTGTGGGCGGCAATCCCTTTTCAAGATTTGCAAAAAAACCGCGATGGTAAGATTCAGCATAGGTATCTGGGTGGGCCGGCGTCTCTGCCGTCATTAAGCGGATATAAGCCTGTAGGAAGGTGTCGCTAGTATAGTGCTGGTCTGGTCCTGCCATGGTTTGCATAAGCGTTAACGCGCAATGTGCATTTAGCGTGTTATCTCCAGCTACCATGCCTTGGTGATAGTGTACGTTTGGGCGGTTCCAGTACGACTGCTTTCCTTTCAAAATGACGTCGCCAACAATCTCGGGCTGTTGATTACTCGCTGCACGTTTGCGACCACCGCCACTGGTAGAGTGCATCGACATGATGGATGATGGATGAAACTTGGGAGGTGCTTCAAACGTTTTAATCCCATTAGGAAAAGCGCTGTCGATATCGTGAACGTTATAGAACCAATGCGCAGGCATGGCCAGCGCATCGCCAATAAACAGGTTTTTAAGCGCCGCGGTCGCTCTTAATGAAACGTTGTTCTTCATGGGCTGGCCCCGTAATGTCTTGTTGCGTGGCTGGAGTGGTGTAGCAACCCTGATCGTGATGGGAGCGAACTGGATGAAGCATCGGGCATCCCAAGGTAGGGGTTGAACATTTACTTTACCGTGAGTCTGTGAATATATAAAGATTGTATAATAAGTTGGTTTGGCGGGAGGACGGAACGCGTGGGAAATTGCTTGTATCGTCATCCAACGAGATCAAAAAGCAGTCAACAGTTAGCAGGAGCAACGCAATGGAGCTACTCAAAAAGCGCACCGGCCTAACGGCAGCCATGCTGATGACGGTAACGCTGATTAGCGGATGTCGCGGGCAGCTGACAGTGACGGTGCCATTGCCCCTGTTGGTGAACAATCCTGCTTCATTTGACGACAAGAATGTCGTTACCCAAGGCGTCGTGCGGCATTTCAATGATCCCCTTCATTATTGGATAGAAGATGAGCACCTTAATCGGGTTGAGATATTCCCCCATCAGGAAATAGCGCCATATTTAGGTGAAAGCGTGGAGGTGGAAGGTCAGTTTCACTTCTCGCCGAATAAGGGGCGGCGGCTTATCCTCGCTCGAGTTGACCAGTTACAACGCGAATAAACAGCGGTAATCCATGGAGAAACAAACAGTAAAAAGAAAACAAGGGCAAAGAAAACAAGGAGCAAAGCGTCACGTAAACCGTTTCTGTGGGGAAATGGCTTTATCATAAATCTAACGTAGCAAAAGTGATTGATCTATTGCTATAAATTCACTGGCTTCATTGATTAACGACGCGGCTGTGAACTGGGGAACGCCGTACACCTCCACTTTTTTACCGTGCTTAACACGTATTTTGTTGACTAGAAGATCGAAGTCTCCGTCGCCAGACACTAACACTATAACATCTGCCTGTTCAGCGTATTCCATAGCATCAAGAGCAATGCCCACATCCCAGTCGCCTTTTGCAGAACCATCGGATCGTTGGATAAAGGGTTTCAGCTTCACATTAAAACCAATCGCTCTCAGTATGTTTTGAAACTCCCGTTGCTTTTGGTCACCCCGATCAATGGCATAGCAAAAAGCGGCTGTAACGTCTCTATCGGCGGTTATTTGTGCCCAAAGCTTATTGTAATTAACGTTTTTACCATACGCTTCACGCGCGGTGTAATATACGTTTTGGATATCAATAAATATTGCAACTTTTATCATGATTTATCATCGTTTTTCGTTAGTTATCAGATGGGTTTATTGTTCAAGTAGTTTTAGCTTTAATATGGCCATTATTATAATAATTGTGAACTTTCACTCAAGGCTAATGCTGAAAAGTCATCGAACTATTCTACTATAGTTATACCCGATGATTGTCGGGAAAATTCATCACGTTAAAAAATCAATTACTGAACTGAGTAATATACGCCACAAAGCGTCGCACTTTGGCGAGTTCTCCTAAATGTTCAGGGTAGACAAGGTAGTAAGCACTTTCGCTGAGCAATCTATATGGCCAGGCGAGTGTTAATCGGCCACCTTCCAGCTCTTCGTCCACGGTAAAGTGAGGAACCAGCGCGACGCCTCCGCCTGCCATTGCTGTTCGTACCAGCATGGGAAATGTCTCAAAGCGAGTACCATGATAGCTACGGTCAGTGATGATCTGTTGGTTTGCAAACCAATGGTGCCACGCGTCAGGACGTGTCGAGAGGTGAAGCAGCGGCAGTCGTGTTACATCATTCACCGAGCTGATGGGGTGCTGGGCGAGTAATTCTGGGGAAGCAACCGCGACCATATCCTCATCAATTAGCTTATGACAAGCAAGGCTCGGCCAACTGCCATGTCCGTAAAACAGCGCGATATCGATACCCTGCTGTTCAAGATCGAAATCTTTTACGCGGTCATGAAATTCCAGGCTAATGCCTGGATTAGCACTTAAGAAGGAGGGTAATTTATTGGCCAGCCAGCGGCTACCAAAGCTAGGCAATGTGGCGATTTTAAGCACCTCGCTATTGCCGCTGTAGGTCATGATCGCTTGCGTCGACATCTCAAGCTGGCTGAGCACTTTACGCACGTCACTTAAAAAGATAGCACCTTCTGGGGTAAGCAGTAGGCTACGCCGCACGCGACGAAATAACTTATGTTGCAGCGTGGTTTCAAGATGTGCCACCTGTTTGCTGACGGCACTTTGCGTGAGATTTAGCTCGTCCGCTGCCCGAGTAAAGCTCATATGGCGCGCCGCCGCTTCAAAGCATTGCATCGCCGCGGTAGAAGGAAGATGTCGAGATGCCAACTCAGGCGCTCCTTATCCAGTGCCAGGCGCGTCGAGAAGACGGAATCGCCCAAGTCGAGAGAATTAAGGTCATACTATTCCCCTTAGTACCGCATATTGCACAATAAGCCCAAGAATTATTCAATTTATATATTCCATTTTGGAATGCAATGAACGTTTTTTTTCGTTTGCGATCTGCTGCATGAACCTGTTTGATAAAATAATATGCGCGCCTTTCAGACGCACTCCCCCATGATGAGCGTTATAAGATGGTCGTTATAAGATGGGCGCTATAAACAGGTGCGTTATTAACAGGTGCGTTATAAACATGCATTGATGTAATGGCTCGGTATCTGGCCATCACCCCAAATAGGTAAGAGAGCAATAAAATGACTCAAACAGACCTTCTTTCAACCAATGATGTTCGTGACCGTTTCTCAAAGGCGATGTCGGCCATGTATCAAGCTGAAGTGCCGCAGTACGGCACGCTGCTTGAACTTGTTGAACGCGTTAACCACGAAACGCTTAGTCAGCGGCCTGAACTGCATCGTCGCCTGGAAGCACAGGGTGAATTAGCACGTTTGAGCGTAGAGCGTCACGGGGCCATTCGCGTGGGAACCGCTGCAGAGCTTTCCATGCTGCGCCGTCTGTTTGCTGTTATGGGCATGTATCCGGTGGGGTATTACGACCTTTCTGAAGCGGGCGTGCCGGTTCACTCAACCGCCTTTCGGCCCATCGACGATGACGCTCTGGCGATTAACCCTTTCCGCGTGTTTACCTCGCTACTGCGCTTAGAGCTTGTTGAAAGTGAGGCGCTGCGCCAGCGTTCAGAAGAGATTCTGGCCAGGCGCGATATCTTTACCCCAGGGGTGCGCGAGCTTATCGAACGCCATGAAACTCGAGGTGGGTTTACCAGCGAAGAGGCCGACCAGTTCGTCAAGGAGGCGCTGGAAACGTTCCGTTGGCACCAGGAGGCGACGGTCGATCTGGAGACTTATCAGGCACTGCATGATGAGCACCGCCTGATTGCCGATGTGGTGTGCTTCCGAGGGCCGCATATCAATCACTTGACGCCGCGCACCTTGGATATCGACGAAGTCCAGCGTCGCATGCCAGAAATGGGCATGAACCCTAAAGCTGTTATTGAAGGTCCGCCGCGTCGTGAGTGTCCGATTTTGCTGCGCCAAACCAGCTTTAAAGCGTTAGAAGAATCAATTCGCTTTGCCGGGGATGCCCAGGGCACGCATACCGCGCGTTTTGGTGAAATTGAGCAGCGCGGTGTGGCATTGACGCCGAAAGGCCGCGCGCTTTACGATCAGTTGCTTAATGACGGGCGCAAGCAGACCGCGGGGTTGGATAATGACGCCCATCAGACGGTCATGAATAACGTCTTTGCCAAGTTCCCTGATAACGATGAGACCATGCGCCGTGAGGCGTTAGCGTATTTTCACTATCACCTGACCGAGAAAGGGCAGGTTGCTAAAAGCGTTGATACCACCGATATGGATACGTTGATTGCGCAGGGGCTGGTGGAAGCGCAACCGATTACCTATGAAGACTTTTTACCGGTCAGTGCAGCAGGTATTTTCCAGTCGAACCTGGGGGGCGCAGAAAGTGAAGCCTATGCTGGAAATGCTAATCGCAATGCCTTTGAAGAAGCGCTGGGAGCCCCGGTAACCGATGAATTATCGCTCTATGCTGAGCGCGAAAACGCATCTAAAACGCGGGTGTTGGCAAGTTTAAAAGGTTGAACGCCTGCTTAAGATTTGCCTGATATCACGCTTATTAGTTAAAGGATAATGTGGTCGCACTGGGTTTGAGTTGCCCAGCGTTTACACCGTTATTGTCGATACATTGTTTTAGAGTGAAACAATTCTATCTTTGCCAAGCCCTTTAGCTTTATACAGGGCTTGATCGGCACGCTTGAGAGTGTCTTCATATGAGCGGTCTGCCGATATCATCGTTGTGACACCTATGCTGGCCGTCGCAAAAGTGTCTCCTACGTTGAAACGACTTAGCTCTTTTCTAAAGTACTGGTTTAAACGTTGGGCAAAAAGATGGGCATGGTCATGACCGGTATTGGAGAGGGCGATCACAAACTCATCTCCACCGAAGCGGCAGGCGGTATCAGTTTTTCTAATTGCTGACCGGCAAGCGTTTGCCACGGTAAGGATCATCTCATCCCCAACGTGATGTCCCTTGGAGTCGTTAATTTTTTTAAGGTTGTCCAGATCAAACATCAGAATGGATGTTGGCACGGAATATCGAACGAACTTATCATAGTGAAGTGTAAGGTCGCGCTCTAGTTTCCTTCGATTGAAAAGGCCAGTGAGCTGGTCGGTATCGCTCAGTGCCCGTAGTTTAATTTCGAGCGCATGTCGCTCTGAAATATTACTCGCGACCCAGAGCACCACCTCTTCACCGTCCACTAAAAAATTCAGAGCCTGGATGCGCCCTTCAAACCATATTGGTGCCTCGGGGCCTTCATTGGGCAAACCTTTCACATCACTATTGCTTAGTTCGTACTCTTCAACCACTAGCTTCCGTGACTCTAGCGCTCGGTCAATCTGTTTAAGAAACCAATCAGACTTCTCCGGTTGAATCAGGTCTGGAATGTACAGACCAATGAGGCCGGTTCCATCGTGGTAATAACGCGCATCACTGCCACCGAACACCGCGACGTATTTGCCGCTTCGGGACAATATAAACGCCGGATCCGGTAAGGCTTCTAGAACGGCGGCCATCTGTTCAACGTTGATCATTACTCTATCTTATTGGCTGCTAGGATGGCGGGTAAATAGTCGGGCAGGCGCTTTAGTTCTTCTAGTGGCATGGGGCGTGCAAATAGGTACCCTTGAAGCAGGTCGCAGTGACGGCGAGTGAGGTCTTCTTGTTGCGCACGGGTTTCAATGCCTTCCGCGACAACTTGCATGTCCATGTGATGTGCCATGGTAATTACGCCTTGGACAATTGCAGCCATGCGTCTATTTTTCAACGCCTTTTGCACAAATCGACGGTCTAGCTTGACCTTATGGGTGGGTAAGTCGCATAGGTAGCTGAGGCTTGAAAAGCCGGTGCCAAAATCGTCTAGGGCGACACGCACACCCATGGTTACAAGCGTTTGCATTAGCTCAATAATGGGGTCTGTGCCATCTAATAAGACGCTTTCTGTTACTTCTAATTCAAGGCGTTCCGGTGGTAAACCGGTTGCTTTTAATGCGTATTTGACCTCATCCAGAAAGCCGTCTCGGCAGAATTGCAGCGAAGAAATATTCACTGCCACTGACAGCACCCGATCACTTTGTTCATTTAGTGTAGCAATCTCTCGACAGGCTTGAAGAAGCACCCAGCGCCCAAGGGGGATAATTTGCCCCGTTTGCTCAGCAAGTGGGATGAAGTCACCTGGAGCAATTAAACCAAGCGTAGGGTGGCGCCAACGCACTAGTGCTTCAACGCTGCGCATGCGGCTGCTCATGGCATCGACCAGCGGCTGATAGTGCAGTTCAAAATGTCCTTCGATAAGCGCCGTGTGTAAGTCGTGCCGCATGGCGACGCTATGTTTAACACTTTCCGCTTTTCGGCCTCGGTACCATTGCCAAGTATTACGTCCTTGACGCTTGGCTTGCTCCAATGCCAAGTCTGCGTGTTGTAGCAGGCTGTAGGGCGCTTCAACGGTCGCGGTGTCGCAGGCAATACCAATGCTGGCGCTGAGGTGAACTAATTGGCCCTCAAGTTCAATAGGTTCTGCAAGAATGGTGAGAATGCGCTCAGCTAGCAGATTAATTTTAGCGGCGATGTCATCTTTTACACTTAACAACAGCGCAAATTCATCTCCCACTAGCCTGGCCACCATGGCCGGAGAGCTAATCAGCCCGGCCAAGCGTTGGGCCACGGCGATCAACACGCGGTTAGCAGCGTGATGCCCCAGACCATCGTTAATGGCTTTAAAGCCGTCCAGATCAAGCTGCATTACCACCAACGTGCCAAGGTGTGGCCTTAGGGCGTGGAGCTGAAAGCGACTGGCTAACTGTTCGGTAAAAGCAGAGTAGTTGGGCAGGCCGGTGAGCAGATCATGAGTCGCTTGATAGGCCAGTTTGGCCTCTTGGGCCTTCTCGTGGGTGATGTCCTGATGAATACCGATAAAGTGGGTGCAGGTACCACGTTGATCAAGCACAGGGCTGACCACTAGGTGATTCCAAAAGGGTTCGCTGTCTTTGCGGTAATTAAGCAGCGTAATACTCACGTCACGCTGTTCGTTCATGCCCGTTCGAATGGCGTTAATTGCCTCAGGGGCTGTATCTGGGCCATGTAGAAAGCGACTGTTATTACCAATGATTTCATTGGGCTCGTAGCCAGTAATGCGTGAAAAGGCAGGGTTGGCGAACACAATCGGCATGCCAGTCTGTTGCGCATCCACCATGATAATACCGCTGGGGCTGGCTTCCATCCCCCGTTTCAGCAAGCGCATTTCCTCGGTTTGTTGTTTGCGCTCGGTGATATCGCGGCATATTCCATAAACCCCCTCAATCACGTCATCCACTATCACGGGGAAATTGGTAATCTCCAAATGGTAGTAATGGCCGTCAGCATGCTTGCCAACGGTTTCGTAGGTAATAGCGTCGCCACGACAGGCAGTATCAAACGCTTGCTGGGTAAGCTCCTGTAAGTCGGGAGCAATAAATTGGTTAAAATGTAAGCCTATTAAATGAGACGCCCGATATCCGGTAATGCTCTCAAGTGCGTTATTGCAGCGTTGAAAGTGTCCGTTAAGATCAAATTCGTAAACGCCGTCAGGATGATTAACAAACAAAGAGCGGTGCCACTCGGATAGCGTGCGATGATGTTTTTTATCTCGGTGCCGCAAAAGCACCAGGGCTGCGAGGCTGGCACTCCGGGCTAAGGAGTTTTGAGCGCTTTGTGAAGGTGTTGCTGGTTGGCGGTAATAGGTAGCGAAGGTGCCCAACACTTCGTCATTAGCGGAAAGGATGGGCATTGACCAGCAAGCGCGTAGCCCTTCTGCTCGTGCTAATTCGCGGAAGTCCTCCCAATTAGGGTCAGTGTCAATATCGCCAGTGACTACCAGCTGTTTTTTAAAGGCGGCTCTTCCGCACGTTCCAATCGCAGGGCCAACCTCAATGTTTTGCATTTGAGCGATGTAGTCAGCCGAGAAGCGCGGGCTAGGAACGAGGCTCAGCGTGTTTTGTTCAGGATCTAGGCGCATAATAGAAATCAGCGCGTCTGGCAGCATTCGTTCCGCCCACTCAATAAGTACAACCAACGTTTTGGTGAGTGGCGCTCCGGCAGCGGTCAGCTCGTGGATTTCCTGCTGGGCCTCTAATAGCGGAAATTCATGGTACATAACGCGCCTCTTTCATGCATTAGGCTCTAGAGCCTGATGATTGTGTGCTTTGTTTGATTCTGTCGCGCGACTGTTCGACACGTACTGTTCGACACGTACCATTCAACACGTACTACTCAATATGTACCATGTAATTAAGCATAAGGGATAGCAACGTAAAAGCGCTCGTCTTTTGTGCTAATCTCACGATCGACAGTACCTGGCAGCTCAGCCCTTGGGCGTCTTTTGGTCATGCTGTTTCACCGTGCCATGGCCTTATTTGTACTATGGATGTCTAAACTGCTATGTCAAAAATTGATGAACGATGTACCTCAGCCTATGAAGAGTTGCGGATAGCTGAGCTGGCAGAGTACGAGATTCTCGATACCCCTAACGAAGCCGCGTTCGATGAATTAGTTGAGGTAGCCTCTATCATCTGCGAAGCACCTATTGCGGTAATTAATTTTATTGACCGAGACCGCCAGTGGTTTAAAGCCATCAAGGGGCTACCAATACGTGAAACCCCGTTGGATGTTTCGATTTGTGCTCATGCGATCCTTCAATCAGGTTTATTTATTATTCCAGATACCACGCTGGATGAGCGATTTTCCAGTAACCCGTTAGTCATCGGCGACCCCCATCTACGCTTTTATGCGGGGGCATTGCTAGAAAACGAATCAGGGTATCCGCTGGGCACCTTATGTGTGTTGGATTATCAGCCACGTGAGCTAACGGACAAGCAGCGCTTCGCGTTGCAAGCTCTAGCAAATCAAGTAATGGCGCATATGGAGCTGATGCTTTCGCACCGTTATCAAAAGCAGTTAATTCTTGAGCTGGAGGCCACCCGGGAAGAAATGGCGCGGTTAGCCGCGACGGATATGTTGACGGGCTTGTTAAACCGTCGTGCATTCGAACAACGGCTGCATGAAGCGTTAGCGCTCGTAAAACGTGGCGCCCCCACCGCGGCATTAGTGATGGTGGATTTGGACCATTTTAAGCGTATCAATGACGCGTTTGGGCATCCCGTCGGAGATGACGTATTGAAGCGCTTTACCACGCTTTGCCTAGCGGTATTCCGTGAGACTGACGTAATTGCTCGATGGGGCGGAGAAGAGTTTATGCTGCTAATGCCCAACACTTCTGTTGAGAAGGCGCAGCAAGCGGCTAAACGTCTGCTGAATAAGTTAGCCAACACCTCAATGGCAGCAGAGCCCACAACACCTATCTATGTCACAGTGAGTATTGGCATTTGCCCCCTTAACGCGAACAGTCAGTTAGAAGAGAGGTTGCGCACTGTTGATGGGCTGCTTTATCAAGCAAAGCGGCAAGGGCGTAATGGCGTCGTATTAGAAAATACCGCACCTGAAGTCACCCCGAAAAATAACGACAGTTGATCTGTAACGCTTGTACGCTGTTGTTCAGAACAGCGGTTTAAACTTGATGCGACGTAACGCCCTTATTTATAAATTAAATTTTTCAAGCTATCTCAGCTCCCGCCGATACTAAAAGATGCCCAGGAAAATAATGTAAGGAACTTTTCCATGCGTCGTGAGTTCAGCCGTTTGTTTTTTTGTCACTTGTTATGCCTTCAGTTCTGCCTCGTTGAGAGATGCTAATGGTTGCACCATTACCTCAAAATGAAACAGATCGGTTGCGTGCGATGTGGCGATATACACGTCACAACCGGGCGCCCGACGCAACGTTGGATGCTATCACTCGTTCGGCGGCCAAGTTTTTTGAGGTTCCCGTTGTGCTGGTAAGCTTGGTTGAAGAGAGCCATCAGTGGTTTAAGAGCCAGGTGGGTCTCGATATTGCTAACACTGCTCGGGATATCTCATTTTGCGCTTATGCCATTTTGGGCAATGAGCTTATGGAAGTGGTGGATGCCACTGTAGATGCCCGTTTCCAGAACAATCCGTTAGTCACCGGCCCACCCTATATTCGCTATTACCTTGGAGCGCCACTAGTGACGCCTGATGGGTTTTCTATTGGCACACTGTGCCTGATAGATTATCGCCCAAGGACAATATCTGATGAGCATAAACGGCACTTAAAGGCCCTAGCTCACCAGGTCGTCAGCCACCTTGAGTTGCTGCGGCTACAACGGCTTGAACGGATTGTTAATCAGGCAGGGCTAGGTGTTTGGGAGCTCGATGTGAGCTCTAATGCAGTGTGGGGCAATGACGAGTTTCAACGCCTTCATGGTGCTGCATCGTTGGCGCCCGGTAACCGGCTTGAGCTTGCAAACCACTATTTATGTGAAGATCGCGACACACTTGAAAGTGGGCTGGGTGAAATTATCCAGCAGGGCACCTCATTTGACGCCTGCCTACGTTTGAAAGCCCCAGGAGCGGCATCGGTCACCTGGGTACAGTTAACCGGTGCCTCTATCGATGATGTGCTACCTGCTCGTCATATTGTGGGTACCCTGCAAGACATTACGCCTCTTCAACAGAGTAAGCAGGAGCTTGAGTGGCGGCACCGTATCGATGCTCTGATCAATCGCCTACAAGCGAGCATAATTGCAGGAGATCCTATCTCTGCGACGTTTTCAGACGCGCTGGAAGCGCTGCTTTCGTTAACAGAAAGTGATTACGGGTTCATTGGTGAGGTGTTTAAGAATAACAAGGGGGAGCCGTACTTTAAAACCCATGCCATCACTGATATCAGTTGGGATGACCCCTCGCGGGCGCTTTACCGCAAGGCGCAAGAGGACGGGTTAGTGTTCTCTCAGTTAAATTCACTCTATGGCCATGTTTTGCACACTGGCGAGCCACTGATTAGTAATCGGCCTTCCCACGACCCGCGGCGTGGCGGGCTGCCTAAAGGGCATCCTTCCCTTGATGCATTGTTGTGTCTGCCTGTCTCGGTGGAAGGCGAGATGGTGGCTATGCTTGGGTTCGCCAACTGCGCTAGGGGCTATAGTGAGAATACGCTTACGCTGCTTGAGCCACTGCTCAGGCCGCTTGGTCAACTGATCCACGGTTTGGGACTGCGCCGTCAGAATGATGAAGCATGGAAGCGCCTAGAGCTATCTTCTAAGGTGTTTTCCAGCAGCCGTGAGGCGATCATGATCTCGGATGGCGATAACCGTATTATCGAGGTTAATGAGGCGTTTGAGCGCATTACTGGCTACGACCGTGACGAGGTGCTTGGCAAGGACCCTCGGTTCTTATCGTCAGGGCGTCAAACACGTGCTTTTTATCGTTCTTTATGGGCGTCGCTGAATGAGACGGGGTATTGGCAGGGTGAAGTGCTAAACCGTCGCAAAAATGGCGAGCCGCTGCCAGAGATGCTGTCAATTTCGGTGGTTCGCAATGGCGCTGGTGAAACGACCCACTATGTCGCCGTTTTCTCAGACCTGACGCGCATCAAGCAACATGCAAATGAACTGTTTCAAGCAGGGCATGTGGACCGTCTAACGGCGTTGCCTAATCGCCGCCACATGATTGAACTCATGAATGAGGCGCTTGATAACGACAAGCCCGATGAAACCATGGCAATAGCGGTACTCGACTTGGACGGCTTTCAGGAACTCAATTCGAGGCTTGGTCGGGTTGGCGCTGACCGAGTCCTGGTGGCGTTGGCTGGACAGTTAGTTAATGCGCTAGGATCAGGTGACCTTATCGCTCGCATCGGGGGAGATGAGTTTGCCTTTTTGCTGCACCGGTTTGAGGGCAGCCCCGAGCGTTTAGCGTCCATACTTGAACAAGTGGCGCAGCCATTGAGGCTCGCTGAGTTAGGTATCACTGATGAGACGTCGTTGACTCTGACCGGCAGTCTGGGCGTGACGCTTTTTCCTGCTGATCACAATGATGCTGACACCCTGCTACGTCACGCTGATCAAGCGATGTATCGCGCTAAAATGGCTGGCGGGAACCGTTTTGTGCTGTTTGATCCTGAACGTGAGCAAGCGTTGAAAGATCTCCAAATTCAGCGCGGACTAATTGCACGTGCACTTGATGCGGGTGAGTTTGTGCTCTTTTACCAGCCGCAGTTTGACCCGGTCATTCAAAGGGTCACCGGTGTGGAAGCGCTGGTGCGCTGGCGGCATCCAACGCTTGGGCTGCTGGCGCCTGACCAGTTTTTACCCGCGATTGCCGGCAGCGAGCTAGAACTGAGCTTCGATGCATGGGTGCTCGAAACGGCACTGCAGCAGATGGAGGTGTGGCATTCCAGCGCCATCATGCTTGAGGTATGTATTAACCTGAGTCCCCAGTCGCTCACCCGGGCCGATTTCTTCGATACTTTGCAGAACGCGTTAGCTGCACACCCTGATGTATCGCCGGCACGGCTATGCCTTGAAGTGCTGGAATCCACTGCCCTGGATGATCTTCAAGCCGCAACACACGTCATGCGTGCCTGTCGTTCGCTGGGTGTGAAGATCGCCTTGGATGACTTTGGTACGGGGTATTCGTCGCTGACCTATCTGCGTGACCTACCCGTGGACGTGGTCAAGATAGATCGCAGCTTCGTCATCAGCATGTTAGAGCGCGAACATGACTTGGCCATTGTTGAGAGCGTTATCTACTTGGCTAGGCGATTCAACAAAAAAGTAGTCGCTGAAGGGGTTGAGAGTAATGCCCACATCAAACGGTTGACGGAAATGGGCTGCCATTTGCTGCAAGGGTTCGGTATCGCCCGCCCTATGCCAGCAAAGGCGCTGCAGACGTGGTACGAAGAACCCTCAAAAATGCTCGAAGCAATCAAGCTTTCCTGATAGCTCCAGCCTCCATAGCTCGCACGCTGTCGTGAGATTCACCGACAACACAGGTTATTTTGTCAATGGGTAACAGTCTTAAGTATTGGCGGTTTTTTGTCGCACTTATATTGATCAATATCAAGGCATAGTTTTCAAACGAAACCATACTGACTGAGGACAATGAAGAAATTTTTTCCTCAGGGCAGGAGTTCTTATGGGAACACGTAATAAGGGAGTTGGCCCCTGGCTAGTTCTTGGGCTGCCGATAGCCCTTGGGTTGGCCTGGATAACTCAAGGCACCGGGGTAATCGAGAACGACCTCGAGCGCAATATCTACATTCCCGAAGAGCTGACCATGCCGCTGCAAGTGCAGTCCGCCTACAATGGGGAACAGATCTTCTTCCGCTATCGCTGGCCAGCCGAGCGCCCCCATGTCTACCATGACATGCTGCGCTACGAAGATGGCGAGTGGGTTCGTCACGGCCGCTCGGTACCCGGGCCGGACCCCGACGGCACCTATGAAGACCGCGTCGCCATGCTGGTGGATGATGGTGGCGTTCCCCAGTTCGGCCGTTACGGTGGCTACATCACCGTCGGCGATCAAATGCGCTTCTTCACCGACTCGGCTTCGCCAGCAGAGGTTGCGGAACATTCGCACCTGGGTGAACAGTTGGGCCAGAGCGATGTGCGGAAGTACCTGCCGGCCACGCGATCCGACCAAAAAGACTGGCGCAGCGTCGTGGACGCCGATGTACTGGCGACACAGCGCGAGGCCGGCTACTTTCTCGACCTTTGGCACTGGCGCGCGGGACGCTCCAATCCCATCAATGTATCTGACGACCAGTGGATCGGCGAGTATCGCAACAGCGACGCTGGCTCCGGGCCTTATACCACCAACTGGGATGACGATAGCCAACAACCGGTCTGGATGCTCGACCCTGAACAGACCGGTCAGCGATCCTTGCGCTGGGAAGACGTGACATCGGGCGACGTCGATTTCGACGGTTTCTACTACTTGTCGGAAGACAACCGAACCGATTTCGACCCCGATCACGATTGGCAGAACGGTGACGTCATCCCGCGGCGTCTACTGCGCCAGCCTGTAGGCTCCCGCGGCGATATCGCTGTGCACGGCCAGGCACGTTGGGAAGATGGCTACTGGGACGTGACCCTGGTGCGTGACATGGATACCCAAGCTCCGTTGGACGATAAAGCCTTCCGCGAACAGGGCGTTTACGACATCGGCATTGGCGTCTATCGCAATGCCACCGGTAGTCGCTGGCACTACGTCTCCCATCCTTACACGGTGGGGCTAGGGCGCGAGGCCGACTTTCAGGCCATGGCCTTCAACGGGGACTCGCCCGACTGGTCGAATGACTGGTTCGACATGACGCTGTTTTATCCCGGGCAGGTTAACTGGCCGCTGCTGATCAGCAGCGCCCATGCTGGCGCCGAGGACATCGCTGAAGGTACCCCGGTGCGTGCGCGCCACAGCGAGAAGCAGCTTGCTCTGTATGGGGTAGAGATGGAATTCAATGACGCCATCACCTCGCGCTGGTTGATGACCCTGATAGCGGGCCTGATTGCCATGCTCGGCGTGACCCTGGCTCTGTTGCCCACCTTTCGTTCCACTCGCCAAGGAGATCGCTCATGAACGGCACCCATGCCATGCTCTCCCACTTTCCGATAGGATTCTGGGCACTTGCCACCCTGATGATTCTGGTCGGCTCCTTTATGACCGGTCGATTGGCGGATATCAGCCGTGCTGCTCTGCTGCCGGTGCTGGTGCTTAGCCTATTAGGAGCACTCGCGGCCATCGCTATCGGGTTTATCGTCTGGCCGATGGCCGCGAACCTCGCCAGCCCGCTGGCGCGCAACCATATCCTAATGGCCTTTTGGTCGCTGGGCATCTACTCCGCGATCACCGTATTAGTATGGAAAGCCGGTGATACGGCGTTCGATGGTGCCCGCCGCTGGGTGCTGGTGATTTTAGCCTTGACCGGTAGCCTTATGTTCGCATCGGCTGGAACCCTAGGCGGCCACCTCACAGGTTCCACCACCGCCTTTTCCCAGGTGCTTAGCCTAATGGGATGGGAAGTCTACACCACCTTCTATAGCCCATTGTGGGTCATCGCTGTCATGGTGCTCATCGGCATTGCTCTAGGGGTGCTCGGCATTATGAGCCAACGTCGAATCGGCTGATGCCAGCGCTTGCTGATATGGAACAAAGGTATGAAACATGGGGTTCGTTTCGACGAGCCCCGTGCCGTTGTTTAGAGCAAGGTTATTCGAGAGTGAATGTTTGCAATTAAATGACCGAGCTCTCGTTGCCTTAACATTATTTACAAAATAAACACGCCATACTTAATTTAATTATCTGCCTTATTTATATTTTTTCTTTAACTACTGTTGACGTGAGCGCTATAGAAGCGCAAACTGGTCTCAGTTGGTTAGCAAGTCGAACGTTGTCAGCAGTATCGAAGCATTTTAGCGTTGAGCCTGGTGAAAGTTTCTTGTCCTACCCTCTGTAACTCGGGTATTTCCCCGGCATTAATTCCGCTAAATCGAGGATCTTCGATCATGGCAACTGGTACTGTAAAGTGGTTTAACGACACTAAAGGCTTCGGCTTTATTTCTCCTGAAGTCAGCGGCGACGACTTGTTCGCACACTTCTCCGAAATTCAAGCAGAAGGCTTTAAATCCCTGCAAGACGGTCAAAAGGTTTCTTTTGACGTCACCCAGGGCCAAAAAGGCCTTCAAGCTTCTAACATCAAGGTAATGGCGTAAAAACCATACTGTGATGCTAGTTACCGACTAGTTCGGTAAGCTTAAAAACCCCGCCTAGTGCGGGGTTTTTTGTGTTTATTTGCTTTTGTTTCCGTATATTTTTTGTTTTTTATTAATGGCTACTCTATATCCTACTTCGATAATAGTAGGTAGATAATAATGGTACGTAGATAATAATGGTACGTAGATAATAATAGTACGTAGCCGATCGCCTGCTTTTTTCATCGCCGTTGTTCTTCGCTTTTTTAATAATATTCTGATATGTATGAATTTTATTCTCTTCGCTGTTGCTTAGTCACTGCTATTTTCTCGAACAATACCTCATGTGCATTGCTCATTGCGGATGTTGCTACGACAATAAGCCAAGTGAATTCGTAGGTAAGCAACACACGGCGGTGGAGCATCCGGTATGAAAACCTTGTCGAACATGGGATTTGCCTTATTTGGAGCCGCCCTGGTCGCGATTAGTTATGGGCTTGCGCGTTTTGCGTTTGGTTTGTTTGTGCCTTCCATTAGTGCTGAGCTGGAACTGACAGCGTACTTGGTTGGTATTATCGGGGCACTGCCATTTATTAGTTTCGTACTTTTCACGCTGGTTGCTCCGCTTGCAGCGGATCGGCTCGGTGCGCGTAACTTGGCAGTGCTTTCCGGCGGGTTTGGTGTTGCCGGCCTTGTGTTGATCAGTCAGTCGTCAAGTGCTTTATCGCTCGGTGTGGGTGTGTTTGTGTGTGGCATTTGCACTGGCTTGATGATGCCCGCACTGACTGCTGCGATGCAGGCGTTGGTGAGCCGAACGATGCATGGTCGGGTTAGCTCCATCATGAATGCAGGCACCAGTGTCGGCATTATTGTGGCAGTGCCCACCGTTATATTTCTGGCAAACGCCTGGCGCTTTACCTATTTAAGCTTTGCTGTGTTGGCAGGCGTTGGAGTCATCGCCGCGTGGTACTTCATTCCTTCGGTTTCTCGGGTTGTGCCAGCGAATGCGGCGCCACCACCGCCGATCTCACGGTTACAGTGGTCGCGTCTTATCCGGCTTTCACTCTTTGCTTTTGCCATGGGCTTTGTGTCTTCGCCGTTCTGGCTTTTTGCCCCTGACTTAGCCGTTACTCTTGGCGGGTTGCCACCTCATCAAACCGGCTGGCTTTGGTTTGCGGTAGGGCTTGCGGGGCTTGGGGGAGCGGTAGTGAGTGATTTGGCTGACCGCAACAACCCGCCCATTACGCAAGCGTTAATGCTGATGATGTTGTCTGCGAGCTTAGTATTGCTCGCTGCGAGCCCAAGCCAGTTAGGATTGGCAATGTTTTCGGCGTTGGTCTTCGGTCTTGCTTATATGAGCTTGACGGGCCTGTATTTAATGACCGGTATTCGGCTACTACCTGGCCGACTCTCGATGGGGCCAGTGCTGCCTTTTATGGCATGTGCGTTGGGGCAAGCGGCAGGCTCGCCGGTCGTTGGCCTACTGGTAGATGGGTTTGGATATGCCTATGCGTTCTCAGTCTTTTCGGTTATTGGCATTGTGATGGCGGTTATATCGCCAGCGTATCCAGGGCACATTGATTACTGGGCAGACTGGGCGGAGGAGAACGCAGAAGAGGAACAAGTTCAAGAAGAGCAGCCGCCCGCTGAAGAGACGGGTCTTCAGGCAGCGTATGACCACCAGTTGCTTGACGAAAATGGCGAACCGATTGAACTTGCCGCTGAAGAATCCAATACCTCTTAATCGCTGTGCGGTTGAGATTAATGAATAGTGGGGCCGACTGCTCTAGTGACATCAAGATTGGTTAGCGATTTTCCGCCAGGGTTTACCTTCACAAGTAGCATAGTTTGGGCAGTTGGTAAGGCAGCCGCGGCAGGGCAATCGAAGGGGTGTAGAGGGTGGTGTAGATGTCGTTTTTGTTGACGCTGTCATATTAATCTCGTCTTTGTTTGTGGGGCTGGGGTATTTAAGGCGGTTGCACGGTCAATCGTTGGTGCCATCGCCTACCCTGGCCTTGCCACCGTAGTTCACTGTAGCAGCCATTGAGTCCATAACCCAGCTGTGTTGAAAGCGCGCATCAACGAACGGTTGGCTGCGTGCCATCAGTTTGCCTGCTATGGTCGTCGATCGTTTCCTGTTACTGAGCCCGCTACTATTATGAACCAGCGCCCTAATCGCCATGTCCTGCTTCGGTTATTAGGCTTTTTACGGCCTTACCGTTTGCGTCTTGCCTTGGCAGGCTTTGCTTTGCTATTGGCTTCCGGCAGCGTGCTATTGCTAGGCAATGGGCTGCGGTTGGTGATCGACAATGGTTTTCTGGCGGGGGACTCACGGGCATTAGCCAAGACGCTGGGGATGATGCTGGGCGTAGTAGCGTTATTGGCGACGGCATCTGCGTTGCGCTACTACCAAGTTACCTGGATTGGGGAGCGACTTGCTGCCGATTTGCGTCGGCATGTTTTTGACCATTTGCTAACCTTGGAACCGAGTTTTTTCGAAAGTGCCAGTGATGGTCGCGCGGCGGGCGAAATTGCTTCACGGCTGACCGCCGATACCAGCGTGCTGCAAAGCCTGTTTGGTTCTTCAATCTCACTAGCATTGCGCAATGTGTTCATGCTGATTGGTGCGGTCGTACTAATGCTGGTGACTCAGCCGTGGCTTTCGGCAATGGTGCTTGTGGGTATTCCTGCCACGTTGCTGCCGATTGTATGGTACGGCCGTCGCGTGCGTCGGCTTTCTCGCACCAGCCAAGATCGTGTCGCGGAACTTGGCCGCTATGCTGAAGAGGCGCTCAGCGGACTTCGAACGCTTCAAGCATTTACCCATGAAACGGTTGATAAACGCCACTATGGTCAGCGCGTCGAGCAGGCGTTTGTCAGTGCGGTGGCGCGAACTCAGCAGCGTGCCTGGCTAACCGGCGTTGCAATGCTGGTGGTTTTCAGTGGTGTTGGCTTAATGCTTTGGCAAGGCGGTCAGGCGGTGCTGGCCGGTACCATGAGCGCCGGAGAGTTATCGGCATTTATTTTTTACGCAGTGCTTGCCGCCGGGGCGGTGGCTACCTTAGCGGAAGTGGCGGGTGATGTGCAGCGTGCCGCCGGAGCAGCAGAACGTCTATTTGAATTACTTGATGCGCAGCCCACTATACGGCCTCCTTCTAGCGCTGCCCTATTGCCACATCCTGTGCGTGGCCACATTACCTTAGAAAATATTTGCTTCACTTACCCTGGGCGAGAAATCCCAGCCCTTTGCCACTTTGATCTGAGTATTCAGGCCGGAGAGCGGGTGGCCGTTGTTGGGCCTTCTGGCGCTGGAAAGAGCACCTTATTAGGGCTACTGCTACGCTTTTACGATCCCGATCAAGGCCGTGTTACGTTGGATGGCTTTGATATCCGTACGTTGGACATCGCTGCGTTGCGCAACGTTATGGGAGTCGTTGCTCAAGAACCTGTGTTATTTAGTGGTTCGGTTGCTGACAACCTTCGCTACGGCTGCCCTGGGGCGAGTAGTGGCAAACTGCGTGCTGCGGCAGCTGACGCCAGCGCAATTGACTTCATTGACGCGCTTCCCCAGGGATTTGATACACCTCTAGGGCCTGGTGGCGTGCAACTTTCTGGGGGGCAACGCCAGCGGCTTGCGATTGCTCGCGCGCTGCTTAAAAATCCGGCGGTGCTGTTGCTTGATGAAGCGACCAGTGCGCTGGATGCCGAGAGCGAGCGCCTTGTACAGCAGGCGTTAGATAGGCTGATGCGCGGACGCACTAGTATTGTGATTGCCCATCGGCTCGCGACGGTAATTAACGCAGACCGCTTGTTGGTGCTGAAAGATGGGCAGCTTGTGGCGTCGGGCACACATGCTGAATTAATCACGACTAGCCCGCTTTATCGCCATTTAGCGGCGTTGCAGTTTGGTGCCTAAACGCTACTCTCGACTTAGCTACTATCCAGAAAGAGCAGTGCGAGACCGTTTTGATGGCGATGGGCTGCGCTCAATCCTAAGACTAGCCGATCGTAAAAGAGCGTCCTATTAGTTAGTTTTGTCAGTGGATCATGGTGGGCGAGAAAACGTAACGCATCTTCAGCTTGAATTTGGCTTGTCACGTCCCGCGCAACACCGATGCGCACTTCTTCGTCGTCATACTAGCGGGCAGACCACAATATATGCACGATACTGCCATCCTTACGGAGATAGCGGTTGCGAAAATCGACATGGGGCTGGCCGTTCATAACGCTAACAATGGAGGCTTTTGTTATCGAGAGGTCGCCAGGATGCATGTAATTGGTAATTAAGGTGCCGGTCAGCTCATCTGCACAATAGCCAAGCAGTGATTCACAGGCATCACTCACAAAGAGAATTTGATTGTTTCTATCGACAACGAAGACAGTGTCCAGCATCAGATGCACTAGCTTAGGATAAAGCGCTTGCAGGTCAACGGGCATAGGCTAATCCGGTTAAGTTCGTTCAATAACAGGCTTGTTGCCATGGGGCGATAAAAGTCATCAGTTGGGAAATGCTGCCAGCAACTCGATCATAACTGACGACTCAATGCCTAATACACTGACTAGACAAAGTTGGTTTTTTAGTTGGTGAAGTCAACAGGCGCTATCATGAGCTCAATCGCCGTAAAAGCAGTGATAGAATGCAAGTGCGCGAAAATAAAAAAGTTATTCTATGGATGACTACCCACTTTTAGTATCGCAAAATGCCCCGCGAATATTACGGCGGGTTTGAGACCGGTGAGGGTCTGAAGCACATGACACAGCGACGTTTTCCCCCAATGTGCCGGTGCCCTTCGAGGTGGAAGATGCTGATCAGCATTACCACATACCGCTGTTGCTTTGTCCCTACGGCTATTCAACTTACCGCGGTAATTAATGCCGAAGAACCAGCACTGCTTAGTCGTTCGGTTTATTAGCAAATACATTTTTCGATGCTTTATATATTAATGACGTCATTTATCAATAGCCCATTTTATTAGCAACTTCATTTATTAGTTATCCAATTAAACGAGAGGGAATGAATAATGAAAACACTTAATATCGTTGCTGCCATTGTCCTTGAACCGGCTTCTGGCTTTGCGTTAGCGGAACGCGGTTCAGGTGAAGATAATCAAATCGCCTATCCTGAGTCGACGTCCCTGCAACGAAGCAGTGCTGATGGGCATAGCAGCCTTACTGAACTGACGGTCAAAAATCGCTAATCCATTTTAAAACGCGTTTAATGAAACACTACATTAGGTAAAACAATAACGGTCTCTTTTTATAGAGGCCGTTATTGTTTTGGTTAGTAACCGCCCTTGTAATCTGTACTATCTTTAATTTACATCCCGTCCTTGGCGGCCATGTAATAAAACAAAATAACCAGTTTGGTCATTTCTATGCTGTGATCACGTTGTGCCAAAACAAGGCGCGCCAGTAAGCTCTCAGGCTAGGCTTGCATAGCCTGCAGGCTAAAAAACAATTACTAAAAAAATGCTAGGAGAAACGCAATGTTCAACAAAACCGCTATTGCCGCGTCTGTCATTATGATGTCAATCACAACAGCACAGGCCCAAGACACTTATCGCATTGGCATCACTCAAAATAACGTCGGTGTTGATAGTTATCAAACAACCTATGAAAGCGCGTTTGAAGCTGCCGCTGAAAAGGCAGGCAATGTCGATATCGTGGTGCTAGATGCTGGTGGTGACGTTGCACGTCAGATCGGTCAGGTGCGTAACCTGATCCAGCAGCAGATGGATGCCATCATCATCTGGCCAACCAACGGCCAAGCGGTCATTCCGGCCATTCGTCAGGCGCACAATGCAGGCATTCCAGTCATAGTGACAAATTCAAAAATCGCTGAAGCGGGTCTGGAATTCATTTCTGCCTTTTCTGGCCCTGATAACGTCCAGCAAGGGATTTCGTCTGCCGAAATGATGTGTGATGCCTTGGGCGGTGAAGGTAAGGTCGTGCAGATCTCTGGTCAACCGGGTTATACCACGGCTCTTGAACGTGCCACGGGGTTTGAAAAACGTCTTCCGGAAGTGTGCCCTGATGTCGAGTTAGTGGAAACCCAGCCTGGCAACTGGAACCGTGAGCGGGCACAGCGGGTGATGGAAGACTTCCTGACCAAATATGATCAAATCGATGGTGTCTATTCAGGCGACGACAACATGGGTGTGGGTGCCCTGAACGCTGCTAAGGGCGCTGGCCGAGCGGATGAAATCATCTTTATTGGCGCGACCAACTTTGCCGTCGGTTACGACGCGATTGAACGTGGCGAGTATTACGGCTCTATCTACCAGTCACCGGTAGATGATGCGGAAGCGGCGCTGCAAACAGCCCTGGATGTGTTGGCAGGGAAAGAGTTACCGAAGATGAACTTCTTCGAGACACCTAAAATTACCGCGGAAAACCTCGAAGAGTTCGATCGTCCGGTTTTCTGATGGCAAACCGTGCTGCCTTTCAGCGTCAGCCTCTACATGAGGCTGGCGCTAGGTAGGTTAGCTGCTGTCTGAAATAGACATTCCTGCACGGGAAGGCACGGTGAGCCGCTGTGATCTATCGATTTTGTCATAGCGGTTCCCATTGCCTGCCAAGGTAACTCCATACGGGTGAATAAAATGGCTTCTGCAGATCAACCTAAATCCGGCCTGCCTGGCGTAAAGCTCAGCAAAGCGGGCGTGATGAGCTTTCTGTCAGCTCAGGGAATTCTTATTTTCTTCCTGCTCGGCATGTTGGCGTTTTCGCTTTTTTCTGAGCAGTTTCTTTCCCAGTCGAACATTATGACCGTGATTCGGCAGGCTTCTATTATCGGCATTATCGCCATCGGCGTCACCGTGGTGATCATCGGCGGTAATCTGGACCTTTCTGTCGGGTCAATGCTGTCGTTTTCCACCGTTTTGGTGGTGGATTTGCATGACAAGATCGGTCCCACCAATGCAATTTTACTGATGTTTGCCTTTACCTTGATGATTGGGGCGGTCAATGGATTTCTGATCGGTTTTCTGCGCCTCAACTCGCTGATTGTGACACTGGCCATGCTATCGGCTATTCAAGGGCTTGTGCTGATCTACAGCGGTGGCCAGAACGTCGATATCGCTGATCAGGAAGGGACCTGGTTCGCCTTCTTCGGGCGTGGTTATCTTGGCGGCATAGCAGTGCCCATCCTGTTATTCGGATTATTGGCCATTGTGGTACAGATCGTTATGTCACGTACCGGATACGGCCGACGCATCTTTGCGGTTGGCGGCAACCCAATGGCAGCTGTCTATTCCGGTATTCGCAAGAACTGGTGTGTATTCAGTACTTACCTGATCTCTGCTTTTTGTGTAGCGTGCGCGGCTTTGGTACTTGGTTCACGGGTGATGGGTTCTCAAAACAACGTGGGTCAAGGCTACGAATTGCTTGTTCTGGCCGGGATTATCCTCGGCGGAACCAGCTTGCTGGGCGGTGCGGGCAGTATCTGGAAAACGGTGATTGGCGTACTGATGCTGGGTTTCATTCAGAACGGTCTGTTGCTAATGGGTTACCCCTATTACACCCAGTGGATCGTGACCTGGGTGATCATCATCCTGGCCGTATGGCTGGATCTCGCTAACAAGCGTAAGAGCTTGTTCACGACCCACTCATAATGCGGAGGAATGAAACATGACATCAATTAAAGGGTTCTTCCGTGGCAGAGCGAAGATTCAGCCCATCTGGATCTTTGTTATCGCCATCTTCATCTTTTTCAGCTTTATGTCGGAGTACTTTCTGTCATGGGGCAATATCACCAATATCTTGGTTCAGACCTCGACGATTGGCCTGATTGCGCTGGGCATGACGCTGGTGATGATCAACGGCAACATTGACTTGTCAGTTGGCGCGATTCTGGGGCTTGCGGCTTCCCTGGCGGTTGGGTTGCAGGAAATAAGCATGACGCTGGCGATTGCAGCTGCCCTTGGCGCTGGCATATTGCTTGGGGCAATCAACGGTCTGATTGTCTGGAAAACCGGTGTTAACGCCTTCATCGTGACACTTGGCGCCATGTTGGGGATTCGCGGGCTACTTTTCGTGTATACCGATGAGCAGTCGTTCTACGCCTCAAACTTTGCCTTTTCAGATTTTGGCATGAGCTCGATCGGGCCAATGCCGGTGCTCGCCATCATCTTTCTGGTTTGTGTCTTGATCATGCACCTTGTGCTGACGCGTACTAGCCATGGCCGCAACACTTTCGCAGTGGGGGGCAATCCTGAAGCCTCGATTGATGCAGGGATTCGCCTTGGCCGCCACATGATGATCAATTTCATTATCGTTGGTTTTTTTGCTGCACTGGCGGGCGTGTTGTTGTCGAGCCAGATGGGTGCGGCAACGCCTAACCTGGGGCGTGACTACGAACTCTGGGTGATTACGGCAGTTGTGCTGGGTGGCACCAAACTGACCGGTGGCAGCGGTAGCATCATCGGTACTTTAGGGGGTGTGCTGGCTATCGGCATCCTGCGTAATGGCATGAACCTGATGCAGGTACCCGCCTTCTACGTGCTGGTGGTGCTCGGCGTTATCCTCATCTCAGTACTGATTATCGACAAAAAGGTCAATGTACCCTCGTCCAAGGAGGTGCGGATATGAAAGCGCCTACTCAATCGCGTCGGCCGGTTGATGCCGCACCGATATTGAAACTGCAAGGCATCACCAAGCGCTTCCCTGGTGTCGTAGCCCTCAACAATGTGGACTTCGACGTTCGTCCCGGTGAGGTTCATGCCCTGCTAGGGGAAAACGGTGCCGGTAAGTCCACCCTGATGAAGGTATTGGCGGGTAAGCACCAAGCGAATGAAGGCAAGATTATTCTCGGTGATGAGGAGATGGCCTTCGAAAACCCCAAGCACGCCAAGCGGGCAGGGGTTGTGCTGATCCATCAGGAGCAGTCGTTGGTACCTGAAATGACGGTGGCGGAGAACATCTTTCTTGGCAGCTTGCCAAGAAAACCGTTCAACCGCGTTGACTGGCGCAAGCTGCGCGAAGACACCAACAAGATTCTCGAGACGCTCAAGTGCGGCTTTAAGCACGACGACTTAGTGGGATCGCTGTCGATTGCTAAGAAGCAGATGGTGGAGATTGGTCGTGCACTGGCGTTTACCCCTCAGGTGGTAATCTTCGACGAGCCAACCGCATCATTAACCGACCATGAAAAGCCCGTGCTCTATGACGTGATCAATTCGCTGTGCGAGCAGGGGGTGGGGATTGTGTATATCTCCCACCGCATGGACGAGATTTTCCACCTGTCACATCGCATTTCGGTGCTGCGCGATGGGCAATACACCGGGACGGTCAATACAGCGGATACCAACGAAGACGAAATCACCCGGATGATGATCGGCCGCAGTCTGGAGCTTGATCATGCCAGCAAACCCAATGATTTCGGCGACAACCTGCTGGAAGTGCGCAACCTCTCAGTCAAGCGGGTCTTTGAAGACGTTAGTTTCAACGTTCGTAAAGGCGAGATTGTCGGCATGTATGGCCTGGTAGGCGCGGGGCGCTCTGAAGTGGCAGAAACGATCTTCGGATTGCGCACTCCTTCTGGTGGCGAGGTGGTGCTGGACGGCGAGGTAGTGAAGTTCCGTAATTCCCATGATGCGGTTGCCAGTGGTGTCGCTCTGGTCCCTGAGGATCGTAAGGATCAAGGGCTGATTCTGGGTATGAACTGTCGCGACAACATGACCATGGCAAGCCTCACCAGCGTATCTTCCATGGGGTTTATGCAGGGTGCGAAAGAGCGCGTTGTCTATGACAAATATCACCAGGCGATGAAGATCAAGACCCCCAGCTGGCGCCAGAAAGTTGGCAACCTGAGCGGCGGTAACCAGCAGAAGATTGTTATTGGCAAGTGGCTGCATACCCATCCCAAGCTGTTGATTCTGGATGAGCCGACGCGCGGTATTGATGTGGGCTCCAAGTCGGAGATTCACACCCTGGTAAAAGATCTGGCGAAATCCGGCTATGCGGTGCTGGTGATTTCTTCCGAAATGCCGGAAGTCCTTGGCCTGAGTAACCGTATTATCGCTATGTACGATGGCCGCGTTACCGCTGAGTTTGATGGTGACAACGTCAGCGAAGACGAGCTGGTTCAGGCCATTACCGGAATGGGTAAGCAGGCACAGGCAAGTTAGCTTAGCCGGTTGCGATTGATGCGCTCCGCTCCTCTCCACCAGGAGCGCATACATACCACTTCAAACGTATAAGGAAAGTTCCATGCAACCTTTTGTTTATAATGGCCTGCCATCCCGTGTGGTCTTTGGCCAGGGAACCCTGTCACGTCTAAGTGAAGAACTTGAACTGCTTGGTTGTTCACGTGCCCTGGTACTGTCGACGCCACAGCAGCAACAGCAGGCTCAGGAAGTATTACAGCAGCTGGGTGACAAAGGCATTGATGTCTATGCAAAAGCCGCCATGCATACCCCGGTGGATATTACGGAAGACGCTTTGGAGCGGGTAAAGTCGCTTGACGTGGATTGCACCGTTGCCATCGGTGGTGGTTCAACCATTGGCTTGGGTAAGGCGATTGCGCTGCGCACTGGCTTACCCCAAGTGGTGATTCCAACGACCTATGCGGGCTCGGAAATGACCCCGATCCTAGGCGAGACCCGAGACGGAGAGAAAACCACTCAACGTACTCTGGATGTTCTGCCCGAAACAGTGATTTATGATGTCGACCTTACGCTGACCTTGCCCGCAGGAATGTCGGGAACCAGTGGCATCAACGCCATTGCCCATGCTGTCGAGGCGCTTTATGCCCGTGATGGCAATCCGGTTATTGCGTTGATGGCAGAAGAAGGGATTGCCGCCTTGGGAAGAAGTCTGCCGGTGATTGCCAACGACCTTACCAATATCGAGGCGCGGGCTGATGCCCTCTATGGCGCTTGGTTATGCGGTGCCTGTCTTGGTTCGGTGGGTATGTCGTTGCATCACAAGCTTTGCCATACCTTGGGGGGGTCCTTCAACCTTCCTCATGCAGAAACGCACACCATCGTGCTGCCCTACGCCGTGGCCTACAACGCCCCGGCCGCGCCTGATGCCATGGCACGTATCAGCCGTGCGCTGGGTTGCGAAGATGCCGCCACTGGCCTTTACGACCTGGGGCGTTCAGTCGGTGCGCCGAGCGCGCTCTCTGAGCTAGGGTTCAGCGTGGAAGATGTTGAACGGGCCACTGAGATTGCTACCCGCAACCCTTATTGGAACCCACGAGACGTTGAAGCCAATGGGATCCGTCGCTTGTTAAGTGATGCCCAGTCGGGACATCGACCGAAGATGGATGGCGGGGGTGAACAATGAACACACTGTTTATCAACGCCACCCTTGTCACGATGGACCCGCAGTTGGGTGAGCTAAGTGATGGCCAGGTACTCGTTGAAGATGATCGTATTGCCGCCGTGGGCCATGATCTGACAGATGACCCCAAAGCAAAAAACGCCGAAGTTATCGACTGTGGCGGCGGTATTCTCATTCCTGGGTTGGTTAATGCTCATATGCATACCTGGCAGACTGGCCTGCGCGGCGTTGCTGCCAACTGGACCCTGCTTGAGTATTTTCGTCACGTTCACCGAGGGCTGGCGGCGCTATTTACGCCACATGACATCTACATAGCGACCCGCATGGGCGCGATGAATCAGCTCAACTGTGGCACCACCACCCTGGGTGACTGGTGCCACAACAACCCAACGCCCGAACATACCGATGCTGCCGTGCGTGGGCTGAAGGAATCGGGTATTCGTGCGCTGTTTATGCACGGCTCGCCCAAACCCGACCCAAAGCCTGGCCAACCGCACTTTAGTGAAATCCCCCACCCGCGTCATGAAATCGAACGCCTGCTGGGCGGTGAACTAGCGAACCCGGAAGGCCTTGTCACGTTAGGCATGGCCATTCTTGGCCCTCACTATTCGACCCTGGATGTGACCCTGCAAGACTTCGCCTTGGCCAAAGAGTTTGGTCTTGTTGCCTCCATGCACCAGGGTGGCGGCGAAGCCGTAGCCCCCGGCGCATGGGACGAAGTGGAAGCCCGTGGCCTGCTTGGGCCGGACATCAACATTGTGCATGGCCAAAGCCTGGACGATGGCCAGATGTCCCGTTTCTGCGCCAGCGGCGTGACGTTTTCGGTGGCACCGGAAAACGAGATGACTCAGGGGCACGGCTTCCCAGTGACCGGGCTGGTACGCCAGCACGGTGGCGTGGTTTCGCTGGGGGTGGACCTTGAGTCTGTGCTGTCCGGTGACATGTTCAGCGTCGCCCGTGCCGCGCTTGGCATGCAGCGTTCTCTGGATAACGATGCCTCGCGCCGTGAGCAGGGCAAGATTCCTGACACCTCGACGATCACCACCCGCGAAGCGCTGGGCTGGATCACCCTGGATGGCGCGAAAGCACTGGGGCTGGATGACCGCATTGGCAGCTTAACCCCGGGTAAGCAGGCCGATTTGGTGCTGTTGGATAGCAATCAGCTGAATATGCAGCCGGTTAACGACCCCGTTTCCACGGTGGTTATGCAAACAAGCCTTGCCAACGTCGACAGCGTCATGGTGGCTGGGCAGTTCAAAAAACGCGGCGGGCGTCTGTTGATAGAGACCGAGCAGGGAATTGCTGAGCTTGCCAAATCTGGCCATCGAATTCACGCCGAACTGCTGGCGCGTGAAGCGCAATCGACACAGGAGGCAACCTCATGACAACCGTTTCCACAACGTCCCCTTCACACTCTAAAGTAGCTTGGGTAGGCTTGGGTAAGTTGGGCTTACCCATGGCCGCCAGGATTATTCAGGCAGGAACTGCCGTTCAGGGGTTTGATCTTTCGGCTGAACGTCTGGCGCTCGCCGAAGAAATAGGCATTACCCCTCATCAATCGCTTGCCAGCGCCGTGGCGGATTGTGACCTGGTGTTTGTCTCCATTCCCGATGACCGTGCCTTGATCAATCTGTGCTTAACGACAGGTGAGCTGGTTCGCCACATGATGCCCGGCAGTATTTTGATTGAGACAAGTACGGTGAGCGTGGAAGCCTCTGCGCGAGTGGCCGAAGCGGCCAAGGCCTATGGCATTGTTTATTTGCGCAGCCCCGTATCGGGGAATCCGGTAGCCGCAGAGGCCGGCACGCTGTCGGCAATGGTGTCTGGCCCCCGCGAAGCACTGGCAACGGCAAAACCTGTGTTTGACGCCTTCACCAAGGCGCAGTATTGGTTGGGCGATGAAGAGCAGGCTCGAGTGGCCAAGCTGGCGATCAACCTGATGATTGCCGTGAGTGCCGGAATGATGAGTGAGGCCCTGACGCTGGCACGTAAAGGCAACATTGAATGGGACGCCATGCTGGAGCTGATTTCTGACAGTGCGGTGGGTTCGCCCATGGTGAAGTACAAAGTGCCGCCACTGTTAGAGCGCGATTTCACCTCGACGTTTTCCGCCGCTCAGATGGCCAAAGATCTCGATCTCATCCTCGACTGCGCTCATGGCTCAGGGGTGTCAACGCCGCTGGCCGCGCAAATGCGCGAAGCCTACACCGCGTTGATTGCCACAGGGCATGGCGATGATGACTATATCGCCACCGTGCATCATACCGAGCGTCTTTCCGGACTGGGCGAACCAACGCCTGCAGAGCATGGAGGACAAAAAAATGCGTAACCTAACCACCGATAATATCACCCAGGCGGTGATTGATGAGTTTTCCAGCTGTGATGATGAACGGCTGAAAGAGCTGCTTAACGGCCTGGTAAAACACCTGCATGCCTATTTGCGCGAAGTGGAGCCCACCGAAAAAGAGTGGACTCAGGCGATTGAATTTCTGACTCGCGCGGGTCAAATGTGCGATGACGAACGCCAGGAATTTATCCTGTTGTCTGACACCCTTGGTGTGACGATGCTGGTGGATGCCATTAACCACTCAAGCAGCGATCCTAAGATTACCGAAAGCACCGTCTTGGGACCTTTTTACGTCGCTGATCCTCCTCAAGCGAACCAAGGTGACGCCATTAATTGGGGCGTTGAAGGCGAGCCACTATTCATTGAGGGCAACGTGCACGATGCCCAGGGTAAGCCTCTGGCGAATGTTACCATTGACGTTTGGCAGTCCGACAGTGAAGGCTTTTATGACGTCCAAAAGCCTGAGCTTGAAAGCGCATCATTACGCGCTCGCTTCCATACTGACAGCCAGGGCTATTACGCCTTCTGGACGGTGACGCCCTCACCTTATCCGATTCCTACTGACGGGCCGGTCGGCAAAATGCTTGAAATCACTGGCCGTCATCCTTATCGCCCTGCCCATGTGCATTTTATGTTGATGGCACCAGGGTACGAAACCTTGGTTACCCAAATATTCGCTGAAGATGACCCCTATCTCGATTCTGATGCGGTATTTGGCGTGAAAGACTCATTGGTTAAGGAGTTTGCTCAGCAACCAGCGGGGCAGGCACCGGATGGCCGACAAATGGAAACACCTTACCGCTATTTTCATTACGACTTCGGCTTAAAGACGGCCTAAGCGTCTCACCCTGAACGTCTGGCTCGAACTGAGCTGGTTAAACCGAAAGAGGAAATGACATGACAACGATTGATCAAACCGCTATCGCAACACTGTTTACCGAAGCGCGGACCCACAACGTTTGGCAGGACCGCGAGGTAAGCGAGGAAACGCTGCGCGAATTGTATAACGTGATGCATTTTGGCCCGACCTCAATGAATTGCCAGCCAGCGCGGATTATCTTCCTCACCACCGATGAGGCAAAAGAGCGCCTGAAGCCCGCGCTGATGCCGGGTAACCAGGAAAAAACCATGAAAGCGCCTGTAGTCGCCGTACTTGGTTTCGATACTGAATTCTATGAGCACCTACCGCGCATGTTTGCCCATAACAAGGATGCCAAGTCGTTGTTCGAAGGTAAGCCGGATTTCATCCACTCCACGGCATTCCGCAATAGCTCCATTCAGGGTGGCTATCTAATTTTGGCGGCGCGTGCGCTAGGCTTGGATGCAGGCCCGATGTCTGGCTTCAATAACGCGGCTGTGGACGAAGAGTTTTTCCCAGATGGAAAAGTGAAGAGCAACTTCCTGTGTAACTTAGGCTACGGCGATGCCAGTGCCTTGTTCCCACGTGGCGACCGCTTCTCCTTCGACGAAGTGTGCAAAGTACTTTAAAAAAAGTTCTGTAAAAAAGTTCTGTAAAAAAGGCTGTAAAAAAAGCATCGCTAACGCATGCTTAGCTAATGAAAGGGGGCCGTGACTGTCATGGCCCCTTTTTTTGCTCTTAACTAGAGGAGCCACGGCTCACTATTAATGAGGCTTTCGAATGGTTGTTGACTGGGTGTTCGTGGCGTTAATGATTATTGCGGTGCTGCTTACTGGTATATCCAAGTCGGGATTTGCTGGTGGAGTGGGGGTGGTGGCCGTGCCGCTGATCTCACTAAAGGCGAGCCCGACCTTTGCCGTGGCGGTCATGCTGCCGTTGTTGATCGTGATGGATGTGTTTAGTCTGAAAGCATGGTGGCGCCAGCGGGTGGATCGTTTATTGTGGCTGATGTTTCCGCCCGCGATAGTGGGTGTTGCCGTCGGTTATTTTACCTATGGCTGGTTTGATGAAGCGCTGCTAAAACTATTGCTGGGTATTTTTTCCGTATTGTTTGGCCTGTGGGGGCTGCTTAAACCGCTACGTGGCAAGTTGATGCCTAGCTGGGTCGGGCGTTTGTGTGGTGGGATAGCAGGATTTACCAGCTTTATTGCCCATGCGGGCGGCCCGCCGCTGAATTTTTACCTGCTGCAATGCCAGCTAACCAAGCAGCAATTTTTAGGAACGGCCGTCGTCTTTCTGGCCATTACTAATCTGGTAAAGCTGGTTCCCTATACCCTGCTGGGCTTGGTGAATATCGATAACCTGACGATAGCGCTATTACTGATGCCCGTTGCGTGGCTGGGGGTTAGATTGGGGTTGGTTATTCAGAAACGCATTGATGGTGAGCTGTTTTTTCGGGTTATTCTTTGCTTGCTGATCTTGCTGGGTATTCGGCTGATCATGGACGGTATAGGCTGACGCTTACACGCTTTAAGCCGTGGCCGATGGTTAAAAGTGCTCATCACTACTTTGCTAGTCTGGTGGTTTTATAATGCTTAGGAGTCGTTATGAGAGACGGTCATGCTGAGGTCAATGAGGTAAACCCAGAAGGACCTTACGATACGTTATCGTCCATGCCAGCCTCGAAAATCTCGAATTCAGAGCTTGCTCGCTTTCTCGATTTCATTGAAAAGTTTGAAGATGAAACCGAGGGTACGCTTTCCATGTCGCTGGGCTATCGTGAGCTGCGGATGCTGCTGCACGTGATGCGTAACCATCTCACGGGTCGATTAACCACCCCAACCTCGCTGGCCGATGCGTCTGGCCTCACCTATGGGACGGCAAAGCGCGGTATTGAAAGTATCATTCAACGCGGACTGCTTATATCGCGCCCGCGCACCAAGTCGGGTAAAACGGTTTCGCTGCATCCTTCCCCGCAAATGATCGAGGAGTGGGAATGCTACGCCGAGCGAATAAAAGGGATCCTGGGGCCGCTGTTCGGGATAGATCTGGCATCGGAAACGGCCAGCAAGATCTTCTTGGGGTCGTCTTCGTCGGCGCGGGGTATATCGACCCCGGCAGTACTGTCTGCACGGCTTGAACTGAAGGGCGGGCTGCGTGTATTAGCCCACGCTGATCCAACGTTTATGGCCATGCACAACCTGAAGCGTCAGTTGGAATCGATTTTTGGGCTAGAGATTCGCAACAAGGCACGGTCCATTGACAACCTGTTGGATGACATTCTCGATAATGCCCGTTTGGCAAAGTCACGCTATGACATTGTCGCCTGTGACCTGCCCTGGTTTGGTGAGTTAGCCACCGATGGTGTGCTTATGCCACTCGACGCGCTAATCCAGCGCGATAATTATGACCTTTCTGATTTCCATCCGATGGCGATCCAAAGCTCAGGCTATGCGGGCAGTCAGTACGGTATCCCGGTGCAAACCACACCGGAATTACTCTGCTATCGTCAGGATGTTTTCGACGCGGCACAGTTAACGCCGCCCACCACCACGGAATCCCTGGTGAAAGTGGCCAGACAGTTACATGACCCGGCCAAAGGGCATTACGGTATCGCCTGGAATGCGGCAAGAGGCACGCCGCTTGGGCATACTTTCAGTTTTCTGATGGCAAAGTTCGGGCAGCCACTGCTTAATCTACCGAGCGGCCCGGGCGGTTATGACTTTCAGCAAGCCACGGGTGAGCAGTTGCGCCCGATGTTTCAGTCCGATGCTGCTTACAGAGCCTGCGAATATATGCTGGATATACTCAAATATTCACCGCCCAATATTCTCAGTATGTCCTGGTACGAACGTGCCCAGTCGTATGCGTCGGGTGAAACCAGTATGGCCTATTGTTATACGCTGCTGGCCCCGTTGTTCGAACTGGACCGACATTCGCCCGCGTATGGCAATACAAGCTACCTTTCCCACCCGGTGGGCAACCATGGACGTGCCATCACCCCCATCGGTGGCTATGCGCTCGCCATTCCCGCTAACCTAGCACCCGAACGTGTTGAGGCCGTATGGACGGCGCTTCGGCATTTGACGTCCGCTAACATGTCTAAACTTTACATTCTGAACGGCAGTCTGGTGACGCCTCGTTTCAGTGTTAGCCAGGATCCTGAAGTATCGGCACTATCGCCGCTAATTAAGATTGTCGATGATATGGCAAAAAAGGATGTTTTACAGGCCTGGCCGCGTCCGCCTGTGCCTGGAATCACAGAGCTCATCAGTATCGCGGGGAACGAGATATTCGACGTGTTGGACGGACGGCGCTCGATCAAAAAAGCGCTTTCTATTGCTCAAGAGCGGGCGGATAAAGTGATGCGCGAAAAAGGGCATTATTAGTGAGGAGTGAGAGCATCTGCCATGGACACTCACGGGCACTCACGAAAAACACGGACGGAAAAAACATGGACGGAAGCAGTTAGCGTAAATAACCAGAACATCACTGCTGCTAAACGTGTTGTTGGTAAGCGCAGCGTAGCCCCATGCCTGATTAGCAGGCATGGGGGCGGGTGGCTGACTTACTGCATGATCATGCCGCCATCGATCATCAGCAACTGACCGGTCATATAATCGGATTCTGCGCTGGCGAGGAAGGACGCAGTGCCGACCACATCTTCTGGGTAGGAATAACGCTTCATCAGAATCATCTTCGCAGCAAGCTCGTCCATGGACTGACCTTGCTTCTCGAATTTACCGATGCTGACCAAGTCTTTGTCGAGCTGTTCCCAAAGTTCGGTGCGCACCACACCCGGGCCATAGCCGTTGACGGTAATGTTGTGATCCACCAGCGCT
The DNA here is from genome assembly GCF_003989795.1 of Vreelandella andesensis. Classification (GTDB taxonomy): domain Bacteria; phylum Pseudomonadota; class Gammaproteobacteria; order Pseudomonadales; family Halomonadaceae; genus Vreelandella; species Vreelandella andesensis. Next base: position 437,761 of record NZ_RZHG01000019.1, read on the forward strand.
TTAGCACCGCCGTTAATCATGGCTAGCACGGCGTGCTTGCTGCATGAGTAGGGGACGACGTCATCAAACGCCTGACGCGAAAGAATCGAGCCAACGTTAAGGATTTTGTAAGGCCCATTCTCTTTGCCCTGAGCGATCATTTGCTTAGCAGCTTCTTGCATGCCGAGCAAGCAACCCAGTGCGTTAACATCCATTATCTGGTGCCAATTTTCCTCAGTGATATCGAGGAACATCAATGGCTTGTTAATACCTGCGTTGTTGACCATGACGTTCAGGCTGCCAAATGCGTCGGCAGTGGCTTTCACTGCAGCTTGTACTTCTGCACGATCGGTGACGTTAAGTTTGACCGCAATGGCCTCGCCGCCGTTTGCTTTGATACGCGCTACGACTTCTTCGCACCCTTCAATATTGATATCTGCTACGCAAACCTTCGCACCTTGAGCAGCATAATGTTCGGCAACGGCGGCACCCATGCCGCGTGCTGCGCCAGTGATGAGGCAGTTTTTACCTTTGAGTCGAGTGTTATCCATGAGGTCACCTTGTAAGTTTTGTTGTGGGCTGCTCCACGCCACCACGATAAATAGTCTTTGTTGTTAGAGGCGTAGGGAGTCTGTGTTAACAAGGGCATCTGTCGTTTACTCGGCGCTGCGAATGACAGATTTTGTTTCCTTGTGTTGGCATATTCTCGGCAGGTCATACGGGCAATGACAGGTTGGGCGGCTGCTAATATGACCAGATTGGACGTTTCGGCGGCGGGTAGGTCGCTAATAGGTAATAGGTAAGCCAACCTCCGACACCCAGGAGGAGGGCACTTGCCGTTAGCACGTAACGTCGAAAAATCTTAAGAGTTAAGGGTGGTTACACGCTCACCGACTGGCGAATGAGCTGGGCTTTTTCCATCAATAACGGTCGATAATGTTCAAGCAGTGTTGCCATATTCACACGGGCAGCATTGGTGCTGATGTTAATCGCGCCGATCAGCTTTTCATGGGTATCAAACACTGGCACCGCAATGGAGCGCAGGCCTGAATCAAGCTCTTGATCGGTAATCGCGTAACCTTCCTCCCGCGCTTGATATATCGCCGCTCTTAGTGATTCGTGATCGGTAATCGTCTTGTCGGTATAGCGCGTCAAGGAGAGCTGGTTCAGGTAGCTGTCCAGCTCACTCTCCGGCAGCTGAGCAAGCAGTACTCTGCCCATTGATGTGTAGGCCGCCGGTAGACGAGTACCCACAGAGAGCGTGATCGCCATCAAGCGGTGCGGGGCCGCTGAGCGGGCCAGATAGATAACCTCGTCACCATCAAGCACCCCAAGCGACGAGGATTCGCCACACTGGCGGGTAATGTCTTCTAGGTACTGCTGAATGACGCCACGGTAATTATTAGATGCTAAATAAGAGTACCCCAGCTGCAGTACTTTGGGGGTTAGCTCGAAGTAGCGCTGCTGTTTACGCACATACCCAAGGGCATGCAGCGTCAGTAAAAAACGCCGTGCCTTCGCTCGATTCATTCCTGTCCGCTCGGCGACCTCGCTGAGTGTCATCCGCGTATGCGCTTCATCAAACGCCATCACGACTTCCAGTCCGCTGGCTAACGCTGCAACAAAATCACGATCTGTCGGTTTTAAAGGATCTTCCTGTAGGGCATTGCTCATGATGATCTCGGCGATATTGATATGGATACAGATACAGGGCGTGAAAATAACACTTTGTTCGAATGGCGAACAATATCTGACACCGTCTGTTAATAAAGCCGAGTGGTAAAACGGAGTTGACTTGTGGATGTTTGAGGGCTAATTTGTTCGTAAAGAGAATCAATGTTCGTTATGCGAATAAAATGCCTTCGGTAAGGCAATCATCAGCGAAGAGCCACAAGCACGCTCACGCTGTTTCTAACTAACCTGTTCGGTCATAGAGTGGCGTCAGCGCTCAGGTACCGATTAATCAAGGAGGGGAGCATGTCTAACCCTTGTATTATTTGCGTAGCTATCACTGGCAGCCTGCCTCGTAAAGAGGATAACCCTGCCGTTCCGATCACCATCGCAGAGCAGATTGAAAGCACTCAGGCGGCCTTCGAGGCTGGAGCGAGCATTGCCCACTGCCATGTGCGCAATGACGATCAAACGCCTTCATCAGACCCGGAGAAATTCAGCCGTTTGATGGAGGGCCTCAAGACGTATTGCCCCGGCATGATTATTCAACTCTCTACTGGTGGGCGCTCCGGTGCAGGCGAAGAGCGCGGTGGGATGCTGCCGCTGGCACCGGATATGGCGAGTCTTTCGGTAGGGTCAAATAACTTTCCCACTCGCGTTTATGAAAACCAGCCGCAGCTGGTGGAATGGCTAGCCGATGAGATGCTCAAATACGCTATCAAGCCTGAAATTGAAGCGTTCGACTTGTCGCATATTCACCAGGCGGTGGCACTTTCAAAGCAAGGAAAACTCAAGACTCCGCTTTATGTTCAGTTTGTGATGGGGGTAAAGAACTCTATGCCCGCCGATAAGCCGACGTTTGATTTTTATATTGAAACTCTCAAACGCATCGCGCCGGACGCACAGTGGTGTGGCGCGGGTATTGGAGCCAACCAATACGTGCTTAATGAATGGGCCATTGCTGCCGGTGGGCACACGCGCACAGGCCTTGAAGATAATGTGCGCTTGGATCGCGACACGTTAGCGCCATCTAATGCGGCGTTAGTCGAACGCGCGGTTGCGCTGTGTGAAAAGTATCAGCGCCCGGTAGCCACCTGGCAGCAGGCGCGTGAAATATTGGGACTTTAACTTTAATAACAGCGGGCAGGCCGACAGGGCCACCCGCTGTTTTAGTGCGTTACCCAAGGTTTATGAAAGGTGGCGCTCAGTGAAAAAAAGCAACATTTAACGACTCTGATTTTGTTCCCCTGACTAAACAACGTTGGCCTTCACAGTGATGCTTGTTTAGGATCAATGATGATCTTTCCATAACAAGCGAGCTGTTCTTATGAAGCCTGAAACCATTGCCCTCCACCATGGCTATGCGCCTGATTCACAAAACGCTGTGGCTGTACCAATTCATCAGACTACGTCGTTTTCCTTTGATAGCGCCCAGCACGCAGCGGATCTGTTCGATCTGAAAGTGGAAGGGAATATTTATTCGCGCATTATGAACCCAACCTGCGCTGTGTTAGAGCAGCGTGTGGCCGCGCTGGAAGGCGGCATTGCAGGGTTGGCGGTGGCCTCTGGCATGGCAGCCATTACCTACGCGATCCAGACCATCGCTGAAACGGGCGATAATATTGTCTCGATCAGCGAGTTGTATGGTGGCACCTACAACTTGTTTGCTCACACCTTGCCACGCCAAGGCATCCAGGTACGGTTTGCCGATAAAGACGATATCGATGGCATTGAAGCGCTGATTGATGAGCGCACTAAAGCGGTTTTTTGCGAGAGTATCGGCAACCCCTCCGGTGGCGTGGTCGATCTGCAAAAATTGGCTGACGCGGCGCATCGCCATGGCGTACCAATGATTGTTGATAACACGACTGCCACGCCGTTTTTGTGTCGACCCATTGAGCATGGGGCGGACATTGTCGTTCACTCAGCGACTAAGTATATCGGCGGTCATGGCACTACTGTTGGCGGTGTCATTATCGATTCAGGAAAATTCCCCTGGGCGGAAAATGCTAAACGTTTTGCGCTGCTTAACGAGCCTGATATCTCCTATCACGGGGTGAGCTATACCCGTGATGTAGGCGAAGCGGCGTTTATCGCCCGTGCCCGGGTAGTGCCGCTGCGTAATATGGGCGCAGCGCTTTCTGCCCAGGCGGCCTGGAACCTATTGCAGGGGCTGGAGACGCTGTCACTGCGCATTGAGCGCATTTGTGCCAATGCGCTAGCCGTTGCCAAGCATCTGGAGAGTCATCCATTGGTGAAGTGGGTGCACTACGCGGGCTTGGAAAACCATCCTGATCATGCCCTGGCCAAGCGTTATATGAATGGCCATGCATCAGGGATTCTTAGTTTTGGTATTGAAGGTGGGCAAGCCGCAGGAGAACGTTTCTACGATGCGCTATCGCTCATTCTGCGTTTAGTGAACATTGGCGATGCCAAGAGCTGCTCTTCTATTCCCGCATCCACCACGCACCGCCAGCTAAATGAGCAAGAGTTAAAGGCGGCTGGTGTCACGCCGGATATGGTGCGCTTATCGATAGGCATTGAGCATATTGACGACCTGCTGGCGGATATCGATCAAGCACTGGCCGCTTCTCAAGGGTAACGCGTCTCTGATTTAGATGCCGTTCGTGTTTTCTCTAACGCTAGGTGCTAGGTAATTAATTACTTGGTTGCCTAGCGTTATTACGTTGTGTAGCTCAGCTTTCAATCGCTATCCTCTTTACGCTTTCCTTCGCTCAAGTGCATGGCGATAGTCGCTTCGATCTTGTTTAAACGAAGTAGGCGTTGAGGCCAGGCATGCTTTAACGTCAAGTATCACTTTAAATTTGACGATGTGGCTAATGCTATCAACACTAGAGTTAACCCCAAAAGCGAATTCTATAAGAGCTGATCTATAAGAGCTGATCTATAAGAGATAGCAACGCTACAGGCGCTAACCCCAGGTTGGGATCAAAATAACGAACAACACTAATAAAGAGGGAATTGTCATGACATTGACCACTATCTTGCCCGCTCATCGTTTCAAGGCTGCGGTATTGGCTAGCGTGTTATTTTTTCCGGCGGCACAAAGTGTTTTGGCAGATGAGGTCGTCGAACAGATCGAGCTAGGCCTAGAGCTTTATCAGGAGCAAGAGTATGGTGCGGCGATTACCGAACTAGAATTTGCCATTGAAGACATGCGCAAGATGATGTCGAACCTGATTGCCCAAACCTTTCCTGATGCACCGGAGGGTTGGACGGCACATGAAGCCACCTCCGGCAGTGCAGGCGGTGGAGCTGCTGCGATGTTTGGCGCTGGCGGTACGTCGCTCGAACGCGCCTATCAACAAGATAACGGTAATGGTCAACTAACCGCGAGCATGATGTTGGATAGTCCCTTGATACAAAGCATGGGGGCAATGTTCAACAATCCGGCGATGATTGCCATGCAACCTAATATGGAACGCATTCGTTTAGGCCGTGAAGCGGCAGTGTTGAAGTGGGAACCCGAGCGCTCCCGCGCAGAAGTGACGCTGTTGCTTGACGGTCGGATCATGATGCAAGTGAAAGGTGAAAACCTTGAGTCACAAGATGTCGCCGTCGACCTAATGCGTGACTGGGATCTTGCTGCCGTGCGTGAGCAAAGCGCTCGCTAGCGTCGCCGTTCTGAGCGATAGAGCAAAAAATGCCAAGCGGCATTGCTTAGTTTTCTGCGCTGCGTTTGGTGGTTGTGCCTATGGCAGCGAACCTGGTCCCGGGTCTGCGTCTAACTCGGTGGTGGTTAAACAGGAGAAAATAAATGATAAATCAACAACAATTAATGAGCGGTGCGCTGCTACTGGGCGGTCTTATGTGGGGGGCCGGGCACGCGGTTGCTAACGAGATCAGCGGTACGCTGGATGGAGAACCTAAAGAATGGCATGTTGTTACTCACTCAGAAGGCTCAACGGCTAGTTTTGGCGAGCTGATGCCGGGCATGATGGATGTCACTATTCAAGGGCACCGAGAACAGCGATTTGAAACCCAGGGCACGCTTAGCATTAACTTTATGGTAATGAATGGTACCACTGGTGATGCTTCAGTGAGCTACTTTCCAGAAAGCGCAATGATGCCTCACTACGGCACAGAAACAGAGGTGCCTATTGAGATAGAACTGCTCGATATCGACGGTGACACTGGCCGAGCAAAAGGGCGCATTTCAACGTCACTTGCCTATTTGGCGTCCATGACAGAAGACTATGACAGCAGCAACACCATGGAGGTTGACGTGTCGTTTGATGTGACGCTGGTGCGTGAAGCGTATTGATTGGCGATAACCGCCGACTTCCCCCGCCGTCTCAGTGTTGCGATCTGATAGGTGGGGGTTAGCACTAACAGCTTGGATATTCGGTCATTACGTATTTTTAGATGCTGCCAGTGTATATAGAAACTCCAACCCCAGGGTGGCCGCAGCAAGTGACGTGATATCGCCATGATCGTAAGCAGGGTTTACCTCAACAACATCCATACCTACTAACGCCATTCCGACCATGCCGCGTATCACTTTCAGCATCAGGTCGGTAGACATGCCGCCACATACCGGCGTACCGGTACCTGGCGCGTAGGCTGGGTCTAATCCGTCAATGTCTAGGCTGATGTAGGCTGGATGATGACCAACTCGGGCACGAATGCGCTCTAACACGGCGGCAGAGCCGTGGTCGTTTACCCAATTGGCATCCAGCACTTCATAAGGATGGTTATGGCGGTCGTAGCTGGTGCGAATGCCAATTTGCAGCGAGTGCTCCGGCACTACTAAGCCCTCTTTTAGGGCATGATAGAAAATAGTGCCGTGGTCAAAGCGCGTGCCCTGCTCGTAGGTGTCGGTATGCGCATCAAAATGGATTAGCGCCAGTGGGCCATGCTCGCGAGCATGAGCGCGCAACAGGGGCAGACTGATGTAATGGTCGCCACCCAGCGTCAGCATTTTTTTACCGGCTTTTAGCCAACGGTTGGCGTGGGTTTCCAGGTTGTCGACCAAGCTCTCCGGCTCGCCATAAGCGTAATCAACGTTGCCTGCATCGCAAACCTTGAGGCGATCTTGCAATGCGAAGTCCCAAGGCCAGCGCTTGCCTTCCCAGATCAAATTGGCGGTGCTTTGGCGAATAGCATTTGGGCCCATACGGGCACCCGACCGGCCTGAACACGCTAAATCAAAGGGCACGCCGCTTACCACTACCTCCGCATCGGTCGCTTTGGGTTCAGTGGCCTTAGGCACGCCCATAAAGGTAGAGATAACATCACCAAACAGGCTTGGCATGATCTGAGATGGGGTCACCTAGCGTGTACTCCTAAGGTGTGTATTAGAAAAAACGGAGGGTATTGGGCGTTAAGAAACGCGACAATAAGGAAATTTTCGCGATCAATGAAATGAATGTTTAGAATGAAATCATTCGCTAAATAAATAGTGAGGCGCTATGCGTTCGCTTCGTCATTTTGATTTGAATCTGCTGCTGGTATTTGAAGCGCTAATGCGTGAGCGCCACGTCACACGAGCAGCGGAAAAGCTGCATCTAAGCCAGCCAGCACTAAGCCATGCTTTAAAACGGCTGCGAGAGGCGCTGGACGATCCATTATTACTGCGTACTAATAATGGCCTTCAGCCAACGCCTCGTGCGTTGGCGTTGTTGCCAGTCGTGCAGCAGGCGCTGGCCATGCTGCAAGAAGGCCTCGCCCCGCCAGCCAGCTTCTTTCCATCCACGAGCGCCCGGCATTTCACTCTGGCCACCACGGATTATTTTGAAGAGGTGATGTATCCGGCATTTCTTAGTCAACTGCTGACGTATGCGCCGGATATCAGTTTTTCCATTGAACTCATCACGCCTGATGTGTTGAGTGAAGGGCTGGAACAGCGGCAAGTCGATATGGTGGTCGGGTTGGATAGCCAAACCGCGCTGCCCAGCGGTGTCATACAGCACCCATGGATGGATGAGGAGTTGGTCTGTTTGGCGGCAACTAATAATCACGGTGTTGGCGATGCCCTGAATATTCAGCAGTTTGCCCGTGAGCTCCATGTGTCACTGACGGATATCAGTGGTTTAAAGCCAAGCAACATCGACAGTTGTTTAGTGCAGCACGGCCTAACCCGCCGAGTGATTTCAAAGAACTTAAATTATATTGCGGCAGCGCGGGTTGTGGCGCTTACGGATGCGATCATGACGTTGCCGCGCCAAATGGCTGAACGATTTGTCACGATGCTGCCGGTGCGTATCGTCGCACCCCCTAAAGAACTGCCTGCACTTAATATGACACTGATTCAACACGGGCTTTATGCCAACGATCCTGCCATTATTTGGTTGACGCAATCGCTGATCGAATTCGCGGGTACTTTTAAGCAGAAAGACGCTTAGCGGTAGCCGAACCCCCTGTGATCGTGTTTGTTTTTCCCACTTCTTCAGTTAATCACTGATAGTCGTTAATCACTGATAGTCGTTAATCACTGATAGGGCGAACTGCCTGCGGTACTTTGAGAGTAGTTTTTTCGCCATTTTGGTGAGGGGCGAGGCCCATGCCCGCTCATGTTGTAGTTAAACAACGAAGTTGAATCCAAGGTTGAATAGTAACTGGCAGTCGCTGCGTTAGATCCTAGACTGCTATTTGGCGTAACTATTTGCGCTAGCAGTAAGGTTCAGCGCTCAATAGCCAGGGGTGAAAACGTAAGCGTTTTGGTACTGGCGCTGGAAATGGGCTAATTAAGGGAGAAAGCGTGTGAAAATAGGCGCACCGAAAGAGACAGCTCAAGGAGAAGCGCGTGTAGCGCTGACACCTGAGAGCGCAACACAGCTCCAAAAGCTGGGCCATGAATGCCTGGTGGAAGCCGGCGCGGGGGTTGCCGCGGGCTTTAATGACGACACGTATCGCGACGCGGGTGTCAGCGTTGTGGAAAGCGCGGAAGCGTTGTGGCGTGATGCGGACGTGGTGATTAAAGTCCGTGAACCTTCGGAAAAAGAGGCTCACTACCTGCGGGAAGGCCAGACGCTGATTGCATTCTTCTGGCCGGCACAAAACGACGCGCTGTTGGAAACCTGTAAAGCGCAGGGCGCGTCGGTTATTGCGATGGACATGGTGCCGCGTATTTCCAGAGCGCAAAAAATGGACGCGCTCTCCTCAATGGCTAACATTGCGGGCTACCGTGCGGTGATTGAGGCTGGCAATAACTTTGGCCGCTTCTTTACTGGTCAGGTCACGGCCGCGGGTAAAGTCCCCCCAGCCAAGGTGCTGGTGATTGGCGCAGGTGTAGCGGGCTTGGCGGCGATTGGTACCGCGACGAGCCTGGGCGCTGTGGTACGTGCGTTTGATGTGCGCCCCGAAGTGTCCGAGCAGATTGAATCCATGGGCGCTGAATTCCTGTTCCTCGATTTTGAAGACAGTCAGGACGGTTCGGAAAGCGGTGGCTATGCGTCACCTTCCAGCCCAGAGTTTCGCGAGAAGCAGCTAGCATGTTTCCGCGAACAAGCGCCGGATGTCGACATCGTCATCACCACGGCACTCATTCCAGGCAGGCCCGCGCCGAAGCTGTGGCTAGAAGATATGGTCGCGGCCATGAAGCCGGGCTCAGTGATTATCGACTTAGCCGCTGAAAAAGGCGGTAACTGCGATTTAACCAAGCCTGATGAACGTGTTGTCAGTGATAACGGCGTGGTGGTGGTTGGCTACACCGACTTCCCCTCACGCATGGCTACCCAAGCGTCGCTGCTGTACGCCACCAACATCCGCCACATGCTGACCGATCTCACCCCAGAGAAAGACGGTGTCATCCATCACAATATGGAAGACGACGTGATTCGCGGTGCCACGGTCACGCACCAGGGCGAAATTACCTTCCCACCGCCGCCCCCGAAAGTGAAAGCGATCGCCGCGGCGAAGCCGAAGAAAAAAGAGAAAGCACCAACGCCTGAAGAGAAAAAAGCCGCTGAACTGGCCACGTTTAAAGCTCAAACCAAACGGCAAGCTGGCTTGCTCGCGGTGGGTGGCGTGCTAATGCTGCTGTTAGGCCAAATAGCGCCCGCCTCATTTATGCAGCACTTCATCGTATTTGTGTTGGCGTGCTTCATTGGCTTCCAGGTAATTTGGAAGGTGAGTCATTCGCTGCATACGCCCCTAATGGCGGTTACCAATGCCATTTCGGGCATCATTATCTTAGGCGCCATTTTGCAAATCGGCTCAGGCAGTAGCGTCGTTATCGTGCTGGCTGCTATTTCGGTACTGATTGCGTCGATTAACATCGTGGGTGGCTTCCTGGTGACACGCCGGATGCTCGCCATGTTCCAAAAATCCTAAGCGGCGGAGAAACGATATGTTAGGACAAGGATTCGTATCTGCCGCGGCAATTGCGGCAAGTGTGTTATTTATTTTATCGCTAGGCGGGCTGAGTAATCAGGAAAAAGCCAAACGAGCCGTGTGGTACGGCATTATCGGTATGGCCGTGGCGGTGTTCTTTACCTCCCTCGGGCCTGGTATCGGTGGCTACTGGTGGCTGATTCCAGCGATGCTGATCGGTGCTGGGATTGGCGTCTATGTCGCCGGCAAGGTCGAAATGACCGAAATGCCTCAGTTGGTAGCGGCGCTTCATAGTTTTGTGGGCTTAGCAGCGGTATTGGTTGCCTGGAGCGCCGATTTAGAGCGCCGCCGGGTACTGGCAGCACAAGCCGCCGACGGCGCGATGCAAGAGTTTTCAGCGTTTGCCGCGTTGGTCGCTACAAAAGCCCCAGATGAGCTGACTTTTTTACAAATAGAAGTCGTGTTCGCCATTTTCATTGGTGCGGTGACCTTTACCGGCTCGGTGGTAGCATTCGGTAAGCTGGCAGGCAAAGTGGATGGCAAACCTCGCCAGCTGCCGGGTGGGCATATGCTCAACGCCGGTGCGGCGGTGCTTTCGCTGCTGCTCGCGATTATGTACCTCAATGGCGCAGGCTTCTGGACATTGATCGTGCTAGCGGCACTGTCGTTATTTATCGGCTATCACCTGATTATGGGCATCGGCGGTGCGGATATGCCGGTCGTGGTATCGATGCTCAATAGCTACTCCGGCTGGGCCGCCGCGGCGATTGGCTTCACGCTTTCCAACGACCTGTTGATTGTGACCGGCGCGCTGGTGGGTTCTTCAGGGGCCATCCTTTCTTACATTATGTGTAAGGCAATGAACCGCAACTTTATCAACGTGATTTTGGGTGGCTTCGGCGGCACCCAAGGGCCGGCGGCTGAGATTGAAGGCGAGCAAATCGCAATCGATGCCGGCGGTGTGGCCAGTGCCTTAAACGATGCGGATAGCGTGATTATTGTGCCGGGTTACGGCATGGCGGTGGCGCAAGCGCAAAGTGCAGTAAGTGATCTGGTGCGCAAACTGCGAGCCTCCGGTAAAAATGTTCGCTTTGGTATTCACCCAGTGGCGGGGCGTCTGCCCGGGCACATGAACGTGCTGCTGGCGGAAGCGAAAGTCCCCTACGATATCGTACTGGAAATGGACGAGATCAATGACGATTTCCCCAAGACTGACGTGGTGATCGTGATTGGTTCCAACGACATTGTGAACCCTTCTGCCGAGGAAGACCCCAATAGCCCTATCGCCGG
>NZ_RZHG01000002.1 GCF_003989795.1 Vreelandella andesensis
TACCCAGCATGATATACAGTACCTGTTACGCCTGACGACCATAGCAAGCGTGAACCACCTGATCCCATGCCGAACTCAGCAGTGAAACCGCTTCGCGCCGATGGTAGTGTGGGGTCTCCCCATGCGAGAGTAGGTCATCGTCAGGCACCTATTCGAAAAAACCCCCAGGGCTTACGCCTTGGGGGTTTTTTTTGGCTGAAAGAAAAAGTGAATGGAAAGTGAATGGTAAGCCACAAGGGAGAAGCCTGTTCCAACTCACACCTCATAGATCCCTCCGGTGTTGGCAAATACCACCAGCCCAGGTTTCATAAATGGCACGATCATCAGCAAGCATCATGAGTGCAAATAACCGCTCACCGAGTGTTGTGCAGTGTTTGGCGCGGCGTGTCAGCAACGCTGTCGAATTGGGGTCTATTACTACAAAATCTGCCTCGTAGGTAGGGGCAAGCTGCCCAATATGGCTATCTAGGGAAAGCGCTTTTGCATTGCCGTGGGTTAAACCATAAAAACCTTGCCATGCGGTAAGCGGTTGCCCGCCGAGTTGACCCACTTGATAGGCGGCTTTAAGCGTTCCAAACCCAGATAAATCGGTGCCTGCGCCAATATCGCTAGCATAAGTGAAGGCCATTCCGGTCTGTTTAGCTGCTTCCCGGTCGAATAATCCGCTACCTAGGAAAAGGTTGGAACTAGGACAGAAGGCAATATTGGCACCTCGATCCGCTAATCGCCTGCGCATACCGTTGTCCAGATAAATGCCGTGAGCGAAGGTGCTGCGAGGACCGACTAAGCCTGCCTCTTCATAAACGGCTAAGTAGTCTTGGCTACCGGGAAATAATTCGGCTACCCAGTCTAATTCTCCGCTATTTTCAGCCAGATGGGTTTGCAACCAGAGAGTTGAGTCATTGCGGAGCAGTGCGCCAGCGGCATCCATCTGTATTTTGGTAGACGTCGGGGCAAAGCGGGGTGTGACGCTGTAGCCCAGTCTGTCATTGCCGTGCCAGTCTTCAATAAGTCGCTCGCTGTCTGCAATCCCCGATATACCATCCATCAGAGCATCAGGCGCGTTACGATCCATCAATACCTTTCCAACCAGCATGCGTAGCTGACGTTTTTGGCAAGCGGTGAAAAATGCATCCACGGAGCCAGGATGGCTGGATCCAAACACTTGGGCTGTTGTCGTTCCAGAACGAAGCATTTCATCTAGAAAAGCGTTTGATAGCGCTTCTGCATGCGCATGATTGGCAAAACGGCACTCTTCAGGAAACGTATAATCATTCAGCCAATCAAGTAGCTGACGGCCGTAAGAAGCCATGATGTCTAGCTGAACATAGTGAACGTGGGTGTCGATAAAACCGGGCATAATCAACTTGCCACGATAATCAATGACATGAGAGTCACTAGGCAGTTGGTGAGAGAGATCGCTATAGTGGCCTACAGTATGAATACGACTGCCTTTAAGCCAAAGTAACCCGTCGCTATAGTGCGCCAGACTACCTGGCTGGGGTAGGTCAGCATCACCTGGATCGCGTGTAAAGCTAACAATTTCAGCGCGGATAAAGGTATCAATTGAAGAATTCATATCAGCTCTGGGTTGTTTTCGTATCGTCAATTAGAGCACGTAAAGCGTTAGGCTCTAGGCCGCGCGTTTCTAGTGAGGTTGGTTTGTCCGTTAGCAATAGCAGTTCAGTTACCACGGTCAAAGCAATGGCATAGGGTGTTTTGTTGCTAAGTTTAGCGTTATGAACACAGCCAATGGGGCTGCGTACACGCTCTATTTCTTTAGCTGGATAGCCCTCACGTTGGAGTCGTCCCTTGAAGCTTGCCCATTTACTCTCCGAGCCGATTAGCCCTATCGAGGCGACATCATAGCGTTGCAATAAGGCGGTGATAAGCGCGTAATCTTCATCATGATTATGGGTTAATACGAGCGCATGACATGCAGAGGGTAGTGCTAAGGTTCCTTCCTGTGCACTGTTAAGTGTGTAGCAGTTAAGTCGAGGTTGCTGCTGATCCTGTTCGCTAAATACACTCGCTCGGCTATCGAACCAGTGTATTTGCCAGGGAAGCGGTGCGCTAAGATTAACGATCTCTCGTCCTACATGCCCTGCACCAAATATGGCGATATTGACTTCAGCACCAAGGAACACCTCCAGCAGCACATTTACAAAACCGCCGCAGCACTGGCCGCTGCGTCCACCAAGCGTAAATGCTTCTAAGTGAAAGCCGTCGCGACCTTGCTGCAAAAACTCTCGGGCAGCGTGGATGGTTTGCCACTCGAAAGTGCCCCCGCCTAGCGTGTCATAAACAGTGCCTTGGGTGATCACCATACGCGCGCCAGGTTCACGCGGGGTTGAACCCGCGCTAGTTACTTGGGTGGCTAATACGTGGGGAACACCGCTACGCTGGCATTGATGAAGCGCCGCGTGCCAAGTTTCTGACGAAGGCTTTGTCATAGCGACTTATCTCTGATTGCATTTGCAGCCAGCATTACTCGCTCGGGGGTCGCTGGTGTATCCAGGTGCGGAGACACGCGATAATCAGTCAAACTTGATAAAGCATCCCGTAGCGCTGACCACACACAAATGCCGAGCATAAAAGGGGGTTCACCAACCGCTTTGGAGCGATAAAGGCTTGCCATTGAGTTAGGGTGGCCTTCCAGTAGCTCAACGTTAAAAATAGGCGGAAGATCCCCAAACGTAGGTATCTTGTAGGTTGCAGGGCTGTCGCTAACAAGGGCTCCTTTAGTATTCCATTTCAGCTCTTCACTAGTCAGCCAGCCCATGCCTTGAATAAAGCCGCCTTCAACCTGGCCAATATCGATGGCGGGGTTGAGCGAATTGCCTACGTCATGTAGCACGTCAACGCGGTCGACTAGGTATTCGCCGCTTAATGTATCCACACTGACTTCGGCAACGGCCGCGCCAAACGCATAGTAATAAAATGGACGGCCTTGGCCTGTTGCACGGTTGTAATGGATCAGTGGTGTGGCATAAAAGCCATTTTCTGATAGCGAGATACGGTTCAGATAGGCTGTTTGGACAAGTTCGCCCCAAGGAATACGGCGCTCACTCTCAGCGATACCTGCGATTAGCATGCCATTTTCTAAACGCATACCTTCACGGTCTAAGCCGCCTTCAAAATGCATCGCGGCAAAGTCGAAAAGGCGTTCGCGCAGTTTGCTGGCGGCATCTCGCGCGGCCATGCCGTTGAGGTCGGCACCGCTTGAAGCTGCCGTGGGAGACGTATTAGGTACTTTATCCGTTCGAGTTGCACTAATCCGAACGCTATCTAAATCCAAACCAAGCTCACGAGCGACCACTTGGCAGATCTTAGTATGTAGCCCTTGCCCCATTTCGGTGCCGCCATGATTAATCAAGATGCTGCCATCAGTGTACACATGCAGCAGAGCACCAGCTTGGTTGAGGTGCTGGGCGGTAAACGAGATGCCAAATTTCACCGGCGTCAGTGCAAGTCCTTTTTTAATAATTGGGCTGTTGGTATTAAATGATTTAATAGCTTCGCGGCGTGCCCAGTAGCCGCTGCTCTTTTCTAGTGTCTCCACCAGCGTATGCAGCAACTGTTTTTGATCCACTTGCTGACCGTAGTGGGTAACGTCACGTCCTTTACGATAGAAGTTCCGTTTTCGGATAGTGAGAGGGTCTTCGCCTATTTTGCGTGCGATATCGTCCATCGCGGCTTCAATAATCATCATGCCCTGAGGGCCACCGAAGCCCCGAAACGCCGTGTTGGAGGCGGTATGGGTTTTAGCGCGATGTCCGGTAACACGCGCACTGCCTAAAGAGTAAGCGTTGTCGGCATGAAACATTGCACGGTCTACAATGGCATCCGAAAGGTCAGGAGAGTAGCCACAGTCACCAATAACGGTAATATCACCCCCCTGGATGACGCCTTGAGTATCAACTGCCAGCTGATAACGATTATGAAAAGGGTGACGCTTGCCGGTAGCGCGCATATCGTCACTTCGCGGTAGGCGTAAACGCGTAGCTTTACCTGTTCTACGAGCAATAATGGCTGCCACGCATGCCCAGGGAGACGCTTGAGTCTCTTTGCCTCCAAACCCGCCGCCCATCCGGCGCACTTCAACAATGACGGCATGAAAGGGAATATCCAACACTTCGGCAACGAGTTTCTGGGTTTCGCTGGGGTGTTGGTTAGAAGTATGAACAATGACCCCTTCGTCTTCGGTGGGTAAAACCAAACATGCCTGGCCCTCCAAATAGAAATGTTCCTGCCCTCCGACGAAAAGCTCGCCTTCAATCGTTTGCTCGGCTTGGCTCAGTGCCGCATGCCAATCTCCCCGCTGCTGCACGTGAGTGGGACGGACCACTTCATTACGCTCGGCAGCAATGACAGGGTCTAGACTCGCGGGTTGCTCATCAAAACTTAGTTTGGCTAGCGTCACCGCTCGGCGAGCAGCCTGAAGCGAGGTGGCTGCAACAGCAAAGAGACACTGTCCTGCGTAGCTAATTTCTTGATCAACAAAAATAGGGTCGCCCGGGAATACTGGGCCAATATCCGTATGTCCGGGCACGTCGTGAAAGGTGATGACATCGACAACGCCAGACGCTTGTCTGACTGCTTCCAGATCCATCGCGGTCAAGGTGCCGTGTGCGACAGGAGATAGCCCTAGCGCTACGTGCAGTGCATCGGACGGGGCTTTAAGGTCATCAATGTAGGCTGCCTTGCCAGTAACATGTTTTTCGGCGCTTTCATGAAAGCTGGGAGCTCCTGCTTGGCGCTGACCATGACTGTCGACGGTGTGGCGTGAAAGTGGGCCGGATCCCTGAATGTGATCATGTAATTCACGACGGGCTCGGCTGCTGTCGCCATCAATTTTAGTGAGCGTACGCATGGAGCATCACCTCCTGGTTGGGCGACGAAAGCGATAGGTAAAGGCGTTCTAACAGGTTGAGTGCGGCTTGCTGTCGGTAATATTGGCTACCCCGTACATCGCTCATTGGTTGGAATTCTTCGGCAAGGGCTCGTTGCGCTGCTTGAAAGCTAGCTTTGGATACGGGTTGTCCTTCTAACGCTGTCTCTGTTCGGCTAGCTCGTTTGGGGGTTGCAGCCATGCCGCCAAACGCTATGCGAACATCCTGCAGAATTCCATTATTAATACGGTAGCAAAACGCACCTAGCACCGCCGTTATGTCGTCTTCACGCCGTTTAGAAAGCTTCCAAACCCTCAGCGTGGCTAGATCTGCCAATTGGGGAATGAAAATTCGGCTGATAACCTCATCAGCGGCCAATGCTGTTTTTTTATAATCGATAAAAAAATCACTCAGCAAAAGCTGGCGAGTATCGTCATGGCGGGTAAGTTCTACCCAAGCATTGAGCGCCAGCAGTACCGGGGGCGTATCACCGATTGGCGAGGCGTTAGCGATGTTTCCTCCAAGCGTTCCTCGGTTGCGAACTTGCTGGGAGCCGAGTCGGTGAAGTAGGTGTGAAAATGTAGGGAAGTGCATGTCTAACAAAGGCTTGAGCTGCGTATACGTTACCCCAGCACCTACCCACCATCCAGGTTGTGTCTGGAACGTGGCCTGTTCAATTTGGCCCAATTCTGCCACGCGAGTGACGTCAATAAGCTGGTTTAATGCGGTAAGGCGTTGAGTGTTTTCCAGCCATAAATCTGTTGCGCCAGCGACAAGACGTGCATCAGGGTAACGACGTCTTGCGTCGGTTAATTCAGCCAAGGTAGTTGGCTGGACAAAGAACGCGCCGTCGTTGGCGGTTGGCTTAGACCCTTGAATCGGTTCACGGGCAGGCTGGGAGGCATCAAACCACGGTGGTGCTTCCCAAGCATAGTCTTGCATGCTTAAGGCGGCGTCTCGAATAGGGCGATATCCTGTGCAACGACATAAATTTCCGCCTAACGTGGCTTCAAGCATTTCTGGTGTAAGAGGAGAGGGGGGATGTTGCTGGTTAGCGTGTAGTGTAAACAGCGACATAACAATCCCTGGCGTACAAAACCCGCACTGACTGCCGTGACACTCAATCATTGCTCGCTGAGCTGGGTGTAAGTTGCCGTCGGTTGCTAACCCTTCGACGGTAATTACGTGCTGTCCGTGTAGTTGGTGGGCAGGGGTAATACACGCGTTGACGCTTAAAAAACGGCTTTGCGAGTCGCTTTGATTGTTGATCGCCACTGTGCAAGCACCGCAATCGCCCGATGCGCAGCCCTCTTTCGTACCAGTGATGCCCAAATGATCACGCAACAGCGTTAGAATGCTGGTGTCGGGGGGTACATTACACTGAATGGGGGTGCCATTGAGCAGAAACTCAATCGTAGCCATGCCGAACTCCGTTATGATTGTTCTGACCGATCGGTCAATAATGTTGAGCTTGGGACAAAAAAGCGTACCTTGCAAGAGTTTGTTGATGGTGTGACCGCTCGCACTTTTTTAAAGCAGGCGACAATAAAGCTAATTAATATAACAATACCCATGGGCGACCTTTGGTGCTTAACAAAGGTTGCTTAATAAAGGTGCTTAACAAAGGAGCTTAATCAATGACGGCTGATATCGCTAACCATGAAAGTGCCAGCAGGGATCGTATTGAACAGGCCATACTGAGCGCTGCGGAGCAGGTGTTTTCTCAACATGGTTATCGTGGTGCCAGCCTTCAGGCAATCGCTGATCAAGCAGGGCTTCCCAAGGCAAATATTCTCTATTACATGGGCAGTAAGCAGTTGCTTTATGTTCGTCTGCTAAACCGAATGATGAGTCGCTGGAACGCGGTGCTTGAGGACATCACGCCAGAAAGCGACCCAGCGAGAGTTTTGAGTGATTTTATACGAACTAAAATGATGCTGGGGCAGCGTTATCCCGAAGGTTCAAAGCTGTTTGCCGCTGAAATTTTGGCCGGTGCGCCGTTCTTGAATAATTACCTCTCTGGTGAATTGAAAGAGTGGGTAGCTTCTCGTGCAGCCATTATTCGCCAGTGGTCTCGGCAAGGGAAAATGGATGATGTCGATCCACGCTGGCTTATATTCCTGATTTGGTCGGCTACTCAGCACTACACGGAATATAGTGCGCAGGTGACAGGGATTTTAGGTACTGAAGTGCTCAGCGAGACAGATTTCGAATCCATTTGCCGTTTTCTGGAACATGTCATTTTGAAAGGATGTGGTATTTCAGCAACGCATTTTTCCAGCGTTTCGTCAGTTTAACTGCTATGTCTCTACAAGTGATGTCTACGCTTCCCATTGAGCAGCATCTCAAACCAATCCAGGCCGCTCTCGTTGATAATAACCGCCTTATCTTAGTTGCCCAGCCAGGGGCGGGTAAGACAACCCGCGTTCCGTTGGCATTGCTTAACAGCCAGTGGGCGAAGGGGCAGCGGCTGTTGTTGCTGGAGCCGAGACGTGTGGCTGCGCGGTTGGCGGCAAGCTTTATGGCCGCCCAACTTGGAGAACCTGTTGGTAAGACGGTTGGCTATCGTATACGAGGGGATAGCAAGGTAGGCCCACATACACGCTTGGAAGTCGTTACTCAGGGTGTCCTGACGCGTATGTTGCAAGATGATCCGTTGCTAGAAGGGGTTGCTGGGATTATCTTCGATGAGTTTCATGAGCGCAGTATAGAAGCCGACTTAGGGCTGGCGCTATCGCTGGATATTCAACAAAGCATTCGCGATGACTTACGGTTGATGGTGATGTCAGCAACGTTAGATGTTGCCGCATTAATAATCGTGTTGGGCACTGAGACACCGGTGATTGAAAGCACGGGCCGTGAATTCCCCATTGAAACGCATTATCGACCTATTGGCAGCGATGAATCGTTAGATGTCGCCGCTTACCAAGTGGTAGCCGAGGCCTTAGCGAATGATAGTAGCCTTGATGTATTAGTGATTTTACCCGGCGTGGCAGAAATAACTCGCCTGGTGCAAATGCTCGAAAATAGCCACCCTGATATTGAGGTGCGTGCTTTACATGGCAGTATGCCCATCGAGGCGCAGCAAGCGGCATTGAAGCCTCATGAAACTCGCCAGCGGGTGATTGTTTCGACCGCCATCGCGGAATCTAGCGTGACAGTGGATGGTGTTAATGTGGTTATTGATGCTGGCTTGGAACGTGTACCGCTATTTCAGCCACGAACGGGTCTTACTCGGTTAACGACCCGGCGTGTCAATCGTGCCAGCGCTGATCAGCGTCGCGGTCGTGCAGGAAGGCAGCAGGCCGGTATATGTTATCGTTTGTGGTCTAAGGAGCAGCCACTAGTTGCTTACGGAGAACCTGAGATAGCGCAGGCTGATCTATCAAGATTGGCGCTTGAGATTGCCATGTGGGGAGCGCGTTCGCCAAATGAGTTAGCCTGGATGACGCCGCCGCCTAACGGCGCATGGCAAAGTAGCCAAGCGTTGCTTCGTCAGCTTGGCATACTTGACGCTACCGGCCTGTTAACGCCATTAGGCAAGCAAAGTGCCCGTTGGCCTCTTGAGCCACGTTTAGCGGTAATGCTGTCGAAAGCGGCGTCACTCGACGCGGCACCGCTTGCTTGTGCTTTAGCCGCTTTACTAGACGGTAGGGAACGTGTTGTTGGCTCGCTGAGAGATGCGTTGGCTGAGCGCTTTAGTCAACCCTCGCGATTTCCTCAATGGCAGCGAGAAACGAAGCGACTTATGGGCATGGCCGGCCTTCAAGTGACCCGTAAGATATCGCTTGACCCGCTTAGTTGTTTGCTAGCTATGGCTTACCCTGATCGTATTGGTCAATTTATCAGTTCAGGTCGTTTCAAACTCGCTAATGGTAAAACAGCCACGCTATCTAGTAGTCATCCGTTAGCAAATACTTCTTATCTTGTTGCGGTAAGCGTCGAAAGTGCCACCAGCGAGGCGACTATATATCAAGCAGAGCCAATCTCGTTGACAGCGCTCATTAATTTATATCCGGCTACTCAGCAATGGGAAGAGCGTATTACATGGTCTGATACTCAAGGTAAGCTTCTCGGAGAAGTTGTTCAGCGTCATGGTGAGCTTGTATTAGCAAGGCGACCTTTGGCGGAGCTAACTGAGGAGGCTATCCAACAGGCGTTGCTCACGGCGTTAAAGCAGCGTCCTTCAATTCTTTTTGATGAAAAGGTTAAGCAGTTACAGGGGCGAATGGCGCTGTTAGCGAGTGTTCATCCTGAGGTGTGGCCGGATTGGTCAGAGCGTGCACTGTTAGAAAATTCTGATATATGGCTGGCACCCTACATGGCGGGTATGACACGATTTAGCCAACTAGAAAAGATGCCGTTTCATGACTACTTAATAGCAACGCTAGACTGGAATGAGAAGACCCGCTTTGAGCGCTTGGCGCCAACAACAATAACGGTTCCTAGCGGTAATCAAGCATCAATTGATTATGCGCCTTGTTTAACAGAGAGACCGCCAGTGCTTGCCTTAAAGTTGCAGGAAGCGTTTGGCTGGCAGGATACCCCCGTCGTCGCAGACGGCCATATGCCGGTTGTCATTCACCTGCTTTCACCGGCAAAAAGACCGCTTCAGGTGACCCAAGATTTGCGCAGTTTTTGGTTGAATGGTTATCCAGAGGTGCGTAAAGAGATGCGTGGACGCTACCCGAAGCACCCCTGGCCAGAAAATCCTCTAACTGCTCAAGCAACAGCATTCACTAAGCGTCGATAAGGTCTAATGACATCGTTTAGAAAGTAACGATATCCGTGGGATTCATTCCGTCTGCTCTTCAGGTATTTTGCCTGGCACACGATAGCGTACACCGTCAGCACGTTGTTCCTCATAACGACGGTTTTCTTCTTCTGGTGGGACCCCAAGCACTGTTTCTTGAGATCCATCTGGCCAAGTATAAGTTGTGCAACCAGTCAATAATAGCAAGGCTATAGCCACTAACGGGAACAGCGTAAAAAATTCACGACACTTGGGCATAATAGTCTCCATCACTAGTCCAATGCTGCTTTTAGTAAAGCGTGCGTAGTGTGAATGGCACGACCGCAAGCCGCAAGCTTAATCCTAACGTCTTAAATTTCTTCCCAAAGGTTGCGTCGAAACTCATGGGAAAGCTGAGACACTTTAGTAAAACGCTCAATATTGGCATCAGTAAGCGTTTTGACCATTTCTTGGTATTGTTCAGTGAATTCCTTGGCATTGCAGTTTTTATTGTTGTCGGTAAGGCATAACGTTAATTTTTCGCTACTTTTAGCAATTGCTTGGAAAAGCTCGGCCTCCAACTGCATGGCTTGTGTCACGTTCTCAAGCCATGCAACCTGACAACGTACAATGGGCATAGTGCTTAACAAGCAGTAGTGTTGCCACCAAGCCGCGATATCTTGATTCGCGTCATCGGACGATGTGGGCTGTTTTTCGTTTGAATGTTTCATAATGTGCTCCTATCGAGATTTGCAATCTGTGAGGCGTTCTTCACAGGTTCACCTATCTTCAACTATAGCTAAGCTCTGCAGAAGAGCTTGCTTATTTGGGCAACAAAGTTTGTATTATTGAGGAGAGGCTAAATGTGGTCAGTCGTCAAATCAGTACTGTCAGCACTTTTAGGTGTACAAAATGACCTCAATCGGCAACAGGATTTTTCTAGCGGTAAACCTGCTGCTTTTATTGTGACGGGGGTTGTGATCACGCTCATATTTGTTTTGATCCTGATAGGGATTGCAGTAATCGCGTCACGTTGAAACACTCCACGATAGTTGTTCGTGACGAATGCCGCATGTTTTCTATACTGACGTTAATCAGTAAATCCTGACCTAACAAAAGGATTGGCGAGAACAACAATAATAAGGAGGCTTCTATGCATCGATCGTGGCAAAGGCTACTTTTCATCACCAGTACCTTCGGTATCACACAAGCTCATGCTAATGGCTGGAATATGCCGGTAGGGGTCACCGATATCAGCCAAGATATTTTTGGTCTGCATATGGCGATCTTTTGGGTATGCGTGGTCATCGGGGTGATTGTATTTGGGGTAATGTTTTACTCATTATTAAAATACAGGCACTCAAAAGGGGCAAAAGCAGCTAGTTTTCATGAGCATACCTCCGTCGAGGTTCTCTGGACCGCTATTCCTATCTTAATTTTGATCGGAATGGCGGTGCCCGCGACCGCGACATTGAAGAATATGTACGATTCTTCAGAAGCTGACCTTGATGTGATGATCACCGGCCAGCAGTGGCGCTGGCGCTACGAGTATCTTGGTGAAGATGTTGCGTTTACATCCAACATGAGTACTCCAAGAGAACAGATTCGTGGAGAGGAAACGAGAGACGAGCACTATTTGTTGGACGTAGATGAGCCTTTGGTACTACCGATCAATCGTAAAGTGCGTTTTTTAATGACGTCGGATGACGTTATTCACTCTTGGTGGGTGCCTGAGCTAGCCGTTAAGCAGGATACGATCCCCGGATTTATTAATGAAAATTGGGTAAAAATTAACGAACCGGGTATCTATCGTGGCCAATGTGCTGAACTTTGCGGTGTTAATCATGGGTTTATGCCAGTGGTCGTGCATGCCGTGGAAGAAGAAGAGTTTGAAGTATGGTTGGCGGAGCGTAAAGAAGCAGCAGAGCAAGAGGCTATGGGAATTGATCGAGAGTGGGCGATGGAAGACTTGATGGCCCGGGGGGAATCTGTTTATCAAGCCATCTGTTCATCGTGCCATCAACGCGATGGCCAGGGAGCTATGCCCGCGTTTCCTGCATTAGCTAACAACGATCAATTAATTAATAATTTAGATTGGCATATAGACCGAGTCGTTAACGGTGTTTCTGGTGCTGCGATGCCAGCGTTTCGTAGTACGTTAAATCCTGTCGAAATAGCTGCTGTTGTTACTTATACCCGTAATGCGTGGGGAAATGAGACAGGCGATGTGGTGCAACCAGCCGCTGTGGCTGAACGTATTGCACAATAATTTAAGGTGTAACATTTACGGTATTAACAACAATATTTCAGGCGGAGATGCTCATGGCGCCCAAACTACCTCCTCAACACTCACTGCAGCATAGTTCTACTGCAGTGGCTGGTGGCCATTCTCAGCACGGCCATGCGGCTCAGCCAAAAGGGATTATGCGATGGCTGCTGACTACCAACCATAAAGAAATTGGTTCTTTGTACCTGATTTTTTCTCTCGTTATGTTTTTTGTTGGGGGCATGTTTGCCTTGGTAGTGAGAGCCGAGCTGTTTCAGCCCGGTTTGCAGCTGGTAGAGCCAGAGTTCTTTAACCAGATGACCACCATGCATGGGTTAATCATGGTGTTTGCTGCGGTAATGCCCGCGTTTACAGGGTTAGCCAACTGGATGATTCCTCTTCAGATTGGTGCGCCGGACATGGCTTTGCCAAGGCTCAATAATTTTAGTTTCTGGCTGCTTCCTGTGGCGTTTACGCTACTGCTTTCCACGCTATTTATGCCGGGCGGCGGACCTAATTTCGGCTGGACATTTTATGCACCTTTATCGACGACTTACGCTCCTCCCTCTACGACATTCTTTATTTTAGCCCTACATATCGCAGGTATTAGCTCGATTCTTGGGGCCATCAATATTATTGCGACCATTTTGAACATGCGCGCGCCAGGTATGCGCATGATGGATATGCCGCTGTTTGTATGGACATGGTTGATTACGGCTTTTCTGTTGATTGCGGTAATGCCTGTACTAGCAGGCGTCATTACCATGATGCTGATGGATATTAACTTTGGGACCAGTTTTTTCGATGCTGCGGGTGGCGGTGACCCGGTGCTTTTTCAGCACTTATTTTGGTTCTTCGGGCACCCTGAAGTTTACATTATGATTTTGCCGGCTTTCGGTATTGTTTCGGCTATTATTCCAACTTTCGCGCGTAAGCCGTTGTTTGGATATGCATCTATGGTGTATGCCACTGCAGCTATTGCGCTGTTGTCATTTTTAGTGTGGGCACATCATATGTTTATTGTTGGCCTTCCGCTAACGGCAGAGCTGTTCTTCATGTACTCGACCATGCTGATCGCTGTACCAACAGGTGTGAAAGTATTTAACTGGGTGACCACACTGTTTCGTGGCTCGATTAGTTTTGAGTCGCCGATGCTGTTTGCTTTGGCTTTCGTTGTCCTTTTCACCATAGGTGGTTTTTCAGGGCTAATGTTGGCAATTGCGCCTGCGGATTTTCAGTATCACGACACTTACTTTGTCGTAGCGCATTTCCATTATGTGTTAGTACCCGGCGCTATTTTTGCCATCATGGCGGGCGTTTACTATTGGCTACCAAAATGGACCGGTCACTACCCTAACGAGCGGCTAGCGCAATGCCATTTCTGGTGCTCTATCATTGGCGTTAATCTAACGTTCTTCCCCATGCACTTCGCAGGATTAGCGGGCATGCCAAGGCGTATCCCTGATTATGCGTTGCAGTTTGCAGATTTCAATTTGCTTTCCAGCATTGGCGCCTTCTTTTTTGGCGCGTCGCAGCTGATTTTTGTATTGGTTGTGGTGATGTGTGTAAGAGGCGGAAAAAAAGCGCCCGCTAAAGCTTGGGAGGGTGCAGAGGACCTTGAGTGGAGTGTTCCCAGTCCGGCGCCGCTTCACACTTTTGAGACGCCGCCAGTATTTAACCGTACCCATCACCATGACTAACAAGCTGTTTGTCAGCGAGTGGTCCAGGGGGAAATATGGCAGACAATAATTCGGTGCAGTCGGTTGGGGTCAGACGAACGGTCATTCGCACGGTAGCAGCGCTAATTGGTATGTTTGCCTTTGCCTTCGCGCTCGTTCCTCTTTACGACGTGTTTTGCCGAGTGACGGGGCTTAATGGCAAAGTGGATACCACGGCTAAGGCCATTATTCATGAAGAAGTAGATCAGTCCCGCTATATTACCGTGCAGTTCATTACGCGTGGTAGTGCAGGATTGCCATGGCAAATGAGTGTCGAAAACCGCCAAATGCGCGTGCACCCCGGCCAAACAGCTGAAGTTGACTTTACTTTTACCAACAATAGTGGCGCCGAAAGTTGGGGCCGCGCTGTGCCCAGCGTTTCTCCTTCTAGTGCAACGACCCATTTAAGAAAAGTAAGCTGCTTTTGTTTTCAAGAGCAGCAACTTCAAGGAGACGAGCGCTTAACGATTCCATTAATTTTCCAGCTGGCGAGAGACCTCCCAAAGGACATTAATACGATTACGCTAGTGTATACCTTGTACCCAGTTCATCACTTAGCAAAAGACATCTCAAAAAATGATAACAATACGATAGGGGATTCAATATGAGTGGCGGCTACTATGTTCCAGCAACCAGCCGGTGGCCCATTCTAGCTTCGCTTGCGCTCGGGGCTATGATGGTGGGCACGGGAATCAAGCTTGTATACGACACGGGTACCCCGCTAATGCTAATCGGTGTAATTAGCGTGATGACGGTGATGGGGCTTTGGTTTAGAGATGTTATTCGCGAGTCAATGAGCGGTTTGTACGATGCTCAGATGGATCGGTCGTTCCGATGGGGCATGGGCTGGTTTATTTTCTCTGAAGTGATGTTTTTTGCCGCATTTTTTGGTGCCTTATTTTACGTTAGGACGTTCGCTATACCATGGCTGGGCGGTGAAGGAGCAAAAGGTGTTTCCGCATTGCTATGGCCGGAATTTGTCGCTCATTGGCCGCTGTTTAACCCACCCGATAGCGCAGTGCTTGGGCCAGAGCGCGTGTTTAGTCCCTGGCAGTTACCTTTGGTCAATACACTAATACTTGTTACCTCCAGTATCACATTAACCGTCGCCCACGAAGCGTTGAAATTAGGTGAGCGTAAGACATGCAAGCATTGGCTTACGGGTACAGTGCTGTTGGGCTGCTGCTTTATTGTCATCCAAGGGGTCGAGTACTACGAGGCCTATCATCATTACGGAATTACGCTGGAAGCGGGAATTTTTGGAGCAACCTTTTTTATTCTGACCGGTTTTCACGGGGTTCACGTTATTGTCGGCACGATTATCCTAGCGTCCATGTTAGCGCGGATATGGAAAGGGCATTTTGCTAACGATCAGCATTTCGGCTTTGAAGCATCTTGCTGGTATTGGCACTTTGTCGATGTTGTCTGGGTTGGGTTATTTATTTTTGTATATGTCTTCTAATCAATTAGCCTAAGTGTCCCGACCAGAAACCAAACACTAACAAGGCCATGAGTAGGCATGTTAATCCAATTCGCCACTTAAGGGATGCCAGTAGCCGACGTGAGCTGCTTTCATCCCTCAATAAAAAACCCGCGCCGGCAGCCAAGCTAGCGACGATCCCAATAAAAACCAGACCAATGAGCAACTTTAACCACATGGCGAAAACCTCCTCTCGGTCGCAACGTCTATACGTCTGGTGTGTGTTTTGGAGCGTATTAATCTCACTAGGTGTTCTATTAGGACTATGGCAGTGGGAGCGTGCTGCTGACAAGCGTGTTTTGATAGCCGCTAGGGAGGCTGCGCCTTTAGTCGAGTCTCCTACTGATACGCCTCAAGAGGGATCTGAGCTGCATTTGCAGGGAGTGTACCTCGCTCGCCATACACTTTATTTGGATAACCGCATTGTAGACGGCCGTTTGGGTGTGGCTGTGCTAACGCCTTTCCGCGACAGCTTTAGCCAGTTATGGCTTATTCAGCGGGGGTTTATTGAAACAGGGCCAAGTAGAGCAGCGCCTCACGTTGAGACTCCTGTGGGCAGCGTGACAGTTTCAGGGGAGTGGCAGGTAGCGCGCCCCGGTGGGCCTCTATATGGTGAAAATAAGGAGGGGATAAGACTGCAGCAGATCAGCCTAACCCCGTGGGAGTCAACGTTACCTGCCTTCACTTACACTGGTTGGTTACATGCTGACCAAGGAGAAGGGGTATTTACGCCTTGGTGGGAAGCTAGCGTGATGCCACCTAGCCGTCACCTTGGGTATGCTTTTCAGTGGTGGGGCCTAGCGCTTGTCGCAGCGGTGGTTATGGTGTTGGGTGGTTATCGGCTGCATAAAGATAGGCTTACTGGTGACTAAGGGGGAAAGCATGGAACAACGCCAGCCAGTTCGTTACCCGCGGATTAAGCTATTGCTTATTTTTGCCGCATTCGCTGCGCCTATTGTTACTGCGTGGACGATGTTGACATGGGAGATAGGCATACCCAGTGATGACACCGCTCATGGACAAGTGCATGTCAACATACCTTCGCTGAACGATTGGCCTTTAAGCGCTAAACCTGCAAAAAACGATGCATGGACGTTAGCATTCGACTGTACTTATCTTTGCGATGAGCGCATGGATGAATTGTGGCGGCTGCATCGGGCGTTAGGTCGAGAAGCCACTCGCTTAAAACGGCTAAGAATAGGTGGGAGTGCACAAGCGCTACCAGGAGAAACCGTCAATCGTTGGCTAGTAGAGCCTGAATGGCGTGAAGAAAATAGCGTATGGCTAATGGACCCTTTCGGCAGGCCCGCTATGTCATTTAATAATTCAGTTCCTGCCGCTGATATTCTCGACGATATACGTCATTTGTTTAAGGTCAATCCACTGTAGCGAAGGCTATATCATTACTCTGCACGCCCGACCCAAAGGTCGTAAGGAAGTAACGTGACACATTCCACTGAGCGGCGTTTACAATGGCTGAAGCGTTTAACGTTGGTGGGTACTGTACTGACAGTGCTAGTGATCCTAGTTGGCGCATGGACGCGCTTAGTCGACGCTGGTTTGGGGTGTCCTGACTGGCCAGGCTGTTATGGTCGTTTGTTAGTCCCCGATGCTGAACATGCCGCGCTGCGACATCCAGATGTACCTCTTGAACCCTTTAAAGCGTGGGTAGAGATGGCTCATCGCTACGTGGCAAGTTTTTTAGGGCTTATCGTTTTAAGCATTGTGGCGCTTGGTTGGCAGCTGCGAAAACAAATGGGGTTTCCGTGGAAAGTTAGTGTTGCCCTGCTTGTTGTCATCCTTTTTCAAGGCGCGTTTGGAGCGTTTACCGTCACGCTAAAACTCTGGCCACAAGTGGTGACGCTGCATTTGCTGGGTGGATTAAGCGTGCTAGTGCTGTTTTTTTGGGTCCATCTGCGAATTCGCGTTTACTTAATGAGCCTTACGTCTTCCCCTATTGACACTGTCACTTCCCCCACTAACCCTATTTTTTCTCCCACAAGTGCTTCTTACTTAAGTTCCTCTCCTACAGGCTATGTTTCTTCACTTAAAAAAATGAATGTGCTTTGGGTAATAGGCGTGTCGGTATTGGTTTTACAGCTTGCATTAGGTGGCTGGGTGACCAGTAACTACGCGGGAATTGCCTGCCAAGGTTTCCCGACCTGCAATACTCAGTGGTGGCCAGAAATGGACATAAGTGAAGGCTTTCACCTGACACAAACCGTCGGCCCTAACTATTTGCACGGGCAATTACACGCTGACGCACGCACTGCGATTCACATAATGCATCGCTTAGGAGCGCTTCTGCTAGGGGTTGTACTGTTAGTACTTTGGTGGCGTTATCGAAGAGATATTGCTGTCGGCCGAGCGCTCACGTTGGTGGTAATTACTTACGTTGCCCAAGTCGTGCTTGGCATTGCTAATGTGCTGTTGTGGCTGCCTCTATGGCTGGCTTTGCTGCATACCGCTGGGGCGGTTGCATTAACATTAAGCTTTGAATGGGCTTTCTGGTGCTGGAAGCGTCAGCTTAGCGGGCAACGTAAACCCCAAAATTATATTAAGCTATTCGAGAAGCCTTCTATTCATTATAGCGATTAGAGTTTTACTGTCGGTTAGTGAAAAAATCCGTGTCGCCGCGCCTAAGAATGACAGTTTGTTTATGAGAAGTGGCATCACTGAGAGTCGTGAGTAGAAGGGTAAAGTGGTTTCCCTTGGGTAATAGGGTGTACAATTATCGTCTAGCTTTTTACTTTCCGTCGTGAAAGGAGTGTTATGAGTTCCACAGGAGCATTGTTATTACTCATTGCTGCAATTATTTTAATCGCAGCCCTCGGTGCTTATGCCTATAAACTTCGTCAGGAGGTTAAGCGTCGAGAAGCATTTCGGCTAAACGAAGAGCGCCGCGCCCACCAGAACAGTTTAGAAAACCTTGACTTTGTTGTCAGCGCGCTTGTACAAGAGCAAGTCGACATCACTGAAGGATCTTGGCGGTGCAAGGTTTTGCTTGAGATTGTTGATCCCAGTTTAACTGAGCGTCCAGACTTTCAAGCGTTTGCGGAAGTGTACAACCGTACTCGTCATCTAAAAACACATTCTGCACGTAAGCAGTTGACACCAAGGGAGCGGATGCAAGAAGACAAGGAGCGTCTTACTGTCGAAAACGAAATGCGTCATGCAGTATTAGAAGCAGCGCAAAAGGTGATAGATTGGAGGATCAAGGGGTCTTCAGGTCTACATTAACCTTGTTTAACGAGCATAGGGGGCTGTAAACACGGTATTCTATGTTTTTTGACGCTTATTGCGTTAGTTTTGCTATGCTTGAAATGTCGGTATTGGCAAGAAGTTGATATCACGGCATTGTTGCCTTCTCGTGATTAAACGTTAATCATAGGCAAACGTTCAGCTACATGGTGAAGATGCAGCACGGCCATTATGTTGAACAGCGGAAAATGGATGCTCTCGCAATAAGAAGCATTGGGATAGATTTGGTCGCATGACCACATCAGCATTGGATCAAGAAGGAGTCTTGCATGAAAAAATCAACGACTGGCTTGCTAATCGGTTCTGCACTGGTAGTAGGCTTATCAGGCTGTGCCAGCTCAGCATCACAATCATCTGGCCAAACCAGCGCAAGCAGTGATCGGGATTGGTACCAACATCCCTTCGTATGCGGCCTGGCAGGCAGTGTCATCGGTGGCAGTATTGCTTATGCTACCAGTGGAAATTCTGACGAAGACGAAAATACTGCTATCGGCGCAACTGCTGGTGCAGCGATCGGCGGTTTACTGTGTGCAGACCGCACACCTGAACCCGTAGCACCGCAGTGCCCAGGCTATGGTGAAGTTCCTGCTGGTGTTGCAGTTGATGCGGAAGGCTGCCCGCTGGACTCCGATGGTGACGGCGTGCCTGATTACCGTGACCAGTGCCCCGGAACTCCCGCTGGAGTAGCTGTTGATGCAAACGGCTGCCCACTGGATTCTGATAATGATGGCGTTCCGGACTACCGTGATCAGTGTCCTAACACACCTGCCGGTGTTGCAGTTAACGCTTTAGGCTGCCCAGCCAGCGTTGTGTTGCAGGATGTAAACTTTGAGTTTGACTCAGCGCAGCTAACCGCTCAAGCACGCGGTGTTCTGGACGGTGTTGCTCAGCGCTTAGTGAACAGCCCTGATGTGCGCGTAAGCATTGAAGGACACACGGACTCTCGTGGTTCTGCTCAGTACAACAAAACCCTGTCGCAGAGTCGTGCAGAGTCTGTTGCTGCTTACCTTTCCCAGCGCGGCGTAAGCACCAACCGTATGCGTGCTGTTGGCTACGGTGAAGAGCGTCCGGTTGCTAATAATGCTACCGATGCAGGCCGTGCACAGAACCGTCGTGTTGAATTAGATGAGTGGAACTAAGCCACGCATCGAATTTCATTAAAGGGGAAGCCTTAGTGCTTTGATTAATGCCCTTTAAACACGGAACGGGAGGCTTATGCCTCCCGTTTTATTTTACGGTTTGCCAAATTCTGGTAGGCTAAGCAACCTCCAAATATCACTCCACGATTTCGACCATTGATAGCGAAATGTGATCCTTGGTATGGATCACCACTGCGCTCAAGGAATATCTGAATGCCCATAGTAACATTGCCTGATGGCAGCCAAAGAACGTTTGAGGCACCACTTTCTATCATGCAGCTCGCAGAATCGATTGGCCCTGGTTTGGCCAAGGCCTGTGTGGCTGGCAAGATTGATGGCGAGCTGGTCGATGCTGCTGATTTGATTGAGCAAGATGCTGAAATAGCGATAATTACCGCCCGTGATCCAGAAGGTCTAGAAATTATTCGCCATTCGTGTGCTCACCTGATTGGGCATGCGGTTAAGCAGCTATATCCTGATGCTAAAATGGCAATAGGACCAGTGATTGACGATGGCTTTTATTACGATATTGATTTCGGTAAGTCAGTAACGCCTGACGATTTGGAAGCCATTGAAAAACGCATGAAATCGCTCATTGAGCGTGATTATGATGTGGTACGTGAGTACGTCGATCGCGATAAAGCAATGAGTACATTTGTAGAACGTGGCGAAACGTTCAAGCAGGAAATTGTTCGCGATATACCTGAGGATGCAACGATACGGTTGTATCATCACGAAGAATACACAGATATGTGCCGGGGGCCGCACGTACCGAATACGCGCCACTTGAAAGCTTTTAAATTGACAAAGCTGGCAGGTGCGTATTGGCGTGGAGATGCTTCAAACCCAATGCTGACGCGTATTTACGGTACTGCATGGGGTGACAAAAAGCAGCTCAAGGCGTACCTGAAACGTCTTGAAGAGGCCGAAAAACGAGATCATCGAAAGTTGGCTCGTAAAATGGACCTTTTCCATTTGCAAGAAGAAGCGCCAGGCATGGTTTTTTGGCACCCCAATGGCTGGACGATGTACCAAGCATTGGAAGATTACATGCGGAAAATTCAGCGTACGCATGGCTACCAAGAGATCAAAACGCCGCAAGTGGTAGATCTTTCGTTGTGGAAGAAATCGGGGCACTGGGGTCACTACAGTGAGCTCATGTTTACAACCGAGTCAGAAAAACGTGAGTATGCTGTTAAGCCCATGAATTGCCCCTGTCATGTTCAGGTGTTTAATCAGGGGTTGAAAAGTTACCGTGATCTACCTTTGCGTCTTGCGGAATTCGGTAGCTGCCACCGAAATGAGCCATCGGGTTCTTTGCATGGCCTGATGCGTGTTCGTGGCTTTACTCAAGATGACGCGCATATTTTTTGTACTGAAGGCCAAATTCAGGCGGAGGCAGAAGCATTTATTGCGCTTACTCTTCAGGTCTATAAAGCTTTGGGCTTTGAAGATGTTGAACTCAAGCTTTCGACTCGACCTGAGGACTTTCTTGGCGAAGCAGACGTGTGGGATCGAGCAGAGCAGGGGCTTGAAGCGGCACTTAATGCGACGGGGCTTGATTGGGAGCTTCAGCCGGGAGAGGGTGCATTTTATGGCCCGAAAATTGAATTTGCTCTGCGTGATTGCCTGAATCGTGTTTGGCAATGTGGTACCCTGCAACTAGATTTTAACTTGCCAGGGCGTTTGGGCGCACAATACGTTGATGAAGATGGGACGCGAAAGACCCCAGTAATGCTTCATCGTGCTATCTTAGGTTCTTTTGAGCGGTTCCTGGGAATTCTAATTGAGCACTATGCAGGGGCAATGCCACTATGGTTAGCGCCCCAGCAAGTCGTATTGATGACCATTACCGATGCACAGCGTAATTATGCGCTTGAGTTGGAACAACGGCTGCAAAAAAATGGCTTGCGAGTTAAAGCGGACTTGAGGAACGAGAAAATCGGCTTTAAAATCCGTGAGCACACGTTACAGAAAGTTCCCTATCTCCTTGTGGTGGGAGATAAGGAAGTCGAAGCTGACTCAGTGGCCGTAAGAACTCGTAGCGGCGAAAACCTCGGTACTATGACAGTCGATGAATTCATCGAACGTTGCAGTGCAGAGCGAGCAGCCCTGGCGACATCGTCAATTGCCTAAGGAGACGGAGCAATCAAGCGAAGCAATCAGCGCGGGCGTCCACAAGACAAACGCCCACCAATGAACGAGAGAATTACCGAAGAAGAAGTTCGCTTAATCGATGCTGAAGGTGAGCAGTTGGGTGTTGTGCCCACCACCGAAGCGCTTGAGCGTGCGGAAGCTGCTGGTTTAGATCTCGTGCAAATCTCGAATGCCGATCCAATCGTTTGTAAGATTATGGATTATGGCAAATTTGTTTTTGAGACGAAGAAGCAAAAAGCGGCTCAAAAGAAAAAGCAGAAGCAAATCCAGGTTAAGGAAGTTAAATTCCGTCCTGGCACTGACGAAGGCGATTATCAGGTTAAGCTAAAAAACCTGACGCGTTTTTTAGAAGGTGGTGACAAGGGCAAAGTCACATTGCGCTTCCGTGGTCGTGAAATGGCGCACCAAGACATTGGCCGCAAGCTAATGGAAAGGATTGCGGCAGACCTGGAAGAGATCGGAGCGGTAGAGTCCTTCCCTAAAATGGAAGGCCGCCAGATGATCATGATTATTGCCCCGAAAAAGAAGTGATCCAACGGCGAAGTTAACGGGTCAGTGTGAAAATGCTGATTGGCCCTGGGTTTTCTAAAAAATATCGAGCGGAGTTTTCTCATGCCGAAAATCAAAAGTAACAGCGGCGCTGCTAAGCGCTTTAAAAAGACTGCTAATGGCTTCAAGCACAAGCAATCTTTTCGTAGCCACATCTTGACCAAGAAGTCGACCAAGCGAAAGCGTCAGCTGCGTGGTATGAAGCAAATCCATGCTTCTGATAAAGCGCTGATTCAGCGCATGCTGCCGAATCTGTAAGGTCGAATTTTCTTATCTGAGTGCATTTAGCCTCAGTCATAAAGTCAGGAGTGTGTTATGACCCGTGTTAAGCGTGGCGTAGTTGCCCGTCGTCGTCATAAAAAAGTATTGAAGCAGGCTAAAGGTTATTACGGTGCCCGTTCGCGTGTTTTCCGCGTAGCCAAACAGGCTGTTATCAAAGCCGGTCAGTACGCTTACCGTGACCGTCGCAACCGCAAGCGCCAATTTCGCGCTCTGTGGATTCAGCGTATTAACGCCGGTGCGCGCATCAATGGCATGTCTTACAGCCGCTTCGTTGGCGGTCTGAAGAAAGCCGGTATTGAAATTGACCGTAAAGTGTTGGCCGATTTGGCAGTACACGAAAAAGCTGCATTCGCGGCTATCGTGGAAAAAGCCAAGGCTGCCCAATAAAGCACATAGCACTGAGTTAAATCGGTGTGACGTGTCTGAGGTCATTTCAGAGTGACCCATGCAGGGGAAGAGCAGCCGCTCTTCCCCTGTTTTTTTGTCACCTTTAACATGCCAGCCATCTTTAGAGATGGAAATCGCTTAATTCGGAGTGAATCGGATGGACCATCTTCCTACTCTGGTGTCAGAGGCTCGCGATGCTATTCATGCAGCGCAGAGTGTTTCTGCCCTAGATGAGTTGCGCGTACGTTACTTAGGTAAAAAAGGCGAAGTGACGGCCTTGTTGAAAGGTTTAGGAAAGCTGTCAGCAGAAGAGCGTCCTGTCGCCGGTGAACAAATTAATCAGGCGAAACAGACCCTGGCAACTGAAATTGATACAAAGCGTCAGCAGCTTGAAAACGAAGCACTCAACGCTCGTTTGGCGGCCGAAAAAATCGATGTAACGCTGCCTGGCCGCGGTCAAGAGAGCGGTGGCTTGCACCCCGTCACCCGGACGCTTGAACGCATTGAAGGCTTGTTTACTAGAATTGGCTACGATGTCGCAGTAGGGCCAGAAATTGAAGATGACTATCACAATTTTGAGGCACTCAATATTCCTGCACATCACCCAGCGCGTGGTATGGCTGACACCTTCTACTTTGATGCTACCCGTCTGTTACGTACTCATACCTCGCCGGTTCAAGTTCGCACCATGAAAAGTAGCGAGCCACCGATCCGAATTGTCTGTCCTGGACGCGTCTACCGTAGCGACTCAGATCTCACTCACACCCCTATGTTTCACCAGGTGGAAGGTCTATTGGTCGATGAAGGTGTGAGTTTTGCAGACCTTAAGGGCACGATTGAAGATTTTCTCCAAGCATTTTTTGAACGAGATGATCTTTCAGTACGCTTTCGTCCTTCTTACTTTCCATTCACTGAGCCCTCTGCTGAGGTCGATATTCAGTGTGTGATGTGTAGCGGTAATGGTTGTCGTGTCTGCTCGCATAGCGGCTGGTTGGAGGTTATGGGATGTGGCATGGTGCATCCTGAGGTGTTCCGCCACTCAGGTATTGATGCTGAGCGCTACACAGGGTTTGCGTTTGGTATGGGTGCCGAGCGACTTGCGATGTTGCGCTACGGTGTTAACGACCTGCGTTTGTTCTTTGAGAACGATCTGCGTTTTCTTCGCCAATTTAACTAAGACCGCTGCCAGCGACAGGAATCACTATGAAATTTTCAGAACAATGGCTGCGTGACTGGGTGGCTCCGCAGCTTGATACACAGGCAATCGCCGATCAAATTACCATGGCGGGCCTCGAGGTCGATGCCATTGAGGCAGTTGCGTCCTCATTTAGTGGAGTAGTGGTTGCAGAGGTACTGACCAAAGAGAAGCACCCCGATGCTGACAAGCTCAACGTGTGCACTGTTAATGATGGTACAGGTGAGCCAGTGCAGGTTGTTTGCGGTGCTCCCAACGTCGACGTGGGCCAAAAAATTCCGTTTGCTCAGGTGGGTGGTGTTCTGCCTGGTGACTTTAAAATCAAAAAAGCTAAGCTGCGTGGCGTTGAGTCTCGCGGGATGATTTGCTCGGCTTCTGAGCTAGGCCTGGAAGAAGAGACGTCACCGGGTATTTTTGTGCTGCCCACTTCTGCACCAGTAGGTGAAAGTTTTCGGGAGTACATGCAGCTCGACGACATGACCATTGAGGTTGATCTCACGCCGAACCGTGGTGATTGTCTCAGCATTAAAGGGCTGGCACGAGAAGTGGGTGTGCTCAATCGCCTTCCGGTGAATGGGCCCGATATTGCTGCTGTTGATGCCAGTATCGACGATATTTTTTCAGTGTGTATTGAGGCACCAGAGCAATGTCCGCGTTACTTGGGCCGTATCATCAAAGGCGTTGATGTTAGCGTCGACACTCCACTGTGGATGGTAGAGCGCCTGCGGCGTAGTGGTGTTCGTTCTATCGACCCCGTCGTTGATGTCACCAACTATGTGATGCTTGAGCTGGGTCAGCCACTGCATGCCTTTGACCGCGATAATCTTCACGGCGGTATCACTGTTCGTTTGGCGCGTAACGAAGAGCGGTTGACCTTACTGGACGGGCAAGAAGTGGCGCTCAGGCCAGAAACGCTGGTTATTGCAGATGATAAAGGTCCCCTTGCAATGGCTGGTGTCATGGGAGGCGAAAATTCAGGGGTAAATGAGAAGACTGATACGATTTTCCTGGAGTCTGCTTATTTCACGCCGCTAGCCATCGCAGGGCAGGCGCGTTCATATGGTCTCCATACGGATGCCTCTCATCGTTTTGAGCGCGGCGTTGATCCCGCACTTGCCAGTGTGGCAATTGAGCGAGCCACTCATCTCCTGTTGGAAATATGTGGCGGTCAAGCAGGGCCTGTTAATGAATTGTCCAGTAGCGAACACCTGCCAGCACCATGCAACATCGTGCTGCGCGAAGCGCGTCTAGAAAGTGCGCTTTCGAAGCGACTGCCAACAGAAGACGTGACCGATATTCTTCAGCGTTTAGGACTTGCGGTTGATAAACAAGTAGATGGCTGGTCAGTTACAGCACCGAGCTGGCGTTTTGATGTGGCGATCGAAGAAGATCTCATCGAAGAAATTGCGCGTGTCCATGGTTACAACAACTTACCTGTCCGACGTCCTTCGGCACGTTTGGCGCTGCGCTCGGCTAACGAGGCGGGATTAACGCAAGCTCAGCTACGTAATCAAATGGTAGCTCGTGGTTTTCAAGAAGCGATAACTTACAGCTTTGTTGCACCTGACCTGCAAGCGACGATGTTGCCTGACGCTGCTTCACCTGTGCTGGCGAACCCGATTTCGTCAGATCTGTCGGTGATGCGGGCTAGCCTGTTCCCCGGCTTAGTGCGCGCTCTCGAGCACAACCTTAATCGCCAGCAAACCCGTGTTAGGTTATTTGAAACGGGATTGGTATTTAACGGCCATTTAGACAACCTTTCGCAGATCCCGATGATGGGGGCGTTGGTATGCGGAAGCCGTGAGGCTGAAGGCTGGAGTGGCGCTAAAGCCCAGGTCGATTTTTATGATCTCAAAGGGGATTTGGAAAGTCTGCTAGCGCTTGGTGGCGCGATTGATGCATGGCGCTTTGAGCCAGGTGAGCATCCTTCATTACACCCTGGGCAAACGGCGAAACTATTGCATTATGATAAACCCGCCGGTTGGATTGGCACATTACATCCTCAGGTGCGAGCTAAGCTAGGTTTGAAAGTTGATGCTGTCATGTTTGAAGTTCGCTTGGATGCACTCAGCGAAGGTGTCATTCCAGCCTTTGAGCCGTTGTCTCGTTATCCAGAAGTTCGCCGTGACTTGGCCTTTACTGTTAAGGCGGAAACGCCGGTGCAGGCGCTGCTTGACTGTGCAAAAGCGCAAGCAGGTGATTGCTTAAAAGACATCAAGCTATTTGATGTCTATGCTGGTAAGGGCGTCGCCGATGGATGCAAGAGTATCGCGTTGGGCTTGACGTGGCAGCACGCATCGCGCACGCTAAATGACGATGAAATCAACTTGTTGGTTGATACCATCGTCTTAGAATTGCGAGCTGAACTATGCGCTGAGCTACGTGGATAATTAAATAACGCCATGACACGATGCTTATCACGTTCTTGGCAATGCGTTTGCTACATGGAGGGGGCTTTATGGGTGCGTTGACCAAAGCAGAGCTAGCAGAACATTTACACAATGAGCTTGCGCTGTCGAAGCGAGAAGCGAAAGCCATGGTTGAGGCTTTTTTTGAAGAGATTCGTGCCTGCTTAAGGGAGAATGAGCAGGTCAAACTATCTGGCTTCGGAAATTTCGATTTGCGTGACAAGCGTGAAAGACCGGGGCGTAACCCCAAAACAGGGGAAGAGATACCCATTTCTGCTCGCCGCGTGGTTACTTTTCGACCCGGTCAAAAATTAAAGCAACAGGTCGAGCGCTATACAAATAGCTTACCTTCCGTCAAAAGCTAAGCGCGCTGTTGTAGTTGTTTAGAGGGGCTGTTCTAGGCAGCTATATTTAGTCAGTCGCAAATGAAAAGGAGCGCCGTGCGGTGCTCCTTTTTTTCAATTGTCTGACTAAAGCCCGCGTCCTTCAATGAGCCAGGTGATCACTACCTTAATGACATAACCCAGCATGCCTGCCCCCAAAACGACAAAAAGCATGATTGTGCCAAACTTCCCTGCGTTCGATTTCTTCGCTAAGTCCCAAATAATAAAGCACATAAACACAATTAAACCACCGACCATGATCGGTGTTATCCATGCCTCGAAGAGCTGCTGCATAAGGTTTCCTGCTGGATGTTTGATAGTCGTCTCATGAGAAGGCGTGTGCCGTTTTTATGAGTCGTGTTAATATTTGACCAAATTCATCGGGTATTTGTCGACTGAACAAAGCACAGTGCGACACTATTGCAGAGGAGTATGGGCATGCCAACGTTAACAATTCTAGTCGGTACAATGTACGGTGGAGCGCTAGATGTTGCAGAGCAACTAAGACCTTTGTTTGAACAGGCTGGCTATAATGTTGACATTTCTGAGCAGCCGACGATTGATGATTTAACCCATAATCAAAATCTTACGCTATTTTGTGTCTCGACTACGGGAAGTGGCGACTACCCCGGTAATTTCGTTTCCTTTGTGAGAGGGCTTCAGGAAAAAAGCCCTTCGCTAACATCGTTACGCTATGGGTTGATTGCATTAGGCGATAGCTCTTACGGAGATACGTTCTGTGGGGCGGGAAGGGCACTTGATGCACTACTAGGGGAGTATGGCGCGACGCGTTTGGGCGATAGGCTGGAAGTAGATGCCATGGAAACCTTTATGGCAGATGACGCCGCTATTCCATGGGCAGAAGAGTGGATTGAATCTCAGCAGCTAAAGGTCGCTTAACAATGCAGCGAGTCTCTTTCTCCCCAGAGCGCATAAGCGTTGCCCTCGGGCTGTGTATTGTAATGGTAGCTGCGATACCCCGCTATATGGCAGAAGGGCATGAAACACGCCAAACATTATTGCTCATTGCGCTAGCCATTGTGGCGGTTGCTGCTGCTGTACAATGGAAAATGTTGTCAGATAGTGCGCGAAAAGCATTACCAAAATTATGTCAGCGTTTGTTAATTATGCTGATAATGGGAGCTTTGGTAATGGGGGCTTGGCATGGTCTGTTCACTGACTGGATTAGTTGGCAAGTGTTTATTTCCCACGCTGCAACGTGTGGGCTGCTATTCCACGCTATTTCTTTATGGTGGAAGCAACGCGATTAAAGACCGTTGCTTGAGGTAGGGTAATTAAGCTACAAAGCTTCAATTAACGTTTAGAAATGCTTTTGGCCGTGCTAGCGTCAAAAAAATAGACTAAATCGGTTGTTTTGTTAGTGAGTATCCTTGTATTTGTGGGTTATGCCCCCATCTTGCGAGCATGGCGCTTGCCACGATGCGCTAGGGTTCTTAAAATTGCCCCCTTGAACTTATTTTACGCAATCAACATAACGCCCAGCCGCTAGAGGACAATTCATGCAAGTTTCCGTCGAGACGACCTCCCAGATCGAACGCCGTATCACTATTCAGGTGCCGGGCGCCGAAATCGATGAGGCCGTCAGCGCTCGCTTGAAAGACACTGCGAAAAACGTTCGCCTGAATGGTTTTCGCCAAGGCCGAGTGCCGATGGCTGTAGTTCGTCAGCGCTATGGCGACAGCGTGCGCAATGAAGTGGTAGGTGAAGTGATGCGCGAGCGCTACGTGCGTGCCATCACAGAAGAAGGTCTTAACCCTGCCGGTTTCCCCCAGATTGAGCCAAAAGTAAACCAAGCTGGCAAAGATCTTGAGTTTGTGGCGGTTATGGAAATTTACCCGCAAGTCGAGCTTGCTTCTATCGAAGGCACCGAAGTAGAACGCCCGGTAGTGACAGTCAACGATGCCGATGTCGAAGAAATGATCGATACGCTGCGTAAGCAAAACGCTGCGTGGGAAGAAGTCGATGCCGCTGCGGCTGATGGTGACCAAGTGACCATCGATTTCCAGGGCTTTCTAGGAGATGAACCGTTTGAGGGTGGAAGTGCTGAAGGCCATGCCCTGGTTATTGGTTCTAACAGTTTCATCCCAGGCTTTGAAGAGCAGCTGATCGGCGCGAAAGCAGGTGATGAGAAAACAATCACTGTTACGTTCCCGGAAGATTACCAAGCCGAACACTTGGCTGGTAACGAAGCTACGTTCAAAGTCACTGTTCACATTGTGAGCAGCCAAGCGTTGCCCGACGTTGACGCTGAGTTCATTGAGCGTTTCGGTGTTGAAGATGGTGATGAAGCCAAATTC
Source organism: Vreelandella andesensis (assembly GCF_003989795.1). Taxonomy (GTDB): domain Bacteria; phylum Pseudomonadota; class Gammaproteobacteria; order Pseudomonadales; family Halomonadaceae; genus Vreelandella; species Vreelandella andesensis. Next base: position 29,168 of record NZ_RZHG01000002.1, read on the forward strand.
CGCGCCGAGATCAAAAAGAATATGACGCGCGAAGCCGCTCAAGCGGTTGATAACCGTGTTAAGCAACAGGTGTTAGACGCGCTGAAAAAAGCCAATGACATTCCTGTGCCAAGTGCGCTTGTTCAGCAAGAAACCGATGGTATGAAACGTCAAGCAGCTCAGCAGTTTGGCTTGGGCGAAGACTTTGATGTTAGCCAACTGCCAAATGAGCTGTTTGAAGCGCAAGCTAAAGGCCGCGTTCAAGTAGGCTTGTTGTTGGCTGAAGTTATTAAAGCGAATGAGCTTGACGCTGACGATGACGCTATTAAAGCCAAGGTTGAAGAGCTGGCAGAGCAGTATCAAGATCCCACTGAAGTAGTTGAATACTACATGGGTAATGAGCAGCTCAAGACTCAGGTGAAGTCTGCCATTCTGGAAGAAAAAGCTGTTGATAAGCTGCTAGAACAGACGAACGTTAAAGACGTTGAAATGTCATACCAGCAGGCATTGGCAGCTGCTCAGCAACAGGCCGAGCAAGACGAAGGTGTTGAAGAAAGTGAGCAAACTAGCGCTTAACTTCATCGCGTGGCGCACCCCACATGGGTGCGCTTTCCCTTACAGGACGCAAGGAATCACGAATGAGTGAGTTTGATATTCAAAACGCCGGCGGTTTAGTGCCTATGGTGGTTGAGCAGAGCGCCAAAGGGGAAAGAGCCTATGACATCTACTCGCGTCTACTAAAAGAGCGTGTCATTTTCTTAGTTGGACCCGTTGAAGATTACATGGCGAATTTGGTAGTAGCGCAGCTGCTATTTCTTGAGTCAGAGAATCCTGATAAAGATATTCATCTTTACATTAACTCGCCCGGTGGGTCTGTCACTGCAGGTATGTCCATTTACGACACCATGCAGTTTGTAAAGCCTGACATATCGACTGTGTGTATTGGTCAAGCGGCCAGCATGGGAGCACTGCTGCTTACAGCAGGTGCAGAAGGTAAGCGTTATTGTTTGCCAAATTCCCGTGTCATGATTCATCAGCCGTTAGGCGGCTATCAGGGGCAGGCGTCTGATATCGAGATTCACACTCGTGAAATTTTAGGTATTCGTGAAAAGCTGAATCAAATTTTAGCTCATCACACTGGCCAAGACCTCGATACCGTTGCCAGAGACACTGACCGTGACAACTTTATGAGCGCCACTAAAGCCCAAGAATATGGCTTGATTGACGCAGTGCTGGATAAGCGGCCTACATCCTGATAGCGTGATAGTATTCTGCTTTTCTAACGAGCTTTTCCGGTGGCGCAAGCCGCCGCAGTGATAGAGGTACGCGAATGGCCGACGGCAAAGGCAAGGACGAAGGTGGCAAGCTTTTATACTGCTCGTTTTGCGGTAAAAATCAAAACGAAGTACGCAAGCTAATTGCAGGCCCGTCCGTGTATATCTGCGATGAGTGTGTCGACTTATGTAATGACATCATTCGCGAAGAAGTTCTCGAAGCCGATGCCGAGAGCGACGAAGAGCGTTTACCTACGCCTCGTGAAATACGTCATACATTAGACGACTATGTCATCGGACAAGATCGCGCCAAAATGGTGCTTTCTGTGGCGGTTTATAACCACTATAAGCGCCTCAAGACGGAAGTGCGTGAAGGCGATGTAGAACTAGGTAAATCAAACATTCTGCTTATTGGCCCTACGGGTAGTGGTAAAACGCTCCTGGCGGAAACCATGGCGCGGTTGTTAAATGTACCTTTTACCATTGCCGATGCCACAACGCTGACAGAAGCGGGCTACGTGGGTGAAGATGTTGAGAACATCATCCAAAAGCTTCTGCAAAAATGTGATTACGATGTCGAGAAGGCTGAGCGGGGTATCGTCTATATCGATGAAATCGATAAGATTTCGCGTAAGTCTGATAATCCATCTATTACCCGTGATGTGTCGGGTGAGGGCGTCCAGCAGGCGCTACTCAAGTTAATTGAAGGCACAACAGCCTCCGTGCCACCGCAAGGGGGGCGTAAACACCCTCAGCAGGAGTTTGTTCAGGTCAACACGGCCAACATCCTGTTTATTGTGGGTGGTGCTTTCGCGGGACTTGATAAGGTTATCCGTGATCGTGCTGAAAAAGGAGGCATTGGCTTCAATGCGAGCGTGAAGAGCAAAGAGTCTTCACGTGGCGTTGGTGAGTTGCTGGCCGACGTAGAGCCAGACGATTTAGTGAAATTTGGTTTAATTCCCGAATTCGTTGGACGTCTGCCCGTTATCGCGACGCTTACTGAACTTAATGAAGATGCGCTGGTGCAAATCTTAACTGAGCCTAAGAACTCTCTGGTTAAGCAATATGCCAAGCTCTTTGAGATGGAAGATGTGACCCTCGAGTTCAGAGATGAGGCGTTGCGTGCTGTCGCGACGAAAGCAATGGAGCGCAAGACGGGTGCGCGAGGTTTGCGTTCTATTCTTGAGTCTGTACTGTTAGATACCATGTATGAGATTCCTTCACTTGAAGGGGTTAGTAAGGTGGTGATCGATAGTTCAGTGATCGCTGGCGAGAGTGAGCCTCTACTGATCTATTCGCAGCAAGAAGATGCGCGTGTTGATGGCACCGACGGCTAGTACCAGTGATGGCTAGTATCCAAGTGCACGCCACGGCCTAGCTTTTACCGCTTGCGCCAAACCAAGGGGTCGCCTAGGCGGCCCCTAGTTATTTAAAGGTTATTCATGAAATGTTTGCCTAGCTGCTCAGCGCCTAGTGTCATGCTTTTCATACTGTGAGGTACTTGGCTAAGTACCCTTTCAAGTACTCATCCGATTTTGAGGAACGTCTGCGATGCAGCAGAACGCCGATCAGACACAATGTCTACCCCTGTTGCCTTTGCGGGATGTGGTCGTTTACCCGCAAATGGTTATTCCACTTTTTGTTGGTCGTGAAAAGTCCATCCAAGCATTGGAAGCGGCGATGGAGGCCGATAAACGTGTCCTGCTGGTGGCTCAGCGCGAGGCCTCCCAGGATGACCCCGATAACGCTGATCTTTATGCCATGGGCACCGTGGCCGATATTATGCAGCTACTAAAATTGCCTGATGGCACTGTCAAAGTGTTGATTGAAGGTAATTTTCGCGCTGACGTTATTGATATTAAAGAGCATGAGACGGGCTACACCCAAGCTTATTTGGTTCCTCGCGAAAGCGAGCCACTAACCAGTCGTGAGCAAGAGGCGCTGGTACGTGTGCTGCTCAACCAATTTGAGCAGTACGTCAAGTTGTCAAAAAAAGTACCTAATGAGGTGCTCAATTCGCTTTCTGGTATTGAAGACCCAAGTCGATTGGTCGATACCATTTGCGCGCATTTGTCGTTAAAGATAGGTGACAAACAAGAGTTGCTCGAAATGGATCGCGTACGCGATCGCATTGAGCACTTAATGGCGCTTATTGAGTCAGAGATAGATTTGCTGCAGGTTGAGAAACGTATCCGCTCGCGTGTGAAAGAGCAGATGGAGAAGACCCAGCGCGAGTATTACCTCAACGAACAGATGAAGGCCATCCAGAAAGAAATGGGTGAGCTGGATAATGTGCCGAATGAGGCTGAAAAATACGAGCAAGCTATCGCCTCATCGGGGATGCCCAAAGAAGCCGCTGAAAAAGCTACTCAGGAGCTTAATAAGCTAAAGATGATGGCTGCTAACTCAGCCGAGGCGACAGTGGTTCGCTCTTATCTAGACTGGCTCATTGCCGTTCCCTGGAAAAAGCGTACCCGCGTGAAGCACGACTTAGTGAAAGCTCAGGAAGTGCTGGATCAAGACCACTACGGCTTAGAAGAAGTCAAAGCGCGTATTCTTGAATACCTTGCTGTACAAAAACGCGTACGCAAGATGAAGGGGCCCGTATTATGCTTGGTAGGCCCGCCAGGTGTGGGTAAAACCTCCCTTGGTCAATCTATCGCGCGGGCCACCAATCGAAAGTATGTTCGTTTGGCGTTAGGGGGCGTGCGTGATGAGTCGGAAATTCGTGGCCATCGTCGTACCTATATTGGTTCATTGCCAGGTAAGTTAATGCAGCGCATGAGTCGTGCTGGTGTTAAAAATCCGCTGTTTTTATTGGATGAAGTCGATAAACTCGGTATGGATCACCGCGGAGACCCTGCGTCAGCACTGCTAGAGGTGCTTGATCCTGAACAAAACAATAGCTTTAGTGATCATTATCTCGAACTGGATTACGACCTGTCTGAAACGCTATTTATCTGCACCGCTAACTCGATGAATATTCCCGGTCCATTGTTGGATCGTATGGAAATAATCCGTTTGCCGGGTTACACAGAAGATGAAAAGCTAGCAATCGCAAGACGCTATTTGTTGCCCAAGCAGCAGGAAGCAAATGGCCTCAAAACAGAAGAACTGGCTCTCAACGATGATGCTCTGTTGGAGATAGTGCGTTACTACACCCGTGAAGCTGGGGTGCGTGAGCTGGAGCGTCAGATCGCTAAAGTTTGCCGCAAGGTGCTACGTGAGCGTTTAGAAGCAGAGCAGGCGGCTAGTGGCAAGCAAGGCAGTAAGCTGCAGGCTCAGCAGGTGCTAGCAGCTGACGATATCGAAGCTTATGCAGGTGTTCGCCGTTACAGCTATGGGTTAGCCGAGCAAGAAGATCAGGTTGGCCGTGTGACAGGGCTGGCATGGACATCGGTTGGCGGCGAATTGCTCAGTATCGAATCAGTTGTTACGCCTGGCAAGGGGCGCATTAACAAAACTGGCTCCCTTGGCGATGTTATGAAAGAGTCAGTGAGTGCAGCTCAAACCGTCGTTAAAGCACGTGCGAAAGAGTATGGTATTGATCCGCAGCGGTTTGAGAATGAAGACTTACATATTCACGTTCCAGAAGGTGCTACACCCAAAGATGGCCCTAGTGCAGGCATTGCCATGGTAACTGCCATCGTCTCTGCCTATACGCAACGTCCTGTGCGTTGTGATGTGGCCATGACGGGAGAAGTGAACCTACGGGGTGAAGTGATGCCCATCGGAGGGCTAAAGGAGAAATTGCTGGCAGCCCGCCGCGGTGGTATAAAGACCGTCTTAATTCCTGAGGAAAATCGTCGTGACCTCAAGGAAGTGCCAGAAAATATTAAAGGGGCGCTTGATATCCGCCCGGTACAGTGGATAGATGAAGTACTGGCCGTAGCGCTACATAACGATCCAATTGACGAGAGCGTCTCGTTAAAAGGATCCGACCCGGCCTTTAGTTCAACCGCCGTAACGAGTACTCATTAAGCGTTAATGCTCTTTCGAGTTTTAACATTACTTAATAGTTTTGCCCAAGACCTTGAGTTACGGGCATTTCTCGGCACTGTGCTTGACAGGGGTTTCAAGGCATTGCTATAAAACATAGCTGCGCTTTGAAGTTGTATGTAATGGTAGCAGTGCCGTTCAGAGCCATTTTTTGAAACAGTTAAGGGGTGAAGTGTGAATAAGTCCGAGCTGATTGAAGCTATTGCCGCATCTGCTGATATTCCGAAAGCAGCGGCAACCCGCGCATTGGATGCCATGGTGGAATCTGTCACCGATAGCCTCAAAAAAGGCGAAAGTGTTTCACTGGTAGGTTTTGGTACTTTCGCAATTAAAGAACGTGCTGCACGTACTGGCCGTAACCCGCAGACGGGTCAGCCGATTGAAATTAGCGCTGCAAAAGTTCCCAGCTTCAAAGCCGGTAAAGCGCTGAAAGACGCCGTCAACTAATTGGCTCGCGTTTGCTGTAAGCTAATGGGCGCATCGCATCCGCGATGCGCCCATGTTTTTTTCTGGCCCGATAGTTAGGGCGATAGATAGCTGTGATGATCTGAGGCTAGCATGCTGCAAAGTATTCGAGATGGCTCCAGAAGCTGGGGTGCCAAAATAATTATCGGTGTTATGGTTGCTGCCATGGCGCTTTTTGGCGTGGAGTCACTGTTTAGTGTCTTTGGCGATGACCCTAATCAAGTGGCAAGCGTTAACGGCGAACCAATTATGCGTCAGCAGGTTGAGCTTGAGGTACAGCGTGCGCTTCGTTCTGGGCAAGTGCCACCAGAGCAAGAGCGGGCGCTTCGTAACGACGTGCTTGATCAACTGATCACTCAGCAGCTGCTGACGCAGTATGCTGAAGACGGCGGTGTGTTTGTCTCTGATGCTCAATTAGATCAAATGATTGTTGGCTTGCCAGAGTTTCATGACCAAGATGGCCGGTTTTCGGCTGAAATTTTCCGCAATCGTCTTGCTGGAGCGGGATACACCCCAGTGGCGTTTCGCGAGGAGCTGCGGGCTGATATCAAGCGCCAGAATTTGCAGCAAGGGCTCGCTTTTAGCGACTTCAGTCTGGAAAGCGAGCAGGAACGTTTAGCTGAGCTGCAGCGTCAGCAGCGCAGTTTTCGCTATGTGTTATTAGATGCTAACGATGTAAGCGTTGATGTGGATGTTACTGAAACGCATTTGCAGGATTACTTCGACGAAAACCAAGCACGTTTCGTGCGCCCTGAGCAGGTGCGCGTTGAATACGTGCTAGTTGACCGTCAAACCATGGCGGAAAACGTTGAGGTTGACGAGCAAGAATTGCGCGATGCGTGGCGCGAACAGAATCGCAATGCTGATCGACGCGTTTCCCATATCATGGTGACATTTGGCGACGAGCGTAGCCGAGAAGAAGCGCAAGCACACGCCAACGAGGCTCTAGAGGCCTTAAACAGTGGTGATTCGTTTGCCGACACAGCACTGCGTTACTCAGATGATACGGCGAGTGCTGAAGAAGGTGGCGACCTAGGGGTTATTAGCCGTGGTTTCTTTGGTGAGGCCTTTGATGAAGCAGCCTTCGCTCTTGGTGAGGGTGAAACATCGCAACTAGTAGAAATGGATGGTGCATTTCATATCCTTAAGGTAACTGAGCTTGCAGCACCCGCCTTTGAGGAACAGCGCGAGGCACTTCAACGAGATGTTGCTCTACGTGACGTCAATGATGAGTTCAACCAGCAAGTGCAGCGTTTAATTGATGAGAGTTTCGCCGCCGATGATCTACAAAGCGTGGCGGATGACCTCGGTCTAACGCTTAACCAGACTGACTGGTTAGCACGTGGTGAAGGAGAGGGCGTACTTTCTGAGCCAGGTGTACTTGATGAAGCCTTTAGTGCTGACGTGTTAGAAGAAGGCTATAACAGCGAAGTGATCGAACTTGATGATGATCGCCGACTTGTGCTGCGTGTCGCAGAGCATCGTGAAACGACTCAACTGGCATTAGACGATGTACGTGATGAAGTCGCGAGCGCGGTTGCTGCTCAACAACGCCAAGAGGCGCTTAAGCAAGAGGCATCGCGTATGATTGCCGCGCTGGAAGCGGGCGAGGCCAACGACATTAATTGGCTTGAGGCAACCAATATTTCACGCCAGTCTGAAAGTGTGCTTCCCCAATCGGTAGTGCAGGAGGTGTTTCGTATGCCGCGCCCGCAAGAGGACGATAGCATTTACCGTGCTGTATCGCTGCCGGACAGCGTGGCTGTCATAGCGCTGGATCGCGTGTCAGTAGGTGAAGTTGACGAGCAGCTAACGTCATTCGTTGCACAAATGGCTGAGCAACTCCGCGCACAGTCTGTCATTCAAGGCTTGGTAGACGATCTGCGTAGTGATGCTGAAATTGAGCGTTAATTAACCCGTTTCATCATTCACAAAAAAGCCGGCCAAATTAATTTGGTCGGCTTTTTTGATGATTCAAACACGTTAGCAGCTAGGGTGGATTAGCGAGAGTAAATTGGCGCAGAATAGGCATGGCACTTTGTTCTGTTGTGCTATCAACCACGATGTCCCAGCCATGCCGGTCATCCCAGTCACCAAGAACAAAGCGTTTTGCGGGCACATCCTCGACCGTCAAATCATGTACCTTTGGCCGATGGGTGTGACCATGAATCATGGTGGTGACACCAGAGCGCGCCATCAGCGTCACTACTTCTTCGGGTGTCACATCCATGATTGCTTCCGCTTTACTTGCGTTAGCATCGCCTGACTGCATGCGCAGACTTTTAGCAAGCTCCAGTCGCTGATCAAGGGGTAAGGATAATATCTGCGTTTGCCACTGAGGATCTCTAGACTGTTGGCGGAACGCCATGTAAGCATCATCTCGAGTGCAAAGGCTGTCGCCGTGCAGAATGACGGCTGGCACGCCCTGGAGTTCTACTGTTTGGTTTTCGGGTATCAGAGAGGCTTGGCACTCATGGATGAAGCGCTCGCCAATCAAAAAGTCACGGTTGCCGTGCTGGAAGTAAATGGCGGTTCCGTTGCTGCTTAATTTACGTAACCGTTTGATTACTTCCCAGGCAACGCCGCTAAGAGGGTGGGGTGTATCAAGAAGATCATCCCCAATCCAGGCGTCAAACAGGTCGCCTAGAAGATAAAGGGCATCAGCCCCCGCAGCGGTGCGTTCTAAGTAACGATAAAACCCCTGATTAATCTCAGGGGTATCGCTGCTTAGATGCGTATCAGCTATCAGCAGAGTGCGCATAAAGCTCCCATAATCAGTCGGCTTCTTTTACGTAGGCGCGCTCAATGATGACATCGTCTGCGGGCACGTCAGCATGCATGCCTCGGCGTGTGGTGCTTACCCCACGGATAGCGTCTACCACGTCCATGCCTTCAACAACCTCTCCAAAGACTGCATAGCCCCAGCCTTGAAGACTTTTGCCGCTATGATTCAAGAAGCTATTGTTACCAACATTGATAAAGAACTGCGCTGTGGCAGAGTTGGGGTCTTGAGTGCGTGCCATGGCAAGTGTGCCGACCGTATTTTGTAATCCATTGTCGGCTTCGTTTTCAATTGGGTCGCGTGTCGGCTTTTGGTTGAATTCTTGATCGAAGCCACCGCCCTGAACCATGAAGCCATCGATAACACGATGGAATAAAGTGCCATCGTAGAAGCCGTCGCGAACATATTGCTCAAAATTGGCGGCAGTTTTGGGGGCTTTTTCATGATTAAGCGCAATAGTGATGTCACCGTGGTTGGTCTGTAATACGATCATAGATAAATTCCTGTTCAATAAAGGCGTTCGCCTTGGCGCTGTGCACCGGCGTCACGTTATAATAACGGTTTTGCTTGGCACCGCGAAGCGCAAACCCTAATAGCGTAGGCATTGGCTGCCTAGCCCGCCATCCACCATGAGGTTATCAACACCACCATGACCAACGAGACCACCCCAGCGCCGAACTTCATTCGCAACCAAGTACGCGACGAAATAGAGGGCGGCCAGGTCACCAAAATTGTGACGCGCTTTCCTCCCGAGCCCAATGGCTTTTTACATATCGGTCATGCAAAGTCGATCTGTTTGAACTTCGGGTTGGCAGAGCAGCTAGGTGGTGAGTGTCATCTGCGCTTTGACGACACCAACCCGGCGAAGGAAGAGCAGGCGTATATTGACGCTATCAAAGAGGATGTCAGCTGGTTAGGCTTTCACTGGGCAGGGCCCGTTCGCTTTGCTTCTGATTATTTCGACCAGCTTTATGCATGGGCACAGCATTTAATTCGTGAAGACAAAGCCTACGTTGATGACCTTTCTCCGGATGAAATTCGTGAATATCGTGGCACACTGACGGCACCAGGCAAGTCAAGCCCCTACCGCGAGCGTAGCGTTGACGAGAACCTCGGCCTACTTGAACGCATGCGAAATGGCGAGTTTGGTGAAGGCGAAAAAGTACTTAGGGCTAAAATTGATATGGCGTCGCCTAATATCAACCTTCGTGACCCGATCCTTTATCGTATTCGTCATGCCAGCCACCATCAAACAGGCGATAAGTGGAAAATCTACCCGTCGTACGATTTTACCCATGGACAGTCCGATGCCATTGAAGGCATTACGCATTCAATTTGTACGCTGGAGTTCGAAGATCACCGCCCACTTTACGAGTGGTTTTTGAATAACTTGCCGGTTCCCTCCAAGCCGCGCCAAATCGAGTTTGCCCGTCTTAACCTTGATTACACCCTGACCTCGAAGCGCAAGCTAAAACTGCTGGTTGACGAGCAGATTGTCGATGGTTGGGATGACCCACGTATGCCAACCATCTCAGGGATGCGTCGTCGTGGCTACACGCCAGCTTCTATCCGCAAGTTCTGCGAGATGATAGGTGTGACTCGCGCTGATGGCGGCTTGGTAGATATTGCCATGCTAACGCATGCGATTCGCTCTGATCTTGAAGACAATGCACCCCGTGCAATGTGCGTGTTGAAACCACTTAAGGTGGTGCTGACGAACGTTTCTGAAGATCATGAAGAAGTGTATGACGTGCCTGGGCACCCTGCGCGAGACGACATGGCGGTACGCAAGGTGCCATTTAGTCGTGAACTCTACATAGACCAAGACGACTTCATGGAAGACGCGCCCAAAAAGTTTTTCCGGTTAGCGCCTGGTAAAGAAGTTCGTCTGCGTAATAGCTACGTGATTCGTTGTGAAGACGTACTTAAGAACGAAGCCGGTGACGTGACGGAACTGCACTGTTCGGTAGATTTCGATACCCTGGGCAAAAATCCTGAAGGCCGCAAGGTAAAAGGTGTGATTCATTGGGTGAGTGCTGCCCATGGTGTGCCGATGGAAGTGCGTTTGTATGACAATTTGTTCACGGTTGAGCAGCCAGATCGTGATAAAGATGTCGATTTCCTCGATCACCTGAATCCGGACTCCTTGGCGGTGTGCCATGCTATTGGCGAGCCCAGCTTAGCGGATGCTGTTTCAGAAGATCGCTTCCAGTTTGAGCGAGTGGGCTACTTCTGCGCTGACCGTCATACGTCTAAGCCAGGACAACTGGTGTTTAATCGTACCGTTGGGTTGAAAGATAGCTGGGCGAAAATCAAACAGAAGGGCTAAGGAATCGTCATATGCACATTTATAATACGCTGACACGTCGCAAAGAACCGTTTACCCCGCTTGAGGCGGGTAAAGTCAGCATGTATGTCTGCGGCATGACGGTGTATGACTACTGTCACCTTGGCCACGCGCGGGTCATGGTGGCCTTCGATGTGATAACCCGCTATCTACGTTATCGCGGCTATGACGTTACTTATGTGCGTAATATCACTGACGTAGACGATAAAATTATCAAGCGTGCAGAAGAGAATGGTGAATCGATTAGCGCACTTACCGAGCGCATGATACAGGCGATGCATGAAGACGAAGCTCGTTTAAGTGTGTTGCCGCCAAGCCAGGAGCCAAAGGCGACAGGGCATATTGGTGATATCGTTGTCATGATTGAGACGCTAATTAAGAAAGGCTTTGCCTACGCCGCTCCCAATGGTGACGTGTATTACCGCGTTCGCAAGTTTGCTGATTACGGTAAGCTAAATAATCGTCAGCTTGATGATATGCGCTCTGGTGCGCGGGTTGAGATTGATGTTCATAAAGAAGATCCGCTCGATTTTGTGCTTTGGAAAGCCGTCAAGCCAGGTGAGGAGCATTGGCACTCTCCTTGGGGTAATGGTCGTCCAGGATGGCACATTGAGTGTTCAGCAATGTCGACGTGCTGTTTAGGCGATACCTTCGATATTCATGGTGGCGGGCCTGATCTTACGTTCCCTCATCATGAAAACGAAATTGCCCAATCAGAGGCAGCGACGGGTAAAACCTACGTCAATACCTGGATGCATGCCGGGGCAGTGCGGGTTAATCAGGAAAAGATGTCAAAATCGTTAGGTAACTTTTTCACCATCCGCGATGTGCTGGAAGAGCATGATCCAGAAGTGGTGCGTTACTTGTTGGTGGCTAGCCACTATCGCAGCCCCATTAACTACTCGGTGGATTCTCTGCATGAGGCGCGTAAATCGCTGACGCGTTTCTATACAGCATTGGAAGGTGTGGAAGGTGCAGCGTTAGAACGTGTGGAAGTGTCTCCTAGCGGTGACGGTGATAAGGCAAGCTATGCTGAGCGTTTCACCATGGCGATGGATGATGACTTTAATTCGCCTGAGGCGTTAGCGGTGTTATTTGATCTGGCGCGGGAGCTTAATCGCGCTAAAAGTGAGTCACCAGAAAAGGCGCAGCGTTTAGCGTTTGAATTAACGCGCTTAGCAGCAGTGTTAGGGCTTTTGCAGCAAGATCCTCAGACCTTTTTGAAAGGTAACCAACGGCAGGTCGCGCTGAGTGAGGCTGACATTGAAACTAAAATAGCGCAGCGCAAGGAAGCAAAAGCGAATAAAGATTTTGCTCAGGCGGATGCTATTCGAGACGAACTAGCGAGCATGGGAATTATCCTTAAGGATTCCCGTGAGGGGACAACGTGGGTGATTGAAGCGCCTTAAGCGTTATCAATGTTAAGCGTGTGTTTTCAAAGAAGGAGCCATCGAATAAAAGCGTTGTGCATGTCAGGCGTCGTTGATACGGCGCCTGACGTCAATGTAGTTGGCTCTTATACTGAGATGATGCCTTCAATACGCTAACTAATAGGATGACTATATGCGCTTTCTTTTAAAACCAATCGTCGTTGCTTGTATCTCAGCCACCGCTTTTTCAAATGCTTACGCCAGCGACCCTGTTGTGGTGTCATCTAAGATTGACACCGAAGGCGCCGTGCTAGGTGAACTGATTATTCAAACGCTGGAGCGTGGTGGCGTGCCAACGGTAGATCGCCTTCAGTTGGGCGGCACCAGCGTTGTGCGCAGTGCGCTTGAAACGGGAGAAATCGACCTTTATCCCGAATATACAGGTAACGGGGCTTTTTTCTTTGATATGACCGATAGCCCCGTCTGGAATAGCGCAGAGGATGCTTACCAGACTGTCAAAGAGCGCGACGCAGCGCAGGGGCTGGTATGGCTTGAGCCTGCTAGCGCCAATAACACCTGGGCAATGAGTATTCGGGAAGATGTGGCAACGGCCAACGGCTTAACGTCGCTTGATGATCTTGCTGATTATTTAAACGACGGTGGCGAGTTTAAATTCGCCGCTAGTGCCGAATTTGTTGAATCCGCTCAGGCATTACCTGCGTTTCAGGACGCCTATGGTTTCGAGCTCAACGAGAACCAGTTGTTAGTGCTGTCTGGCGGTAACACAGCGGCTACCATGCGCGCTGCTGCTCAGCAAACAAGCGGTGTTAATGGTGCCATGACGTACGGAACTGATGGTGGCTTAAGTGCATTGGGTCTTGTTGTTTTAGAAGACGTTAAGGGCGTTCAGCCGGTATACCAGCCATCGCCGGTGATACGTGCCGAGGTACTAAAGACTTACCCCGAGATTGAGACACTCCTCAACAATGTATTTACCACGCTGGATCTTGTTACGTTGCAAACACTGAATGCTGACGTGGCTGTCAATGGTTTTTCTCCTGACCAAGTAGCGAGCGACTATCTTGATAGCCTGGATGACTAATGAATGTCACTGATAGACGCCTTTTCATCGCCAAACCGTCAATATGGGCATATTAATGCGGTATTGATATGTTTAAGTGTCGGGATGTTAAGCGCTGCTTGGCTGCTTGGCGTAGTTAGCGTTGCGCCCAACCGCATTGTAGCGGGCACATCTTATGGCTTAGTAACGGCGATAGGCTGGCCTGGGGCGCTGCTTGTTTCCTTGCTATTCGTCGCCGTGGGCGGTTTGGCTATCAAGCCAAGCCGCCTTCATTATTGCGCTCAGCTATGCATCGTCACACTAACACTATTATTGATGCCATTCGGGCTTATGGTGGCAGGCCACTGGCTGATTGACCCGACGCTGCCGCAAGCGCGCTTAGGGATTGGTGCTGGCTATTGGGTGGCGCTTTTTTTGCTTTTGTTGTGCTTAGTAGAACTGCGTTTACGCTTGGAATTGTCGCGACTCTGGACCACGTTATTGCTCAGCAGTGTGGGGGCAGCGTGGTTGGTTTGTGCGGCGTTATGGCTTGATAACTTAGCCCTTGTGCAAGAGTTTCAGGCGCGAGATAAGCAGTTTTATCGTGCCATGCTGCAGCATGTGGTGCTGGTTAGCATAGCGGTAAGCGTTAGTGTGGTGGTCGGTTTGATTCTCGCTATGCTGATGCGACGTTACCAACGCCTGCAACGCGTTGCCTTTGCATTGCTGAATTTCCTGCAAACAATTCCGAGTTTAGCTCTGTTTGGGTTATTACTAGCCCCGCTTGCCTGGTTAGCTGCTAACGTTCCATTTTTAGCGCAGTTAGGTGTCAGCGGTATTGGCACTACCCCCGCACTGATTGCGCTCATTGCCTATAGCCTGCTGCCGATGGTGCGCAATACCTACATAGCGCTCGATGAAGTCGACTCAAATACCTTAGAAGCGGCTAAGGCGATGGGCATGCGCCCGCGTCAGCGTTTTTGGCAGGTAAGGTTTCCTTTGGCGCTGCCGATACTGTTAGAAGGCGTGCGAATTACGGCTGTACAAGCCATTGGATTAACCGCCGTTGCCGCGTTGATCGGGGCAGGTGGGCTAGGTACGTTTATTTTTCAGGGATTGGGCCAAGCGGCCATGGATATGGTGCTGCTTGGCGCGCTGCCTATTTTGGTTTTGGCACTTATTGTAGATGCTGGATTGGGGGCATTAGCTGACGCGCTTCGCCCCGGAGGACACGAATGATAGAGCTTTCCCATGTGTCGAAGCACTTTGGAGAAGACACAGCGGTTGACGATATCTCCTTACACGTCGCGAAAGGAAAGTTCTGTGCGCTGGTAGGGTCATCAGGCTGCGGAAAATCGACGATGCTACGTATGATTAATCGTTTGATTGAGCATAGTAGTGGCGACATTGTCATCGACGGACAGGCAATAGAGCACTATGACCTGGTTAAGCTGCGGCGTCGTATTGGCTATGCGATTCAAAGTACCGGCCTGTTTCCCCATTGGACCGTCGCGCGCAACATTGGCTTGGTGCCGCGTTTATTAAAATGGTCTTCCGCTGATGTTAAAGCACGTGTTGAAGAATTAATGTGCTTGTTGGGCCTTCCCATGGATGAGTTTGCCCATAAGTATCCGCACCAGCTCTCTGGTGGACAGGCCCAGCGGGTTGGCGTTGCTCGCGCATTAGCGGCAGATCCTGATATTTTGCTGATGGACGAGCCTTTTGGAGCGCTAGACCCTATAACCCGAGAAAAGCTTCAAGACGAACTGGCAAAGCTTCAAGCGCAGCTGCATAAAACGGTGGTGTTTGTGACCCATGATATGGATGAAGCGCTTAAACTAGCGGATCATTTAGTTGTTATGCGTGAAGGCCGTGTTGTTCAGCAGGGCACACCGCTAGCGTTGCTTCAAAATCCTGTCGATCCGTTTGTTGAGTCGCTACTGGGTGGGTTGGAGCGTGGTTTAAAACAGGCAGCATTAACCCGCGTGAAAGACCATATGTCATCGCTTGGACAGTCATTGCCTGCTCAATCGCGTATTCCGGGTGATTTTTCACTGCGCCAAGCGCTTTCGATGATGCTGCGTGATCACTGCGATAGGCTTACGGTTGTCGACCAACAAGACATGCCCATTGGTGAGTTATCGTTGCGCAAAGTGGTGAAAGAGGCTCAGCTAGACAAGGTGAGTCATCGTGAAGCGTGATGGTGACCGAGAGAATCTACTAATGACCGCCGGCCCACGATGGTTATGGCCTGTCGGCTGGGCACTAATGCTGTTGGTAGGCGTATGGGCTATGCCGGTGTTAGAGCCTGGATTTCGTTGGTTAGAGCCTGACGCCCGTCAGGTAATTTACTCCCGCGCTGATTTCGTCTCACTGTTGGCCAGGCATGTATTTGTTGTTGGAATAGCCGCTGTCGTCACGATAAGCGTGGGCGTATTGGCTGGAATAGCGGTAACTCGGCAGTGGGGACGAGACTTCTTACCCCTTATTGGCCAGTTAGCCTCGCTTGGCCAGACATTTCCCCCTGTGGCAGTGCTTGCGCTAGCGGTTCCTGTGCTGGGTTTTGGAACGTTGCCCATTATCGTGGCGTTAATGCTCTATGGCTTATTGCCCGTTGTAAGAAATACGCTAGCCGGACTGCATGATGTCGATGCCAGTCTTAAACAAGCGGCGCTTGCCATGGGAATGACTTCATGGCAAGTGTTGACTCGCGTTGAACTTCCACTAGCCACGCCGGTGATTCTGGCCGGTATCCGCACATCGGTTACCATTAATATTGCGACAGCGGCCTTAGGCGCGACCGTCGGTGCCAGTAATTTAGGTGATCCGATCATCGCGGGTATTGTGAATGGCAATATGGCTTATGTCTTGCAGGGCGCGTTACTAATCGCGTTTCTCGCGTTGACCGTCGATAGTCTGTTTAACGCGTTGCAACAGCAGCTGCAAATTCGTCTCTCTGCACCTTAAGTTGTATCCCTAAAAGTAGCAGACTGCGTTACTGTCCTTACGTTGCGTTGATCGAGGTGACACTAACCTCGACGAGCTTGACCTATGCTAGATAAATCCACTGGCAAAAACGGTCAACACCAACAACACTGCCCTCAAAAGGGGTAATACAAGGATAATAAACATGACAACGTACGCGCATCAGCCGCTCTTTATGACCGGCGACGAATTTTCAATGGCTACCTTCAGTCTGCTCGACCCAGAGGGCGAGCTCTATGAAGGTGCCAAAGAACCAGACCTACCTCGTGATCATGCCCGGCGGCTTTATCAAGCCATGCTGGCTACCCGTATCCTAGATGAGCGCATGATGGCTGCCCAGCGACAGGGGCGGCTAAGTTTTTATATGCAAAGTACGGGAGAAGAAGCCGCCGTTGTTGGTGCAACGGCGGCGCTAGATGATACCGACATGATAATGGCGCAATACCGCGAGCAAGGTGCATTAATGTATCGCGGTTTCTCCATTGATGAGTTTATGAATCAACTGTTCGGCAACGAGCTCGATTACGGCAAAGGCCGCCAAATGCCGATTCATTATGGGTCGCGCAAGCTGCACTATATGACCATCTCTTCTCCGCTTGCCACGCAGATTCCTCAGGCGACGGGCTACGCCTATGGCCAGAAGTTAGCAGGTCATGGACACTGCACCTTAACGTTTTTCGGTGAGGGTGCCGCTTCCGAAGGTGACTTCCACGCCGCGTTGAACATGGCATCCGTTCATCAAGTGCCGGTGATTTTTTTCTGCCGAAACAATGGTTATGCCATTTCAACGCCTTCAAGCGAGCAATTTGCCGCCGACGGGATTGCCCCACGAGCGTTTGGCTATCACATGCATGTGATACGCGTAGACGGTAACGATGCTTTGGCCGTTTATGAAGCAACGCGCCAAGCCCGTCAGATTGCTGTTGAACACAATAAGCCTGTGCTTATTGAAGCAATGTCTTATCGCCTTGCGGCGCATTCCTCTTCAGACGACCCATCCGGCTATCGCGCTAAAAGTGAAGAAGAAGCATGGCGCTTAAAAGACCCCATACTGCGCATGCAGAAATGGCTGTTAAAAAAAGGCTGGTGGAGCGAGGAAGAGGAAACTAGCCAGCAGGAAACGCTGCGTCGCGAAGTGCTCGATACGATGAAGCGGGCAGAAAAGCGTTCACCCCCTCCCTTCGATTCGCTGATTACCGATGTCTATGCCGATATAACCCCCGAGTTACAGCGTCAATTTGATCAGCTGAAACGCCATATTCGCCGTTATCCAGAGGCCTACCCACGCGGTGCGCGCTCGCTAGACCTTGAGGTGAATACGACCACAGATTCCGAGGGGGACGCATAACATGCCCACAATGAACATGCTCCAGGCGATCAACAATGCGCTTGATATCGCCATGGCTGAAGATGAAAAAGTGATCTGCTTTGGTGAAGATGTCGGTGTTTTTGGTGGTGTATTCCGTGCTACCAGCCATTTACAGGAAAAATATGGTAAAGCGCGCTGCTTTAACACGCCGTTGGTAGAGCAAGGCATTATAGGTTTTGCCAATGGGCTGGCTGCCCAGGGTTCGGTGCCGGTCGCTGAAATACAGTTTGCCGACTACATCTTTCCCGCCTTTGATCAAATTGTTAATGAGACTGCAAAATTCCGCTACCGCTCTGGGGATTTATTCAATGTGGGCGGATTAACCATTCGTACGCCCTATGGTGGCGGCATTGCTGGCGGTCTCTACCATTCACAATCGCCAGAGGCTTACTTTACCCACACGCCCGGCTTAAAAGTCGTTGTGCCGCGCAACCCCTACCAAGCGAAAGGGTTGCTGCTTGCCTCCATTCGCGACCCCGATCCAGTGCTTTTCCTAGAACCTAAACGGCTTTATCGAGCTTCGGTAGGTGACGTACCTCAAGAAGATTATCAGCTCCCTATTGGTGAAGCCGAGGTCATCAAAGAGGGGACGGATATCACGTTGGTGGGATGGGGCGCGCAAATGGAAGTCATCGGCAAAGCCGTTGAACTTGCTGAAGAGCAGGGCATTGCCTGTGAAGTGATTGATCTGCGTTCACTACTGCCATGGGATGCCGATACTGTCGTTGAGTCTGTACTAAAAACAGGACGCTTGATCGTCAGTCATGAAGCGCCTTTAACAGGCGGCTTCGCAGGTGAGATCGCTGCAACGGTCCAAGAGCGCTGTTTTCTCTATTTGGAATCGCCGATTGCTCGGGTAACGGGGCTGGATACACCCTTCCCGTTAGTGCTGGAAAAAGAGTATATGCCCGATCATCTGAAAATTTTTGAAGCGATTCGCGAAAGCGTTAACTTTTAGCGCCAGGGAGAAAAATAATGAGCGATTTCATGTTGCCGGATATCGGCGAAGGCATTGTCGAGTGCGAAGTAGTGGAGTGGCGCGTTGCGGAAGGTGATCGTATTGAGGAAGATCAGCCAATCGTCGAGGTGATGACTGACAAAGCGCTTGTGGAAATTACCGCTCCCGAAGCGGGCGTCGTTACCAAGCTTTATGTTGATCAAGGCAAAATTGCCAAGGTACATGCACCGCTTTATGCCTATCAAGCAGAGAACGACACGCCAGAAACAGGCGTAGAACAAACTAACGAGTCTCAGCAACCTGTTGCTGAAGCTGCTAAGGCGCCTGTGCAGCAAGCCTCAGTTGCGGCCAGTAGCACCAGTACAGGCAGCGATAAAGTACCTGCCAGCCCAGCCGTTCGACGCCTTGTTCGTGAACATCAGCTTGAGTTAAGTGCCGTTGCTGGCAGTGGTAAAGATGGCCGAGTACTAAAAGAAGACGTGCTGACGCACCTGAATCAGCCCACTACAGCCGC
Organism: Vreelandella andesensis; assembly: GCF_003989795.1. GTDB lineage: Bacteria > Pseudomonadota > Gammaproteobacteria > Pseudomonadales > Halomonadaceae > Vreelandella > Vreelandella andesensis. The sequence goes on from NZ_RZHG01000002.1 coordinate 48,270, forward strand.
TGCTCAAGCAACATCGCCAGTGTCGCAAGAAGCCCAGTCGCCGAGAGTTGAGGCGCTGCGCGGCGTGCGCGCGGTGATGGCGAAACGAATGGTTGAGTCAGCCAGCACCATCCCGCACTTTCAGTATGGCGAAGAGATCGATGTGACCGATCTGCTTGCACTGCGTGAGCGCCTAAAACCACGGGTAGAGGCGCTAGGTGAGCGGCTAACATTAATGCCCTTCTTCATGAAGGCCATGGCGCTAGCGGTTAACGAGGCACCGATCATCAATGCCCAGCTAAACGCGGAAGGCAATGAGCTGCACTACTACGAACAGTGCAATATCGGCATGGCAGTAGATAGCAAAGCGGGTTTGCTGGTGCCCAATGTGAAAAGTGTTGAGCGTCTAACGCTGCTAGGCATCGCCCGGGAAGTGGGGCGCTTAACCATTGCGGCCCGAGAGGGACGTGTCGATCAGGCGGATCTTAAAGGTGGCACCATTAGTATTTCTAACATTGGTGCGCTGGGCGGAACCTATGCGGCACCTATCATCAATGCGCCGGAAGCGGCGATAGTAGCCATCGGCAAAACCCAATGGTTGCCGCGCTTTGACGAGCAAGGTGAGATTCAGCGCCGGGCAATTATGACCATCACATGGGCAGGCGATCACCGCTTTATTGATGGCGGTACCATTGCCCGGTTCTGCAATGCCTGGAAAGGTTACCTGGAAGCGCCAGAAACCATGCTGCTGCACTTGGGCTAAGGTTGCCAGAGGTTGGTAAGAAAGGAATGTGAAATGTCTCAGGCACCGCTCCAGCAGTTTTATATACCGGAAGAGCAGTCGGTATATCTACTAAGCCATCATGATGCTCGTAAGCTTAAAGACTGGGTAGCACTGTGTCAGGCACAGCTCGCTCAGTTGGGCTACACGGGGATTGAGTTGGTTGGAAAAGGTGCCTACGGCTTTGTATTTGCGGGCAGCGCACAACACCAAGGGGTGCCTGCCCACTACGTATTCAAATTCTCACGTATTACGTTGCCCACTCATTTACAAGAACGCCTTGAAGAAGAGGCGTTCATGCTGGATCAGGTTGCCCACCCACGCATACCGAAGCTCGTGGCTTATCAACGCTCCCGTGGCCAATCAATCTTAGTAATGGAGCGTGCGCCTGGTTGGAACCTTGAGCAAGTATCATTGAAAGAAGGTCGGCTTTCCCCACGATTAGTCATCCACATTGCCAATCAGCTGGCCGATATTCTTTCGGCATTGCGCCGAGAAACGGGGCCTAATGCACGCCCCGTTGTGCATGGTGACATCAAGCCTTCAAACCTAGTGTTTGACCCCGTTACAGAGTCCATTGCATTGATTGACTGGGGCTCGTCTGTGTTTGCTCAGTTAGACGAAAAGCTACAGTTTGTTGGCGCAAACGTGATGGAGTTAATGTCCGACAATCTGCAGCAAACCAATGCTCGGTTAGGCGATGTCTACTTTATTGGCGAAGAGCAACTGAACGGAGCGCTTTCATCGCCCCGTTTCGACGAACAAGGAGCGGCAGGAACACTATATGCATTAGCATCTGCACAATCTTGCCGTTTTGGTCATCGTGCTATTCCCGCTAGTTCGCTGGGTCTACCCATGGAGTTTGCCCGAACCTTAGACGGCATGCTGGATCCTGATCCCCGCGTGCGCCATAAAGCAGGGGATCATTATTTACAAACGATGTCCCGCATGGCCAAGGTAGTGATGTTAGATTTGCCCATCCCACCACAAATGCCGCTAGTGCCTGTTTGGGGGCGTCCGGCACACCAAGAGACTGATACGGTGGTGTACAGTTCTCGGAAGGCGTTCTTGCGCGAAGCGAACGCGGAAGAAACCCTTAATGATGTTAATGATGTGCAGCTAGACCGTTACTACAAGCAATTTATGCAAGGGATGGGAGAAACGGAAAAGGCATTTTTGGCGTCGGTAAGTCGTTTGGGAAAATACCCAGTGGTTGGTGGCTTAGCTGTTCGCTGGGAACGAGAGGGCGTGTATATTGACTCGTCGCTTAACTTACATGATCCTGCGCTTAAGCCAGCGTTTATCCAAGCTGTCAATAACATGGTGCACTTGGCGCGAGCCATTCACCGCCAGGGAGTGTTTAAAAGCTGCTTATTTAATGCACGCCAAACACTGCATTTAGAGCGCGTAAATGTAGAAGAGCCTTTTTATTGTGATCCTGGCACCGCGATTGACTATGAGCTGAGTGCGGTTCCGGAAATGGAAGACCGCACACGCCAGCATAGCTACTTTGAAGACGGCCCCGATCCAGAAGAGTTGCTCGTCCTGCCAGACACCATTATGCAAATACTTCAACGGCTTAATGAGATTCATCACACCGGCATGATTATATTTGAGGCGCTACCGATGCATCTTAAAATCCATAGCTATTATCGGCTTCTGGATCCTAGTCGGGAGTCAGAGTTCCATGCTTTGCTGGCGCATATGCTGGCGTCTGTCAGCCAGATAGAAGGCTTAGGCGTGTCCGGTTTTATGAAAATGCCCTATAAAGACACCCGCTATTTTACACATCTCGAAAAGCAGCCAGAGCGCTATTATCCTAAAAATCCACGCATATAAGTACTTGTATATACTATCATTTATATAAGTTTGTGTTGCTGTGTGTATTTTGTGTCGTTGTACATCTCATTATATTTGGGGTATAAATTGGGGTACAGAACCCCATTTTGGGGTACGTAATGGGGTATTGAAAATGGCACAGCTAACAGCTACAGCTATAAAGAACGCAAAACCCGATGAGAAAGATTATCGAATCCATGATGGGAATGGATTGTATTTACTGGTGAGAAAAACGGGTAAGAAAACGTTCATGCATCGCGTGAGAAAGCCCAAAGATACCTTCACAAAAATCGGGAATTTTCCGACCGTTTCCCTCGCTGAAGCGCGAGCGTATGTAGCGAATTTTACGAAGAAGAAAGAGCAAGAAGATTCATCAATTGCACATATTGATGCTACATTTTACGAATTATCAGAACGCTTATTTGAAGAACACTATAAAACGTTATCACCCACATATATTAAGCAAGTAAGAAACATGTTAGATGACGATATATACCCGCATTTGAAAAATAAAAGAGTTGATCGAATTACATCAAAAGATGTGTTCTTAGTGATGAAGTCAATAAAAGATCGCGGTGCTATTACACCTGCTAATATAGCTAAGAATATTATGCATACTGTTTTTAAATATGCGATTAGTAATTTGCACTGTGATAATGATCCTACGTTAGCTGTTGATGCAATCAAAAGAAATAAAGTAAAACATGCTGTAGCATTGAATCATCAACAGTTACAGCGTTTATTTGATGAGTATGAAGCTTCTATTACCAAAATTACGACTAAACTTGCAAACCGATTTTTAGCAATGACTATGCTAAGAACAGTTGAAATGTGTCAAACGAAATGGACTGATATTGATTATCACAATAAAATTTTAATCATTAGTGCTGATAGAATGAAAAGATCAAATTCGCACATTGTCCCACTATCGAAAGCAGCAATGTTAGTGCTTGAAGAAATGAAAGAATATACATCTAATCGCGAGTATATTTTTAGCACAATTTATAGTAAAGATAAGAATAAACACATGAATAGACGTACTATCTATAATTCTTTAGTAGTGCCTAGGCAATGGCTTTGTGACTTGAAATTTGGCCCCCACGGCTTTAGAGCTACAGCAAGTACAATGTTAAATCAGCGGGGTTATCGCTCTGATGTGATTGAAAAGCAATTAGCGCATCAGTCGACAAATAAAGTAAGAGCAACGTACAACCATGCCGATTACTTAGAAGAGCGTAGAGAAATGATGCAATACTGGGGTAACTACATCGATCATATTATTGTTAATGCAATACAGAAAAATTACTTTCCACCGATTCGAAGGTGTTTTGTAAGTAGCTAAAACAGAAAATGCCCCATAATTGGGGTATTTTCATTTGTAGGTATCCACTATTATAACCATTCACTAAATTTGCACTGATACTAACTTACGCAGATTTACGACTATTTATGTACTCTAAAACATCATCTTTATTGAAGCGCTTACCGAACTTGAATTCGTAAATTTCGGGAAAATCGGGATCAAGTTGTATCAGTCGATAAACTGTTGTTCTATGCACTGATAGTAAGTTTGCTGTGGCTGACACTGTTATCAGTTCAATATCTGTATTCATAATGATACTTGTCTCCTGTTCTAAAGTGTAGATCATTTCTAAGCCGCCAATAAGGCGGGTAACATCAATAGCAAAACTCACTATCGCTATCGATGTACGATACTTTAACTTCATAAAAAAAGAAGTCAATAGCTCTGAATTTAGAATAAATAGCGTGCGCAATAAGTTCTTTAAATAGCCCTATAAAAAGAGGCTTACAACAATGAATAAAAATAAATTAAAAACTCAAAAAACTGCTGGAATAGATCAGTCACTAACAAAAACAGGAGTTGTTATATTCGATAATGATTCTCAAACGATGATTCATCACGAGATTATAGAGACAAATTTAGACAGAACAGATGTGCTAGACAGCTTCAAATGTGTTGCGGAGATCGCTAGCAGAATTGAATTTCTGTGTAACCTTTACAGCGTCGAGACTGTGCGTATAGAGGGGCTTAGTTATGGCAGTGTGGGACAAGCCACGCGCACGCTAGCAGGCCTTCATTATGTCATCGTTGATCGTCTGATGCGTGCGTCTATAGATGTCACTGCGATAGTTCCTACAGCACTTAAGAAAGCCGCTACCGGCAGCGGAAGGGCAGACAAACAGCAGATGCTTGAGGCATGTCCCGATGATGTGTGTGAACAATTGCCAAAATACGGGAAAATCAAGGGGCGATACGATCTTGCAGACGCGTATCATCTTGCGTCATTGTCATTTTAATATCAAAATGGCAGAGCGATAGTGGCTCCACATAAGTTTTCGAGCATCATGGGCATTATAATTCAATGGATTAAATCTCATTAGTGCTCGTTTATTTTTGCACAACCACTTAATTAATAAAAGAAAGGGAACGGGGTTATGTACGAAAAAGCAGCATTTGTGTTTTGGATAATGATAGGGCCTAGGCTTAAATAGGCTAAATGTCTTATTTTTATTGGAAAAAATAATAACCTTAAGGGGGTCGCATGTTTTGGTTTATTCTTATATTGATTGTTTTATTTGTTGGCTGGATTTATGAGACAACTCATAAAAGTGAAGCTGAGAAAAGAAATGAACAGCCTGGTTTAGGGAAAAATCCGGTATCCTCACTGCCTTCTCCAGAAGAAAGTCTGAAGATTAATGAATCTCGTAGAAAGTTATTGGAAGAGATTGATAAAATAGAAGAAGAAGCTAAAATAGAAGAAGAAGCTAAAAGTGATGAGGCTTCTACTGCTATAATCCATGAAAGTAAAAAAGTAGTGCCAGAATCAGAAAAAGTGGATTTAGTCGATGAGTCTATTAATAATTTGGCACTTGAATTAAAGAAAAAAGTTGAGTCTAGAGCTGTTCCATATTTGGTTCATTTTACCCAGGCGTATAATATACCGAATATAATTTCTCAAGGGTTGTTAACTAGAAGTATGCTTGAGGAATCTGGCTCTGCCTTCGTCTACAATGATGCCCTTCGGTTAGATGGTATTAAAAAATCTATCTCATTATCAGTTGGATTCCCAAATTATAAGATGTTTTATAAATATCGATGTAATAACCCTGGCGTAACTTGGGTAATTTTAGTTATAGATAAGTCTATACTGTGGGAAAAAAACTGTTTGTTCTGTAAGCATAATGCGGCAGACAAACGTATGATTAGTCAAAATAAGATAACCTTAGCCACTTCTGCTGCTTTTGAAAGCATGTATGGTGATTTGGATGGTGTAAATCGTGATGTAGATTCAATGTTTACTTACGATCCCACTGATCCCCAAGCAGAAATTTTATGCTTAGATAATATCCCTTATGATAAAATCAACGCTTATATTTTTGATAGTTACGGTGCGAAGAAGGAATTTGATCACTATTATCCTGGCAAGAATTCTTATGTCGATAGTGGTTTCTTCTCTTCTAGAGAATATTCAAGGAAAAGAAGGATAGCATGATATGGCAACACGGCCTCTTTTTGTACCTATTAAAAGTGGTGATTCACCAGGTGTGGAAGTCATAGAGATTGATTTCCAATGGTTTCCTGGTATGTCTAAATCACAGAAGCAAAAGTCAGTAGTGTCGTTTCACAAAGCTAGTGAAGAATACGGTTTCTCACCGGTGTTAGAAGTGTCAAGTAAATCATTAGACGAGATAGGGGTGGCATTAAGTGCATTCAATTTGATGATCGAAACAAATAACAAGAGGCGTCTTTTTTCCGTAGAATCCGCATTTCAGTCCAGCAAGGTCTTTGAAAAAGGTGGGCCGTATAGAGATTTGCTAGAAAAAAATTCGAGAGAAGCAAAAAAAGATGTGAGGTTAAAAGAGTCTGGAGAAGTGATTGGTTTTAATTTTTTTGGAAAAATTTTTCCTATTGAGCCGAAGACATTTTTTTATGATTGGCTGTATATAAATGCCCTGCAGCAAAACAAGAATTTATCCGAAAATGCTATAGGTTTTTCAGCATTTACTGATATTGAGTTTAATCCAAACAAGTCAATTAATTGCCAAGCTTATTCGTTGGCATTCTATGTTTCCATGGTTCATTTTGGTTTGTTGGAAAAAGCGCTATCTTCATCTGAAAGTTTCTATAGCTTTGCCTCTGCTAATCTTTATAGAGCTAAAAAATCGCCATTACAGGATAACCTTTTATGAAGCTTAGTGTAATTCTAGGTTTGCTGTTTTTGGTTGTTTCTTCGGCATCCTTTTCGCACAGCAGTTGGCAGGCTAGCCATAGCTGCTTTAAGCCTGTCAAGCCTTATGAATTTCAGTCTCAATGGGAGGCAAACATGTTCAATAACGAAGTAGATGTGTATCGAAACTGTATAGAGCAGTTTGTTAGTGAGCAGGAGAATGCGATACAAACTCATTCAGGGGCTCTCGACGAAGCAATCGATGAATGGAATGATTTTGTGAATTTTGAGCTAAATATTAGTTTACTAAATTGAGTGAGTGTTTAAATAATTGTGCAAAAATAAGAGCACTGATGAGCTTTTGCCCATTGAATTATTATGCCTCATCATGCACGAAAACTTATGTGGATATACTTGGTTTTAATTTAAAATAAGGGTTAAATGAATGTCAATAATTAGCAACTACATCGAAAAAAAACAGCAACTAAAAAAGTTGCAAGCAGAATTGCAAGCATTACAAAATAATAAAGAGCTACAGCAAGAATTAGAATTCAAGGATCAGCTAGCACGGTTGATGACGGAATACGGGAAAATATCGCGTGAAGTGTGTGAAATACTTGATCCCAACTATAGCGCAGCTGCAAGCGGCAAGAAAGCTGTAAGTCTCACAGATGGACGTAAGAAACGTACACTTAAAGTTTATAAAAACCCGCACACGGGAGAAACTGTAGAGACACGTGGTGGTAACCAAAAGAAAATCCAAGAATGGAAAGCAGAACATGGCAATGAAGAAGTTGTAAGCTGGGTTATTGAAGAGAGAGAATAATTATTAAAAGAGAATTCTCCTTAATTGAGCATTTTTTATAGGGAATTACTTACAAATATTGAGGTCGATCACTTACATTCACACAGTTTTGAACAAGGTAAGGTTTAGGTGTGATGCCAAGGATCGCCGCTTAAAGCATGTCGAATGCATCACATTCTGGATGGATTTTGGACGTGAAGGTGTTCAGGATTGCCAGGGACGGCATCTCTACGTTTTAGCTAGTGCCAATTCATCCCATCGCGATGTATATCGTGGCGTACGGTGTTCACAACGTAGCTCCCATGCGTTTTCTTTTCTTGGTATCCCAAGCCTTACGGTGTTTTTACCGTGCTCACGGTTTAATTTATCAAGAATTGCCATCAAGCGTTCGTTACGTGCGCGCTTTTCATCACTGAGCGGTTCGGCTAGTAACCTTAGCTGTTCGTGATCATGATCACATAAATCCATTAACATCACACCGCACTTTCGATACCAAATATTTTCTTTGAAGATGCGCTCCATCCCAGCCCTAGCTGCCCTTGCTAGCTCACGACTGTCATCAGTGGGATGCTGCAGTGGTACTATCAGGCTCTTGTTATAACTGGGCAGATCACTGCGGAAACGATTGGTACGCACAAATACCATTATCGCTCGGGCCAAGCCTTGCTGTTTGCGTAGTTTCTCACCCGCACGAGAAACGTGAGCACGGATCGCTTCATAGAGGTCTGTTTTATTATTGGTAAGGCGTCCAAAGCTTCTGCTGACCATGATCTGTTGTTTGGGCTGGGTCATGTCGTCTAAATGGATACAGTCGACGCCACGCAGCTCGTAGATGATACGTTCCATCACGACTGAGAAATGCTGACGTAAGCGCTTTGGCTCAGCTTCTCTTAACTGCCAAGCAGTCTCAATCCCTAGCGTTTGCAATCGGGCGGCAATACGACCCGCAACACCCCAGATTTCCGTTACGGGTAGTCGCTTTAGAAATACTCGGGTATCGTCGCTATTGGGGTGCATGATAGCCACTCCCGCAAAACTCTCTTCTTTCTTGGCTCTATGATTAGCGATTTTCGCAAGTGTTTTACTAGTGCTCAGGCCGACACTGACAGGTATCCCGGTATCGCGTCGAACCTGTTTCCGCATTACCTGACACCGTTCTTCGAGTGATTCAGGTTCAAAACCTTCGAAGCTTAAAAACGACTCATCAATACTATACACATCAACATGCGGCGTATGCTGGCTGAGTACGTCTGTCACTCTGCGGCTCATGTCTCCATATAAAGCATAATTAGAGCTCAGTAGCGTACATTGCCGACGTATGTGAGGGTCGATCTGATGCGCGGGCATCCCCATTGCTACGCCTAAGAGCTCTATTTCAGCTGACCTCGCTACCACACAGCCATCGTTATTAGACAGAACGCCTACGGGCTTACCTTCCAGGCGGGGATTGAATACGCGCTCACAGCTGACGTAAAAATTATTGCAATCGACGAGCGCTATCACACTGAAAACCCAGGAGCGAGAACATGAATATTATGTGTGACCACACCCCATGCGTGGCAGTCATGGCCAGAGAGGGGGATAGGTTTAAAATTTGGGTTAGTCGTTGTTAAATAGTAACGGTCACCGATCTTGCTTAGACGCTTGCACGTGAGATCGCCATCCACGCACATGATAACGACGTGACCACGACGAGCAGTAAGTGAGCGATCAACTATCAGTAAGTCCCCGTCGTGAATGCCGTCATCTATCATAGACGTGCCTTTGGCTCGTAAGTAGAAAGTGGCTGATGGGTGTTGAATAAGGTGCGCTACAAGATCGAGATCGGCTTCAATGTAGTCATCAGCAGGGCTAGGAAAGCCAGCACGAACAAAACCGCCAACTAGAGGAATGCCAACAGGTGGTGCAATCGTATCGACGCGGCCCAAAACAGTTAAGTGCATACTCATGACATAGACTCTTCAGGGTTCCAGCTGATTCCAACATGCTCAGCCTCGTCGTCAATCGGGGTGAGCGTGACGTTTTCAACAGTGCCCAATTCTGAGATCACTCGTGCCCAGTCTTCCTGTTCATCGTCGGCATGACGTTTTATCTCTACCCAGTGTTTCGATTGAGCGCCAGGGCTATTGATTGCCCGCTGCACTCGCTTGACTAATTGCTCGTATGATTTTGACATAAGCGCCTCCTTTGGTACTGGTAATATATGGCTATGTTGGCATCTTCTGTTGATGTGCTTTAAATATACTGTATAAAATACTGTATATGCAGCCTTCCTCTGGAGCATGCCATGAAGCAAGCAGACTTCAAAATCCTTGAGCAGTCACTATTCAGCCTTCCAGTTGATCGCAAGAAATACATTGCGGAACGACTCCTTGGGCAAATCAGCTCCCAGGCGAATACGCTGATTGATACCTTAAACCATCACCTTCCATGCCCACATTGTAGCGGCGAGCACGCTGTTAAGTGGGGGCGCAGCGGTGGCCTGCAGCGGTATCGATGCCGGAATCCCGAGTGTCACAAGACATTCAACGCCCTCACAGGCAAGCCCTTGGCCAAGCTGCAACACCGGGATAAATGGTTCGACTACCTGCGCTGCATGCAAGACAGCCTGACGTTGCGCGCCTCAGCGGCCCGAGTGGGTATTGATCTGAAGACGGCTTTCCGATGGCGGCATCGTTTCCTGAAAACGAGTGCTCAAGACAATGCCAACCCACTATCTGGCATCATTGAGGTAGATGAAACCTTCTTCCTGGAATCCTGCAAAGGAAAACGTAAGATCGCTCATCGCCAACCTCGAAAGCGCGGAGGGCAAGGCAATATTAAAAAGAAAGAACAAAAGATTCAGGTGCTTATCGCGCGAGACCGTAACGGAAAGATTAGTGATTTGGTTGATCCAGCACTTCAGAAATCGACGGTTCATGAGTTTCTGGCACCGATCATCGATCGCGACTCGATTTTATGCTCGGACGGTCACAGCTGGTATAAAACCTTCTCTGCTGAGCATGGGATTGCCCATCATCGACTGATCACACTCGATAATCAGCGAGTGATCGGCAAGGAATACCACATTCAAAATGTGAACAGCTATATGAGTCGTTTGAAAGGGTGGATGAAGCGCTTTCATGGGGTGGGGACAGCGTACTTGCCTAATTACTTGGCATGGCGACGGTTGTTTGAAACCGCAAAGCCAGCCGAGGAGGCGTGGCTTCGTGCGGCGATGGGGACTGACCAACAGCAGATGCCAACATAGCCTAATATATACAGTATAAGTGCAGACGATAAGCGATTAGAAGGGGAGGCTGCAAGTGTTGATATTTAGTGACGGACTGGGAAGTGCAATTTATCGACTATCATTCAATCATGTGTGGAAGATTTGCTCTATTCACCCCCTTAGGACAGTTGGCCAAAATGGTCGCAGTGACTGTACCTGAGCGTATAGCGCAACCGCGTTACAACATCGCTCCCGGCACATGGATCACTGTCGTTAAGCAGCTGTCAGAAAACGAGCCGCCGTTTATCGATGATATGTGGTGGGGGTATCTTCCAGCGTGGGTAAATGGAACGGGCAATCAGCCTATTAACGCGAGGGTTGAGACAGTAGCGTCTAACGGCTATTTTAAATCAGCTTTCTCTAAGCATAGGTGCTTGATCCCCGCCAACGGGTGGTATGAATGGATCAAGAATTCAAATCCTAAACAACCGCATTTCCTGGCCCGTGTTGATAAGCAGCCCCTGTTCTTTGCAGGTATATTTTCTGATCGAGACGACGGAAGCTTAGGCTGTGCAATCATCACAGAAGCTGCACGGGGTAGTGCTGTAGAAGTTCATGATCGTATGCCGTTGATACTTGATAGTGGCTATCTCGAACCTTGGCTAGCACCTGACCTGACGGATCGAGAAGCGATTCATAATATGATGAAGCCTATCGATGCCGCGTTAATAAAGCACTGGCCTGTCAGCACATCTGTTAATAAGCCCTCCGAAGGACAAGGAGAAGGGTTGATCAATCCAGCCCAACATTTTTCATTTGACACTAAGGTTGAAGCGCTAACAGGTCAGATGCTTTATTTCTGTATTACACGTTCTTCTAAGTTAAGAATCAACGACAGATCGACTCGCACGGCACGCCATCTGCATCACCGTCTAATCTTCCGTTCCCACACTGTTGCAAGTGAAAGCGGGCTTCTTCGCAGGAAGCCATCTGTCCGCATGTTTTACGCATGTCGCAACTGTATACCGATGAAGTTTTAGATTGAAAGATGGGTTCCGCCACGTGATCAACGATTTCTACTTCAGCACTAATGGACTCCACGTATGAGTTACTTGTCCCTTGTACTGCTGCGATGCGCCGATTGCGTTCACGCTCCCAGTCATCCACTGCGTCTATGCGATCCCATGCTTCAAATAGCTGCTGCTGTTGACGACTAATTGAAATATCGTAAGTATCACGCATGTACCAATAAATACGAGCAATATCACCAATACGATGAGGGGGAGGTTGAAAGCTACGCTCTTGGAATGACACAGCTACCTGACATGCGCCGTACTCATGCACTGGGTTATTGACCATAGCAAATCGCATGTTAGAGCGGTCTCCATTCACCTCGCCTATGGCTGGCACTAGATTGTGGAGGTCAGCTTCTGCACGCCTGAAGACTTCATCAGTTCGTCGACAATTATCACGCCCGCCTTCTTGCCAACATTGACGCTGACGTCCGATATCATAAGCGGGCATGACGTGCTCCCACTCGATGCGGTTTGCCCGATTAGGCTGTTTGCGTATCTCGTACCCACAACTATTGAGAGTAGGGCCTGTATCAAAATCAAACGTACAGCCGCAGTAGAATGACTCTGTTTGGTCATAGTAAACTTGCTGCTCAGCGACTCGCTTTGCTGAGCTAAAAGAGGATGGGGGAGCAGCGTTTGCAACAAAGCTTATGACTAATAGTATGCCAGCCCAAGCCATGAAAAATGTCTTATACATTGTTATAAAAACCTTATTAACTGTATGATAAACATAGGGGGAGATAGGTTTATTAAACGAGTGACAGTCTATAAAGTAGTTACTAGAATTAAAGTGCGAAAATTCTTTGCAACGTGCGAAACGGAACAAAACTACGAGTCATATTCCATATGCCAGTGATGTTCCCAACTAATGATAGTATTAGATTAACTAAGATGATATGAAACTTAAATATCGTGTCGACAGATATATGCTTTTGATGAGCGATCTCTTAGCAGTTAATGTTATTTCGTTCATAATTGATTGCAATATGATTAAATATTTAAAGCAGGGAAAGGATGCGTGTAATGTTGCCTTTGGTTGCGATGATGAACTTACAATCTAATATTAATTAACTAATATTAATTTTTTAAAATTAGCATTAATTACGTAAGTAAGCAAGCTCAACAATTAATTTTTCACAGCTTGTAGCTAAGATTCTGATTTTGTTGACAATTAAGAATTTACCTCTAGATAGTAAAAAACACCCTCATCCTCCATGCAAGCCTAGTTAGTGCCAATTATGTTCAACAATGGTAGCAATTCAGCGACGACAGGCTGCTAACGGTTATCATAGAGCAGGCAAGCATGCACACTAATTAAGAGCGAATAATATCAGATACAAATTTTCCCTTAGAATTTCATTTTGACTAAGTGGGAGTACTAATTGCTAACACCTTATTCCATCAATAGGATCGGTTGTGTTAATATTACTTAATTAATCAATGGCTTGTCGATAAGCTACTGAAATTACGTTAGGTTTATGTCACAACGTGGCGGATATGGAGAGACAGGCTGTGGCAAACTTTCTAAAAAGCATGGGCAACCTGGCATCACGAAAAAGCAACAGCTTCGAAAATAGCTTGTATCGTTTTCCCTCACTCAAAATCGATAAAATAGCTAGCGATTTACGCCTAAAACAACGAGGGGAAGAGGATGGGAGATTAAACTTCCCAACTGAAGACAGCTTATCTTTGACTGCAGTTGAAAGAGATGCTGTAGAAAATATAAGAAATTTAAGATCAGCAGCTTTAAATAATTTTGAAGCTGAGCTTGAAAGTTACAATACTAGGATTGGCTCTGTTAAAGATGAAAAAGAAAAGATTGAACTTCTAGTAGGTAAAGCAGAACACGAAATCGTTAGCATTTCGAATAACTGGGAAAACAGGCTTGAAAATCAAAGAGTCCGGGTGCGTGAGCACCAGGATAAACTTAAAAAATTTCAGAAAAAAAATAATATTGAAGGCCCTCCAAGAGAGTCAAAAAATATTGTGCTAACTATTGGTTTAATAGCTATCCTTGGTTTAATAGAAACTGTAATGAACGGCTATTTTTTTGCTGAAGCAAATCCAATGGGATATCTTGGTGGCATTATATTAGCAGCAATCATAGCATTTATAAACATTTCTTTCTCAAGTATATTTGGACACTTTTCTAGGCAAATAAACATTAAAAGTATGGTGCCAAAGCTATGGGGTGTTGTTTTAATAATATGTTTTATTATATTTGCTTCAATTCTCAACCTTTCTATTGCTCATTTTAGAGATGCCTTGGAAGTACAGCCATGGGAAGATGCTCTTGTTTCTTCATTAATATCTCTCAAGAATGCTCCATTTGAATTACGGTCAATCAATTCTTGGTTGGTGATCGGTTTTGGTGCGGCTGTAAGTTTCACATCATTTTGGAAAACATTTAGTTTTTCTGACCCCTACCCTGGTTACAGCCGATTGTGGCATGAAAATGAAGAATGCATAGATAATTATACGGATGAGTTTAACGAAGCACATGATGAGCTAGACGCGCATTTTGAAAAGTCATCTAAAAATTTAAGAGATGAAATATTTCGTCGTAGAGATAACATAAAGTCAGCAGAAGATGCTTTGACTGCACGTATTTCTCTTGTAAGAAATCTTAACATTTTCTTAGAAAGCTGTAGCGAAGGTGTTAATAAACTTCTGAGAATTTACAGAGATGCTAACATTAAAGCTAGATCACAACGGGCACCAAAACATTTTGAAGAATTATTCTACTTTGAAGATTATAAAATTGAAGAGCTTAAAAATATGCAAATACGTATCCCAGAAGTAGCTGAAAGAGAATTGATCAAAGCCGAAGAAGCTGTACAAAAAGGAGTGGCTAAACTACTTAAGTCTAGAAAAGAGGCTTTATCTGCATTTCCTACTATTAGACAAATTAAATACGAAGAAGCTTAAATTTCTAGCAACAGCAATGGCAAAGCTTCACTTATAAAAAGTATTAAGCAGAGAAATATATAATGTCTAGACGCCGTTCATATCGTCGAAGAAAGGGAGCTAAATCGACTGGTTTAGGTATAATGCTGATCATTATAACAATCGTCGGTTTTGCTGTTTTGATTTATTTTTGGCAAAGTGAATCTAAACGTCCCGGTATTAATCAAACTACTTTGTGCCCTGAGCATGGGCCTGTTGAGCATTTAGCTATCCTTATCGATACTACCGACCCTCTATCAATGACCCAGCTTCAAGCTGCCAGGCAGAAAGTTGAAAAGATAATACATGATGCGCCTGTAGGAAGTAGAGTAAGTTTTTCGACTGTTTCGCCAAATAATACAGTTCGTCAAAGTTCTTTTTATTCTATCTGTAAACCACCTACAGGAGAAAGCGCGAGCTTTCTTACTCAAAATCCAAAAATAATCGAAAGCAAATACAGAAAGGAATTTTTCTCACCTATCAATAGTGTTCTTGATAGTTTACTAACTCTTGAGTCAGCGGATTCTTCTCCTATAATGGAAGGTCTGCAGGAATTTATTACAAAAATCCCTGAGTTTTCTACTACCAATAATAATAAGGAAATAGTAATAATTTCAGATTTGATACAGCATAGCTCAGATTTTAGTTTTTATCGGGGTTTATCTTGGGAAAGCTTTAATTCAAATGGTTCAGTAGATCAACTTAGTCGTAATTTAGGTGGGGTGAAAATCACTATACTAAGAATTCCTAGGAATTTAGCTAACAAAAATATTGTCGATGATTTTTGGGTACGTTACTTCGAAGCTCAAGGTATCAGCCGAGTCAATGCTTACACGATAGGAAATTTATAAAATGAAAGTCGATAATAGAAAAATAACTTTCGAAATGCTTGGAAGAGATTATCTCGATAAAGTAGTTTTATTTTTAGCTTTTACTGTAGGCATCTTAGGTAGTTTAATAATTAAATACCTAAATGTATCTTTTCTGCTTCCGGCCTTATTTTCAGCAGCAATAATAATAGCTTATGCTATTTGGACGTTTAAGTCGGAATCGATACGCTTAGAACCAGAGCAAATCGGGGATAATGCATATTATCTCGGTTTTGTTCTGACTTTATGTTCACTTGCTTACACTTTGTATGAGATCAGCGGTCATAGTATGGAATCTGATTTTATTGCAGGCGTAATATCAGGCTTTGGTGTTGCCCTTAGCTCAACTATAGTCGGCGTTGCAACTAGGGTTTTTATGCAACAATTTCGATTAGATTTGACTGCCAAAGACAATGAAGCAAGGTTAGCCATCAATAAAGCCATGCAAGATTTTAGGGGGGAATTAACCGACTCTATACGAGGCATGAAAAATTTTGGTACTGAACTTCGACAAAGCCTTGATGAACATCATGAAGCTTCTGCAAAAATACATGAAGAACGCTTGAATAAATCAATGGAGGATGTTCTTAGCGGTTTTAAAATTGCCATGAATACTATTGTTGAACAAGGTAAGAAAGCCAACTCTATTATGGAAAAAAATTCTGAAGAAACAATCACATCTACTACATCTAGTATGGTTGAGGTACTAAAAAGTATCGAAAAATCGGTAGAATTGACTGGTAGAGCAGTATCTTCAGCAACTGAAAACATTGGTAAAACTGTTACACTTAGGCTTAAGGAAAATAGTGATGCTTTGGAAGAGCACTCAAAGCTGACTCAGCAAACCAATAAGCAATTAAAAAGCTCAATCTCACGATTTAATGTTAGCATCAAAACTATAATGGAAAGATTAGAAACAGAGATTTCAACCACTACCCTTGCAACGGAAACTGTTTCTGAATCACTTTCTAAATCGGTATTATCAATGGAAGATGCAATTAAATCAGTAGACAGTGATATGCGTTCAATAAGTAAAAAAATAACTATTCATTCAAATGAAATGCAAACTTTAAAAAGGCAACTTACTCTTGAGGAATCTCAGGGGGCTAATGCTTTAGCGCAATCACTAGAAACAGTAGAAAAACACATAATTAACCTGAATTCTTTAATAGACAGCCAAAGTATGAAAATCAATATTTTTATTGAAAATTTGTCAGAAAAAACAATTCAGTTACAAAAAAATATTGATAAAAGTAGTATCAAATTCAATTTTTTAAATAACTCAGAAAGAGAAAATAGTTTTTCTTTATACCCGGCTAATGTGACTAAAAAATAGTAATGTTAAAGTACTACGAGAATAGCGAAAATTTCGGCGTTACGATCTTTTATTACAAAAAAATTATTTCTCTAGGAGTGATTCTTTGAACAAGTTACCCATGGATCAAAAGTCGAGTTATCGTCGAGGTACGGTCATGGGTCTGACTGCTGCTGAAGCATTTATGCTAATCAGTTTTATTTTGTTATTGCTTCTTGGATTATGGAGACAAAATGCAAATGAGAAAATTGCTGAAATTGAAAATTTCATTTCCAATTTATCCTCTACACAAAGAATAATGGCAATTCGTTATAAGGATGATCTTGATAAACTTGCTCAACTTTCCGAGTATGAAGAAGTGATACAAAAAGCGAAATCACCAGAGGAAATTATTGCCGCATTAGATGTTTATAACCGAGTTAATAATATTGATCCTGATGATGTCGAGAAGCGTGTGCAACTTCTTGACGAACAGCTAGTACAACGCTTAGCTGAAGCAGCTGTACTTATGCCCGAACCTAAACTTCGAACATTAATTGATCTTGCTAAGTTAGAAGAACTACCAACTATAAATGAGCTGAATGAAAAGGCTGAAGAACAAGCAAGACTTCAAGAAGAGTTGGTTACATATACTGAAACAGGTTTAACTCCCGAAGAGGTTGCTGAAATCGGTGAGCTTCGTCGTAATGCAGGGCGCACAGGTGCTGATGTAGCAGCAGCAATCAGAGAACAAGCAGGCGATACAATAGAAAGGCTTGGTGGTGAAATCTTAGAAAATGGAAACGTGATCTTCCCAGATAGCGTGCTATTTGACTCAGGTAGTGCTGAAATCAAGCCTTTGTTTGATAGCGTGTTAAGTCAGTTTTGCCGACCATGGTTTGAAATTCTTTATGATGCTGATCAGTCCCTGAGTCGTGTACAAATTGAAGGCCATGCTTCATCAGATTGGAATGATTCACCTCCAAATCAAGCATTTGAGAATAATCTTGATTTAAGCCAACGTCGTGCGGGTGCAGTTTTTAAAAGATGCTTGGCTTATGGTGGCGAAGACGAAGTAGCTCAATGGGCGCGCTCTAGGTTAGCTGCCATCGGTTTTTCATCGTCACGCCCCATCTTAACTAATGGACTTGAAAATAGAGAGAAATCACGTCGAGTGGTGTTTGCCATTGATACACGATCTGAAGAAGATGCAATTACAGGTGAGTTCGACTTATCTGATTCAAAATCAAACGTACAGCCACAATAGAATGATTCGGTTTGGTCATGATAAATCTGTTGTTCAGCGATTCTCTTTGCCGAGCTAAAAGAGGATGGAGGGGAAGCGCTCACTGCGAAGCTTGTGGTGAGTAGCAATAAACTGAATATAAGAGCAAAACTCGATCTTATCATTTTAAGGAAATATTCGTTTAACATATTGATATTAAATACATTAGGCAGATTTTCCACATGAGTCTATATTTCGCAGTCATGTCAAGCATTGAAGCTTTTTGTTCATAAGTCTATGTAGATTTAAGCTTCTATGCTAAGATGAATTAGCAGAAAGGCTGGTTAAACTTTAACCATCCCAAATATAGAAAAGCCTGTGGAACATGGAAGCTAACCGCCATGACGGGTGACACTATGAATATATATCTAACTAAAAGGCGTTTTTCTATGAAAAAGTTAGTAGCTATCCTTTTCGCTTCAATGATGATTGTTGGCGTAGCCCATGCTCACTCTGGTGGAACTAACAGTAGTGGTTGTCATGCGGGCTCCAAGCCTTACCACTGCCATTAACTAGTTAACTGCTGCACGGAGTGCCTTCTCTCAACTTCGTGCAGCGTATTCTGATTGTCTGTTTTCTAGAATTAAAAGCTGCACATTTCTTACAGCTCATCTCCCAGCCCAATGTATTAACATATTGGGATATTAATATTTCAATCTATGATTTTTCAGAAGCCAGTCACGCTTCACTCTAACAACCGTTAATGTTGTCTAAACATGTTCCGTTGGGGTTGGATCACCAGTGGCCTGGAATGTAGGTGCCATCAGCACGGTAATAGCTATTTGCCCAGTGTCGGCTCGAGTTGGTATAGCTGTTTGCTGGAGCTGCATGGTTACTGTCATTTGCTGCAACCGCTGCTAGTCCAACAGCTGTAATCATTCCAATCGTTTTTCTTACTGAAGCATCTTTTTCCCTCGCCGCGTTTAGCTCTTTCATGGCCATCTTTCTATTGAAGTCATGTCCACGCATTTGCTGAACCCAGTCAGTGATGGTAATCCATTCATCATTCTCACTGTGACCAAACCGGTACTCAGCGATGGCATCATATTCGTTTGCACAATTGCTGAACTCAGTGGTTATTTCTGCAGCAGAATCTCCAGCAGTTGCGTACTCTCCGTAGGAAAAACTATTTCCAGCCGATAAGTTCTTCATGATGACAGTAGCAGGTTCCCTAAAGCCGGACGCACACTCGCTTGTGATAACTTCGGTTTTGTAAGGCGAGGAATTAAATTGGCTTCTTTCCTCAGTCCCTTCGTTCCAAGCCAAAACTTGATGTTGGTTATATTTAATTAAATCGGTTTTAGCCTTTGTGAGGTCGGCAATACCGCTCCATCCCCATCGGGGATCATGCAGTCAACGACACGCAAGCCATTGAAGCAAATAGTAATTGCTTGTTTAAAATATGATCCCTATTCTTCTATTACTTTTTTTATGCGCCGCTGTATCCCGCAACTATGACTCCCGCCTATCGCAATATCAATTTACCTTGGGCTAAGTAGTGTTCAGCTAGGTTGAAAAAATCACTCCATCGCAAAGGAAAAGCTGATAAATAGTTCTTAAATAATAGTTTAAGTCGATCAGGAAGCGGCTCAAGAGGCTTTGTGATTTGCTGCGCAGCTAGTGCCCATTTGGATATACCTTAGAGAACACGCCCCTTAAGAATGTATAGCTGTATTCATATGTGTGCATTTACAACTCATAAGACTACATGTATTATGAACACACTCAAATGACCACGTTGAAGCTTGGAGATGAACACATGGCTGAGTCGACATTCATTCGTGCTTATCTTCGAGCCTCAACTGACGATCAGTATGCGAGCCGTGCTCGTGCTACGTTAAATTCATTCGTCGAGGAGAAAGGATTTAAGGTTGCGGCGTGGTATACCGAGAATGCCAGTGGTACCAAGGTTGATCGTACTGAGCTCTCTCGCTTGATTGATGATGCACAATATGGCGATGTTTTGCTTGTCGAGCAGGTTGATCGACTCACCCGCTTAACCAAACCTGATTGGAATCGGCTCAAAGCTGCAATTCAAAGTGCAGGGCTTCGTGTTGTGTCATTGGATTTGCCAACAAGCCATGCGGCGCTGCGAATGTCCAACAGCGACGATTTTACTGGCCGTATGTTGGATGCTGTTAATTCGATGCTTATGGATATGCTGGCTGCAGTTGCTCATAAAGACTGGGAGGATCGTCGCCGCCGTCAGCGTGAAGGAATAGATCAAGCAAAGCGGGAAGGGCGCTACAAAGGCCGTCCCGTCAACGATGCTTTGCATTCACGGATTTTAGAGTTGCGCCGTCATGGATTGAGTATTCGTAAGACAGCAGAAATTGTTGGATGTGGCGTGAGCACAGTACAACGTGCTGAAAAGCGAACCAGTCAGACCTAATATTATTGATGGTGGGGGTTATGCTGAAAGATTATTTCATCTGCCAGAGTTACTTACAGGAAAACGAATTAGAGTAGGAAAGAGCATGATATTCTTTTCGCCACTCTGGATGGCAAATCCAGAACCCATCACGCTGTCCTTTACCATAAAGATGGTATTTAACCTCATTTTCTGAAACACCATTATTACTTACATAACGCTGCTTCAGGTAACGAAGTGACAAGCCTAGAGCATATACATGCTTCCTTCGGATTTTACAGTAGCGCGACTTGTGGAGCTGATTTCTAAAAAAGAAGGCAACATAAAGTCGTTTATTGTTAACGTATAAATATACTTCATGCTCATTAGGCTCAGGTTTCATATCTATTTTTAAGAATTCTGTTTCAGCTTCAGCAACTATTATCTTATCGTTCTTCTTCAGTGCAGGCGTACGGATAAACCCTATTTCAGCGATGCATTCAATTGCTAAAGAAGTTAGCTCAGCTTCGATCTTTTCTTGACTTTCTCTATAATGCCTTTTCTTTTTTTCTCTCTATCTCTCGTGCTGCTTTAGCTTCTCGGTTTCTTTTATTGCGATCGTCTCTCTCCTGTCTTTGTTCTTCTAAATAAAAATTTGCGTTTGCGAGCATATTTTTCTTTAACTCCTCATGTGCTTCACCCGTTTTGGAATGAAATACCCAGCTTAGGTTATCAATTACTTCTACCGCTGATTGGATATCTTTTGGTGTGGACATCCTATCGATTTTTGATAAATTAATCTCTAAGCTTGAAATGCGATCTTTTTTTATTTTAGCTCTTTTCTCGTCATCTACCTCATGAGTCACTTTAATTTCTACAAGAAGTTCTCTGCCTCCTTTCATAACAACTAAATCAGGCCTATACGAGCCTCTCCACTCTTCAATTCTCGCTTCTTCGAACAAAAAATTCCTTTTTTGTTTTACTACATAACATGAATCACTGTATTCTAACTCACCAATAGTAACTGAAGCACCTACCACCAAAGTAGGGAGTAGTAGTGAAAGATTCTCAGAAATTATTTCTTTTGCTTTTAGGTGAATGCCAGTTTCAGCTGCTAGGGAGCATTCTGAAATATTGTGTTCATGTGCAAAATGAGCTGTGTACTTTCCGTTAATGCTCTTGGCAAGCATACGTGTTCCACAAACAGGGCAATAGCAGCCACAGCGCCGACCTGTATGCTCCTCACTCAGCTCAGAAATATGGACGATTTTACCCTCATAAAGCCCATTCGGTATGTGGGAAGAATTTTTTGATTGATGCTTCATACCTAAATTACCCCCCTCAAGCCTGTGGCGAATGTATGTGATAAATTATTAATATGTGATCTATATACCAAGGCTACCTCGGTTTATTGACTTCGTAAATGGCCACCACAGAGGTCATTAGGTTATTACTGTACTGATTTTAATAATATTTTTTTACAGCTACGGTGTGGCTTTATTTTTTTAGGTGTCAATGTTGCTTTCTGTTAACCTCATGTTCATTTTTCTGCTAATGTTTATTATATACCTTCTCATATTTTAAAGGGCTATAGCCACTTCGACGTCTTGTCGCAAAATGGTACATTGTTCAACACTCTTGCGGACTTATTCGATCCTTGAACGTAGAGTCGTATCCCTTTCAGGTTTTTAACCGACTACCTTTGAGTTAAGCGGCGTGTTCTTCTGATTAGTTAAGGGGGTTTCTGAGAGTTAAGCTTGGATTTGACTTGGCAACAACGAACTTAGTGTTCTGGGAAGCTTAGGGAGCAACTAATGCCAAATAGACAAAGAAACTGGCTAGAGTCTTTAATTGATAAGGCACAAAGGTTTTGGCCTTTATCTCTACTACTCATGGCCTTGACGCTATTAACAAAATTTGAATCTCTACAGGTTTGGTCGGAAGGACTAGCATTTGTTGTAGATCGCTGGCGGGAATTGATGCGACTATTCTGGGAATTTTTGGTCAATTTCATTCGTTCATTGTTTAAATTACCCAAACTGCACATCGAGCATCCTATTCCTGAAGTTCTCACTTTTACCTCATTGTTTTTTACCAGCATTCGAGCAAAAAGTGTAACAAAACACTATTTAATATCCTTTTTAGAAAAAATATGTGCACATACTACCCATGAGGA
Source organism: Vreelandella andesensis (assembly GCF_003989795.1). Taxonomy (GTDB): domain Bacteria; phylum Pseudomonadota; class Gammaproteobacteria; order Pseudomonadales; family Halomonadaceae; genus Vreelandella; species Vreelandella andesensis. The sequence continues at coordinate 71,071 of NZ_RZHG01000002.1, forward strand.
TTTTATATATTTAATCCTTAGTTTTATCTCTGTTATGCTGAGCATTGTCGCTATCGGCATTCTATTCTCAAATATGGACATATCGATCTTAATTTTTACATTTATGTTAATTGGAAGTAAGTTATTAGAGCGTTTTGTTAATAAGTCTGGATCAAGAAATGTAGTTGCGTATGTTAGGTTTTTTAGTTTTGTTGAGTATCTTGTAACCTTTTGGTTTATTACTGCTGGGATAGTAATATTGGGTTGTGCGTTATTTGTTGTGGCAGTGTTTCTTGAGTTATTAGTTGAATATCTTGGCATAATATTTACCCAGTTTGAAAATTTTGAACAGAATAAGATGTAGTTTTCATATATGAAAATATTAAAACTACTTAATGAGGCTGTTTTTATAATTTGGGCAATAGGTTAGTAGGTAAGTGGCAATAGCGATAAAAACTTAAGTTGTGTGGCGCGTCACTTGAAATCGTAAATGTTGTCAACATCATAATTGTTTTCCAATATATACCATTTAATTCGATCATCTCAACGTTACACTCTAAGACGAGGCTTCCTTGCCGCGCTGTTTAATTTGATTTATGCGTTTTCTAGGCGAACGACATGTCCCCATAAGGCCGGTGCCTTACCGTCTTCCGTAATCACCCACAGCACCGGTAAGTCCGGTGTTGCCTCGGGTGTACGTCCATAGCCATCCGTTAAGAACAGCAAACATTCCGGCATGACGTCGTTGGCTCGTTCGAACACAGGGCGAAAGTCGGTACCTCCGCCTCCCCGCAATGTAAGTCCATCGCCATTATCACTACCGATTTCTTGTAACTCCTGTACGTGATTAATGACACGTTCACGATGAATATCTGCATCACACTCGATCAGGTGTATTTCGACGTGCTCGGCACTAGTCAGTAGGGCTTGCAGCTCAGCAATAAACACTTGCAACTGTCGTTGTGTGCTGCCACTGGTATCGATAGCCAACATGAGGGATAAGGCTTTTCCTTGTCGTCCTGGCAGATAATGCCCTTGTGCAAGAGACCGACGATTGATTCGATTCCAGGTTAGCTGGCTTCCGCTATGGCGTAAGAAAAAGTCGTGAAGGGTCGTTCGCCAGTTTACCTGTGGCTTAGCGATGTTATTCACTATCAGTTTCATCCCGGCGGGAATCGATCCCGAAGATACCTGCTGTGCCTCCTGTAACACCATTTCCTGCCAATGCTGAATAATCTGACGTGCCATGTCAGTGTCGACCCGCAGTGGTGCAAAATCGGGATCGACCACCAATGCGTTGTTATCGTCATCTATGGAAGCTGGAGCAAATAGTTCTTCACCATGGCGATCAAAAGGCATATCCATCTCTGGTCGAGGATGTTTTAGCAGCCATTGGTAGATTGTTTCAGCATTACGCCCTGCCTGTGCGGGATAGAATACGGCATCCAATGGCATCCATAGACCATCGAGCATTAAGCGGTAATTGGCTTCCGCATCGACAGCTAAATTCCAGCACAGGCGCTCACGTCCGTATTGACGCATAAAATGCCCCAGCAGCACATGATAAAGCTCATGTCCTATGACGAACCGACGCAGTGCTGATGAGCATTGAGCCGCAAAATGAGCATTGACGAAGACATTGATCCCATCGGTGCAGGCCGTGGGTACACGGGTATCCACGACCATGACCAGTTTTAATCGCATCACCAGCTTGGCGGTGAATGGATAAGCAATCAGCCAATCACGAATTTCTTGTCGCCATACGGTGTGCTGTTGGGCCTTAGCTGTCTGTTCTTCTGCTGTAGGTTCACGGAAGGGTAGAATCTGTAAGGGCTTCATCATGATTACGGCTTCCCTGATAGATTGGCTGCCTTCAGGGAGGCATTGCGAGCACTGGCGGTAGCGAAACGTCCCTCCGGTAAGCCAATGCTTGGGTCTGAAGTGATATGTTCCATGGGCACCCCATGGTGTTGCAGCCATGCTTCAAAATCAGGGTGTGCAAACACACACTCAGCGCGTGTATCCGCATCGGTTTCATCGTTTATCCGAAGAACATCCATGAGCATCAGTGTGGCGAGATCGCTGGTAAGTTGTGTACTGATCTCAAAGAAAACCGAAAGGCGTTGCCCCTGCAGACTGTTATCGCCTTGCCACAGATACGTTGCCACCGACGCACAGAAGGTCAGTTGCTGATCAATGCGGTCTGGAATCGCGACGGGTATTTCACCACGTAACATCGCCGGGATATCAAAACGTAAATGTGCAAGCTGGCGAAAGGCCAAGAACTCAGAGCAGGCTGACTCACCAACAAGGCCTGTAATCATCAGCCGTTGGGTGACGTCATCAAGTTGAATATTCGCCATGAGCAAAGAGGCCACCCGTTCCCATGAGCGGGGTGAAGGCCAACCACGCTGACAGTTGGCATCATTGACTAGCAGGTACTCAGGTTTGAAGCGCAGGAATGCCACGACATCAGCGTGCAGTCCTTTAGAAACGGCGTAAGCACCCCAGGCCTCTATGTCGGCCTTGATCTCTAAATGCAGCAAGCGGTTCGCAAGTGCCGATGACATGGGGACAGACACAGCACGATCTTCAGCGCGGTTACCTGCAGCCATCATTAGCCAGCCATCGGGAAGTGTGTAGAGGTCTCCCAAGCGACGATCCAGCAGCAACTCGTAAGCCGCTACTTGTAATGATCGATCCGCCGCTGAGAGTTCGTCGAACAGTAAAATACCCCGGCTTTTATCGTCACGTGGCCATGAACTCGCTACCAGCCATTTCACACTGTCGCCGTCGGGAACCGGTATTCCACGCATATCCACCGGTTCCATTTGGGAGAGACGCACATCAATAAAGTGAATACCTAGCTGTTGGCAGAGCTCGCGCACTAACTGGCTTTTACCGATGCCAGGTGGCCCCCACAGCATAATCGGCGCAATTTGCTGAGTTGCACAGGGAGACGACCACAGCTGTTGTAGCTGAGTCTCAATGATACGACGGGCTTGGAAAGGGCTGGTAGCAAACGACATAGCGTCTCCTTAATAGTGACCCTAGTAGAGTAAAGGGGTCACACGACGCAGCTTGTCGCTTTTGCTAATTTAATTCAGCCTACACGTGAAATCGCTAGTGCTATCGCTTTGGCACGAAAGCTATCTGCCTCATGTATGTTGTCGCAACGCTCTTCCCGCCAATCACGAGAGCGTTGTGCAATGTTTAATAAACAAGCACGAACTTCGGGGTGGTGGCATCCGATTCTCACCAGTACATCCAATAGGTCTTTAAGGTGTAGGAGCCTTTCGCAAGTAGCTAAATAAGCTCGGTCTAGCTGTTGATCCCCACCATAGCGGGCAGTCAGCATTCGCGCCTGTGTTGCCCAATTAGCAAGACTCAAAGGCTCCTTCGCTGCCATAACGTCCATAACCTCACACCACAGATCAATCTCATCGGTGGAAGTTTGGTTGGAATGCCGCGCCATAGCGTACATCACGGTCTGCATGGCTAATCCATCAGGATGGTTAGCACAGGCTCTCACCATGGCATGGCGATAGTAAAACGCTTCGGGAACTACCGGGGCACACTTTGCCCATAGCTGGTAATCCGATTGCCAACCCTCACGACAAAGATCATCGGGGAGCTGCCACTTCCAATGGCTTAAAGCGATAGCCGTTTTGGATGTTGAATCACGTCGCCGTTTGGTACGAGACGCGAGATGCATTGCCGACAGATCAAGGCGTATCTTCCACACCTGTTCCAGTGGGGCACCTAGTTCGCTCAATTGCTGAAGGAGTTGCAACGCCTTTAAACAAGGCACCGACGGCGACATGGAAGGTATTAACGTCGCTAGTTTCACCATGATGGTTTCTGGGTATTGTGGATAAGCACTGACCAGTGATTTCACCAGAGATTCATCAACAACGACGGTAGCAACACCCAGTAATGCGTCAGGAACCGCACCCTGGCACTGCACGGTCGTTAGAGGAGCTAACATTACCTTGTTGAGCGATGGGCAGTGCATCAGGGACAACTCAGTGGGCTCCTTAATTTCTAGTGATTCCACCGCAGAATGGCACAGCATCATTCGTTCGCTGGTCATCTCCGTTCGTAAGGCACCCGCCCGTTGTGCGACCTGCGTAAGATGTAGATCAGTCACAGCTCCAGTTAGCTGTATCAGAGAACGACAGTCACGAAGATACACGCTAGCAGTAGGTGAATGGACATCCACTGAATGTAGTGCAGGTAATGCCTGTGCTTCGATCTGAGGCTGTATGTCGCCAAGGCATACCACTGATAAGGCCTGTAACTGTTTACCCCCTGAGATGTAACAATAACGTACCTGTGGGGCATCAATCACAAGGTGCGATGTGGCGGGGGATAATATGACCCAGCAATCAGCATTAGATGATACATGGGGTTGGGAAATGTCCTTGAGGTGATGACTGACCCACACACCTTGCCATGGAGTCCCAACACTCTTGACTGAGCAATGGCCCGACGACCAACAGGCATCAAAATGATCCACTCGTCCTTCTACTTGTAAAGAAGGCATGTGAGTTCCGCTATCAAAATGAAGAACAGCACCATTGCCATTATTGGGTACAAGTATGCGTTTTAAAGAAGGGCAATTTTGAAAGGTGATGTGACAGTCTGAATGGCATTGCGATAAATCCAGACAGACCAGTTCAGTACAATTCACCACATCAAGATACTGAAGCTGTGCAGATGCAATGGCGACAGACGTACCACAATGTCCAATGAACTCACCGCCGCCATTGCTATCCACATCCACCCATAAAGCGTTCGTGTTATGACATGATGGGTTATCGGATTCCTGCATCTCACGCTCGCTGTTCTTTTAAATGCAACAGCATAGCCACTGAGTGCGACAAGAAATGACTTAAAGACAAACGTTAGGTAGCTGCTAAAGATGAAACATTGGGATTGCTGTAACCAGCTGCCCAGTTATTTGGGACAGGCAAATCTACGTGATACTGATTATCCAAAGACCAGCGATATGGCCGTGTGGATTCATCACATAAAATAGGGAAATGAATACTTAAACGTTCTGACAAGTCACGCTGGATAGACCGCTGTGTAAGGTACATCCCACGTTGTTCAAGAAGCTGCAGTAGCTCAGGCGTGGTGATGTAACGTGGATGAGAAGGAATGGATTGGAGAATAGTTATGTAGCGATAGAAGACACCTGCGAAATCAGACATATTGCTCTCCTCCGATAAAACTATCGTATTCCAAAGCGATAAAAGCTATGCATTAATTATAATATAAAAACTAACAAAAGAAAATAATAAAGTTCCCAAGAAAAATTGCACGCATGAAACAATTGTCGTTAATTACATATTTCTACTTAGCCTCAACCAGAAGTATTTTAAAAATTAAACCCTCTACTAATGCAATCAACTACTAGCAAGCAAACAGTTATCGTATCAAAAAGCACAACGTTTTCAATTAGATAAATATAAGCCTAAGTTTTATTTTTATATTTTTTTACACACGGAAGCAGTAATTCACTTGAGCATTTCACCATCTTAATTATTAACTATTTCTAAAAATGCACCTGTAAATAAATATTTACAGGTGCTTTGGTAGCATGTAAGTATATTTTTTCAAAAAAGGAAAACAATATATAACTAAATATATATTTCAAAATGCTTAAACAGAAAGCTAGAGGGCATATAGCTATAACTTTATTCCTTCTGGAGTTACCAATTCGTATACAATAGCAAGTTCATTGATATTTGATCTTTTGCCTGGAAATAAGTGGCCAGTTTCTTTATAAACATATTCCAAGACACCCAGTGAATAGTTTATTGGTTTAAACCAAGACAAGCTATCATATCTAGTTGTATATGAAGAGTCTGCTATGCTAGAGGAGCCCCATATGTCAGCAATTATTTCTTTCATTTGAATGAAGCTATACTTTTGAACTTTCTCACTTCTTTTATATGGGTCTTCTATTATTAAGTGGATATGCCAATTGGTTCTTATTTGTCTTTCCAAAACATTAATATGGTTACATCTATCAGCGCCCATCTCAAGAACTGGCAACATTTTTAGAACTCTCTTATCCCTTCTTCCAAATAGAAAATTATTAACCTTAATAATAAATTTATTCAGCTCTGCTAAAGCTCTATCACGAGTTATGTCAAACAGGACTGAAAAATTCAAAGTTAAAAAGTAGCAAGGATCGAATGTTGCTATAAATTGATCCATTTGCTCTTTGTGTATTGGGTGTAGCTTGCTCATTATATATTTTCCTTATTTTTATCATGTCTTATAATAGTTTATTTTTGTTACATGATCTACAAAACAGGGTATCATTGAAAACAATGAAAACCCTGGTTACGCTCATTAGTTGGATATAACCACGCAGAGTAATAATCTTACGTGCCATGAAAAAATGAACACCTAGCTTTGTATAGTGGATAAGCTTCTATACTAGAAGCACATATAAATGCGCCACGAAAGCAGCTTATACAACGTGTTAGCTTTAGGTATATTTAGTAAAAATGTTCGCATCACTGTTAAATCATGATGCGTTGACCATGTATAGCTAGGCATGCACTAGCTACAAAGGCAAAATTTTTGACTTACTAGGTAGGGCTACTAATAAAGCTAATTAAATATTAACACAAATTGATAATAATGTCAACCTAAGATATGTGGCAATGTCAACCTTATTTCTGGAATTTAACAGATGCAATTTTTACGACCAGCCGGAAGGCTGGAAAGAGTCCGTTCAATACCCTTTGAGGTCTGGTCGTTTCATGGAGTATTCCAATGGAAAGTCGCATATACATTAGATTTCCGGAAATGGTGTACAATTTGGGGTATAAAATGATTTATTAAGTTAAAATTCTATAATAAACAACTATGTATAACCTAATGTGTAAAGATGCCCTATAAAGACACCCGATTTTTTACCCATTTAGAGTGCCAGCCGGAACATTTTTATCCAAAAGACCCGCGTGGTTTTTTAAAAAGAACCGGTTGAAAAGAACAGCTTCGAAGTAACTGCTTAAGAAAAATACCGTTTCTCATCCTGGAGAGGGCTGTCAATCAGCGATACGTAAGCGGTTTGATTGCCCCGCCAACCATGCCGAAAGTTGCGCTGCTAGGGCGTCGCTGGCCTCGCCAAACGCATCCACAACGTCCGGAATTTCTGTGCTAACCGCTCGGGTACGGATAACAAAATTGGTCGCTGCTAGCGGATTTCGGTTCTGCGTATTCACCAACTGTACATCTAATTGAAGATGAATACTGGGTGGGGAGGCGTCGTACTCACTTTGGAAGTGGCGCAGCTCGCTAAGTAGCAGTACATCATGGGCCAATCGGTCGCTACTCACGCTGGTGAAGAGTTGGCGCTGCTGTAGGTCTGAAATTAAGCGCGCTTGAAGCATATCAGGGGCGTTTTCATGCCAGCGAGCACCCTCATACACGTTCACCACATTACCTTGTGGATACACCACAATACGGTTGCTGTTAAGCAAGTGACCTGCTCCCGGGGTGGCGATGCCCAGCCGTAAGGGGAAGCTAGTTGCCGCTTGCGTAGCCGGAGAGTTAGGAGACGGTAGCCGATAGAGCGTTGCGGGGTTGCTTTCGGGCAGTATTGAACAGCCTGCGCTTAATAAAAGCGCCGTTAATATGATGATGCTAAACGTAGCACGCAAGCTCATGGACGAAACTCCTCTACCTGATCCCGGCCTAGGAAAAAGTCTGCCGGACTCTCTTCAAGTTGGCGAGTAATACGATCAAGGTTGTTTAGTGTAGAACGCAAAGCTGACAGTGCTGGGGCAATATCTTGTGCTCCTTGCAGTGTGCTGTCGACAGCCCCTGCATTATCGTTAACCAGCTGTTCAATTCGTCGCGCGGCATTGGCTACATCGCGACTGGCGCTTTCAGCGCCTTGCATCATTTGCCGACCATCTTGGCGCAACAGCACGGTCGCTTCCTGGCTAAGAGTGTCGATACTCTCAAGGGTAGCCGTTGCTTGGCGTGACACCTCGCCGAATAGCGCCATATTTTGATTAAGCGCTGTTTGTTGTGAGGCAATCATCTGTGTGATTTGCGCCATACTCGTCAAAATACTTCCGGCTTGTTCGCGGTTGCTGTCATTAAATAGTTCATTAACATTAAGTAAAATAGAGTTAATGTTTTGGACCATTGTTTCGCCTTCATCAAACAGCGTGGCGATAGGAGAAAGGTCGGCGTTGATAAACGGTGCCATGTCATCGGTCTGATCTATCAAGCGTGGACTTTCGGGGGTGCCGCCATACAACTGAACCGACATACTGCCGGTAATGCTGGCAAACGCAAGCTTGGCACGGGTATCTGTCTTAACCGGTGTATCCTCATAGACACGCACACTGGTAATCACTTGGCGGGGGTCGTCGGGGTTTAGCGTCAGTTCGGTCACATCGCCTACTTCAATGCCGTTGTACTGCACCTTACTACCAATCGATAAACCACTGACATTGCGTTCGAACAGAATCCGGTAGGGCTGGTAATCGCGCTCCCCGGCGGCGTAGCTCATCCACAGCGCAAACAGAAGCACAGCCGCGGCAGATAATACGGTAAATAAACCGATGACGACGTGATGGGCACGGGTTTCCATTGATCACTTACTCCTTTAAACCTGACGTTGATGCGTTAGCGGCGTATTGAGCGGCGCGCCCGCGAGGTCCATTAAAGTAGGCTTGCACCCACTCATCGTCAGTATTGGCGACATTTTCAAGCGTATCCGCCACTAATACGCGTTTCTGAGAAAGCACGGCGACGCGGTCACAGGCAGCATAGAGCGTATCTAAATCATGGGTAACCAAAAATACACTAAAGCCCAACGCATCGCGCAGCGTGACTAATAACTGATCGAAAGCGGCTGCCCCGATAGGGTCAAGACCCGCCGTTGGCTCATCAAGAAATAAAATATCAGGATCAAGTGCCAGCGCACGAGCCAGTGCTGCCCGCTTTACCATGCCGCCTGAAAGAGATTCAGGAAACTGCAGTGCTGCCTTAGCGGGAAGCCCAACTAAAGAGAGCTTGATGCGTGCCAGGTATTCCGCATCTTTTCGCGACAGTTTGGCGTGCTCAATAAGTGGTAAGGCAACATTTTCCTGCAAATTCAGAGAGCTGAATAAAGCCCCCCGTTGAAACAGCACGCCAAAGCGGCGTTCAACCTGACTTCGTTGTTGTTCATTTAACTCGTTAAGGCGAGATCCCAGGACATCGATAGTGCCACCATTTGGGCGCTTTAAGCCCACAATGCTTCTCAACAGTACGGACTTACCTGTTCCTGAACCACCCACCACACCGAGAATTTCCCCCTGCTTTAACGTTAAATCGAGGTCTTCATGAACAATCACCGAGCCAAAGCGATTGACCAGCCCTTTAACAGTGATGACAGGTTGCTCGTCTTGTTCGTTTTCAGCTTGCGTCGTCGCTACCATCCGAGCTCCATAAAGAACAGTGCAGCCAGCGCATCGATAAGGATGACCATGAAAATTGATTGCACCACGCTGGAAGTGGTGTGAGAGCCAACTGATTGCGCACTACCGCTGACTTTAAAGCCCTCGAGACAGCCAATAACGCCGATAACAAAGGCAAACACGGGCGCTTTGCTAAGCCCCACTAAGAAGTGGCTGACGGATACATCTTTTTGTAACGTGGTCATGAATTGGCTAATCGATATATCCAGCGAAAGCGTTGCCACCATGGCACCACCAACGAGTCCGCTCAGCATTCCCACGAAAGCGAGCAGCGGAAGGCTAATGAGGAGGGCGATTACCCGGGGAAGCACTAAGAGTTCTATAGGGTCAAGTCCTTGGGCTTGAAGAGCATCAATCTCTTCATTGGACTTCATGGCACCTAATTGGGCAGTAAAGGCACTAGCGGTGCGTCCCGCCAGCAAAATTGCTGCCAGCAACACACCAAACTCACGTAAAAAAGAGAAAGCTACTAAATCGATCGTATATACCGTGGCCCCAAAATCTTGAAGCACAGTGGCTCCTAGAAAGGCCACTACAGCGCCCACCATAAAGGTTAGAAGCGCGACGATAGGTACTGCGTTTAGCCCGCTTGAATGAATATGCGCGATCGTTGCCGTAAAGCGCCAACGATGGGGGCGAAATAGCAGAGAAAACAGCGTTGCAAGCACCAGCCCAATAAACGCTAAAAGTTGACGCTGTTGTGACCATAGCCCCACCATTTGCTGGCCAACCGTCGCCAATGCATCAACGATACGGTTGTTATTTGCAGGCTCGACATCAAGAGGCGTCTCCATCGCCTCGGCAACACGCACTAACAGTGCCTGCTGTTTTGTGGGTAACGAATTTGCCGCTTGTTGCTTGGCGTTTTCAATGCCCAGTAGCTTAACAATTAACGCAGCACCGGCTGTGTCTAGCTGGGTAATACCGCCCAGCGAGACAGCATGATTTTTGGCAGTGTCGCCATACCGCGCCACTAACGATGTTAGTGCCTGATAATGAACTAGCGTCCACTCGTGTTGGAGCGATAGGTTCCCGCTTTCGCGGGTTATCCATTCGTTTGGCATCCCTGCTCCTCATCGACATTCACGACAGACATTCACGACAGACATTCACGATATTGGTAACATTATGATGCATTCAAACGAGCGTTAGTAAAAGAGGTACCGTTCAGCTTATAAAAATTACGCTTATGAAAACTCACGCCATGCGGCATAAGTGCTTAGAAAAACACGCCCGGTCAGAGCCTCTAAAAAGTCACTTTTTTTGAGCTGATCCATAACAGGACCCTTCACTTCGGACAGGTGAAGTTTGACATCGGAATCTTTTAAACGGGCGTTGATGGCATCCAAGCTTTCAAGCGCTGATGCATCAATCAAGTTAACGGCAGAACAGATAAGCACCACATGCTCGAGCTCAGGATAGCTGGCGACCAAATTATAGACGGTATCTTCAAGGTAGCGGGCGTTCGCAAAATAGAGGCTTTCGTCGATCCGTAGGAGCGCCACATTGCTGATGGTTTCAACATCATGGCGTGCTGTATTGCGGAAGTGTTCGGTATCTGGCACCCGGCCAACCAGCGCGCTATGGGGGCGGCTGGTGCGATACAGAAATAACGCGATAGAAAGGCTTACGCCACCAATGATGCCAGCTTCAACTCCTTCAACCAGGGTCAGTAGAATTGTGACGGCCATTGCGGCGAAATCGCTGTGAGAGTAGCGCCATGTTTGGCGCAGCATGGGGATATCCACCAGAGTCAAAATAGACACGGTAATTGTCGCGGCTAACGTGGCAATTGGTAAGTAGTGAAGCCAACCAGTAAAGGCCATCGTTACTAAAGCAATCCCTAGTGCTGCGAAGGCCCCAGCAGCAGGTGTTTGCGCGCCGGCATCATAGTTGATGACCGTGCGTGACAGGCCACCGGTGACGGGCATGCCACTGGTAAACCCAGCGGCTAGATTAGCGGCCCCTAAGCCAATCAGTTCCTGGTTGGCAGAAATACGCTGGCGGCGTTTCGCGGCCAACATTTGCCCCATGGAAACAGATTCCACAAACCCCACCAAGCTAATGAGCAGCGCGGGGATCAAGAGTGCACGCCATAAGGAGGTATCGCCCCATGGAAAGCTCAGTGCAGGCAGCCCGCTGGGAATGCTGCCAACGATGGCAACGCCTTGGTCGGCCAACTGCCAATGCCAGGTAGCTAGCGTGGTGATAGCCACAGCAAAGACGGGGCCAGCTTTGGTGATTAAATCGGCAAGTGTCTTAGGTATACCAATCGCACGAAGACTCTGTTTACCAAAGCGTCGCATTATGATGAGGAAAAATAGCGTGCCAGCACCGATCACCACCGTATATAGGTTAACGGTGGGAAGATTAGGTAACAGCGTTACCACTCGCTCTACCAGTGTAAAGCCACTGCTGGAGACGCCTATCAGGCTGCCTAATTGGCTGACTGCAATCAGAATGCCCGATGCTGTTAAGAAACCAGAGATTACCGGATGACTTAAAAAGTTGCTAAAAAAGCCCATTTTAAGCGCACCCATTGCGACCAATATTCCGCCAGAAAGTAACGAAAGTACCAGTGCTGCTTGTAAATAGTCAGCGCTGCCGGGGGTTGCAACAGAAGAGAGTGCTGCCCCCGTCATTAATGCAATGATGGCCACCGGCCCAACGGCCAAGGTGCGGCTTGTCCCTAAAAAGGTATACAAGAGTTGTGGCAAAATACTGGCATATAAGCCCACCACCGCAGGCAAACCTGCAAGTAAGGCATAGGCTAACGATTGCGGAATAACCATCGCGGTTACGATGAGTCCCGCTAATACATCGGCGCCTAGCAGGCGCTTATGGTAGTGGGGCAACCATGTAAGAATAGGAAAATAGCGCTTAAACATAAGCTCCTGGCGTCAGTTTTGTTGTTTTAAAACCCCAACCACTGGTGAGTCCGTTAGTTTAACGCGTTGTAGGGAAGATGTTGGTCTTTGCTTTCAAACAAAAAACTGTTCTGAACCGAAAGTGCTACTTCTTTTGCGATTATTTTGGCTGTTAGTGCCTTTGGCTGTGTTGGGCATTTCTGTATGGATGATGTCTGCATCTGGCGCTTTCCCCCATATTGCGTTGCTGCTGCTGGCGGCGGGTGCTAGTGCGAGCTTGATGCTGGTTGCAGTGATGACTGTTTATTCAGCAGATCAGGCCGCATTTGACGAAGCCTATTTTCGGTCTCAAACCCATTCGCGCAATGGTTCGCTTCGCGTAATGGTTCACTTCGCGGGCTTACCGGTTGATGAACCAAGCCAGCAGCACCGCTATCGCCTTGGAAGACGTATCGCACTACGCTGATCTCATGGCTCAACGCCTTACCAAGTAGGAAGCCATGGCCAATGAGGCGTCATCGAGTATGAGCGCCATTGATGCCGCCATCATGCAAGTGAGTGCCAGCGCTTCCCAAGTGGCCTCACTTGCCGAGAATGCACGATCTTTCGGTACCCATTTACATTAACGGCAGACACTGGGAAGGCTTTCGCGTTGGTTATCAGACTGAAAAGTCAAACGACAGAGCGCTTGTTGTTGACTATCTGGCTGCTGAAAAGCGATTGGCATCCGCTTCAGATAGCCACTTTTTGGCGCGGACGTGACTGCCAAGAAGACCAAGAATAGAGTGCCAAGCCTGTCCAGATCATCACAAAGGTAATCAATTGGATGAGACCTAGAGGCTCGCCAAAGACGATGATCGCAATCAAAAACTGAATGCTGGGGTTGATGTACATCAAAAAACCCAGCGTTGCTAGCCGTAAGCGACGTGCAGCCCCAGCAAAGGCCATCAATGGTAGGGCGGTTAACACACCGCTAATTATTAACAGAGCACTCATTGGCACATCATGGATAAAGTGAGACTCTCCCTGCCAGCTAAGCCAAGTAATCGCTATTAAGGCGAGTGGAAACAGTAACAGTGTCTCTACAAAAAGGCCTGAAAGTCCATCAAGAGGTACTTGCTTACGAAATAGGCCGTAGCTACCAAAGCTAAGTGCCAGTAATAGGCTGATCCAGGGCAGCTCCCCAAGCATAATGAACTGTATTGCAATCGCCGAACTCGCCAAGCCCAGGGCAACCAGTTGAAGTCGTGCCATCACTTCACGTAGTACTAGTACTCCTAAAGCAACGTTGACCAGCGGAGTCAAAAAGTAGCCTAAACTGGCTTGTAACACCTGCTTACTTTCAACAGCATAAATATAAAGGCCCCAATTAAAGGCGATTAGTAACGCGCAAGCGAGTACACGCCCCAAGCGTTTAGGCTCGACAAGTGCTGCAACCACGGGTGGCCAGCGGCGCAGTATGCTGATTAAGCCGACCAAAAAAAGGCATGACCATAAAATTCGATGTATGAGGATCTCGAACGCAGGAATGCCATCAAACAGAGCGAAAAATAGCGGGAAACAGCCCCACATGGTGTAAGCAGTTAGGCCAAACATAACGCCTTTAACCGCTTCAGGATCCCTTGATGCAGGTGGAAGCATAGCAGCCTCATTAATTAAAAATGTTAATCTAGCACACTATTGACGAACACACTGATGCAAAGGAGACATGGCATGAGTCAACTGAAAACGAGCTTAGTACAGTGCGATTTGCGCTGGGAAGATCCTCAGGCCAACCATGCGCATCTTGAACGGCTGTTAGGGGAATTAGATAGCCACGATACCGATTTAATTGTATTGCCAGAGATGTTTGCCACTGGCTTTACCATGAATTCACGGGAAATGGCCCAGCCCATGGCCGCGAGCCAGAGCGTTGCCTGGCTGCAGGCCCAGGCAAAGGCAAGAGGCTGTGTAATGACCGGTAGCGTGGCGATTGTTGATGACGGGCAATACTACAACCGTATGGTCTGGGCTACCCCGGAAGGTGATGTGCAGTACTATGACAAGCGCCATTTATTTCGTATGGCCGGAGAGCATGAACGCTACGGTATGGGCAACGGCCGGAAAATTGTTGAACTGAAAGGCTTCAAGCTGCTGTTGAGCGTATGTTACGACCTGAGGTTTCCGGTTTGGATGCGCCAGCAGCCAGCAGAAGGCGAGCATTTCGAGTATGATGCGATGCTGTGTGTGGCGAACTGGCCTGCACCCCGGCGGCACCCATGGCGCACGCTGTTACAAGCGCGTGCCGTAGAAAACTTAGTTTACGTAGTGGGTGTAAACCGCGTCGGTGAAGATGCCAAAGGGCTCGCCTATAGCGGCGACTCTATGCTGGTCGATTTCAAAGGGGAACCGCTGATCGACCATCCTGCAAACTCCCCGTTTATCGAGACGGGGACGCTAGATAAAACGGACCTAGATGCTTTTCGTGAAAAATTTCCTGCCTGGCAAGACGCCGATCGCTTTACGTTACTGCCAGGAGTGGGCCAATAATGCGCCTTGATCGCTTTTTAAGTGAAACAACCCCGTTGACTCGCAGCTTAGCGAAGCGTGCGCTCAAAAATGGCGAAGTGACCCTGAACGGCGAGCCCATTAAACAATCAGCGACGCAAGTTGATACCCAGAACGATGAGGTGAAACTCAACGGCGAAATGCTTGCGCTAGTTGGGTTGCGTTACCTGATGATGCATAAGCCGCTGGAAGTAGAGTGCACCGCCCGCCGTGGGCTCTACCCAAGGGTGATTGATTTAATTGATCTTCCTAAAGTAGAGCGGCTGCAGCCGGTAGGGCGCCTGGATGTTGATACTACGGGGTTGCTGTTGCTGACCGATGATGGCCAATGGTCTCACCGTGTTACCTCTCCACGTCATCGCTGTGCAAAAGTGTATATCGCAGACTTAGCGGAACCTATGGAAGGTGACGCTGCCCAGTGGGCGATTAATCAAGTGGCGCAAGGGCTACTGCTCGATGGTGAAGAGACCTTAACTCAACCCGCCTTGCTAAGGTTCATTACCCCCCAGCAAGCGGAATTGACGATTACCGAAGGGCGCTATCACCAAGTAAAGCGCATGTTTGTCGCGCTAGGTAATCACGTTAATGCCCTGCATCGCCGTTCGATTGGCGATGTAGTCCTGACGGATGATCTAGCACCTGGCGAGTGGCGGGAGCTAACGCCAGAAGAAATTGCCAGCTTTTAAACACCCATAGCGTCATTGTTGTTGATATAACACGCTCCAGTCTAAGCACGGTTGTGTCAAGGCTGGGGCGTTTCTATGCGTGATGAAAACGTTATACCGTTATCTTTATTGTATAAACTAAAGTTTACTCAACTTTGAAAACGAAATAGAGAAACATAGAGTTGAGCAGATTAGTGCAAATGAGCAGCTTCTATCAGTGCCTTGGTATAGTGATGCTGTGGGGCAGCGAGGACTTCCAAGCAATTCCCTTGTTCGACCACGTCGCCATCTTTTAGCACCATAACGCGATGCGCCATAGCACGCACCACGGCAAGGTCGTGGCTGATAAAGAGATAACTTAGTTGGCGGCGTGCTTGAAGTTCGCGCAGCAGCGTAACCAACTGTTTTTGCACCGTACGGTCTAATGCCGAAGTAGGCTCATCCAGTACCAATAATTCCGGTTCTAGGATAATTGCCCGCGCTACGGCGATGCGCTGGCGTTGTCCTCCCGAAAACTCATGAGGATAACGGGCAGCACAGCTTTCCGGTAAGTCGACTTCCCGCAGCGTGCGATGCACACGCTCGGTGACTTCTTCATTGCTCAAATTGGGGTAATGAAACCGCAGGCCTTCACTAATAATATCAAACACCGGCATGCGCGGAGAAAGCGCCCCGTAAGGGTCTTGAAAGACCATTTGCAGCCGGTGACGCTGGCGTCTAAGCGCGTCGCCAGAGAGCTGGCTTAACGTGGCCTTACCCAGTGTCACCTCACCTTGGCTAGCGACTAACCGCATGATCGCTGACGCCAGCGTCGTTTTTCCAGAACCTGATTCACCAACAATGCCCAGGGTTTCGCCAGGGGCGATAGTAAGGTCAGTGGCCTTGAGTGCCTCAAACGCAGGCGGCTGGCGCTGAAAAAGGCCAGTTCTCGGTCGCTTGAAGCTCACGCTAAGCTGGCGTGTGGTTAAGAGGGGCGTGATATCGGCAGGTGGCGCAGGGCGGCCCTCTGGTTCGGCGGCAATAAGTGCTTTTGTGTAATCGCTTTGAGGATTGTCAAACACATCGGCCACGCTACCGGTTTCCTGAATTTTCCCCTGATACATGACACAAACACGGTCTGCATGACGGCGTACTAAATTTAAGTCGTGGCTGATAAACAGCACGCCCATACCATGTTGATCACGCAGTTCCTTCAGCAGGGCCAAAATCTCTTGCTGGACGGTCACGTCGAGTGCGGTGGTAGGCTCATCGGCAATCAACAGTGCCGGATTATTGGCAATGGCCATGGCAATCATTACCCGCTGGCGCTGACCGCCAGAAAGTTGATGTGGCCAAGCGTCAAGCAGTTCATCAGGGCGCGGCAGTTTGACTTGTTCTAAGAGCGCTTTGGCCCGGGTGCGTGCCGCTTGTCCACTAAGGCCTTGGTGTAAGCGCAAGGTTTCGCCTATCTGCTTTCCAATGCGGTGCAGTGGATTGAGCGACGTCATGGGCTCTTGAAAAATAAACCCTACACGATTGCCGCGGATGCCATTCCAATCGCGCTTGCCTAGCTGATTGAGGTTGGTCTCCTCTAACCAGCGTTGGCCGCTTACGGCGGCATTGTCCGGGAGTAGATCAATTGCGCCTAGTGCCGAAACAGATTTGCCAGAGCCAGATTCCCCTACGATCGCCAGTGTTTCACCTGCATTGACGGTAAGCGAAAGCGAATCGACAACTACGTTGCCATTAAAGGAAACCGAAAACTCGTTCAAGCGCAGTAGTGGCTTAGCGTTGCTCGCGTTATTAGGCATGCTTGGTTTCCTGGGCGGGTGACAGATGCTGCTTCACATGGCGTGGGTCAAAGGCGTCACGCAGTCCTTCACCAATGAATACCAGCAGTGAAAGCATAATGGCGAGGGTCATAAACGCAGTGATGCCTAACCATGGTGCGTGCAGGTTGTTTTTGCCCTGCGCCGCTAGTTCGCCAAGTGAGGGCGCGCCAGGCGGCAGGCCAAAGCCTAAAAAATCCAGCGCGGTGAGCGTACCAATAGCACCCGTAAACAAGAAGGGGATGAATGTCAGAGTGGCTACCATGGCGTTAGGTAACACGTGCCGCCACATAATCAACCGAGAAGGCAGCCCCATCGCCTTGGCTGCACGAACGTACTCAAGATTACGCGCACGTAAAAACTCAGCGCGCACAATATCCACTAACCCAAGCCACGAAAACAGCAACATGATCCCCAATAACCACCAGAAGCCCGGCTGCACGAAACTGGCTAAAATGATCAGCAAAAACAGTACTGGCAACCCAGACCAGATTTCGGTGAACCGTTGGCCGATGAGGTCTACCTTACCGCCAAAGTAACCCTGTACACCGCCTACAAGAACGCCTAGCACCAAAGAGCCTGCAGTCAGCACTAATGCAAAGGCAACGGATAAACGAAATCCGTAAATCACACGTGCCATCACGTCACGCCCTTGATCATCTGTACCTAGCCAGTGGCGGCTATCTGGGGGTGCCGGCGAAGGTTGAGTCATCAGCATATCGAGGGTTTGGTAGGAATAGGGAATAATCGGCCAAAGTGCCCACCCGTTATCGCTGATTTGCTGTTGGACAAAGGGGTCGAGATAGTCGGTGCGGGTAGGTAAGAAACCACCGAATTCGGTTTCTGGATAATCGACCAGCAGCGGTACATACCACTGACCGTCGTAGTTCATCACGAGAGGCTTATCGTTGGCGATGAGTTCAGCAAATAAGCTGACAATAAACAGGACGCCAAATAGCCACAGCGATACCCGAGCTCGACGATTGGCTTTAAATGCGGCTAGGCGGCGCAGCGTAATCGGCGAGAGACGTGAGCTAATAAATGCCATGGTTATGACTCCCTCGACGCAAAATCAATGCGCGGGTCAACCCACACATAGGTCAAGTCGGATACTAGCTTTAGCAGTAGCCCGATCACTGTGTAAAGAAATAGCGTTCCAAAAATGACTGGGTAGTCCCGCTGCATTACCGCCTCAAAGCCCAATAAGCCAAGGCCATCCAGGGAGAAAATCACCTCGATGAGCAGGGCACCGGTAAAGAAAATGCCGATCATCGCCGAGGGCAAGCCAGCAATAATAATTAGCATTGCGTTGCGGAACACATGACCATACAAAATGCGCTGTTCATCGGCTCCTTTGGCTCGGGCTGTCAGCACATACTGTTTATGAATTTCATCCAAAAAGCTGTTCTTAGTCAGCATGGTGAGCGTCGCGAAACTGCCAATCGCGGCAGCCAGTACCGGTAGAGTGATGTGCCAGAAGTAGTCTTTAATTTTGCCCCATGTCGATAGCTCGGAGAAATCTGGTGAGGTTAAGCCGCGTAGAGGAAACCAATCCAAATAAGTACCGCCGGCAAACACAACAATAAGCAGAATGGCAAACAAAAAGCCGGGGATCGCATAACCGACGATCACCAGGCCCGAGGTCCAGACATCAAAGCGAGATCCGTGTCGTAGCGCCTTGCTAATGCCTAAAGGAATCGAAATGAGATAGACCAGTAGCGTTGTCCACAAACCAAGTGAAATAGACACGGGCAAACGTTCGACCATTAGTTCAATAACCGGACGATCACGAAAAAAACTAGTGCCAAAATCAAAGGTAAGATAATCCGCCATCATGCCGATAAATCGCTCGTGAGCGGGTTTGTCAAAACCAAACTGCTGTTCTAACTGCTCGATAAAGCGTGGATCAATTCCGCGCGCACCCCGAGAATCATCGCTAACTTGAACATCTGCGCCACCCATATCCAGGCGTGTGCTTGCCATGGCATCGGCCCCCTCAAAGCGGGCCAGCATTTGGTCAATGGGGCCGCCGGGAGCAGCTTGAACGATCATGAAGTTAAGCAGCATGATGCCGAACAATGTCGGGATCATCAGTAGCAGTCGGCGTAAGGTATAGCGTGCCACAGCGCGCTCCATGATTAATTAGGGGCCAAAAGTTAGTGCTGGTAAGCCGTTATAACTATGTTTGTTAATTCAGCGACGCCGATGACGGCCTTGCAGCTCTGCTTCACGTTCGGTGTTTACCCACCACGCATCTAAATCCATGGCATAAGCTGGAAACGGCTCTGGGTAGCCAAATTTATCCCACACAGCAATCCTTGTCTCGCCGGAATGATAGTGAGGAATAACATAAAAGCCCCAGCGCAGCACCCGATCAAGCGCTTGTGCAATAGTATCCAGCGTCTCACGATTGTCGGCACGAATGAGCTGTTCCACTAGAGCATCAACCGCCGGGTGGGCAAGGGACATACGATTGCGGCTTTGTGGCGCCTCTGCGGCAGCGCTGGTCCAGTAATCGCGTTGTTCATTGCCAGGGTTGTTAGATTGTGGGAAGTGGCTGATGACCATGTCGTAATCGTAGCTGCGTACTCGGTTAAGATATTGATTAATATCAACAATGCGAAGCGATGTTTGTACCCCAAGACGCGCCATATTACGCAGCATGGGCTGTACAACGCGCTCCAGACCCGAGTCATAAAGCAGTACTTCTAAGCTTAACGGTCGCCCCGTCTCACCATGCACCAGCACACCCTCTTCAACGCGGTAGCCAGCGTCACGCAGCAAGTCAAGTGCGAGTCGCAGTCGCTCACGCAGCTCGGTTGGGTGCTCAATGGGCAACGGGTCGGTGAATAACCGTTCTGATTGATGGGAACTAATGAGTTCTTCGCGAAAGGGTTCGAGCAGCGCAAGCTCTTCTTGAGATGGCGTGCCGACGGCTTCCATCTCAGAGTTTTGAAAAAAACTTTCCGTGCGCTGGTAAGTGTCATAGAAAATATTGGTGTTGAGCCAAGGGAAATTGAAGGTAAGGCTCAGCGCTTCTCGTACCCTTGGATCCTGAAACTTATCTTTGCGTAAGTTGAAGACAAACGCTTGCATCATAGAGGGGTTAACATCGGGCACTGTAATTCGATTGATTAGCCCATCACGATAAGCTGGGAAATTATCATAGCCAATGGCCCACGTAGCAGCACGTGCATCGGTTCTGAAGTCGGTTAGGCCAGCTTTAAAGGCTTCCCAGGCAATATCGCGGTCGCGGTAATATTCATAAACGACACGGTCGATATTGTAGCGTCCAACATTGACGGGCAAATTCTTACCCCAATAATTGTCATCGCGTTGATAGACAATTCGCCGCCCTGGATCTACCACACTAATACGATACGGCCCTGATCCTGGATGTGCATCCAAGGTTGGGGAGGCAAAGTCGCGGGCCTCCCAGTAGTGGCGAGGTAAGATGGGTAGCTGGGCAACAATCAGTGGCAGTTCGCGTGATTCAGTGTCGTTAAACTCAAAACGCACCTGATGATCGTTCAAAGCAACAACGCGTTCGACACCAGCGTAGTAGCTTGCGTAGAAAGGGTTGCCTTCTTCACGTAGCAGGTTTAGCGAAAACACCACGTCATAGGCCGTTACTGGCTCACCATCTTGAAAGCGGGCTTCTGGGCGCAAGTCGAACTCTATCCATCGGCGTTCCGGGTCCAAACGTACGCCTTCTGCCAATAGCCCGTACAAACTAAACGGTTCGCCGGGGTTGCTTGCCATCAGCGAGTCGTAAATCTGAAAAATACCGGTAACCGGTGTGCCGCGAATGATAAACGGATTAGTTGAATCGAAACTGCCGCCCACAGCGGTATGGGTAATCGTGCCACCTTTAGGTGCAGACGGATTAACATGAGGGAAATAGGCAAAATCTGAAGGTAGTGCTGGGCTGTTGTAAAGAGATAGCCCGTGTACGGTCTCAACGGGAGCAGAGGTGTTAATTTCGGAGACGTTTTCAGAAGCCAATAGCGACAGGCTGAGCAGCAAACCGCTGGTTAACAAAAGCACTTTAGTAAACAACACACCGCGCGGCATTGGTAACTTCCTGTAGCAACGAAGGCTTAATAGCTGTGGATCGGTATCTGAAACACATTACTGAATCACGGTACTGAGTCTGTCACACTAACTGCCATACAGTAATCGCGATAAGGTAACCGCGATAAGGTAACTGCAACACAGTAACTGCAATATAGTAACCGAGACCTAGCAGCTAAGAACTAACAAAGACGACGTTTTAAATCTAGTTAACAAAACCCCGGTTAGATTCCCCATTTCAGCGTCCTGAGAGAGACAGCAGTTGGCCTGGCTGCAATGCCTCGGGGCGTTCGATGGCATTCCATCTGATTAAATCCTGCTGAGCAACATTGTAACGCGCTGCAATCACCGAAAGATTATCGCCGCTTTCAACGCGGTGAATATCAGGTGTGCTGGCGGATGCTAATGCAGTACTGGTTGATAGCGAAAGCTGAGCTAACACCTGAGTGTCAACTTCTTCAGGCACAAGTAATGTCTGTGCGCTGCGTGGGTCGAGGCTGCCATTCAAAAGGCCAGGGTTTAGCTCGGCCAGCGCGGAATGGCTGACATTGAGAAGCTGTGAGGCCTGTGCCAGGCTAACCGGCTGTTCTAGCTGAACTTTGGCAAAAGCAGGGTCAGGATGAATATCGGGAAGAGCAACGCCGTATTTCTCGGGATCGTTGATAATCGTCGCAATCGCTTTAAGCTTTGGGACGTAATGCATCGTTTCGCGAGGCAGTGACAGTGCCCAGTAGTCACTTGTAAGGCCTTGGCTTAGTGCTTGGCGTTGTGCTCGATTAACGGTGCCAGCACCTGCGTTGTAAGCGGCAAGCGAAAGCATCAAGTCGCCTTCATACCACTCATCAGCTTGCATTTCTAAATAATCAAGCGCCGCCGCCGTAGACGTTACAACGTCTAAACGACCGTCATAGTTGCCGTTGCGAACAAGGCCTAATGCATCCCCTGTACGCGGCATAAATTGCCAAAGACCAGCGGCCCCGCGATGACTTAGAGCATTTGTATCGAACGAGCTTTCGACAAACGGAATTAGTGCGATTTCACCAGGAAGGCCGCGTTCACTAACTTGCTGAGTAATCCAGGCAAGCCAGGGCGTCGCTCGTTCGGTAATAGCGACAATATTCTGCGGGCTGGAACGGTAATGCTCTATCCACTCATCAATTCGTGCTTGAACATCAGCGGGTAGATTTTTCTCTTGCCACTGAAAGCTGTCACGTAGGGTGCTCCAGGCATCTTGAGGTTGCAGTTCTAATGCTTCCCAAAAGTGGTGCTGAAAGGCATTGGGGCGGAAACTAGGCGAAGCAGACGCGCCACTGTGCGCGACGTTGGCTTGTTGTGCTTCAATAGTAGAGGCCTGAGAGCTGGCCGCTGCGGCCAAAAATAGGCTCACAATGACAGTGCTTCCAGCGCTTAGCAGTAAGCGCTGGCGAATCGTTCGATAGGTCATAGTCGGTTCATTTCACTCGATAGCGTTTTTAAAAACGGTTCTTCCACTCGCGTATAGTGGAGAACGTGGCGAGATCATCATCATTGGCCCCATGAGTACCTGCTGCCTGGCGTACACTATCGGTGCCTACGCGCAGGTAGGGATTGATTTTCAGCTCGCGTCCTATCGTGCTGGGTAAGGTAGGTCGGTCTAATGCCCGAGCCTTCTCACACTCCTGCAATGCATATTTAACGTCTTCGTTATCAGGGTCTGCAGCACGAGCAAATGTCAGGTTAGCTTGCGTATACTCATGAGCTGCAAAGACCAGCGTATCCTCCGGAAGTTCCGCTAACGTACGAAGTGACGTCAACATTTGCTCCGGCGAACCTTCAAACAGGCGTCCGCAACCACCGCAAAAAAGAGTGTCGCCGCAGAATAGTAGCGCAGGAATTCCTGGTGTGAAGTAACTCACGTGGTCTAACGTATGTCCTGGCGTTTCTATGACATCGAAAAGTCGCCCCATAACGCGTACTTCATCGCCATGAGCCACCTGTTCATTGATGCCTTCAATGGTGGGGTTACGGGGGCCAATAACATGAGGTGAGTAGCGTTTAATTAACTCTGCAAGACCATCAGTATGATCGTGATGGTGGTGAGTGATTAAAATCGTATCAAGCGTTAAAGATTCGCGCTCCAGAAGCTCAATAACAGGCGCTGCTTCACCGGGATCCACCACGCAAACGCTTTGACTGGTATCTTGTCTCAATAGCCAAATGTAATTATCGCTAAGTGCGGGAATCGGTGTCACGCTCATCATGGGCGAGATCCTTTGAAGTTAAAAATAGACGTTCATCCTCACGTTTAGCATGCGGCATCGCTAACGCTAGGAACGTTAAAAAATATTTACTGTGGAGGGAAGCACTGTTCATGTCAACTCCGTCAATGGCTACCCGGCTCGCCCAGCAGATGGCTGAAAGCCAAGTGTACTGGCAAACAGAGACCGGCCGTTCGTTATGGGAAACGCAGCGAGCGTGCCTGGGGCCGCTAGTTGAAGAACGTAAAGGAGGGCATAGTTTAGAGATGGGGATGGGGCCCTCGTTGATGACGATGTCAGCCATTCCGCATGTCATTCGGTGGTCACCGACGAGAGCAACGGCCGAGTCTTCCTCAACGTTAATTTGCCCGCCAAGTCATCTTGCCTTGCCAGACCGCAGTTTAGAGGTAGTAGTGATCCATCATTGGCTAGAGCATTTGCCTGATGCTCACCACACGTTGAAAGAAGCTGCTCGAGTAACGTCAGATAGCGGTGTGTTAGTCCTCTTTGGGTTTAATCCCCTTGGGTTAAACGGGTTAACTCAGCGTTGGCGAAAACAACAGGCAAATTACCCTTGGAGCGGGCAGTGGCGAACGGCTAACCGTCTGCGCGACTGGCTGGCGTTTGTCGATTTTGAGGTGGAGCGCGTAGACTACTGCTGTTTTCGGGGGCCGATGAGCACCACTTGCAGAGAGCGATGGGAATCACTGGGCCGAAGGCATAATTTACCGTTGGGTGAAAGTTACATGATTCAAGCACACCGACGGCAGCGTCATGCGCCGGTAGAGCGTCTTAAATTTGGGTTGCGTGCACCGGTCACTCCCTCTTCGTTGGGGGCTACCCGAACGAGCGCTTCTGCCCGATACCCCACGAGTCAACGTCGTCTAGAAAAGGATAGTGAAGGTGAGTAAGCAAGCAGCCGACGAGTTGCCTCGCGTTACGGTATATACCGATGGAGCCTGCCGAGGAAATCCAGGGCCAGGCGGCTGGGGAGTTGTGCTGTCGAGCGGGCAGCATGAGAAAACATTAAAAGGCTTTGAGGCAGATACTACTAATAATCGCATGGAATTAATGGCGGCTATTATGGCGCTGCGGACCTTGAATAAACCGTGTGAAGTGGCTATTTGGACTGATTCCCAGTATGTGCGCCAAGGGATTACCCAATGGATTCACAACTGGATTAAGCGAGGCTGGAAAACAGCGGCTAAACAACCAGTCAAAAATGCTGAGCTTTGGAAAACCCTCCACGAAGAAACACAGCGACATCGTGTCGAGTGGCATTGGGTCAAAGGACATAGTGGGCACCCTGGCAATGAGCGTGCCGATGCGTTGGCCAACGAAGCCATTGATGAGCATAACAGGAGAGCAGCATGCGCCAAGTAATCTTAGATACGGAGACGACTGGCATCGATCCAAAAGAGGGGCATCGATTGGTCGAAATTGGTGCCGTTGAAATGGTGAATCGGCGGTTTACGGGGCGCTCCTATCATCAATATATCAACCCTGAACGGCATATTGATGCAGAAGTGGTGGCGGTTCACGGTATTGATGACGCAAAAGTAGCGAACGAACCGGTATTTGCCAATATTGCTGACGACTTCTGGGCATTTATTGAAGGTGCCGAGCTGGTGATTCATAACGCTCCTTTTGATGTGGGGTTTATTGATCACGAGCTTGGCATGCTGAACCAGCATCGCCGTTCACCCTTACTGGGCCCTGTTAGTGAACATTGCCGTATCCTTGATACGTTGGTGATGGCCCGCCAGATGCATCCGGGTCAACGAAATAGTCTCGATGCGCTATGCAAGCGCTACGATATTGATAACGGTCATCGCGTACTGCACGGCGCATTGCTTGACGCTGAAATCTTGGCCGACGTCTATTTGGCGATGACGGGCGGACAAACAGCACTGACGCTGGATGCTGAAGCATCGTCAGGCAAGCAGCAAAATAACCACGCCAATGAAGGTCTTTCCGTACAACGTTTATCGCTTACGCCAGGCCAACTTAGGGTTATTCAGCCTAGTAATGAAGAGCGCGCTGCTCATCAAGCTAAGTGTCAGGCGCATCAGCTACGTTGGTTTGAGGATAATGGCTCCGAGGGTAATAGTGTCAATGCTTAGGCGTGAAATACCTCATTATGCGCGAGAAGGTCGAGTTATCCGCGTGTCTCGCAGTCACTTGGCGCCAGCGCCACTGGCTGATAACGGCGAGCTAACGCCACTACAGCCGACACAGCCTTGGGATGAACGGATGCAGCCGCTGTGCTATTGGCATGACGAGCCGGTGGCGCTGTTAGTCGAAAGTAAGCCAGGTGATGGCTGGATTGATGGGCGGCAATGGCTTGGGGAATTACCGGTTTCATGGTTTAGTCTGCTGTCGACCGCGCTTCAGGTAGGCGCTTGGTTAGAAAACCATCGCTTTTGTGGGCGTTGCGGCGAAAAGGCAAGCAAGTTAGAAGCCGAGTTTGCGATGCACTGTCATGCTTGCGGGCACCGAAACTATCCCCGCATTTCACCTTGCATTATTACGTTAGTGACCAGCGGTGAAGCGATGTTGTTAGCGCGAAGCCCAAGATTTCCACCGGGTCGCTATTCTACGCTGGCTGGTTTCATTGAGCCTGGGGAGTCTGCTGAAGAAGCCGTACATCGTGAGATATACGAAGAGGTAGGCGTGCATGTGGAAAATCTGCGTTATCATCAAAGCCAAGCGTGGCCATTTCCACATTCGCTAATGTTTGGTTTTTTTGCTGAAGCCACAACACGGCGTATTCATATTGATGGAGTGGAAATCAGCGATGCTGCTTGGTTTTCGCCGAGACAGTTACCTTCGCTGCCACCCCCTTACTCAATTTCCCGTGACCTTATCGAAACGCATCTCGCCCGCTGGCGGTAGGTAATAGCTAGCGGGCGACAAGACAGCTATTGACTGGGAAACAGGCTGGTCAGTTTAGTGGCCAGCATCACATTGCCGGTAGCTTTCAGCTTACCTGTCATAAACGCTGTCATGCCATTGACGTCTCCGTTCATAATGCCTTTAAGCGTATCAGTACTCATGCTCAGGCTTACAGAGGGATCGTCATGCTCACCTTCGTGTACGTCCAGCGTGCCGTCTTGGATAACCATGTAATGGCTGCCTGCGTCAGAGAAATGAAATTGAAATACCTCTTCCATGCCCTTGGCAGCCTCTGGATCAAAGCGAGACTGAAGTTTATCTAACGTGTTCGATGACATAATAAGTTCCCAAAATTATTTGGTCGTTAACCAAGCGGGTGTAAGGCGTTAAGTGAGGTTCTCACAACGCTACAAATGAGGTTATTTTAAACAAGTGTTTTATTCAAGCCGGATTATCGAAGCTCGCATTAATCGTTTAAAACAGTGACAGGAGAGAAGGTATGAATGAATGGGTTGTTGAGATGGGCACGTTTTTGATTCAAGCCATCTTGCTGATGGTGATAATTGGCATCGTGCTAACGGTAGTGATGCGTAATAAGGAAAGTGGGGATAATAGTCTCAAGCTAAGCGTAGAGTCGCTCAATGACCAGCGCCGCTCTCGCGGGCGTAAGCTTCGCGTTATCACCACAGAACAAGGTGCACGGAAGAAGTTGGTAAAAACGTTACGTAAAGAAGAGAAGTCAAAGCACAAGGCCGCTAAGCAAGGTAAAGGAGAAGCCCAAAACTCTCAGAAAGTATGGGTGCTGGACTTTCATGGTGACCTCAAGGCTTCACAAACCGAAACGTTTGCTCAAGAAGTGTCTGCCATTATCGATGTTGCAGCGGCCGACGATGAAGTTATTGTGCGCTTAGAGTCAGCGGGTGGACTCGTTCATGCTTACGGTTTGGCAGCAGCGCAGCTTGACCGTCTTCAAGGGGCAGGGCTAACTACCACGGTGTGCATCGATAAAGTAGCCGCCAGCGGCGGTTATATGATGGCGTGCACGGCTAACCATATCAAAGCTGCGCCATTTGCCGTCATAGGCTCTATTGGCGTGGTGGCTCAGGTTCCGAACATTCATCGCCTACTGAAACGCAATGATATCGATGTTGAGCTGCTAACCGCGGGTAAATATAAACGTACACTGACCGTGCTAGGAGAAAATACCGAAGAAGGCCGTGATAAGTTTATTGATGACTTGGAGAACACACATCGCTTGTTTAAAGAGTACGTATCTCAGCATCGCCCCAACATGGACATTGATGCGTTAGCCACGGGTGAAATTTGGTATGGCAGTGAAGCGTTAGAACAGAAACTGACAGACAGTATCGGTACCAGTGAAGCGTATTTAGTGGAACGTATGGCACAGGCTCAGGTTTACAGCGTAAAGCTTGAACCGCCGAAAACCTTTAGCCGCAAGGTGGGTTTGGCTGTGTCGGCGGGTGTCGAACAAGCCATTGTTAAAGGGCTTGGATTGATCGATGCGGCTGGCTGGCAGCGTCGGTAATTGATCTGAGCGGTCGCTAAGCGGCGTAGTGGTTCGCCAGGGTGTCAATAATCGCCTTGGCGCTTTCACTGCTTAATGAGTAGTAAATGGTTTGCGATTCTCGGCGGGTGTTTACCAACTGATCGCGGCGCAAAATGGCCAAGTGTTGGCTTAACGCTGACTGGCTTAGTGTCAACTGCTGATTGATATCAGTGACTGAAAGCTCTTTTTCAGCCAGAAGACAGAGAATTTGCAGTCGTTTTTCATTTGCTAGTGCTTTAAGCAGGTTGGCCCCCGCTTCAATGGCGTGGCAGTCATGTTCCAGCAAACGGGCAGCAGCGCTAGTAGAAGCAGACATGAGGATCTCCCTACACGGTTGTGGCAGCGTTGTTATAGGTTATTAAGGCATCGTCGCGTCGCGAGGATCAGTTGCTTAATGATCAGTAATTTAGCGGTGTTTGTCCAAGCGCTGGTTTAACGATCTATCAATGGTAGTAATGCATGGCGTTGTCAACAATGTTGCTAGGTGCATAGCGCTTTAGTCGCGATTTATCCCATAGTATGAGGGTGTAAAGGCTGTTTAGTTTATAAAGTGTCAACAATTGGCTACTTTCATTGACACAATAAAGGCAATTCCACCATGGGCCTCTACCAGCAAACTTATCAGCAATCAGTTGAACACCCCGAAACCTTTTGGGCGGAGCAGGCTAAGCGCCTGCCTTGGTTCAAATTTCCTTCCACTATTCTTTCCTATGATGATCAGCAACACGCTCGCTGGTTCGACGACGGTGAGCTGAATATCTGCTATGCGGCGATCGATTATCATGTAGAGCAGGGAAGGGGCGATCAGCCAGCTATTTTATGGGATTCTCCCGTTACCCAATCAAAGCAAACGATTACCTATCAGGCGCTGCGTGATCGTGTCGCGCACTTTGCGGGAGGGCTGGCTAGCCTTGGCGTGACGAAGGGTGATCGAGTGGTTATTTACATGCCGATGGTGCCTGAGGCGCTCATCGCTATGTATGCTTGTGCCCGATTAGGAGCGGTTCACTCAGTAGTATTTGGCGGTTTCGCACCCCACGAACTAGCGGTGCGCATTGAAGATGCCGAGCCCAAAGTCGTCATTGCCGCTTCCTGTGGCATTGAGGTAGATAAAGTTCTTCCCTATAAGCCTATTATTGACAAAGCCATTTCGCTAAGCAGCTTTAAGCCGGATGCCTGCGTTGTATTTCAACGTGATGCCCATTGCGCGGAACTTCATGAGGGAGATCATGATTGGCAGGCGCTGGTGGCGGATGCTCCGTTTGTTGACTGCGTACCTGTGAAAGCGACCGATCCTCTCTATGTGCTTTATACCTCTGGAACGACAGGCAAACCCAAGGGGGTAATGCGTGACACCGGTGGTTATGCCGTCGCGCTAGCATATTCAATGGAAGCAATTTATGCCCTAAACCCTGGTGATGTCATGTTTACAGCGTCAGACGTGGGGTGGGTGGTAGGGCACTCTTATATTGTCTATGCGCCACTGCTAAGAGGGTGTACCACCGTGGTCTATGAGGGAAAACCTGTTAAAACACCGGATGCAGGCGGTTTTTGGCGGTTAATCGACGAATATAAAGTGAAAAGCTTTTTCACTGCACCAACTGCCTTCCGCGCGATCAAGAAGGAAGACCCTGATGCCAAACTCTTGGAGAATTATGACATCAGCAGTCTTGAACATTTATACGTCGCGGGCGAACGTTTAGACCCACCAACGTTCCATTGGCTGGATGACCTGCTGGATGTGCCGGTGATCGACCACTGGTGGCAAACTGAAACGGGCTGGCCTATTGCGGCAAACTTACCTGGCATTGAATCTACGCCAACTAAAGCAGGCTCGGCAACCTTCCCAGTGCCAGGTTTTAACGTGCAGATTTTGGATCGTGACGGAGAGCAAACAGCGTCAATGCAGCAGGGCAGCGTGGTAATAAAACAGCCACTTCCGCCAGGTTGTCTAACCGGTATCTGGCGTGATCCTCAGCGTTTTCACAGCGCCTATATGGCGGCCTACCCAGGCTATTACCTCACTGGTGATGGTGGCTATTTCGATGAAGAAGGGTACTTGTTCATCATGGGTAGAACCGATGACGTGATCAACGTCGCTGGGCATCGTCTCTCCACCGGTGAGATGGAAGAAATCGTCGGTGCACACCCCGCGGTGGCAGAGTGTGCTGTGATTGGTATTCACGATGATCTCAAAGGCCAGTTACCAGTCGGGCTGGTAATCACCAAAGATGGTTTCGATGGCGATGAAGCAATGCTAGAAGCGGAACTGATCAGCCGGGTACGAGAACACATTGGGCCGATCGCTTGTTTTAAGCAGGTGTTGGTCGTCAAT
Organism: Vreelandella andesensis; assembly: GCF_003989795.1. GTDB lineage: Bacteria > Pseudomonadota > Gammaproteobacteria > Pseudomonadales > Halomonadaceae > Vreelandella > Vreelandella andesensis. The sequence continues at coordinate 101,545 of NZ_RZHG01000002.1, forward strand.
CGGCTGCCGAAAACTCGCTCGGGTAAAATATTGCGCAAATTGCTACGTAATATCGCTGACGGTAAATCGTTCGGGATTCCCTCAACTATTGATGATCCGACCAGTTTAGAAGACGTACATGCGGCGATGCGCGAGCGTTCTGTTGGGGCGTCGGATCAAGCTAAGTCGCTCGACGTATAAATTAATTGTTGTTAGTAGTGTTGGAGTGGTGAATAACGTCGCCCAGGCAGGTGGGCGACTTTAATTACCTAACGGAAAGCGTATAATGCGCGCCCCAGTGGCGTTAACAGCGCTTTTATGAGGGTTCCCTAACCCCTCGGACTTGCAAAAAAAGGCCAACCTGCATGTTTTGCTTAACCGACACACAGCATCGCCGTTGCCTCTTGGTAATGGTCGCGTTTCATATTGGTATTATCGCCGCTAGTAACTACCTGGTTCAGCTCCCGTTTACCCTGTTTGGTTTCCACACGACGTGGGGGGCGTTTAGTTTTCCTTTTATCTTTCTAGCGACTGACTTAACCGTTCGTTTGTTCGGTAAAGGGCCTGCCCGCTCGATCATACTGCGCGTCATGTTTCCAGCGTTGGTGGTTTCCTACGTTGTTTCGGTCATTTTTCCACGGGGTAGTTTTGCGGGTATTGAAGCCTTGGGGGAATGGAATTTATTTGTTGCTCGTATTGCACTAGCCAGTTTTCTCGCCTATGTATTGGGCCAGTTACTCGATGTGCACGTTTTTGATCGTCTTCGTCAGTGGGCTTGGTGGGTTGCTCCCGTTTGTTCCACGGTATTGGGTAATCTTGCGGACACTTTTACTTTCTTCTCGACCGCGTTTTATAACAGTCCAGACGCTTTTATGGCTGAACATTGGGTAGAAATAGCGGTTGTCGACTACGCCATTAAGCTGGGTATTAGTCTATTGTTTTTCCTTCCTTTGTACGGCCTGCTGCTAGCGTGGCTAACGCGCCGGTTAGTCGTGTGGACAGGGCAAACCGACGCATCACCCCGTACCGTATAATGGCTAAGCACATAGACGACGCCTACAGACGATGTCTACATACGTTGTATACAGACTAAGGAGCCTGCATGACTAACCATGCCAGTGTTGATCTCTATGTTATCGATTTACCCGCTGAGTCAGATGACGACGATCAGCTGCCCGTTGTAGTGATCCACGGCTTATTGGGTAGTGCTGATAACTGGCGTTCGCACTTAAAGGTTTGGCAGCGCAGCCGTCGGGTGATTGCCGTTGACCTTCGCAACCATGGCCGATCCCCCCATGTGGAAGGGATGAGCTATACCGCGATGAGCCAAGATGTCCTAACGACACTTGATAAGCTTGGGGTTGAACGTGCACATGTACTGGGCCACTCGATGGGTGGAAAGGTGGCTATTACGCTGGCGCGTATGGCCCCTGAGCGTTGTGCGTCACTCATGGTGGCGGATATTGCGCCGGTGGCTTATCAGCATGGGCACGACGATGTATTTGCCGCACTTGAGCGTGTAAGCGCGGGTAAACCCACCAATCGTCGTGAAGCAGACGCCTTATTGGCTGAGCACGTCGACTCCCGTCCAGTTCGGCTGTTTTTGGCCACTAACCTAGTGCGTAATGAGCAAGGTGAGATGGAGGTTCGCGTTGGGTTGGATGAAATTCAACGTGGCTACGAAGCGATTATCGGCAAGCCAGATGGTGATCGTGCTTTTGATGGGCCAACCCTAGTCTTAAAAGGCGCTGATTCGCACTACGTCGCCGATGATATGTTGCCAGCGCTACGCGAAGTGTTGCCGCGTGCCAAAATAGTAACGCTCAAAAACGCCGGGCACTGGCTTCATGCAGATCAGCCAGAGGCGTTTCAGCAAGCGGTTGATACGTTTATTGCCGCTCATTCGTAGCGCATACATGGAAGGCTAGAGCGGCGACACCGTAAGGTTGTGCCGCTCAGGTTCACGTAAAAAACGGGTTAGGATGCGATAGGTATCTACATCAAACGTGGGGGCGTTACCTTTCAGCCCCCGGGCACCCTGTTTAGTCGAAGCGCAGCCTAAATAGCACCAGTGATCGACCACATGATGGCTGGTTGGGCCGTTCTTACGACTTTTCTCGCGAATTATGATCCGACCCGGCCATGGCCAGGTGTCTACTTGAAAAGAGGCTAGCGCCTCCTGAGCGCGTTGCGTGTGGTCTTGAAGCGGCTCTTGCCCACAGCAGGCTCCCTTGCACTTGCCTAGCTGGTTAGCAAAACAGCGTCCTGTCCCCTTATCTAGTCCCAGTACCTGCGGACAAAGCTGATGCGCTTCGGCAATACTGCGCAGTGCATCTTTGGCTTCCTTGGCGCTGCGAAATAACCCAAAAAGTTTGCCTGGCTGTGGCTGGCTAATCGCTTTGCCACTGACCAACGCTGGGCAAACATGGTCGGTTGGCCAATACCAAGTCTTTAAATGCCCTTGGCGGCGCAGCTGACGGTTCATGATCGGCATTAGCGCTTTGACCAGTTGGGCTTCTCTCAGCTGCGCGCTTAAATCGCCAGCGGTCTCTTCCCACTCAATATGCTGTATTTGTTGGGCAAGGCGCATCTCTTTGTCATCTTGATGGTCGCGTTGAAAATGGCCAAGTACGCGGCTGCGTAAATTGATGCTTTTGCCAACGTACAACGGAAGGCGATTGTGACCATAAAATAAATACACCCCTGGCGAGGCGGGAAGCCCTGTTAGCTGTTCGCTAGGCAAGTGGGCGGGTAGGCTACGATGGCGTTGCTCATCGGCAAGGGCTGTTTGCCAGCTAGCGTCGTCATACTGCTGTTGCCAAGCTTGCCACAGTTTCCAAAGCGCAGCAGCATCATCTTCTGCTCGATGCTGGCGTGCCTGCTGAATGTCGAAGTGGGCCAATAGTGCCCGGAGATTATGTTTGGGCAGCTCAGGCATCAAGCGGCGGGAAATGCGCAGTGTGCACCTGAGTAGCGGCTGATATGTAATGTCGGCGCGTTTGAACTCATTGCGAAGAAAGCTGGCGTCAAATCGCGCATTGTGGGCCACCAGGCAATTCTCGCCGAGCCATTCACGTAAAACGATCGCAATAGTCTTAAAAGAGGGTGCATCAACCAGCATGTCGTCATAAATTCCGGTGATCTGGCTAATGTGGGAAGGCACGCTGGTGCCTGGGTTGATCAGGCTGACCCAACGATCTGCTACCTTACCTTTAATTATCTTTAGTGCAGCAATTTCGGTAATGCGATCACGCGTTGCACGGGTGCCTGTCGTCTCGACATCAATGAAAATCAGCGGTTTATCATTCATAAGGTGTTCGTATTACTACCTTTTTTAGTCAGCGTACATCTGTCAACGCATGCGGATTAATGGCTAGCCGTGAAACGGGTAATACCGTTTCGGTAATTCCTGCTTGCTGAAGATACTGCTCAAAGGCTTCATAGCGACGGACATCAAGTGCCGCCGGACTAATAGCAATGCGCCGCAGAAGATCGTGCCAGGCGTTCTCGTTAATTGTATTGTCCAGCACTGGATGGCTGCTAATCAGCAGCGACCATGCTGCCTCCGGGTTTTCGATGATCCAGTTGCTAGCCTCTTCCAGAGCAATAACAACACGTGACCAAGTGGCTGCTCGTTTTGTCACGGTGTCGCTATTAGCCAGTAGTATCAAGCCGTCATGGCGCGGAACATCGATATCGTTATAACGCACTGTATGGGTGACGATTCCATCTGATGCCAGTTGTTGTGGCAATGAGTGATAAAAACCGTCAGCGATGGCATTAACTTGGCCTTCTCGCAGGGCGCTGGCGGCATTGAAATGAACACTTGCAGGCGGGATGAAGTCGTCGATTTGGCGCAGCGAGCTGGGCACCAGTTGGTTCACCAACACATCACGCCCTTCGCGGGTGGAAAAGCCATAATTCAAGCCGGCGAGTTGATCGGTAGTTTCGTTTGTAGGGGGATCTCCCACCACAATAACCGCGTTTAACGGGGTCTCAATCAGTGTGGCAATTCGGGTAATAGCGGCGCCATCGTGAGCGTGTAAATGCAGCAGCGGCTGGCGGGTTAATGCCAAATCAACTTCACCTGCGGTTAAAAGTTTAATCGCAATGGAGGGGTCTGCGGGTGTTAATAAGTCAATGTCGAGCTCTTGAGCGGCAAATAAACCGCGCTGCTTTGCCACAATTATTGCGGCGTGCTGGAGGCTGATATGCCAATCTAACATTAGAGAAAGCTGCTTTGGTGGCGGCGGGTCCAATGGCGGTGGTGGTATCAGCGTCATACTGGGGGCTTCTTCTTGTTCAACTCCCTCTGCTGCCGTTTCATTTTCTGAGAGCGACCACAAGCCAGGAGGCAGTATCACCTCCCCATCAAGCAACAGTGGTTCATTATTACTCACTGTTTCGTTTTCTTTGTTTGCGTAAGTAGCTGTAATTGAAAAAAATAAAAAAACACTTAACGTTAGAAATACGAGTGAACGGGTACGCAAAAAAGCGTTCAACATAACCTTTACTCCAGATGGTATAACGCCGGAGTTTAGCTGTGAGGTGAAGGATCTGGCTAGCCCCAAAAAGCGACAAGCCTAAGTAGCTCAGTAAATTGTACGGCGGCATGTAATAATAGATCGGCATTGGTGGGTGAGACGGAGAGACATGGACTCAATTTACACGTTTTTCTTAGTAGGCGGTTCCCTAATGGCGCTCAGCATTCTCGCGAGTCGCCTATCGTCAATGATGGGCGTGCCGCTACTACTGATTTTCTTAGGGCTTGGCATGCTGGCAGGGGAAGAGGGCTTGCTAGGGGTTGAGTTTGACGACTACACCATGGCCTTCACGATAGGCCATTTAGCGCTCGCCATGATTCTGTTGGATGGCGGCCTTCGTACTCGATTAAAAACTTTCCGTGTAGGTTTTAGGCCAGCGCTCTCACTAGCCACCTTTGGCGTCTTTATCACTAGCGCTATTGTTGGTGTTATTGCCATGTGGGTATTTGATCTCTCCTTGGTGCAGGGTTTTCTAGTCGGCGCGATTGTCGGCTCCACTGATGCCGCCGCGGTATTCTCGATGCTTAGCGGTCGTGGTGTGAACCTTAACGAGCGGGTAGGGGCCACGCTTGAAATTGAATCGGGTACCAACGACCCGATGGCTATTTTCTTGACACTGATGCTGGTTGAAATGTTGGTCGGCGATATTGGTGGCGTTGGCGAAACACTGCTGTTTTTCATTTCCCAGTTTGGTATTGGGCTAGTGGTTGGTATTGGCGGTGGCTGGCTAAGCGCTAAGCTGCTGCGTTGGTTAGATCTCGCGCCAGGCCTATATGCCATGTTAGCGCTGGCGCTTGGGTTTAGCGTGTTCGGCTTAACCAGTGTGCTAGGCGGCAGCGGCTTCCTAGCGATTTACCTAGCAGGACTAATGATTGGTAACCAGCCAGGTCGCCACCTTAACTTTATTCTGCCGGTACATGATGGGTTAGCTTGGCTGAGCCAGATTGGTTTGTTCCTGGTGTTGGGCTTGCTTGTCACTCCAAGTCAGCTCTGGGATGTGGCGTTGCCAGCGAGCATTGTCGCGTTAGCTCTGATCTTTGTTGCCCGCCCATTGGCAGTGCTAATCACTATCAAACCCTTCTTTAAATTCCGCTGGCGAGAGACTTTCTTCATTGCCTGGGTGGGCTTGCGGGGTGCAGTACCTATTGTACTGGCTATCTTCCCGTTAATCGGCGGGGTGGAGAATGCGTCGTTATATTTTAACGTCGCATTCGCCGTGGTACTGATGTCGCTGCTTATCCAAGGCGGCTCGCTGACCTTCATGGCGCGATGGTTAAAAGTAGAAGTGCCGGTAGGCACAACGCCCAACCGTCGGGGGCCACTTGGCATCATGCCGGAAAACGATTTCGAGATGTTCGTCTACGTCGTCGAAAACGAGGACTTAGAAGATGTGCCCATTCGGCTACTGCGTTTTCCCTCAGGCGCACTGATTTCGGCGCTATTCCGCAAACACGTTATGCTCCACCCAAAAGGGAGCACACGACTAAAGCTCGATGATGTCATTTGTGTGATTGGCCGCACCGAAGACCTCGTTGCGCTCAATCGGCTATTCAACGGCGATGCGAAGCTCAAACAAGAGCGCGCCTTCTTTGGTACCTTTACCTTGGATGGCGCGGCGCAAATGCAAGATATTGCCCAAGCTTACGGCTTAACCTTAAGCCCCGGTGAGCAAAACATGACACTGGCTGAGTTCATCTCGCTGCGCGTAGGCGGCCACCCAGTAGTTGGCGACGATGTCGACTGGCATGGCATTCATTGGGTTGTTAGCGAAATGGAAGGCGGCAACATCACCCGAGTTGGCTTAAGACTCTACTAATTAACCGGAAAGGCGTTGACTTCCAAGGGAAAGCTGTTATTATACGCACCCATAAGCCGGAGGGATGGCAGAGCGGTTGAATGCACCGGTCTTGAAAACCGGCATAGGTTAATAGCCTATCTAGGGTTCGAATCCCTATCCCTCCGCCAAGTATTACGAAGAAGCCGCTGTTTTCAGCGGCTTTTTTTGTGTCTGTGGTTTAGTCAACCTATATTCCAGCCCAGACTTGTTCATGGCAAGCTCGCAGTCTGTTGGTGTCAAAACTTCTATTCTGCGAGTCTGGCTTTGTCCTGCCAATGTTATTCCTCCAAACGCAAACAGGCTCTAATAGGTTATTTTATTTAATAAACATAATTAGCCATGTATGCGAAAGATCTAAAAATGTTCTGTTGGCTGAGGCTGTAGGTAACAGATTATTTTGGTTCAGCGTACCGTTTATATCCGTGAAATACGTCTCACAACGTCGGCGGTTGGCGCGACAGGGCGCGGATCTCATCTCGTAAAGCGCTTACCTCATCCCGGATCGCAGCCAGTTGCTTGGCCCCTGCCACTTCGGCGTTGTTATCGTCGGCGTCCCTACCGACAAAAAAGGTGGCAAGTGCCGCTGTTACGTAGCCGAAAACCCCGAAGGCGTACAGTGCCAGAAAAACACACAGTACGCGCCCTTCGGCTGTTTGTGGCCAGTATTCAGAGCCCATTGTTGCCATAATCATGGCCGTCCACCACAGCGCTTCTCCATAGCTTTCTATGCCGCCGGACACGTCGCTTTCGAATGCGTACATACCGGCTGCGCCGGCGAGCGTGACTAGCACGGTAAGGGCGATCACATAGCCGAAGCCCCGTCGGCTTAAACTCGCGCCCAACGCCTTCATTCCGCGGTTCAGTGAACTAACGACTCGAACTAGCCGCAACCCCCGGCCTGCCCTGGCCAAGCGGAGCAGCCGAAACACGCGGGCGACGCGGAAAACCCGCAGCGCGGGGAGCAGTAGGGCAATGGCAGTTAGCCAGTTGCTCTTGAGGTAGCTGAGCTTGTTCGGGGCCAGAATCAACTTCACAGCGAAATCGATAATGAAGACGACCCAGATAGATGTACCGAGAAAATTAAACAGCAGACTCTCGCCCCGAACCAGCTCGATTATTAATAGCACTAGCCATACAAACGCGAGAACTAACATCGGTGTTTCCAGCCAACCTTCCAAGCGCTGCAGCAGCTCGTATCGTTCCCGTTTCAGTTGCTCCGTGTCCGCGGGTTTTACATCAAAATTTTTGTCCGTCTCGTCTTCGCTCATCGAGTGCCCCATTTTCAACTACTTTAGAAAGGCTAATAATTTCAGTATCAATAATATGTCCTGGTATTGCGTTAAAAGCCCTAAAATAATTTAAAAAAAGGGTTAGTGCATGGTGACCCGCATCACCATGCTGAGAGCAAACGAGACCCGCGTGGCCGGTTTGATCTCTTGGATGCTGCCAGCGAAGAGCTTGATAAGCACGAAACTGAGAAAGCCATAGGCAATACACAGGATAATTGAGTAGGTATGCGGCACCAGGGCAGGCGCGGTGGCGATACCCCTGTACTCGTAAATTGTCGAGGTTGTAGCTGGGCGGTCACGGCACATACCTTCTGCGATTATGTTAGTTGTCGAACAGACAAATCCTGTCATCGCCCTGAGAATCTCTGAGTGTAAGCGCCAAACTGCGTTTAATTCAGAGCCGGAAGGAGCGTTCATGTCGACAATTACTACCATTAACCCCGCGACCGAAAAAGCAATTCAGAGCTATGAGATCATGACCGAAAAGCAGGCGATGGAGCGACTCGACGCCTGCCATGCGGCATTTCTGGAATGGCGCGAACTGAGTCATCAGGAACGGGCCCCTTATCTCAAGAAAATCGGTCAAAAATTGCGCGATAATGCTGATGAGTTGGCCGGTTTGATGACCAACGAAACAGGCAAGCTCCTAAAAGACGGACTTGTTGAGGTTGAACTCTGTGCGGCGCTCTTTGATTACGCCGCTGAAAATGGCCCCAATATTCTGGCGGATGAGGAGCGTGAGCAGGGTCTCAACGGCAAGCGCGGCGTTGTCAGTTATCAGCCCATTGGCGTCGTCTATTCGATCCAGCCCTGGAATTTCCCGATCTACCAGCCGGTTCGCGTGCTGGCGGCAAACCTGATGGCAGGCAATGGCTGTGTTTTGAAACACGCCAGTATCTGCACGGGGTCCGGCCTGCGCCTGCGCGAACTATGTATTGAGGCAGGCCTGCCCGAGGATCTATTTCAGGTCATCGTGATCGACCACGACACCAGCGATGATCTGATCGCCCACCCCAAAGTTCGTGGTGTCACGCTGACCGGCAGTGACGGGGCGGGGCGACACGTCGGGGCTATGGCCGCCGAAGCACTGAAAAAGACCGTGCTGGAATTGGGGTCGAACGACGCTTACCTGGTGCTTGAGGATGCCGATATCGAAACGGCGGTGAAGTTCTCAGTCATGGGGCGGCTTTACAACAACGGCCAGACCTGTGTTTCTGCTAAGCGCTTCATCGTGACCGACAAGGTGTATGACGCCTTTGTTGATGCCTTCGTGGCTCAAATGAAAGACATCGTCATGGGCGACCCCACTGATGAGAATAGCCAACTTGGCCCGCTTTCAAGCCAGGATCAGTTTGATACCGTCAAAGAGCAGGTGGATGCCAGCGTCGCCAAAGGTGCAAAAATTCTCTGCGGTGGCGAAGCGCCCGAGCGCACCGGTGCTTATTACCCTGCCACTATGTTGGCAGATGTCACGCCTGGAATGCCTGCCTACGACGATGAAATCTTCGGGCCTGTTGCGTCGATCATCCGTGCCAACGATGACGAGGACGCCATGCGACTGGCCAATGACAGCCGCTATGGCCTGGGGGGCGGCATCTTTTCCAAAGATGAGGAACGTGCCCTCACGTTAGCCCGGGATCACTTTGACACGGGCATGATTCGTATCAACTCGTTCGGGGCCGCTGATCCGAATATGCCCTTTGGCGGGGTCAAGGATTCTGGATATGGTCGCGAACACGGTGGTTTTGGCATGAAGGAATTCGTCAACGTAAAGTCGATTTTCCTGCCATGAACACAATCCAACTCATGAATGCCTCTAATCAAAAAATAGGAGAAGTCTTATGTCAGAAATTAATGGCAAGGTTGTCATCATTACCGGCGCCAGCAGTGGTCTCGGCAAAGCCACCGCCCACCGTCTGGCCGAGAGTGGCGCAAAGCTGGTGCTAGCTGCCCGCCGCGAGGATCGTCTTATTGAGCTGCGTGATGCTATTAAAGAGCAGGGTGGTGACGCTATTTACCAAGTGACCGACGTCACTGACCGCGATCAGGTCGAAGCGCTTGCCACCGCGGCCAAAGAGGCCTTCGGGCGAATCGACGTGCTGATTAACAATGCAGGCTTGATGCCGCTATCGCCGCTTGATGAGCTTAAAGTCGACGAGTGGGACAAGATGATTGATGTCAACATCAGAGGGGTGCTCTACGGCATCGCCGCCGTGCTGCCAACCATGCGCGAACAGCATGTTGGGCACATCATCAATCTCTCGTCGATAGCTGGGCATAAGGTTTTTCCGGCATCGGCCGTCTACTCGGCAACCAAGTTTGCCGTGAAAGCCATATCAGAAGGTCTCCGTCAGGAAGGCGACGGGGAAATCCGCTCTACCAATATCTCGCCGGGGGCCGTGGCGACCGAGCTGACCAGTAAAATCAGCGATCCCGATACTGCCAAGGGTGTTGATGAGATGTACGAGATGGCCATTGACGCCGATGCGATTGCCCGGGCGATTGCCTATGCTATCGAACAGCCTGCGGATGTTGATGTCAACGAGATTATTATCCGGCCGACTAAGCAGCCGCTCTAACTAGCGTTGGCTGGGTGGTGACGCTCAGCCCCCCACTTAGAATGGCTAAAAATGAAGAGTGTTTGATTAATTGCCATGGCTAATTGAGGTGGATTTTTTGCGATATGTGTCAGGATCATTGCCAAATTTTGTTTTAAAAGCGGCGCTGAATTGACTACGGCTAAGATAACCGCAGCGTTCGGCAATGCGTTTGACTGGTAGTGAAGTGGTGTTTAAAAGGCGGGCGGCGTGACGAAGACGTAGTTCGTTTGAATATCGCTGTGGCGGCATCCCAAAAGCACGTTTAAAACGTTCAATAAAGACCGTCCGACTCATATGACAACGTTCGGCTAGCTGGTCAATGTTTAATCGTTGTCCTTTGTGCTGTGTCATTGCCTCAATGGCATTGTGTAGTTCCGGTGCTTCCAATGTTAATAACCATGGGTGTTCCGGTGCATTTGCTTGGAGTTCACGTAGCAATAAGATGAAGCATTGTTTCATTATTGCTTCCAGCATTGCTGTGGTTCCAAGCATTGACAATGCTAACTCTTGAAATAATTGGTGAAAAAGGTGCTGGATGTCAGCATTTGTGTTTTCAAGGTGTACTGGGATGTTCAGGCGGTCAAAGGGAGAGCCGCCGGTTAGTGAGTCGACTTCCAATAAGCCACATAAAATGAGAACGCCTGGCAGTGTCGTATCGGTATGAGAGCGTATCCAATGTAGTGAATGCGCCGACGTGCAGTGGTTAATGCCAAATGGTTCTCCCGCAACCTCGTCAATAGTGAGAGAGTAGTCGGGTGGACAGATGACTAAGCTACCAGCGTTCAGTAACGTTCGGTGATGATTTTGACCTACCATACTGCCTTTTCCGTGCAATACGTAATGAAGCGATACTGTTCCTAATGGGGGTGTCTGCAGCGGCCAGCCCCGTCGTATATCACATACAGCAAATGAAGTGACGTTGATCAACATGTCTTTGAGAGCGTTTTCAAGCATAGTAATCACCAATGATCCGAACGATATAGCACGCTTCTAGGACTTTTGCTGCGGCGTTTGCACCTAGAGTAGCCAGGGTAAAACACTCCAAGAGGATTTGCCTTATGTGCAACCATCATAGTGATCAGCAATCGATAGCTCCTCTTCATAAAGTAGATGAAGGTCGTCGGCGCGTATTAGCGGGCGGCCTGGCAGGTATTACGGCCGCAACAGTAGGTGGTTTTTCAAGTGCTGCGATGGCGCAAGGCGCAGCTGAAGACCCATATGCTCCGCCGGCAGAAGGGGTTTTACCTGAAACGGGATTTCAACTAGATCTAAGCCGTGCAGCCTTGGTTGTCACTGATCCCCAAGTAGATTTTTTAAGCCCGGATGGCGTGACGTGGCAAGTTGTCGGGGAAAGCGTCCAAGAACACAATACAGTAGAAAATATTCGCCGTTTGTTTGAAGCCGCTAAGCAGCGGGGGATAACGGTGGCGGTATCGCCTCATTTTTACTTTCCGCACGACCACCAATGGACGTTTGGCGGTCCGCTAGAAAAAATGATGCATGGGCTTGGTATGTTCGATCGTCAAAACCCGCTCGCTGCTTTGCCGCGTAATACAGGCGCTGATTTCATGCCGCAATATAAAGAATATATTGAAGACGGTGAAACAATAATTACATCTCCGCATAAAATTTATGGCCCCGAGCACAACGATTTATCGCTTCAACTCCGTAAGCTCCGGATTGATCAGGTTATTTTAGCTGGCATGTCAGCAAATTTGTGTGTCGAATCACACTTGCGAGAGCTAGTAGAACAGGGATTTGAAGTGGTCGTTGTACGTGACGCTACTGCCGCAGCAAAAATACCGGAAGGCGATGGCTACTTAGCAGCCTTAACTAATTTTAGGTTTATCGCCAATGCGCTTTGGAGTACCGACGAAACGGTTGCTAAATTACAGGGGTAAAAATCCGGCAAATAAAAGGCTGCGTTGATGACGCAGCCTTTTAGGTTAGCAAGCTTCCCTTTAGAAAGATGCATGCATTGCTCAGGAAAAACACTTGAACGACGATCAATCGGCTGGAGAGGTTTTTAGAATATTTTCAAGACGTTCGATCTCAGCTCGTGCATTGACGAGTTCGCTTACATCGTACTGCACTCCAAGGTAATAGATTAAGTTACCCGAGGTATCATGCAGCGGTTGAATCATTAGCCTGTTGTGAAATAGCGTTCCGTCCTTACGATAGTTGCGCAGCGTAACCTCAACGGAATCATGTACTTTAAGGGCAGCACGGATCTTATCGAGCTCGGGTTGATCACGATCTTCACCCTGTAGGAAGCGACAGTTGCGACCCAAGATTTCATCCTGGCTGTAGCCCGTCATGTGCTCGAAAATTTCATTAGCATAAATAATCGGAGAGTCTGGCTGGTCCGGGTCTGAGAGGGTTACTCCATTGACGCAAGTGTCCAGAATTTTTGTCAACACGTGCGGGATAACGCCAGTATCTTTATCAGGAATAAATAGCATGGTAACTCCAGCAAGGGGGCACGATATTGATAATATTAGTCCGTCTTCTTATGGCCAAGTTCCCGTTCGGCCAGAGTCTTCAGGTCGCGTACTACACGATCTGTACCATCCTTGACCGCTATGCGAATGAGTTTCTCAAACGGCCGCATAGCGAAGCTCAGGCGCGCCAATTCAAAACTGAAGGTGAGCCGTGTGCAGTCCAGTTGAGGTTCGAAAATGTAGTGGATAACAAACGGATCCTTGATGCCTTTGAAACATACTCGGCGATCAGGTTCTAGCTCAATGACTTTGAAGTCGGCCTCGGTACGGCGCCCTTGGTCTATTCTTACCTGCCGCGCTGTCCACCCGACAACCAATGGCCCGCTGCTCAAGGGTGTCAGCTTCTGAACCTCGGGTGACCAGCGTGGATAGTTCTGGGCAAAATCGGTCACTACGAAGCCAAAAACATCAGGCACCGAACAGCGAATCAGGATACTGGATTGGGACTTAACCATCGTTCGAGTACTTCCCATTAAAACGTTTACGGGAGTTCGCAACGCTATGAGCATTTGTGCCAATAGAATCGTTGTTGGGTTCTATTGCGAATACGCTAAGCGTTGAACATAGCAGAAATCTCAGCAGGCCCTCAAGGCGTTATTTACCAGAACGCAACATGGGGCACTGCGCCCGTTTTCCAACGTAACTAAATCGAAATAGTCATTATGGTTATCTTCAGCCAGATATATTTCCATGCTGAGATACTTTACATCACCACCTATATTTCCCGTTATCCACTCGAACTAGATGCTGCCATGGCGGCGTCAACGATAACGCCTCGATTAGATGCCGCCATGGCACTAGGACGTTCACATGTGCCATGAAACGTTCCCGACAAGTTATTTTGATACTAAGACCTGGGCAAACAAGAGCAAGTGCTTTGACTATTTTTTCAAAGTTTACTTACCTTAACAGGCAATCCCTGTCGCACGCTGGCACCGCTAATGGGTTCTAGCCACGTGCCGCCTACTTCCCGTGTGGGGTCTTGAAAGCCTAGGTCGTTTATGTTGATACCTGCCCGCATCCAGGGCATGTCGGGTTGAGACTCTCCGTCAATAATGTGCGGCGTGGCACCTAGGTCTTTATGGCCGTAGCCGTGTTCGATACCCAATGCGCCGGGCACTACGCTTTCGCTGACCAGCGCCAGACCGACCACGCTACCGCCGGGGCTTTCAATGCGAATGGTGTCGCCATGCTGAATACCAAAGCGCTCGGCGTCCTGGCGATTCATCTGCACAGGGTTGTAAGGCTTGATCATTCTTAGCCGCTCGTTGCCAATGGCATAGGAGTTCATCAAGTTGGACTTGAATGAGAACGCCAGCAGCGGCCATTGCTGTTCTGAAAACACCTCGCGCATGGCTTGTTTGTTGGCTAGCTGGGGAAGCCTGTGGCGGGGCACGCCACTATTGGGTAAGCCGTTGGTAGTATCAATACTGGTGCCAACTGCTTCGTTGTAAATACACAGCGTTCGTTTCCACTGGTTTTTTAGATGATCGCCGATAAAGTGTTCGCTGGCGTCTTCAAAGCGCCCACCTCGCGCGTAAAGGTAAGCAACCGGGCCACGCTCGTCTGTTTTGAGCGTGCGTTCGAGTTTGGGCAACAATGGGGCAATACCGCCATGAGTGATGTCTGCTGCGTTCGCTTCCGGTAACGGTTCATCTTGAAAAGCAATATTGGCGGCTGCCCGTAGGTAATAGTCTTCAGCGCGATGAAGCGGGTGAAGGTGGCCATCGGTATCAGGAATGGCGTTGTCGCCAAAGCCGGGCAGCCCCAGCCGCTTAGCAACGGCAATAAAGAAGCTGTCCATAGATACCGGCTCACCTTCGGCGGTTTTCTGTTGGCGCGGCTCCACAACGGGCCAGCAGGCGGTGGAGAGTTTGCCCAGCGTGCCTTTCCATGCACCCGCGAACCCCCATACTTCGTACATCACCGAATCGGGCACGATGTAATCGGCGTAGCGGTTAGTTTCGTTGATAAAACCATCGACAGCGACAAACAGCCCTAATCGCTTAGGGTCTTTCAGCTTATCAACAATCACGCTTTTCAGGCCCGCTTGGCCATAAATCGGGTTGGCCATACAGCCAATGACTGCTTTGATAGGGTAGGGGTAGCCATCTAGCGCGGAAGGTAAATGTTCGGTGAGCGTAGGCGGTGCTAAGGAACGCCAGGGGGCTTTTGCCGGGTAAGGATTCTCTCCGGCAGCGGCTTTGCGTTGATACTCTGATGATTTTTCATAGGGAAAGCGTGAGCGGGAAAGGAACACGCCTTGAGGGCCACGTTTACCGGGGAAGTTGGCTAGGTCGTAGCGGGGGCCTGCTCCCGTACCGCTGTAAGTGCCACCGCCCACTGCGCTGCCGCCTTTCATGTTGTAGTTGCCTGCCAGTAGGTTAAGCATTTGCACGCTGAAGGCAGCGTAAAAGCCATTACCTGACATCATGCCGCCGTGGCAGTTAACGGCTGCTTTTCTACCATGGCTGGCATAGCGGCGAGCCAAGTCAATTATCGTTTCTTTAGAAATGCCGCAATGTTCGGCATAGGTGTCTAGATCGTACTCATTGGCTGATTCACGCAGCAGCGATAGGCTGGTTTTTACCGTCACGGTCGTGCCATCGGCCAGTGTTACCGGGCGTTCATCAAACAGATCAGCGGTCATCACCTCTTCGCTTAGCGCAAGTTCACCGTTTGCCACCACCACAGGGGTGTCTGCATCACTGCCGGCTTCGGCAAGACCCAGATCACTGGCGCGCAAAAAGTAGCCCCGGCGTGGGTGCTCGAAGGTATCAATTACTAAGTGGGTGGCATTGGAGTGGGTGGTTTCAGCTGCGGCATCGGCGGCGGCTTGACCGGGTAACTCGAGAAATTCGTGCGCATAGCCTTCGTTATCCAGCAGCCACTGAATAATCGCCATGGCAAAGGCGCTGTCGGTTCCAGGGCGAATCGGTACCCAGCGGTTGTTGTCCGCAGCATGGGAGGTGGCGGCATTCAGCGCAGGGTCGACAATAACATATTCTAACGTGCCGGCGGCACGGGCCTGAGCAATCAAGCGGCCCTGGCGTTTAAAAGGGTTCCCTGCCTGACTAGGCGCAGAGCCGATATACATAATAAAGCGGGCGTTCTGAATATCGGGCTTTACGTGGGCATTGGTGACAAGATTATTCATCACTGCCCCAGAGCCCATGCGGAAAGCCAATCCACAGTAAGCGCCATGGTGGCCATAGTTGCGAGTAGCGAAGGCGTTAAGAGTGAAACGTTTAAGCAAATCCGAGCGCCCGTAGTCTGTGGCTTCCATCACCATCAACTGATTAGCTTTGGGGCCGAACTCCGGGTTGTCAGGGTCGATCAGCGTATCGTGGTCGCGTATATCACGCAGGCCGTCTACTTGACCTTCACCAAACAGATCGCCGCCTTCACATATTTCTTCAATAAGTTGCTCAAAGGAAATTTTTTGCCACTCGCGATTGCCCCGTTCACCTACTCGTTTAAGGCAGTGATCGATACGGAACGGGTTGGTGATTTGGCTCATCATTGCATTGCCGCGGGCACAAGCGGTAGAGCGGTTCACTTGGCCTTGTTCTTTAAAAGCACTCACGCTGCGCAGTGCATCGGCCACGGGGGTACGCATGGGTAGGTGATCATCGGCGGAAAGCGGGTGGTAAGGATTGCCCGAAACCCGCAGCACCTCTCCACGCGTGTCATCGACCCGAACGCGTACGCCGCACTGGGTGGTGCAGCCGTAGCAAATGGTAAAGGCAACCCGCTGGTCAGGTGTAAGGGTTAGCTCGCCGGTGTCTAAATCAACGCGGTACTCCGGTGTTAGCGAGTTGCCGTGAATATTGTGCTTAGGTTTTTCACCCGCGCTGCCGGTAACACCTTTGGCCATTTTGGCCAACGGGTCGGCGTAGCCTACTGCAAAGGTGGCTGCACCGCCTGCGGCAGCAGCGCCTTTAAGAAACCGGCGGCGTGAGAGGTCTTGAGAAGACTTAGCCATGGTTAGGCGCTCCTTGTTTAGCGTTAAGAGAGTCACTGGTAGCGGCAAGAGAATCACTGGATGCATTGGCATCGAGAGGAGTAGGCGTGCTGACACCACCTTGCTGGGCTTGCCGCCAAGGGATAAACAGTTCAATCAGTAAAATAGCGGCGAGCCACAGACCAAAGGTGCCGACAATGCCTAAAATGCCGGAAGAGCCAGCGGGAATGCCATAGTGGTGGAAGCCCGCGCTGTTACGTGCCACATGCTGAACATCCATCAATACCACCCAACGGAACATCCAGCCCATATGAATAGCCACTAGCCCCAGCAACCATGCCCAGGCAAAAAGAGTAGGTTGGCGCTTGGGTGAGCGTGTTAGTAGCACGATAACAGCGGCGAATAGGCCGATACCGGTGATGCCTCCCCATAACGCGGTGTTGCGCCAAGAGGGGCTGTAGCGTACAGATTCAAGTGCGGCGGCTACAGAGCCGACATGGGCATTAATGCCATCTAAAAACCAGCTAAAGGCGATGAGTCCTGCCACCCCACAAGCCACTAACAGTACATATAGCATCTGTCGAATAGCGGTTTGTGAACAAAGTCCGCTCACCCGGTTAAGTACTAATAGCAGCCCCGCGGCAGCAATAAAACCGGTGGCAACCAGCATGGGCGGTAGCCAAATTGTGTTCCATAAGGGGCGAGCTTTGACGATAGCCAACTCAGCACCGGTATAGAACATGATGCCGCTAGAAAGTAAAAGCGCGGCCAAGCAAACCACGGCTACCAGCGCTCTGGGCGTAGAACCACTTCCCATGCTTAGCCATTTTGCGATAAACCCACCAATTCCTGCGGTGTTTCGCTGGGCTTGTAACGCAGGCCGCCAGGCCAACCAAGCAAGGCCTAAGATGCTGATCAGGTAAAGAGGCAGTACCACACTGCCAATCGACATCCACGAGTGAGTGTTGGCGTAAGCATAAAAGTGCCAGAAACGCAGTGGCTGGTGTAAATCTGCCAACAAGGCCACTGGTGCTACTAACGTAGTGCTGATGCAAGCAATGAGTGCTAAGCGTGCGGTGGGTAGCCAAGCTTGTTTGCCGAAAATTAACGCCGGAGCAGTTAGCCATAGACTGGCGTAAGAGACCGCGATCATAAAAAAGTACTGGACTGCCCAGGGGTACCAAGCGATGTCATAACGTGGGGCGAGTAGTTCAATGGTGGAATTCATAGCCCATCTCCTGACCGTGGGGATCGAACACTTCAAGCGCCACAGGTTCCGCCATCGGGCGAGTAGTGAAGCGCTCATCCATACCTAGGTAGAACACTTGGGGAAAGGTGTTTTTTTCTGGCTGGAGCACCATGAGGGCGTCGCGATGCTCGTTAATTAGACGGCTAATTTGGCTGTTTGGATCACGCATATCGCCAATAATCCGCGCGCCGCCTACGCAGCTTTCAACACAGGCGGGCAACAGCCCAGCTTCTAAACGGTGGGAGCAGAATGTGCACTTGTCAGCGGTTTGCGTTCGTTCATTAATGAAGCGTGCATCGTAAGGGCAGGCGTTAACGCAGTAAGCACAGCCGACACAGCGATCACTATCTACCACAACGATGCCATCCTGCTGTTGATAAGTCGCTTCAACGGGACAAACCGGCACGCAGGGTGGATTTTCGCAGTGGTTACACAGTCGTGGCAGCATAAAAGTCGCCAGCTCACCGCTCTCTTGGTGCTGTACCTCATATTGAGAAACCGTCGTGCGGAACTGACCTAACGGCGCGGCATTCTCGATATGGCACGACACCGTGCAGGCCTGACAGCCGATACACTGGCGCAGATCGATCAGCATGCCATAACGTTTGGTGGGGTCGCCTTCGCGACGTGCAGGCTGCTGATTGATACCTGCGTTGGCAAGACTGGAAAACGGTACTAGCGCAGCGCCTGCACTTAGGCGGGCCAGCTGGCCTAGTAACGACCGGCGTATGGCGTCCATAACGCCTCCTTAGCTGATGAAGATCACGCGCACATGGCGGCGGAAGATCGAGATACACTAAGGATACGCTGTTGGTTAATGTGAAAAATTGATACGTGTCAATGAGTTACCGTTAAAGTCTTAATGCTGCCTTAATCTTAAAGCGCTAACAAACTGTTTTTAAAGCGTTATGGGAGCAACAGGATCTATCGATTTATATTCATATTTGATGCGACTAAATACCTCGTGCGGACGCCTTAAAAATGGGCTAATATTTAATTGTGTTATTAGCTTATAGGTTTTTGTTATGAAAAAATTAAGAATAATTCTGACGACTGCGATGGTTACCGCGCTAATACCGGCATCTACCGTTGTCGTTGCTGATGATGCAGCAGCCTACCGCGAGACGTCCTTAGGACTTTATGTGAACGCGCGAGAAGCCTATGCGTTACTTGAGGAAAACGAGGACGCTATTTTGATTGATGTCCGTGACCCAGTTGAAATCAAATTTACAGGCTTCGCTGAGCCTACCGATATACATGTACCCTGGGTCATTGCTGACAACAGTCAGTTTGACGCAGCAAACAGTACTTGGCCGATGGTGCGCAATTCTGATTTCGCGGAACAGGTCCAGGTAGCCCTAGCTAAGCATCAAGTTAACGAAAACACGCCTATTATTGTTATGTGCCGCTCGGGGGCAACACGTAGTGCGCCCGCAGCGGATGAAATTGCAAGTATGGGATTTTCTAACGTGTATTCGGTGAGTGATGGTTTTGAAGGCGGTACCTTGGCAGAAGGGGACTCTAAAGGAGTCCGTGCTCGTAATGGCTGGCGCAATTCAGGTTTACCGTGGAGTTATGACGTAGATCCGAATGTAGCTTGGTCTAGTGCTCAATAATAAGGTGCACACAACACCTAACTACTCTTTAAAGGAAACAACTATGCGAAAATTATTATTGATAGCCGGTGCTTTTGCTTTTGCAGTTCCTGTACTGGCAACAGCTGAAAACCACTCCAGTGAGAGCGATAAAGCTCTAATAATCTTGACTAGTGACTCTCTTGAAACACAAACCATGGCGATGATATTGGGTAACGCTATGTATCAACAGGGGACGGAGTTACATTTTCTGCTATGCGATGCAGCAGGTGATCTTGCTGTTAGTGGTTACGAGAGCGATAAAGCTGTTAACACCCCGCCTAGTAATCCTGCAGGGCAAGTGACGCCAGAAGGTATATTAAGCATGCTTATGGCGGAAGGGGCAAATGTTGATGTCTGCGCAATTTACCTCCCCAACTCAGATTATACTCAAGAAAATCTTTTAGATGGTGTCGGCGTTGCTGCACCAGGTCCAATGGCAGAAATGATGCGTGACCCGAACATACCAGTGCTCAGCTTTTAATTATTAACCGATAACTGCGCTATGACGAGTAAGCTCGTGGCGCAGTTTTTTTTGTTGTGTTTAAAATAGTCACCAGCTCTATGTTTTGCTAAAAAATCCTCTGATTAATGATTTTTTTAGCTTGTATAAGTCGTGCTACTAGAAATGGTTTTTTAATTTATGGTGATTGGAGGTGATGTGATTTTTCCCCCACGGTTTTCTCGCGCTATTTTTTCTATTTTAATGTCAATTTATATGGTTACTATAATGACATTTGTCATTACCTGGGCTAATACAGGAATGGTGGATGGTTTTCTTGGGCGCTGGTGGCAAGCATTTTATATTGCATGGCCAATAGCATTCTGCCTGATATTAGTAGGGGCTCCTCAGCTACAAAAATTAGCGGCTATGTTGATTAGAAGAGATTTTAAATAACAGCTTATAAATCCTTGCTGTGCGCCGCTAACAAGTACAACGCCTTAATATTATTGTGTAGTCCACATTACCAAACATAACGGCACCCAAAACGTATTTGGTCTGCTGAGGAAAGGATATTTAATTTTAGTGATGCAATCGGTCATGCCCCAGATTAACCGCCAATCTCGCGATTTCACTGCTAAAACTACGCACGGTGAAAAGTCGTTGAGCGACTATCGTAGTAAGTGGTTAGTACTTTTTGCCCACCCGTCTGATTTTACGCAGGTATGCACCACGAAGGCTACGAGTACACTGACTGGTACTTCTGCAAAAAATCCGTTTAACACCTGTTGATGACGACTGGATGACTGACTACGGTCAGTCATCACGGAGTTTTCAGCCAATTTTTAGGAGAATAACGCATGAATATTTTTGCGCATTCTGAGCACACCGATAGAGGAACACCTGATGTTGCTGGTTTTTTTGACCCGCGCACCTTTAGCATCCAATACGTGGTGAGCGATCCTGCGACGAAGCAGTGTGCGATTATTGATCCTGTATTAGATTTTGACGAAAAATCAGGCGCTACAGCGACTCATCATGCTGACGAGCTACTGGCCTACATCAATAAAGAAGGTTTGTCGGTGGTGTGGATTCTTGATACCCATCCCCATGCCGATCACTTCTCTGCAGCGCAATATTTGAAAGAAAAAACCGGCGCTCCAACGGCTATTGGTCAGCACGTAACCCAGGTGCAGGCGCTGTGGAAAGAGATTTACCACTGGCCTGACATGCCCGCCGACGGACGCCAATGGGATAAGTTATTTGCAGAAGGCGAGACGTTTACCATCGGTGAGTTAAGTGCTCGGGTAATGTATTCACCAGGCCATACACTTGCTTCTATTACCTATGTCATTGGTGATGCAGCGTTTGTTCATGACACACTTTTCCAACCTGATTTTGGCACTGCACGGGCGGACTTCCCCGGTGGCGATGCCAACGTGCTGTGGAACTCTATTCAGCAGATTCTTGCGCTTCCAGAAACAACACGCGTGTTTACTGGGCATGACTATATGCCCGATGGCCGCGAGCCTCAGTGGGAAAGTACGGTGGCGGAACAGCGCGATTGCAACCCGCACTTAGCAGGCGTCAGTAAAACGGATTACATCGCCTTACGCCATCAACGTGATAGCGAGCTACCCATGCCTAAGTTAATTCTGCACGCTCTACAGGTGAATGCTCGAGGCGGTCGATTGCCGGAGCCAGAAGCTAATGGTAAGCGTTTTTTAAAAATTCCACTGGATGCCTTAGAGGGTGCTGCTTGGGATTAGCGTATTTGTAACTTCCAGACGATTGGTAGTGACGCGTTTGCTAATGAAGCTGCTTATCGCCTTAGTTATTGGCTATCGTTTTAGTTATCGGCTATCGCTGGGCTGCTTGTAGCCGAAATAAATGTCCCCGTGATGGATCGCTTAAAAGACACCAACCTTTATCATGAACTCACAGGGCCGATGTTTTCGCTACCTTCAATGCCTAGCAAGCGTTGGTTTATCCCGATTAAGCACTCACGGCAATAGAATGTCAGCACGCTTGCTGAGCGAAGTGATTGCTTACATAAGTTAGAGGAAAAAACGTTATGCAACAGCAGCAAACGAAGATCGCCATTATTGGAGCGGGCAGCGCTGGGCTTAGCGCGTGGCACGCTGCACGTAAGCACACCGATGATGTTGTTTTAATTGAAGCAGGTGCTTACGGCACCACTTGCGCTAGGGTAGGCTGCATGCCCTCTAAGTTACTGATAGCCGCCGCCAACACGGCCCACAGTGCCCGCAACGCTGCAATGTTCGGTGTCACCATTAACGATATGGTGGTTGATGGGCATGCGGTGATGACTAGGGTAAAAGGTGAGCGCGACCGTTTTGTTGGCAACGTCTTGGCCTCTATGGCGTCGATTCCCGAGTCACACCGCCTGCAGGGGCACGCGCGTTTTATCGATCCCTACACGCTGGCTATTGATGACCATACCCAACTGACAGCCAACGCCATCATTATTGCCACTGGTTCTCGAGCAACATGGCCGCGCTTATTAGAAGGTGCGGGAGACCGCTTAATCATCAATGATGATGTGTTTGACTGGGATAGTCTGCCGCCATCCGTTGCCGTAGTAGGGCCGGGCGTCATTGGCATGGAGTTGGGGCAAGCGCTTAGTCGATTGGGCGTGCGTACGCGCACTTTTGGTGTTGGCGGTGCTATTGGACCTTTTCAGTCTGAGAAACTGCGGCAGCTAGCCGATGAAACGTTCAGTCGCGAGCTATATCTTGATCCTGATGCCACGATTGAGCATGTTGAGCAGCATGACAATGGCGTTGCCATTACGTTTTACGAGCGAGAAAGTGGCCAAAAAGTCACCGAAATAGTCGACTACGTTCTAGCGGCAACAGGGCGTAAACCTAACGTAGATCAGTTGGATATTGAGAAAGCAGCCCTGGCGCTAGATGAGCGTGGCGTTCCTATGTTCAATCGTTTTACCACGCAGTGTTTGGGCAAGGACAACACACCTAGCCATATTTTTATTGCAGGAGATGCGAACCAGTCAGCTCCGCTACTTCATGAGGCAATCACGGAAGGAAAAATTGCCGGACGCAATGCCGCTTGTTTAGACGATGTGCAAGTGGGGCAACGTAATGTTCCGCTCGCGATTGTGTTTACCGAACCCCAGATGGCCATTGTGGGCGAAAGTCGTGCGGCGCTAGAAACGCGCTATGGAGGTTGTGACTGTATTGCTGAGGGAGGCGTGTCATTTGACGACCAAGGCAGGGCATTGGTAATTGGAGAAAACCATGGTTACTTAGCACTTTATGCTGAGCATGGCAGCGGGCTT
Source organism: Vreelandella andesensis (assembly GCF_003989795.1). GTDB lineage: Bacteria > Pseudomonadota > Gammaproteobacteria > Pseudomonadales > Halomonadaceae > Vreelandella > Vreelandella andesensis. The sequence goes on from NZ_RZHG01000002.1 coordinate 124,903, forward strand.
TTTTTAGGGGCTGAAATGTTAGGGCCCCGTGCAGAGCACATTGCCCATTTGCTTGCCTGGGCCTTAGAGCAAAAGTTAACCGTTAGCCAAATGCTGGCAATGCCTTTTTATCATCCTGTCATTGAAGAGGGCGTAAGGTCTGGGTTGCGTGACTTGCAGGCTAACTTGAAGCAAGGGTCGAGCATTACTGAGCGCTGTATGGAGTGCGGGCCAGGCGACTGATAAACGGGTGTAGATAATACATTGGTAAGAAAATGTTGAGCTGAGGGCTATATGGTGGGGCATACCGTTTCCTTTGAAACGATAGATGCCTGCAAAAATGCCACCAGTTCATCACTATGTTGCGCCATGCTTGATGTTAAGTCGTGTCCGCCCGGCACTAAGCGCAGCATCGCGTTGTCCGTTTGGTTGGCCAGTCTATCGGCATCTGTTGGCGGTATTACGCAATCACTGTCGCCATGAACTAAAAGGACGGGGCAGGTGATGCGCGCTAACGTATGTAGCGGGGCAATGCTATCAAACCGATACCCGATCACCCGCTCTACATAACGAAGTACGTACCAGCCGAGGGGGAAAAACGGCATGCCTTTTTCTGCCAACCATCGCTTCATCATATCCGCAGGATGAGCAAAGCTCGATATACTAACAACGGCGGTTATATCTCTTCGCCGTGACGCTGCTAGCAGCGTGGCAGCAGCACCGACTGAATGGCCAATCAGTGCCGTGGCACATCGATTATTGGTGCTATGTAACCAAGTGAGTGCAGCGTCAATATCTTCGGCAAAACGTGGCATTGAGGAGAATGTATCTTCATCACTGTTGCCATGATTGCGCACATCGAATACCAGCACGTTCCAGCCAGCCGCTAGCAATATGGGAACTAACGGTAGTAGAGCGGTACGATTAGACCCCCAGCCATGGGTCAATACCGCATGTCCCTTCTGTTCATGCGTAGTGGTAAACCACCATCCTTCTAATGTGAGCCCTCGCGCCGTTGCAAAACGTATGGTTTGGCGATTAGAAAAGACCGGATTTTCTAAGTTAACAACTGATTCACGGGCAGGGGTAAGCTGATGGCGCAGGCGCTGATGAAAAAAGTGGAAGAGCATAACGACCAGTATGCTAATGATGAGAGTACCAGGGGCCCATAGCCATAGGTTCATGCTTTATCCTTACTATACGGTGCCAACGGTAACTATTTATCGTTGAGGAAAACGAGGTAGGCCCTCTTTTATGCTTAAAAGAGGGCAGGTGTGCACGATAAGACTGCTTAGTCCTGATTAGCGAAACTATCGAATGCTTCCAGTGCTTGGGCAGCATAGGTAAACGCCGGTCCACCGCCCATGTACATACAAACGCCTAGCATCTCCATCACTTCTTCGCGGGTTGCGCCAAGCTCTGCAGCAGCTTTAGAGTGGAAAGCAATGCACCCATCGCAGCGCACACTAATGCCAATTGCTAACGCCATCAGTTCTTTATGTTTGTGCGAAAGGGCGCCTTCTTTGTTTGCTCCCTTAGCCATTTGGGTAAACCCTTTGGCAACATCTGGAATGTTTTTGCCAATATCCTGCATTAGCGCCGAAAGGTCTTGGGTCTTTTTTTGCCAATCTTTATGCACAGCGGTCTCCTTTAAGTGAGATGACGTTAGTTAGATCAGTGATGATAGCCTTCACCCACTTTTACCTTGCCGCGAAATATCCAATAGGTCCAAGCGGTATAGGCAAGTACAATGGGGATAACAAACAGAAAGCCTATTAACAAAAACAGCTGGGATTCCGGAGCAGAAGAAGCATCCCAAATGGTGTAGTTTGGCGGCACAATCACCGGCCACTTACTGGCGATTAACCCAAGATAGGTAAACAAAAAGATGCCAAGCGCCATGACGAAAGGCAGGCCTTCATTTTGGCGCTTCACCGAACGGTACACCATGCCTGAGCAAAGTAATGCCAGCACTGGAAATACCCAGATGAGCCGGAACTGATCCAGCCAGCGGCTATATACCTCAGGGCTAACCAGCGGTGTCCAGATACTAACAATGGCAAACACGGCTAAGACCGCGATTAACAGTTTAGGCGTTATGGTGTAGGCCCACTGCTGCACATGCCCTTCTGATTTCATAATGAGCCAAGTGGCGCCTAGTAGCGCATAGCCTGCCATCAGCCCTACCCCTGTGAGTACCGTGAACGGCGTTAGCCAATCAAGTGCACCGCCAGCATAGCGAAAATCTTCAACGGTAAACCCTTGGATATAGGCACCCACTACGGCGCCTTGTGCAAATGCCGCGATGGCCGAGCCTAAGAAGAACGCACGGTTCCACCAGCGACGGTTTTTATGGGATTTAAAACGAAATTCAAACGAAATACCGCGGAAAATTAAACCAGCCAGCATCAGAAATACACCGATATACAAGGCGGGCAAAAAAACCGAATAGACCAGTGGAAACGCACCCAGAAGCCCCGCGCCGCCAAGTACTAGCCAGGTTTCATTGCCATCCCATACCGGCGCTACAGAGTTCATCATCACATCGCGCGATTCCTCGTCGGGAGCAAAGGGATACAGAATCCCCAGGCCTAAATCGAATCCATCCATAATGACGTACATGATGACGCCGAAGCCGATGATGACGGCCCAAATAATGGCTAAGTCAATACTCATGATGCGTTTGCTCCTGTCGCGTTTTCGACCAAATCGTCATCAATCGGGGTATGTGCTGCTGACAGCGGACGTTTGGGACGCTCAACTTCCCCATCAATCTCGTTGGAGTCATCAAGCATTCCATTGCGTACAACGCGCGTGAGGTAATACACACCCACGACAAAAACCACACTATAGACAGCGATATAGCCAATCAGCGTGAACAGAGCCATGCCGCCCGTTAATGAGGGAGTTAGCCCCTGGGCATGCGTCATCACACCGTATACCAACCAAGGAGCGCGCCCGGCTTCTGTGACAATCCAGCCGGAGAGCACGGCAAGAAAGGGCGTGACGATCATGACTACCAGTGTTTTGAGAAACAGCGGATTCTTGAAAGCATGTCCTTTTCGACGCATTAACAACCCAGCTACCGCGACGCCTATCATTAAAAAACCAATGCCCACCATTACACGGAACGACCAGAATACAAGCGCAACGGGAGGCTGCTCGTCGGGCGCGACCTCAGAAATGCCGGGGATCACCCCCTCTGCGCTATGTGTGAGAATGATGCTCGCCATGCTGGGGATGCCAATCTCAAAACGGTTCGTCTGGTTTTCCTGATCCGGCAGCGCAAAGAGCAGCAGCGGTACGTTAGAGCCGGTTTCCCAGTTACCTTCCATCGCCGCTACTTTCGTTGGCTGGTGCTCAAGCGTATTGAGGCCATGGAAATCACCAATCACTGCCTGCGCTGGCGTGAGAAATAGGAGTAGCCATAAACACATGGAAAGTGCTTTTTTGTTGGCCTCCACATCGCGGTTGCGCAGCAAATACCAGGCGCTAACGCCTGCGACGACAAAACCACCGGTGAGGAAAGAGGCCATGCCCATGTGCGCAAAGCGGTACCAGAACGAGGGGTTAAAAATAGCCTCAAGCCAGGACGTAATGTGGAAGCGCCTATCAATCAGCTCATAGCCCGCCGGTGTTTGCATCCAGCTGTTAGCGGAAAGAATCCAAAACGACGAAATGAACGTGCCGATCGCCACCATGATGGCGGCAAACAAGTGAACCCCTTGGGGTACCTTGTGGCGGCCAAATAAAAGTACACCCAAGAAAGCAGCTTCAAGAAAGAAAGCAGTGACTACTTCGTAGCTGAGCACAGGGCCCAGAAAATTCGAGGTGGCGTACGAAAAGTTGCTCCAGTTGGTGCCAAATTGAAAGGACATCACGATGCCTGAAACCACGCCCATGCCGAATACGACAGCAAATACCCTTGTCCAGAACTGAGCTAGACGATCCCATGCTTGGTTGGCAGTTTTATAAAACAAACCATGTAACACGGCGATATAGGATGCTAAGCCAATAGTAAACACTGGGAATATAGCGTGGAAGGAAACGACAAACGCGAATTGCAAGCGGGATAAAAATAGCGGATCGAGCTCCATTTAAACCTCCAATAGCATGAAGCATGATAAGAGATAGATGAGTGGGCGTGTTACGTGTGGTAAACAAGAACGCATCTCTCTTATATTTCTTTAAGTACTATGCTTATTACTTTTTTATGATACATGAGGCGGAACTGAAGCAATAGACAAGAGGGGGTGGAAGGGTGATGGCGTATTGTCGCATCATGGGGCGCAGGTACGCTGCGCCCCTCTTTGTGAACTGCTTAGCGAGCGTGAATAAACATTAATCCTTCACGCCCTGTCATTGCTTGGGTAACTCCTCGTGTTTAAGGCTAATTAAATAGCTCAATGGATGCAGGATGATTAATGCAATGACAAACGTGGCGGCGGCGGCACCGATGAGCGCTATCCAGTCAACGGCTGTTGCTACAAAGCCAAGCGCCGAGTGAGTTAGCCAAGGAACCCAGAGTATTGCCGTCAGTCCGATTAATAGAGCCAATAGGTTAGCAGGGCGGCTACGATGGTGAGTGATCTGATAGCCGCGTAGATAAGCGAGTAGGTGCAGGCCGATGATAATGATTAACCCCATTATTAGCAGCCACACAAAGGGCGCTAAAGCGTACATCAATATGGTCAGTATTCCGCCAATGGACATGTCAGCTCTCCTTATGCTTGACCTTCAAGCACAGCGTAGTAAGCGGGTTGAAGCATGCGGTCTTTCATTACCCATACGGCCCAGGACTCTTCAGTGGGATCAATGAAGGGGAATGACGGCATAAACGCGAAATTATCGGCGTAACCAAACTCTACTAGCATGGCCTTACCAATGCCGGTAATCATAGGGCACGAGGTATAGCCCATATGGCGTGCAGGAAGCGCATTCCCTTGCATCAAGGCAAGCAGGTTCTCTTCGACCACCGGTGCTTGTGCCTTAACACTGGCGGCGGTTTTATTAATGGGGGCGCCGATTACGTCGCCAATACCAAACACCTCTGGGTAGCGGTTGTGCTGCAGCGTGTGGATATCGACATCTAGCCACTCGCCCCTAAACGGGCCATCTTGCGCGATAAGAGCGCTCTGTTTGACAAAATCGTGGGCACTCATCGGCGGCACGACGTGAATAAAATCGTAGTCTGCAATGACGGTTGGTTGGTCATCGCGTCTGAACTCTGCTTGGCGTAATTGATGGTGGGACGTGAACTCGCTTTCTGGCCCGACAAACGCAAATTCAGCCTGTTTGGCGTGAGGGTCAATGGCGGAGAGTCGATAGTGGTGCCGTCGATTGACGCCCTGGTCATCAAAGCGTTGCTTAACGAATTCATCGACCCACGGTTGAGAGAATAGGCTAGCACCCGGGGCCATATAGTCGACATCAAAGGCATCGCGTCGCCCAGATGCTTCTAATCGGCTTAAGGTGGTGAAGGTCATTTTCAGCGGTGCTCCAGCGCATTTTACCGGGGTGGGAGCCGCCGTAAAAATACCTCTTCCGTGGCCGTTCTGGAGCCACGTTTGAATTGCCTGGTTAGTGCGTGATGCTTCCTCAATACCTGCATACACACTGCCAATTCCATGCTGTCCAACCAACTCCGGTTTCATACCCTCGATTAAATGGTAATTCAGTTGAATACCGGTCGCGACAATTAAGAAATCGTATTCAAGCGTTTCGCCCCCCGCAAGAGTGATGCGCTTGTTATCAGCGTCAATGCTGGCCGCGTGTTCACGCACCCAATTGACACCCCGGGGTAGGAACTGCGCGTTAGGACGCATGGTTTTGTCTGCGTTCCAAACGCCGGACGCCACCAGTGTCCAGCCCGGTTGGTAGTGGTGCGTTTCGCGAGGTTCTACAAGTGTGATAGTTCCGCCCTGTAGGCGTTTGGCGAGTCGATTTACCATCGCCATGCCTGCTGCACCACCGCCAAGAACCACGATATGTGCTTGGGTTCGCAGAGTGCTAGCAGATAACCCGCTGAGCGGTAGTAAGCTACCAACACCCAGTCCAGAGCCGACTTTCAATAACGCCCTTCGCGTCACTTTTTGCGTCAATAATGATGGCTTTTGCATGGGATCTCCTTAAGCGAAAGCTAACATATAATTTTTAGATATATTGTTATTCCATTATGTATGTTTTGCGCAAAAAAGCTATAGACAATTTGTCCTACTTGGCGTGTCAAAAACCTACGTAAAAACGGACTGTACAAACACTAAAGTGACCCTTGAGCGCTTCCGCTGTCACTGCGCTTCCAACGATTGCGGCCGTGCTCAACCCACGAAAGCAAAGCAGGGATGATAAATAGCACGAGCAGCGTGGAGCCCCCCAAACCGAAAGCAATTGATGTTGCCATGGGGATGAGAAATTGGGCTTGCAGCGATGTTTCAAACAGCAGTGGTAACAGCCCGCCAATGGTGGTTAGCGACGTGAGCAGAACGGCTCTGATCCGTTGCACAACGGCTTCATTGAGTGCAGCGTCAATTTCCAAGCCCTTTTCACGCTGCTGGCGGTAGAAGCTGACCAGAATAATGGCGTTATTCACCACAATGCCTGACAGCCCAAACAGGCCGAAAAGCGACAAGATTGTCAGGTCGATCCCCAATGCCCAGTGCCCAAGCAGAGCGCCTACCAAAGAAAAGGGGATAATCGCCATCACGATCAGCGGCAGGGTCCAGGAGGCAAAGACCCAGGTTAAAACGGCGTACATTAAGCCCAAGCCAATCACAAGGCCGGTGCGCATATCTGCCATGGTTTCGCGCTGGTCAGCCGCTCGCCCCTCAAAACTGGTCGTTAAGAAGTATTCACGCTCCAAGCGAGGTAGTAGCTCGACGGACAGGCTTTCTAACACCTGTTCTGCGGATGTTGTCTGGCTGTCAATTTCGGCGGTTACCTCAACGGAAAGCTGCCCCTCGGCATGGCGCAAGGTCTCGAAGCCTTGGCGATGGGATAAATCCATCACCTGAGAGAGCAGTACCTGGCGGTCATCCGCTAACGTCACTGCGAGACTGGAAAGAGTAGATAAGCGCTCGCGTTGGTACCTGGGCAGTTGAACGCGCACTTCGATTTCATCGGCACCTGATTGGTGTACCTGCACGATCCGGCCATCAAAGGCGGTACGTAACTGGCTGCCTAAGTCTTCAGTGGTTAGGCCCAGTGCTTGGCCATAGGCGTTAACACGGTAGATCAGCTGCTCGCGCCCCCAGGGCATATCATTTTCGGTGCTGAGTACGCCGGGTAACCCTGCCATGGCCTCGCCTAGCGTATCGGCGGCACGGCGCAGGCCTTGCGCGTCTTCACCGATTAGCCTGATGTTCACATCCTTACCCGGCGGGCCCGCGGCACGCTCAGTGATATTCAAGTTATCCAGTCCGGCCGGTGTTTGTATCCGTTCACGCCAGGCGCGGATAAATTCCACATTGCGCACGTCACGGGTATCGGGCGAGGTGAGCTCGACCATTAATGAGCCGACGCCATCGCCGGTGCGGGCTGGCGCGCCCCCTGATTGAGTGCTGCCGTAGTGAGCAACGGCCGTGCGCACTAAGCCGCCGCCGAGGGCATCATCGGTTGCCTGTAGGGTGGCCTGCAGGTGGTCGACAAAATCGGCTGCTTGCCCTCGGTGGGTGCCTGCCACAAAGCTGGCGTTGGCATACACAATGCTGGATTCTGGCGACGGGAAGAAATTGAAGCCTATACGGCCACCGGCGAGCAACCCGGCGGTCACCAGCGTAATTGCCAGCGCAGTGGCCAGCGTGACGCCACGGTAGCGCAGGGAGCGCTGAGAAAAACGCCGGAAGCGGCCGTCACGAAACTGTTCAAAACGCGCCTCGAACCCTTGGCGCAGCCGCTCGACACCGCGAGCCGGGCGCTTAATCTTGTTAGCAGGTATAAACGCATTACGCAGGTGGGCAGGCAGCACCACAAAACATTCCAGCAACGAGGCGATTAGAACGCAGATCATAATAATCGGAATATCGCCGAGGATATTGCCGATCACCCCGCCGACCATTAAAAGCGGCATGAAGGCTGCCACCGTGGTTAGCGACGAGGCGATCACTGGCCATAGCATGCGTCGTGCAGCGCCAGCAGAAGCAAGCCTTGGGTCTTCGCCCATGCGGTGGTGAGCATCCGCGTCTTCGCCCACCACAATCGCATCATCGACAATCACCCCCAGCGCCATGATAAGGGCAAACAACGACATCATGTTGATGGAGCCGCCAATGCCCCAGAAAACACCTAAAGATGCGAGAAACGCCGTAGGAATGCCAACGGCTACCCATAGCGCCACCCGCGCGGGAAGAAAGAAATACAGCAGAATCACCACCAGCAGCAGGCCGGTTAGACCGTTACCCAACAGTAGCGAGATGCGCTCATCGATCAGTTGCCAAGACTCATCGTAAACCTCTAACTCGACGTTGGGCGGCAGGGTGGGGCGCGTGTCTGCCAGCCAGCGCTCGAGGTGTTTCGCGGCTTGCAGGGAGTCTCCGCTTTCTGCCCGCTGCAAAATCATTTCAACGGCTGGCTGGCCGCGGTAGGTTAGTTCGACCTCCCCCTCGCGGGCTTCCTGATGAACGCGTGCGACGTCGCCTAAGCGCAGCTGCAGGCGGTCGTTACTGAGAACGGGCATGTCCTCGAAGGCTAGGGCATCACGGTGTTGTTCAAGAGAGCGTAATTCCCGGGTACTGTCTTGTTGCCCTAATAAGCCCGCTGGTAAATCCCGCGACATGCCCTGAACTTGAGCAGCAATTTCTTCCAGGGATAACCCGAGTGCTTGCAGGCGTTCAGCAGGTACTTCGATGCTGATTTGTTGAGCAGGAAGCCCGTTGAGCTGAATACGGTCAATCCCCGCCATCAGCAACGAGTCTTCAAAACGATGGGTTAACTGGCGCAGTTCGTGGGGGGCTAAATCACCATGCACCAGCAGGCGCGCCACGGGTTCGTATCGTGCTTGGCGAGCGATTTCGGGGGTTTCTGCATTGGCTGGCAGGTTCGTAAAACTATCCACTTGTTGGCGAATGTCGTCCAGCGCTAACACCGGGTCGCTGCCTTCCTCCATTTCCAGCGTGATATTGGCAATACCCTGGGCTGAGGTGGACGTCATTCGCTTCAAACCGTCTAGGCTGCGCAGTCGCTGTTCCAGCGGATTCGTAATGCCCTGTTCAATGTCTTCGGCAGAAGCACCGCTCCACACCACGCGCACGCTGACCACATCGAGCGCAAAGGTGGGGAAAAACTGAATGTTCATGCGCGCAATACCCAGCGCACCGCCCAGCAGCATTACCAGCATTACCAGGTTGGCCGCTACCTTATGGCGAACAAAAAAGCCGATCACATCGCCACGTTGGGTCATTGAGTATCCCCAGGGCCAGTCGATGTGTGGGTGATCTCAACAGGCAGCCCCTGAACAGCGTTAGGCAAGTGGGTCGACATGATGCGGTCGCCTTCTTTCAGTGTCTCTGCACGCACTAATAGCCAACGCTCCCCGTCGTGCTGGGTCACTTCACCTAACCGTTCGACGTGCTGGCGCTCCAGGCGGTTGTCATGATTGATACGATAAAGTAGATCGGCCCCGTGCAAAGCGGAATAGGGCACGACGAATGCATTCCCCACCCCAGGGCGGCGAAGCTGAACTGCCATCATGGCCCCCGGGCGCAATCCATGAGCGAGACCTTGCACTGAAAAAATTGCTTCGGTGCCGGTTGGGTCGCTTTCCCCCGCCAGGCGTTCCAGTACGAAGCGCTGGATGCCATTGGTGGCGGTAGCCTCAAGCGGTACACCGCTGAGCAGGTGCGCTTCAAGTTCAGTGTGATAGCGCTGTGGAATACGGGCGCGTAGCTCTAGGCCATCGAGCGGATAAAGCGATAGTAAGGCGGCGCGTGGAGCCACGTCGTCGCCTTCAGCAACATGCACCCGCGTTACGCTGCCAGCGAAGGGTGCGTGAACACGGCCACGCTCCAGATCACGTTGTGCGTCGTCTTTTTGCACTTGGGCCCTGGCCAAGCGAGCTTCCAAGCTGGCTAGCCGAGAAGGGTATTCGGCGATGGTGCTTTCACGGGCAGATACAGTGAGCTGAGCGCGAGCCACGGAATCGCGGGCCGCATCAACATCAGTTTGAGACGTTAGGTTGCGTCCTTCCAGAGAGCGGTTGCGTTCCAATTGGCGGTTAGCGCTGGCGAGAAGATTGCGCTCTTGGGCTAAAACTTGGCGATTATTCTCATGGCGGATGCGCTCGTTTTCTAACTGAGCCTGCAGGTCGGCTAGTTCAGCCTCGGCTTGGCGCAGCGGCGATGATAAGTCGTCTTCGTCCAGCGCTATAAGCAGCTCCCCTTGGGCTACCCGCTGGCCATCGCTTACTGGCCGCTGCGCCACCCGCGCTTGAATTGGCGCTACAAAGGTGACCATATCTGGCGCAACCACTTCGCCAAATAATGCAAGCAAGGGGGCATGTTCGCCAGGCGAAACGCTCAATGCCTCGACAGGCCAGCGGCGCTCCTGGGCTTCCACAGGGGCAGGCTCAGGGCGTGTGTAACGCAACGCCATAAAGCTGGCAATGCCAAGAACTAGAATCACCAGCGGGAGTAATCGCTTCAGCATAAGAATATCTTTATATGGAATAAGGCGTGCTTATATTAACCCGCTTGCATTCCCAATAATATCGATTCACAGCACTGTTGCGACAATGCGGCGCACTTAGAGAAGGTTCGCATGGGTTGCCCAAATTTTCTGACCAATCAGATATAAATAAGGTATATCGCTAAAAAAACGAAAACAAAGCGCTTTCCTATAGCCGGTGCGGCTGTTTGCCCTAATGAACGCTATATATAATTTATTGATATATGTTTATCATTATATGTATAGGCATCTGCTCTATAGATTATATCTGTATTTTCTTGTCCTCCTGGTGCGAGGGTCACCGTTACTGCTAAGGAAGCTCAATGCAATACCTTGTTCTGTCCCTGTTAACGCTACTGTTGGTTGGCTGCCAAGAGCAGGCGCCGCAGACATCGTCGGACGCAGATCCTCGCTGGGTTAAAACTGCGGTGGTTATGGCGGATACCGCGCGAGCGCTATCGCTAACAGGTGTTTTGCGTGCGCGCCACGAAACGCCTCAGGCCTTTCGGATCAGTGGTCAGATTGCCACGCGTCACGTTGATGCCGGGCAGTCAGTTCGTCTAGGAGAGGTATTGTTCACCCTTGACCCAAGTGATCTGGAAGAAACGCTCGCTGCTTCTCGGGCGGAGTTGGCTGCGGCACAGGCATCGTTAGCGGTGGCCGAGGCGGATCTGGTTCGTGACCGACAATTGCTCGAGCAAAACTACCTTAGCCGCCAGGCGTTCGAGCGCGCCGAGCTTAGCATGCGCGAAGCCACCACGCGCAGAGATGCTGCCAATGCGCGGTTGGCCGAGAGCCGCAACGCGCTAGGCTACGCAACCCTGCGCGCCGAAGCCGATGGTGTGCTGATCGATGTCAACGGCGAGCCGGGGCAGGTAGTTGGCACCGGCCAGACGGTAGCTAGGCTGGCGCATGATGGACCCCGAGAGGTAGAGGTCAGTTTCCCCGCGCACTGGCGCCCACCGCAGAAGGGCGAGTTGCAGGTAGGGGAGCGGCAGATCGCGCTGACCCGCCGCGAAGTGGCAGGTGCGGTCGACCCCGCTACGCTTACCTGGCGCGCGCGATATCGGTTGGAAGAGCTACTTGAAGAGCGTGGCCTAGGCGATGTAGTGGAAGCACGCTTCATGCTAAACGATACAAAGGCGACGGGATATTTTCGTGTGCCCGTGGCCGCACTGGATGAGCGTGGTAACGGCTCGCAGCTATGGCAGGTGGTGGATGGCAAGGCCCAGCCGTTGCCAGTCACTCCAGAGCGGACGACGCGCGAGCACGTTTGGATTAGCGGTGAAGGGCTTGAAGAAGGGCAAGCAGTGATCAGCTTGGGGACTCACCTGCTTACACCCGGTATGGCAGTTCGTCCGCTGAGTGAAGAGGTCGCGCCGTGAGCTTTCCAAATTTTTCTGCTCTAGCTGTTCGCGAACGGTCTGTCACGTTGTTTTTTTTGGTGATCTCACTGCTGGCAGGGCTCTATGCTTTTGCCTCTATGGGGCGCGCTGAAGACCCAGACTTTACGGTGCGGGTGATGATGGTCTCGGCTGTATGGCCAGGCGCTTCGCCGGAAGAGATCCAGGAAAGCGTGGTAGACCCGCTGGAAAAGCGCATCCAAGAGGTTGACGATCTCTACCGTATTGAAACGACTATTCGCCCGGGGCGGGCCGATATCAAGGTGGAGTTCGAGGACTATACGCCTGGTGAAGAAATGGCAGATCGATTTTATCAGGTGCGGCGTCGGATGCAGGACGCCGCTCCCACCCTTCCTGATGGCGTGTTGGGCCCGCTGATCAATGAGGATTTCGGCGACGTCTACTTCTCACTGGTGGCCTTGAGTGCACCGGAAATGCCGATGCGCGAGCTGGTGCGCGAGGCAGAAGACATTCGTGATCGCCTGCAGCGTGTTGAGGGGGCCAATAAGGCTCAAGTGTTGGGCGAGCGTCAGGAACGCATATACGTCGATTTTGATCTGGCCAGGCTTCAAAGCTTGGATATCTCGCCACAGGCGGTCTTTGCCGCTATCGAAGCGCACAACCGCCTGCTGCCCGCTGGGCGTGTCGATACCGATGGCCCGCGGATGTATCTCCGGCTTAATCACGACCTGTCGGACCCTGATGCGCTGGCCGACGTGCCCATTCGTATTGGCGAGCGTCTGATTCGCTTGGGTGACATCGCCGAGATCTCCCGTGGCTACGAAGACCCCCCTAACTACCAGGTGCGTGCCTTCGGTGAGGAAGCGCTGTTGCTGGGAGTGGTCATGCAGAACGGCGTCAACGGCCTTGCGTTTGGCGAGCGCCTTGACATGTTTTGGCAGCAAGAGCGCGAGCGATTGCCATTAGGTATGTCGCTTGAGGTGATGACCAATCAGGCTGATGCTATTGCCGGTGCTGTGAACCTTTTCCAGGTGAAGTTTCTGGTGGCGGTAGTCGTAGTGATGTTGGTCACTATGCTGGCTGTCGGGCTGCGTGCCGGTATCGTGGTCGGCATTGCCATTCCGGTCACCCTGTCGTTGACCTTCGTGGTGATGCTGGCGATGGGTATCAATCTGGATCGGATTACCCTCGGTGCGCTGATCATCGCGCTAGGGCTGCTGGTCGATGATGCCATTATTGCTATCGAGATGATGATCGTAAAGATGGAGGAGGGCTGGGGCCGAATCGAAGCCGCTTCCCACGCTTGGAACGTTACCGCCGCCCCAATGCTGTTTGGCACGTTGGTGACAGTCGCCGGTTTTGTACCCATAGGCTTTGCGCAGTCGGCGGTAGGCGAATATGCCGGTAATATTTTTTGGGTGCTGGGCATCGCGTTGCTGTTGTCGTGGATAGTGGCGGTAGTTTTTACGCCCTATCTGGGGGTCAAGCTGCTGCCCAAACAGAAGGTTGCTCATGCTGGGCACCAGGCCTATCAGTCGCGCGGTTACCGTGACCTGCGCGGCGTTATTAGCAGCTGCGTACGTTTCCGAAAGAGCGTGGTGGTGGTGACGGTCATCCTGCTGGTGGCCGCAGTAGCAGGCATGGCCGGGCCGGTGGAAAAACAGTTCTTTCCCGGCTCGGACCGCGCTGAGGTGCTGGTCAGCGTTTATCACCCGCAGGGCACCGCTATCGGCGCGACCGATGCGACTACGCGCAGACTTGAAGCGTTGATGGGCGAGGCTGAAGGCGTGGAGTCGCTTTCCGCCTACGTGGGAGCGGGGGCACCGCGCTTCTTCATTTCGGCCAACCCCGAACAACCCAACCCGGCGTTTGCCAAGTTGATTGCTGTGACCGAGGGCGTCGAGGCGCGTGAGCGGTTGATTCAAAGGCTTAAAGAACGCATTGCGGAGGGTGCCTTCCCCGAAGCACGTGTACGCGTAGAGCGACTGCTCTATGGCCCGCCGGTCGACTGGCCGGTGAGCATTCGCGTGCTGGGCGATGATCCTGATCTTCTGCGCGATATTGGCTACGACGTACGCGAGGTGGTCGCTGCGCATACGGCCACGCGTGATTCCCACCTGGAATGGGACGAACGGGTGCCAAGGCTGAATCTGGCGCTCGATCACCATCGGCTTCAACTGATGGGCCTGACACCCGACGACGTGGCACGTCAGCTGCAGTTCCAACTGGACGGGATGACTATCACTGAGCTTCGTGACGGTATTCGTTTAGTGCCCGCTGTAGGGCGTGGTGCTGCACAAGATATTGCCGACTTGCAGAGCCTGGAGGTCTTGAACCGCGAAGGACGTCGGGTTCCGCTCGCTCAGTTGGGCGAGCTGGAAACCATCTTTGAGGAGCCTGTGGTCAAGCGTATCGACCGTTATCGTTTCTTGGCTGTGAACGCCGATATCGAGGGAGCCCAGCCCAATGATGTCACCCAAGAGGTCTGGTCGGCACTGGACGAGGTGCGTCAACGCTTGCCCGCCGGTTATCAGTTGCAAATTGGTGGCTCGGTGGAGCAATCGTCCAAGGCTCAAGCCTCAATCCAGGCGCTGCAACCGTTGATGGTGGTGCTGATGCTGATCTTTATCATGCTTCAGATGCGCTCTTTTGCTGGCACCTTCATCGTGGTGGCTACTGCACCGTTGGGGCTAATCGGGGCGGTGGCAGCGCTACTGCTGTTCAACCAGCCTTTTGGTTTTGTGGCGACGCTGGGGCTTATCGGCCTAGCCGGAATACTAATGCGCAATACCCTGATTTTGACCCAGCAAGTAGCAGATAACGTTAAGGAAGAGATGGCAATGCGTGATGCCGTGGTTGAGGCAGCTGTGCAGCGTGCTCGCCCTGTGGTGGTTACAGCGGTAGCAGCGATACTGGCGTTTATCCCGCTTACTCTCGATAGCTTCTGGGGGCCGCTGGCTTACGTGCTAATTGGCGGTGTGGCCGTCGGTACATTTATCACCCTGCTGTTTGTACCTGCGTTATACGCGCTTTGGTACCGCATCGCCTGACGGTTGGCCTAGTAACAAGTGCGACAATCTCTCACATTACGATAAATGTTATAAAGTCGTAGAGTGATGTTTTATTCACAAGGAGAATAACGTTATGCGTATAAGTAATCTTTCATTAACAGCTACTTTTGCTGTCACGATGGCGCTTAGCACCGTCATGTTAGCTGGCGTTGCACAAGCAGATACGGTGACCGTTGAAGACCCTTTTGTGCGTGAGGTGCCGCCTGGCTCACCTGCTACGGCTGCCTTTATGAAGTTGTATAACCAAAGCGGTGTGCCGGTACGATTAATCGACGCCCAAAATAGCATCACGGAATTTACAGAATTACACGATCACGTAGTGATTGATGAGGTGATGCAGATGCGCCAGATAGAAGCGATTGAAATACCTGCGTATGGGGAAACACAGCTCGCTCCTGGAGGATTGCATTTAATGTTAATTGGCTTGAACCAGCCTGCACGCAAAGGCGATTCAGTGAGTTTGAGTCTAATGTTTGATAACGGCGATGTTCTAGAAGTTGAGGCGCCTGTTCGTCCAGTGATGCCTATGCATCAATAGTGCTGACTTACTCATGAGTGATGCTGATTAAGCTCGTAGAGTTGCCAGTTATTCTATTAATCTAGGCGTTAAGTTAAGCGGGACCTTCAGGCTACCCCCCTCTGTCAACCTAGTTGTCCGGTTGGCGATATTGCCCAAATCTATTCCAGAGGGAGCGGCATGGAGCACGTGTGCCACGTTATTCTGCAGAGCGTAAAGCCGCCGTACTGAAAAAGTTGTTGCCCCCCCATAATCGCAGTGTGGTGTCGGTCGCCACTGAAGAAGGCATCTCTGACGCGACGCTGTATAGTTGGTTAAAACAGTGTCGAGAAAAAGGAGTGCCTGTGCCGGGTTACACCCAAAGCGACAACGAGTGGTCGCCTGACGCCAAGCTTGCCGTGGTCATCGAAACCGCCACCCTCTCAGAAACAGAGCTTGGTGCTTACTGCCGCGAAAAAGGCCTTTATCCCGAGCAAATCCAGCAGTGGAAAGCCGCTTGTCTCCAGGGCGCTGGCCAACAAGAAGACCAGCAAAAAACGGCACAAAAGCAGCGTAAACAAGACCGTAAGACGATCAAACAACTCAAAGCGGAAGTGCGCCGCAAAGACAGAGCCCTAGCGGAAACCACGTCGTTGCTGGTGCTCTCAAAAAAGCTCGACGCCTTGTACAGCGAAGACCCGAACAGCGGCGAGGACGACTGACGCCGTTTGAGGAACGTGCAAGGCTCATTGCGTTATTTGATGAAGCGATAACGGGGGGTGCTTCCCGTTATCAAGCAGCGGCGATTATCGACGTGAGCGAGCGCACACTGAAACGCTGGCGTTCTGCGTGTGGCGCGGTGGCTGAGGATCAGCGTCCACACGCGGTACAAGGCCGTCAGCCGCATCAACTGACTCACGAGGAGAAACAGGCCATTTTGAACGCCTGCCATCGCCCCGAGTATCAGAGCCTGCCGCCGTCTCAAATCGTGCCGTTACTGGCCGATCAAGGGGCCTACTTGGCGTCCGAATCGTCGTTCTACCGGGTGCTGAAAAAGCACGAACAGCAGCACCACCGAGGGCGAATGAAACCACGCCGACCAGTACCTGAGCCGACGAGCTTTACGGCCACTGGGCCGAACCAGGTCTGGTGTTGGGATATCAGCTACTGTTCTTCCGTTGTGCGTGGTCAGCACTGGTATCTCTATCTGATCATGGATATCTACAGCCGCAAAATCATCGCGTGGGAAGTCCATGAGGCGGAATCAGGCGAGTTAGCGAAACAACTGCTGGAACGCGCCTTATTGCGAGAAGGCTGCTGGCATCAGCCCCCGGTGCTGCACTCAGATAACGGTGCGCCGATGACGTCTTATACGCTTAAAGCAAGATTAACAGAGCTGGGAATGTTGATGTCTTACAGCCGGCCGAGAGTGAGCAATGACAACCCTTACTCGGAAGCGTTGTTCCGCACCGTCAAATATTGCCCCGCGTGGCCTACGAAGGGGTTTGCATCGCTGAGTGCGGTACGAGACTGGATGCTGGCGTTCGAACGCGCTTATAACGAACAGCACCTGCATAGTGGCATTCGGTACGTGACACCCGCTGATCGGCATCGAGGTGTCGACCGAGAACGTCTTGAGCACCGCAAAGCGGTTTACGAAAGGGCTAAGCGCCGGCATCCACAACGCTGGTCGGGCAGCACCCGAAACTGGGAGGTGCTCGGTTCGGTGTCGCTCAACCCTGGAAAAATGCACGAAATCGAGCGTAATAAACAGGCTGCTTAGAGGCAGCCATTTGGACAACTGGGTTGAAAATCACCG
>NZ_RZHG01000020.1 GCF_003989795.1 Vreelandella andesensis
TACCCAGCATGATATACAGTACCTGTTACGCCTGACGACCATAGCAAGCGTGAACCACCTGATCCCATGCCGAACTCAGCAGTGAAACCGCTTCGCGCCGATGGTAGTGTGGGGTCTCCCCATGCGAGAGTAGGTCATCGTCAGGCACCTATTCGAAAAAACCCCCAAGGCTTACGCCTTGGGGGTTTTTTTATGGCTACTAAAAATAATTTAAGCTAATCAGGTAAATAAATACTCGCTACTGTACTCGCTATGGTTCTCATTACTGTTTTTGATACTTAGAAAGCACTTGATAGAAAGTGCTATGATGCGGCGATTGAGGGTGCATTTTATTCTGAATAAATGTTCGCCCATGACATGAAATTACTTTCGAGGTGAAAGGGTGAGTGAAACAGTACCCACGTCGTGGCTTGTCTATTGCCGCCCAGGCTTTGAAAGCGATGCACTGGCCGAAATGCAGCACCATGCCAAGCAGCAGGAGGTAAGTTGCGAACCGGCGCAAGGAGAAGGCTGGGCGAGTTTAACGCGCTTGGATGGGGAGCCAATTAATGATTTGCACCGTAAAGCGGCGTTTAAGCAGCTCATTTTTGCTCGTCAAAGCCTAGCAGCGTTGCCTGCTCTCACACTGTCCCGAGAAGACAGGCTCACTGCTATTCTGGATCAGGTAAAGTTAAGTCGCTGGAGCTTTGAAGAAATTTGGCATGAAACGCCAGATACCAATGATGGCAAAGCATTGGCAGGTTTGATTAAAGCGCTGACTAAACCATTGCAAAGTATGCTAAAAAAGCGGGGTGCCTTACGCGGAAAAGCCGGTGCGCGTCGCCTGCATATTTTCTGGACAGACGGTGATCAAGTTCAGCTGGGCATGAGCTTTCCTGATAATCGTAGTGAACTGATCAACGGTATTCGTCGTCTGCGTTTCCCTTCCCGTGCACCAAGCCGTTCAACGCTGAAGCTAGAAGAGGCATGGCATGAATTTATTCCTCGGGAAGAGTGGGATAAACGGCTTTCGGCTCACATGCAGGCAGCAGACTTGGGGGCCGCACCGGGAGGATGGACGTGGCAGCTAGTTCAGCGCGGTATGTATGTTTATGCCATCGATAATGGGCCAATGGACAAGCAGCTAATGGCCACAGGTCAGGTAGATCATCTAAAAGAAGATGGTTTTGCTTGGGAGCCGCCGCAGCGGATGGACTGGTTGGTGTGTGATATTGTCGACAAGCCTGTGCGTGTGCTGGCAATGGTGGAAAGGTGGTTAACCCGTAAATGGTGTAGGGAGGCGATTTTCAATCTAAAGCTACCCATGAAGAAGCGTTGGGACGAGGTTGATCGTTGTATTAGCACTCTGGAAGAAGCATTAGCAGCGTCAAATGTGCGAGCTAAAATTACATGCCGCCACCTCTACCATGATCGGGAGGAAGTGACGGTCCATGTAAGGCTCGCTCATTAATTTAAAAGGCGGAAGAGGAAACGAATGGAGTTAGTAGCCAGGCTCGTAGATGCGGATTGTTTCGTCTTCTGTTAATAGAGGTAAGATACGTTGCATGGCCATTGCTCGTGACTCACTTGAATGCCATTCTTTCCAAGCGCGAAGATCGCGCCACTTAGTAATCATAAGGCGACGATCAGTATGGCCAAGTTCAACAAGTGTTTCACCACCGACAAACCCACGTACACCGAGTGAAACGCGCATAGCCCCTCGTGCGGCTAGTTCATATTCTTCTTCCAGGCCAGGCATAATACGCCGTTCAATGATTACCTTGATCATGCTGTCTGTTTCCTAAACGAGATTGTAAATGACTGATAATACGTACGGCCCATGTGCCTTTGACGCATCGTTAGACACAACGGGTTTATATTGCCCCGAACCCATTATGCTAATGCATAACAAGGTGCGTGATATGTCGCCTGGGCAGGTGTTGAAAGTAATAGCGACAGACCCGGCTACAGTTCGCGATGTACCAAAATTTTGTCAATTTCTGGGACATCAGTTACTGCAGAAAAATGAGTCTGATGACCTTTACGTGTATTTTATTCGCTTAGCGTAGGCTTCTGAAGGCATGCGAGGCTATCAACCAATTCCAGCATTAAGATAGACTTTAAATTGGTAGCCTCGCAATTACTTACTTAAGATCATCCTCTTTATTTGGAACAACCATCATCGCCAGGGCTTCCAACGTCGCAGGGTCTTCATCCATTATGCGGCTAGCAATATGGCGTTGAAAAAAGTAGACCGTGCGATGGCGGGAGTGAGCATCGTACAGGCACTTATCTCCAAGTAGGATAGGAGTCATCGTGGCTTGTTGCTCATCAGCAAGTACTGCTTCGACGCTTCCATCGCTATAAAGACGCCATCCGTAAACTTGCTTCATATTCCAAGGAGCATTGGGATGATTCATACACAATGCATGAGTACCAAGTGTGTCTGGAAGCTGTTGAATCAGCGTAACCTCTCCAGAAGATTCATACTCGAAGTAGCTCGCTGAAGCCGTTAGCTCTTCATATTTATGATCAGGAGGTAGATCAAAAATTTCTTCAGTTTCGGGATCACGATAGCCAATAAACAGGCCATTTTCATGGCTGTCGAGTTCGTGGCAAGCGGCGAGTGTCTCCATCCATGGGACAAGGCCAATAACGTTACCGTTCTCTTGTAGTCCCCAAGCCAAAACTGGCAGGCCGTAATACGTGTCGGGACTCGCAGCGAGCTGGTAGACCATCTCCAATCCATCTAGCTCTGGGGCTAAGCGGATTAAACATTTCTGCGCCTGCTGACGCTGACGCACGGTTTCCAGGTCGATGACCTGGGCAGAGCGGGGTGACAGGGATGCGCCCATAATGTCCCTCCTTGTGCTGCGTGGTCACGACATCGGTAGGTAGCGATTGCTGCCTACCACTTAGTTCACAAATAGCACAGGTTGCCCTGAAGGTTAAGAGGGTTTGTGATTTTTAATTATCAGAACAGCCAGTAAATTGATCTCGTAGCGCTTGGTGTTCTTCTTTCGCTCGTTGGAGTTGCTGCCAGGGAGCTTGAGGGTTGCTCAACGATAGCCAAGTGTTCTGGTAGTTTGTAACCGCTTCAGGTGGCGTTAATTCATGGACATTAATCAGTCGGTTAATTGACATAAGCCACTGGTGAGATATTTGTTCAACAGGGGCCAGCCATGCTGGGAAGTTATCCTGTAGGCATTCGTTAGTCGCTGAACGCGTTGTTTCAAGTGCTTCGTTTGCCTCTATTAAACGCTGGTGGGCGAGCAGCAAAGTGCGTAGGACTTCTGCTGTTAAAGGTCTTTCTTGCAAAGTTTTCAGGTGGTTTTCAAGCGCTGAAGAGTCTTGTTGCCACTCTTGGCTAAATTGGTGCTTTACCATTTGCTCAAGGTAATCAACTGCTAGTAGCTGGTTGTCAATATTGGGTAGCTCAAGGCTGTTTAGAGGGGAGCTCGCCCTGGAAAAACTTTTTTCCCACTCTTCAGAATCAAAAATGGCATTCCAACTGACTGTTGGTAACTGCTCCGTTTTAAGCTCAGTAAGGGCAACCAGTCGCGCTTTATCGTCATCACTTAAGGTGTCTGGTATGTCACTATTCCAGCAAGCACTCAGGCGTTGCCATAACGTCCGTTCGTAAAGCCAGTGTTGGCTAGGGGGGGCAACGCGCCCCAGCTGATTGTTCCGTGCTGCGATAAGCGACGTTATTTGGCACCCACGTAACGCATAGATATTGAGCATTCCTTCTCGGGTTTCTGGAATGTCGAATAGCCGCTCTCGACGTTCAGGAAACTCGCCAATATTAGGCGGAGAGTGGCGTTCAATAGTCGCGATAGAAAGCCCCTTGGTAAGCTGTTGGTGATAGTCTACCCAGGGTTGTTCAGCGCTATTGTTACCGCAGCCGGCTAGTATCAAGCTGGCACTGATCGCTAGCCATAAAACATGTGGTGAGTAGGGGGTCATTGATTACTCCTGTTGACTAATCCGCTTCAACCGCCAAGCAAGTAATAGTGCAGCTGTGCTGAGTCCAGCAATAAGGCCTATCCAGTAACCATGTACACCCATGGGTTCAGACATGTCACCAATACCGTGAGTTCCTAGCCAGTGGCCCCCGCCCAAACCGACAATCCAGTAAGAAAGCACGGTAATGACCATCACTATTCGAGTGTCTTTATAGCCTCGTAACGCACCTGCTAAGTTGACTTGAAGTGAGTCTGATAACTGAAAAATCACTGCTAGGGATATAATGGTGAGTGCCAAAGCTTGAATGTCGGCATTGGAGGTGTACAGCGAAATCACCGGCACTGCGGTAAACCAGAGCAGAGTGCTGTTAATGACGGCTACAATAACGCTGATGACGATACCGTTCCAAGCAACCTTGCGTGCCATGGCAGAACGTCGTTGGCCCAATGTATTACCCACACGTACAGTAAGTGCCATGCCTAGTGACATCGGCAGCATAAACAGAATACTCGTGAAGCTTAGTGCGACTTGATGGGCCCCTACAGTCACTTCTCCGAAGCTTGCGATAAACAGAGCTATCAACGTAAATAACGTCACTTCTACAAAAATGGCCACGCCGATGGGCACACCGACCACGACAAGTTCACGGACACCGATGAGCGTTGGTGGCGTCAATTTTTTCCAGATGGAGACGCTTCGATAAGTACGGCCTTTACGGGTATATAGAGCCATTGCAACGGCCATTGTCCACATCGATAGCGCAGTGGCGATGCCACATCCGAACGCGCCTAGTGCAGGCAATTGTTGCAAGCTATTGGGTAATCCATCACCAAATAAAGTAATCAGGCCATCACCACCATAGATAAGTAAATAATTGCTGGGGATGTTAACGGCTAGCCCCACTAAACTTATCCATAACGCGGGACGGGTGTGGTTCATACCATCTGAAAAAGCTCTGAGTGCCTGAAATAGGGCAATTCCCGGCATTCCGAAAGCAACAGCAGTGAGGTAAGCAGCAGACTCTCTCGCAACCGCGGGAGGTACCTTCATAAGCTCGAATATAGGTGTAACGACAGTCCACAGCAGGGCAGCTGCAATAAACCCTAGAA
This sequence comes from Vreelandella andesensis, assembly GCF_003989795.1. GTDB lineage: Bacteria > Pseudomonadota > Gammaproteobacteria > Pseudomonadales > Halomonadaceae > Vreelandella > Vreelandella andesensis. The sequence continues at coordinate 5,055 of NZ_RZHG01000020.1, forward strand.
CTAATGCGACCCAAAGTGCCTGATGAACCGCAGGGCGAATATCAGCATTACGCTGGCCCCCCAACAGGTGTGCCACAATAGGGGTAAGGCCCATTAACGTACCGGTCATAAACAGCATTAGCGGCAACCAAAGGCTTGAGCCAACCGAAACGGCAGCTAAGTCAGTGGCGTTGTGCCGCCCGGTCATGATGACGTCGACCACGCTCATGCCCGCTTGTGCCAGTTGAGCGCCGCAAATGGGCAGCGCTAATGCCATCAACGTGCGTGTTTCTGGCCAATAGATAGATTTAATATTGCTAGTAAAGCCGCCCACAGTGTGTTTCCTGTTTAGCAAAGTGACCCAACAAAATCCGATAGAGTAGCAGGAGTTGTAATGATATCGGTAGCTGTCTAATGAGTTGTCGTCTCTTTAGCACAAAGGCAAAGCGCAGGTATACTTCACATAATGAATGACGAAACGAGCGGCGACTTAGCTAGGCGACACAGTTGAACGATATAGTTGGACGATATAGTTGGACGACACAGGTAGACGACACAGGTAGACGAAATAGATATATGGTGACTCAAGAGCAGGAGCGTTGGACGCTTCACGACATAACAGCATTATTTGATGGTGTGTTTTCAACGCGCTATCAAACGCGTTTAATCAAGGGCAACGATGAACCCCTATATCGCCCTGCCACGTCTGAAATACCTTATCATCAGGTGATTTTCGCACACGGCTTTTTTGCCAGTGCACTGCACGAGATAAGCCACTGGTGCATCGCTGGAGAGAAGCGTCGGCAACAGGAGGATTACGGATACTGGTATTTACCTGATGGACGCGACGCCCAGCAACAACAAGCTTTCGAAAAAGCAGAAATTGGCCCACAGGCCTTGGAAAAATTGTTTACCCTTGCCTGCGGACGCACGTTCAACGTTAGCGTAGATAACTTAGGGGGAGACGTTGAAGTGGATCGTGATGCGTTTGCCAATAAGGTAGACGCTAAGGTAGTTCATTATTTGAAAGAGGGGTTGCCACTGCGTGCCAACGCCTTCCTGGTGGCGTTGACACGTTACTATCAGTTTCAGGATACGTTAGCGCAGGCTGTTAAGCAGGCACAGCAAGAATTAGAAGAAGCATTGATCGCGACAATTTAGTCTTTCTCATTAAGCTGCTTGTGAATCGTGAGCATCACTTCAATTTCGTGCTCGGGCCTCATTGGTTCGAGTCCCATATCGTTGAAGGTTTCACTGCGTAGGCGGTGCCAATCACTCGCGCTAATTACTTTATAAAGTACCGGTGCAGGCGCTAGTTCAACAAAAGGATCTAAGCCGTAGGTGTCAAAAAGTCGAACCAGCGCCGCTTCATCCTCACCGTTATCGCTGGTGTACAACGTAGCTGAGAAATGATCGCTCTCTAATTCACGTATGACATCCAAGGGGCTGACGCCTAGGCTCTCTAGCTCTTCAATGCTATAAGACCCCATCACGTTAGTATCTTCACTTATCCAACTATCGTCAGGTTGGATAAGTGTCTGTTTAATTCGCCCATCCGGAAGAGACCAGGCAATAGCCAGTGGCAAGCCATCATCTTCGCCCGTCTCAATGGCAATAAATCCTGGGTAATCGGCCACGCTTGGCTCCTTTTACGTTTCCGCACCAAGGCGGAAAAAATTCTGGGCAGTACGGGTTGTTGCGTTGCCCAGTTCGGTTTCAGTCACGTCATGCCACTGGGCAATTTCTCTTACAATCCATGGTAGCAAGGCCGGTTCGTGACGGCGTCCTTTTAGCTTGGCTGGAAGGTTGCGAGGCAGCAGATAAGGGCAGTCAGTCTCCACCATTAACCTTTCCAATGGAATATTTTTCACGAGTGAACGAAGGTGGTGACCTCTGCGTTCATCACAAATCCAGCCAGTTAAGCCAATATGCAGATCTAAATCGAGATAGCCATGGAGCGTATCTCGGTCGGCGGTGAAGCAGTGAATAACGGCTTGGCTGATGTCCTCCCGCCAGCTATGCAGAATGTCACACATTCGTTTTCCCGCATCGCGCTCGTGCAAAAATAGCGGTAAACCGCTTTCAGCGGCGAGGGCCAACTGAGCTTCGAACGCTCGTTCTTGCTCATGAGGCGTCGAAAAATTGCGATTAAAGTCCAGTCCACATTCGCCAACGGCGACAACTTCCCGCTTCTGATAGAGCGCTTTCAATTGGCACGCTACATCTGCGTTCCACCCGCTAGCATCGTGCGGGTGAACCCCGGCAGTGGCATATATTCCTGGGTACTGCTTCGCCATTGCTACGGCTTGGTTAGCATGTTCAATATCAGTGCCCGTTACTATAAGAGTAGCCACATTGGCCGCTTTTGCTCTGGCAATAACATCACCTAAATCACGCTTAAAACTTTCATGAGTCAGGTTAGCGCCGATATCCACTAATGATGCACTAGAATGAAATTGCAGCGCCTCAGGTAAAAAACTATCCACAGCACTTGTCGTCAAACGTCACACTCCCAGCGTCAGGTAAAAGTAAGATAACCGCTATTTCTCGCCAATTTTCAGCCAGCCTAAAACGCCATTGTAACGCTGGCGAGTAACAACAACTAATGGTCTATTTCGGTGGATATCTGAATCGAATGGCACGAATTGCAAAAAAACTGGCTCGATAGGTAAACAGTAAACTGATTTTTACTCTTAACATGAGAATGAAACATAAGATAAATCGGGCTTAACGCTCTTTTAATAACAACAATAGACAGGTGAAAAACATGCAGCTATCACGTCAATTCGCTATTTCTGCGCTATCAGCAGCCGTCATTGCAGCTGGCTATGCTCCCGCCCTGGCGGCCAATGAGGGTATCTCGGATAATGAAATCCGTATTGGCTATCTGGCTGATATGTCTGGTGTTTATCGTGACCCTATAGGCCCGTTAGGGCAAGACGCCATTGAAATGGCGATTGAAGATATTGGCGGCAGCGTACACGGTGCCGACGTTGTCGTCTTTAGTGCTGATGATCGCAATAGCCCTGATGTTGGCTCAAGCGTCGTGCGCGGATGGATTGATGAACGTAATGTCGACATGGTCACTGGCCTAGTGGCTTCATCGGTTACATTAGCGGCAGTAGGCTTGTTGGAAGAAGCAGATAAACTTGGCTTAGTGAATGGTGCTGTTTCTTCTAGCGTTACTAATGAACACTGTTCTCCCAATCATATTCACTGGGTTTACGATACCTGGGCAATGTCGAATGGAACGGCAAAAGCTATTACTCAAGAAGGGTATAAAAACTGGTACCTGTTGAGTGCCGACTACTCGTTTGGTCATGCGCTTGAGGCAGATGTAGAACGAGTCGTTATCGAAAATGGCGGGACGGTAGTAGGTCGTGCGCGTCATCCCTTCCCCAACAATGACTTTTCCTCCTTTATGCTACAAGCCCAGGCATCAGGTGCTGATGTTATTGCACTCAATAATGCCGGTGGAGACACCATTAATGCCGTTCAAACCGCAGGTGAATTTGGCATTACCCAAGCCGGACAGATTCTAGCGGGTATGGTGTTATTCAGTACTGACATACGCAGCATTGGGTTAGAAAACGCTCAAGGGCTGCAGTTCACAAAGGCGTGGTATTACGATTTAAATGACGAGACGCGTGCCTGGGCAGAGCGCTTCCGTGAGCGCACTGGCAGCATGCCAACCATGGTGCACGCAGGGCTTTATTCCAGCACCCGCCACTATTTAGAAGCTATTGAAGCAACGGGAACAGACGATACGCAAACTGTTCGTCAACAGATGGCCGATACCCCCATTAATGATGTGTTTGCAACCGGCGGCTACATCCGTGAGGACGGCCGCATGGTGCATGACATGTATCTGGTTGAAGTGAAAACGCCGGAAGAATCTACCGACGAAGATGATCTTTTCAGGATCGTGCGCACTATTCCCGCCGAGGAAGCGTTCCGGCCACTGTCTGAAAGCGTCTGCCCACTCGTTAAGAACTAGGCAAGCGCTGAAGCCTTATCAACAAATCATAAAAATATGGACTTGGCATGGAACACACAGACTTAATTCATCGTAATACGATTGGTGCTGCGTTAAACCGTAGCGCCCGTAAATACTCTCAGCAGCTCGCGCTAACGTTTGGTGAGCGAACGTGGAGCTATCAGTCGCTTAATGAAGCCGCTAACAACGTGGCCAATGGCTTGTTAGCGGCCGGTCTTTCTTCGGGAGACCGGCTGGCGGTATACGGTAAAAACTCAGATGCTTATGTTATTGCCTGGCTGGCTGCCACTAAAGCGGGCCTGGTGCATGTGCCCATTAATTTCGCGCTAAGTAGTGACGAACTGCGCTATATCCTTGAGCAGTCAGGGGCGAAGGGGTTGCTAAGCGATAGTGCGTTAGCTGACAACGTTCGGGAGGCAACCCAAGGGTTAGCGTTAACGGTCAGTGGAACACTTCATGCTGATCAGCAAACTCGTCAGTCAGGCAGTTTTGATGTTTTGAATTGTGCACGCTCTTCTTCATCATCTGGCGAGCCGGCGGTCGTCCTGGATGGAAACAGCCTTGCGCAGTTGCTCTATACCTCTGGCACAACGGCTGCGCCTAAAGCGGCAGTGATGACCCATCAAGCGCTGATGGCGGAATATATGGCGTGCATGGTGGAGCTGGACATTAAGGGAAGCGACGCTATGTTAGCCGCGCTTCCGCTTTATCACTCCGCACAAATGCATGTTTTTTTAATGCCTGCGCTGCTATTGGGTGCCCCCGTTCATCTGCTTGAAGCGCCGCTACCGGATAGCTGTCTGGCGGCCATTGCTGAACAAAACATTGTTTCGTTCTTTGCACCGCCCACCGTGTGGATCAGCTTGCTGCGCCATGCAGATTTTGATCAATTCGATCTAACCACGCTTAAGAAAGCCTACTACGGCGCCTCCATCATGCCAGTGCCTGTGTTGGAGGAGATGCAGCGGCGTTTTTCCGGCGTTGGTTTATATAACTGTTATGGGCAGAGTGAAATTGCCCCCCTGGCAACGGTATTACGCCCTGAAGAGCATGCCGAGCGTCCTGCATCGGCGGGGCGTCCCATATTGACGGTAGAAACGCGCATTGTTGATTTGGAAATGAACGACGTTGCCCCCGGTGAGCATGGGGAGATTGTCCATCGTTCGCCGCAGTTAATGACGGGCTACTGGGATAAGCCTGTGATGACCGAAGAGTCTTTTCAGGGCGGCTGGTTCCATTCTGGTGACGTGGGTTACATCGACGAAGCCGGCTATCTATATGTCGTGGATCGGATCAAAGACGTTATCAATACGGGGGGTGTGCTAGTCGCCAGTCGTGAAGTTGAAGAGGCGCTCTTTAAACACTCGGCCATTTCGGAAGTAGCGGTGGTGGGGTTACCTGACGCAAAGTGGATTGAAGCGATCACTGCCGTTGTGGTGGTGAAAGAGGGGCAAGCGGTTAGCGAGGATGAGCTCATTCATCATGCAAAAAGCTTAATCGCCCCCTACAAGGTTCCTAAGCGTGTGGTGTTTGCCGAGACACTGCCCAAAAGTACTGCTGGTAAAATTCTCAAACGTCACCTGCGCCAAGATTTAAAGGAGTGAGCATGGACGAGCAAACACAAGCACTATTTCATGACATGATCACCCGCTGTTTAGCGCAAGAAGTGGCACCTTTTTATGAGCAGTGGGAAGCAGCGGGTGAAATACCGCGCTCGTTATGGTTAGCGCTAGGTGCGGCGGGTCTATTGGGGATTGATCTTGATGAGACCCATGGCGGCTCTGGTGCTGATATTGCCATTACCCAGCTGGCACTGGAGGAAATTTCTCGGCAAGGGTTTGGTGGGTTAGCCAGCGCTTACAATATTCACGCTAATATCGTGATGCCGTACCTACAAAATTTAGGCACTGATGAACAGCGCGAAATGTGGCTGCCCCGTATGGTAAGCGGGGAATGGTTAGGGGCGATTGCCATGAGCGAGCCTCATGCTGGTAGTGACCTAGCAGCAATGAAAACCCGTGCCACTAAAACAGCCGAAGGATGGATCCTCAACGGCAGTAAGCTGTTTATTACTAATGGCCAAGTGGCGGATCTCGTTATTGTCTGTGCAAAAACAGACCCAAGTGCAGGTGCAAAAGGGGTCTCACTGTTTCTGGTCGACACGTCATTACCGGGTTTTTCCCGCGGCAAGCCGATTAAAAAAATTGGCCAACACGCCAGCGATACAGCAGAGCTGGCGTTCGACCAACTACGGCTACCCGACAGCGCCTTACTAGGGGAAGAGGGCGCTGGGTTTCGTTATCTGATGCAAGAGCTTCCCCGCGAACGGTTAGGTGTAGGCGCACAAGCGCTTGGAGCAGTAGAGGGGGCTCTGGCGTTAACGCTTGATTACGTCACTCAGCGTCACGCCTTTGGCCAGCGCGTGGCCGATTTTCAAAATACCCGCTTTACACTGGCTGAAATCAAGGCGCAGCTGGATGTTGCCCGAGCTTACTTTGACCAGTGCGTTAATAAATACCGCCAGGGCACGATGACGAGTACCGACGCCGCCATCTTAAAATTACAGCTCAGCGAGCTGCAGTGTCGCGCGGTTGATCGGTGCCTTCAGCTGTTTGGTGGTTATGGTTATACCCATGAATATCCGATTTCACGGTTTTATTTAGATGCGCGTGTGCAAACGATCTACGCTGGTAGTTCTGAGATTATGAAAGAAGTGGTCGCACGTTCGCTGTTAGGCAAAGTGGCTTAAGCCTTTATCTTCAGCTCTTAAATACCGTGCGCCATTACTAAGGAGAGATTATGCAACTGGATAGCGTTGTTATTGTAAGCGGTGCTCGCACCGCCATTGGCGGGTTTGGTGGGTCGCTTTCATCGTTTGCACCCCATGAGTTAGGCACCATCACTGCTCAAGAAGCACTGCGCCGCGCGGGCATTGATGGCGCTGCTATCGACCACGCTGTGTATGGCCATATTATTACCACCGGCCCAGAAGATGCCTACCTTGCTCGTCATATCGCATTGAGTGCGGGTGTGCCGAAAGAAGCCGGTGCCTTTAATGTTAACCGGCTATGTGGTTCTGGCGTGCAGGCGGTGATATCCGCAGCACAGCAAATCGCCCTGGGTGACAGCCGTTTGGCATTGGCGGGCGGGGCTGAATCCATGTCACGGGGTGCCTATCTACTGCCACCTCAAGCACGCAATGGAATTCGCTTGGGCGATGCCAATATCCAGGATCTTACCCTTGGTATTCTGAGTGATCCATTTGGCAGTGGGCATATGGGGATCACCGCTGAAAATATCGCCAAGCAGTATGGCTTAAGTCGCGAGCAGTTGGATCAGTTTGCCGTGGACAGCCATCGTAAGGCGGCAAACGCCATTGCAGAAGGGCGTTTTGACGAGCAAATCGTGCCTGTTGAAGTGACGAAAGGTAAACAGACAGTTTCCTTTGTTCGCGATGAGCATGTGCGAGAAGGCGTCGAGTTAAGTGATTTAACACGGCTTAAACCTGCTTTTAAAAAAGACGGAGTGGTTACCGCAGGGAATGCCTCCGGGATTAACGATGGCGCCGCTACTTTGGTGTTGGCGCACGCTGATGAAGCACAGCAGCGCAATCTAACGGTTAGGGCGCGCCTTCGCGTAGCAACCACTGCCGGCGTGGAGCCTTCTCTAATGGGGCTTGGGCCAATCCCTGCGGTGAAACGCTGCCTTCAGCAGGCAGGGCTGACGATCAATGATATTGATGTGATTGAGTCCAATGAAGCATTCGCGGCACAAGCAATGGCGGTTGCCGACACGCTGGGTTTTCCATTGGAAAAACTAAACCCGAATGGTGGGGCAGTGGCGCTCGGGCATCCGGTAGGCGCGACCGGTGCCATTTTGGTCTTAAAAGCCTTACATGAACTGGAGAGACGTCATGGGCGCTATGGGTTGATCACGCTGTGTATCGGCGGTGGGCAGGGCATTGCGCTGTTAATAGAACGCGAGTAATAACGGTTTTCCAATAACAATCGAAAGGTGTGTTTATGTCTACGATAACGCCAAAAATACTTCCTTCTACACCATCTGCCACTAGCTCGCCTCTGTTAATCAAAGAGCTGCTGGAGTCAGGTGTTCGAATGGCGGGGAGCAATCAGATTGTTTATCGAGACCAGAGCCGTCATGACTACCGACGTTTTCGTGAGCGGGTACACCAGCTTGCCCATACGCTAACTGCACAGGGCGTTCAGGCGGGTGATGTAGTAGCCGTCTTGGACTGGGACAGCCATCGATATTTAGAGTGCTTTTTTGCCATTCCGATGATTGGCGCCGTGCTGCATACCGTCAATGTACGTTTGGCGCCCGAGCAAATTCACTACACGATGGAGCATGCTGAAGACGTCTTTGTGCTGGTGCATGAGGATTTTGTCCCGCTACTGGAGCCACTCGCTGATCAATTACCTAACATACGCGGCTATCTTCTCTGTCAAGAAACAGCAAGCCAAGAAACAGCGGGCCAAGAAACAGCGAGAACAGTCAGTACGGCGCTACCGTTAGTCGGTGAATTTGAAGCGTTGTTAAGTGAGCAGCCAACGCATTACGAGTTCCCTGTTTTTGATGAAAATGCAGTGGCCACGCTGTTCTATACCACGGGTACCACCGGCAATCCAAAAGGGGTGTTCTTTACCCATCGCCAACTAGTACTCCACACACTAGGCGAAGCAAGTACCTTTCAGGCACCGGGTTTTGAGCTGCTCAATCGTGACAAGGTGTACATGCCCATTACGCCGATGTTTCATGTGCATGCATGGGGCGTGCCTTACACCGCCACATTGATGGGGGCGACCCAGGTGTACCCTGGCCGCTACGAACCTGAAATGCTGGTTAAGCTGCTGGTCAACGAAAAGGTCGATTTCTCCCACTGCGTGCCAACGCTGTTAAATATGGTTGTTAGTGCTGATGCTATTGCATCGAAAAAAATTGATTTAACTGGGTGGAAGGTGCTCGTGGGTGGTAGTGCGCTTACCCAGGCCTTGGCCAGCCGTGCTTGGTCACTCGGAATTGATACACGCAGCGCTTACGGCATGTCAGAAACCTGCCCGCTGCTGACGGCTGATATTTTACCTCGGGATGTCGCAAAGGCCGATTTTGATGTCCAGCTTCCTTGGCGGTGTAAAGCTGGCTTGCCTGTGCCACTGGTGAAATTACAGGTAGTTGATGCGAATGGAGATCCGTTACCCCACGATGGCGTCAGTGTGGGCGAAGTGCGAGCTCAGGCACCTTGGTTAACTCAGGCGTACTATAAGGAAGAGAAGCGCAGCGAAGAGCTATGGCAGGATGGATGGCTGCATACCGGTGACGTTGGTTCGATTGATGAGCATGGTTTCTTGGTCATCAGCGACCGTATTAAAGATGTCATTAAAACTGGTGGAGAATGGCTCTCATCGCTTGAGCTTGAAAGCTATATCAGCCAGTGCCCAGGTGTCGCTGAGGTGGCGGTGATAGGCGTCGCGGATGATAAGTGGGGCGAGCGTCCAGCGGCACTCGTCGTAGCTAACGATTTGAACAACCCGCCTACCGCCGATGAGGTTCAGGCGTTTATGGAGCAGTTCGTAGAGCAGGGCAGCATCAACCGCTGGGGCATTCCATCGCTGATTCGCTTCGTCGATGAAATACCTAAAACCAGTGTAGGTAAACTGGATAAAAAGCGTATTCGCACCGAGATTTAGACACTAACGTTTAAGCCCCGCCGTTTGTGCCTTTCGGTAGGCGGCGGGGGAATCTCCTGTCCACTGTTTAAACGCTCGGCTAAGACAAGCCAAGTCTTCAAAGCCTAATTTTTCAGCAATTGCGGTTAGTGGCTGTGTGCTGCGCGTGAGCGCTTGAATGGCATAGTCGCGACGGTATTCGTCTTTAACCGCCTGGAAATGGGTACCTTCTAGCTTCAAGTGCCTTGAGAGCGTTCGGATAGACATGTGCAAAGCATCTGCGACATGTTGCACAGAGCAAGAAGCGGGTAAGTGACGGCTGAGATATTCGCGAACGCGGTGAGTGACTAAACGATCTTCAAAAGAGACATAGAACCAGTCAGCTGGCGCGCGTTGTAAAAATGCACCCAAGTGCTGTTTAGTTTGACGGATAGGGTGATCTAAGAAGGACTTGTCAAAGTAAACAGCGGTTTGCGCCTGATCAAAGCTTACTTTTCCAGGATAGAAGTAGAGGTAGTCAGCGCTGTGAGCGGGTTGCGCGTAGCCGCATTCCATCAATATAGGTGGAATTTTACGAGCGATCATCCATGAGGCGATACCGTGAAACAGCTTCAACATCAGTTCATGAATCAAGATTCGACTACCTTGAAGCGGCGCGCGTTCTTCCAGCGCCATACGAGCAAATCCATTTTCAACAGTAAAATCGTAGCCAAAATCATCTAAAAGAATTCGAAAAAACTGCGTATAGCGGTGAAGAGCAACATGCAATGTCGGGGCATCTAGCAAGCTCAAGCACAGCAGCTTTAGCGTTCCACAGCGTAGCGGCCTTGAGAAAAAGCACGGTGTTTCATCATCTAGCTCAAGAGCGAGCAGTCGGTAAAGCTCGGCAAACTGCTCAACAGTGACTCGCCCGTTTGGTGCGCTAAGAAGAAAAGGGGAAATTCCGGCAAGCCCCAAGTATCGAGCGGGCGGATGATCAGGGGCGGTTAGGCCACATAACAGCTCGTTCACATAGTGCATTGAGACGGTAATGGTCACGATGTCAGCCTTAAACGGGGAGCTTGATGCTACCTTGTTATTACCACGTGATGATGTGACGTTAGCACGATGTGTTGTTTGACTCTATAAGGGGTCTCCTTAACGTGAGCGCATGCGGTACACTGTGCGCCTCATGATGAAGGAGGGACACTGCGTGACCTTGTTACGACTCGAACAGCTGCAACTCGCTTACGGCACCCAAGTACTGCTTAACCGCGCCGACCTAACGGTTGAAAAAGGCGAGCGGCTGGCGCTGGTCGGGCGCAACGGCACCGGTAAATCAACGCTACTGAAATTAGTGTCGGGCGACATTCATGCCGATGACGGCTCTATTTGGCGTGCCCCAGGCTTAAAAATCGGTGTGCTGTCTCAGGAGTTGCCTGAATCTTCAGGCATGACGATTTTTGATATGGTCGCTCAGGGGCTGCCGGAAGCGGGAGAGCTGCTATCCGAATACCAACACCTGATCAATGATCCCGACCCCGATATGAACCGCATGGCCAAGCTGCAAACGCGCATCGAGGCCATTGATGGCTGGTCTTTTCATCAAAGCATTGACGTTGTGCTCACCCGTCTAGGGTTACCCCCTGACGCTGAAATGAGTGCGCTTTCAGGTGGCTGGCGCCGTCGTGTTGCATTGGCCCGAGCATTAGTATCTGAGCCTGATTTATTGCTTCTTGATGAGCCGACCAACCATCTTGACCTAGACACGATTGCTTGGTTGGAAGAGCAACTGCTGGCCTTTAATGGCGCGGTATTGCTCATTACCCACGACCGCGCCTTCTTATCTAAGCTGGCCACCACGATTCTTGAGCTAGACCGAGGCAAGCTTGGCCGTTACCCCGGTAACTATGCCGAGTATCAAGAGCGCAAGCAGCACGAGCTGGAAGTAGAAGCTCGCGAACATGCGCTTTTCGATAAAAAACTGGCCCAGGAAGAAGTTTGGATCCGTCAAGGCGTCAAGGCACGGCGTACCCGCAACGAAGGCCGTGTGCGTGAGCTTGAGCAGATGCGTTTAGAGCGCAGCCAGCGCCGTGAGCGTCAGGGCACTGCTAACCTCAACGTCGATAGTGGCGAGCGCACCGGTAAGCGGGTAGTTGAGCTGAAAGGCGTGACACAGCGCTTTGGTACTGATGTCATTCTGCGTGATGTGAACCTTGAAGTGATGCGTGGCGACCGAATTGGCTTCCTTGGTCGCAACGGTGCCGGTAAAACAACGCTGCTGAAAATCTTGCTGGGCGAGCTTGCCCCAACGCAAGGCAGTGTTCAGTTGGGTACCAATTTAAAAGTCGCTTATTTCGATCAGTTACGTGCTGGCTTGGAGCCGGAAAAAACCGTCTACGACAACGTCGCCCAAGGCAGCGATCGGGTAACCGTTGGTGGAAAAGATCGCCACGTGATGAGTTACCTTCAGGATTTCCTATTTACACCTGATCGTGTTCGACAGCCAGTTAAGGCGCTTTCCGGTGGTGAATCTAATCGCCTGTTGTTAGCTAAGCTGTTTACCCAACCTGCCAACGTACTGGTATTGGATGAGCCGACCAACGACCTGGACATGGAAACCCTGGAGCTGCTTGAAGAGCTGCTGCTGGACTTTGATGGCACGCTGCTACTGGTCTCTCACGATAGGACGTTTATGGATAACGTCGTGACCAGCATGCTTGCCTTTGAAGGCGATGGCTGTGTACGTGAATACGTGGGTGGCTACACGGATTGGATACGCCAGGGCGGTAGATTGCCGCCGGCACCGTGGGAAGGCGCGGCTCGTCAGAACACTGAGCCTACCAGTGTTGCGGCTGAAATAGCGGCAGAAAAGTCGGCTGCAGAACCTGCCAAAAAAACCGTCAAGCTCTCTTACAAGGTGCAGCGGGAGCTAGACGCATTACCAGCGGAAATTGAGCGCCTTGAGGGTGAGATCGAGGCGTTAGAGCAAGAGATCGGCAACCCTTCCTTCTATCAGCAAGAAGCCAGTGCTGTCACTGCTAAATTGCAGGCGTTAGAAAACGTACAGCAATCGCTTGAAACGGCAATGGAGCGTTGGATGGAGCTTGAAGCGATGGCTAGCGGCGATTAACACTAGCATCGTATTAGTAAAGGCACCCTGTGGGGTGCCTTTCATTACGGTTTATTCGTCGCTCTCTTCGCCTTTTTTGCCGACCCTAACGGCCAAAACATCACACTGCGCGCCATGCAGTACGCCGGTAGAGGTAGAACCAAGCAGTAGGGCAAAGCCATGACGCCCATGAGAACCAACAACGATGAGATCGACGTTGTGTTCATCTGCAAAACGATGAATTTCAGTGTCTGGCATGCCGACCACGACATGTTGATCTGCCGGTTCGACATGAGGGGCGGCAATCTCAGCTAGTCGTGTTTTTGCGTGATCATCCAGCTGGTCTTGAATGCTAGTGAGATCCATTGGAATATCGCCGCCGTAAGCGAAGCCCAATGGTTCGAGAGTATGCATAATAGAAATTTTGGCATCGTTGTTGCGTTCAGCAATCGCGACTGCGCGCTCTAAGATTTTATGAGAATCTTTGGTTAAATCAACGGCTACTAATATGTGGTGATAGCTCATGGCTTATCTCCTTAGTGAAGATTAACGAAGAAAACGCCTCGTTAGATGACCTTTACTTTAGGCTGCAAGCGCAATCTTAACAACGATCTATGTCATGCTTTTTTAAGTTACACCCATTTTGATGGATCGTACTTTTGGCTGGTTTTCAGGTCTCACATTTACCATTAGCACGTACATCCGTTATTCACAGCTAGTGCTTACGACTAGTGCTTACAGCCAGTGCCCGTATCCGGTGCCTTTACTCAGCACTTATTCAGTACTTATATCCAGTACTTATATCCAGTACTTATATCCAGTTCTTAAAGTCAGGAGAAGCGTTTAGATGGAATGGTTAATTATTGTTTTCATTTTGATGTTTGTTATTGCGCCGGTGATGTGGCTTAAGCCTAGTCCCAAGCAAAAGCGCCAAATGGCGCTGCGTTCGAGTGCCAAAAAACAAGGGGTAACCATCAAGATAGAAAAACCGCCTCTGCATCATTTCCGAGGCACGATGCCCGCTTATCGTTGGTATTTTCCCCAGCAAGCGCCAGGGCCGGATTTTGTGTTGGTGCGTGAATCGAACGCAAGCGAGGCGCTGGAGCTTTATCATGCAGGATGGCGCTGGCGTATTGCGCCTTTGCGGCCATTGCCAGAAACAGCATGCGCTTCTTTGAAAACCCTGCTAGAGCGCCTTCCACAAGATGCCTTGGTGATTGAGTCAAATTCTACTGCGTTGACCCTATGGTGGTGGGAGTCACAAACTGCCGAGCGCTTCTCTACCTATGAAGAAGATTTTCGGACATTAAAAGAAGCGCTTAGCGGGTTGTCAGACCGCCCTACTGCAAAGCCGCTAACTGGGTCCAGTGAAACAGCAGGGCATTAGAAGGACGTTTACGCCGAGGGGCCGTCTTGGTCTTTTGACTGAATCGCCATGCCGTTGGATTCTATTAGCGCCAACCACTTATCTAACTGTTCTAAGTCACTCTCAGTTAAGCCAGCCAGCATCTCTTTGCGTGCTACCTGAACGACGCTATCGATTTGTTCAAGAAGTGGCATTGCCGCCGGCGTTAGGTAGAGCCTTTTGCTGCGGCGATCATTATCGCAGGCCCGCCGCTCAACCAGTCCTTGCGCCTCAAGCTGTCCAAGGGTTCTTACTAACGAAGGCGCTTCTACGCCAATCGCCCTTGCCAAATCGCACTGTGGGTTACCTTCACCTAACTTCCATAGATGGTACAGCGTCACCCAGCGCGTTTGTGTTAACCCTAAGGGGGCAAGTCTTCGGTCAAGAATAGAGCGCCATAGGTGGGGCAGGCGTGCAATGCGAAAACCAATTGTTGAAGCCATAGTAAACAGCTACCGAAAAATGTAAGTAGGCGAATTGTCATAACCTGCGCCGCTGAATGCAAGGCGTTATGTTATTCGTCCGTTGATGAATCGTTTTCAGAACGGCTGTTTCCAGGTATGAAACGGCGCAAGTTTAGGCCGCTCAAGCCACTTGGCTGGATCTTGCTATCGGCTACCGTAGCTTGTCCCAGATCTTCCGAAACAGTAAACCGGATCAGGCCCAACCGCTGCCCGCTATCCGTCATAATGTCGATACGCCACTCTCCCGACGGTGCTTCAGGAAAATTCTGCTTATGGCTCCACGCCCGATAGCCTTGTTCTCGTCCACCGTTGATAGCAAGCTCGACTTCGTCTAACAACTCACCGTTGTGATGCCATACATGATGAATTGTCTCGCTTAATCCACGCGGTGCTCGAATGGCGGTATAGACGTAAAGGCCATTGGATCGGATTGCATCTGGCGTGAGTGCCATTGTCCCCTGAGGCGTGCGGCTTTGAATATCAAGAGACGGAGAAAGAGCGCTGTTGGTCATCCATAAACTGGCCGGAGGCACCCATATTTTGCCGAGCCAAGCCGCGTACGCCAGTACCATAGCGAGGGCAAAAAAAGCGCACCATCGAGCTAATGAGCGTTTTTTTAGCAAGTGCCAAAAACTGAGCAGCGCAACCACTATGGTAATTACCAGCGCAAGGATCAAGCTTTGGCCAGTCGTCAGTTTTAGCATGATAGGCAGAATTACCAATACCACTAAAAAGACACACTGGGCATGAAAAATAAAATAGAGGCCACGCCAGCGCTCGGCGAGTTTGTAATAGAGGGGATCGATGATTGACAGTATTGCCATTGCTATCACTAACAGTGCAAATAGCGTTTGCCCGCTGTTCCACACAGTTGTCACCAGGATAAACGGCAGCGTGAAGAACAGGGTTTCCTGGTGAATCATTTGGGCAATAAAAGTGGTGACAGTGCGTGGCAATGTAGGATGGCCGCGTTTAGTAAGCCAGCGCCCCAGAAGTCTCTCAGTGAGAAGTAAAAGCCAAGCAAAGAGAAGCCCCAGCGCTAACACGGCCCCCAGCCACTGCTGGCGATCCACTAGGAAAAAACTACCCAGCCCTGCACCAAATGCAATAGGTGGCCACAGCCAACTCCAAGGTTTTAGTCGCTCGACAGTGCGTTCAGCCCGCGTTTGTAATGCCGTGATACGAGTGGGAGTAAGTACGCTAGCCATGGCGATGTTGGCTCATAAAAGAAAGCAGCATGATCGTTGGATTAATCGAGAAAGTCGATGTGTTGCTCATTATGTCTATTAAAAGCGCAAAAAATGTGGGCCTGTTGTAAGTTAATTTGTGTAAGTGCTCTTGAGAGATAAGCGCATTAGCCAAAAGTCAGGGCTTGACGTTCCTCACTATCTCAACCAAGCTTACGCAATCAAACGACCGTATGAAATGCGTGGCGGGTCCGATAAAAGGTACCAGCCCGAACTTGTGGAGAGAGCGCGAATGATCTATCAGGGCAACGCCATCACGGTGGAGCGTCGTGACACCCAAGGTGGCAATGACATCGCTAAGCTCACTTTCGACTTGAAAGGTGAGTCCGTTAATAAGCTGTCCAGTGTTGTTGTGGCAGAGTTGGGCGAGGCAGTAAAAGCGCTTCAAGCTGAAAATGGCCTACAGGGGCTGATGATTAGCAGTGGCAAAGAGGCGTTTATTGTCGGCGCTGACATCACCGAATTTCATAGCCTTTTTGACAAAGGTGAAGAGTACCTTGTTGAAATGAACCTTAAGGTTCATGACATTTTCAATGCGCTTGAAGACCTGCCTTTTCCAACCGTAACGGCCATTAACGGCCTGGCACTTGGTGGCGGCTGTGAAGTGCTGTTGACTACCGATTTTCGCGTCATGAGTGAGAAAGCCAAAATCGGTCTGCCTGAAACCAAATTAGGCATTTTGCCAGGCTGGGGGGGGTGTGTACGTTTGCCCCGCTTGATTGGCGCAGATAACGCGATTGAGTGGATTGCAGGCGGCACTGAAAACCGTGCGAATGCAGCACTTAACGTCGGTGCAGTCGATGCTGTCGTCACTCACGAGCTGCTTGAAGAAGCCGCGTTGGATCTATTAGACCGTGCCAATGCCGGTGAGCTTGATTACCAAGCGCGCCGTGAAGAGAAAAAAGCACCGCTTAAACTTAACGCCATTGAGCAAATGATGGCGTTTGAAACCGCAAAAGGATTTGTTGCTGGCAAAGCTGGCCCTCACTATCCCGCGCCGGTAGAGTCGATTAAGGTGATCCAGAAAGGCGCAGGCGAAACACGTGCCCGCGCCCAGGCGATTGAAGCGAAAGCATTTGCTAAGCTAGCCCTTAGCAGCGTTGCTTTCAACTTGGTTGGCCTGTTCCTTAACGACCAGATCGTAAAGAAAAAAGGTAGCAAGTACGAGAAGCAGTCGCAGCCGGTTAAACAGACCGCTGTACTGGGCGCAGGTATTATGGGGGGAGGTATCGCCTACCAGAGCGCCAGCAAAGGCACGCCCATCGTCATGAAAGATATTAACGATGACGCTATCGAGTTAGGCCTAAAAGAAGCTCGCAAACTATTTGCTAAGCAAGTAGAGCGTAAAAAGCTGACGATCGAACAGATGGCCGAAAAGTTGACCAACATTCGCCCTACGCTCTCATACGGTGACTTCGGCAACGTTGACCTAGTGGTTGAAGCAGTAGTTGAAAATCCCAACGTTAAAGACGCCGTGCTGACCGAAGTGGAAGGCATGGTGAGCGAAAACACCATTCTTACCTCTAACACTTCGACGATTTCTATTAACCGTCTTGCCAAGAACCTCAAGCGCCCTGAAAACTTCTGCGGCATGCACTTTTTTAACCCGGTTCACCGTATGCCGTTGGTAGAAGTTATTCGCGGTGAGAAAACCTCAGACGCAGCGGTGGCTGCCACGGTTGCTTATGCACGCGCCATGGGCAAAACCCCGATCGTTGTCAATGATTGCCCCGGCTTTCTGGTTAACCGCGTATTGTTCCCTTACTTCGGTGGCTTCAGTTTCTTGGTAGAGCAGGGCGCTGATTTCCAACACGTTGACAAAGTAATGGAAAAATTTGGCTGGCCTATGGGTCCTGCCTATCTGCTGGATGTAGTGGGGCTGGATACTGCCGTACATGCTAACGAAGTGATGGCAGAAGGTTTCCCGGATCGTATGGCGCGTGATGGTAAAACCGCTATTCAAGTGATGTACGACAATAAGCGTTTGGGCCAGAAGAACGATAAAGGCTTCTATGCCTATGAAGAAGATAAAAAAGGCAAACCTAAGAAAGTTACCGACGAGCAAGCCTACGCGTTGGTAAAAGACGTCGTCAAAGAGCAGAAAGAGTTTTCCGACGAAGACATTATTGCTCGTATGATGGTGCCGCTGTGTCTGGAAACGGTTCGTTGCCTTGAAGATGGCATCGTGGAGACCCCTGCCGAAGCCGATATGGCGCTGATTTACGGTATTGGTTTCCCTCCCTTTCGCGGTGGCGCGCTGCGCTACATTGACGCGATGGGTGTTGCCGAGTTCGTTAAGCTAGCCGAAAACCTTGCGGATGAATTAGGCCCGCTTTACGCGCCCACTGAGAAGCTGCGCCAGATGGCTCAAAATAACGAGCAATTTTATTCTGGCACTCAGGCCTAACCACCACGCAAAGGAGATATAAGATGAGTTTGAAACCAAGAGATATCGTGGTGGTAGACGGTGTTCGTACCGCCATGGCGAAAGCTAAAAACGGTGCATTCCGCAATGTACGCGCTGAGAATTTGTCGGCAGCCGTTATGCAAGCGCTGTTTGATCGTAATGCTAATTTAGACCCGTCAGAAGTCGATGATGTGATCTGGGGCTGTGTTAACCAGACGCTTGAGCAGTCGATGAATATCGCCCGCAACGCGGCGATCATGACGGGCATCCCTCGTTCGGTTCCTGCGCAAACCGTTAACCGTTTGTGTGGCTCCTCGATGACGGCACTGCATATTGCTGCGGCCAACATTAAAGCGGGCATGGGCGATTTTTACGTAATCGGTGGGGTAGAGCACATGGAACATGTGCCCATGGCTCATGGTGTCGATGTTAACCCCGCCGCCAGCAAGTACGTTGCGAAAGCGGCCATGATGATGGGGCTGACTGCTGAGCTGCTGGGTAAAATGCACGGTATCTCCCGTGAAGACCAGGATAAGTTTGGTGTGCGCTCCCACCAGCGTGCCCAAGCCGCGATGGAGAAAGGCTACTTCGATAACGAAATTATTGGTGTTGAAGGCCACGATCAGCGCGGTTTTAAAATTTTGTTCAAGCACGATGAAGTGATTCGTCCTGAGTCAAGCCTTGAGTCGATGGCCAGTCTTAAGCCAGTGTTTGATCCTCGCAATGGTACGGTTACCGCGGGCACGTCATCTGCACTGTCGGTAGGTGCGTCAGCAATGGCCGTCATGAGTTACGAGCGCGCCCAGGCGTTAGGGCTTGAGCCGATTGCAAAAGTACTTTCAACCGGTGTTGCAGGCTGTGATGCCTCTATTATGGGCTACGGCCCGGTACCGGCGTCTAAAAAAGCACTGAAAGTTGCTGGCTTATCCGCCGCAGATATTCAAACGGTTGAGCTTAACGAAGCATTCGCCGCTCAAGGTCTGCCTGTCTTAAAAGATCTTGGTTTCCTAGATGCCATGGACGAGAAAGTGAACCTACATGGCGGTGCCATTGCTCTTGGCCACCCGCTGGGCTGCTCGGGGTCGCGCATTTGTACAACACTGCTTAACGTCATGCAGCAGCGCGATACCACCCTCGGCCTTGCCACGATGTGTATCGGGATGGGGCAAGGGGTAGCGACCGTGTTTGAACGACTCAAATAAGCATATCGCTTACTTACAAAACGGCACCCCTTGCGGTGCCGTTTTTTATTGCAGTGCTGCTAGCTGGTTTGAAACGCAGTACGATGAAAGTCAGCTGCCGCTTGGACTTCCGCGATGCCGCAGCTATCAGGTACCGGGACGGTATTTCCAGCCAGTACAGCCAGCACCGCTCGGGTGCCGTTGGCCAGCGACTCCAGGTTATAGCCGCCTTCTAAAACGAAGACTAAGCGGTCTTGGCAGTGCTGTTCAGCCAACTGTTGCAAGAACCCTGTTAGTGCACCAAAGCCATCGTAAGACACATTGAGCGCTAAATCATGCCAGTGTGGGTCAAAGCCAGCCGAGACTAAAATAATATCCGGCTTAAACCATGCAGCGGCTGGCGCTAGAATATCGCGAAAGGCTTTCAAAAATGCTTCATCGCCTGCACCAGCAGGTAGCGGGACATTAATTGTGGTGCCTTCAGCTAAGCCGGCACCGACCTCTGCGAGATGACCTGAGCCAGGGTAGAAAGGCGCAGCGCGGTGAATATCAAAAAACATGACATCGGGTTCTGCCCAAAAAATATCCTGGGTGCCGTTGCCATGGTGGGCGTCCCAGTCGACGATGAGCACACGTTCACAACCCAGTGCGCTGCGCGCATGAGCCGCTGCAACCGCGACATTATTAAATAAGCAAAAACCTCGTGCGCGAACAGGTTCCGCGTGGTGCCCAGGTGGGCGTACCAGCGCAAACGCGCTTTTCGCACGTTTTTCCATCACTGCTTCGACTGCCGCAATCGCCGTGCCTGCAGCGACTTCAGCCGCGTCAATGCTGCCTGGTGAGACTGCCGTGGTATCCACGTCCAGCCAGGCATTTTTTCCACGCAAACTAAAAATATCGTTAAGATAAGAGGTGGTGTGCACCCTGGCTAATTGTTCAAACGTGGCCGCTTTGCCTCCTTCGATGTGAAGGTCTGCAATCGGTGCTTTTTCAAGCAGATGTTGAATAGCTTGTAACCGGCCAGGATGTTCAGGGTATTTCCATGGCACCGGGAGTCCTGATAGCAGTTGACGAATTCGTTTATCGATTCGATCGGGCAAAAAATCAGAGTCGATATTGGGCTCATGAGCGAGTACACGATCATCGTAGAAGGCAATGACGTTATGCATAAAGGTCACCTATATACGTGCGTTAAGTATCTGCAATAGAAGCGAGGAGTGGCTTGTCGTGACTTTCTATTGCGCTGTGGGCACGAAATGCTTACTAACAGTAAGGCAGGCTAGGCGGGGTTATACAATGCCACATTCAATACTAAGCGCTAAGGTTAAGCTGAGTTCTTCTACCTGATCGGCAAATGAATCCTGCCACTCGCCGCGTAAGGTGAGTGGTTCCTGCACCCAGCGCCAGCGTAACCCTGTGACAATGCTTTCTACTGCGCGGCGTGTGCCGGTGCCATCTGTGCCCGCACGAATATAAAGCGCGCATGGAAGACCTTGTTTTTCTTCAAGTATTCTGTAATAGCTGCGATCAAAAAAATCCTTAAGTGCGCCGCTCATGTAACCCAGGTTTTCTGTCGTGCCTAACAAGATGCCATCGCAGGCGCGGATGTCATCAGGTCCAGCCTCAAAAGGCGTTTTTACTGTGCAGGTAACCTGCTCGACAATGTCTTGGCTCGCGCCCCGCTGAGCAGCATCACGCAGCGTACAGGTGTTAATTGATGGCGCATGGGCAACGATTAAGAGATGTTTCATTGTAGCGCCCTCGTTAGATGGAAGTTTGCGTGGAAAGCGCAAAGTGTCAAACTGCTAAGTACGACCACAGTGAGAGCTTATATGTCTGATAACGCCTCTATCAATGTTTTCTATGACGCCGTTTGCCCAGGCTGTCGCAAAGATCGTCGTCTTTTTGAGCGCTTAGCTGGCAAGCATGGTGATGGGATTAACTGGTGTGATGTTTCTGAGCATCAGCAGCAGTTGCATAAAAAAGGGGTGGCACCGGAAGCCGCTTTACGCTCGCTGCATATCGAAAAAGACGATGGCACCATTATCGAAGGCATCGACGCTTACCGTTTATTGATGATGCGTATTCCATGGTTTATGCCAATCGCATGGCTCATTGGCCTACCAGGGATCAAAAACGCGTTACGCTGGTATTATGATCGTTGGGTAGAAAAGCGCCTAAAGCGGGAAGGGCGTTGGTCTGAATAGGTAGGGATAGTGAAGAAGACAATAATTTTTGAGGTTCGATGCCGCCAGAAGGTAATGGTAGCCACCTTTACTATTACTGGGTGTTAGCGTTGGATCACCAAACGTCGCTACCTGAAAGGTTGACGTTTACTGAGCTGCTCAATGAAATTGAACCACACCTACTGGGTATGAACCGATTAGTCCTCCTGGATATTTTGGACAACCCGTGTAGACCCTGTCGCTCTCTAGGTCCTGTGTAATAATTTGTTGTGATGACGCTCCCATGATCGGTTTTCTCAAAAGCCTGCGAAAATCTTCGCAGGCTTTTTCGCGTTTTGCCCATCGACAGGTTTTTAAATGATAATGATTGTTGTTTTTGTTGCTATCAGAGTCGAACGTGCTGTTATTTTGCACAAATTGATAACGATTTTGTTATAGGGCTTCACAACAAATTTATACAGGACTAAAATGGTACCCATTAGGTGGTAAGCAAACCGCCACGGTTAACAGGAGTTAACATGCTCAAGCTTTCTCGGCTGACAGATTATGCCGCTGTGGTGATGGCGCAAATTGCTCGTCATCCACAGGCGTCTCATGCAGCGGCTGATTTAGCAGAAGCAGTGCAGCTGCCGCATCCTACTGTCAGCAAGACACTAAAAATGCTGGTGAAAGCAGGGCTGCTGGAGTCACAGCGTGGTGTCCAAGGTGGGTATCGTCTGGCTCGGCCAGCCTCACACATCACCGCAGCCGATATTATTGCCGCTATCGAAGGGCCGGTGGCGATGACTGAATGCAGCCAAGCTGAAGGCGAATGTGACTTGGTAGCCACTTGTGGCGTAGCCGATAACTGGCAGCGCGTATCGCTGGCGATTCGTACGCTACTTGAAAGCGTCACGCTGGCGCACTTGGCCGACACGACACCCATAAAGCTACCCGTACAATTACCGATTCAAAGCATTAGCCTGGCGACCGCTTAGGCAGTGCTACAGATAATTTTATCCCTATTGACGGCGAGCTAACCTCGCCACCCAACTGCCCGGAGGGTATCACCATGGCAAGCGAAGAAATGGAACAGTTGGTTCGTCGCGAATATAAAGATGGTTTTATAACCGATATTGAAAGCGACACCCTGCCACCTGGCCTTGATGAAAACACCATTGCCTTTATCTCCAATAAGAAAGGCGAGCCGGAATGGATGCTGGAGTGGCGTTTAAATGCCTACCGTCAGTGGTTGAAAATGAAAGAGCCCTCTTGGGCACATCTCGACTATCCGCCCATTGACTACCAATCAATCTCTTATTTTAGTGCACCGAAGCGCCCAGAAGATCGCCCGCAGAGCTTGGATGAAGTTGACCCCAAGCTTCTTGAAACCTATGAAAAGCTGGGTATTCCTCTGCACGAGCGTGCCGCACTTGCCGGGGTCGCGGTCGATGCCGTATTTGACTCTGTGTCTGTCACCACCACGTTCAAAAAAGAACTCGGAGAAGCAGGCGTTATTTTCTGTTCAATCTCCGAAGCGATTCGAGACTACCCGGACCTGATCAAGCAATACCTAGGCACCGTTGTGCCAGTGGCCGATAACTACTTTGCCGCGCTGAATTCGGCTGTATTTACTGACGGCTCATTTGTATTTGTTCCAGAGGGCGTTACCTGCCCTATGGAGCTGTCGACCTATTTCCGTATTAACGCGGCCAACACCGGCCAGTTCGAGCGCACGCTAATTATCTGCGAAAGTCGTGCTCAGGTGTCCTATTTGGAAGGCTGTACGGCACCAATGCGTGATGAAAACCAGCTTCACGCGGCGGTAGTCGAGCTTGTTGCGCTGGACGATGCCTACATCAAGTATTCTACCGTTCAGAACTGGTACCCCGGTGATGAAAACGGTAAGGGTGGCATTTACAACTTCGTTACTAAACGTGGCGACTGTCGTGGCGATCGCTCGCGCATTAGTTGGACACAGGTTGAAACCGGTTCGGCGATCACCTGGAAATACCCTTCTTGTGTCTTGCGCGGCAAAGACAGTATCGGTGAGTTTTACTCAGTAGCGGTCACCAATGGGCGCCAGCAAGCCGATACCGGTACCAAAATGATCCACATTGGCGAAGGTACTCGCTCCTATATTGTTGCCAAAGGCATTTCGGCGGGTAGGAGTGATCAATCTTACCGTGGCTTGGTCAAAATTGGCCCCCGTGCTAAAGGGGCGCGTAACTTTACCCAGTGTGACTCGTTGCTCATTGGCGACAAGTCCGGCGCCCATACGTTTCCTTATCAAGAAATCGGTAACAGCACCGCCACGATTGAACACGAAGCCACCACATCTAAGATTGGTGAAGACCAGTTGTTCTACTGTCAGAGCCGCGGGATTTCTGAAGAAGATGCGGTCAGCATGATTGTTAACGGCTTCTGTAAAGACGTTTTTCAAGAGCTGCCAATGGAGTTCGCGGTAGAAGCCGAAGCACTTCTGAGTGTGACCCTTGAAGGCGCGGTGGGCTAACCACTTCGACAATCGACTTTATTTTATGGGGGACGTGCTAGCGTCCCGCAAGAATTTAAAAGGTTTTAACTATGTTGCAAGTTAATGATTTACACGTCACCGTCGACGGCAAAGAAATTTTGAAGGGTTTAACACTCACCATTAATGCAGGTGAAGTGCATGCCATTATGGGCCCGAACGGCGCAGGTAAATCCACGTTGTCGGCTGTCATTGCCGGTAAAGATGGCTACGAAGTGACTCAAGGCAGCGTGACGTTTGAAGGCCAGAACGTGCTGGAAATGGAAATCGAAGAGCGCGCCCAAGCGGGCCTACTGCTTGGCTTCCAGTACCCCGTGGAAATTCCAGGGGTAAAAAATATCTACCTGCTGAAATCCGCGCTAAATGCCCAGCGTGTCGCCCGTGGCGAAGGCGAAATGCCTGCCCCTGAGTTTATGAAGCTGGTGAAAGAGAAGCTTGGCTTTATGAAGATGGATGCCAGCTTCCTGCAGCGTGCTGTCAATGAAGGTTTTTCTGGCGGTGAAAAGAAGCGTAACGAAATTCTCCAAATGCTGGTGCTTCAGCCAAAACTTGCCATGCTCGATGAAATTGACTCTGGTCTCGATATCGATGCGATGAAAGTGGTAGCCGATGGTGTTAATAGCCTGCGTGCTGGAGATCGCGCTATTTTGCTGGTCACTCACTATCAGCGGCTGCTTGACTACATCGTGCCCGATAAGGTGCACGTCTTAGTTGATGGTCGTATTGTTAGAACGGGTGATGCTGAGCTTGCTAAAGAGCTTGAAGCCAATGGTTATGAAGGCATCGAGGAGTCTGTGGCATGAGCGATACGCAAACGTTCTTGGACACGCTGAACGCGCGTAGCCAACAGCGCGGAGTTGAGCCAACATGGATTGCAGCTCGCCGCCAAGCCGGTGCAGCGCGTTTCGACGCTATGGGGTTTCCTACTCGCCGTGATGAAGAGTGGAAATATACCGACGTGCGAACGATTGCACAGGGCAATTTTGCGCTGGCTGAGAATGCAGATTTTTCTCAAGCGCAAGCGGCGGCGATGACGCTGCCGTTAGATGCCTACCGGTTGACCTTTGTCGATGGGATTTTCTCTGCAGCACTGTCCGACCTAGAGTCTCTGCCAAGCAGTGTTCAAGTAGTACCGCTTTCCAAAGCGCTGGCTGATAACCATGAAGCTGTTGGCGGGCCGCTAGGCCGCTTGACGGGTGTAGAGTTCTCTACGTTTGCAGCGCTAAACACTGCGTTTATGGAAGAGGGTGCGGTGGTGCGTATCGCACCGGGTACTGTGGTTGAAAAACCCATCTTGCTACAGTTCTTGTCCCGTGCAGGCACGCCAGTGATGAGCCATCCGCGCATCTTGGTAGAAGCAGCAGGGCGCAGCGAAGCGACGCTAATTGAGCACTATATCGGTGAAGCTGAAGCGGCAAACTTTACCAACGTTGTTGCTGAACTGATGCTTGATCGCGGTGCAATTCTGAATCACTACAAACTGCAAGAAGCACCTTTGGGCGACATGCATGTCGCCAGCATTCATGTTGAACAGAGCCGAGACAGCCGCTACAACTCTTATAACCTGAACCTGGGTGGTGCGCTGGTGCGCAACGACCTAATTAGTGACCTGAACGGCCAAGGAGCGGAGACACACTTCTATGGTCTGTTCTTCGGTCAAGGCCGCCAGCATGTGGATAACCACACGAAGGTCAATCACAATGCGCCGCTTACGTTCTCGAATGAGAACTACAAGGGCATACTGGATGACCGGGCCCACGGCGTCTTTAACGGTAAGGTTTACGTTAAGCGCGATAGCCAGAAGATTGAAGGTTTTCAAAGTAACCAAAATTTACTGCTTTCTGATCGTGCGCATATCGATGCCAAGCCTGAGCTTGAAATTTATGCTGACGACGTGAAGTGCTCTCATGGCACCACCACTGGGCAGTTGGATGAAGATGCGATTTACGCGTTACGTACCCGCGGAATCGACAAAGCCACCGCACGAGGCCTGTTGACGCTTGCATTTGCTGGCGAGGTGCTTGAACAGGTTGCGCTTGATGTGATTGCTGAACGGGTCGAGTTGGCGGTGGCGGGCAAGCTGCCTGAACGTTTCAACCTTGCTGGATTGGTAGAAACGGCGGCTGCGTTCAACGACTAACGCACTCAACGACTAGTCAAGGAGTCATCGATGCCCCATAGCGTGATTGAGAAACCCACCGTGCCTGCACCCGCGACGTTTAATGTCGAGGCGTTGCGTGATGACTTCCCAATACTTAAACGGGAAGTGCACGGAAAGCCGTTGGTATATTTAGATAATGCCGCGACAAGCCAGACGCCCCGTCAGGTTATCGATGTATTCAGCGATTATTATTCGCGCTACAACGCCAATATTCATCGCGGCCTGCACACGTTGTCAGATGAGGCGACAGCTGCGTTTGAAGCCACTCGGCATCGCGTTAAGGCGTTTCTCAATGCGGAAGATGAGCGGCAGATCATCTTTACGCGGGGCACGACTGAAGCGATTAATTTGGTGGCTCAAAGCTGGGGGCGCTCTCAGCTTGCTGCTGGTGATGAAGTGCTAATTTCAATGCTGGAGCACCACTCCAATATTGTGCCTTGGCAGTTATTGGCGGCTGAAATTGGCTTTACCATTAAGGTCATACCCGTTGAGGCGAATGGTGCGCTTGATATGACAGCGTACCGTTCGTTGTTCAATGAGCGCACTAAACTGGTGGCGGTTAATCATGTCTCCAATGCGTTGGGAACGATTAATCCCGTTAAAGAGATGGCAGCGCTTGCCCACCAGCACGGTGCGCTCATTTTGGTGGATGGCGCCCAGGCAACACCGCACCAGAAAGTTGATGTCCAGGATATTGATGCTGATTTCTATGCGTTCTCTGGGCATAAAATTTATGGCCCTACTGGCGTTGGCGTGCTCTACGGTAAAAAAGCGTTATTAGAAGCGATGCCGCCCTGGCAGGGTGGTGGCGAGATGATTAAAACAGTTTCTTTTGACGTCGCTACCACCTTTGCGGAGCTTCCGCATAAATTCGAGGCCGGCACGCCTGCTATTGCGGAGGTGATTGCTCTGGGGCGCGCTATTGAGTGGCTAGAAGGTGTCGGTGTAGAAGCAATAGGTGCTTGGGAAGCCGTACTGCTAAAACATGCCACCGCAGCAGTGAGCCAGATAGATGGTCTGCGCATTCTTGGCACCGCGCCGCAGAAAGCTGGGGTGCTTTCGTTTGTGGTTGAAGGCGCTCACTCTCAAGACATCGGGCTGCTGATTGATCAGTTAGGCGTCGCTATTCGTACCGGGCATCACTGCGCGCAACCGCTGCTTCACCATTTTGGTGTAGACGCTACGTGCCGCGCATCATTTGCAGCGTATAATACGCTGGAAGAGATAGATACGTTTGTTGCGGCGCTTAACCGCGTGATTGGAATGGTCCGCTAAAGGCCGTTATTTAAGGACTGTTATGAATATCGAGCAAGTGGCCAGTCTTGAACGTGGCCAAAAGCTGCCGCTTCAGCGGGATGTCGACGCCATTGCAATTCCGTTTGGCAAGACGGAGACACTGGCGGAAGACAGCGTTGTCAGCGTTATGCAAGCGAAGGGAAGTTCGGTAAGCGTTGGCTTTGAAGGGCGGCTTTTTCTTATTGAAGGGCGTAATTTAGATGCGTTAGGGCTTGAACCTCTGCCACGCCCAACACTGCCTGAAAGTGCCAGTGATGAAGAAATTGAACAGTTTGTCTGGGAGCAGTTGCGCACCTGCTTTGATCCAGAAATACCGGTCAACATTGTCGATTTAGGACTTGTCTATGGCTGTCGTCTTGAGCGCTTGATTAGCGGCGAAAGAATGGTCACTATTCGTATGACGCTTACTGCGCCAGGTTGTGGAATGGGTGATGTCATTGCGGCGGATGCGCGTAATAAAATTCTAGGCGCGCCTCAGATCAACAAGGTGCATACTGAAATTGTTTTCAGCCCGCCCTGGAGCCGTGACATGATGAGCGACG
The DNA here is from genome assembly GCF_003989795.1 of Vreelandella andesensis. Lineage (GTDB taxonomy): Bacteria > Pseudomonadota > Gammaproteobacteria > Pseudomonadales > Halomonadaceae > Vreelandella > Vreelandella andesensis. The sequence continues at coordinate 33,207 of NZ_RZHG01000020.1, forward strand.
AAGCCAAGCTTGAACTCGGCATGTTTTAACCCCTGCTGGGGAGCTGGATGCGCAGCCTGCTATTACGTTACATAAAGCGTTTTTTAATGTCGCTAGGAGCATTAATGCTGCTGGCGACATTGCTGTTTATAGCTGGTAATTTCTGGGTGGTTGCCAGTACGACTCGCTATATTGATGACCATTTTGCCGAGTGTCGCCCGACCGATGTGGCGATTGTGTTTGGTACCTCTAACTGGACCCGAAGCGGCTTCCGAAATCCTCACTTTAACGCACGCATGCGAACTTCCGCCCGTTTAATTGCCGATCAGCGAGTAAGTCACCTTTTAATTTCAGGGGACAATCGCACTCAAGCCTATAACGAACCTCGCGCCATGTGGCGTGACCTTTATCGGCGCGGCGTGCCAGCAGATCAACTTACTATGGATTTTGCTGGTTTCAGCACTTACGACACGCTTGTGCGAGCTCGAGATGTCTTTCAATTAAATGAAGCGTTGTTGGTTACTCAGAGCTGGCATCTTCCGCGCGCGGTTTTTATTGGTCGCGCATTAGGCATGGAAGTGACCGGCTGCGTAGCAGAAGAAGGGCCAGCTGCTGGGGAATGGAGGTTGAAGGTTCGCGAATGGGCAGCGCGCGTGGCAACCCTTGGTGATCTTTATATCTGGGGAAGAGAGCCTTACTTTTTAGGCTCTCCAGAACCTATCGAATTAAGGGATGTCGACAGCGGTGTTAGCAAAGCCTCTCGCTCATCCTTAAATATTGATATTAAACACTTTATTACGCGGTTGGTGAGCTCGCCAGAGTGAACGACAGCGCCGATGTCAATAGATTGACGATGCGGACTCCCGTTGACGATGTATCCTACAAATAACCAATCCATTTTATAAATTAGCGATGCATTGTATAAATTAGCAACGCATTTCAAAGCTAACGGTGCATTTTGCGTTTTTGTAAGCTGTACAGCTCGCGTATTAACTTTCGACACCCTTGCATGCACTCTTCTACCACAGGCTCAATAGGGTCGGGCAGGGGATGGGTGAATAGTGTAGACAGGGCTTGCATCAGTACACGCTCTTGTTCTAACAATTCATTGATTAGTACCTGACTATCATTGCCCACAAAACTTTTTAAGCGGCTCCAAAGCCATAAAAAGTCGTCACGCTCTACGTCGGCATCTCGAGGTAGCATTTTCAAATGCGCACGAGCCAGCTCTTGAAGTTTACGCATCTGTTTTAACCGCTCAGTGTAATGCGGCTTCAGCGCGTCACGCAGCGTAGGACGCAGGCGTTCAAGGTTATCCTGGAAATAATCAATGCTATCGGCCAGCGCTTCCAATACACTGTCCATCGCCACTTGGCGATTGTCGAGAAACATGAGCGTCTACCTCCTTCGGTGACGCGGATTGTGGGGGTGACAGCGTTAATTTGCCACCCCTAACGCGGATTATTTTTGCATTCAGCCTTAGCCATTAGGCTTGGTTGGCGCTTTACGCGCCTGCATAGCATTTTTTCCAATGTGCTCGATGATCATTCCAGCAATATCTTTACCGGTTGCATTCTCAATACCTTGTAAGCCTGGCGATGAGTTAACCTCCATAATCACCGGCCCATGATTCGAGCGCAGTAAGTCAACACCTGCAACGCGCAGCCCCATGGCTTTTGCCGCTCGAATGGCGGTCGAGCGTTCTTCCGGTGTAATGCGAATGACGCTAGCGGTGCCGCCACGGTGCAAGTTTGAACGAAATTCCCCTTCGGCTGCTTGGCGCTTCATGGAAGCGACCACTTTATCGCCGATCACTAAGCAGCGAATGTCAGCGCCACGCGCCTCTTTTATATACTCTTGCACCATAATGTTGGTTTTCATGCCCATAAACGCTTGAATAACCGACTCGGCAGCTTGGTTAGTTTCGGCGAGTACAACACCGATACCTTGCGTGCCTTCTAGCAGCTTGATCACTAACGGTGCACCTTTGACCATGGTAATAAGGTCAGGAATGTCGTCAGGTGAATGGGCGAAACCCGTGATCGGCAAGCCCAGTCCTTTCCGAGAGAGAAGCTGCAACGAGCGCAATTTATCCCGCGAACGGGTGATCGCGACAGAGTCGTTAATGACATAGGTGCCCATCATTTCAAATTGGCGCAGCACAGCGCAGCCATAAAACGTAACCGATGCCCCAATACGTGGAATGACGGCATCGAAGTGCTCAATTTCAGCACCTTTGTAGTGAATCGACGGATGATGGGAAGCGATGCTCATATAGCAGCGCAGCGTGTCTACCACGCGGGCAGTGTGACCGCGTTGCTCGGCAGCTTCAATAAGGCGTCGAGTTGAGTATAGATTGCGATTGCGCGAAAGCAGGGCAATATGCATGCAAGGCTCCGGGGCCGAAAGAGTGGCTAATAAGTTAGTTTAAGGCTCGCCGTGCAAAAATGCAGCCCCAGGTGCTATAAGCAAGCGCCGCATTGCGCGGCGCCCAAGCAGCATGGGATGGCGCATATTGCTACGATCAGTCAGGGTTAGTTCAACCGGAAAATTCAGTTCACCCAATTGCATTGAAGTGCGGATTACATAGCGCCACTCACTGTGCCCATTAGAACTGGTAATGCGCCGCCTGTCATGCAAATGAAGCTGGTAGCGATGTGCTGGCGTTTTCGGGCCACCGCTATGGGTGATGAAACTTACCCAGAGTTGCCCGTCCTCGTCTTCATGAGTGTCAATCTCTTCGGCATGCAAAGCAGAAGTGCGTGCGCCAGTATCTGCTTTGCAGCAAAGGTGAAGCCCTAATTCAGGTAACGTCACCATTTCACGACGGCCGATGACTGCTTTGGCCTGATAGGGTAATTCCTTCACGGCGTACTCCCGGCAAATGAAGGTCGGTAATCAACAAATGGTTTTGTCTATCGTCTCACAAAAAAATGTCTAGCTTCTAGCTTGGTTAATCAACGCACTCAGCCTTTGCTGAATGGCGGAATCTGTCGGTGCGTCACGGAGTGCCAGCATAATGGGCAGGCGTAGCCTTGGAATAAGTGCAAGATCACGGACTACAGCATTAAAGTTGGTACGTCTGTCTTCTGCCAAGCGCTGTAAAAAAAGCGGTAAACGCTCAGCGTCTTCTAGCAGCAGCCATCCACGGCCAGCGATAGCGGCAATAATGTCTGGGCCACAAGCAGCTGAGTCGCTCAATAGACTTGAATACCATTCGCCTACACCCGTTGACGATGTGCTGCCCACTGCACGTACACAGGCGCACAGGGTTTCTATGTCGGCATCGCTAGCGGCCTGTTCTCCGCGCGCTCGCAAAGCATTTACCAGTGGCTCTGCAAGCGGTCTATGCTCAAGGCAGTAACACAGCGAGTGAACGACATTAATCGGCAAGCGGGGGAGACGCATCGCTAGTGCTTCTGATATGGGTAAATCAAGGCGAACCACGTAATCAGCGATGCCTTGTAACCCCAGTGCTTGCCAATCAAACGTCTGCTGACCAGTAAGATATGCTTCTACAGGCTCTAAGTGTTGGCTAGCGGCTAATTCCAATGCATAAGTGGCCTGAGCATTGAGCATTGCTTGAAAAGTGATATCAGGCGAGAAAGCAAGTGGATTATCCTTCATTAAATGATCCACGTCTGTTGTTTCTTGCTGTTTCAGCGGTTTGCTTTCTATTTGTGCAACATTTCGCCCAAGGGTTTCTAGCAAGCGGTTAATAAAACCGTCCCGCTGGGCTGGTGAGAGCATGCCCTGTTCGTCTAGTGGTAGCGCCAAAAACCAAATGGCTGGTTCAGGCATGTCACCCATACGAAAGACGATGCCAAGTCGTGCCTGCTGTTGCCAGGGCTCTGGCCAGGCAATTTCACCGCTTTCGAATGCTCGCAGCGTTTCTCGGGAGCACGCCACTACCCGCCGTCCCATATGGTGAAGGGAAACGTCTGCGCCGCTACGTGTAAAAAATTCATCAAGAGTTTGGATTGGTTGCATGACATCCTTCCGCATTTCAAGCCTGCACTCTACCTTGCTGATGTTCCACTGTCAGCCGCTAACGCTGATCAATCCGTGCTTTATTATCAAAGTGATCAAAAATTGCACAACATCCTGCAACCCGCATGAGACTAGCAGCAGCGACACCTTTCCATAGTTTATCCACAGCCTCTTGCAGGTTTTCTGTGAATCTGTGAATAAAGCACAAATTTTCCCAGACGGTTGGCAACTTACTCACAGTGCTGGAATAATAGTGCTTTATTGATTCAAATGAAAAAGGTGCTTATGAGCGTCCATCAACAGCTTCAAACCGCGCTTCTTGAGCTTGAAGCCACTATGAAGGCCGCTAACTTATGGCGTATGCCAGCCCCTGAGGTTGCTGCATTTAATAGTCAGCAACCCTTCTGTATTGACACTATGTCGCTGCCTCAGTGGATTCGTTTTGTCTTTATCGCTCGATTAAATGCACTGATTGACGCCCAGGCCGCCATGCCTGCCAAGTGCGATGTAGCCCCCGCAATGGCCGCTTACCTAATGCAGGAAAAAGTGCGTGCTAGTGACCAACTGTTGGTCGTTCGAGCTGTCGAAAGAATTGATCAGCTTGTTACTGAAAAACTAGATAGCGGTACTAGATAGCGGTACTAGAAAGACTGCTGCTGAGTCTAACGATAATACGTCGCCGGTTTCCGGCGTGATGACGTCATCAGCAAAGACAATGCCCAGGACCGCAAATAGCGGTGCTGGGCATTTTTTTATGGAATTATTCGGTTTGCGTTAGCCACTTACGCAGGCGTAGCGGTGTTAGAAGCGGTAACTTAAGCCAGCCATAACCACTACCGGGTCAATCTCTACCGTTCCAGCAGCAGCACCGTTTACGGTTGCGTCCGTATCGATATCGATGTACCACGCTGCTGCGTTAAGTGCCCAGTTCTCATCGATGAGCAAATCGATACCCACTTGAGCGGCGGCGCCCCAGGAGTCGTCAAGCTCTAACTCGCCAATAGCTAGTTCCTCATCTGAGAAAAAGGTGTAGTTAATACCTGCGCCAACATAAGGCTGTACGCGCGCTTCAGTGCCCCCTAAAGGGTAGTACTGGAGTGTCAGTGTGGGTGGAAGGTGTTTGGTAGAAGCGAGATTGTCACCATTCAGCGCAATATCGTGCTCAAACGGCAGAGCGGCCAGTAACTCGATGCCTACCTTGTCGTGAAAGCGGTATCCCAAGGTAAAGGCGAAATCGGTTTTGTCCTGAACGTCAACTGCGAACGCGCCGCCCGCTAATGAACCGTTGTCGCTTTTCGGTTCTACTTTTGCAACACCTACACGAGTGAAGAAATCACCGGCACCGTAAGCGAACGCTTGGCTGCTTGCCAGCATCGTGGTGGCGGCAAGCCCAGTGATAAGCAGAGTAGATAGAGTTTTGTGGCGCATAGCGTCGCTCCTGACCGTTAAAATAAGTCGTTTCAGTAATGGGTTAACGAGAGTCGATAGGGTGTGTCGAAAACCATGAAAAGAGTATATCGGGTAGAGGAGGGCAGGTTATTGACCTGGAGCAAAGAGTGGCACGCAGGGTTTAATCCGTGGGCGGATAAAAGAGGCTACCTGAAGTGAAAGAGACCTTCCCGTGACGATGTGCCCGATAAGGCATCTGACATGGGAAGGTCTCAATGATTAACCTAGTTTTTAGCTACTTTTAGCTACTTTCAACTACGTTAAGGGCGTGATCAACGCTCGTTTAGCGATCAATATGCTGATATTCACCAGAATCGTCAGTCATACTGCTCACCACCATGATGGCAATGAAGGATGCGATGAAGCCTGGAATAATCTCGTACACGCCAGGGCCACCCATGAACTCACCGTTCCAGCCGAGTGAGATCCAAACCATGACCGTGACCGCACCGACCACCATGCCTGCGATGGCACCATTACCGTTGGTACGCGGCCACATCAGCGACAGAATAATCAGCGGGCCAAAGGCGGCACCAAAGCCAGCCCAGGCGTTACTTACCAGGCCTAGAACCTGAGAGTTTTCGTCAGACGCAATGAACGCGGCGACGAGGCCAACCAGTACGACACAAATCCGGCCGACGCGGACACACTCCTTGTCCGTTGCTTCTTTACGTAGGAACAGGCGGTAGAAATCTTCAGTTAAGGAAGACGACGACACCAGAAGCTGACTGGAAATTGTGCTCATGATGGCCGCTAACAGTGCTGCGTAGAGGAAGCCGGTGACCAGCGGGTGGAATAGCAACTCCGCCAGGATGATAAAGATCGTTTCTGGGTCCTGAACCTCCAGCCCATTACGAATCGCATAGGCCCGTCCAAAAATACCCAGAGAAACGGCACCAATAAGAGAAATCAGCATCCAGCCCATGCCAATGTTGCGGGCAACCGGCACCTCTTTCAGCGTCCGAATAGCCATGAAGCGCACAATAATGTGGGGCTGCCCAAAATAGCCCAGTCCCCAAGTCACTGCAGAGAGCCACCCGATAAAGGTCAGTCCCGACGTCCAGGAAAGTAGCGTGGGATCAACCTCATTCAGGGTTTGTGACGCCTGGGCGAATCCGCCGCCCCCTTCGCCGAAGAGAACCACTGCCGGCATGATCACTAGCGCCAGCATCATGATGCAGCCTTGCACGAAGTCGGTCATGCTTACGGCCAGGAAGCCGCCTACAACGGTGTAAATAAGCACCACGCCTAGGGTTATAATGACCCCCATGGCGTAGTTGCTCATGTCACCGATATTGAAAATTCCGGCAAATGCGCTTTCAAACAGCTTGCCGCCAGCCACTAGGCCCGATGCTGTGTAAACGGCGAAAAAGATGACGATGACAATAGCGGATACGGTTCTAAGCGACATCGCCCGAGTTGGGAACCGGTTCGCCAAGAACGCAGGGATGGTAATTGCGTTGCCATAGTGAACGGTCTGTTCACGCAGGCGCGGGGCGACCAACGTCCAGTTGAAGAAGGCCCCCACCAGCAAGCCAATCCCGATCCAAGCCGAGCCCAGGCCGGATACAAACATGGCACCAGGTAGCCCGAGTAGCAACCAGCCGCTCATATCTGAAGCACCGGCCGAGAGGGCAGCGACCTGAGGACTGAGCCCACGCCCACCCAGCATGTAATCCTCGGATGAGGACGTTGCTTTGCGCATAGCATAAATGCCAATAGCGATCATGAGCGCAAAGTAGGCAAAAAGACTTATCCAAACACCGATAGCCATGAAAACTCTCCAAGTCGTCAGGACGGAGCTAGCTCCGACAGATTAGCGCGCTT
>NZ_RZHG01000021.1 GCF_003989795.1 Vreelandella andesensis
TTCGAACCTCCGACCCCCTGATTCGTAGTCAGGTACTCTATCCAGCTGAGCTACGGGCGCTTAATTGTATTTAACATCACTTGGATGATGAAAACACAATAACATCAATAACTTCTTAATTCAAGATGGCGCGCCCGGGAGGATTCGAACCTCCGACCCCCTGATTCGTAGTCAGGTACTCTATCCAGCTGAGCTACGGGCGCTTATCTCATTGATGTTGCTTTATGCAGTTGGCGGAGAGAGAGGGATTCGAACCCTCGATAGGGCTATAAACCCTATACTCCCTTAGCAGGGGAGCGCCTTCAGCCACTCGGCCACCTCTCCTCAACAGCACGGCGCGAATGTTACCGATTATGATGGCTGGTGTCCAGCCTTGTACCGACTTTTTTCGCGCCGACCTGCTCTCTTACCGCTCAAACGCCCTTAATGGGCGCGAAATAGGCGTCCAGCTATTCAGCTTCACTTTCGCTATTACGTTCACGTTGGATGCGCTGGTAAATCTCTTCACGGTGGACAGCGACATCTTTTGGCGCATTAACACCAATCCGCACTTGATTACCTTTCACACCTAACACCGTGACGGTGATTTCATCGCCTATCATCAGCGTTTCGCCAACCCGGCGGGTTAAGATGAGCATGGCTGATCTCCTTCTCAGACGTTGAGTACAACGGGATGTGTCCGCTTAAAGCGGCACCACGCTATTGTGTGCGTCATGGTGCCGCTACCACCAATGGCTCAAGCCCCTATGACACCTTAACCTCCCGTTGAAAGAAAGCTCACCACCACGCGGCAGCAAGTACTTTTCAGCGTAGAAGGTTTAGCGCGCAATTGTTATTCAGATTCGATATCAGACTTATCCAAACCGAATGCTTTGTGTAGGGCGTTAACCGCAAGCTCCATATGCTTTTCATCAATAACAACGGAAATTTTAATTTCCGATGTAGAAACCATACGAATATTGACGTTTTCGTCAGCCAACACACGGAACATCTTGGAGGCAACGCCCGCATGAGAGCGCATACCAACACCGACGAGAGATACCTTAGCAATATTATCATCACCACGCAGCTCGCCGCCGCCTAAATCCGGGATTACCGTCTCTTCAAGCAACTTTTTGGTCGCTTTATAATCACCTTTAGCGACGGTAAAAGTGAAGTCAGTGTAATCACCGGCAGGCGCCACGTTTTGTACAATCATATCGACTTCGATATTGGCGTCTGCAATAGGGCCGAGAATACGCGACGCCACACCAGGAACATCAGGCGTGTTCAGTAAGGTTAATTTAGCTTCGTTTTTGGTAAATGCGATACCGGAGATTAGCGGTTCTTCCATAGCGTCCTCGTCTTGGTCTGCTTCTGCAACAATTAGGGTGCCGGGGCCTTCTTCAAAGCTCGACAACACGCGAAGTGGTACGTTGTACTTACCCGCAAATTCGACGGCGCGAATCTGTAGTACTTTGGAACCTAGGCTTGCGAGTTCAAGCATTTCTTCCACGGTAATGCTCTCAAGGCGCTGAGCCTTGGAACACACGCGGGGGTCCGTGGTGTAAACACCATCAACATCGGTGTATATCTGGCACTCATCGGCTCCAAGCGCTGCAGCAAGCGCAACACCTGTTGTATCTGAACCACCGCGGCCAAGCGTCGTAATATTGCCATCTTCGTCAACGCCCTGGAAACCAGCCACTACGACCACTTTGCCTTCATCAAGATCGGCTTTCAGATCATCAGTTTCAATACGTTGAATGCGCGCTTTGGTGTAGGCACTATCGGTATGAATACCGACCTGAGCACCGGTATGAGACGTAGCAGAAACACCAATTTGCTGAAGCGCCATTGCCAGCAGCGAAATCGTCACCTGCTCACCGGTAGAGAGCAGCATATCCATTTCGCGCGGCGCGGGTTCATCATTTAATGCATTTGCCATATCGGTCAGGCGGTTAGTTTCCCCGCTCATCGCCGAGACCACCACCACTATCTGGTGCCCTTGGTCGCGAAAGCCTTTAACTTTTTCCGCCACGGCCTTGATACGGTCGACAGAGCCCACCGAGGTGCCGCCGAACTTCTGTACGTATAATGCCATATGCCGTTTTTTCCTATAGGTTCGGGAATGGAGGGTGGATATTATTACTATTTAACAAAAAAGCCGGTAGCACAGATAGTGCCACCGGCCTTTGTATTTAGCTAAGCGTATTTTTCAACCAAGCTGGCACGCTGCTTAGTGCCGCCGGCAAGGCATCGGGCAAACTTCCACCCGCTTGCGCCATATCCGGGCGGCCACCGCCTTTACCGCCCACCTGCGAAGCAACATGATTGACTAATTCACCTGCCTTTACACGGCCAACTAAGTCCTGGGTAACACCGGATATCAAACTAACTTTACCTGCCGACGTATCCGCAACACCGAGCAGGATCACGCCAGAGCCAAGCTTGTTTTTCAACTGATCAAGTACGCCGCGTAAATCCTTACCGGAAACGCCTTCAAGCTGGGTCACCAGCAAATTAACACCGTTAATTTCTTGTACCTGGCTAAGCATGTCGCTGCCTGCAGCGCTAGCGAGCTTGGCTTTAAGCTGCTCAAGCTCTTTCTCAAGCGCGCGATTACGTTCAACCAGCGACTCAACCCTTGCTTCCACTTGCTCCGGCTTGGTTTTCAGGCGCTCACCAAGACGCTGCACGCGGGCTTCCTGCTCGCGGAAGTAAGCCAGCGCGTTTTCGCCGGTGATCGCTTCGATACGACGCACACCTGAGGCGATGCCCACTTCGCTGACCACATGGCAACAACCAATATCACCACTGCGGTTCACGTGAGTACCACCACACAACTCAATAGAAAAGTCATCGGCGCCAATGGTTAGTACTCGCACGTTATCGGCATACTTTGCTTCAAACAATGCAGCGGCCCCTTTGGATTTCGCCTCTGCTAGGCTCATCTGCTCCGTTTTGGTCGGCGCATTGGCTAAGATCTGCTCATTTACCAGCCGCTCTACTTCCGCTAGTTGCTCAGCGGACATCGGTTCAAAATGGCTAAAGTCAAAACGCAGGCGTTCCGCATTTACCAACGAACCTTTTTGCTGAACGTGATCACCCAGCACCATACGCAGCGCTTTGTGCAGCAAATGCGTCGCCGAGTGATTGCGGATGGTTGCATTACGCAAGCTGGCATCTACCTCACCTCGGACGCTGGCACCGACGCTAAGCGCACCTTCTACCATGATGCCTTGGTGAAGGTGATGGCCGCTCTGTTTCTGTGTATCGGTTACCTGGAAACGACCGCCATCAACGTATAAGTAACCGGTGTCGCCCACCTGGCCACCCGATTCGCCATAGAAAGGCGTACGATCCAGTACAATGGTGCCTTTCTGGCCAGCTTCCAGAGCCGCCAAGGCATTACCTTCGCCATCCACGATGGCAGTGACCGTCGCTTGGTCGGCTAGGTGTTCGTAACCCGTAAACTGGGTTTCGCCCTCCAAGTCGATCGCAGCGCTGTAGTCTGCGCTAAACTGGCTAGCCGCCCTTGCGCGCTCACGCTGCGCTTCTAACTCACGCTGGAAACCGACTTCATCCAAGGTAACTTCGCGCTCACGACATACGTCGGCAGTTAGGTCGAAGGGGAAACCGTAAGTATCGTAAAGCTTGAAGACGGTCTCACCAGGCAGCACGTCACCCTGAAGCTCTTCAAGCGCCGCATCTAGTAGCCCCATGCCATGATCTAACGTGCGCGCAAACTGCTCCTCTTCTTTAAGAAGCACTCGAGCAATCTGGTCGCTGGCATCGCGCAGCTCGGGGTAGGCGCCACCCATTTCAGCGTCTAGTGCTGCTACCAGCTTATGGAAGAACGGCTCGGAAGCGCCAAGTTTATGCCCATGGCGAATCGCTCGACGAATAATCCGGCGAAGAACGTAGCCGCGGCCTTCGTTGGAGGGCAATACGCCGTCTGTAATCAAAAACGCGCAAGAGCGAATATGGTCAGCAATAACACGTAACGATGGCGTCGCGGTGTCATCGTGCCCCGTCGCCTCAGCGGCAGCTTTCAGCAGGTTTTGGAATAGGTCGATCTCGTAGTTAGAGTGAACACCCTGCATCACAGCCGCCACACGCTCCAAACCCATTCCCGTATCAATGGAAGGCTTGGGTAGCGAATTCAATGTACCGGCGGCATCGCGATCGAATTGCATGAATACGAGATTCCAGATCTCGATATAGCGATCACCATCTTCTTCAGGGCTGCCAGGCGGACCACCCCATACATCGGAGCCATGATCAAAAAAGATTTCAGAGCTAGGGCCACAAGGACCAGTGTCGCCCATCTGCCAGAAATTATCTTCATCAAGTTTTGAGAAGCGGTCAGGATCAATGCCGATGTCGTCTTTCCAGATACGCTCTGCTTCATCGTCACTAATATGCACCGTTACCCAGAGTTTCTCTTTGGGCAGACCCAACGTTTCGGTCAGAAACGTCCAAGCAAAACGAATGGCCTCACGCTTAAAGTAATCACCAAAACTAAAGTTACCCAGCATTTCAAAGAACGTATGGTGACGAGCGGTGTAGCCGACGTTGTCTAGATCATTGTGTTTACCGCCAGCACGCACGCAACGCTGGGCTGATGTGGCGCGCACATAGGGTCGCGGATCGCGGCCAAGAAAAACGTCTTTGAAAGGCACCATGCCTGCATTGGTGAAGAGCAGCGTCGGGTCATTGCCCGGCACAAGCGAGCTGGTGGGCACAATGGTGTGCCCCTGCTTTTCAAAAAAAGATAAAAAGGCCTGTCTGATCTCTGCGCTTTTCATAGGGTATCCGTGACAAGAAAGCATGATGCCCCAGGGCGCTGTCGCCGCCACCCGATGGGGTCGCAAAGGGTGCATTATAACGCAGTTGTCAAACGACTGAAGCCGCAGTTAGTGGCAGAACTGAAACAGACGGCGAAAAAACAACCAGAAAGGCTAACCTAGAGAAAATTACAAACAGGAAAGCGCGTAACGAATTTGCTCGAAATCAAATCCACGTGAGGCGAGGAATCGCTCACGCTTAGCACGCTCTTTGGGAGTATCACCTGGCGAAGAAAAGCGCCGAACCAAGGTATCACGGGCTAGTTCAAACCAGTCCACGGCTTCGCGCTCTTCTACTTTGGCAAAGGCCGTCGTTGACGTTTCCTGATCTACGCCACGCTGGCGAAGCTCACCGTTAATACGGATAACCCCTTGCCCACGAAGAATACGCGACCGTATAAAGCTTTCAGCGAAGCGCTCATCGGACTGCAAATCCTGCTCTTCCAACGCGTCCAAGCAGACAGCAATATCATCAGGCTGAAAAGATTTCTGCTGCAATTTACGCGCTAGCTCAGCGCGAGAGTACTCGCGCCGAGACAGCAGTTGGATCGCCACTTGCCGTGGCGTTAATTCACCGCCGGAAGAAAACATAGCGTTTGCTCAGCGGTTTAGAGAACAGCATCATAACGCGGCTTATAGCAAATCATCATCGCTTTCGGCGGCAACATCAGCCGCAGGCGCTTCTTCTTTTTTCGCCTCTGGTGCGGCAAGTAGCTGCGCTCGAATTTGTGCTTCAATCTCTTCCATAATCTCAGGATGCTCTTCTAAATACTGCGCAGCATTGGCTTTGCCCTGACCAATTTTCTTGCCTTTGTAGCTGTACCACGCGCCTGCTTTGTCTACCAAGCTACACTGAACGCCCAGGTCAATAACCTCGCCCGCATGGTAGATACCTTTACCATAAAGAATTTGGAACTCTGCCTGACGAAATGGCGGCGCCACCTTGTTTTTAACAACTTTCACGCGCGTTTCATTACCCGTCACCTCATCCCCCGATTTAACGGAGCCGGTACGGCGAATATCCAGACGCACACTGGCGTAGAATTTAAGCGCGTTACCGCCGGTCGTGGTTTCAGGCGAACCGAACATCACGCCGATCTTCATACGGATCTGGTTAATAAACACCACTAAACAGTTGGCGTTTTTGATATTACCGGTAATTTTACGTAAGGCCTGAGACATTAAACGTGCTTGAAGACCCACGTGGGAGTCGCCCATTTCACCTTCAATTTCAGCACGCGGCGTTAACGCAGCAACGGAGTCGATTACAATCACGTCGACACCACCGGAACGTACCAGCATATCGGTAATTTCCAGCGCTTGCTCACCGGTATCAGGCTGCGAAACCAGCAGATCGTCTAAATTAACGCCTAGCTTTTCTGCATAACTTGGATCGAGAGCATGCTCTGCGTCGACAAACGCACATACCTTGCCCTGTTTTTGCGCCTGAGCGATGACTGATAGGGTTAGCGTGGTTTTACCAGATGACTCTGGGCCAAATATTTCACATACACGGCCATACGGTAGGCCGCCAATACCAAGTGCAATATCAAGCCCCAATGAACCCGTGGAGACAGATGGCATAACCACGCGCGGTGTATCGCCAAGGCGCATAACGGTTCCTTTACCAAACTGGCGATCAATTTGGCTAAGTGCAGCATTTAGCGCTTTGGTGCGGTTGTCATCCTGAGCCATGCAGAAATTCCTCATCACAAACTGTATAATTAGCCAGTAGTATGCCAAAGATTAGCGGCTAAACAAATCCTCAGCACCATATTTAATATTTATTTCTTTTCACTGTCTTTCGCCTGAGCCATCAACCGCGCGACGAAACCTGCCAACGCCTCGCGTACGGCTTGTTCACGCACCGCCTGTCGGTCGCCGTGAAAGTGGAAGCACTCTGCCTGCTGGCTTTCTGCACTGCCCCAGGAAAGCCATACGGTACCCACGGGCTTCTCTTGACTGCCTCCACCAGGACCTGCCACCCCACTCACTGCGACGGCTAAGCCAGCACCACTTGCTAAGCAAGCACCTTTCACCATTGCATTAACGACCTGCTCGCTGACCGCTCCATGGGCGTCAAGAACCGCCTTGGGCACGTTCAACATACGCGTTTTAGCGGCATTGGAGTAGGTTACATAGCCTGCGGTAAAATACGCTGAACTCCCCGCTACAGAAGTAATGGCGCTAGCGATGCCGCCTCCCGTACAGGACTCTGCCGTGGAAACTTCAACTCCAAGTTGCTCGCACAGCCTTCCCAGTCGCTGAGCAAGCAGTGATAGGTCTAGATTCTTTAGGCTTGAAACGCTAGGTGCCATGGTGACTCCTTCATGTGAGACCTCTGTTCAGCGTAGAATAGCGTGATTAACTTTCTCAAAGAAATTACTCAAAGAAATCACTCAAAAAAATCACTCAAAGAAATCGCTTAAAGTAACTGACAAAGAACATGCCGCAAGCTGAAACTGCTTGCGCAACGCTCAACCAGGACGCCCATGTCACAGGCCAGCCCCGCTCACACGCCGATGATGGCGCAATATCTTAAGATTAAACACGATCACCCTGAAGTACTTCTGTTTTACCGAATGGGTGACTTTTACGAGCTATTTTTCGATGATGCTAAGCGCGCTGCGATGCTGCTGGATATCACCCTTACCCAGCGCGGCCAGTCAGGGGGCAAGCCCATTCCTATGGCAGGTGTACCCTACCATAGCGCTGAAGGCTATTTAGCCCGTTTGGTGTCAGCCGGTGAATCCGTCGCCATCTGCGAGCAAATCGGTGACCCTGCCACCAGCAAAGGCCCCGTAGATCGACAAGTCGTGCGCATCGTCACCCCTGGCACGCTTCACGATGAAGCCTTACTAGATGCCCGGCGCGATAACATGCTGGTCGCCGTTGCGCCCAGCAAAGACGGCTGGGGCCTAGCGTGGCTGGAGCTATCCAGTGGGCGATTCAACGTATTGGAAGTAGAAAGCGAAGCCGAGATGCAGGCAGAGCTAACCCGTCTGTCACCTGCCGAACTGCTTGTACCCGAAAGTTTGACCCTGCCTGATGCTTGGTCTCAAAAGCGCAGCCTACGACGCCAAGGAGAGTGGCTATTTGACTTAGATAGCGCCACCCGTAGCCTGTGCGATCAGTTTGAAGTCCAGGATTTACGCGGTTTTGGCTGTGCACATTTAACCACTGCGTTGATTGCTGCGGGCGTCTTGATTGATTACGCGCGGGATACCCAGCGCTCTCGCCTGCCCCACGTAACCGCAATTAGCGTCGAAAACCGCGATGATGCCGTGGTGATTGACGCGGCCAGTCGGCGTAATCTAGAAATTGATATCAATCTGGGTGGTAACAGCGACAACACCCTTGCCAGTGTGCTGGACACTTGCACCACCGCGATGGGTTCGCGCTTATTAAAGCGCTGGCTTAACCGCCCGCTGCGTCAGCGTGATGTCGTAGAAAATCGTCATGCGGGGGTAGCTCTGCTCACGATTGAAGCGGCCTACCTATCACTACGCGATACGTTAAATGATGTCGGCGACGTCGAGCGCATTTTAGCCCGCGTCGCACTATACAGCGCCCGGCCTAGAGACCTTGCACGGCTGCGCGACGCCCTAGTAATGCTACCCGCACTAGAGCAACTGTTAAGCGAGATTGATCGCGGTAGCGCCATCGATGGCCTTAAACCCCACATTCGCCCTTACCCAGAGATAGCGGATACATTAACGCGCGCGCTAGTTGAGAATCCGCCGGTAGTGATTCGCGATGGCGGAGTGATTGCGAGCGGTTTTGACACCGAGCTAGATGAACACCGTGGTATGGCTGAAAATGCCGGGGATTACCTCGTTCAGTTGGAACTGCGCGAGCGCGAACGCACTGGCCTCGCCAACTTAAAAGTCGGCTACAACCGAGTTCATGGCTACTTTATTGAATTACCCCGTTCTCAAGCGCAGCAGGCGCCCGCCGACTATATTCGCCGTCAAACACTAAAAAATGCTGAACGCTTTATCATTCCAGAGCTAAAAGAGTTCGAAGACAAAGCACTCTCAGCCAAGTCACGGGCGCTCACTCGGGAAAAATGGCTCTACGAACGCCTGATAATCGAGCTCAACGAAGCGCTTCACGCACTGCAAAACACCTCGCGGGCGCTAGCAGAACTTGACGTACTATGCGCCTTTGCCGAACGTGCCGAAGCACTTAACTGGGTAAGACCCCAGCTTAGCGATGCCACTGGCATTAGAATCACCGCTGGACGGCACCCCGTTGTCGAACACGTCAGTGACACACCGTTTGTTCCCAACGATGTCACGCTAACACCTGATCAGCACATGTTGATTATCACCGGTCCTAACATGGGCGGTAAATCAACCTATATGCGTCAGACTGCGCTCATTGCGCTGCTCGCTCATAGCGGCAGCTTCGTCCCTGCCGATAGCGCTGAAATAGGCCCGGTCGATCGTATTTTTACCCGTATCGGCTCCTCCGACGACTTAGCAGGCGGTCGCTCTACGTTCATGGTAGAGATGACTGAAACCGCTAATATTTTGCACAACGCTACCGAGCATAGCTTGGTATTGATGGACGAAATTGGACGAGGCACCAGCACGTTTGACGGCCTTTCACTGGCTTGGGCCAGTGCTGAATATCTAGCTGAAGCAAAGGCACTGACCCTGTTTGCCACTCACTACTTTGAGATGACCGCGCTACCCGAACAGGCCGATGGCGTGGCAAACATTCACCTGACAGCCACCGAACATGGCGACAGCATCGTGTTTATGCACCGCATCG
The DNA here is from genome assembly GCF_003989795.1 of Vreelandella andesensis. Taxonomy (GTDB): domain Bacteria; phylum Pseudomonadota; class Gammaproteobacteria; order Pseudomonadales; family Halomonadaceae; genus Vreelandella; species Vreelandella andesensis. Next base: position 9,609 of record NZ_RZHG01000021.1, read on the forward strand.
AGCCTGGCCCGGCGAGCCAAAGCTATGGTTTACAGGTAGCCCAGTTGGCAGGTGTTCCTAGCCATGTAATACGCAGAGCCCGTGAAAAACTGATGACTCTGGAGCAGCGCGATGTGGATGAGCTGCAGCGTCCAAGTAGCGTTTCCGCAGCACCTCACCAAAACGATTTGTTTGCCAGTGCACCGCACCCCGTAGTGGAAGCACTCGGCAAGGCCGATGTAGATGATTTAACGCCTCGTGAAGCGCTAGCACTCCTATATAAGTGGCGAGAACTGCTGTAATGGGATGAAAGGAAAGCCACAAGCGCTTGCCGCCACGAAAGGGCACCACTAGAATGTCGCCCATACTGTTTTATCTTATAAAAAACGGCCGATTTATAACCATTAACTATTGACCACGACCGGGAAACTCCGGTCTCGCAAGAGGGATAGCAAGATGACGTTTGTCGTTACCGAGAACTGCATCCAGTGTAAATACACCGACTGTGTGGAAGTCTGTCCGGTCGATTGTTTCTACGAAGGCCCCAACTTTTTGGTCATTCACCCAGACGAGTGTATTGACTGCGCCTTATGTGAACCGGAGTGCCCCGCTGAAGCTATCTTTTCTGAAGATGAGCTGCCGGATGGCCAAGAACAATTTATAGAAATCAACGCTGAATTAGCCGACGTATGGCCGAATATTGCCGAGAAAAAAGATCCGTTGCCAGATGCAGAAGAATGGGACGGCAAAACCGGCAAGCTGGAAAGGCTAGAACGCTAACCCAAAACGCGTACTTTCAGACCAGCGCCCGCGCTGGTTTTTTGCTCGCACTACTGGACAAAAAAAGGCGGCCCGTAGGCCGCCCGCTCCAAGCACTTCCTCTGACCACTCCCTGTGTCAACTTCCTCAGATACCATCCTTGCCGAGACTCACGTCATTGTGTCACCCGGCGTATCTGACCTGCATCCCGTTGCATCCTGCCTAAAGCATCCTTGCCTCCCCTGTCCTGCTCGCAGTTTGGCAGAAAGCCAAAGCAACTCAAGCGTGCCTACATAAAAATGGGCGAGCCTCTCCGGCTCGCCCATTTCTCATTAATCGATTTAAAGTCATATACTTATTAAAAAATAAGTGGAAAAAATTATCTTTTTTTACACTTGTATGAGCAAGTATTGCCACTATTTGTAAGAGATCTCTTACAAAATTTTGAGAGATCTCTTACACGCCGACGCTGATTTTTCGCTTACTGCCCTTTAATGGCTTTTAGGCCTGGATAACTCACATCGCCCAATTCCGCTTCAATAACCAGCAGACGGTTATATTTCGCTACACGATCAGAACGGCATAGGGAGCCCGTCTTAATTTGGCCTGCACAGGTGCCTACCGCCAGATCAGCAATCGTTGTATCTTCAGTTTCACCGCTACGGTGAGAAATAACCGCGGTGAAGCCAGCATCCTGGGCCATTTTAATCGCATCCAGGGTTTCAGACAGCGAACCAATCTGGTTGAATTTAATCAGGATTGAGTTACCAATTTGCTCGTCGATACCGCGTTTAAGAATCTTAGTATTGGTAACAAACAAATCATCGCCAACAAGTTGTACTTTATCACCCAACTTATCAGTCAGTGCTTTCCAGCCTGCCCAATCAGATTCATCCATGCCATCTTCGATGGAGACGATAGGATAGTCCGCACACAGGCCGGCCAGATACTCGGTAAAGCCTTCCGCATCGTAGCTTTTGCCTTCGCCAGACAGGTTGTACTGGCCGTCTTTGTAGAACTCGGAAGAAGCACAATCAAGCGCCAAGGTTACGTCTTTACCCAGTACGTAACCGGCATCAGCAACAGCTTGCTTAATGATCGCCAGGGCATCCGCGTTGGATGCCAGGTTGGGGGCAAAACCGCCCTCGTCACCAACTGACGTAGAAAGACCCTTAGCAGACAGCACTTTTTTTAGCGCATGGAAAATTTCCGCGCCCATACGGAGACCTTCACGGAAGTTCGTTGCGCCTACGGGCTGTACCATGAACTCCTGGATATCAACATTATTATCAGCGTGCTCGCCGCCGTTAAGAATGTTCATCATCGGCACCGGCATGCTGTACTGGCCTGGTTGGCCATAAAGCTCGGCAATGTGCGCATACAGCGGCACACCTTTAGCATTGGCAGCGGCTTTAGCGGCTGCAAGCGACACGGCTAAAATAGCATTCGCGCCCAGGTTAGCTTTATTTTCAGTACCATCCAGGGCCAGCATGGCGTCGTCTAGCCCACGCTGATCACGCGCATCCATTCCCAACAACGCATCTCTGATTTTGCCATTCACGGCCTCAACGGCTTTTAAAACGCCCTTGCCAAGGTAGCGTGTCTTGTCGCCATCGCGCAGCTCAAGCGCTTCGCGGGAGCCTGTAGAAGCACCGCTTGGCGCGCATGCTTCACCAACGGCACCACTTTCCAGGCGAACCATGGCCTGAACGGTTGGGTTGCCGCGGGAATCGAGCACTTCTAGCGCGCTGATTTCAACAATTTTGGTCATAACAGTATCCTTTGGTTGTCGGTCTAATGGGTGATTGTGGGTCAAATGTATACCATGTTGCCATCGCGGTTAACGGATGGTTAGAGGCGCGAACCCCTTCACCAGCGCATCTAACTGCGACAGCTGAGTCAAAAATGGCGCTAGTTGATCCAATGGCAATGCACAGGGCCCATCACACTTAGCGTTATCTGGATCGGGGTGAGCTTCTAGGAAAACCCCTGCCAAGCCCACGGCAACGCCCGCACGGGCCAGCTCTGCCACCTGAGCACGACGGCCATCGGCGCTGTCTGCACGTCCACCCGGGCGCTGCAAGGCGTGGGTGACATCGAAGAACACCGGATACCCAGTCTGCTTCATATCACCCATGCCCAGCATATCTACCACCAAGTTGTTATAACCAAAGCTGGTGCCACGTTCGCATAGCATTAAGCGATCATTGCCAGCTTCCTGGAACTTGGTGAGGATATGACGCATTTCGTGAGGTGCTAGAAACTGCGGCTTTTTAATATTTATCGCAGCACCCGTGTTGGCCATTGCTACTACCAAGTCAGTCTGGCGGGCAAGAAACGCTGGCAACTGGATAATATCGGCGACTTCAGCCGCGGGTTCAGCCTGCCAGGGTTCGTGAACGTCGGTAATAATAGGCACGCCATAGCGTGCTTTGATATCCGCTAGAATCTGCAAGCCTTTTTCTAACCCAGGCCCGCGATAAGAGTGAATCGAACTGCGGTTTGCTTTATCGAAGCTTGCCTTAAACACATAAGGCATCCCCAGCGTTTGCGTCGCATTAACGTAGGCTTGTGCCACTTCATCGGCAAGCTCCGCCGACTCCAGCACATTCATGCCGCCTAATAGCATCAGCGGCAAAGAATTGCCGGCGGTTAGGCCGGCAACGTTAATATGACGCTCTGAAAAGGGTGATTGAGACGTCGAGGACATGCGATTCGCTCTCCCTTATTCCTGAGTCGTTGTGTGAGCGCGTGTACGTGCCGTTTTGTGCTCAAGGGCCGCGTTAACAAACCCAGAGAATAGCGGATGTCCGTCACGTGGTGTCGAGGTAAATTCCGGGTGAAATTGACACGCTACATACCAAGGGTGATCGGCCAGCTCAACTACTTCTACCAGAGATTGGTCGACGCTCTTACCTGAAATAACCAAGCCCGCCTGCTCCAACTCATCAATAAACTGGTTATTGACTTCAAAGCGGTGGCGATGACGCTCAACAATCTCATCAGCGCCGTAGGCTTCGCGAGCCTTACTACCTGCTTTTAAATGGCAAATCTGCCCACCTAAACGCATTGTGCCGCCTAAATCAGACGCGGCATCGCGTAGCTCGATCTTACCTTCAGCGTTAATCCACTCTGTGATCAAGCCCACCACAGGGTGCTTGGTATCATGAGTAAATTCAGTAGAGTTAGCGTCTTTCCAGCCAGCCACATTGCGAGCAAACTCGATGACCGCCACCTGCATTCCCAAACAAATACCTAAATAGGGAATGTTGTTCTCACGCGCAAACTGGGCGGTAAGAATTTTTCCTTCTACACCACGCTCACCGAAACCGCCTGGCACTAAAATGGCATCTTTACCAGCAAGCCGCTCGGTACCGTGATGTTCAATATCTTCAGAATCGATATAGTCGATATTGATTTTAATTCGACCTTGAATACCTGCGTGAATAAGCGCTTCGTTAAGCGACTTATAGGCATCCAGCAGTTCCATGTACTTACCGACCATGGCAATGCTTACCGACTTTAGCGGGTTCAGCTTGGAATCCAGCACCTTGACCCATTCCGAAAGGTCGGCGGGCGCTGCTTCCAGGCGCAGCTTCTCGCAGACGATATCGTCCAGGCCGTACTCATGAAGCATCAACGGAATGCGATAAATGGTATCGGCATCTTGTAACGGTACAACTGCACGCTCTTCTACGTTAGTGAACAGAGCGATTTTGCGGCGTTCACTCTCTTCCAGCTCGACTTCGCTACGGCAGATCAAAATATCCGGCTGGATACCAATGGAACGTAGTTCTTTAACGCTGTGTTGGGTCGGCTTAGTTTTAGTTTCGCCTGCCGTCTTGATATACGGCACTAGCGTAAGGTGCATGTAAATCGCCCGGCTAGCGCCAAGCTCACTGCGAATCTGGCGAATAGACTCTAAAAACGGCAGCGATTCGATATCACCCACCGTGCCACCGATTTCCACCAGCGCCACATCAAAGCCTTCACCGCCCGCATAGACGCGCTGTTTAATTTCATCGGTAATATGAGGAATAACCTGAACGGTCCCCCCCAGATAATCACCACGGCGTTCTTTACGCAGCACACTCTCGTACACACGGCCCGTAGTGAAATTGTTGCCTTGGGTCATTTTAGTGCGAATAAAGCGCTCGTAGTGCCCTAGGTCCAAGTCCGTCTCGGCGCCATCCTCGGTGACGAACACCTCGCCGTGCTGGAAGGGACTCATGGTACCCGGGTCCACGTTGATGTAGGGGTCGAGCTTGAGCATGGTGACCTTAAGGCCGCGAGCCTCTAGAATCGCCGCCAGCGAGGCCGACGCGATGCCCTTGCCAAGAGAGGACACAACGCCGCCGGTCACGAAGATATATCGTGTCATGGAAAACCTGTCGAAACGTGATCAAAAGGCGTAGCAGAAAGCCACACCAGGATGGGACGACAGAATAGCAGAGTACGCCTTAAGGCTCAATTTGAACTGCTGTTGGCATCTAGCGACGCCGGCATCAGGCCTAAGCGAGGGTATTTCTTCAGCATTTACGCCGTCCCTGGCGGTCAAATGACGAAAATAGCGCCCACGGATGGGTTCACAGCGCCCTCGCGTTGGCTTGATGTCGGTAGAGTCCCAGGCTTGAAGCCCCGCCTGCCCTTACCCCGCGAAATCAAACGCCTAGATAATCCAAAATCCCTTCAGCCGCTTGGCGACCTTCATAAATCGCGGTGACTACCAAGTCTGAACCGCGCACCATATCGCCACCCGCGAAAATTTTCTCATTGCTGGTTTGATAGGCGTACTGGCCGTGCTCTGGTGCTTTGACGCGGTCGCGTTCATCGACCTGAATATTAGCGCCGTCAAACCAAGGTGCAGGGCTTGCCTGAAAACCGAACGCCACCACGACCGCATCGGCAGCAATAATTTCTTCAGAGCCAGGCACCACTTCAGGACGTCGACGGCCATTTTCATCAGGCTCGCCCAGTCGGGTACGCACGACCTTAACCCCTTCAACCTGTTCTTCACCCACTACCGCTACCGGCTGACGGTTGAACAGGAACTCAACCCCTTCTTCCCGCGCATTGGTTACTTCACGGCGAGAACCGGGCATGTTTTCTTCGTCACGGCGGTAAGCACAGATGACACTGCCAGCGCGCTGACGAATCGAGGTGCGGTTACAATCCATTGCTGTATCACCGCCACCCAACACCACCACACGCTTACCTTCCATCGAGATAAAGTCGTTAGGATCTTTTTCAAAACCTAACCGGCGATTAACGTTGGCAATCAGGAAATCCAGCGCTTTATACACACCAGGCAAATCTTCACCGGGGAAACCACCTTCCATGTACTTATAAGTGCCCATCCCCAGGAAAACAGCATCATATTCCTGCAGCAGCGTGTCGAATTCGATGTCAGTGCCAATCTCGGTGTTCAGGCGAAATTCAACCCCCATCTCTTCAAAGACGGCGCGACGACGTTCCATCACATTTTTTTCCAGTTTGAATTCTGGAATACCAAAAGTGAGCAGACCGCCAATCTCGGGATACTTATCAAACACCACTGGCTTGACGCCATTACGTGCCAGAATATCCGCGCACCCCAAACCTGCTGGCCCCGCGCCTACGATGGCGACCTTCTTATCGGTCCACTCAACCTTCGACATGTCCGGACGCCAACCCATGGCGAACGCGGTATCGGTAATGTACTTCTCCACCGAGCCAATAGTGACCGCGCCAAAGCCATCGTTCAGCGTGCAGTCACCTTCACATAAGCGGTCTTGCGGACATACGCGGCCACACACTTCAGGCAACGAGTTGGTTTTGTGTGAAAGCTCAGCAGCTTCAATGATGTTGCCTTCCACCACCAGCTGGAGCCAGTTGGGAATATAGTTATGGACCGGGCACTTCCACTCGCAGTACGGATTACCACAGTGCAGGCAACGGTGCGCCTGACTCGCGGCATCCGTGGGTTTAAAGGGCTCGTAAATTTCAGCGAACTCTTTTGCCCGGGTGTGTGCGGCTTTTTTCTGTGGGTCTTTACGACCCACATCAACAAACTGGAAATCGTTATTTAAACGGTTAGCCATGATTTTTCTCCTCGAAGCGTAGGCACTGGCGGGTTATTCCGGCTGACGCCGAGATTGATTCAGCAAACTACCCAGGCTTGCCGCTTTTGGCTTCACTAGCCAGAAGTGACGTGCGTAGTCGCCGAAGTCTTCCAGAATCGCCGCACCCCGATCAGAGCCTGTTGCCGCAACATAGGCTTCAATCATTTCACGTAAGTGCCGGCGATACGCTTCCATCGCTTCGGTGTTGACCCGGTGGATCTCGACCAGCTCATGGTTGTACTTGTCCACAAAGGTACGGTCTTCATCCAATACATAGGCAAAACCACCGGTCATACCCGCGCCAAAGTTAACGCCAGTTTCACCCAATACGCAGACCAAACCGCCGGTCATATATTCGCAGCAGTGATCACCCGCACCTTCAATAACGGCAGTAGCACCGGAGTTACGCACCGCAAAACGCTCACCCGCAGTCCCTGCGGCGAATAACGTGCCACCCGTCGCGCCATACAAGCAAGTGTTACCAATAATGGCGGTTTTATGACTTTCGAACTGACTAACCTTGGGCGGTACAATCACAATGCTGCCGCCGTTCATGCCTTTACCGACGTAATCGTTGGCATCGCCTTCGAGATAGAGGTTCAAGCCGCGAGCGTTCCAAACGCCGAAGCTTTGCCCCGCGACCCCGGTAAAGCGCGCAGTGACCGGCGCTGCTTCTAAGCCATCTTCCCCGTAACGTTTGGCAATGGCACCCGAGGTTAAAGCGGCTACGCTGCGGTCACAGTTGGTAATGGTGAAATCAAACTCACCACCCGACTGGTTTTCAATGGCCTCTTTCAGCGCGGCCAGCACTTCCTGGTTTTTAGCACCTGGGTCGTGAGGCACATTCCGACTTACGTTGCAGAATTGCGGCGCATCCGCAGGCACAAAATCATTCGACAGCAGTGAGGTTAAATCCAGCTTACGCTGAGCAGCAGTATTACCTTCTAACACTTCCAGCAGATCCGTACGACCTATCAGGTCGGTCAACTGGCGTACGCCCAACATAGCCATCAGTTCACGCACTTCTTCAGCAATAAAGCGGAAGTAGTTTTTCACCATATCGACGGTGCCGCGGAAGTGCTCGCCACGCAGGAAATCATCTTGCGTTGCCACCCCGGTCGCACAGTTGTTTAAGTGACAAATACGCAGATACTTACAACCCAACGCCACCATAGGCGCGGTGCCAAAACCAAAGCTTTCAGCCCCCAGAATTGCTGCTTTAACCACGTCTAGCCCCGTTTTAAGGCCACCGTCTGTTTGCAAGCGAATCTTGTCGCGCAGGCCGTTAATGCGCAGTGCCTGATGAACCTCGGGCAGCCCAAGCTCCCAAGGAGAACCCGCGTGTTTAATAGAGGTCAAAGGACTTGCCGCAGTGCCTCCGTCATAACCGGAAACGGTGATTAAATCTGCGTAGGCTTTCGCCACACCGGTAGCAATGGTGCCAATGCCTGGCTCAGACACTAATTTTACCGAGACCTGAGCGTCCGGGTTGACCTGCTTAAGGTCGAAGATCAACTGCGCTAAGTCTTCAATCGAGTAGATATCGTGGTGCGGCGGCGGCGAAATCAGCGTCACACCGGGCACTGAGTAGCGCAGCCGAGCAATCAGCTGGTTGACCTTGCCACCAGGAAGCTGCCCCCCTTCGCCAGGCTTCGCACCTTGGGCTACTTTAATCTGCAATACATCGGCATTGACCAAATAGGCCGGAGTAACGCCAAAGCGGCCAGAAGCAATCTGCTTGATTTTCGAACTACGAATGGTGCCGTAGCGAGCAGGGTCTTCGCCACCCTCGCCTGAGTTAGAGCGCCCACCCGCTTCGTTCATGGCCTGGGCCAGTGCTTCATGGGCTTCCGGCGAAAGCGCACCCAGCGACATGCCGGCACTATCAAAACGTGGAATTAGCGCTTCAATCGGCTCAACATCGTCTATTGAAATCGGCGTTTCAGCCGGTTTGAGCTTAAGCAGGTCTCGAATAGTGGCTACCGGGCGCTCGTTGACCAGCCGTGCGAATTTTTTCCATTTTTCATAGCTGCCTTCTTGAACTGCCGCTTGCAGCGACATCACGACATCTGGGTTGTAGGCGTGATATTCATAACCATGGACATACTTCAGCATCCCGCCTTGGGAAATACCTTTGCGGGCAATCCAGGCATCCTTGGCCAATAACTCTTGCTGCATCTGTAGCTCTGCAAAGCCAGCACCCTGAATACGTGAGGCCATGCCCACAAAGCAGGTATCCATGATCTCGTCAGACAGCCCCACTGCTTCAAACAACATAGAACCGCGGTAAGAAGCCAGCGTTGAGATACCCATCTTTGAAAGGATTTTGAACAGTCCTTTCTGCAGGCCTTTGCGGTAATTCTCACGGGCATCAGCCGGGTTGCCTGTTAGCTCACCGGTGCGGTGCATATCGGCCATCACTTGGTAAGCAAGCCACGGGTAAACGGCGGTCGCGCCGACCCCAAACAATACCGCCATTTGGTGCGCATCCCTTGCGTAGCCGGTTTCCACCACGATATTAGCGTTAGGGCGCAGCGCCAAACGACCAAGATGAGAATGAACAGCCCCCACCGCTAGAGCAGCCTGAATAGGCAACTGGCCTTTGGGAAGGTCGGCATCAGTCAACACCAAAATCACCTTACCCGCTTTTACCTGTGCTTCGGCTTCTTGGCAAAGTGAGGTAACCGCTCGCTGAAGACTGGTGTGCTCTGGGTCGTAGCCAAGTGACAGTGTGTGGCTAGCAAAGGCAGGATCGTCCTGACTAACCAATGCGGTGAACTTACGTGGTGATAGCACCGGCGTTGTCAGAATCAAGCGGTGAGCGTGCTCTGGTGTCGCCTTAAAGACATTTAACTCAGCACCGCAGCAAGTTTCCAGCGACATAACGATCGCTTCACGAAGGGGATCGATCGCCGGATTGGTTACCTGAGCAAACTTTTGGCGGAAGAAGTCGGTCAACAGACGTGGACGACTAGACAACACGGCCATAGGCGTATCATCACCCATCGAGCCAACCGCTTCCTGGCCACTTTCCGCCAACGGACGCAGTAGCTGATCACGCTCTTCAAAGCTCACCTGGAACATTTTCTGCTGAACGTTAAGTGCGTCAGTATCCATTGTCTGGAAACGCGCAAGCTCAGTCAGCGCCGACTCTAGGTAATTGGCCTCTTGCTTAAGCCAGCGCTTATAGGGGTACGCCGACTTCAGGCGGTTATCGATATCGTGGGTGTGCAATACTTCGCCGCTCTGAGTATCTACGGCCAGCATTTGACCAGGACCAACGCGACCTTTAGCGACCACGTCTTCAGGACGGTAACCATAGGTGCCAATCTCAGACGCTAACGTAATGTAGCCATTTTTGGTAATCACCCAGCGCGCTGGACGAAGGCCGTTACGATCTAACATGCAAACGGCTTGGCGGCCATCGGTCATTACTACGCCAGCGGGGCCATCCCATGGCTCCATATGCATGGAGTTGTACTCATAGAACGCGCGCAACTCGGCGTCCATCGTCTCAACATTTTGCCACGCAGGTGGCACCATCATGCGCACCGCACGGTGCAACTCCATTCCGCCTGTCAGCAGCACTTCCAGCATGTTATCCATGCTTGAGGAATCAGAACCGGTGGTATTGACGATTTCGTCAAGCTCAGCAATATCAGGCAGACGCTCATTAACAAAGTTGGCTTTACGGGAGTTTGCCCACCCGCGATTGGCTTCAATGGTGTTAATCTCGCCATTATGCGCCAATAACCGAAATGGCTGTGCTAGCGGCCAGCGCGGAGCGGTGTTAGTGGAGAAACGCTGGTGAAACACGCAAATTGCGGTTTCCAGGCGAGGATCATTAAGGTCTTTGTAGAATGCCGGTAAATCTTCCGGCATGACTAAACCTTTATAAGAGACAACTTCTGATGAGAGCGAAGCGACATAAAAGTCCTCGTCGCCGCGAAGCGCCTGCTCGGCATAGCGACGCGCCATAAACAAATCGACGCCAAAGCTTTCGCTGCTTAAATTTTCACTACTGCCTGGCTGAACAAACAGCTGTTCAATTCGCGGTAAACAGTCTAGCGCCATAGGGCCACACACGCTTGAGTCGGTGGGCACTTCGCGCCAGCCCAATACGTCTAAGCCGCGGTTATTTAGCTCGCGTTCAAGGACTTCCTTAGCATTAGCTGCGCGTGCATCGTCATCTGGCAAAAAGATAACACCTACCGCAAAGCGTTCGCCAAGCGTCGCATCAAGCGCCTGTTTCGCGGCAGCGCGCATGAATTGCACCGGCATTTTCAGCAGCAAGCCACAACCGTCACCGGTTTTGCCGTCTGCCGCAATACCGCCGCGATGGGTCATGCAGGTAAGTGATTCAATAGCCGTTTTCAGCAAGTCGTGGCTGGCCTGCCCTTCCATATGGGCAATAAGGCCAAAGCCACAGTTGTCGCGAAACTCGCCAGGCTGGTGAAGACCTCTATTCATGGGCGTGCCTCTAGTCAGCGTATTTATTTAGCAGTGCTTTCGTGTTATGATTACGGGTTTTTATTTTTTTAGTACCTGACAGCCCGCTCAAAATAGCGCATTTCCCGCGCGCACCGCTTCAAGAAAAGGACACTCAGCATAGCGATTTGCCTGCATGTAGCGCAATCACCCAGGCCCCGCCACTCCTTAAAAAACCTAGTCAAATCTTGCAGTTGCATTCGCGATTAATAAAAAAACATATTAACTTCAACCACTTGCAAGCCAGCAAAACGAAATTTCAACGATAAAAAGCCTGCATTAGACTTTAGTCGTGAATGGCTCAAAAAACCCATGCCGATAGCGCATAAGGCATACGGATTACATACAAAGCGATCGTTACTTAACGACCAGACAATAAAAAACCCGCAATGGCGGGTTTTAAACCTTTTTTATCGATACGATATTTTAGCCACGCGGATAATGATTAAGTAGCTCACGCAGCCTATCAGGTGGCGTGGCGTCACTCACGCAGGCCTCACCCAGGGCGTTGAGCAGCACCAAACGTAACCGAGTATCGATATTTTTCTTGTCCAACTTCATGCGGGCTAAAAAGTCATCTGCTGACATTCCCGCAGGCGCTGCTAGCGGCAGTCCGGCACTTTTAATTACCGTATTAGCGCGTGCTAGGGCATTGTCATCAATCCAACCAAGCTGATGGGAAAGCGCGGCGGCCATCGCCATACCTGCGCCAACGGCTTCGCCGTGTAGCCAATTACCGTAACCTTGGTGCGCTTCAATGGCATGGCCGAAGGTGTGCCCTAGATTGAGCAGCGCGCGAACTCCCTGCTCAGTTTCATCTTCCGCCACAATGTCGGCTTTAATCTGGCAACTTTGGGCAATCGCTTCAGCAATAACGGCGGGCTCAACATTGCGTAGCGCCTGCATATTGTCTTCTAACCAGCTTAGGAAACGCTCATCGCGGATTAACCCGTACTTAATAACTTCTGCCAAACCTGCAGAAAGCTCACGAGCAGGCAGTGTGGCCAACGTATCGATATCCACGATGACGGCCTTCGGCTGCCAAAACGCGCCAATCATGTTTTTACCCAGCGGATGATTAACGCCAGTTTTTCCACCCACCGATGAGTCTACTTGGGACAATAACGTGGTAGGCACCTGAATAAAGGCAACACCGCGCTGATAAGCCGCCGCCGCATAACCAACCATATCGCCAATCACACCACCACCTAAGGCAATCAGCGTGCAGCGACGATTAAACCCTGCCTCTAATAGTGCATCCCAAATTCGGCTCACCTGCTCGATGGACTTGTACTGCTCTCCATCAGGAAGTACCACCGTACGAATCTCTAAATGGCTGGGCAGACTAGCGTAAAGCGTTTCTAAATATAGGGGCGCGATAGTCTCATTCGTCACTACCATAACCTGCTGACCAGCAAGATAAGGCTCTAGCACATTGGCACGCTTTAAAAGCCCAACGCCAATATGAATAGGATAACTACGCTCCCCCAATGCCACGGTAAGTGTACGCTGGGCACTTGTTATGTCAGTCATTGTGATACCTTTTTACTTTGAGCCCGCGCAGCTTCTAAAGGGTCTACTATGCGATGGACACGGCGCAGAATTTCGTTAACCACTGCACGTGGGCTGCGCCGATCAGTTCGCACCGTAATGTCGGACGTCGCTCGATAGAGCGGATCTCGCGTGGCAAACATGTCGTTCAGCACTTGTTCACGATTATCGCACTGCAACAACGGGCGATTCCGATCTTTAGCAGTTCGCTTCAGCTGCTGGTCAACGGTGGTCAGCAAATAAACCACAGTGCCACGCTCTCGCAAAGCGCGGCGATTTTCTTCACGCAACACGGCGCCACCGCCGGTCGCCACTACCACGTTGGGCAACTGCGTAAGTTCATCAATCATGTGGCTTTCGCGCAGACGAAAGCCCGGCTCGCCTTCAACGTCAAAAATCCAGGGAATATCCGCACCACAACGGTCTTGTATGGCGTGATCGCTGTCAAAGAACGAACGCGATAATTCAGCCGCGAGCAAGCGGCCTATGGTGCTTTTACCAGCCCCCATTGGGCCAATTAAAAAAATATTGGGTAACTCTTGCATCAGCGAACCGCCAAACCATCATCAAGTAGTCGTGGAGTAATAAAGACCAATAACTCTACCTTTTCATTGCTCTCTTCGGTATAGCGAAACAACCGCCCAAGCCAAGGAATATCGCCTAGCAACGGTGTTTTGGCTATTTGGCTCAACTGTTCTGTTGTCAAAATACCGCCTAACACTACCGTTTGACCATTATCGACCAACACTTGAGTCTCTATTTGGTTGGTATCAATCGGCGGCTCACCACCAAACTCACTTTCCCGAAAACTATCGTTTTTGATCACCAAATCCATAATGATGCGGTTGTCCGGCGTAATTTGTGGCGTCACTTCCAAGGAGAGTTCGGCCTCTTTGAACTCTGTATCTGGGTTCCCCTGCGCGTCTACGCTTTGAAAAGCTCGCTCTTCACCTTGGCGAATAATCGCCGTGCGCTGGTTAGCAGTGATCACCCGGGGCTGAGAAATCGTCTGGCTTTTACCTTCACTTTCCAGCGCCCGCAGTTCTAGATCCAGCAGAATATCACCAGAAAGGTAGCCAAAACTAAATCCTGTATTGGAAGCAGCGGTGGAGCCAAGATCAACAGCCAGACCCGCCTGGGTACGATTGATGCTGTTAGGATTCACGTTTCGCCTTTCAAAAACGCCGCCGCTGTCCTGCTGAAAGCCTCGCGTACTTGAAGCTCCCCAGTTAATTCCTAGCTCTCGTGACGCGGTATCTCGGGCAATGACAATCCTTGCTTCAATTTGCACCTGGCGTACGGCGACATCCAAACGGTCTATCGTGCGGATAATATCGCGCACCTGTTCAGCGGTATCTTGCACCAGTAACGTGTTAGTACGTTGATCAATACTCACTCGTCCTCGGTCAGTTAACAGCCCAAAACCGTCGCCACCGCGAAGTAACTGAGCAAGGTCTTCGGCGCGCGCGTATTTTATTTCGATAAACTCAGTGACTAACGGTGCCAGCGTTTGGCGCTGGTTGCGTGTCTCTATCTCTTGGCGTTCAAGAGCCGCTAGCTCGCTGGCGGGTGCGACGACGATCACATTGCCCTGTTCACGACTTGCCAGCCCCTGGCTTTGCAAAATTAGCGCTAATGCTTGATCCCAGGGAACATCATTCAAATTAAGTGTAATACGTCCGGCAACGCTATCACTTGCCACTAAGTTTAGGCCGGTAAACTCTGCCAAAGTGGCAAGCACAGCACGCACTTCGATATCTTGAAAATTAAGACTTAACCGCGCCCCAGTGAAAGATTCGCCCTGTTGTTCTCGCTCCTGCTGGGAGGCTTGGCTCACTGGCTGCGCTTCAATCGTCAATGTACGCCCACTTTGCGATGAGATCATCGCGAAGGGGCCATTCGTTTGCAGCTCCAACCGTACATCACGCTGCCCAAGACGAGGAGTAATTCGGGTAACCGGCGTTGCAAAATCGGTGACATCGTAAACTTGGTTAAGCGCATCCGGCAACACCACATCACGTAGCTCCGCGATAACGCTGCCTTCACTACCTTCGCGCACATTAGTCACCACGCCAGCGCGATCAAACGTCACCACTACACGCCCAGCACCATCTTCTCCACGCCGAAAATCAATATTCTCAACACGTGGCCCCTGGGTAGCCTGGGTAGTTTGAATAGCTTGGGTAGTTTGGAGAGCTTGAGTAGCTTGGCTAGCCTGGAACGCTGGCTCAGACGCAGAGCTACCTGATGCTAACGTGATTCTTAGCTGGTCGCCGACCACTCGGGAGGTGTAATCAAGAGACCGGTTCAAATCAACCACGAGACGCGTCCGCCCGCCGCCCTCTAACACTGTCACTTGCTCAACGCCCCCACGACTGACATCGATACGGCGCTGAGCAATCGCATTTTGTGTGTCGGCTAAATCAAGCGCTAAACGAGGAGGTGCGTCTAGGCGATAGCCTCTTAATTGGCCAACACCGCCACTAAATTGCAGCACTAACTCTACGTCACCGCTATTGGTTTGGCGCACATCTACATCGGTGAGCACTGATGCCATGCTGATTGACGGCATTAAAGCTATCAACAACAGCAACATTCGGCGAAAGGTGACGACCATGGCGTGGTATCCGATAACAAGTAAAAAGGCTATTCCTCAAGGGTGAGCGTTGCTTGACGCTCTTGCCACCCTTGTTGAGGGCTGAAAACGCGTTCTACGATAGTGATTTCTCGCGGCCCAATCTGGTTAATCAGGCCGTGGTTAGTGCCTAAATAATTACCTTCTCGAACACTCACAATTTCCCCCTCGGGCGGCGCAATCAATGCAACGTGCCGACCTCCCATACGTAGCGTACCCACCAAGCGTAATGCCTGGAGCTGGAAACGCTCCAAAGGCTCTTGAGCGCGCTGTTGATCGGGGGCAAGTTCGCTGGTTGCCTGCTCCACTTGCAATACATTTTCGCGGACACCTTCAGGCGACAGAAAGGGACTGCGCGCATCACTAAAGCGATAATCGAGGGATTGATACTCCGGTAATTTCTTCACTATTTCAGGCGCTTTACCACCGGGAGCACGACGTATTTCTGCAAGGGTTTGATCTAACTGCCCTAGCTGAGGATCGCTGCAGCCAGCTAAGCCAGCAATACACAGCAGGCCTAACAAGCGCTTCATGGCGTGCTATCTCCCTCTTGTGATGCTGATTTGTAGCTGTACGTGCGTGCAAGCAACGACATCCGTAGCGTGTCGCTATTCTGATCAACCGGCAATAGCGTTAAATCGTGCTGGGTAATAATTCGCGCCAAATCACTGATATCCGCAACGAATTGTGCCAATGCGTGATAATCACCGCGCACCTGTATATCTAAAGGGTGCTCTATATAATGCGTATTACTAACCGTAGGTCGCAAACGGATAGTTTCAATGATGAGACGGTTTTCAATGGCGGCGTCACTAATGCTATCCAGTAAAGAGGGAATTTCTGCACTAGTGGGCAGCATCGCCTGCATCTGCACCATCTGGTCTTCAAGAATGGTTAACTGACTGCGAATATCCGGCAGAAATGCGGCTTCAGACGCCTTGCGTCGATACTCGACTAGCAAACGCTCTTCTTGGCGCATTTCTGTCGCCAGCGAATCGCGCGCCTCTCCCACCAGCCACCAGTTGATACCGATAAGAGCAATAAAAAAAATGAGTAGCGCTATGGCAGCTTTAAGTAGCCAAGGCCATTCACCCGATTCTTTAATGTCCAACGATTGCCAGTCGATGCTGCGTAGGCGTTGCCAGTCCTTTTTGAAGCGCTCACGGGTAGACGTCATGGTGTTGTCTCCATGGAAACGGCTTCATCGGGTGAGAGTTGCATTACTTCAAACTGAAAAACACGCCGACTGTCGTCCTGGCTGCTGGCAACCTCTGAAAACAATGGCACCCCCAGCCCCGGCATATCGGCAATTTGGCGTAACTGGTCAGAAATCTGACGTTCATTACTGGCGACCGCTGAAAGACTCACTCGCTGTCCACTGCGCGACAGGCGCTGATAAACGACGCCATCTGCGACGCTAGCGGCAATATCATTAAACAGCCTCACTGTACTCATACGCTCGTTATTAAGCGTATGGAACAGCGCCAGCTGCTCTCCCAACTGCTCGGTGTCACCCTGATAACGTCGTACATCGTCGATTTGATTATCTAGCTGCTCTATGTGAGCTGAAATATGATTATTGCGCTGTTGTTGAACAGCTAACTGCTGCTGATAGACGTGCAATACCGCAAAGCCGCCGGCCACGCCCGCCAGCAACATAAACAACATAACGCCGTAAAACTGCCGAGTCCGTCTCTCTCGCCGTGCCTCGCGCCAGGGCAAAAGATTGATATTAATGCTCATTGGCTAACCCGCATCGCCAAACCCCCGGCCGTTAGCATCGCGGGGGCATCATTGCTTAACGCTTCTTTATTAAGCCGTTTATTAATGCGCATACGTTGAAACGGGTTGGCGATGGTTACCGACATGCCACTATCATCGGCAATACGCTCTGCAAGGCCTGGAATCACACTAGAACCACCCGCTAGCACAATATGTTGAACCTCATGCTGGCGGCCAGCGGTGTAATAAAGCTGCAGCGAGCGCCCTACCTGTTGCACCACTGTTTCTAGAAAAGGGGTAAGCACTTTTTCTTGATAATCGCCAGGCAGGCCTCCCCGCTTTTTAGCAAATCCAGCCTCTTCTATGCTCATGTGGTAATACTCGCGAATCGTATCTGTTAGCTGGCGCCCGCCAAACACCGTATCGCGGCTATAGACAATGTGCCCACCACGCACAACATGGAAGGCATTCATATTAGCCCCGATATCGACTAACCCCACACAGGCAGTTGGATCGTTTTCTACGTTAAGTTGTCGACGTAACTCGGCCAACGCCCGCTCCATCGCGAATGTTTCTACATCCACAGCGGCAGGCTCAAGCCCAGCAAGTTCTAGCGTTTCGGTAAGCTGAGTCACATCTTGCTGACGACACGCCACCAAAATAACCTCTTGATGGTCGTCATCGAAAGGAGCAGGCCCCAGGCACTGAAAATCAAATGCCACTTCACTGAACGGAAAGGGAATATGGCGGTCTGACTCGGCGATTATTCGCTCTTCGATTTCTTCTTCACTTAACGAAGCAGGAAAAGTAAGCGTTTTGGTAATAGCAGCGCTCGCCGGAACGGCTACTGCTGCTTTACGGGTTGAAGGTTTCGCATGCTCAACCGCACGTCTAAGCACATTCGCCACATCATTAGTGTCACGGATGCGCCTTTCGATAACCGCGCCTTCTCGCAACGGTCGAACGGCGTAGCTTTCCACTTGATAGTTATCATTATACTGTTTGAGTTCTAACAGCTTAACGGTCGCCGAGGTAATATCGACTCCAATCAACCCTTTGCCGGGTTTGAGTAAGCGCATCTTGGGTTCGGCTCCGCCTGCCTATCGTGCGAATTTCGAGGTTACATGATTTTTAGTAAAGTCACACGCGAATGGCATTACACCACATCAACACTGGTGACCGCTGCCTTGACTTCCTATAATGGCAGCCAATTTCGTGATACGGCCGTTTAGATACCGTGTCTATACTCCTTTCCACGGGTGTAATCTGTTCATGACGTTTTTTCGAACCCTCATCCTGTCGCTTTTTTCGCTAATTGTTGCGCTCATTGGCGCCGCCGCGTTGGCAGTGGTGGGCGCCGCTATCTATTTTTCTCCTGGCCTACCCGATGTACGTCAGTTGCAAGATTTCGAGCTACATACACCGCTTCGCATCTTCACCAACGACGGCAAGCTCATTGGAGAATTTGGCGAAGAGCGCCGTATGCCCGTCGATTTTGCTGATATCCCGCAGGACATGATCAATGCCCTTATCGCAGCAGAAGATGCCAGCTACTTCGACCACGCAGGCGTTGATCCTCGTGGTATCGCCAGGGCGACGGTTGAACTGGCGCAGAGTGGTGGAGCCATTCGGTCAGGCGGTTCGACCATTACCATGCAGGTTGCACGTAACTACATGCTAACGCTTGACCAGACATTCACTCGAAAAATTCGTGAGATCCTGCTTGCCCTGCAAATGGAGCAGATTCTTGATAAAGAAGAAATTTTCGAACTTTACGTCAACAAGATATTTCTCGGCAATCGTGCCTATGGCATCGCCGCCGCATCGGAAACTTACTACGACAAGCCGTTGGCTGAATTAACGCTGGCTCAAACAGCGATGATCGCGGGGCTTCCTAAAGCGCCTTCAGCCTTTAATCCGCTGGCTAATTCAGAGCGCTCCCTTATTCGCCGCAACTGGATTCTATTTCGCATGCGCGAGCTTGGGCATATTGATAATGATGCTTATCTTGCGGCTGTGCAGGAGCCAGTGTCCGCTCGCCGTCACTACACCCAAACCGAAGTAGACGCGGCCTATGTGTCAGAAATGGCTCGCCAATATGCCATCGAGCAATTTGGAGATAGGGCTTATACCGGTGGCTACCGAATTTACACCACAATTGACAGCGAAATGCAGCCTTACGCCCATCAAGCATTGGCAAATGGTCTGCTGGCTTACGACCTACGTCATGGCTGGCGCGGTTCAGAACAGCAAGATATCGCGGCCAGCTTGGTAGAAGCGCAAGAGCAAACCACCACCCAAGGGCTTGAAGAAGAGCTTTCAGAGTCACCAGAAATTCGTCAAACCGCCCGCCAAGCCGCCGAGCGCAGCCAAACGAAAGTGGAAGGCATTGATGGCGACGTCAGCAACTGGCTTCAGGTACTAGAGCGCACGCCCAACTATGGCCTACTGCAGCCAGCAATTGTGGTTGAAAGTGGTGGCCGTGAAATGCAAGTACTTACCCGCGGTGGCAAGCTGCAAACAATTGCCTGGGGTGGCCTGAGTTGGGCACGCCCTTATTTAAGCCCCCGCAGTCGCGGCGCCGAACCAAGCAGTGCGAATCAAATTGCGGTTCGTGGCGATCTGGTCCGCGTGATTGAAAACGAAGACGGGTCATTACGCCTGTCACAGCGTCCCGACGCCGAAGGCTCTTTGGTTGCACAAGATCCACACACTGGCGCTATTTTGGCCTTACAGGGTGGGTTTGATTTTAATGCCAGTAAATTCAACCGCGCCGTCCAGGCTCAACGCCAGTCAGGCTCTATCTTTAAACCGTTCATCTATCTTGCGGCCCTAGAGGACGGCGATATGAACGCAGCAAGCGTGGTCAATGACGCTCCCGTTGTATTAGATGACGGCAGTAATTCATTATGGCGCCCAGTCAATTCAAGCCGCGACTTCCAAGGCCCAATGCGCTTGCGCCCAGCGCTTGCTCGTTCGCGCAACTTGGTGACCATTCGTGTACTTCAAACCATGGGGCTGGATCATACCATTCGCTATTTAGAAGGGTTTGGCTTCTCCCCCAGCCGCCTACCACGCGGGCTTTCACTCGCTTTGGGCAGTGCCAGTTTAACGCCTATGGAAATGACCAATGCGTATTCTATTATCGCTAACGGTGGCTTCCAGGTCGCGCCATGGTTTATCGAACGCGTCACGCGTAACGATGATGAAGAGCTTATCCACGAGGCAACGCCTCGGGTTGCATGCCCAAGCTGTGCTGAAGGGCAGGAAACGGTTGAGATCGACGGTAAAGAGCACCCAGTTGCTCCCCGAGTAGCTGATCCAGCGGCGGTCTATATTCTGCGCGATATGCTTCGTGACGTTATCACTTCCGGCACAGGCCGTGGCGCTCTGAGCCTGAACCGCGACGATATTGTCGGCAAAACAGGCACCACCAATAGCCAGCGCGATGCATGGTTCGCTGGCTTTAACAGCAACCTGGTAACGACGGTGTGGGTCGGCAAAGACAGCAATGACAGCATCGCTGAATACGGCGCTAACGCAGCTCTCCCTATCTGGATTGATTTTATGGGTGACGCACTAGAAGGCAGCCCCTCAGCGCTACCCGAACGTCCGGATACCATCGTTACCGCACGAATAGACCCCGCTTCTGGTCGCCGCCTGGCAGAGGGTCAGTCAGGGGGCATTTCTGAGCTCTTTCACCGCGACCATCTTCCCGGCTTCCAGCAACAACGCCGCATCAGCCGCGAACTGGAAGAGGCTAGTGGCTCGCAGGGGTCTGGTGCCGCAGAGTCAATTTTCTAAACGTAACCTACGCAATGCGAAAGCCCGGCGGCCTTACGGTCACCGGGCTTTTTTATGGTGTGTATTAATGTGTCGCGATTAACCACTCGTTGGCTGGGGCGCTTGTTTACTGGCGAACCAGTTGGCACCAATCGCGACGACCATCACGGCCACCCCCGCAATTTCAGTTAGCAGGTTGGGATAGAACACCCCAACAATAGCGCCGCTAATCGCCAAACGCGGTAACCAGGACATTTTAGTAAACAGGTAACCCTCAAGCGCGGCAGCAAAAGCACACAGTGCCAAAATGGCAATCACCGCATTCCAAACCACCACAAGCACTGGCCCACCGATAATGATTTCTGGGTTAAACACCATGAACAGCGGAATCAAGTAGAGCCCTTTGGCAAACTTCCACGCTTGGAAGCCGGTTTCCATCGGTTTACTACCTGCAATGGCCGCCCCCGCAAAACCGGCCAAGGCAATAGGCGGTGTCACGTTGGAATCCTGAGAATACCAGAACACCACTAAGTGAGCGATCAATAGCGGCACCCCAAACTCAGCGGTCAGCGCCGGGCCCACCAACACTATTAAGACAATATAGCTAGCGGTAACCGGCAGCCCCATCCCCAAAATCAAGCTTGCCAGCAGCACCATCACCAACGCCAACACGAGATTACCGCCAGAGAAAGCCAGCATCATGGAAGAGAACTTCAGCCCTAGCCCTGTTAGGCCCACAACGCCGACAATAATCCCGGCCACGGCACAAGCCATAGACACTGCCACAGCATTTCGTGCACCAAGTTCCAAGCCCTGAACCAACTTAACCAGCCCCGCCCACACCACGCCTTTGGTGCGACTTATGGTTACCTGCTGCCCTTGTTTTGGAGCGATAAAGAAGTACCACACCGCATAGCGAAGCACCGCCACAGCAAGGATAGAGATCACGGCGTAGTAACCCACGCGCATAGGCGACATACTCATCGCCAACAGCCACACCAGCACCGCTAGTGGAAGCAAAAAGTGCCAGCCATCTTTCATGACTTGGCGCATTTGCGGCAGCTCACTTTTCGCCAACCCCTGCATCCCCTGCTTCAATGCAATGATATGAACAAATAGATACACCGTTGCAAAGTACATAATCGCCGGCAGGATACTGATCTTAACGATTTCCAAATAAGGCGTATTGGTATATTCAGCAATCAAAAACGCCCCCGCCCCCATTAACGGCGGCATAATCTGCCCACCCGTAGAGGCGGCTGCTTCTATTCCTCCCGCCTGCTTCGGCTGATAGCCAAGCTTCTTCATCAACGGAATGGTAAATGCCCCAGTGGTCACCACGTTGGCAATCGCGCTACCCGAAATAGAGCCCATTCCAGCTGAAGCCAGCACGGCAGCTTTCGCGGGGCCGCCCCGTTGGCGACCAGTAGCCGCATAGGCCATGTCGATAAAAAACTTACCCGCACCGGTACTTTCCAAAAAAGCACCAAATAGTACGAAGATAAAGATATAGGTCGCCGCAACTCCCAACGGCAACCCAAAGATACCCTCTTGCCCTAAATAGAGCTGCCCCGCGACGCGGTCCAAGGTATAGCCTCGATGCTCTAAAATGCCGGGCATCCATTCACCAAGCCATGGCAACTCGCCCCGAGGCCCAGCAAACGCATAGATAATGGCAAGCAGACCAATCACCGTCATGCCAAACCCAACGGCCCGACGGCTTGCCTCAAGCACTGTAACCGTCGCAATGCAGGCCACTAAGATATCAGTGTCACTCCAAAAACCAGCCCGGCTGATAATTTCATCTAAAAAGAACACCAGATAGCCACCGGTGGTCAAAGCTCCCGCAAAGAAAATTAGGTCAATGCTCCAACCCAACACGCCACGTTTGCGCTTTGGCCCAAAGGCAGGAAACATCAAAAACGCCAGCAACATAATCAGCGCTAAATGAATACTGCGCTGGTAGAAAAGCCCGAGGGGCTGGATACCGGCAGAGTAGAGTTGAAACAGTGAAAGCCCCACCGCAACCATGGTGATACACCACAGTACAATGCGGGGATGCATCGAATTCGCGCCGGGCATGATAACCGGCGGTGGAGTGGATTCGCTCATGAACGTCCTCGGAAGCGTTAACTAATGCCTTTTTTATTCACGCAGGGCGGCGCTAGGTGCAATTAATTGAATGGTCACACGTTGCCCGGATGCGTACTCACTTAAGCTCACCGCTGAATGCTCACCGTCCGGCCACACCACTTGGTGATTGACGGCAGAAGAGCCCACTCTTAATACATAACGGTTATTAGCGACAGGCTCATCAATGGCATTGATCCAATAACCGCCCTCACCGTCTGAGACCTGTTCGCCGCGACCAAAGATATGGCCAAGCCCTGCAGCAAAGTCAGGTTGATGACTACGCTCTAGCTGCATAATGCCTGCCGCATTGCGATAGCAGTCCAGCACCGTAAAGTGCTCAACAGAATGTTGCCACTGAATGCACCAGCGGCCTCCTGAAGGCATCGGCTCATCCACTAGAATGTCGCCTTGTTCAGTCACCACGGCTAAACGCATAGACGCAATCGCCGAAGTGGGGGAAGCCCCCACTTCGGCGAGCGGTAGACATGCAAACAGTAGCGTCATCAGTCGTTGTTGCCACTGCATGGCAATGTCCTTATAGCAAGGTCCTTATGGCAAGGTCCTTATGACAAGACCTTCAACAGTTAAGGGCGCAGACGATCAGGAATATCAGCCCCTACTTCTTCAAAGTAGCGAATCGCACCCGGGTGCAGCGGCACTGGCGTAGAGTTCATGGTGAACTCAATGGTGGTGTCGTTAGCGGCAGGATGAACAGCAATCAACTCGTCCGTGTTTTCAAACAGCAGTTGTGTCAGCTGATAGGCGAGTTCTTCGTCCATATCAGAATTCACCACCAACACGTTGGGAATACCGATGGTCTGAACAGCTTCGTCCATCCCGTCGTACATACCCGCTGCCAGCTTGTACGGCGCAAACACCGCTTCCTCTTCCTGAGCGTTGGCAACTTCCTCGTCGGAAAGACCGATCAGGCGGATATCACGGGTTGCAGCAAGGTTGAGAATAGAGCTGGTAGGAGGCCCAACGCTCCAGAAACCGGCGTCGATATCGCCATCGCGAATGGCATCTGCGGTTTCGTTAAAGTTGAGTCGTTGAGGCGTAAAATCTTCATAGCTAATGCTGTTGGCTTCCAGTATGGCGCGTGCATTTAGCTCGGTGCCACTGCCTGGCGCACCAACGGAAACGCGCTTACCGGCAAGGTCTGCGATGGTCTGGATATCCGACTCGGCCAGCGTCACTAACTGCACTGCGTTAGGGTAAACAGACGCCAACGCACGGATATTTTCAATCTGGCGGCTTTCAAAGTCGCCGCTGCCGTTATAAGCCTGATAGACCGTATCGGCGAGGGCTAACGCCAGATCGGCATCGCCACGCATAATCAGCCCCATGTTTTCGACGGAGGCACCCGTGACCTCAGCAGTCGCCTGAGCGCCTTCAATATGGTTGTTAATCATTTCAGCAAAGCCACCGCCGATTGGGTAGTAAACCCCACCGGTTCCACCGGTCGCAATAGAAAGCTGCTGTGCGCTGGCGGGAAGTGCAACGGCCAGCATGGAGGCTGCTACCGTATATTTTAGAGTTCGCATGAGCGGTTCCTTCGTCCTTCTTGGACTTATAAGTATGGTTGACGATAAGGGGGTATAAAGTCCCAGCTTCTGGTTGCCGTAAACGACAAGCAAACGCGGTGTAATGACGTTAGCACGGCTTTAGCGTGAGATGCTAATGCAACGCTATTTAACAATGAACGCCCACCTAATGTCGTTACCTGTGCCAAATTTGTAAAATTTATTGATAATAGCGGTTACTTAATGCTGATCGCCACGCCCCAAGCTGGTCTAAGGAGATACCATGGAGCACGATGCGCCGCGTCCCAACCTCGCTATCAGCGCCTATCGCGCACTGAAGCACGACATTATTCGCGGCCGTTACGCGCCTGAAGAGAAGCTTTTGATGAGCCGCCTCAAGGAGTACTACGGTGCCAGCACCGGCCCACTGCGGGAAGCACTATCCCAACTAGTAGCTGACCGCTTAGTCATTGCCATTAGCCAGCGCGGCTATCGCGTTGCCCCCATGTCGTTGGCCGAGCTAAACGATATCTACGACGCGCGTGCCCAGCTTGAAGGCCTGATTTTGAGCCTGGCTATTGAACGTGGCGACGACGACTGGGAAGCCAACGTACTCGCCACCGCCCACCGGCTAGCTAAAGTGACCGAGGTAAGCTCCCCAGACGAGTTGCTTGATGGTTGGGATTTACGCCATAAGGCATTTCATACCGCTATTGCTAGCGGCTGCAACTCGCCTCACCTGCTACAGATGCGCAACACACTGTTTGATCAAGTAGAACGCTATCGCCATCTATGGCTGCAGGAAACCGTAATGTCCCCCCAGGCACTGGAAATCAAGCGTCAAGAACATGCCGCCTTAGTAGACGTCATTCTTGCCCGCGACACAGAACAGGCGGCTAACCTCATGCGTGACCACTTGATGACACCGGTCCCCGTTATCACGCGCGTTCTTAAGGCAAGAGACATCAATTAAACTCTTTTTCAAAAAATGTAGATATTTTACAAAAACGGCGATACATTGGAATCATTGATATGACAATCTAGGAGTCCACACCATGACCCGTTTTAACTGGGATGACCCGCTGCTGCTTGAACACCAGCTCACCGATGAAGAGCGCCAGATTCGCGATGCAGCCCACGACTACTGCCAGGAAAACTTGCAGCCACGCGTACTGAGTGCTTTTCGTGAAGAACGCTTCGATCGTGAAATCATGACTGAGATGGGCGAGCTTGGCCTGCTAGGCGCGACCGTTTCACCAGAGTACGGCGGTGCTGGCGTGAACCACGTGGCTTACGGGCTCATTGCCCGCGAAGTAGAGCGCGTCGATTCAGGCTACCGTTCAGCGATGAGCGTCCAGTCATCGCTGGTGATGTACCCCATCGAAGCCTTCGGCTCTGAAGAACAGAAGCACAAGTACTTGCCCAAACTGGCCAGTGGCGAAATGGTCGGCTGCTTTGGCCTAACTGAACCAGACCATGGATCTGACCCTGGCTCAATGATCACACGTGCAGAAAAGGTTGACGGCGGCTACCGCTTAACCGGTGCCAAGATGTGGATCACTAACAGTCCGATTGCCGATATTGCGGTGGTTTGGGCAAAATCCGCCGCCCACGATAATCAAATCAAAGGATTTATTGTTGAACGCGGCACCGAAGGTTTCAGCACACCCAAAATTGAAGGCAAAGTATCCCTTCGTGCCTCCATCACTGGCGAAATCGTATTAGACAATGCGTTTATTCCAGAAGAAAACCTACTGCCCAACGTTAGCGGCTTGAAAGGTCCCTTTGGTTGCCTGAATAAAGCACGCTACGGCATTGCCTGGGGCGTCATAGGCACTGCTGAGTTCTGTTGGCATGCCGCCCGCCAGTACACCCTGGACCGTAAACAGTTTGGCCGCCCGCTAGCAGCTAATCAGTTGATCCAGAAAAAGCTGGCCGATATGCAGACCGAAATCACGCTGGGCCTGCAAGCCGCCCTCCAGGTGGGTCGTCTAATGGACAGCGGTAACTGGGCCCCTGAAATGATCTCGCTGATCAAACGCAATAACTGTGGTAAAGCGCTGGATATCGCCCGCGTTGCCCGGGATATGCACGGTGGCAACGGCGTTTCCGATGAATACGGTGTTATTCGCCATATGGTGAACTTGGAATCGGTAAA
Source organism: Vreelandella andesensis (assembly GCF_003989795.1). Classification (GTDB taxonomy): domain Bacteria; phylum Pseudomonadota; class Gammaproteobacteria; order Pseudomonadales; family Halomonadaceae; genus Vreelandella; species Vreelandella andesensis. The sequence continues at coordinate 36,441 of NZ_RZHG01000021.1, forward strand.
CACCTACGAAGGTACTCACGATGTACACGCCTTGATCCTAGGCCGCGCCCAAACCGGCATTCAGTCATTTTTCTAAACGGCGAGCGACAAGAGAATCAGCCAATGAGCACAGCAGCCAAGCCACTAGCAGGCATCAAAGTACTCGATATTTCACGCGTACTGGCAGGCCCATGGTGCGGGCAAATGCTCGCAGACATGGGGGCTGATGTGATCAAGATAGAGCGCCCCATCAGTGGCGATGACACGCGCCACTGGGGGCCTCCATGGCTCTCTGGCAGTGCAGAGTCGGCCTATTATCTGTGTGCCAACCGAGGCAAGCGCTCGGTCACGGTGGATATGGCAAAACCTGAAGGCCAAGCATTAATTAAGCAGCTTGTCGCCACATCAGACGTTCTATTGGAAAACTTCAAAGTAGGTGGTTTGAAAAAATTTGGCTTGGACTACGAAAGCCTCAATGCACTGAACCCTCGGCTTATCTACTGCTCAATCACCGGATTTGGCCAGGAAAGCCCTTACGCCCACCGAGCAGGCTACGATTTCATGATCCAGGCCATGGGCGGCATTATGAGCCTGACCGGCAAGCCTGATAATGAGCCCGGCGGTGGGCCCGTCAAAAGCGGCGTTGCCTTTACCGATATTTTCACTGGATTGTATGCGGCCAATGCGGTGCTGGCGGCGCTTTACCAGCGACGCGACAGCGGTATTGGATGTCATATTGATATGTCGCTGATGGACGTACAGGTGGGCGTACTAGCGAACCAAGCGCTCAACTACTTAACCTCCGGCCAAGTACCCCAGCGACTCGGGAATGCACACCCCAACATCGTGCCCTACCAAGCATTTGCCACGGCAGATGGCCACATGATTGTTGCCGTTGGCAATGACGAGCAGTTTAAGCGTTTCTGCCAAGTGGTTGATCAGCCAAGTCTGCCGCTAGACCCGCGGTTCACAACCAACCGTGCACGCGTGCAGCACCGTAACGTGCTGACCCCTCTGTTAGAAGCCGTATTATTGACACAAAAAACTGATGAATGGCTAGCAGCCTTTGAAGCCGTGGGTGTGCCCAGCGGGCCAATAAACACCTTGGATCGCGTCTTTGATGACCCCCATGTCAAAGCCCGCGGTTTGAAGCAGACGCTTCCCCACCGCCAAGCAGGTCACGTCGACTTAGTGGCTAATCCTATCCGTATCAACGGCGAGTCTATCAGCGCCCAAACAGCACCTCCCTCGCTGGGTGAACACACTCAACAGGTGCTCGACGAGCTTGGCATTACCAGCGAACAGCGTCGTGCTCTGCAACAAGCAGGCATTATTTAACGCTCGTCATTAATCATTTTTTTGTAGCTGCTAGAAGATGCATCTCAGCGCCCGCTTGGGCGTTTTTTTGTTCGACTTGGCGCTCCATAATTTCTATACAAGACCTATACGAAAAGTTAACAAGCAACTAAACTCCCCCAATCTATGATTAAATAGTAAAAAAGTTTTAAATTGATCCGCGGCTGTCACGAACGATTGGCCGATGGGCGACTAGGCACACTGCTAAAGGGGGGATTTCATGGGTTACTGCGCAAGGGTAGACGGAAGCTGTAAACGATGCGAGGGAGATCTCCCTTTTGATTTTACGATGGCTTTCCAGCCCATTGTGGACGTGTCATTGGCGCGCGTGGTAACCCATGAAGCGCTCGTTCGGGGTATTAATGGTGAGTCCGCCTGGAGTGTTCTTTCCAAGGTGACCGACGATCTGCTTTATCGTTTCGATCAAGCCTGCCGGGTTAAGGCAATTGAAATGGCAAGCGAACTGGACATGCAAACTGATTTATCGATCAATTTTTTGCCCAATGCTGTTTACGAACCAGAAGCCTGTATCCAAGCAACACTTGAGGTTTCTCAGCGTGTTGGTTGGCCAATGGATCGGCTAATTTTTGAAATTACCGAAACCGAACGCGTCCGTGACCGCCAGCATCTTCGCAACATTATTGAAGCCTACCGTGAAATGGGCTTCAAAACGGCGCTTGATGACTTTGGCAACGGCTATGCCAACCTGGACCTTCTTACTGACCTCACCCCAGACATACTAAAGATTGACCGCGAACTGGTAATGAACTGCGATCAAGAACCGCGACGTCAGGCCCTGCTTAATGCGATTATTTCGCTCGCGAAAGCGCTAAACACCGCATTGATCGCAGAAGGTGTTGAAACCCGCGCAGAAGCGTTATGGCTTGCCCATGCAGGCATTACTCGTCAGCAGGGGTTTTTCTTTGCCAAGCCTGCTATCAATTGCTTAAGCCCAGACCTCACTCCTCTATTATTAGACTTAAGAGAAGAGGTGTGTGTAGGCTTAGAAGCAACGAGCTACTGATCCAACTTGGTTATCACTTACCTATTATCTTTTCTTATTACACATTTTTATTGTCTCAATGACTATCCTGAAACAATGAAGACTGACTATGTCATATGAGCAGCAACACTGAACATCTTGTACAAGAAATACCCAACATCCAAAGGAGTTGAGCCATGAGCAACGCTGAATTAAATGAACTAAAGCAAAAATACGTCGCAGCGGGCGCCGCAAGCCCCGCCACCGCTTTCGCGGATCGTGCTGAAAATTCTGAGATCTGGGACGCCGACGGAAACCGCTTTATCGACTTCGCGGGCGGCATTGGCGTTTTGAACGTAGGGCATCGCCACCCGAAAGTGGTTGCGGCTGTAAAAGCCCAGCTTGATAAGGTTATGCACACGTGCCAGACAGTGATGCCTTATGAAGGCTATGTAAAAGTTGCTGAAAAGCTTAGCCACTTAGTACCGGTACGCGGCCATGCAAAAGTAATGCTGGCCAATTCTGGTGCAGAAGCGCTTGAAAACGCAGTTAAAATTGCACGTGCTGCCACCGGTCGTTCTAACGTGGTTTGTTTTGACGGCGGCTATCATGGCCGAACGTTCTACACCATGGCCATGAACGGCAAAGTTGCCCCGTATCAAACCGACTTCGGTCCAATGCCAGGTACCGTATTCCGCGCCCCTTACCCAGTGCCCTACCACGGCGTTAGCGAAGACGAAGCCATTCGTGGTCTGAAAATGACCCTGAAAACCGACGCCAACCCAAAAGACACCGCCGCTATTGTCTTAGAGCCGGTGCTCGGCGAAGGGGGTTTCTATCCTGCGTCTAAGAGCTTCCTAGAAAAGATCCGTGAAATTTGCGATGAACACGGCATGCTGATGATCATCGACGAAGTGCAGTCCGGTTTTGGCCGTACTGGCAAAATGTTCGCCATTGAGCACAGCGGCGTTGAGCCAGACATCATGACGATGGCTAAGAGTATGGCCGACGGCATGCCCATCTCTGCGATTGTCGGCACCGACAAGGTGATGGATGCCTCTGGCCCTAACTCTTTGGGCGGCACCTATACCGGTAGCCCCACCGCCTGTGCCGCTGCACTGGCCGTGATGGAAGTGTTCGAAGAAGAAAACATTCTCGAGAAAAGCCAGGCGCTAGGTGAAAAGCTAGCGGCCCGTTTTGGCGAGTGGCAAAACAAGTTCGACTGCATTGACCATGTCCGCAATATGGGCGCTATGGCAGCATTTGAGCTGGTCTCTAATAAAACGGATCGCACGCCGAATCCAGAGCTTGCTGCGGCGCTATGTAAGAAAGCCCGTGAAGAAGGGCTGATCCTGCTCTCCTGCGGCATGTACGGCAACACGATTCGCTTCTTGATGCCCGTCACGATTGAAGACAGCGTACTCAACGAAGGGCTGGATATTATTGAATCGTGCCTGGAATCGCTGGTTTGAATGACTGGTTTAAATGATTGGTTGAAGCACTAACTGATAGCGCCAAAATCAACGCCGCCCAATCGGGCGGCGTTTTTGTTAACGCGGACGCCGGTCGCCTTCAAGGAAGTTCGCCGTAAAGACCGCTTTTCCGTGGGTCTCGAATGACCATTTCATCACATCACTCAAGGCTGCCATCACTGCATCGAACTCCCCAAACACCTGGGTACTCATTCGATTAGGGTGCACTTCTAACCCTGTAGCTTCCAAACGTTTTACCACTTCTTTCACCACTGGCTTAAAATCATCGGCCAGCGGGTAATAACTTAGCTGTACGGAAAGATACATGCTGCCTCCTTAATGCGCGTTATGCGCGCTTGCTGGCACCCTGCTCAAAACGCTGCCACGCTGCCAATATAGCCGCTCGCGTTTCATCTGGATGCTCCATAGGGAACATATGGGTACCAGGAACCTCGCTAATGGCTAACCCATGGCGTTGAAGCCGCTTAATCCGCGCGGAAGTCAGCAAGTGCGACTCCTGCCCTGCCACCAGTTGAATCGGCACACCGACCCGGCGTGGCAATCCTGACAGGTGATCCGGCAAATGGCGAAAAATCTCAACTTCCACACGCGGATCAAAAGTTAACTCAGCGCTACCGTCATCCAACAAGCGCGTGCCTGCTTCAATGTAGTCGTTTAACGCCGCTGGGGTAAAGCGGCGAAATAACCCACGACGGCGCAGTGAGTTCGCCATTGCTTCTCGACTAGGCCACACACTGCGCCGCCCTTGGGTTTTACCGGCAGGCGTGATGCGATCAATAAAGCCAAACCGCTTGGCGGCTTTCATCGCCCAGGCATCTGGCCCCAGCATTAACGGCGGATCAAGCATAATTACGCCGCAGAAGCGCTCAGGCTGTTTATCGGCTGCCATGGCCATCAAGGTGCCGCCCAACGAGTGGCCAACGCCTAGCAAGGGCGCATCCGTATCCGGCAGGTAACTCAGCAATTCATCAACTAAATTGCCCCAATTATGGTTCACCGGGTAATCCGGGTGATGACCCAGTCGATCCAGCGGGTGAAGGTCAAACGACGCTGCCAATGGTTCCAGCAGCGTGCGGTAACTTAAGCCAGGAAAGCCATTCGCATGGGCAAACACTAAACGAGGGCGCTGGGTGACATGGGCAGACATGGCGGTCTCGCAGGGTAATAAGACAAGAATAAAACAGGGAAGCAGCGTGGGAACTCACCACCGCACAATTTAAAAAACCAACAGGCTATCATACGTCTGTTTTAACGCGCCTATGAATGAGCGTCAATCGACATAAGTATTAACAGGTTAATTAGAAAAGCGTCAGTTGCTGAACAGTGGTTTCTTCTGCCAGACGGTAGCCAACGCCTAATAACCGCACGGGCCTTTCGCCTCTTGCCCAGCCGACGTTGAGCAAAGTTTCGAACTGTGCAAGATCCAGCGCGGGGTCGGCGTGTTCCACGGTGGTTTGGGTAAAGTCGTTGAATTTGACCTTGATCATGACGCCACGCACGGCGGGCGGTGGGTCAAGCCGTGCATAGCGCCGCTCTAAATCGTTGATCAGTTCAGGGAGCTGAAGCCGGCAGGCTTCCAACGTCGGCAAATCTTGCGAATAGGTTTGCTCGGTGCTAATCGATTTCCGCTCACGGTGGGTTTTCACTGGTCGCTCGTCGCGCCCGTGGCTGAGTTCGAACAGACGATGCCCGAAACGGCCAAACTGTTCTACAAGCTCGGTGAGCGGACGAGCGCGCAAATCCGCGCCGGTTTGGATCCCCAGCCCCGCGAGTTTTTCAGCCGTGCGCGGCCCTACGCCGTGAATTTTCTTGACCGGCAATTGCTGCACAAAGCTATCGATAGCGTTCGGTGTGATCACAAACAGACCATCGGGCTTGCGCCAGTCGCTGGCAATTTTGGCGAGAAACTTATTCGGTGCAACACCTGCCGAAACGGTAATGCCTACTTCAAGCTTAACCCGCTGGCGAATTGCTTCGGCCATGCGAGTGGCGCTGCCATTGCACAGAGTGACATCGGTAACGTCTAAAAAGGCTTCATCTAGCGAGAGCGGTTCAATCAACTCGGTTACATCGCGATAGATCGCGAACACTTGGCGCGCCACCGCTTTGTATTTGGCCATATCGCCACGGATCACGGTTAAATGCGGGCAGCGTTTAAGTGCTTGCGCCATGGGCATGGCCGAGTGAATACCAAATTCGCGGGCGGGGTAGTTACAGGTAGCAACAACCCCGCGCTGCTCAACGCTGCCACCTATCGCAATAGGCAGATCGTTAAGCGCTGGGTTGTCGCGCATTTCAACCGCTGCGTAGAAGCAGTCACAGTCGCAATGAATAATTTTGCGCACAGATTGCCCTTGCCTCCGCCCTTACCTGTAAATAATCACAGTTTAACACAGGAGAAACCGAGACTACGTACCGCAAAATGTTCTCAGCACTTGTTCGTTTTCCGTTGCAGGGGCGGCAAGGCGGCGGGCTTCTACGGATTCATCGAAAGGCCGGGTGACCACCCCAAGCAGCGTATGGAAGGGGCCAAAATCGCCCTTGTAAGCCGCATCGATAACGTCCTGAATACGGTGATTGCGGGGAATGATCACTGGATTAGCACGCCGCATGGCAGCTAAGCGCTCACCGTCTTGGTTGGCCACCTGTACTGCTTGCCATTTCTCTAGCCATGCCGCCAGTTCATTGGGCTGGGTCGTCAGCCTTAGCAGTGCTTCTTTATGCGGCTCATTTAAGGTGTGCGCATAATGTGTCAGCGCATCAAAGGTGGCCGTCATATCCATGCGGCCTTGGTGCATCTGGCTTTCCAGCGCCGTCATTAGCGCTGCGGCTTGGTCGCTGTCTGCTACAAGGCCGAGCTTATCCGCCTGTAGGCGGCGCTGCTCGGCATCAAACAGTGGCTCAAAGCGGCGAATGATCTCGGTGGCCTGCGCTACCACGGTATCACCTTCTTCGCGCATCAGCGGCAGCAATGTTTCGGCAAAGCGGGCTAGGTTCCATTGGGCAATAGTGGGCTGGTTTTCAAACGCATAGCGCTTACCTTCATCGACCGAACTGTAGGCTTTTTGCGGGTCAAACTGCTCCATAAAGGCACAAGGGCCATAATCAATCGTTTCCCCGGCAATACTGCAGTTGTCGGTATTCATCACGCCATGAATAAACCCAAGGCTCATCCACCGCGCTACCAGCGCCGCTTGGCGGGCCGTAACGGCTTCTAATAGCGCAAGATAAGGGTCTTCGGCCTTGGCCGCCTCGGGATAGTGGCGCTCAATCACATGATCAGCTAACGCTTTCAACGCAGATTCATCTCGGCGAACCGCCGCAAACTGAAACGTGCCCACACGAATATGACTGCTCGCAACACGGGCAAGTATTGCCCCCGGCTCAGGTAACTGCCGATTAACCCGCTCGCCGGTCGAAACCGCTGCTAACGCACGGGTCGTAGGCACGCCCACCGCTGCCATAAATTCACTCACCAAATACTCTCGCAACACCGGGCCGAGCGGCGAACGACCATCGCCACCACGTGAAAACGGCGTACGGCCGCTGCCTTTAAGTTGCACGTCACGTCGCACACCCTGCTGGTCGATAACTTCTCCCAACAGCAACGCACGGCCATCGCCTAACTGCGGAACAAAGTGACCAAACTGATGCCCAGCGTAACCAAGCGCCCGTGGCTCTGCGTCTGGTGGCAGTTGGTTGCCACTAAACCATTGGGCAAGCGTGGCATCATCAGGCCGCGTTTGCATGCCTAACTGCACTGCAAGCGCGTCGTTAAACACGATCAGGCTGGGCTGCGCCACGGGCGTGGGTTGACAGGCAACCCATAGAGGTTCTGGCAACGTGGCAAACAGGTGTTCAAAGGTCAGCACGGGCGACTCCTCGGTTGGTGGCAATATAGCTGCCTAATACCCTAGCACTTTAGTCAAGTAAACGCCGCTGTAAACAGCTGACAGCTTGCTCTAGCACAGGAGTTAACGGTGCACGCCACTGGTGGGTTAATAGCGCATCGGCGCGGGTGACACCGAGCGACAGCGAGGCAACCGGCAAGCCCATGGCGTGGGCATCGCGGCAAAAGCGGTAGCCTGAATACACCATCAGCGAAGTGCCTACAGCCAGAACAGCATCCGCATTTTCCAATCCCACTTGGGCGGCCAAACGTCGCGCTGACGGCACCACATCGCCGTAATACACCACCTGAGGCTTTAAAATGCCTTTGCAGCGTGGGCAGTCCAAGATCTTAAACATCGAAAAGTCGGTTTCTAGATCCGCGTCACCGTCGGGCGCATGGCCGGCATCTAGCGCTGCAAAGTGGGGGTTCATGCTGGCCATTTCACTGTGCATAGCGTGGCGCATGAGTTGATAGCCGCATGACATGCACCCCACCATGTCTGCGCGTCCGTGCAGATCAATTACCTTGCGGGAGCCTGCCCGCTGATGCAGACGATCCACATTCTGGGTTACCAGCAGCTCCACATAGCCCATGGCTTCCAGCGCTGCTAGGGCACGGTGCGCGCCGCTCACTTGGGCTTCACGCAGGGCCTTAAAGCCAATCAGCGCTCGCGCCCAATAGCGCTGGCGCACGGCAAGTGATGCCATAAAATCACCATGCTGTACCGGCGGTGGTCGTTTCCACTGCCCATCTGCATCGCGGTAATCAGGAATGCCGCTGTCGGTGCTAACCCCCGCGCCGGTAAGCACCCACAGCTTAGGATGGCGTTCAATAAACCCCGCCAGCGCTTCACCCGCCTGGGCGATGCTATTTGTCATTTCCACGGCCTGCGTCAATGGATCACCCTATGCAACACTGCGACAAGTAAACGATACTGTATGACAATAAAGGGTCATGCAATATGATGCCCTCGTTATTCAACGTAAGGAGTGTCTCATGCAGTGGGATCACGATATTGTCATTGTTGGCGGCGGCATGGTGGGCGCTGCGCTAGCGGCCCGTTTAGGTGATGCGGATATATCGGTGGGATTGGTAGAGCGCGGCAGCGCCCCCACCCCACCTAGCGGCGATTATGACCTACGCATCTCCTCGCTTAATGCTCGCTCGTTGGCGTTTGTAGAAGCCAGCGGCACCGTGCTACCGGAAGATCGCTGCTGTCCGTTTCGCCATATTGATGTCGCCAACCAGGATGGCTCCGGCCACTCGCTGTTTTCTGCCCACGACAGCGGCATGGACGACTTCGGCATCTTCATCGAAAACCGCACCCTGCAATATGCGTTGTGGCAGCGTTTAGAAAACCTCCCCAGCGTTACTTGCTACACCCAGTGCGCACCGCTTAGCACCATGGCAGCCAGCACCGGCCGCATGCTGGAGCTAGATAACGGCAAAACCTTAAGCGCCCGCTTGATTGTTGGTGCGGATGGCGCACATTCGACACTAAGAGAACTCGCTGGCATTGGCGTCAGTAGCCACGACTATCATCAGCGGGCGATGATTATTAACGTGGAAACTGAGCTGCCCCAACAGGATATCAGTTGGCAGTATTTCACCCCCACCGGCCCGATTGCCATGCTGCCACTATCAGGCCAGCGCGCATCGCTGGTGTGGTACGACAGCGACGAAGCCACCAAAGCACGTGAGCAGCTATCCAACGACGCCCTAAAAATGGCCATTGAAACCGCCTTTCCCGAGCGGCTGGGCAAGCTAACTCGCGTGGTGGCCCGGGCGAGCTTTCCCATTAAACGCCAGCACGCCAAACGCTATATCGGCAAGCGCTTGGCATTGATTGGCGACGCCGCTCACGTGGTGCATCCGTTAGCAGGCCAGGGGTTAAACATCGGCCTGCACGACGCCGATACCCTCGCGGAGCTGATCATTAATGGCCGCGACCCCGGTGACTACATCAGCCTGCACAAGTTTGAGTGCCAACGCCGCTTGGCCAACCAAGCGATGATCGCCGCTACCGACAGCTTCCACCACCTGTTTACCGGTTCCAAGCCACTACGCCAACTGGGCGATCTCAGCCTGCACCTTGCTGAACGCGTACCGCTCGCCAAACGCATGATGATGCAGCAGGCTAACGGGCTAAACCCGTTTAAAATGCGCTAAAGCCGACTACGCAAAGAGGGTGGCAGCATAATCGTTGCCAACAATAATCATAATAATCCCTCACTTAAGGAAGGCGTATGGTACTCAAGCAACGACCAACAGCGATGCAAAATCTACCCTATCGGCCTCCTATACATTGCCATTAGCAATATATCCGATCGCCGCCGTAGAAGCTTATTCACTGTGCTCAACCGCACCGGTGGTAACAGATTGCTGGGGTTGGGACAGAAGCGCTCGGCGTTACAAATATTGCCCGGCAACAGCGATTGGTTATGCCTATCTCATTGGCCTTTATTTTCGCAACACTGTGCCCTAGCGAACAGACTATAGAAAGCCAATAACCTATCGTCAAAATGAGGAAAAGGATTAGCCCCACATAACGTTATCTCGCGCGCCACGCGTCTGGTGGTTCGCCCGCAATTTCAGATTTATGAAAAGGAGTTTTACTAATGAACAATATCATCTATATCGTCGGTGCAATCGTTATCGTTGTAGCGATTCTTTCCTTTCTTGGCTTACGCTAGAACGTCGATAACACCTGTTTTCTTTAGAGATTTACACCGGGGCCTGCGTCTGTTGAACATTCGCAGGTCTCTTCTTGTCTGTTTTAGGGCATAGCGCCCTTAAAGATGCGTTAAGTTACAGGTTTGGCTCTGGCAATACCGGCGGCGTACTGTCCATATAGGTTAAAAAAGTTTCCCAAACGGTATGGGTTCGCTGCTGAGTCAGCTCGGTTTCGCAGGTCAACGCCATCACTCCCCGAATAGATCCATCACGCCACTGCGTATACACAGCATCACAATGGGCGTTGACGTAGGCCTGCCAAGCTTGCTGCGATGCTTCGATAGCGGTCACCAGCTCAGGGTCATCAGCATGATGCGTTACACTTGCCTTCACATACTGGCTCAGCTCCGCTTGCGCTGACGCCAACTGCATCGCGGCACACTGATTAATATCGAGTGTGGTCATCGCATTATCACAGTTGAGTGGCTTATCTTCTGCCATCGCCATTACCGCAGAGGTAAGACTTGCCAACACCACGATTATTGTTCGCATTCGTTTGCCTCAAACCTATAAAGTTCAGTGCTACCCAATGCCAGTTGTACCGCCAATACCGCCCTCATTTCAGGCGGAGCTTCTAGAATGTTAGCGGCTAGCGTTTTCCTCAGCCACCTGACGAAGCGCATCCACAAGTACGTCAGCAGGCTGGGCGCCAGAGATCAGGTAGCGACCGTCGAGAATGAAGGCTGGCACGGCATTGACACCAGCCTCCACGAATTTCTGCTCTGCCGCTCGAACGTCGTCCGCATACTGATCCGACCGGGCGATGGCCTCGGCGGCGTCGCCGTCAAGCCCAACCTCGATGGCCTTCTCGCGCAGAACCTCTGGGTCGGCGGGGTTTTTCGCCTCACCAAAGTAGGCCTCGAACAATGCCAACTGCAGCGCCGTCTCTCGGTTCTGTGTTCCAGCCCACGCCAGCACGCGGTGGGCATCGAACGTATTGTTCGCCCGGCGTTCCAGGGCACCGCTGAAATTCAGCCCAAGCGCTTCGGCGGCGGCCATAATCTCGCGCTGGGACTGCTCCATGCTGGCTGCGTCTTTTCCGTACTTGCGGCACAAGTGCTCTAGAATTGGCTCGCCCTCAGGCGGCATATCCCGGTTGAGTTCAAAAGGCTGCCAAAAGAGTTCAACGTCGATCTCACCATCAAGGGTTTCTAGCGCTTGTTCTAAGCGCCGGTAGCCAATCGCGCACCACGGGCATGCTACATCTGACACTAGGTCGATTCTCAACTTTTGCATGATGGTTCTCCTTGCTGGGTTCGATCATCGGGGCTCAAACAGCACCGAGCACTGGCTTGTAACACGAAACACATAAACGTAACCAGCCCAGCAACAGGTCAGCGACGACCATGCACAGAAAACACTACTCGCCCACCACCTCAGAAAAGTGGCCCGATTTTTCCAGGGTGTATTCGCCAAAATCTCGCGCCAAGAACACCGAGCCTGAATAAACACGTTGGGCTTCTTCGCGGATGTTCTCAATGGATGGCGACGCATGGGGGTTACGTTGATAACGAGGGCTAAAGTGCGTCAGCACCAAATTCGGCAGCTGTGCTTTTTCGGCAAAATCAGCAACAAGCTTGCCGTAGCTATGCCCCACATCACCGGCTTTATGGGCCATCTCTTCGCTGTAAGTGGCTTCATGCACCAGGGCTTGCGCCCCCGCGCACGCCTCGATCAACAAGTCAGGCTGGTCGTTATCCCCAGCAATCACTATTTTCCTGGGCGTGTTTTTAAAGATTAAGTAGTCATGGCTTTTTAACTGTTCGCCCGCGAACTCAATATCAAACCCTTGCTTCAACTGCCCCCACAACGGCCCTCTCGGAATGCCCTTCTGCGCTAACTTATCCATGTCTAGGGCAGCATCAACCTTGCGCTCCGTGAACGCATAGGCGTAAGACGCCACCCTATGTGAAAGGCTGAATGTCTCAACCGCGATGTTCTCAAACTCAACGCTTGGCAGGTCGTCCGAGGCGATAAACTCTAAGGCGAAAGGTAAGCTGAGCTGCGTCACCTCACAGGTGGCCTCCAACCAAGTTTTGATACCTGCGGGCGCCACAATAGTCAGCGGCGCTTTTCGGCCACCCATGGCCGCACTCGCCAGTATGCCCGGCAGCCCATAGCAATGGTCGCCGTGCACGTGGGTAATCAAAATAGCTTTCAACGAATGGAACGACAGCCTGGTATGCAACACCTGATGCTGGGTGCCTTCACCACAATCGATCAGGTACCAGCTCCTCCCCTTGCTCTCTCGCAAAGCGATACCGGAGACGTTTCTTGTTTTCGTGGGCACACCGGCGGAGGTACCTAGAAAGAGTAGGTTCATATCGCGTCCGTGCTTTCTCTTTAGAAATCTGAACCTAGGCTGGCGGCATACAGATTTCCAATAAGTTGGGTTGTTCAGTTTCTTTACGGCAGGATGCCAACGACAGCCGTAGCCATCGTTAAGCGGCCTCAAAATCCAATGGCTGCAGGTCGTCCAAATTAATTGTGCTGCGAGCCATCCATAGGTCATACATATCCTGCATGGCCAGCCAGCTCTCCGGGGCACGTCCGAGAACCTTCGACAAGCGCAAAGACATTTCAGGGCTAATGCCACTATCCCCCTTAAGCAACCGTGACAAGGTGGAAGGTGAAACACCCAAGCTGGAAGCAAGCTGACGGGAGCTGATACCAAAAGGTTCTAGGTACACTTCCCGAATAAATTCGCCAGGATGCGGCGGATTATGCATCGTCATTAGTGATAATCCTCATAATCAAGAATATACGCATTGCCATCTCGAAATTCGAACGTCATGCGCCAATTTCCGTTGATCCAAATTGACCACCGCGCTTTGTCTCTCCCCTTCAATGGGTGGAGCCTAAAACCGGGGATATCCATACCTTCTACTGACACGGCCGTGTCAAGAGCGGCAAGCTGCATACGCAATTTCTTGGCATGATCCGCCTGTATACCAGCGGTGCTGCCACTAGCGTAGAACCGCTTGAGTCCCTTGTGGCGGAATGATTTAATTATAAGCACATCATAGCGTGCTGCGCACCACGCAACAACAAGGTTTATATTGTTTGCGTTACCCGAGCCCGAGCCAACAACGTACCCTTTCGGGATTTGGTGGAGCGCTAACGTTTTAATCACCGAAAAATGACGAGCGCCAGCGAGTTATTTTCTCGGCGCAATGACTTGTTAGCTGCCCTGTGGAAGCGCTGAATCTAATAGTGATAACGACATGAAATGATCGTAATGGCATTATCATCAACTGCGTAGACTAATCGATTCGTATCATCTATACGTCGCGACCAAAAACCAGCCAAGTTTTCCTTTAACGGCTCTGGTTTACCAATACCATCAAAGGGTGAGCGTCTAACGTCGTTTATAAGCTTGTTTATTCGTTTCAGCGTTTTTTTGTCCTGGGTTTGCCAATACAGGTAATCGCTCCAGGATTCGTCAGTCCATGACAGTAAACGACTACTCATCAATCAAGTCTCTGTGGGTTACCTTACCTGCTTTGAATTGTTCAATTGAGCGATTCAAGTGCTCAGCATTCGCCGGTGAGCGCAGTAAGTGCACCGTTTCCATCAGACTGTTGTAGTAGTCTAGCGACATAACAACAGCATCTTCCGAATCACGGCGAGTAATCACCGCTGTATCTGCGTCATTAACAACGGAATCTAATACCGCTTTCAAACTATTTCTTGCTTCTGTAAAAGACACAATTTTCATAGAGCCTCCACATTTACTTCTTACAGAACAAGTATAGCCTTAGACCTTAACATGTACAATATAGCGAACACGTTAATCATGGCAGCTAACGCAGAGCACACCGGTGTTTTTTACGCAGCAAAGCAGATACTAGGGCATCCGAGTGCCGCAGTTAAACTACTACCGTTCACCTCCAAGACCATGCCACACCCGGAGGAACAATGATGGCACTGGCATGGACTGAATATCGAACGACGCATTTTCCGAAAACCATATCTCGAACAAAGTCAGGCACCGGTGCCATTTCAACCGATGCGCCCACACTGGGGAAGCCTGGAAGTAATTCGATGTTGCCAACAAGCTCAGAGGCAATCCTGGCCGCCGCCGACGAGTTGTGCTTCGCAATGAACTCTCAGAGGCGTTTCAAATCATCAATGGCTTCGTCCGTGAAAACCAGTTTCACTTACCTGACCTCGGTGCATCCTGCTCGTTTTCGGCTCATCAGCTATTAAGCCAGCGGTGAACTTCGCTGGCATCAACAACCTTGCCTTGGGCAGCAGACTCCATTGCCTCTAACGTTTGTTTCCGGCGCTCTTGCTCAGGCTGCTGCTTTTCTATGTATTCCGACAATGCCTGGTTGATCACCCAGCCTTTGCTCCGGTGTAACCTGCTGGCGATTATTAAAACGTAGTAACTTGGCACTCATATGTGGCTGCCTATTTTTTCAGCCAACGCAAAACCGGCATTGCCCGGCGCAACCATTGAGACAAATATAAAAGGTTCTGGGCCAGAGTTCATTGCACCATGTACTTGCCCAAGTTTTGCTATGGCAATATCTCCAGCTTTAAGATGCGTGGCTACGCCGTCACCTTGATAATACTCGGCTTCACCTGAGATAACCGTCCAAGTATCTTGACCGTGAGGATGGACATGGGCAGCTATTTCCTGCCCAGGGTGGGCGTACCAAACAACAGCGACAGAGTCGTTGGTTTCCAGAACAACCGAACGAATCGGTTCGCCGTCAGACGGACGGACATATTCATCCACCGAATAAATCCGTGATTCCGTTTCTGCTTTCATGTTCACACCTCATTTAAAACTGATCGAAAACGTACTCGAACCGCGACGACGGCTGGACGTTCTAACGCCGCCAGCATGCGCGGCTACGGAATGGAGGTGGTGCAAGATGTAGTAGGCGCCGCCGTGACCGACCTTGTTAGGCCATCTTTTTGGCAACAATTGTCACCCCTTCCGTATAACTATAGCCGTAGCCATAGCCGTAACCCGCATTTGTCTGGCCGCCTGTAGTCGCGTAGAGGTAATTATATGCACCAGACAAAGCCTCAGATATGCTCACAACTTCATAACCTTCTGAATTTAGCAACTTAACTGCCTTTGCAATATCGTCAGCCAACCTCTCACCATCAATCTCGCAATTAGACCAGCCAGTTTGCTCCCACTTTTCTTCTGTTCGTGTGACATCCTTTTCACCGCCTAATAGCCCTTTTTTCTTCTCGCCAGTTGGTACTTTGACCTTTACGGCTTTACCAACAGGCTTGAAGTATGAACTCACATATACAACCTTATTCAAAAGAATCTCCTATTAATTGGAATATCGCGGAAACTAACGGCAAGACCTAACCTTGCCTAACAGTTGATTAGTGCGCATGCGCGTTTTTCTGGCAACCCCACCTTGCCAAAATTCACCTAACTTACTGATAAAAAAAAGAGTAAATGCTACTTCTTTCTCGGAATTCTCGTTAGAAAAACGCGCCTTGCTGCCTAACAGCATCTGTGAATATGCGCTGGCAGATGACCGCTTAGCGTCGCAAACGGTTGATGCAGTCACCTCAACTGAATCTACCCCGCTGCTTTCCTTTAGGGCAAAGCCAATTTTGGAAAACTGTCCAAACGTCGTGTGTGGTTGAGCCTGTTAGCGGTTAATTAAGGGAAAACTTGAAATAGCGGAGTTGAGTGGCAGCCCTAAGGCAGTTTTTAACTAAGAGCGATAGACACCAACTCCCCACCAAACCACTGTTGCTTTAGCCCGCGCTGTTTTTCCAGCAGGGCTAAGTACGGGCGCAGTGGGTGGTGGTTGGGTAACGTAACGTACAGTTGGCGTAGGCGGCGTTGGAACGGGAGCTGTTCGGCGGGCATGTGCAGCGGCGTGACGTGCTGGGTGAGCCATTCGATGCTGGGTAGCAGCAGGTGCGTGGCGCCGCTGTCTAGGGCTAGGGTCACGCCTTTGGCGTCGAAGTCGCCGGCGTAGAGGTGTGGCCGATTGGTTTTGCGCCAGGCGTTTGTCAGTTGGGCGAAACCGCCGCCGTAGTGGCTGTCGCCACGGTAAACTACCAGCGGGTGGGCGTAGCCGCTAAGCGCTGCTATCTCGGGTGAAAACACATAGAAGCTGTCCAGGTTTTCCACTTGAACAAGCGCCCCAAACACCGCCAGCTTCAAACCGCTGACATCCACATCGCGAATGCTGCGCGGCTCTGGCGCAAGCCATGCCGAGGGCTGTGGGGGCAAGCTGATTAACACCCGCTTGGCGCGTGGGCCTTCGCGGCTGCTTTTATCTTCCTCAACGCCTTCTGCTGCTTGGGCGGCACTGCTTAAGCCACTTAATGAGCGCCCCAGCGGTGCCAAACGGTCAGCTTCTAACATGCTGTTGATTTGCGCTATGAGCGTGGCGTCAAAGCGCAGCGCTTGGTTGGAAATCCGCATGGTTAGATCAATATCCTGCTGGTGGCACCACGCCACTACGTCGTCCACCCACTTGCCACGGGATTTTTCTACCACCGGCTGACGGTTAAGCTCACGAACGACCCCGTTAAGCCCGGTCCGGGCGCGGCCTGATAACGTCATACTGCCACCGCCAGTGCAACGTCATGAATTAAGCGCAGATCGTTAAATGAGCTAGCCGGTGATTCCTCTTGGTGTAGGCGAAACGCCTGCTGCTCGCTACGCGGCAAGCCTTGGTATTCGGAGATAACCTGAAACAGCCAAATTTCATCAGGCCATTCAAGGTGGCTGTCATACAGATAAGCGAGCGCGCTGATCGGCTCGGCGGGAGGCTGATCTAATACCGCGAGGTAAAAGCGTTCGACATCCTGCTTAAGCGCCTGCTGGCGCGCAGCGGCAAGGTTATCTTCCGGCGTGAGCGCAGCCACCGCCGACTCAACGGTTTGCGCTGCATGGCGTGGGGTGGGCAATTTATGCAGCAGCTCCGCCAGCACGCGGTTTTCCAGCGCGCGATCTAGCGCTGGTGCAGCAGCGGCATTAAGCGGCGCGGCGTGGTTGAACAAGGCGGGAACGTCGCTGCGTTTGGCGTAATTGCCGGGCACAAAGCCTGGGTGCTCACGCATAAACGCGACCATGCCGCTGATCAGGCGGCTGCGTGCCTGCTGCTTGCGAAAGCGGGCCATTAGCTCAATCAACCGCCGCTGCACTTCCCGCAGGCTGGTGTAATGGTGGCTTAAGCGCTGCTGTAGCTGGCTGATCAGTAGCTTGCGCAGGCTGCCATCGCTGCCTACCAACGCAATCAGCTCGTCGAAGTCAATCAGCACCAAGCCATCCAACAACCTAACAATTTGCTTCTGGGCGCGGTCATTTTCGCGGATTTTATCGCTCAACTGGCTAACAAAGCCGAAGTCGCTATTAAGCCGCTGCCAGAGACTATCAATAGCGTCGGCAAAGCGGCCGTTCAGGTCGTCGACTTCCTGACGCAGGCGAAGCAGCTGCTGCTCCTGTCGCCAGTGCTCACTTCGGCTGCGGGCTTCACGGTAGCTGTGTACCAACGAGCGCACCAGCTCCAGGGTTTCCGCGACATCGGCATTGACATGGCGGCGAGTTTCATCGGCCAGCATTTCAGCGATCAGTTCGCGCACCTTAGGGGCAAGTTTAACGCCGCTTTGCTCATCGGGGCGCCATAACACCCTTGCGGCCAGCAGCTTGCGCAGCGCACTGTCGTTGAGGCCGTCCAACGGCACGTCATCACGGGTGTAGCCCTGCATCAGCCGTTCGGCGTGTTTGCCCAATAGCGCCAGCCGTTCGGCGCCAGTTTTCAGAAGGCGGCTTTCCAGTTCGTTCACAGCAGCGCCTCCTGGGCACCCTCTTCCCGCTCGCCGTCAATGGGCAAGTTTTCCTCATCGCGGATAAAGCGCACCATCTCAATCAGGTAATCAATTTTACCAGTGACCACAAATACCTGACGCTCGGTGTGGGGCTGGAGTAAGTAGCCATGCTCTTTTAAGCGCTTGAATAGCTGCTTTACCTGGGCATCTAACTGGTCGCTCTGGGAGCCAAAGAAGCTGTCCGTGGCCAGCTTTTCCAAACGCTCGCGCAGGCTTTGGTTATCTTCACACTTAGCGCTGAACTCGGCGGGTTTGAGCACATCACCTGGGGCTGCCAAGGTGTCACGACCTAACGCTTCCTGAACCAGCTGCAGCCATTCCAGCAGCGGCAACAGGCTATTAACCGTGTCATTCAGCTGGCGCGACAGCTGCTCCCGAGCGGCTTCGTTCAACTGTCGCCAAGCTAAAAAGTAGACACTGCCTTCCTCATTGCTTGCTAGCCTGCGGTTGAGCGGGCGCAGATAAAGGTCAATCGCATCGCGGGTCTCTTCATTAGCTAAGTGGCGAAAGGCGTTGTCATCACTGACGGCGCAGACAAACTCGCCAGCCAGCAAGCGTTCCAGTAGCGGGCCGTGTTCAATCATGCGCTCACCTCCTGCTGACGCGCTTTGATCCGCTGCGCAAGCGGGCTAAGGCGCGGTTCAATACGTTTTAGCACACGCTGATTAGGCTGGCTGGCATCCCGCTCAATCAGGTAGCGATTAGCAAACAGCAGTAGCACCTCCGACTCTGGATTGGGGAACGCCCCGACAATGTGAATACGGTTGCTGTCACAGGCATCGAACAACTTTTCGACGTTGTGATAGGCCAGCGTGCCAATTTCATCAATCGGCCAGTGAATGGCGATTTGCGCATCCCCTCGCAGCAACCGCGTAAACGCCAGCAGAAACTTACATAAAATCAGGTAGGCCATGCCATGGCTGGAAGACTCTAACAACTGGCGGTCGTTTTTGATCACTAGATCAGTGCCGCCTTCGTTTAGGTGCAGTTCAAGGCGCAGCAGGCTTTCAAAGCTGTACTGCTGGTCGCTGCGCAGCAAGTCAACCACATCGGCCAGCGCATTTAGGTAATCATCGCTAGGCAGCATCTGGCCAGATTCCCGCCACGCTTTGTAGCGCTGGGCAAACAGCTTCAGTGGCTCCCAAAAGCCCAGCTCATCGATGGTTGATTGAATGCGCACTTCCGCTTTGCTGATGCCTTCCAAGCGCAGGTCATCTGCAACTTCATCGGAAAGCCGACGGCTCTGGGCACTGATTCGGCGGTTTAGGTCGCGGAAGACAATAAAGAATTTATCCAGGTCATCACTTAAATTGCGCCCTTCCTGAATCAACTGCTGCTGTTGATCTTCCAACAGTTTTAGCATGTCGCGCAGTAGCGGCAACACCAGCCGCGGGCTGTCGTTTGGCAGCTTCTCACGCTCGCTTTGCAGTGCATCGGCAAAGCCGCTGCTGGCATCTTTAATCAGTTGGCTTTCTACGTCCAAGCAGCCCCGGCGCAGCTGCTCAAGCTGCTGGTGGCGGCTGGTTAACGCTTGGCGCGCTCGCTCAATTCGCTCCTCCATGTCACCCACAACGTCCGCTAAGGGCGTACCCTCTGCAACGATGTCCAAACTTTCCAGCTGGCCAAGCAGCGGCTTCAGGGCTTCTACGCTGCCGTAAGCATTTGCGCGCTGAATTTTTAGCGCATTAACCGCCGTTTGGTGCGTTTCACGTGCGGCCTGGAAGTCGTTTTTAAGACGCGCTTTTTCGCGCTTCAACTGCTGATCAAGCTGAACAAACTCGGCTTCCTGGGCCACCAACTGAGGCTTGTGCTGGCTCCACTCCACGCGCATAAAACGTTGGTACTCAGTAAGCTCTTCCTGACGCGCGGCAATCTTACGAATGCGCTCACTCTGCTGCTCTAAACGCTTTTTCGTCTCTTGAAGCTGCGCGGGGTCTACGCCCTGCTCGGCAAGTTCCTGGCTGAAGGCAGCCTCTAGCTCGCTACGCTGGCGCTGGTGTTCTTCGTTGGCGTCGCTAAGCTGCTGCTTGTACTGGCGTAGCTGACCATCCAGGCTATCCCGCTGGCTTTGGGCGTCGGCTTTTAACTCCAGCAGTTGGCCCTGATGCGTCTCGGCAAGCTCGGCAAGCGACTGGCGTTTCTCTTCACGCAGTTCGGCCTGAGCCTGCTCCTGGCGAGCCAACGCCGCCTGATGTTCCGCACGCCGTGCTTGCTGGTGCTGGGTATGGCGCTCTTGCTGCTGGCGGCGAGCCTCAAGGGCATAATCCACTTCCTGTTCGGCACGCTGATAGCCCATCCGCGCCTGATCTTGGGCCTCATCAGCTTGCTGCACCCGTTCGTTGTGTTGCTTCAGGGCTTTTTCGGCAGCAACGCATTCCGTTTGAGCGCGCTTTTTAACACTATCCGCTTCTTCAATTGCTGCCAGCAAGCTGGCTTCGTCTTGGGCGTAATCTGGCAGCGCAATGGCGCTAAGATCCAGCGCTAGGCCGAATAGGTCGTCGCTGGCTCCTTCAGCGAGCTGCGGGGCAAGGTCTCGGCGTTCCAGCAATTCTGGAGCGATCACTTTGCCGAGCTGCTGCTCCCAGCCGGGGCGGTGGTAACGCAAGAAATGGCGCAGGCTGCCCTGCTCAGGGTCACGTTGCTGGTAAAGCGCAAAGCAGTGCTGTTCGGCCCGCTCACGCTGCTGGCGGCACTGCACCAGCTGTTGCTCCGCGGTATCGCGCTCTCGCTTATGGCTTTCAAGCTCGCGGCGCAGCGCTTCCAACGTTGCGGCGGCGGCGCTACGTTGCTGCTGTGTTTGGTCTAAACGCGCTTGGGCAAGCTCGGCCTCTTGGGCCTCTTGCTTGGTTTGGGTAGGCATCGCCAGCTGCGCTTTTAATTCGGCAAGCTGCTCAACGCCTAGCTCTAACTGCGCTTGATACTCACTTTCTAACCGTTGGCGCTGTTGCTGGTAGCGCTCGTTATGCTGCTGTTCGGCTTGCCATTGCTGCTCTCGGCGCTGCGCTTTTTCTTCGACCAGGGCGTCAATCAGCTCTTGGTTTTCTTGGGTTTGGCGGGCAAGTGCTTCGGAGAGCTCGCGTAATCGGCCATCTAAACGCGCCTGGCTCTCTTTTACTGCCTCTTGCATGACGTGCAGGTGCTTCTGAAGCTGATCGCGCTGTTCGCGCCACTGGGGCAGTGCGTTGATATCCCGCTCCAGGCCCGTCATATCGGCATCAGAATAGTGTTCAAACTGGGTTTGCAGGTCAGTTAAGCGGCGCTGGGTGTGCTGTAAATTGCTCGCCACTTCACTTTGGCGGTCGTTCAGCTCGTCCCGCTGTTGGGTGTATTCGCTTTCGCGCTGCTGGAACTCGCGCTGGTGGCGATTTAATTCACCCTCCAGATCTGCGATGCGCTGCTCCGCCTGCTGGTGGTCGGCGCTTAGCTGTGGTTTCAGCTGCCAAAGCGTGGTTTCTAACTGGGCCAATTCGCGGTCGATGCCACCTAGTTTGGTCAACACAGCTTGCAGCGGCTCCAAACGCATAGACTGGCGCATTTGAGCAATCCACTCCCGCGCTTTGGCACTGCGAATACGAGTGACAGGCAGCTCGACGCCATCTTCTTCAAAAATGGCCGCCAGCATGGTTTTGAGGGTGTCCATCTTGCCCTCTTTGGCGTGCACCGCAGACACCAGCTTTTCGATATGACGAATACGCCGTTCGGGGTTCACTAGGCTAAATTGCGCTGCGATTTGGCGCAGTTTTAGGCCATCGCGGCTATTACCGTGAAGTTGGGTGAAGTCATTTTGGATTACCGAACGAAACTCGGACGTAGCGCCCAGCTTAGAAGAGACAGGAATTCCGTTGCGGCGCAGCCCGCTAGACCACTGCGGGTACTCCAGCGCCAAGGGGCCTTGTTCGGTCTCGACTAGATAGTCTTCTGGCCGATAAGGCGCGCCGACAAAGCGGTATTCAACGCCGCCTTCTTGCTTGCGCGTTAGCACCACTTGGCAAATATTGCCCGCTTCTCGACGGTATTCGTAAACGAGATAGCTTTGACGAGTGGGCAAATAGAACGCATCAAACTTCATGCGGGTTTTCGGCACCACCTTGTTAGGCAGCTCGCCGTAAAACACCGGCACCAAGCGCTGTAGCGTGGTTTTTCCCGACGCGTTGGTGCCACAAATATTGGTGTGACCATCCACATTGAGTTCAACCACCCCCGACAGGTGGCCGTGAATCATTACGATGCGTAGCAAATGCGCCATGCCGTGTCCTTGATCGTCGAACGTCCGAAACCGCTATCTTGCCAGACCCCGGCCGTGGCGACATCTGTTCAGATGTGAACTATTCATTCACACGACCGCAAGGGTCATTAACGTCAGACATTGCATCTTGTTATTTCTTGACGCTTATTCGCCCACACTGCGCACCACAAAATCCCGAGCGACCCCAATATGGTAATCAATTGCCTCTCGGCAAGCGGCAGAATCGCCACTGGCGAGTGCATCAAGCAATTTGAAATGGCTGGTAGCAATAGTATCGGGGGCTTCGTGAGTTTTGGTAATCAGCGTAATGCACAGGCGCAGCTCGTGGGTTAAACCATCAAATGCCCGCAGTAACCGCGCGTTCCCTGCGTAATGAATCATAAGCCGATGAAACTGCAGGTCTTCCTCAATCCGGCGCGTCCCATCGTTGCTGGCGGTCACTTCGCACAATATCTCTATCTGCTGTCTTAACGCGTACTCAGCGTCGCTGCTATAACGCTCTGATAATCGCTGGATAGCATGGCGCTCAAAACATAGCCGAAGATCAAAGACATCCTCTAATTCAACGGCATTCAACGCCCTGACAAAGAAACCACGCCTCGGTTTTGAAATTAAAAGCCCGCGACTTTCCAATAAACGAGCGGCTTCGCGAACCGGCGCACGACTGACGCCTAAATCCCGAGAAAGCTGTACTTCTGAAAGCCGCTCACCTGGCAAAAAGTGTTGCTGAATAATCGCTTGCGTCAAATAGTCGGCCACCTGTTCAACAAGATTTTGTTGTTGAATAAACGCGCCGGGGGCCGTTGTCGAAGGGGCCATAGTGTCTACTCTTATTAAGTATTCCGTACTTTTAGTATGACAAAAAAAAACATCCTGTCGACGTCTGATTGCCGACTGTCGACAGTATTACAAACCACTGCTATGGTCAGAGAGGTCGCCCATTACGAATACGGCGACGATTCATAACGACGATTCATAACGACGATTCATAACAACGATTCATAACAACGAACGGCAACAATAATCTAGAACAACAATCACAACTGGGCTGTTTTGTATCACGCCTTGCTCGCCTAACGACAACGTAAATCTATTACGTGCTAATAACCGAGGAGCAGGAAACATGAAGACACCACTGGCTTTAGCAATTTCCGCTGCAGCATTCGCTTTTTCGTCGGCCGCCCTGGCAGGCGACCCACAATCGGGCGGCACCGTTAACACCATTGTTCAACCAGAACCGCCAGGCTTAGTGCTGGGCATGGTGCAAAACGCACCGACACGCACCGTGGCAGGTAATATCTATGAGGGGCTGCTGCGCTACACCACTGACCTTGAACCAATGCCGCAGTTGGCTAAATCATGGGAAGTTAGCGACGATGGCCGCACCTATACCTTTCATTTACGTGAAGACGTGACGTGGCACGACGGCGAACCCTTCACCGCTGACGACGTGGTATTTTCTGCCGATGTTTTCCACCGCGAGCTGAACCCCAGTGCGCGGGCCGTTTTACAACATGTGGAAAACATCGAGGCAACGGATGATTACACCGTTGTGTTTACCTTAAACAAGCCTTTCGGCCCGTTCTTGATCTCTTTTGAGGCAGGCACCTTCACCATGGTGCCTGAGCATCTGTATGCGGGCACCGACTTCCGCAACAATGAACACAACGACCACCCGATTGGCACAGGCCCCTTCAAGTTCGCCAACTGGGAACGCGGCACCGTTATCGAACTGGTTAAAAACGACGACTACTACGAAGACGGGCTTCCCTATCTGGACGGCGTAAACTGGCACATTATTCCCGACGGTGGCTCCCGCGCAGTCGCTTTCGAAAATGGCACCATTGATGTGCTGCCAAGCGGCACCGTTGAGAACTTCGATATACCGCGCTTATCCGCCATGGATAACGTCTGCATGACAGAAGAAGGCCACGAATACTTTAGCCCCTTCGCCATGCTGTGGATGAACAACCGTGAAGGCCCCACCGCCGACAAGCGCTTCCGCCAAGCGGTGATGTATGCCATGGATCGCGAATTTGCCAAAGATGTGCTGTGGAATGGTTTAGGCAATGTGCCGCTCTCAGCTTTTGGCTCCAACGCCCGCTTCCAAAATGACGATTTAGAACCTTACGATTACAATCCAGACCGCGCTCGTGAGCTGTTGGCTGAAATGGATTACGACGGCGAAGAGATAACTATTCTGCCGCTTCCTTACGGCGAAACATGGACCCGCTGGGCTGAAGCCGTTCAACAAAACCTGCGTGAAGTAGGTATTAATGTAGAAACCCAAGCAAGCGACGTGGGCGGATGGAACCAGCGCCTTGGCGACTGGGATTACGATCTCGCCTTCACCTATCTGTTCCAGTACGGCGACCCGGCATTGGGCATTTCGCGCACTTACCTATCCGATAACATTGCTAAGGGTTCACCCTGGAACAATGTGGAAGGCTACGAAAACGAACGTGTTGACGAACTGTTTAACGCTGCTGCCACGGCTTTCCCTGATGAAAAGCGGGAAGCGCTATATCATGAAGTGCAGGAAATTCTGCATGAAGACGTGCCCGTCGGCTGGTTGATGGAGCTGGGCTTTCCCACCCTTTACCGCTGTAACGTGCAAGACCTAGTGACCTCCGGTGTGGGTGTCAACGATGGCTTCAAAGATGCTTGGTTAGAACGCTAACCCAAAGCCACGCCCAGGTGGCGCAAGCTGCCTGGGTGCTAACGCTGCGCTAGGAAGGTCTCTATGGTTTACGCTCGCTTGATTTTAATGCGGCTTCTCAAAGCCGTTATCGTATTGCTTTTGATCGTTATTTTTAACTTCTTTCTTATCCAGATGGCCCCCGGCGACCCCGCGGCAATTTTAGCCGGTGAAGCGGGCGCTGCTGACCAAGAATTTATTAACCAGTTGCGCGAACGGTTTGGCCTAGACCAACCGATGTATGTGCAGCTTTGGCGCTACGTGTCGGGGATTGTCATGCTCGATTTTGGTTACTCTTACCGACTCGGTGTACCTGTATTTGATCTGATCATGGATCGCTTGCCCGCCACACTGCTACTAACGGGCACAGCCTTTGTACTCTCGTTGGTACTCGGCATTGTCGCAGGCTCAATGGCGGCGGCTCGGGTTAAAAAACCCTCTGGTTCACTGATTATGGCGCTTGCGCTGGTGTTCTATGCCACGCCCTTGTTTTGGGTAGCGCTGATGTCCGTGTTGGTGTTTTCCGTTTACCTCGGCTGGCTGCCCGCCTACGGCCTTTACACCGTTGGCGCGGGGTACACTGGCTTTGCGCTTGTGTTGGATATCGCCCAGCACTTGATACTGCCTGCCACGACGTTGGCACTGTTTTTTATGGCGATTTACACCCGCATGACGCGCACCTCAATGCTGGATGCGGCGCAGCAGGACTTCGTCAAAACCGCCCGTGCGAAAGGGCTAAAACCTAGCGTTATTCAGCGTCGGCATATTCTGCGCAATGCCTTACTGCCGATTATCACCCTGGCAGGCCTGCAGGCTGGGCAGATGGTCGGTGGCGCTATTTTGACGGAAACCGTGTTTGCCTGGCCAGGTATTGGGCGACTGATGTTTGAAGCGCTTCAACAGCGTGACTACAACCTGCTGCTGGGTATTTTCTTCTTCTCGGCGGCCTTGGTAATTGTCTTCAATATTTTTACCGACTTGGTTTATCGCTTGGCTGATCCACGTATCAAGGGGGCCTCATGAGCTTTTTCGCACGCTTCGCGCAAAACCGTGGTGCCCTGATAGGGCTGATTATTCTACTGCTGATTATTGTGATGGCGATTCTTGCGCCGTTGCTATTTCCTGAGTCCCCCTGGCGCATGGTCCAGCGGCCTTTTTTGCCGCCGCTTTCTCAGGAAGGCTTCCTGCTCGGCACCGACACCATGGGACGCAACGTGGCCGCAGGGTTAATGCATGGCGCCTGGGTATCGCTGCTGATTGGCTTGGTATCCACCAGCGTCGCCCTATTAATTGGTGTGCCGCTGGGGGCGATTGCCGGGTACTACGGAGGGCTGGTTGACGACTTCTTGATGCGCTTTACCGAGTTTTTTCAAACCATTCCTAACTTTGCCCTGGCGATTGTGCTGGTGGCAATTATGCAACCTAGCATCACGTCGATTGTGCTAGCGATTGCGCTGGTCAGTTGGCCGCCCGTAGCGCGTTTGGTCCGGGCAGAGTTTATGTCACTGCGCCACCGTGAATACGTTGAAGCGGCTCGCTTAGTCGGCCAAACCAACAGCACCATTATCTTGCGTCAAATTTTGCCTAACACGCTGTCGCCAATTATTGTGCTGGCCTCGCTGATGGTGGCTACCGCTATTTTGCTGGAATCGGCGCTATCGTTTTTAGGCTTAGGCGACCCCAACGTAATGTCCTGGGGCTATATGATTGGCGCAGCGCGTACGGTTATTCGCCAAGCGTGGTGGCTGAGCTTCTTTCCTGGTGTGGCGATTCTGCTAACCGTCCTCGCGCTTAATCTCGTGGGCGAAGGGCTAGACGACGCATTGAATCCCAAACTGTCCCGCGAGCGCTAGGAGCCCCTTATGCCTGTCACTACCGATTCTGCAACAGAGCATTCATCTGCTGAAACAGTCCTTAGTATACGCGACTTGAGCGTGGCGCTGCCCAAGGGGGCCGACCGTGCCCTGGCGGTGGAAGACGTTAGCTACGACGTTAATCGCGGCGAAATCATGTGCGTGGTCGGGGAATCCGGCTCGGGCAAATCGATGGCCGCCAATACCGTGATGGGCCTGCTACCCAAAGGGGTACATCCCGTTCAAGGTGAGGTTAACTTTCTAGGGCAAAACGTCATCACGTTACCCGAGAAGCAGCATCGCGCCCTGCGCGGTCTTAAAATCGGCATGATCTTCCAAGAACCCATGACCGCGCTAAACCCGTTAATGCGAGTGGGGGCACAAATCGCGGAGGTGTTTGAGGCGCATGGCCAGTTAACTCCAAAACAACGTCAAGAACGTGCCTTGGAGCTATTGATTGAAGTCGGTATCCCTCAGCCAGAAAAGGCCATCAGCGCTTACCCTTTTGAGCTGTCCGGCGGCCAGCGTCAGCGGGTGATGATCGCCATGGCATTGGCCCTGGAGCCCGTGCTGCTAATTGCCGACGAGCCCACCACGGCGCTAGATGTGACTACCCAGGCGCAGATCCTCGAGCTTATTCGCGACCTGCAGCGCCGTCGTGGTATGGCCGTGATGTTTATCACCCATGATTTTGGCGTTGTCGCTGAAGTTGCCAACCGTGTTTGTGTCATGCGCCATGGCAAGATTGTCGAAATCGGCGAAGCAAAAGACGTGTTGGAAAATCCACAAAACCCTTACACAAAAGCGCTGATTGCTGCCATTCCCAGCAATGCCGTGCCGCCCCACCGCGAGACAAGCCAAGTCGCGCCGCTGCTAGAGATCAAACAGCTTAATAAAGTTTTTCGTTCACGCGGGGGCTGGTTTAAGTCGGCTCGGGAAGTCCGCGCGCTGGATGATATTTCGCTGACATTGGCGCGTGGCGAAACCATGGGCATTGTTGGCGAGTCAGGGTCAGGAAAATCTACCCTTGGTCGTTGTGTAGTGCGCCTTGAGCACCCGGACAGCGGCGAGCTATTGCTGGATGGTGTTAATCTTTCACAGCTTAAAGGCGATGCTTTGCGACGCGAACGCCATCGCGTTCAGATGATTTTTCAGGACCCCTACGCCTCGCTCAACCCGCGGACTCGGGTGGGCATGGCTATTGCTCAAGGGCCTATGGCCAATGGCACACCCAAAGCCGCTGCACTGAAACAGGCGGGAGAACTGCTTGATCTAGTCGGCCTTGGCGCAAGCGCCGTGGAACGCTTCCCCCATGAATTTTCCGGCGGACAACGTCAGCGAATTGGTATTGCCCGTGCATTGGCGCTAAACCCTGAACTGATTGTGGCGGATGAAGCGGTCTCAGCCCTGGATGTGTCTATTCAAGCCCAGGTACTAGAGCTGCTTGAAGAACTGAAACAGCGGCTTTCGCTGTCACTGCTATTTATTACCCACGATCTGCGGGTAGCGGCGCAAATTTGCGACCGAATTGTGGTGATGCAGCATGGACGTATTGTTGAGCAAGGCAGCGCTGAGCAAATATTCCTTCACCCGAAAGAGGCCTATACCCAGTCGCTTCTTGATGCGATTCCCGGCCGTCAAGCGCCGGTGGCCGCTACCGCCTAATGACAAGCGTTAACCTCTTTATTAAGGAACACACATGCAGATAACCCTGGAGGCGCTGCGCGCACTTGTTGGTTCAGCCCACGTGCTGACGGGCGATGATGTTACAAGCCGCCGCGTTGACTGGATGACCGGAGCGCCCTGCCAAGCGGGAGCGATTGTGCGCCCGGCAGACACCGAACAATTAGCGGCTGTTATGCAGGCATGCCACGCGGTTAAGCAGCCAGTGGTTACCCACGGTGGCTTAACCGGGTTAGTCCATGGCGCTGACGCTAGTCCAGAAGAGCTAGTGATTTCTCTAGAGCGCATGACCGCTATCGAAGAGATTGACCATGTGGGCGGCACGATAACGGTACAAGCAGGCGTGCCACTTCAGCGAGTGCAGGAAGCCGCTAATGAGGTAGGAATGCAGTTTCCGTTGGATCTTGGTGCCCGTGGAAGCTGTACGATTGGCGGTAATATCGCGACCAATGCTGGCGGTGTCCGAGTCATTCGCTACGGCATGATGCGCCAGCAAGTACTCGGGCTTGAAGCAGTGATGGCCGACGGGCGTGTTGTCAGTTCCATGAACCGGATGCTGAAAAACAATGCAGGGTTTGATTTAAAGCAGCTATTTATTGGCAGTGAAGGCACCCTGGGGATTGTTACCCGCGCCGTTCTGCGGCTTCAACCGCCGACACCCAGCGAGCAAACGGCGCTGGTTGCTTGCCACTCGTTTGATGCGCTAACCGGGCTGTTGAGCTACATGGGTAAAGCGCTCGGGGGTGGCCTGGGTGCTTTTGAAGTGATGTGGCAAAACCACTACCGCCTGCTCACCGAAACACTGGCTAGGCACACGCCTCCTATTCCACCAGAACACCCTTTTTATGTGATTATCGAGTCGCTGGGCAGTGATGAAACTCACCATGCAGTTCAGTTCCGAGAAGCGCTTGAAAAGGCATTGGAACAAGAATTGATTGTCGATGCGGTGATTGCCCAGTCAAGCGCTCAACGCGAGGGTCTCTGGGCGATACGTGAAGATATTGAAGGACTCATCAAAGGGCTTGCGCCCATCTTTACCTTTGATGTCAGCCTGCCCATTGCCGATATGCAGCGCTATACCGATGCGTTAGAAAAGCAGCTGATTCAGCGCTGGCCAGACGGGCGCCTGGTGGTATTTGGCCATCTTGGCGACGGCAACCTGCATATTTCCGTTAGCGTAGGCAGCAGCGCGCCTGAAGAGCGCCACGCGGTAGAAGCGCTGGTTTACGCGCCCCTTACAGCGCTAGGCGGCTCTGTTTCAGCAGAGCATGGCATTGGTTTGGAAAAGCGTCCCTGGCTAAGCACCTGCCGCTCTGAGGCGGAAATCGAATTAATGCACACACTGAAGCAGGCGTTTGACCCGCACCAGCTGCTTAACCGCGGTAAAATTTTGAGCTAACAAACTTTTCACTATTTTATTTGATTTTCTAGGACACCAATATGCCCTCCTATCCCGATCATCTTAACGGTGAAGGCCCCCTTAATCCGTTTCCTGGAATTAAAGTATTGGAGCGCCGCATTGGCCGCGAGATCCCTCATCGATTGGGCTCTAATGAAGGGTTGGACATGCCCCACCGTGCGCTGCGCGAGCATTTTGGCGACGCCGTTGCCGAACATGTTTATTGCTACGGTGATGCGGAGGCCCTCGGCGTGCGCCAGCGGCTAAGCGCTCAGCAGGGTATTCCGCTTGATCACATACTGGTCGATGCCGGTGCCGACAGCCTGATTGCCTTAGCACTGCGCACCACCTGCACAGCGGGCGACACAGTTGTTAGCACAGCAGGCACTTACCCCACCTTTGGTTACTTTGCGAAAGGCCAGGGTTGCCACTTAGTGGAACCTAGCTACGTTGAAGCCCCAGGCTTGCTTGCCCCTGACCTAGAAGCGTTAGCAGCGGCCGCGCACCAGGAAAATGCCCAGCTGGTTTATTTAGCCAATCCGGATAACCCCAGCGGCCATCTGCATAGCGACAGTGACATTCTCAAGCTACGTGATGCACTGCCAGACACCTGCTGGCTACTGCTGGATGAGGCCTATGGCGATTTTCGTGATGACGCCAACAGTGAGTTCGCCGCCAAAGCACTGCCTGGTGTTATTCGCCTGCGCACGCTGTCAAAAGCCCACGGTTTAGCAGGCTTGCGCATTGGCTATGCAATTGCTGACCCTGACGTGCTCGCATTAATGATGAAGGTACGTATTCACTACGCGGTCTCTACTTTCACCCAGGCTGCTGCAGAAGTGGTGCTCGATCACCCAGACGAAGTACACCAACACATTGCGCAAGTGAAAGCGCGACGGGAACAGTTAGCCGCTCATTTCCAAGCACTGGGCGCCGACGTACTGCCTAGCGCTACCAACTTTATCGGTATTCGCTTACCCAGTGCCGAACTGGCCGAGCGCGTGAACCGCGAACTCTTGGAAGCCGGCAGATTAATCGCTCGCCCCGCACACCCGGCGCTTGGCCATGTATTACGCATTACCGCCGTCGCGGACGCCCTGGAACCAGGGCAGCTGGCGATTCTTGAGCAGGCCATTAAAGAGAATGCCTGACAGCCAGTAGAGGCAGTCAGGCATTATTCAAGCACTGGCTAATAGCGAACAAAGAACCTAGACGGGCGTTAACCAGTGTTTGAACGCAGCCAGCTCGCCTCGCACTGCTTGGCGATACAAGCGCTGCAAACGCGCCGTCACGCTGTCATCAGGAATCGGCGCATCAACAGCTGGCGCGCCCGCTCTTACCCCAATGCGGCGGCCATCCAGCTCACGCAGAGGCAGGATTTCTGCCGCAGTACCGGTTAAGAACGCTTCATCGGCGGTATATAACTCATCGCGAGTGATGCGTCGCTCGCGCACTTCAATGCCTAGGGCCTCGCGGGCCAACTGAATCACGCTGTCGCGGGTGATACCCTGCAGGCAGGAAGTCACTTCTGGGGTGTGCAGCACGCCGTCTCGCAATAAG
The DNA here is from genome assembly GCF_003989795.1 of Vreelandella andesensis. Classification (GTDB taxonomy): domain Bacteria; phylum Pseudomonadota; class Gammaproteobacteria; order Pseudomonadales; family Halomonadaceae; genus Vreelandella; species Vreelandella andesensis. Next base: position 68,142 of record NZ_RZHG01000021.1, read on the forward strand.
AAAACATTGGCAGCGGATGCTTCAGCCACATAACCTTCCGGATCAAGCATGATGGTTTCATCAAACCCTGCTTTCACAGCGGTATTCAGCGCCAGCATCGAGTTCACATAATGGCCGCTGGTCTTGGCACGGCACAGGCTGATATTAACATGATGGCGCGCCCAAGAAGACGTTAGCGCACGTAACCCACAGCGGGTTGCCTGCGGCGACAAATACGGCCCAAGATCCCAGGCAGCAATCATCACATGGGTGCTTAGCCCCTTGGCTCGTAGGCCAAGACCTTCCGCACCAAGAAAAACCGTTGGCTTGAGATAGGCGTTAGTCAGCTGATTTTTAAGCAGGCACGCCTGCTGTGCCTCGATGAGCGCCTCTTCACTGAAATCAATCGGAATATCTAAGGAGTGAGCGCTCTCGGCTAAGCGGCGGGTATGCTCAGCAACTCGAAACAGCGCCGTCCCCTGCTCCCCTTCATAGGCGCGTACACCTTCAAAGCAGCCCATTCCGTAGTGCAGCGTATGGGTAAATACATGAACCTTGGCCTCACGCCAGACTAACCATTCGCCATCCTGCCAAATCCAACCATCACGATCATAAAGCGGTGTCATTGCGTGCGTTGCTCCCACTGTTGGCGCCAGCCGTCGATAAGCGCTTGCTGGTGCGGTTGTAAGGCTTGGTATCCCCAGGAAGCAATTTCTTCGTTTTGCGGGTCGGGAACCCGAATGGTGCTATCCGCCAAGGTCTGAATAACGCCATGCCCGCATAACGGCACATAGCCTTCTGAGTAGCCGCCTTCATGCACAAAGACCAGTTTTCCCTGGCAGCAACGTGTAGCAAGTGCTTTTAGCTGTGCGGTCATGTCAGCAAACGCAGCACTGTTGAGCAGCATCTTGCCCAGCGGATCTTTTGCACAGGCATCATAGCCACAGGCCACTACAATTACGTCTGGGTTAAAGGCTTCCAGCGCTGGTAACACCAGCGACTCCATCGCATAGCGATAAGCGCCCAGGCCACAGCCCGGCGGCAATGGTAGGTTGAGATTCGCGCCAAGCCCTTCGCCTTCTCCCTGTTCTTCAAAACTACCGGTGTCGAGGGGATAGTTAGCAGCTTGGTGAACTGAGATGGTGAATACCTCAGACTCGGCATAGAACGCCGACTGTTGGCTATTACCGTGATGCACATCCCAATCAAGAATCGCCACCCGCTTCACTTGCCCCAACGCCCGGGCACGCATCACAGCAACCGGGATATTAGCCAGCAAACAGAAACCGCGGCCCTGATCCGCCTCGGCGTGATGCCCCGGCGGGCGACAAAGCGCATAAGCGTTATTTACATGCCCTAACACCACGTCCTCAACCGCAGCGACAGCAAGCCCTGCTGAGTGTCGTGCGGCAGCCCAACTGCCAGGGGTGAAGGGCGCACAGTCACCGCCATTGCCGCCGCCACGCGCATCGGCTTCCGCAAGCATTTGCAAGTAACGAGGGGTGTGAAAGCGCAGCAGATCTTCTTGAGTAACGGCGGGCGGTTTAACCACCCTCAGTTCATCTATCAGGCCACTGACCTCAAGAAGGTTTTTCAACCGCCGTTTACTTTCTGGGCTTTCCGACGCTGGCTGCGGCTGCAGAAATTCACCAGGCGCGGAGAAAACACCAATCGCCCCCTGGTCGTGCCAAAAGCAGCGTTCGTGCCAGTAAAATCCTGTGTTGCTCATTCAGCCTCTCTGATAGCCGCGCATAAAGGCAGCAAGGTTGGCGCTTAGATGCTCGGTCGGATAACCGCCTTCCTGAATTACCACGGTGGGCTGCGATAACGCACTTAGCTGCTCGCCCAGCGCCACAAAGGTTTCCGTTTCCACACTGAACCCAGCCAGCGGATCATCCTTGTGAACATCCAGCCCCAAAGACACCACGACCGCCTCGGGCTGATAACGGTTGAGCTGCTCAATCAGCGCGGCCACGGCAGCAAGATAGGCGTCTCCATCACTACCCAGTGGCAGCGGCAGATTGACGTTGGCGCCTTCGCCCTCTTCGCTACCCGTTTCGTCATCGCCACCCCAGAAGAAGGGGTAAAAAACACTCGGGTCAACGTGTACCGAACCGGTCCATACATCACCCCGGGAGTAGAAAATATCCTGAGTGCCGTTACCGTGATGAAGGTCCACGTCAATGATCGCTACGTTGGCAAATTTTTCGCGCAGCACGCTGGCAGCCAAGGCAGCGTTATTCAGCAAACAGAACCCGCCCGCGTTATCCGGCCCCGCGTGATGCCCAGGTGGTCGACACAGGGCATAAGCCCGTGACGCCCCGCTCATTACTTCCTCAGTCGCGGCCACGGCGCTAGACGCCGAGGCCAGCGCCCCCTGAAAGCTAGTGCCACTTATCGGGCAAGCCATATCGTGCAAGTGCCACCCCGCTTGACCAATCGGGTGCTCCGGATAGTGGCGCGCACCGCCGCAAGGGTGAACGTTAGGCGCCACCAGTGCCGCTGCGTTAGGCAGCGTCTGCCAACGCTCATAAATCGTTTCCAAAAAACGTAAATAGCGCGGCGTATGAATCTGTTCAAGACGTTTACGCAGCATCGGCGAGTCGGTTTCACTAGGCGCGGTCAGGCTCAAACCAGCCGCCGTCAGCCCCTTGCTAAGCAGCTCGGCACGTACCGGCCCTTCTGGTGAAGGAGCCGGCTGGCCGCGCAGCAGAAAGGTGGGGGGCGCATGGTAATCCTGGTCAGGATGGTAAAAGCACTTCATGTGTCGCAATCTGCCTTTTTAAAGTAGTGAAGGAACCCAGGTAGAGAGCGCTGGAAACGCCGCTAACAGCACAATAACGCCAATAAACGCCACATAAAATGGCAGTGATGCCACAATTGCCCGTTCATAGGGCACTTCGGCTATTCGGGCGGCGGTCATCAGCGTCATCCCCACAGGGGGCGTCACATTAGAGACGTTAAGCACGACAATCATCAAAATGGCGAAGTGCAACGGGTCAAAACCAAGCTGAATCATGGCGGGCACAAGCACAGGCGCTACCACTACTAGCGCAGGTAGCACATCCATTACGGTACCAATCACCAGCAGTAGCAAGCACACCATCATTAGCTGCAAAAAAGCGGCATCGCTGAACGTGGTAATCAGCCCAGCGGCGTCTCTGGCAATCCCTGAGCGCGTTACAAACCAACCCAATACCGCCGAGGTGGCAAGTAAGAAAAACACGACGCCTGAAAAACGCACTGTCACCACCAGCGCATCCCAAATTTTTCGCCACGTCAGATTCCGGTAAAACACCACGCCAATCACGATGGCATACACTGCCGCAAACCCAGAGGCTTCGGTAATGGTGGTTAAGCCCGACAAAATACCGCCCAAGATAATCAGCGGCACCACCATGGCAGGCAGCGCAACAACAAACGACATCAGCGCTACTTTAAGCGGTGTTGGCGCTTGTTTGGGATAGCCCCGCTTCCAGGCTAGGAAAAAACTCACGCAGAGCAGCGCCAGCGCCATGAGCAACCCAGGAATAATGCCGCCTGCGAATAAATCAATGACCGAGATATCGCGCAGCAGCGTTGCATAGACCACCATCACCACACTGGGGGGAATAATTGGCCCAATAATCGATGAACACGCGGTTACCGCTGCCGCATATTCAGCGTCGTAGCCCTGCTTTTTCATTTCGGGAATCATGATTTTGCCGATCGCCACGGTGTCGGTAACCGCCGCGCCGGTTAACCCGGCAAAAAACACCGATACCGAAATATTGACGTGGGAAAGAGCACCCCGAACACGACCAAACAACGAATTATTAAACGCAATCAGCTTGTGCGTTAGCCCGCCCTGGTTCATCAGCTCGGCGGTAAAAATAAAGTAGGGCACGGCAATCAGCAAAAAGCCTGAAACCCCTGAAAACATTCGGTCGGCAATAATGCCCAGCATGCGTTCGCCGCCTAAGGCAAAACCGCCTGCCAACCCGGACATTGCCATGACGATGGCCACCGGCGCACCAATAAATAGTAACAGCACAAATACCACAATTGCCGGTGTCATGAGCGGGTCTCCCCTTCCGTGGTTTCAAGAAGCTCATCGATCACCTCATGCCCGCTAATGAAGTGCTCAAGCAGTGCAAATCCATGAACCAAGTGCAGCAACATAATCAGGCCGCTAATGGGAACCACAATGGCGGTCACTTTGCTAGGAATACGGATCTGGTCTGACACCATGTAGACTTGCGTCGCGTTGGTGAAATAGCCCCAGCCGTACCAAGTAAGCATCAGCGCAAACAGCCCCATGATTGCTAGACACATCACCGCTGCTGCTTTTACTAATATTTTCGGCAGACTGCGCACTAGCAGCGTCATCGCCACATGCTCGCCATAGCGCAGTGAAATGGTCATCGAAAGAAAGCCTATCCATGGCAAAAAAAGCCGGGCCAGCGAATAGGTCCAGCTTAACGTGCTGCCGGTAACCAGTTTGTAGAGAAACGCGGTAAAAGAAATACCCAGCATCGATAAGATACAGCCAACGCAGAGCACAATCGCCACCTGATTGATCTGATCGCTTAGGCGGCGTAACGAGTGTAAAACGCTCATCGTGATTCCTCGCGCTGGGGCAACATTGCTACCCCAGCGTTTGTCCGTCGCTAAGTCTTACTGGCCGTAAATGCGCATATCGTCATCTGCCAGTTGCTGGCCTACCTGCTCAACTTCGTCAAGCAGCCCCTGCACACGGGCTTCATCCATACCGAAGTCATCAACAATCCACTCTTTCCATGCAGGACGGGCAACTTCGGCCATGCGTTCCCGCTCGGCGTCTGGCATCAGGTAGCACGCCTCAAAGCGTTCGCAGGACTCAACCCAGCTGGCAGTGGCAAGCGCGCCAGACATACCGTGGCTTAGCTGGATCGCTTCTCGGGCAGAGCTGATTAACGCCTGCTGATGCTCTTCCGGCAGCGATTGATACCAGGACTCACTGACCACCCAGGGAGCGCTGTTATACACATGCCCGGTCATAGTGGTGTAGTCCGTCACCGCATCAAAATTGAACGTAGTATTCAGTACGGGCGCGTTAAACTGGCCATCCGCTAGCCCCGTTTCAAGGGCAGTAATCAGCTCACCCCAAGGCAAGGGCGTGGCAGAGGCACCTAGTGAGCGCATAATAGCGACGTGAGCGGGGTTCTCCTCGGTACGAATATTGAGCCCTTCTAGATCTTCCATGGTCTCAATTAAGCGCACGTTGTTGGTGAAGGCCACAAAGCCGCCGCCATCATCGAACGTACCCAAGTAGCGCATATTGGCGTCTTCAACGGTGCCCGACATAAAGCCAGCAAACCATTCGCTGTCAAAGAAGCTCCACGCTTGGCGCCAACTGGTAAACAAAAATGGCGCTGTTACTGCTTGATAGTCGCCATAGAACGACGACATCGCACCCGCTGACATAATGGTCGACTGAAGCGTACGGCCACCCTGCACTTCTGAGCCGTTTTCTACTTCTGAACCTAGCTGCCCACCGCCAAAGATAGAGACTTCAAGGTCTCCATCGGTGCGCGCTTCCACAAGGTTCTTGAAATGCACCAGGGCAGGATAGATTTCGTTATTTTTCATATCCTCTGGTAGCTGGGTAGCGATAACCATTTCATAGGACTGCGCCTGGGCGGTGGCACTGGCAATAGCCAGTGGCAGCGCGGCCATAGCGGCCATTAAAAAAGTGTGCTTAGTTTTCATAACTTACCTCGTTTTGGTTATTAGCTGGTTTGCGTTATGACTGGCGTTTCCACTCACGATGTCATCGTTTCATTATTGTTGTCGCCGTCGATGGCGAACGTTACTGCGCTCTACAAGTTACTGCTCCCTGCTGGTTACTCGTTAATGGCTTCCCATACTTCAATGGCCGCCGCTAAGTCTTCCAGCGATGCACCGACTGATTTAAACAGCGTGATGGCCTCTTCAGAGCGCCGACCTGGCTTAGTTCCCGCCAGCACCTCGGCAAGCTCTGCCTTGATATCCTCAAAACGAAACGCGCCTTCGTCGATTGCTTGAAGAATATCGCCTGCTTCGCCCTTAGCCCCTGCATAAGTGTCTACAAACACGTCAGCTCGACGCAGACACTCGGCATCGGTTTCACGCATCTGCGGGCGAAACGCGCCGATAAGGTCAACATGCGTGCCTGGTGTTAACCACTCGCCTTTAATTAACGATGTCGTGGAGAGCGTGACGCAGCTGACGATATCAGCCTGCACAACAGCATCCTGTAGATCGCTTACAACCTCGGTGTCAAAACGATCGGCATAGGCCTCGGCAATAGCAGAGGCTTTCTCAGGGTTTCTGCCCCATACCAGCACACGCTTGATTGGCCGAATGCTGGCATGCGCTTCAATGACCATAGGGGCCAGCTTGCCAGTACCCACAACCAGTAACGTTTCAGCGGTCTCGTTGGCCAATGCTTGTGCCGCCAAGGCAGAAGCAGCTGCAGTGCGGCGGCGCGTTAGCTCGCTGCCATCAATGCAGGCCAGCGGCTGGCCGTGCTGACCTTCACTCAGCAAATAAAGCCCTGAAATAGCTGGAATATTGTGCTGGGCATTTTGGGGAAACACATTGACCATTTTGACGCCAATATAGCCTGCTGGCTCCCAGGCAGGCATTAGCAGCATGGTGGCTTCACCGTCAGGGCGATGCATTGCATGATGATGGCGGGGCGGAGACTCAACGCCGTTCACAAAGGTGGTATGTAGCCGCTTGATCAACCCTTTCCAGGAAAGATAGCGTTCCACTTCCGCCGCAGACACAACCCGCATATCAAGCCTCCGGCAGCGCAGCAACGACCATGATTTCTACTTTCCATTCCGGCTTAGCAAGCTTGGCTTCAACCGCTGCGCGTACCGGCGGACGGCCAGGCACCACCCAGGCGTCCCAAGCAGCATTCATTTGATCAAACTCAGCCATGCTGGTGACCCAAATCTGTGCAGAAACAAGTTGCTCTTTAGAGGTGCCTGCCTGAGCTAACAGTTGATCAATGCGGGCGAGCACTTGCTCCGTCTGACCACGCATATCGGCCGTTGCATCCGTTGGCACTTGGCCAGCGAGAAAAACGGTGCCGTTGTGAATCGCTACTTGGCTCATGCGGACATTGCTGTCTTGATAGGTAACGCTCATGGTGTCTCTCCAAGAAAGGTGGGGTTCCTCTTGAGACTACGACGATGATGAGCGGCATGCTTGCCCGAAACTCAGGTAAATTTGCCCGTAAGTGTTAAAACTTATCGAGTGAGGATGATGGCTGACCCGGTTAGCGGTCTGAGGAGGGGGCAATCTCAAAGTAGCGCCGATACGCACGTGAAAAGCTACCTTGGTCGCGGAAGCCGACCAGCATAGCGATATGGCCCAGGCTTAGCGCGCTGTGCCGAACCAATGTGCGGGCGTGTTCAAGCCGCCTGCGCTGAACATACGCTAAGGGTGTCACACCGGTTAGCTCTCGAAAGCAGGCATGAAAATGCCCAGGGCTTAGCGCGCATAATGCGGCTAGTTGCTCAACCCGAATATCATCTGCTAAGTGCTGATCTAGCCAAGCATCCAACCTTTCTAGATCAAGCCGTTCACTGATACAGCGAGCGCCAATCTGATCAACAATGTGCTTGGGCTCATCTTGCAGGTACATATACAACGCCCGAAGCAGCAGCACGGCAATTTCATTTTGCAGCGCGGGACACTGCTCCAATTGATGCGTTAGGGCGTGGGTAAGCTGATTAAGCGCTGGAGGCACGGTAAAAAAACGCGGCTTGTCGAACAGTCGTTCGATTTCACTGCCTTTTTCCAACACAGCCAAGTGCTTGACAGGAATATCCAGCACGAGTGTACGGTTGCTGCCATCGCCTTGGTACTCATGGTGCCTAGACGACGGAATCAAGCAGCCACGGCGAGCCGTAACGCGTTCGCTCTGCCCTTCCATAGCAAGCTCCGTCACACCACATGTCGCCAGAATTAACTGGTGAAAATCGTGTGAATGGGACACCTGTTCTGGGGCTAAATTACGGTTATGAAGCTCAAACTGGTCCATGGACGTACCGCTTGGTTCTACGTTGACGATTGCACTATAAAACGGCTGACCATAGAAAAGCGAGAAAGCGCCAACGCTTGGCTAACGCTTTCTTTTTACTTAAAACAATTTAATAAATGCCCAATTAACAAATAGCTAAGTTCACTTGTGAAAAGCGGCAGGCTGGTCAGTACCGCCTTCACATTACCGCTAAACAAGTGTGTTGTAATTGGTATTCCAGTTAACGTTGTCAAAGTCGCCAAGATTGATCGACTCGAATGAGGCTAGCGTATCAGTCTCAAACCCGCTGTTTGAGAGTGCTTCGACACGCTGCAGCAGCGCGTCATCGGCAATGTCTTTTGTATTGCCATCTCCTGCTAGCAAATACACCACGTCACCGGCTTCCAGGCCAAGCTGACCGAGCCAATCAGCGCCACTTTCAAATTCAGCGGTCGTGAACACAGCGAAGGCCTCATTATCGTCTAGCGCCTGTGCCTCCTCGCTGATCACAAGCCCACTGCCCTCGCCGCGCAGTGCTGCGAACTCCTCGGCGGTCAGGTCAACGCGTAACTCGTCGGCGCCTGGCACATCGCCGACACGGAAGTCAATGATGCTCATCACCTCGCCACCAGGCTGACCATCCACCGTGAAGGTCTGGGCTAGTTGGGCAACGCTGCCACCCGCTTCAGCACCCGGCTGATGCTCGTAGCCATTACCATTAAATTTGAAGGCAATATCTAGCTCCTGTTCGGCGTCTTCTTCCAGCGGGTCATCGATAATCACAATACTTGCCGCATCATCGACCAGAAACTCAGCAGGCACATCCCCATTACCCGCCACATTAAGGGTGTAAATATTGTGGTAGGTATCCTGGACTACCCACGAAGTGAGCGAAGAGAGCGGCACATCGCTATTGACCGCGCCCTCTAGCAGCATGCTGGCGGTGTCGAACAGCTCCTCAGCCGCGTGAACATCCAACAATCCCGCATCAAAGAATGCCGCTTGATCGGTTTCCAGCGCGTAGTTTGCAGGAAGGCTTCCTCCACTGATAAAACGCTGCACCAACTCGGCCAGGGGGTAAGACACCGTTAGCCCTGTTTGGTCAAAGTTAGCTAGTTCACTAAGCGCTTCAAAATCTTGAGAGCCGATTTCATCCGTATTAACGCGCACACTGCTCGCCGCTAAGAGCACGTCACTATCGATAGCGTCGATAAGCTGTTGAGCGTCATCTTCTACCATCCAATTCAACAGCGCGTCGCGGTCCAGCTCAGCGGCATTGTTGGCGTCTGCCAGTATAGAGGCGACGGTAGCCAGCAGCTGCTCACCTTCCGCGACGGTTAACGAGGAAGCATCGAAAGGTTGATCAGCCAAAATTTGATAGCTACCTGGACGCTCCTCGGTACTGGCAGGCAGTACCTCTCCAGCATTGATGACGGCAACTGCTTCTTGCAGTGCGTAGCCCACGTCGACGCTATCCAACGTCACGTTGCCTAGCGCAACAAACGCCACGTACTGCTCGGCGGTCAGCAGTTCACCGGCTCCCAACTCCAAGCTGATGCTAGTTGCGCCTGTTACCCACGCTTCTTCACTTGCCACCAACAGGTTAGTCGCCTGAGCATTAGTGATGCTCCAGGTCTGAAGTGTTTCTACACTGACACTGCGGCTGTTTAGCGCGCCGTCGACAATTGCTTGAACCGACTGGTATCGGGCTTGTGCATCGGCAACTGTGGCAAATGCGAAGTTTGGCAGCCCGCCACTGTTTGGGATAATTTCATAGCTATTGGCAATACTTTCAATCTGATTGAGTGTTAGTTTGGCGGTTAAGATAAACCGCACCGGCGTATCGCCAAGCTCAAAATTATCTAGATCTAATAAATCATTTAAATCGGCAAGTGTTAGAATATCGTTATTCACCGATACCTGCTGCGCGCCGGTAATATGCAGCGGAAATTGATTGTCAGCCTGGGCCTCTAGCAAGACTGCTGACGTATCAACAATCGTCCACTTCAGCAATGCGTTTACCGCTGGCGTGGGCGCATTGGCATTGGCCAGCGCGGAGAGCGCTTTATCTACCAGCGGTTTAACGTCGGCAGCAGTGAAAGTACCAACAGATAACTCTTCATCGGCAATGCGATAACCCACGCTGTTATCACTTGGGTCTTTATTGAGACTTTCGACACCCTCTGCGTCAATGACTTCGAATGCTTCCTCAAGGGAGTACAACACCTCAATAGGATCATCGGTGTACTGATAGTTGCCAAGGGTCATCAGCGACTGATATTGCGTATAGCTGATTTGGTCATCCGTAATCACGACATTGCTAGCCAGCGTTACATGGCCCTGATTGATCGCTCGAATAACGTTGTCGGCCGTGTCGTTTACCGTCCAGTCAAATAATCGTTGAACTGTTTCATTATTATTTTCGAGGCCATTAGCCGCTTCCAGCACTGTGCGGATGTTTGCCAAGGTCTCGGCAGATTCTGCGACCGTTAAGGTGTCCACCAGGGCGGTTGTGTCATCAAGCAGGCTAAAACGTCCTTCTGGCGCGAGCAGATCGGCTTCTTCGGCACGCAACGCATCGCTAATATCGGCATAGGAGACAGCGGTCGTCTCACCTAAACTGAAATTATTTAGCGCCTCATCTAAACGCTCATAATGCGCAGCGGTTAAGGTGGGGTTAGTGACTTGAACGGTATCCGCAAGCTGCAACCCGTCTGGAAGATTAGCCCGTAACTGCGCCTGGATAGTGGTGTAGCTATCAAGCACGCTCCAGGTATAAACATTGTTAAGGCTAGGCGCGTTTTCAGCGTTATCTAGCAGCTGGCGCGCATCGGCTAGGTCATCAATAGCAAATTGAACGGTCAGGGGTTGCGGCGCAAACAGCGCGCCAGCACTGATGATGTAATTCTCTACTACCCCCCCAGTAAATGCCTGCGCTAGCGTGTACTCCACCTGCTCGTCACCCCGCTGATAGCCATCATTATCGCTTTCAATCGCTAACAACGCCGTGTAATCGTCAATCGTAATCGTTTGATCAGTGACACGAACCTCATCGGCGCGGGCGATATGCGGTGCGCCTTGTGCAGCGGCTAAAACCGCTTCAGCGGTATCGTTAATCACCCAACTATACAGCGCGTCAACGTCTAGCCCACCGGCGTTATTGGCACCGCTGATAATATTTTCTACACGGGCGAGTTCTACGTTTGCTTCAGCAACGCTGCGCTCGCCAGGGTTATAAACATCTGGCGCAAGTTGATAATTGCTCGCCAGCTCAATGTCTGTACCAACCGCACCTTCTAAGATATAGCGAACAACGGTGTCGGCCAGCTCAAAGTTCTCTAACATCGCCAAACGTTCATACTGGGCTTGATTAATCCCTGCATTAGCAACACGCACCTGATCCGCCAGCGTCACGTGGTCTTCAGCAATATCGCCAATGATGGTGTTGGCGTTATCGATCACCTCCCAGCTAAATGGCAAGTTTTCGCGCAGTGCTTCGCTGTTTTCAGCGTTTTCTACTAACGTATCGATCTGCGCATATTGATCCCGTGCGTCTGCCACGGAGAGTTCGCCAGCCTCACGAATAGCCTCTGGATTGATTGCGTAGTTACTGAGCAGCGACTCATTATTATCAGCGGTAATGGCGCTTGAAAGCGTGTACTCAACGGTTTCGCCGGTGCGTACGTAGTTGCTCTGAAGCGATATTAAGGCTTCAAACTGCGCCAAAGTAATCGCGCCATCGCTGACGTTAACGGCATTGGCACGCAGTAAATGGGCAACGTCACCCACACCAAGAATGGCATCAGCGCTATCAAGCACTTTCCAGTTGAAGAGCTGATCGGCATTGAGCGATTCTGAATTAACCGCGTTAGCCAGAATGTTCTCTACGTTTGAAAGTTTTTCTTCTGCATCCAACACGCTAACACTGGGCGGATTAAAGGGCGGTTGCTGGGCAATCTCGTAGTTATCGGCAAGCATATCAGCACTGATTGCTTGCGTTAAGGTGTAGCCTACAACCGTATCGCCTAACTGGAAGTTTTTCAGCGTATTCAACTGGTCGAACTCACCAACGGTTATCGCACCATCACTAATCGTGATGGTGTTAGCACCCGTGACATGACCATCGTTGATATCCGCAATAATGGCACTGGCACTGTCACTGATGGCCCACTGAAATAGCGTCAGCGGTGGTTGATTGTTGGCACCTTCCAATACACGCGATACATCGGCAAAGTCTGACGCTGCTCGTGCGACGGTCACGGTGCCTACATTAAGCGGAACATCGAGATCAATAAGGTAGTTGCTGGCCAGCGGCGCTGCATCAAGGGCTTGCGCAAGCGTGTAGCCGACTTCTGTAGCGCCTAGCTCGAAATTGTCTATTGCGTCGAGCTGCTTAAATTGCGCAGGGGTAATCACTGCTTCTGTGACGCCAACACGGCGGGCTTCATTAAGCTGCGGGTCAGCGCTGGAAGCACTCATCACGTTGTCAAAGCTATCGAAAATGGTCCAATTCAACAACATTTCACGTGTTAGGCCATCATCGCCAGTATTCAGTGCGCGATCCGTTAGCAGTCGTGTTTCGTCAATAAGTTCTGCGGCTTCACGTAGGCTTAAGGCATTTTTATTCAGCGGCACCGCAGGATCTAACGTGTAGTTGGCAGGCATCTCTGCCGTTTTCAGCGCTTCTTCAAGCGTGTAAGGCACCACGGTGCTGCCAAGTACAAAGTTATCCAGCGTATTCAGGTCTGCAAACTGATCCGGCCGAATCGTCTCATCTGTCAAAGTGACCTGTTCAGCCCCTAAAACAGCGGGGCGCTCCAAGCCGCCAGTCACCAACACATCTTCGACGCTGGCGCGAATCGACCATGTATAAATGTCGGACAATTCGATAGGCGCTGTTCCGACATCGTAATCACCCGCCAAGATTTTCTCTACCAGCGCTAAACGGTCGGCAGCGACCGTCAACCCTAACGTGCCTGCAGGGAAAGCCTGGCCTGGGTTGATTAAATATTGAGAGGGCAGGTCTCCGTTTTGGGCAAGATTAACCGCCGTTTGCAACGTGAGATAAGGCAGATCGGCGCGAACATCGATCGTATTAGAAAGATCACTATTAGGGTTTTGGGCCGCCTGCTGGGCATCGCGGAGCGGGTTGCTGTCGCCGTCTCGATAGGCATCAAGGCTGACATCTGCGCCCGCTTTATCAATAGCGTCCAGTGCCTCCTTCACCTGGCCTGCAATAGATGGCAGCCCTAGCGCATCGGCCATTTGCTGATTGGTCAGCTCACGCCCCGCTTCATTAGCTTGGTTGAGCGCGTTAGCCAGAAGCGACAAGGCGTCGCTGTTGCTAATGCCTGCGTTGTCGGCCATCGCCAACAGGCCTGCCACTTTGACACCCGCGACAAGCAACTCAACGCTAGAAGACGCTTCCGCCAAGGGGTCGGTGGTCAGTAAATTAAGTCGCTCATCCAGCCCTAACGCTGTTTTAACAATGCTCTGGGCGTTAGCATCATTGACATTAAACTGCGCCGATAGCTGAACCATCATGGTGGTCAGCGGGGTGATCACCGTGGCACTCTCTGGCGCGCGCAATATCCCATTGAAGGGCAGCCCCGTGGCAATATCCACACCACCCGTAGCCGTCAAGATACCGCTGCCCTGCAGACCAGTGAAAAAACCGCTGTTGTCGGTTTCCACTTGGTTGGCATTAACGGCACGGGTAACGGTTGCGCCAGCAATATAGCCATCAATCACATAGCCGCTAATCGTTGACGGCACAGATGGTGGCGTAGAACCACCGCCTCCCCCACCGCCACCGGCGGCGGCTGCCCCTATCGCCAGCGCCCCGCCGCCGATATAAAGCCAAGGCGGAATATCGCCAAAAGAGCTAACCGGGGCACTGCTGGCGTTTGCTCCACCTGTCGAGGTTTCGCTGAAGCTGCCGTTAGCGCTGGGTGAAAATGACGCGCTAGGCACAAACAGCAGCGTGGCAAAGTCAGTGCTTTCTGCCACGCCTTGCTGCAACGCACTGCTCGGACTGATCATCAACAGATCGCCCTGTTGAACAACAGCGCCCCGCTCTACCAGTAACAGCGAGCCATCAGCGCGGGTAATCATCACATTGCCATCGGGCAGCAGCTCCCAGGTCTGCACATTAGGCAACTGGCTTAACGGGACAAGCAGGCCGCTGTCGGCATCTAATTTTTCCATCAGCGCCGTGATATCAACCACCACGCGCCCGCCTTCAAGCGCAACATCCGCTCCCGCCAGATAAATACGCTGGCCGTTATCCATCACCAGCGTCAGGCTGCCATTTGGCTGGCGAATGACCTCATCAACGCCCTGTAGGTCATTAACAGCGACCATGTCATCTGCCATCGCCTGCTGAGCCATCAGCGGTAACACCAGCGTTGCCGCCATTCCACCGCGCTTTAATACCTTTTGATTTTTTGCCATCCAACGGCGAACGAAAGCAAGACGTGCCTGGGGATCAGCCGGTATTTCTATGCGTGCCACACCATCTTGGGCATCCGCGAACGCTTGCCAGTCGCCCTGGGAGTCAACTGGACCCACCCTGACACCATTGAGCAAGTGACCGTTCATTACACCGGGCTGGGTCGACTTAAGAATATCGGCTGATGATATCGCCATTGGGCACTTCTCCGCTGAAAGTTCGCAGGCGCTTGGCGCCTAATCGTTTTTATATCTGGTTGGCGTTCATCGCCCACACGCCTGCACACACCGTGCTTATCAGGCGCATTAGAAAAATAAGCGTAAGTATTCCACAAAGAAGTATTAGCCAAACCCTGAAAAAGGCTGGTTATAGTGCGGTAACAGAGCATTAGACGCGTCGTTACTACCGAAACGCGGTAGCGTACAAGCATGGGAGTCAGCCGAAAAGCACGGCGAAATGAAGAGCGATTGTAAAAATCAGCCACAAAAAAAGGCCTAGCGATAAATCGCTAAGCCCTTGAATTTGGTGCCGGTGGCCAGACTCGAACTGGCACACCCGTAAAGGCGGCGGATTTTGAATCCGCACAGCTACACTTTTAAGGCTGCGCTTGCACAAGGCTTTATATAAAAATCAGCAGTTTACCGATTTACTATATTTGCACTCAGCACATTGGTCACACCCAATCTGCGACCAAAATGCGACCAAATGGCATTGAAGTCTTCAGTCGACGATTGATAGCTGTGTAGGCGGTAACTCTCTATCGAGGGCTTTTTCAACATAAGAACTGCCTGGCATACCCCCGACACGAGGACGTCATATTAAGCTGCACAAAACGACTGAGAAAATTATTTTAGGTGCAACGTAATAAGTAAATTACACACGGTAGGTATTTAGAAAAGTAGACGTTAGCTCTCAGCACTACCGTCTGGCAGCAGCTGTTGGGCCAATTTGACCACAGTCTGTAAGGCTTCACCCCAGGTAGCAGGCTCATCATGATAGACCAACGGCCCAATAAAACGCTCGTAGCGATCCTGATGGATCACTAGCTTGATATCAATATCCTCGGACATACGGAAAAGCTTGTGGTGGGCTTTGGCTAGGCTGGTTCCCCCTGCGAATACCAGCTCAAACGTCTCAGAACGCAGCTTTGAAAGCAGACATAACAACTGAACAGCATAGACATCTTTTTCCACAATCGCGGGGCTGTCGACACCCAGTGCATCCGCCACATCGGGAAACATTCCCGGATCAATGTTCATGCAGAAGCTCGCTCGATACCTAAGCGATAGTTGCCATAAGCAATCTGCCGATTAAATGGGCCTTTTACTTTGACTACCACTCGCGCCGGAACTTGTGTACGGCCCGCCTGATAAGCCTTTTCTGCACTGGCTGGCTCCCACTGCACTCCTAGGCGGTTCAATGCCTCTTTGGCAGCCTGGTCAAAGCCACCAGGCGCTGCAATCATGGGTTTACCCGTAATACGGTTTTGGCGCGCTTTGGCGTATAAGCCCTTTCCAATACGTACTAATCGTCCCTGCGCTTCTAGTTGATGAAGCACACGGCCAACTTGGTCATAACCGCCCAGAGCAGCGAAATCATCACGTAGAAAAACCATTCGCCGACTTTTGCGAATTTTGTCACGAATGCGTGACTCAAGCGTTTGAGTAGTCATGTAACACCTCCAGCAGCTGGATTATGACAGAATTTTACTCTATACCTTCAAGCTTAAAAATACAAAAACACGACACCAAAAATTCAAAATTGTTATTACTAATTTATAAAAATCAAAAATTTAAGATAAAAATAAAAAAATAAAGCGCCGCAAAAACTCTGAAGACACTTCCTACTGGTAAGCCGACCAAAAGCAAACTCGGAATGTAACTATCCACGTCGCAGACCTCTCGCGCCGCGTAGCAAGCCACGTGTTCGATTAAGCTGAACATTCTCTCAGTTTTACAATACTCGTAGGTCACCAATATGCTGATAGGGAGCCTGAGAAAATCCGCATGGCGTTGGGTAACCAAGGCACGAGCGGCGGTGCCAGAGTTATCTACTTTTTGGCAACGGCAGAAAAAATCTACCGGATACTGGCCTACCCCAAGAGCATGAAGGACAGCTTAACGCCCGCTGAAAAGGCCGCACCGAAAACACTGACCCACCAACTGAAGGCGGAGGTTTCTGAATGAGCTTTTTTGACAAACTCCAAACATCGCTGCAGGAAGCCGTTGAGATTAAACAGGGCAAAGCTGAGGCTAGCCGCATCACACGGCACGAAGTGGCTGATGTAAGAGCCATTCGCGACAAGCTACATGTCTCTCAGGCGGAATTTGCTAGTGCCATGGGAACCAGTGTGGATACCATCAAAAGCTGGGAAACCAAACGTCGCAACCCTACTGGCCTTAGCGCGAAAGCTAACGACTTTCCCTATTTACACCTTCGCTTTGCCGTCGATTACCGACTGAAAGCCAATGGGGGTAACTGGCTGGTTGCTAGCATCCACTACTTTGCCGCCAATCCGCGCGAGCTCTTTCGCTAGCTTCACTAAACGCACCAGCTGAAGTTTGTTAGGTGTAGCACTGCGCGACTTCTTGATCATTTTCACCGTCACGCCCTTTACAGGAAATTGGCCGTTATCTTGGTTGAAGGAAGGCAGTGTGGCAGGTGGGTAGGCGTTAGCGATATAGATGGGGTTGCGGGGCGAGTCTCCCACGAGGGTGAAAGATTTACTGCTGCTTTCATACACCGCGCCGGACGAAGAAAGCGCAATGCTTAGGCGCTCGTTGCTTGCCATTGTCGGCTCATCAAACATTACAAATAGCCCCCATGCACCGGCATTTTCATCTACTAGCACAGGGGCATCGTCTGGTGTTGCAGGAATGGATGGGGTTACGGGCAAAGGTTTAGCACGCTTAGTAGAACGGAACCTTAATCTCTGTACTCCTCCGTTCAACAGCAAATATAAAACCACCAAACCACAGGTAATGCTAAACCAGATCGACAAAATTGCGATCATGAGTACCAATTGTGTTGAATCCACCGCCGATTCCCTTCTAATTGTGTGATAAGCACTACCTTGGCGGCCAACTACGAGCTGAGCACGCGATTAATTTTGAATAACACTTAACAAGCACAGTCACATTCATGCTCGTCATCTTTAACTTGATATGTAATTGCGTAGGTCGTTAGCAACAGTTTCAGGAGAGGGCATACTCTGATTCTGTTTTAATAGATCCACTGGCTTTGGCCAAAATGAATCATGATAACTGACACTACTAATATCCACTGATTTAGAATAACGAGGTATGACATGAAAGTGTACTATTGGATCAATCATCATCAATGCAAGATAATTTATTTTATCCGGAGAGTATACTATCGACAGAATTCTCTCGATCTCTTTTATTGCAATGGACATATCAATAGCTTCTTGTTTAACCAGGTCACCAAGAGAAAATACTTCACGCTGCAATGATAGAACCATTGAACCTGGCGTCAATTGCACAGGACGAACAGATACCTTCCAACTCCCCACTGCAAATAGTCCAAGCGCTTGCGTTATAAATTTTTTGTTAAATTTATCAATCTCCTTCATAGCAACTTCCCCCTCCCTCGCTTTTCTAACACATTTCGAATCATAGACGATGAAACACTAGGCGTATAAGGCAAATAAACCACCTTCACACCCTGCCTATCTAATTTTTCTTGATATTCATTAAAGTCAGGCTTTCCAAACCAATCATCTCCGACAACAAGCACATCATATCTAAGCCGCTCCCATGCCTTATATTTGTTACGATCAGTCTGCGCCACACAAACATCCACATATTTTATAGATGAAACTATTTGGAGTCTTTGCTCATAAGGCACTACCAATGAGCCTGGCTTATACTCCTCTACAACCTCATCTGTAGATACACCTACGATAAGCTTATCTCCCAGCCCCTTAGCTGCTTTCAGCATATTCAAATGCCCAACGTGAAACATATCAAACGTTCCACAAGTGTAAACTGTTGTCATGCTACTTTCTCCAGCTTTTGCAGCCACAGCTGTGCAAGGTCATCATTCGGATAATGCTTCAAAAGAACTTTAAATTTCTTTTTTGCTTTCTCAAAATCATTTTTATCAAGCGCAGAAACAATACTGCTATAAGCATAGCATTCAGTCAGAAGAGAAAAATCACGCAACCCATTTGAATCAATCAACGCATCATAATCAGGATCCGGCGTTTCCCAGTTACCATAAAGTGATTTAAGAAAATCTGCTGGTTTTTTAGGAAACCAGTAACTGTAACCATTGCTCTCCTTCCTCTGCAGATCAACAGCAGACAGTTCCAATATCCTATTCCAATTTTTAGGGATACTAGGCATCCAGAAGCCATAAAGAGTCTTTCCTGTGGTTTTCTCAACTACAAACCCGCACAAATCTAGCGAGACCTTATTTTCTTTATGCACAAAGGAAATAGGATTAATCAGGCCAAAATTATTCCTATGTTGTATCCAGCCATTTTCTTTCAATACTCTAGCAGCCTTTTCCGCTTCTGAAAAAGGTATTCCAATATCCAAGTCTTTGTCGTGGTCTAAAAGACCACCTTCTCGGACAATACCCAACAGAGTACCATGAGATGGAAATGCATGAACTCCTGCTTCTGCAAGTTGCGCAAGGGTATTCCATAGCAGAACTTCAGTTTCCGGCTTATTAAAACCCTCTTTTCTTTTATTACCATCAATATTCTTAGAAATATTTTTTTTCGATAGTTCAAAAAGACATTTTCTATAGTTTTTTATAGCTTCATGGAGTTGCTTATTTCGCTGACAGGCGTTTGCAAACGCAACTAGCACCTTATAATTATCAGGATCTTTATCTATTGCTTTAGCCAGCAACTGAAAAGATTTTCTTCCACTGCCATATTTTGCATGCAGCTGCCCCATCTCTACAATGAGTTCTACATTATCAGGCCACTTCTCCAGTGCTTCCTCTAGCTCTTTAATACTAGATTCAAGATCACCCTGCTTTATTTTTATCTTAGATACTAAGATAGAAAGCATAGGATGTGGACCTTTCGCGGCTCTCTTAGCCTTATTAACAATCTCACTTGACTTATCTATTTCCCCATTTGAAATTGCATTATTTGCCTTAGAAAGTAATAAAGAGAAATCATTTTTTCCATAAGTAATCGAAGATGCTTTTCGCCTTTTAACCATTATCTTTCTTTCACCCCCAAATATCTGGACTGTAATCGCATGTCATCTTAAATTCATGGCTTTCATCTACGGGCCACACATAGCCTTGTGCTACTAAATAGCTTTCTGATTTTTTAGCGTCTATATAAGTAAATATCTCATAACATAAATCATAAAATTTATACACACTATGTAAAATAAATGCGAGCTTGGTAAGCTGATTTACGTCCATGGCAGCTAGCCGCTCGTCCGTCGGCACAAACAGGGCATCTGCACTTAATAGTTCAGTTGCCTGAACTTTTTCCAGGGTGCGCTCCGTGGGCAAATGCGAATGAAATGCGGAGTTTTGAAAGCAGTAAAAACGGAAGCCATGGCGTGCCATCCAGTGGCTAATTTGAGCAATATCCCCTTGACCGTGATGAGTAGGGCGGAAGGGGATACGTACTTGCACCAGCAACGTGTTAGCTAACGCTCGGTTGCCATGCTCTAAAATAGCAACATTGTCGTGCCGATCATCCAGCAGCAGCCATTCAATATTGGGTAAACCTTCAATGTGATCAAGCGCCACAGAACTTACTGGGGTCTTGGCAATTACTTGGCGGGTACTCTTTTGTTTTTGCCAGGCGTTCTCCATGGGTAGCAGTGTAGTGCTGTAATTGGCATCCAAGCAGTGGTATAGCGTACCTGCTTGGCCGCTACCCAAGGTTGCTTGTGGAAACAACTGAAATTCATCTAACCCTTTTAAGGATTCATCTTCTACATAGACATTACCGGGGTCAAAAGCAATCACGGCAAAGCTATTCCATCCCATATAGGTAGTGAATAATTTCCGGCCGACTAAGTTACAGCCGTTATCCATTATCACTATACGACCACGCATATCCCACTGAAAACCTTCTACCTCCTGGGCTTCTTTATCTTCAGCGTTTGTTAGCACTTGGCTCATATAAAATCACTCTCTTACCGTGGAACATGGCAAGCAGTATGCCAGCCCACTCCACATTGCCCAATAAAAAACCGGCCCACATGGGAGCCGGTTCATTATGCTGCTCAGTGATCAAGCATAAGCTCTATCTTGGCAGTCAGATTAGCCCAGCAGAGACAGCACATTCTGTGGAATCTGATTAGCCTGAGCCAGTACTGAAGTACCAGCCTGCTGCAGAATCTGTGAGCGTGTCATGTTGGCTACTTCCACTGCATAGTCGGCATCTTCAATGCGCGAACGTGCGGCGGAGAGGTTAGTTTCATTGGTGTTCAAGTTGGTGATCGCAGACTCGAAGCGGTTTTGCACAGCACCAAGGTCTGAACGTAAGCTATCTACTGTATTTAGTGCAGCATCAATATTTGCGAGTGGATCTTCAGAACGTTGACCCGCCACTTGCGAACCAACATTTACCTTGATTCCATCTGCTGCAATTTTTCCATCGTCATTTCGAGTAATAGAAGTAGAGGCCGTAAAGTAAACAGTTGCTGAAGTAGCATCATCTGTTGCGGAGACAAAGAGATTACCTTCACTGTCAGAAGTTAGAGCACCACTTGAGAAACCGCTTGGCAACGTAATATCAGCAACCGTAGCACTGAATGTCTGCGTACTTCCCGCAAAATCAGCACTTGATGAAATATTTAAGTCCCCGGCGGAGGCTGCAGTCGGAGCCGTCCCAACATACCCATTGACATTAAAGTCAGTAGTATTAGTAAATAATGTATCTGCGTTAATTTCTTTCAGGTTGACTGAAATAGTTTCCCCATCGTTTGCACCAACCTGGATTTTAACTTCCTGTTCTTCAGAAAGAACTTTAACACCGTTAAAGTTGGTCTCACCTGAGATACGGTCAATTTCCGAAAGACGCTGATTGATTTCATCCTGAATAGATGTCAAGTCATCGGATGAGTTGGTACCGTTTTGTGCTTGGACAGTCAGTTCACGCACACGCTGAAGGTTGTCGTTGACCTGATTAAGGGCGCCTTCAGCGGTTTGCGCGACAGAAATACCATCATTGGCGTTACGCTGAGCTTGGGACAGACCAGTGATCTGGGCGCTCATGCGGTTGGCAATGGCCTGACCAGCGGCGTCATCTTTAGCGCTGTTGATGCGAAGGCCAGAAGAAAGTCTTTCCATGCTGGTCTGAAGATCGCTTTGGCTCTTGTTCAGGTTAGACTGGCCAATCATTGATGTGATGTTGGTATTGATCACTGACATGGTGATTCTCCTTGCTTTGGACACTGGCCCTGAGGCCTGCTTTCGGCCACTGTTTGTGCCGTTATATTAGTTAACGGCTCAGCTAGGGAAAGCTTTAGGGCAAGTGGTAAAAAAAAATGTAAAAGTTGGTAACTGAAATAGCAGCTTTTTCATTCTGGTGATGGGAGGGCCGCTGTTTTGAGTGCATTACAAAAGCGCGGTTAAAGGCGTTGTTGTTGCCGTAGTGCTTGCTGGCTTTCCGCCGGGTTCCAGCGCATTTTGGTAAGCCAGCATAAAACGCGCTGGAATAGCGCCCAACAGCGTGCGCCTTGGGTAAACACCTGCCAGCGCCGGATAGCCGGAAGGGCGTGGAATACGCGGCTCTAATAGGGTCACTAATACGTCGTCATCTGGGTGGCGAAGAGCTCTACCTAACCCTTGGCGTAGTTTGTGCAGCGTACGTACCGTGTTTTTACGCTGCAGCATGCCTTTGGCTATCTGGGCGGCTTCTACCGCGCCGACATTACGACGTTGTAGTGATTGCTCTATTAAATGTTGCTCTACTTGGCTGAGTATTGGGCGCGGGTTACGCACAATCACCAAGTGCTGCCAATACGCCTGGTTGGCTTCGCGTTGCGGTGAAAGCCCTTCCCACCCAGCGGGCGTTAGCAAAATGGCATCTTTGGCTAGCCGTGCCACTACATCACTCAGCCCCGTACCAGGATGATGCGCCACGAGCCGGTGCGCGTGTTCAAACGGCCAAGCCGCTTCCAATGCGGCAACATCCGAGTAGCTTGCGCATAGCACCAGGGTACGGCCTGGGCAATCCAACAAATAAGGCAGCGCTTGCTGGCAAAAGTCGCTAGCAAGCCGATAATCGCCGTTTGCTTGCTGCATTAGGGGGTGCGGTAATTGGCGGGGTAGACGGAAGCGCAAGGTGCCAAAGCGCTGTGCTTGAAAGCTCCGCTGTAGGCCACTGCGTTTATGCGTTATCGGCAGCTGTAGCTGACTGCGCATATAGCGAAAGTTAGGCGTTTCACCGGGTTCATGGTTTAAATCAGAAAGCGTTGCAGAGGTTAAAAACGTGACCCGCTCGCTGGCACCTGCTTTTAGGCTTGATGCCGCGCTGGGCGCGTGGGCCACCACACCCGGTAACCCGCGAACGGGGGAGTAATCAATCGCTAAGTAACGGCTTTCCTCACGCAGCCGAGCGGCCATTTTTTCTGCGTTTTGGCGTAGGTGCTGCCACTCGCGCCAACGGGAGAGTTCGTGGCTGCTTTCACGTAGGCGCAACGCCAGTAGCCCAGTGATGCTGCTTTGCAGTGCTTCACGTTGGTAGGGCGTTAAGCTGTGAGCACTGCCAGCGCGCTGGCGGTCGGTCATATTTTCCAACAACGTTTGCCACTGCTTGGCCACGCGATGTTGTTTTAACTGTTGAAGCAGGTGCGTGGCTGACTGCAGTGATACGCGATTGCTAAGTAGCTGTTCAGCAATGGCTGGATAGTGTTCGGCTTCATCCAATAGCAGCACATAGGGTGACTGCGCCTGGGTAATTTGCCCTTGGGTAACGAGGTCTACCGCTAGCAGCGCGTGGTTAATGACTAATACATCACTCTGCTGGGCAACCCGTTGCTGTGCTTCCAGGGCTTCTGGGATTGGGTCGTTGGCGCGCAGCGCTATATCCGCTAATAGGCAGTCTTCAGGCAACCAAGCGGGGTCAAGGTCGAGCAGGCAGCCATCACTCTCAAGTGCCCAGCCTGCCAGGCGACGCTGCGTAGTGCTCAAGTGGTCAGCGGTAGAGGCTTTTTCTAGGCTGGGTACGCCCAACGTTAGCGCTAAGCGTTCAGGGCTTAGGTAGTTTTCACGCCCCATACGTAAAGCAAAGCTGAGTAGCGGCAGTTGGGCATGGCGCAAATAGTCACTCACGATGGCGAGGTTATCCGGCTGCAGCAGTTGACGTTGCAGTATGCGGGAGTGGGTCGAAATTAACGCACGGCGGGCAGCCTGCTTACCGCCCATGAGTTTGCCTTTGGCAACCCAGTCGGCCAATACCAATTGGTAGGCTAGCGACTTGCCGATCCCCGCATCACCTTCCACAAAATGCAGTTTGCCTTGTTGTAATAACCCGTCAATCAACGCTTCAGCGTAGGCAATTTGCACCGGGCTGCGTTGAAAGCCGGGCCGCTGAGGGAGTACCTCGCTTAAGTAGTGAATAACCGGGTGCATAGGCCATAGTATCTAGGTGGGAAGAGCGAATGCCCCAGCGGGCTGGGGCACTGTTTTAGCGAAGATGATTTCGCAAAGACAGTTTAAGCAAAAGGATTCCCGCAAAGGCGAGAGGTTCAAACGTTCCATCGAAGTCTGCAATTCGTTGCAAACACTTCCGCTAAGGCGAAACGCCACCATAATAACCATAAAGTATGCGTCTTACTAACGTTGGCAAAGCATTCCCATGCCGTAGGCGCGTAGGCGTGAAACACCCTGCAACCAAGCATTGGCAGCATGCGCTTCATCAATCACCGTTACTTCAGCGTTAACCAGCACTACCGATTGATGAGAGGGGTGGTGCGGCTTGTGCTGCCAACTCCCCAGTGGGCTGAAAGAGAGCGTATCTGCCTTAATGTTAAACCCTTGGTGGAGCATGCGCTGTGTGACCACATTTTCCCAGCGCTCGCGCGGCGCGGGAATATGCTGGCTGCGGGAGAGCTTTTCACCGCTAGGCGATAACCGTGTGGCTATCGTGGGTACCCAGCACCACTCCAATCGCAACGTGTCTCCCTGGCAAAGCGCTAACCCCCGCTTAGTCGCGTGTGGAAATTCATGGGCTGAACGCACGCTAAAAAGATGGCGCTCTTGCGTTAGCCAATCGAAACGAAAAATAAAGGGCCGTTGACGGGCTGGCGTGTGTGCACCACCAGAAAACAGCTGCCATGCGGTGCGATGGTAGTTTTCCAGCGTGACTGTCTGATCAGGCGCATGGCCTGGGTGGCACAGCGCCGTGGCTTCGTAGTAATGCACCTGCATTTCTTCATTACTCTTTAAGGAGGCTTCTAATGGTTCTTCTTACACGACTTCTTACGGTACGTCTCAAAAGTAGAAAGCACTACTTAGAGTTAGTAAACCGCTGATTAAGAAACCCTTGGTTAGAACAACGTGCCCTGGCGTTGGGTATCCGGCGTAGCATCGCGCTGAGGCGCGGGGTTCGTTTCAACCGCTAAGGGACGGCAGTAAGGTAACAAGGCTTGCAAATGGGGCATGATCGCACCTAATACCGCAGGCAGTTTTAGGCGATCAAAAGGGTCTGCCGGTAGCGTTTGCAGCAGTGATTCCGGCTTGGGCACCTTTTCCAGCCATTCGGCGAAGGCTTTGTCATCCCGTTGGCCTTGGGCCGCGTCTAAAATTGGCTTCCAAAAGGTGATACGGTCTGCTTGAACGGTTAGGCCCTGCTCACTTAGCTGCTTGGCAGTCATGATCATGGCGTGTAAATCCAATGCGCTAACACCGCTTTCGCTGTTACACCAAAGCTCATGCAGCGAGGTGGTGGGCGTTAAGTGGCGCATTAAACCATCGACCTTTCGCCCCCAATTCTCAATATAAACAAATCCTTCGCTGATTGGGTCAAGCTCGCCTTGTGCTAGCAGCGCCAATAGCCTCGTGAGCGGTTTTTCGGTGCTTAACCGGCTTTGCTGCCCCCATTCACCTTGGCGATATTTTTCAAACAGCTTGGGGGGCAACGTGAGGTATAGCTCTGCTTTTGGCGTAATGATGCCACCCGACCCCACCAGCATACCGAGCTTGCCATAAATCGGCGTGCGCGTATTGCCCGTGACGTTCAAGCGCTCTAGTCCCAACATCTCTTGGCTGGCAATGCGCGGAGTATAACAAGAGAGGCAAACGTACTCTGTTTCGCCGTTTTTACCATAACGATACTCAATAGCTTGAAAAGGTGCTTCTACGTCTGCCCAGCGCCGGTCGCAGCAGGCACAACTGGGAGTATTAGGCGTTAGTGTGCTAATAAAAGCGCTGCGCCTTAAAGGATGCGTGGCATGGTAAAGCAGTTGATAGGCACGGTGGCGCGGGTTAAAGCTGCTGTGCAGTGGTGCCTCTTCTTTCACGCAAGCACCTCACGCAGTATTCGTGGTGGCCGATAGACAGGCTCATCTTTTCCTTTAGGGGTCAGGCGCAAGTAATCAGCCTGCGGTGTATAAGGCATGCCCGCGTGCATCGCTTGGTCGCGCCAACTACGCTGACACCAGCGGCGTTGCGTATCTGGCTCAAACGTTGTTGCCGTAACAGCCCCTTGGCCACGGCTATAGCCAATGCCGATATGGGGGATTTCACCCAGTAGATCCAGGCACGCCTGCGCGTCCCCTTCCGCATAAAATATCAGGTAGGGGCATAACCGCCCTTTGTGTTGCGTTAGCTTTGGTGCCCAGTCACCGCCATCAATACGTAAGGGCGCGCGGACATTACGCGCTGCTAGCAACGGCAACTTATAAAGGTGGGACACTAAGCCAACTCCGTGGGCTTCCAGACCAAACCGTGGCGTAACACCAAAGATCATTTGTGATGCACGAAACGCGCCCTGTTGCTGATCAAATACCAGCGGCAGCGGGTGCGCGACTGACCAATCCAGCGCTCGGCGGCTAGCGGCTTCCTGTAATAGCGTATCTAATCGCGGCACTATCCTTGGCAATACCAATGGCGTGTGCAATTGAAGCAACAATTTAAAGGCATGTGCCTGGTGAGGATCGATGCCTTGATACGCAGGGTGTTCTTCTACCATTAGCCCTGCTTCCAACGCTTGCGGGCTTCTTGGCGGTTAAACAAGGTAAAGTCGTAATGGGGTAGCGCCGTTATAAATGATTGCCATGCTGCTTCGAGGACATCGCCTTCAAGCTGAATGCCAATATCGTCGAGTTTTACCGTACCAATGGGCAACGCACGGCGCTCCCCTGGGGCACGCTGCAAGACTTCCCACTCGGCGCTAATGGCCCCAAAACCGTTGGCCAAGTGCCCGCCAAGACGTGGACGGTGTGAGAACTCCGCTAGGCAGTGCAGCAGCAGTCCAAGAATTTCTGGCGACCCTTCGATAAGCCGCAGTCGGCTCTGCAGTTCACTACCCGGCGCAATCGCTTCGTAGCCTGTTAGCGGATGCTTTATAGATTCGTCTGAACCTTCACGCTGTTTACGAACCTCTTTTTCCTGTGCTTCCAGTTCACGGACTTGTTTTGCAAATGCCTGCTTAGCCTCGCGGTCATCAGTTTGGCGAGACGCGACTCTAATCTCGCGAATTTTCACCCTGATGGCTTCGATTTCTACCATGCTTTCCCGTGCGCTACGCATTTCGCTCATTAGCGCCGTTTGCTCATCTTCACTCAGGTAAGTGACCAGCCGTGGGTCGTGCTCGAACTGATCATGGCGAGCCCCTTGGCCTGCAGTCATCAGGTTATCTACGCTGGTTAGCAGCGGCCCTACCTCAAGATAACCGGCCAACTTCCAACGGCCAAACAGGCTCATAAAAGGGTTTGCCTGGCGTAGAAAACCTTCCGCACGGGGGTCATGACTGGTGCCGGTAGCTTCGTTATTCACCTGGCGGGAAACATCAATACCTTCGCCCAACATATACATCTGCGCACGGTCGAAAACACGGTCTTCAGGTTTATCGTGCGCCTTCGCCAGCTCGCGAATCAGCATATTCAGGCCCGCTTTGCGTAACGGCCCCCGTAGCGTGCCACCGTTAAGAAACACCTGGCCGTGCGGAGTACGGGGCAGCCGTTCATCCATCCCGAAGTAGCTCACAGTGATGGGTGCTTCGGCAGTGATATGGCCGGAGAGCTGATAGGCAAGCGGGGTGGTGTTCATAGTAACTGGGCGTTCCTGTCATCAGCGAAACCAAAGAAGACTATGATGGCATATCGGTCAGGAGAGTAATAATGCGTTGTGCGTACAAAAAATAATACGTTTCGGCGTTTTGAAGCCGTCCCAGCAAGGGACAGCTTCATCGAATACTTACAAATAACCCATCTCCGCAAATGACTGACACCCATCGCTCGCCACCACTACGTGATCAATCACCCTTATATCCATCAAGCCAAGCGCCTCTTTCAGTCGCTCAGTAATGCGTCGATCCGCATCGCTAGGCTCAGGATCGCCGCTGGGGTGGTTGTGAACCAGGATGACAGCAGCAGCGTTATAGGCCAGCGCTGCTTTCAGCACTTCACGTGGATAAACGCTGGCTGCATCGATGGTGCCGCGAAACATTTCCTCGAAGCAGATCACGCGGTGCTGGCTGTCCAGGAATAGGACGCTGAACACTTCGTACTCATAATCCTGAAGCAGTAGCTGTAGATGCTCAAACGCTTGCGAAGGCTGGGATATCTTGCGGCCTTTGGCGAGCTTACGCCGCGCAAAGCGCTTGGCCATGGTGATGATGTCGGTTTCGGTGACCGGCGCTGTCACGTGATAAGTGCCTGCCACTTCACCGGCTTTGAGTTTGGAATGAGTCATTGTTGCCTCCCAAAAATAAAAAAATGCCGGGGTGGTGGCCCCGGCATCTATGTCATTAATGATGGATGGATATTGTTGAATAGTGGGTCGGTCACGCCGCCATCACTTGGCTGATGCGCCGCTCCATCTCTTCGTGGAAAGCTTCGACCCGCTCGGCAATGGTGCGGATCATAATGTCGTCGCGGTAGGCGCGTTTGATAAACAGCGGCATGCCGGGCCAGTAACTCACGAAGTCGATCCACTCTCGTTCACTGACCCACAGCCCGCCTTGGCACTGCGCCACGTGTTCCGCTGGGATTTCCCCGCTGAGCAACACCTCAATCTGGAACTTGGGCAACTTGGTCTTGATCTCCAGCAGGCCATTAGCCCCCACTAGACTGTCAGGCGAATAGCCCACGTGGTGGTTAAGGATAATGCCCACTTCCTGTGGCGCTGGCTCACCGGTAGCATCGCAGTAAA
This sequence comes from Vreelandella andesensis, assembly GCF_003989795.1. Taxonomy (GTDB): domain Bacteria; phylum Pseudomonadota; class Gammaproteobacteria; order Pseudomonadales; family Halomonadaceae; genus Vreelandella; species Vreelandella andesensis. The sequence continues at coordinate 96,935 of NZ_RZHG01000021.1, forward strand.
GCTCTCGGGCCACGGCTTCCAGCTCGTGGCCCCTTCGGGTATGAGCATTGCCTTGAAACGGCTCGGCCAATTCACCGGTGATGCGTTCGCCAATCAGTTGGTGCATATACGAAAAGGCCCCAGTGCCAAATCCACCGGGGCCTTTGCCGTTGACCAGCAAGGTCTTGAGTTCCGACATGGTGACGCGCCCTAAGCGCGCCGCCAGCCATTCGGGGGAGCCTTGCTCCATGTGAAGCACGTCCATAACGACCTCCTTTGGATGAGGGTTAAGGTGAATAAAGGTAATAACACCGGTTATTGGACGGCGCGCTTGGCTAACGAGGCCCGCAGCTTATCGAAGTCACTTTGGGGCACTTGCACCGCCGAACCATATTTGCCGCTGAACCACTCTTGCGTGGTCGCTGGGCATTGGCTGATCAGGCGCTGAATCTGCCCCGCCTGGAAGGGCGTTACTAGCCTGACGCCACCGGCAGCACTCCCGTTATCATCTTGGCCGCGTGTAGTGATGTTAAGCAGCGCAGACAGCACATAGCGTTTGCCATAGCTGGTAGAAGATCCAAACGCCTGTACCGCGTTTTTGTTACCACTCATATCCGCAGGCAATAGCATGCTGGTCTCTTCGCGGTGACCGTCTTTGTGCATCAGTACACCCGTTACCTGAATACCGCGTTCCTGGGTCTGAATACGAAAGCTCACCGCAAAGCCGTGCTTCTGCATAATGGGGCGCACGGTATCGACGATATCTTCCAGCGTGGCGTAGAAGCCGTTGTTGGTTTTACCCCGCTCTTCAATGCTAGGCAGTTCGGTCTGCATCGCGGCCATGGCGGTGCTGTAGGCCATCATGGCCTGGCGATCCATGACCCGTTCCTGCATTTGCAGCAAACGCTCCATCTTGTCGATATCGACGTCCGGGTTGAGTGCGGCACGCTCAATCACCTGAATGATCGCGGTGCTATCAGCCGTGGGATGCGCCTCTAGCGCGGCAGTGGTAGGGGTATTTGTCGCATTAGCGTCTGCTTGAAGGGCGGACGGTGGGACTTTGCGATTAGCCGCATTTACTACATGAGTACGCTGTGCCATGGGGCACCTCCTGTAACGTTAAGAGAAAAACACTGGGCGAATAACGCCCATGCATGGGTGAGCTCACTGAGCGTGAACGGTCTCGTCGGGTAAGTGATGGGCAATGTCAGCAGGGTCAATTCGCTCCAGGCGTACCTCCGCTCGGTAAAACTCGCCCTGGGCACAGACCAGCGACGTCGCGCTATGGGCGTTGTGATCTAACAGCTGTTTGGTGAGCCGTGTGAGTGCCATTTCAATAGCATCAGAGATAAAGCGCATGGTTGTACCTCGCAGCATAAGCCCCACAGCAAAACGCCCAGCCTTTGAGGGGCTGGGCGTTTATGCCGTGGAGGGAGTGGTTATCATTGGGTGAATCGCGTTTTGGAGTAGAAGGAACGTGGCTTCAAGGTTGGCTAGGAGACCAGTGCCAAGGCCGCATCCAGTGCTTCTTGCTTGAGCTGAGCGCCTTGGCCGAACCACGCTGAATCCATTCGCGTGTCGTTACTGCGTGCCCGCTTGTCGTGATCGACGTATTCGGTCACCGCATTGAGCAAGCCCCAGGCCGTGTCTTTGGCCGTCACCAAGTGAGACCCTCGGCCTTCGCCGTGGTAAAGCTTCTGCACCTTATTGAGTGCCCGGTAGTTAGGCAGCTTGGAAGGATCGTCTAGCGGCGTCTCGGCCCCGCAAATCACCGACTGGAAATACTGCTGGGCTTCGTGTCGAGTGATCTTACGCTCTGCTAGGTTTTTCATTCGGTACATAAAGTCATTCCACTGAGACACCGAAATACCCAGCTGACGCTTCACTGCACGCGGGTCAAACTCTGAACGGTGTGGCACCTTCACCGCTTGCGAGGTGCCATCGACGGCAATTTGTAGCGTGTTATTGCACACCACCCTGACGGTGGTTGGCGTGGCCATCGTCGCCAAGGTGCCGTCACAGGACGTAGCCAATAGCAGGTAGTCGTTGACTTCATCTTGGCCCTTAAGCGAGGTGCTTAGGCCACTGCGGGCCAAGGCCCAGAACTTACGCCCGCCTTTGAGCACGCCAGCGGTTTCTAGCTCATACCCCGCGTACTCGGTCAGATCGCGGTAGAACTCCAGAATTTCTTCGGGCTGTACTACCTTATAGCGCTGCGACACCACCGACAGCGGAGCCTTGGTATCGGAGCGGTAAAGCACCTTCTGCTCAGGGAACGAGTGAATACTGCCCAGGTGGCTGGCCCCTTCGGCAATAAAGCGCACCGGTGCTTCCTCGATATGCCAGTTCATACCGGCCTGTTGCTGCCAGACCTCTAATGGTTGATGACGAGACAACTGCTGCCCCAGGCCATGCCACGGGGTAGCGCCCACGTAAGCCATTTGTTCAACAAGATGAGCCATTATAATTTCCTCATAGAATTTCAATAGGTATCAACACGAACGGCTTAACAGCCCGCCTTAACAGGAAGCGGGCTAAGCCGTGATAGCGTCATGGAAGATAGGGATGGGTGAGCTGCGATTAGCGAGACGGATAGCTAGGATATTCCGCTAGCGGCAACCGAAAGGTGTGACCACACGCGCGGCACTCGATGTTATCAAGCACCTTTGTATCTAACTCTTCTCCAAGCCGGGCACCGGCCACACCGCCTGCGGTGCCGCCCACTAAGGCACCAAACAATGCGCCTGCCAGCGTGCCAATCGATACTCCCACCGGGCCTGCCACAGCACCGACAGCCGCACCGGCTTTGGCACCGCTAAGCGCGCCCATAGCACCGGTCGTACCGCCGGAGACAACACCGGTGGTCGCACCAATATGACGACCTAATTGACGAGGGATAAGCTGCGTGGACGTGCAGCGGGGACAGTGAGCTGTCATCAGCAATTTCCTTGAGTGTAGTGAATAGAAAGAGCCCAAGCAGTAGGGCTTCACTCAAGTAATACGGGGCTGAAAATTAGTTATTTGAATGAGCCACTACACTCAGGTATAGAGGTTGAGAAGAGCGTCACTAAAACGCTGTTTCGGTGATACTTTGCTTCTCAAAAAGTCTGCCTGACACACAGGAATGGCGAGGGCTTTCCCCTCAAAAGATCTTTACTTCGTCGGTAACTAATAGGTCGTGCCGTTCTAAGCTTTTGGGGTCCTTTTTTATTACGGATTGCTTACGTGCGTTAACTGTGTCAACGACACACCTACTAAACCTATTCATAACAGCGTCATAGTGCTGTAAAGATAAGCCTACGTAGCGCAGTAGAGGGTATCCTTAAGATACCCGACTAGACGATGCAGAGACGTGAGCAAACGTACATGAGGAAGAAGTAGCGGTATCCATTAACGCACGCATTAAGCGTGCGATTGAACAAACTCAGCACCGCTCTTCGCTGTTTTGATACCCCAATGGGGGCCATGGGGCTGCGTGGTAATTTTGTAATGCTGAGCGGTATCTGGTGAGCGTCGTGCAATACGCGCTGCGCCATGACTGCCAAGGAGATGACCATGCAGACCATAACCGCTCACTCAGATGACCTACCCACACACGACGATGTGCGGGCTATTTTGGATGATTGGGAATATGACAGCGACGAGATAGCGACGGACGCGTATGGAACGGTAAGGGAGCAAAAAAAAGAGACGCTGCCTTGGCTATCGGATCTGGTTGGAGCAGAGAAGGATCTTGAATGGCTGCTACAGCCGTCTTGCTCGATAGACGCCTTAATGCCTTGCCCCGTGGTGGAGCAGCCAGGGTGTGCCACCTTGCATCATTCGCCATTGATCACAACGCTCCTCTCGATCTATACGGTACTGGTGGGGTGGTTTGAAGACAGAGCATTAAAACACCACTTTCGTCCAAGCGCCTATGCCGAGTGTTTCTTATGGGCTTTTAAGGACTGCGACTATCTTCATGAAATAATGACAGAAGGATTACAGCCACTCACAATGACAGAGTTGCCTTTCCTGCTTAGGGACCTAAAGCAGCGGTTAGCGACGTTTCACCAAGCGACACAGTCCAGCGCTTGCCGGGAACGGCGGCGCTATCTCGCACGTAAGCGTGACCATAATCGACGTGCAGCAAATCAGTTAATGGAAGGGCTCTTTGAACGCAATGCCAAGCTGCTCGTCATTCGGGTGGACCTGGGCTACACCGAGTATGCCGCGCCGTATATGGATGCCAGCATGGCGCGTCAGCATCGACAACGTTTATGTAAAGCCTTCCAACAGCATCCTTTATTTACTCGCCTGCTGGGCTACATCTGGAAGCTAGAGTACGGCGAGTATAAAGGTTTTCACTACCACTTGTTGTTGTTCTTCAATGGCGCCGAGGTAAGGCAGGATATTCGCTATGCCCAGCGTATCGGGGAGTATTGGAACATTACCGTCACCAAGGGTGATGGTGTGTATTTCAACTGTAACTATCTCGCTGAGGAGCGCTATCATGACAACGCGATGGGGCTAGTGACCTATCACGATGCCAAAAAGCGCAAAGGGCTGACGCATATTGTCAATTACTTAACGAAAATAGACGAGTACGCAACGCTAACGGTTCGTGGTGATAACCTTGGTCACAGCCAGTCTCCCAAACCACATCGTGGCCTTGACGCTAAGCGCCTTGGACGGCCTCGACGCCATGCGTCACCGGCCTAGCCCCACTAAGTGAAGCGGCACGGCCTTGACGTATCACTTTGCTCATCATTCCCCGTAAAACCCGTCATTTAAGCCTTCGAAGACGCCTGCCGTAGCCACCACTACGGCAGCGACATGCTATGGACACATCCATGACGCCGCAATGGCGGGCGTCTTCATTGATACGAGGTTACCCAATGGATCATTCACTCTTCTTCTCCCTTCAACTAGAGAAGTACCCTGGTCATGCCGATGTGATGCGGCAGTTTGCTGAAACGAATGGCATCCCGTTTGATCTTGAACGCATTCACCAATTGATCGACGCTCGGCAGCGCGACGACATGCAGCACATCGATTCGACATCTTCTGAAACGGAGCCAGCTGACGCTCTGGGTAAGTGGCGGCAGTACATCACCGCCAAGCACACAACATTCCCCCTGAACCCAGCGTTTGAAGCGACAGTTAGCTGCAGCGATGCGTCGCTACAGGGGCCTGAGTTAATGGCAGCAATCAACGCACGTCGCCACGACCTTGGCCTCACGCAGGCTGAATTTGCCCAACGCTTAGGAATCAGCATAAGGACGTACCAAGACTGGGAGCAGGGTCGACGACGGCCTTCTGGGCGAGCGACCTCAATGTTAAATCAGCAGATATTGTAGTGCTGGGTTCATGCTGAGGGTGCGTTATATTTCATATCCAACAACACACGCCTACGACCAAAGAATGAAATAAAGGATAAGGAGTTGAGCCAAACGAATAGGCGAAGGGAAGTAGACATATGCGAGCTGGGTATTTAGACCACTCAAAAACCCTGCAATTATGCGAATATTTGCACTATTGCAGGTTTTTTATAGTTGCCTACTTTTACGGAAATGAAGAAAACAGTAATAAAGAAACTTTTGACAAGACCAGGCGTTGTAAAGAAATGATATTAATCAGCCTACACTGGGCGTGCCCGCTTCTCTCATTACTGTTACTTCATTGACTGCTGACACCCACCAGGCCCATTATTCAACATGGTAATTTTGAATAGAGATTGGCAATGACCATGGTTCCTCTCAGCACTCTAGGTAAACGTCTCAAGCAGTTAATGAATGAACACAGCATCAGTGATAGCGAGCTATCGAAGCGTTCAGGTGTTCCACAACCAAGCATTCACCGCCTTGTGCATGACAAAACCAAATCACCTAAATATGACAACGTCTCAAAAATAGCGCGCACGTTAGGTGTATCTGCTGATTTCCTGATGCACGGTATAGTAGATGACTCCGGCGCAAAGAATACCAACACGCAAGGTGCTTGTACTGCCGACACAGCCACAGGGATAGCGTCAGTATCGCTAGGGGTTGCCTCTTTTTTTCCTGTTGCCTCAGTGGTCGGCGGCACTGTCATCAGCGCTCTGAAAGCACTTAAAAAACCTAGATCGGTTAGCCCTCCTCCCGTCTATCTCTATCCACAACTCTCATGGCGAGAAACAAACCGCCTAGATGCTTTAAATGACCCTGAGTTTGTAAGCAAAAAAAACTGCGCTTATTCTGGTTACGAAGCTGCCGGGCGTGGTTTCTGGCTTACGATGAAAGGTGATGCCATGGCCGCTCCGATGGGCCAAATGCCGACACTCCCAGAAGGTATTAAGGTACTGTTTGATACCGGTAAACGCGTCACATCAGACACCCTCGTGCTCGTGATGCTCCCCTCCAGCAACACACTAACCTGTCGGTTACTCATTGAAGAAGCGGGCGAGCGACTGCTTAAGCCCCTCAACCCAGCCTACCCCATGACTCTAGTGAAGAGCGACACGTTAATTTTGGCGAGCGCACTAGAGGCACGAACAGCTCTCTAGAGCAAAGAAAAGAAGTAAGGAAAAGACACTGATATAATTTTATTCATAATGAATATTGAAAAAAATATTCAGTCGTTGTACTTTTCTGCCATGGGCTACCTAGCCCCACTTCAGCAAAGGAGCGATTGAATGCAATACTCAAACATAAAGTCTCAAAATTTAATGGTGGGCTCAGACTACCCTTTACCTTCAGACCTACGCCCGCCTGCTTTACCGCACCCTAGAAACACTTGGGAACTAACTGGCTCGAACAAGGGACTGTTCGCCAATATTATTCAGGCTGTTACTGAAGAAAACCTAGTACCCCCACTACTTTGCGTTCAGGCAGCGCTGGCCGTGGGAGCTTTGGTTCTACAAAACCAATTTACTGTTGAACGACCAAACGATGGAAAAGCGTTACCCCTTTCCCAGCTCGTGATAGGCATTGCTGAGTCAGGAGAGCGCAAATCCAAAATCATGGATGATTTCATGGCGCCAGTGACGGCTTATCTAGCCGCACAAGAGGACAAGCATACCCAAGCATGGCAACACTATGCTGAAGAGCAGATTGTGTGGGAAGGAACCTATAAGCGTTTAATGAGTAGGCGTACTAATGCCTTTGCAGACCGACTTGCGAAGGGAGGCAACGCGAGGATGTCTAAAGCAGCTAACTCCCTTTCTCTTGAACAAATAGAGCAAGCACTGGAACGGCTAAAAAAAGCTAAGCCCATACTGCCTAAGCGGGCAAGCATCGGTATCCTCAGCGATGCCACTCCTCAGGCAATACCTAAGTATATCAAGGAGCGGCGTATCAGCAGTTTAGGGATCATTACGCCCGAGGGAGAAGAAATACTCACCAACGGTATCAAGCATAAAAGCTCGATTCTCAACAAAGGCTACAGTGGCGAGGCAACTCAACGCTTTCGCGTCGGCGAAGGTGATCAAAGCTACAACGTACCGATTACCACATGTATTTTTGTGCAACCTGACGTTGCTGTGAAGGCCTTTGGCTCTCCTGGCGCTAAAATGCGTGGCACAGGGACACTGGCACGCGCTCTAATTGCCTTCCCACAAACCACGCAGGGCAACCGCCCACTGCAACCCCCTGAGGGTCATCAGCCAGTGCCCATAGGGACATCACGTTTTGCATTTCGGACACTCCCAGTATCACTATTAAATATCAAGGCGACGAAAAAGCGCTATCGGCGCTGGATATCTAAAAAGTTGTATCAGGCCGACCACCATTTGGGGGAAAAGCGCATCACACTGAAGCTTTCCAGAGAAGCAAAGGCACTCTGGCATCAGGCCTTCAACGAATGTGAATCCAATCTTCGGCCAGGCGGTCGCTATGCAGAATTCAAAGATCATGCGAGTAAATTACCAGATCAGTGGCTCCGCGTGGCAGCGATAATTCACAGTTACGATCAAGAACCGAGTGACGAAATATCCGTCAATACCCTGACGTCTGCCATCGAGCTGGTCAACGTATTCTCGACCGAATTTCAACGACTCTTCCCCATAATGAGCGAAGAGAGAAAGCACCACCTTGCTATGCAAAAATATATTGGTGACAAACGTCAACAGTGCCGCTATTTACCGAAAAAGGTAGTGACTTCCAACGGCCCTATTCGCCCCGTCAGCCGAGCCAACGTGGTCTTGGATCTGATGTGCCAGCAGCAGGAAATCAGGTTGGTGCCTTATCCGCGCCATACCCAGCAAGGCCGACCGACGAAGCCCATTGTGGTCATCGATTTATTCCCACTACAGCCCCACAGTCAGTGGGAATTTGATCAAGCCGTCCAACAAGAGTACCGCCTCGGTCAGCTCTGAACAGACTGGTCTCATATAGTCAGCCAACTAGCGCATTAAGCCCCGTGACAACAACTTTTTTGTCGTTCGGGAGCCGTAGGCAGCTCTTTAAAAAAAGGATTTAAATCGCCATTGTGTAAACGGCTTAACTATTCTCTTGTTAGCACTCCCCGTTTCGTTTACACATGTTCAGCATGAAATGGGGCTGAATAGTGCTGGGCGCCACGAGCGCCCTCACCGGTGGAGTCAAGTTAGGTATCGGCATTATGTGAACTGCCCCAATTTTAACAGAGTATCCATATCTTGAGAGGGTGGAGTTATGAACCTACCAAAACGATATTCCCTGGAAATTCGGGAGCGGGCTGTTCGTTTAGCCCCTAAACAGCATCCTTTTAAGTAGACAAAGAACCATTCCATTGCCAGCGAGCTCGGCTATACACCAGAGACTTTGAACGCCTCGTACAAACTAAAATAAATCGTCCACCATTGATCGTGCCGCTTTAACAACAGCATTTAATATGCAAACCAAAGAAGCTTCATTCTTTCAGATCAGTCAGCAACTCATTGCCAAAAATGTCGTCCAGACTCAACGCTTCCCAGAGCTTCGAAAAGTAAACGGCGACATCCTCCAACGAGCTGAGCTGGTCGACCTGCTTTTCCAACGTGACAGATAGCTCACCAAAACGGTCTTCCAGCAAGAAGATTAAAATATCTTTAGCCAGCCTCTCTTCCGCACGCTGAATGCAGCCTAACGTTTCTAATGATAAGCCCTGCCAACCTGGAATCTGCGTGCTCGGCTCGGTGCCCCGCCGTCCACCAAAATGCAGTGCGTAGCGCATTCGGCCAATGCGGCTGCTAGGCCCACTCCGCTCATCTATTACTTGGAGCTTTTTGAGCTTGTCGTAGAAAACATCTTCAACGGCATCACGAATTTGCTGATCGTTGGCATAGCACGTAAATAACTTGAGCGAGTGGTTCAGCCAGCAAATATTATCCGCTATTCGCTGCCCATAATCCTTGTGGGCCGTTGGCCAGTGGATCTTCTCTCCAGAGGAGAAATTGAACAGCATTGCCTTGATAAGCGAGGCCATCACCACCTCTTGATCCTTCTGCGACGGCGGGTTGTTCTTTGCATGCCCTCCCTTTGAGGCTCGCTGCGTTTTAGCACACTCAGGCGTAGGCACCACCATGGTGAGTGCGGCTAGGTGCCGCTCAGCCTCGACAAGAGAAGATGACATCTGGGAAAACAGTAAAGGCGCATCCCCACCTAGCTGACGTTCTGAGACCGCCGCCTGTAGGAGAGCATGTTGGCGGGCGACATAGAGCGCATGACTGAGCACTTGGTCGGCATAGCGCTTGCTCAGGGCCACTGAGGACGTTGATGTTGCCAACGGGTTATCAATGGGGATCGGCAAAACGGGAGGTGGCTCTGTCTCGCTCTGTTTGGCAGCAGCACCCTTTATTCTTTCGCGCTTACTTTCTTCGTCTTCCCACCCTTCGAGCGCTATGACACGCTCTACAGTCTGTTGAGCACGCATGGCCAAGGCGTCCGCTGGCCCTAGCAGCGCAGAATGAGGGTTGAAAGGCTGACAGGGGGGACGAACAAAAACACAGTCCCTTCCCCACATCGACGCAGCAGCAACGGGACGAGGCTCTTTAAAAGCGACTGGCTTGTTAGGCTGGGGTTTAGCTGACACGACATTCCCTAAAATCATCACCTACTGGCTCGGCTGAGAACAGCCATACTAACGATGCAAAAAAACCGACACCTCGCAAAAGCTATTGCCACCCCGCGGCTTATCACTCAAGAGATTCTGAACGCTTCAATAGAAACGTATGAATATCCACCTGGAGCTGTTCACATGAAATATCAAGAATTTGATATTCATTATTGAGTTTAAACAACTTCTGAGCCCACTCTGCGGCCAAGGCGTCGAGGTTGCCTTTGTGGCGATTGATCGCCTCAGGCTCGTTATACAACATGTTTTTAACCATGACGGCTAGCAAGACCTGATGCTCCTGCTCCGACGCGGGCCGGATACGCTTACTCCCACCTTTATGCGCCCGCAGCGAGTAATGCTTACCTTCAAGGTTGTTTAAGATATCCAGCGCCGTGAGGTGCCGCTGAGCCTCCAGCAGGCGAGATTGCATCAGCTGAAAGGAGCGCTTCAGGCTACTGTCAAATGCTCCCATGCCAGACGCTGTCATGGGTGACAAACCTCTTCGGTATTCGTACTGGACGGAAACGGCCTGACGAAGAGCCTGATCGGCATGATGATCGCGCTGCTGCTGCAGAGCAACTTGCCCCTGCCGCAAGGCGATAGGCTCACCTGCTTCATCAGGTCGATAGTTACCACACTCCAAGTCTGCGAACAGCTCGTCCAGGCGAGCATTTCGCTCTTCAGCATCTGACACACCAAGATGCTCGAACACCCGCTCCGTGACATGCCAGGCATGCCCCGTTAATTCGTCCCCAGCCCAGCGCATCGCTAACGCAGGCTGGACATGCTCAAACCGTTTCTGCTCATGCAAAGACTGTTCGTGTGTGTGGTTCACGCTTTGCTCTCTTCTTTTCAATTAGACAAAACGACTATACCAAGGTCTCGATAACTCAGTCAGCTCTCCTCAACCGGTTTAGATCACTAAGCGCTTTCAACCCCCTAGTGATCACTGCCAATGACACACCATCTCTATTCTGCCTACTTGTTGACGCTTATCGCTGAGTTAGCAATGCACATTTCAGCATTGATTGAACACACCCCACCAATTTAAACCAGGCTCATAAAAAAACAAAAAAATCAAACAGGCTGCTTAATGCAAGAACACTCCTAAGCAACTCGATAGAGCATCTCACCCGAACAAGCGAATATTTGGCCATCAAGCTAGCGCCAAAGAAGGAAGCACCCGATGACCAATTCATTACTAAGGCCCGAGCAAGTCGCAAAGCGACTAGGCATGAGCGTGAGCTGGGTCTACAGCAACAAGCACCGTATAGGTTACGTCCAATTAGGTAATGCTGTTCGCTTTGAACAGTGCGAAGTAGAGAGATATGCTGGGAGCTGCAAGCGCGGCCCTCAGAACGAGGAACGCAAATGGGAATCACAATCCGATACAGAGAAAGCCGCGACAAATGGATCGTCACGGAAACGCACAACGGTCAGCGACATCAACGCACGTTTGCTGGCAACCGGGAGGGCGAAAAACAGGCCCGAGAATACACAGCGGCACGCGAAGTTGCAATAAACGACGCAAAGTTTAATGGAGAAACAATGGGGCGTCAGCCACGGCGTACTTTCCTAGAAGGCGTTGAACGCTGGATAGATGAATATGACGTGGCGAGCCAGGTGAAAGCAATCCGGCCAGTGGTAGCTTACATGGGGTCAGACGTAATGCTGGGCATTGAAGCAGTAGACAAAGCCCGGCAAATGGCACGGGATCTGCGAAAGCAAGGACGCAGCCAGAGCACGATCAATAACCACGTTCAGGTAGTAAAACGGGTTCTAAATCTTGCTTACCGAGAGTGGGAGTGGATAAGCCAGCCGCTGGGGGACAAGCTCAAAAAGCCCAACCCAAAAAACGAGCGGCATGTTTATCTTACGGAGGGAGACTTGCGGCGACTGCTGCAGGCGATACCAGATAGTCGAGGCGATGATAAAAAAGTCATTGCCCTAGCAGCAGTTACGGGGCTGCGACAAGGCGAACTGTTATCGCTAGAGCCATCGAACGTGCATGGTGGTCGCATCATATTGCGACCAGATCAAACTAAGAACGGAAAGGTGCGTGTGATACCGGTACCCGCTGACGCACAATCGTGGCTGCATGACCTGCCATTTGCTAGTAAAAAGCACACGATCAGGGTGACGTTTGAAGCAGCACGAAAAGCAATTCAACGGGATGACCTAAGGTTTCACGACCTGCGACACAGCTACGCAAGTCTGTTAGCGCAAGCGGGCGAGAGCATGACACGGGTACGGGATCTGCTGGGACATTCCAGCCTGCTGGTGACGAGTCGATACAGCCATTTTTTCGATTCAGGCCTGGACGATATTGGGAAAAGACTGCCGCAGCTCAGCTCGGCGTTCTGCGACCAAACTGCGACCAGACACTAATCAGAGGCCGCCAAGAGCCATATTTTAGGCAAAAAAAAGGGGCCTAAGCCCCTGATTTTAAATATGGTGCCGGTGGCCAGACTCGAACTGGCACACCCGTGAAGGCGGCGGATTTTGAATCCGCTGCGTCTACCAATTCCGCCACACCGGCAATGGCTGCGTATTATACGGAGATAACCTCGCAGGTCAATCACATTGACTGACTTTATCCATCTAAAGCGCTATCCTATGCCGCCTGTTTGACCACTGAAAAGAGCCATTTCCATGCAGCGCGCGGATTTTCATTTCGAGTTACCCGACGAGCTAATTGCTCGCTACCCCTCTGAGCAGCGCAGCGATTGCCGTTTGCTATGCGTGGATGGCCAAAGCGGCGCGCTTGAACATCGCCGGTTTCCTGATTTGCTTGAGCTACTCGAGCCTGGCGACTTGCTGGTATTCAATGATACGCGCGTCATACCAGCGCGCTTACACGGCCACAAGGCTAGCGGCGGAAAAGTAGAAATGCTGCTGGAGCGCCCGCTGGATAGCCACCGTGGCTTAGCCCATATCCGTTCGAGTAAATCGCCAAAGCCTGGCACCGAACTGATCTTTGAAGGGGATATTCATGCGGTTGTTGAAGGCCGCCGCGATGCGCTGTTTGAGCTTCGCTTTTTAGGCGACACGCCGATGATTGCCCTGCTTGAAAAGCACGGCCATATGCCACTGCCGCCCTATATCACTCGTGACGATGAGCTGAGTGATCGGGAACGCTATCAAACTGTGTATGCCCGCCGCGACGGTGCAGTAGCAGCGCCTACTGCAGGCCTTCACTTTGATCAACCGTTATTGGATGCCCTAGCCGAAAAAGGCATTAACAGTGCATTTGTGACGTTGCACGTCGGCGCTGGCACCTTTCAGCCAGTGCGCGTCGATAACATCCTCGAACACCATATGCACAGCGAGTGGATTGAGGTTTCTGAGGCGGCCTGTCAGAAAGTTCGCGACACTCAGGCCGCCGGAAAACGAGTCATTGCTGTTGGTACTACCAGCGTGCGCTGCCTAGAAAGCGCGTGCCTGAAAAGTAGTGACGGCCAGATTGCCCCCTACAGCGGCGACACCGATATTTTTATCTACCCCGGCTACGAATGGCGCTGTGTGGATGCCCTGATTACTAATTTTCACCTGCCCGAATCAACCCTGCTGATGCTGGTTTCCGCGTTTGCAGGCCATGAACACATGATGCGCGCTTACCACGCGGCAGTTGACGAGCGCTACGCGTTCTTTAGTTATGGCGACGCCATGCTACTGATCCGCTAAACACGAAGCACCCAGCGCCCTAACCGATTATTGACGAGTTATTTAGATGCGAAATGAATGTTTTATGCACTTTGAGCGCCTTGCCGACGATGGCCGTGCGCGCCGGGGGCGTTTGCACTTTCCCCGCGGCACCGTAGAAACCCCCACCTTTATGCCGGTGGGCACCTACGGCACGGTGAAGGGCATGACACCAGACTCCGTGAAAGAGATTGGCGCTGAAATCATTCTCGGCAATACCTTCCACCTTTGGCTGCGCCCAGGCACCGACGTTATTGAAGCCCATGGCGATCTGCACGATTTTGCCCAGTGGGACAAGCCTATTCTGACCGATTCCGGCGGTTTTCAGGTATTTTCCCTGGGTGAAATGCGCAAAATCACCGAACAAGGCGTGCACTTCCGCTCGCCGGTAGATGGCAGCAAGGTGTTTATGGGGCCTGAAGAATCTATGGCCGTCCAGCGCGCTTTAGGCTCTGACGTTGTAATGATTTTCGACGAGTGCACACCGTACCCCGCCACCTTTGAAGAAGCGGAAAAATCCATGGAGCTTTCGCTACGTTGGGCGAAACGCTCACGCGATGCACATGGTGATTCGCCTTCAGCGCTGTTCGGCATTATTCAAGGTGGCATGCACCCTGAACTTCGCGAGCGCTCATTAAAAGGGCTGCTCGACATTGGCTTTGATGGCTTAGCCATTGGCGGGCTGTCGGTGGGCGAACCTAAAGAAGAGATGATCAAAGTACTCGATTATCTGCCGACATGGATGCCTGACGACACCCCGCGCTACCTAATGGGCGTCGGCAAACCAGAAGACTTGGTTGAAGGCGTGCGCCGCGGCGTTGACATGTTTGATTGCGTGATGCCCACCCGTAATGCACGCAACGGCCACCTGTTTACGTCAGAAGGTACCGTCAAGATCCGTAACGCCAAGCATCGCTTTGATACCCGACCGCTTGATGAGGCGTGCGACTGCTATACCTGTAAGAATTTCTCACGTGGCTATCTGCACCATCTGGATCGTTGCAACGAAATGCTCGGTTCCATGCTCAATACCATCCATAACTTACGCTACTACCAACGGGTAATGGCTGATTTGCGCGCGGCAATCGAAGCGGGTACATTGACGACCTTTGTGGAAGGCTTTTACGCTCAGCGCGGTCTGCCAGTGCCTCCCCTAGCGAATTAATCGCCTCCCGCCGTTGGCGGTTGGTTTAATCGGTTCACCCATTGAGTTTTCTAACCCAGGAGTTCTCTGCAATGCTGGATTTCTTCATCTCACCAGCCCATGCCCAAGAAGCCGCAGCCGGCGGTGGCATCGCGCAAATTGTTATGCTGGTTGGTTTTGTACTGATTTTTTACTTCCTGCTGTGGCGCCCCCAGGCGAAGCGCGCTAAGCAACACAAACAGCTGGTTACCAGCTTGGCCAAAGGCGATGAAGTCGTCATCGGTGGCGGCCTTGTTGGTCGCGTGACCAAAGTTAATGATGAGTTCCTAACCCTGGAAGTGTCTGAAGGCACCGAAGTTAACGTGCAGAAAAATGCCGTTGCTGCCGTACTTCCTAAAGGTACTATTAAGTCCATCTAACGCCTGCATCTCCCCCTGCCGATTCAGTGCCAGCCACCCCGGCAGGGGTGACATGGTAGCCACGATGGTGAACTTTGCTGTGCGCGGTTTGTCCGTGCACAGCAATTCCGTTTGTAATTGAAGGCAGGGCTTGCATGCTCAACCGTTACCCCCTGTGGAAGTATCTGCTGATACTGGTCGTCCTGGTGGTTGGCCTTATCTATTCGCTTCCCAATTTATTCCCCGCAGATCCCGCCATCCAGGTTAGTGATGCCCAAGGCGACTCGCTGGATGAACGGCAAATATCCCGCGTTGAAGAAGCACTCCTTGATAGCGATATTGCTATTAAAGCTATTGAAGAAGCGAATGGCCAATGGCTGATTCGCCTGCAGAATGACGATGATCAGCTAGATGCTCGTGATATTGCCACCGACGTGCTTGGCAGTGACGCAACTGTCGCACTCAACCTCGCTGACGCTACCCCTGGTTGGCTGCAAGCCTTTTCCGCATCCCCCATGACGCTGGGCCTCGATTTACGCGGAGGCGTACACTTCTTACTCGAAGTGGATATGGACGCCGCGCTTACCCAGCGCCTGGAAGTGAATGCCAGCGCCATGCGTGAACTGCTTCGAACAGAGCGCATTCGCTATCGTAATACCACCATCGAAGAGCGCTCACTTTCAATCGACTTTGGAAGCACAGAAGACCGCGATACCGCTCGGCGCTTGATTAACCGCGACTTTCCTAACTTTGAATATAGCAGTGAAGGCGATGGCCGCGCCGCTAGCCTCGTGATGACGCTAACCGATCAAACCGTTAGCGAGATTCAGGACTATGCGATTAATCAAAACTTAACCACGCTACGTAATCGCGTGAACGAACTGGGTGTGGCTGAGCCGATGGTTCAACGCCAAGGTCCTAGTCAAATCGTCGTTGAGTTGCCCGGCGTTCAAGATACCGTGGCGGCAAAGCGCATTGTAGGCGCGACGGCGAACCTGGAGTTTCGCCTAGAGGCGCGCAACGATACGCCTGATGCGGAAACCGAGCGCTTCGCATTTCGTAATGAACCAGCCCGTTCAGCAGTGTTAATGCGCGATGTCATTATTACCGGTGACAGCGTATCCAACGCGAGCAATAGCTTTGATGAAAATGGTCGTCCACAGGTCAACATTAACCTAGACGGCACCGGCGGTACGCTAATGAACCGCGCCACGCGCACCAACATCGGGCGCAATATGGCAGTGCTGTTCATTGAGCATAAAAGTGAAGACCGGGTAGAAATAGACCCCGAAACGGGCGAAGAAACGACTGTACGTGAGCCTTACACCGAACGCGGCTTGATCAGCCTTGCCACCATCCAAAGTGCGCTGGGCAATAGCTTCCGGATCACCGGCTTAGACTCACCAACGGAAGCGGCAGAGCTTTCACTTCTGCTTCGCTCTGGTTCATTGGCCGCCCCTATCTACTTTGTGCAGGAGCGCACCATTGGCCCAAGTCTGGGTGCCGAAAACATTGAACGTGGCCTGCTGTCAGTTCAAATCGGCTTGCTGCTAGTCGTTCTGTTTATGCTGGTACGCTACAAAGTGTTTGGTGTGTTTGCCAACATCGCTCTGGCGCTAAACTTAACGCTGCTCGTCGCTGTGATGTCGATGCTAGGTGCCACGTTAACGCTACCGGGCATTGCTGGGATCGTTCTTACGCTAGGCATGGCAGTGGATGCCAACGTGCTGATATTCGAGCGCATACGCGAAGAATTGCGCAACGGCCTGTCCATTCAGCAGGCGATCCATGCGGGCTACGAGCGCGCCTTCACCTCTATCGTGGATGCCAACATCACCACGCTATTGGTAGCCGTGATTCTATTTTCGATCGGTACCGGCCCGGTGAAAGGGTTTGCCGTTACGCTCTCTATTGGCATTTTGACCTCCATGTTTACGGCACTGCTGGTGACGCGCGCCATGGTCAACCTGACCTATGGCAGCAAACCCGTCAAAAAGCTGTGGATTTAATAAGCATGGATCTGAATGACATAGATCTGAATGACATAGATTTGAAAAGCATGGATTTGAAAAGCATGGATCTGAACCACGTGCTTAGCCCAGACTTTAAGAGGTGGTAATGAAACCCCTATCACAACTGCAAATCGACTTTATGGGACGACGAAACCTTGCGTTCGTTATCTCTGCCGTGCTGCTAGTAATATCGATTGGCGCGATTATTTTTCAGCAGCTAAATCTTGGGCTGGACTTTACTGGCGGTACGCTGGTCGAAGTGCGCTACGGCGCAGCGCCTTCCCTAGACGCTATTCGTCAATTACTCGAAGACAGTGGCTTCCAAGACGTGTCGGTACAAACGTTTGGAGCGTCGACAGAAGTACTTATTCGCCTTCAGCAGGCGTTCGATGCTGATGTCGGCAACGAAGTCGTCAGTTTGCTACGCGCCAATGGCGATAGCGTTAGCCTCGTGCGGGCCGAGTTTGTTGGCGCACAGGTCGGCGACCAGTTACGTGACCAAAGTGGCTTAGGCCTAATGGTGGCTTTGGGCGTGGTAATGCTTTACGTTGCCTTCCGCTTTCAATACAAATTTGCTCTTGGCGCCCTGCTGGCCCTGCTACACGATGTCATCATCGTTGTCGGTATCTTTGCGTTGTTTCAGCTGGACTTCGATCTAACGGTATTGGCAGCGATCTTGGCTGTTATTGGCTATTCGCTAAACGATACGATTGTTGTCTATGACCGTATCCGCGAGACTATTCGCACATCGCGCATTGATGATATGCCGCAAATCTTCAACGAAGCGATCAATGCCACGCTATCCCGCACGCTCGCCACGTCTGGCACTACTATATTGGTGTTACTGGCGTTGCTACTGCTGGGTGGCGATATGATTGAGAATTTTGCCGTTGCACTGCTGATTGGCGTTGTCGTAGGCACCTTCTCTTCGGTTTATATCTCGGGCGCGCTACTTATCCCGTTGAGGCTTTCACGGGAAGATCTTATCCCCACCAAGAAAGAGCTGGACGAAGAGGAAGAAGAGCTGCCTTAAACAACAGCTCTGTCGCGCCAACGCCTTAACTGGCGCACAACAAAAAAGCCCTGCTGGTTCTCACCAGCAGGGCTTTTTAATTAGATCATTTTTTAACGTTTAAAAATGCGGTGCCAATTGCTTAATCAAGGCCTTGTACAGTCGCGGCCCGGCGGCCATTAACTGGCCTTCAGCATTCACTGATGGCTTGCCATCAGGCGTACCCATCAACGCCCCGGCCTCTTTCAGCAATAACGTACCCACCAGCATATCCTGCTCTTCAAGACCTAGGACAAAAACACTGTCTACACGGCCACAGGCAAGCTCGCAAATATCCAGCAGGCCGCTGCCAGAAGCCAACATGGCGTCTACCTGGGGCGCTAGCTGTTGAGTAACGGTTAAGTAAGTCGGTAAATGATTTGGGCGCAACCAGGTTTCCGGCAGGCTCATTGCTACACGCGTACCGCTAATGGCGGTAGGCTTGCTAACGCGCATGCGCTTGTCATTGTACTGGGCGCCACGGCCGCGGCTGGCGATATACTCATCGTCAGCAAAAGGGCAGATAAGCACCGCATGCTCGGGACGACCTTTAACGAGACACACCACTGAGAGAGCAAAGCCTTTTCCTGCCACCGCTAAATTGGAATAGCCGTGCATTGGTTCAATTTTCCAGACAACATCAGCACCTTCGCCTTCGCCCGCTTTATGGGGCGTATAGCGGCCACTGAAGCCGTGCAGGGGGTACCCTCGCTGCAACTGCTGAACAATGGTAGCCTCTGCTTTGCGAGCTGTGTCTTCTAGCAAGCGGTCGAGGTTAAATTCATCGTGAGCATTTTCAATGCGCTCACGAACACGTAAAAAGTGTTCAACAGCGCCACGCGCAGCGCGCAGCGTAAATTGGACCATAGGGTTCATGATCGGGCCTTGTCACAGTGATGTTAAAGAACGGGGGCAGTGGCAGGACTGCTTTGGCGCGCAATTCTAACAGAGCCCCCTCGGGCATGCCATCGACTCATGCTAAACTGCGCATTTCCCGCACTTGATTACCGAGCCCATTATGCTTGAGCGCATCCGTATTGTTCTTATTGGCACTAGTCATCCTGGTAACATTGGCGGCGTCGCCCGCGCCATGCACAACATGGGCTTAGCCGATTTGGCCCTGGTGGCACCGCGCTGTGAGGTGATTACCCAAGACAGCATTTCCCGCGCTTCGGGGGCCGACCACCTGCTTCATGAGGCAAAGGTTTACCCTACCCTTGAAGACGCTGTTGCTGACTGCACGCTTGCCGTGGGTGCCAGCGCCCGCTCGCGCACGCTCCCTTGGCCGATGATATCCCCCCGCGAACTGGCCGAACGTCTGCCCGGTGAATGCCAGCCTGAAAACTCACATGTCGCTCTGGTATTCGGTCGCGAGGACAGCGGCTTAACGAATGCCGAATTGCAGCGCTGTCATGCCCATGTGCATATCCCTACCAATGCAGATTTCAGCTCGCTAAACCTAGCCGCCGCCGTTCAGGTCATCGCATACGAGTGCCGTATGGCATGGCTTAGTCAACAAGGCACCGTCAACACCGCACAGGAAGATAATGACGCGCTGGCGACTCACATCGAGCTAGAGCGCTACTTTGAGCACCTGGAACGCACACTGATTGCTATTGAATTTCATGACCCAGCGCAGCCGCGACAGTTGATGGCTAGACTGCGCCGTCTTTACCTACGTGCTCGCCCTGAAAAAATGGAAATGAATATTCTGCGTGGCATTCTTTCAGCAACCGAAAAAGCGGCAGACCAACATCGCCCACGATCTTGATAATAACAGCAGACTGAGCAACCTAAACTTGAAGTCGCATCAGTGTGCCCCAAGCTATTTTCCTGAACCCTATGTTGCACTAACCATATTCCAAAAAATGATGATTGCCGCCTTTTAACGCCCAAGGATCACTTATGTTTCAACGCCTACGTGAAGACATTAATAGCGTATTCGACCGCGACCCCGCGGCACGTAACTTTCTCGAGGTGCTGACCAACTACCCCGGCCTGCACGCCTTGCTGCTTCACCGCTGCAGTCACTGGTTATGGAAGAAAAACCTTAAATGGTTGGCGCGAACGCTATCGACGTTTTCACGTTGGTTGACCGGTATTGAGATCCACCCAGGCGCCACCATTGGCCGACGCTTCTTTATTGATCACGGCATGGGCGTGGTGATCGGTGAAACGGCGTTGGTTGGCAACAACGTAACTCTCTATCAAGGCGTTACCTTAGGCGGCACCAGTTGGAATAAAGGCAAGCGACACCCTACATTGGGAGATGGGGTCATTGTTGGCGCTGGCGCTAAAATTCTTGGTCCTTTCACCGTTGGCGCGGGAGCCAAGATTGGCTCTAACGCCGTGGTTACCAAAGAAGTCCCTTCAGGCGCGACGGTGGTTGGCATTCCGGGCAAAATCGTTAAACGCGCGGACCCCGATGTCGAGGAAGCGTTAGACGTTGACCCGGCTCGGCGAGAAGCGATTTGCCAAAAATTTGGCTTCGATGCGTATGGTGTTAGCCAAGATATGCCCGACCCCGTGGCACGTTCGATGCAGGCGATGCTTGACCATATGCACGCCGTCGATGAGCGCATTGAGCGTATGTGCTCGACACTGCGCAAACTAGATGCCAACTACCGCGACGGCCAATTACCGACCCTGCGGGATGAAGACTTCGCGGATATTTTGGACGAAAACGACACCGGCTGCCCAGGCGTTGGCAAAAACAGCCACGCCTCTAACGTCAGCGCCGGGGCGAACAAGACAGACGCCGTTAGCACCCAACAAACCGCTCACAATTCCACTACTAATCCAGAGACTGACTCAACGACATCGCGCAATAGTTGACCAAAGCACTCAGGATTTCCATAATGGCGCTACATTTGCCGTAAGTGCGCTGAGGTTCAGCGTCGAGGTGCCTGTTATGCGCTTGACCACTAAAGGCCGTTACGCCGTTACCGCCATGCTCGATTTGGCGATAAATACTCCTCAAGGCCCTACTAGCCTTGGGGATATCTCGCAGCGTCAGGAAATTTCGCTCTCCTATCTTGAACAACTATTTGCACACTTACGCCGTGCAGGCCTCGTTAACAGCGTGCGCGGCCCAGGTGGCGGCTATTTACTGGCTAAGCCGGCCGAAGACATCAGTGTTTCCCAAGTGATTGATGCCGTAAATGAGACCGTGGATGCAACACGTTGCCAAGGGCTTTCAGACTGCCAACAAGGCGATACCTGCCTAACCCACCATCTGTGGTGTGAGCTGTCAGGACAGATTCGTAACTTCCTTGATGACACTAGCCTTGCACAACTCATGCAGCGCCCCGATGTAATACGCATTGCCTCTCGGCAGAAGCAGCGCGTAGAAGCAGGCATTCTCGCCTCATCCCCTTAACGGCCTTCACCGCACGTTGGACTCTATGACGATGACTTCCCCCTCTTCGCTGCCGATTTATTTGGACTATGCCGCGACGACACCGGTAGATACCCGCGTGGCTGACGTCATGCAGCGCTACTTAACCGTTGACCAGCTATTCGCCAACCCCGCCTCGCGCAGCCATATGCTGGGCTGGCAGGCAGAACAGGTGGTAGAGCAGGCCCGTCGCCAAGTAGCAGACACCGTTGGCGCGGACCCACGTGAAATGGTTTGGACCAGTGGTGCCACTGAAGCCAACAATCTAGCGCTGATTGGCTATATGCGCGCCAACCGTGAGCGCGGCATGCATTTAGTTACCTCTACCATTGAGCATAAAGCGATTGTCGATACTGCCCACGCCTTAGAAAGCGAAGGTTTTGAGGTGACGTGGCTAACGCCAGGACGAGACGGCCGCACTTCCCCTGAACAGTTGCGCGCAGCCATGCGTGATGACACGGCACTGGTGTCGTTAATGGCAGTCAATAATGAATTGGGCAGCATTAACGATATTGCCGCGCTGGCAGACGTTGCCCATGAGTTTGGTGCCGTTTTTCACACCGATGCGGCACAAGCCGTGGGGCGCATTCCATTAGATGTGGTGGCGCAACAGATCGATTTAATGTCGCTGTCTGGTCACAAAACTTACGGCCCTAAAGGGGTTGGGGCGCTCTATGTTAAGCGCCATCCCGATATACGCATAGAAGCACTTATCCATGGCGGCGGCCACGAACGGGGCATGCGTTCCGGAACACTTCCGACCCATCAAATTGCGGGCATGGGTGAAGCATTTGCACTTATGCAACACCAACAGCAGGAAGATCAAGCCCATATTGCTCAGCTACGTGAACGCTTCCTAAAGGGGCTAGAAGATGTTGATGGCGTCTTTGCCAATTCCCCATTGGAAAATGTCGTTCCCAATATTTTAAATCTGGCGTTTCAAGGGGTAGATGGCGAATCCCTATTGATGGCACTGCGCGATGTGGCCGTGTCAACCGGCTCTGCCTGTAACTCTGCTAGCGTCGACCCTTCCTATGTTTTATTGGGAATTGGTACGCCGCGCGCCCTTGCACTCTCGTCGTTGCGTTTTAGCTTTGGGCGTTTTACCACCGATGCCGACATTGATTACGCGCTGACACTACTGCGCCACGCGTTATGCGGACTACGCTCAACGCGTTAAACGGCTGATGCCACCACTAAGCAACCAGCCTACCGACTTCTTTAAGGAGGACGCCCCAATGGCAACTCTCAACATTACCCCTTCTGCTGCTCAGCAAATCCGTCACGTTCTCGATGAGCGTGGCCAGGGCCTTGGGCTGCGTGTTTCCGTTAAGCCTAGCGGCTGCTCAGGCTATAGCTACGTGCTCGATTTTGCCGATGACGTCAACGATGACGAAATCCGCTTTGAGGAGCATGGCGCCAGCGTGTATGTCGCTCCGGACGCGCTAGAAATACTCAACGGCAGTGAAGTGGACTATGTAAGCGAAGGACTGAATCGGTTTTTCCGTTTCAACAATCCTAACGTGAAAGATGAGTGCGGCTGTGGCGAAAGCTTCACGGTCTAAGTGGTTAGCGCTGCATCACCGGTATTCATCATCCCCTTGAGGCGCTATAATCGCGCCCACTCGGCAACCGGTAATGCAAAAGCAGTACTGCCGACTCATTTTTCCTGCGCCGCCTCGGCTTTCCGGGGCGGCACTTCTGGTTTATGCCTCTTAAGGAGATTCCACCATGGCTATTGAACGTACCCTTTCTATTATCAAGCCTGATGCCGTTGCTAAAAATGCGATTGGCGACATCATTTCTCGCTTTGAAAAAGCAGGCTTGAACGTTATTGCGGCTAAGATGGTTCATCTTTCTGAAGATAAAGCTGGCGGTTTCTACGCCGAACACAAAGAGCGTCCTTTCTTTAAAGACCTCGTTGGCTTCATGACCTCTGGCCCCGTCGTCGTTCAAGTATTGGAAGGCGAAGGCGCTATTGCTAAAAACCGCGATTTGATGGGCGCTACTAACCCGAAAGAAGCGGCACCCGGCACTATCCGCGCTGACTTTGCGGAAACAATTGACGCTAACGCTGTCCATGGTTCTGATTCTCCGGAAAGCGCTGAACGCGAAATTAGCTACTTCTTCGGTAACGATGAAATTTGCCCGCGCTAAACCAAGCGTGCCGCCGATTCAACATCCGTTGCCGGCCATTTTCGCGGGGGTTATGCCCCCGCCTTTTCTCTGAACGCTGACCGCCATGACCACTACCGTAGCTCAACATACGCCTTCCTCTCGCTCCTCGACTGAAAGCGAACCTGCCGCCACTAACGCGCCAGAGCGCCAGAACCTGCTTGGTATGTCTCGTGAGCAGATGGAGGATTTCTTTTTGTCGATTGGTGAAAAGAAATTCCGCGCTGCCCAGGTAATGAAGTGGATTCACCAGGAAGGTAGCGATGACTTTTCCTTGATGACCAATCTATCGAAGCCGTTGCGAGAAAAACTTGCAACCGTGGCTGAGATTCGTGGTCCTGGCGTTGTCTATGAAGGGACTTCTACCGACGGCACACGCAAGTGGGTCTTGGAAGTAGAAGATGGCAGTTACGTGGAAACGGTGCTGATTCCTGCAGAGAACGGCAAGCGCCGTACACTCTGCGTCTCATCCCAAGTAGGCTGCTCGTTAGACTGCAGCTTTTGCTCGACAGGCAAACAAGGCTTCCAGCGCAACCTGACCGCCGCCGAAATTATCGGCCAAGTGTGGGTCGCCCAGCGTAGCGTTGGCCCGCGTCGCGACACCGCCAATCGCCCGGTGACCAACGTAGTCATGATGGGCATGGGCGAGCCGCTGCTCAACTTTGATAACGTTGTGCCAGCAATGAAGCTGATGCTAGACGATAACGGCTATGGACTTTCTAAACGCCGCGTCACGCTTTCAACCTCAGGCGTTGTGCCGATGATAGATAAGCTTGGCGATGAAATTGACGTTAGCTTAGCCATTTCGTTGCATGCCTCTACCGATGAGCTACGCAACGAGCTAGTACCGATTAATCGTAAATATAATATCCGCGCACTTCTGGACGCTTGTCACCGTTACCTTTCCAAATGCCCGGATAATCGTCAGGTTACCATTGAATACACACTCATTAGAGATGTGAACGACCAGCAGGAGCATGCCGAGCAAATGGCGGCGCTATTGAAAGAACTGCCCTGTAAAATCAATTTGATACCGTTTAACCCATTCCCTAACTCAGGCTATGAAAAGCCCTCGCGCAACCAAGTGATGCGCTTTCAGCAATGGCTATATGACCTGGGTTATAACGCTACCGTCCGCATAACACGAGGCGATGATATTGACGCTGCTTGTGGCCAATTGGTCGGGCGTGTGAAAGACCGCACTAAGCGAAGTGCACGCTATATTCAGTCCGTGCAGCTTGATGCGGACTAAACCGCCATTATCTTGACTTACGCTGTATGCAGCGCTTTGATGGACAGGTTTTCAAACCACCATTATCGCAATGTTGCCGAATAACGACATGTCTGATGGTCACTGCAAGATGGCTATTAGAAGATGGCTACTAGAAGATGGCTATTAGAAGATGGTTGCTAGAAAATAGTTACTACAACAAATAGTTACTAAAAATAGTTACTGAAATTAGTTACTACAAGAGGGTGTACATGACCGGTCACCGCAGGCATTTTTGCCCACTAAGGGCCCCCATGCTGTGCGTGCTAGTAAGCAGCATGTTGTTAGCCGGCTGTGCCACGTCTGGTAGTGCGCCTTCTCAAGCTGACGATGGCGCTGCGGACGCATACACACAGCTTGGGGTTGCTTACCTAGAACGTGACAACCTACCCCGGGCACTTAGCGCGCTGGATCGTGCACTTGAAATTAATCCACGCAATGCCGAGGCACTTCAGGCGCTCGCACTGGTCTATCAACAGCAAAGCGAATATGAGCTTGCACGTCGTTATTTTCAGCAAGCGATTAAATCAGCGCCCTCTTTTACACGTGCGCGTAACAATTACGCGGCGTTTTTATATCAGCAGGGGCAGTTTAACGCCGCCTGCGAGCAGTTAGAAACCGCATCTCACGATGCCCAGTATGCTAATCGTGCCCAGTTGTTTACTAACCTAGGGCAATGCTATCTGGCAGCCGATAACATTGATGAAGCGCGCAAACGCCTACTGCGCGCAGTAAGCATTGATCCACGTAGACCGCGTGGATATTTATTATTAGCCGAACTTGAAGTTTCACAGGGCAATTACGGTCAAGCCTGGGAGCCGCTGCAGAGCTATTTGCAGCTTGCCGGGCAAGATCCGATGGCGTTGGAAATGGCGATCGATATCGCCCACGCCCGTGGTGATCACGCTGCGGCTGCGAACTACCAGCGCTTATTGAATATTGACTAACGGTGCCCTGACCACCTAATTATTGAAGGATGCTCAGCTATGAGCGATACACAATCACACGATAATGTTACAACCTCTAGCCCAACGGCCACACCTGGCGAGCTTCTCTCACGCCAACGCGAAGCACTCGGCATACCGCTTACTGATGCCGCACGAGCGCTTAATTTACGCCCTGCCGTCGTCGACGGTTTAGAACAAGATAATTACGAAGAAATACCTGTTGCCGCTTATCGCCGTGGCTATTTGCGTGCTTATGCAAGATACCTCGACATGGATGACCGTTTAGTACTCGAGGCCTATCAGGCTAACCACGGCAATGCAGAGACAGATCGTCGAGTGACCCCCGTTTCCGTCTCTCGGCCACCGTCACGAATTGGCGCGTGGTTATTTAAGCTAGTCACCCTACTGGTAATTATTGCCTTAATTGCCGTCACCGTTATGTGGTGGCAAAGCCGTGGTGGCAGTGAGCCACCCAGCATGGGAAGCAACGCCTCTCTAGAAGATGGTAGTGGCTCTACAGGTACGCTGGCCGGCAATACAACACCGACTGAGCAAACGCTGGCCGCTGCACCTCAGCTGCCGAACAACGCACCTGCACAGCAAGCGGATACCGCTGAGGGCGTTAATGAGGAAGCGGCTAATGCCGCGGCGACAGCCGTTGAGTCGGCATCAGAGTTGTCTATTTCTTCCGAAGCAACAGAAGAGGCTGAGCTGGCCTCGGCAGATACCGCAGAGCAAGCGGACGCCGTCACCGACAGCGAAGACAACGCGACCCAAACGCCCCCCGCAACGAACCCCAACTTGCTTGAGCTTACGTTTAACGAGCAGTCGTGGACTGAAATTTTTGATGCCAATAACCAGCGGGTGTTCGTTGGCCTGCAAACGCCTGGTACCACAGCCAGTGTTGAGGGCGAACCGCCTTTTCGTTTAACTATCGGCAATGCCACCGGTGTAGCACTGCGCTATGAAGGCAAGGACGTTAATCTTGTCCAGCGCGCCGGTGCTAACAATGTTGCCCGCTTTTCCCTGGGAGAGTGACCCGTCTTATGCACGCCCCTTCTCCGATTAAACGCCGTTTTTCACGCCAGATACACGTTGGTAACGTTGCTGTGGGTGGTGATGCACCCATTGCCGTTCAAAGTATGACCAACACGAATACGCTGGACGTCGACGCCACCGTGGCACAAATTCAGCAGCTGGAAAAAGCGGGTGCCGATATCGTTCGCGTTTCTGTGCCCGATATGGATGCCGCTGAAAGCTTCGGCAAAATCAAGCAGCGCGTCGATGTACCGCTGGTGGCAGACATTCATTTTGACTACAAAATTGCCCTGCGTGTTGCCGAACTGGGCGTCGACTGCTTGCGTATTAACCCAGGCAACATTGGCCGAGAAGACCGGGTGCGCGCGGTCGTTAGCGCAGCACGCGATAACGGCATACCAATCCGTATCGGCGTCAATGCCGGATCACTGGAAAAAGACCTACAGAAAAAGTATGGCGAGCCTACTCCCGCAGCGTTAGTGGAGTCGGCAATGCGTCATATCGATTATCTGGACCGCCTCGATTTTCAAGAATTTAAAGTCAGTGTAAAAGCCTCAGATGTATTTATGGCGGTAGCAGCTTACCGCGACCTGGCTACTCGTATCGAGCAGCCACTTCACCTGGGCATTACCGAAGCAGGCGGCCTACGCGCTGGCACGGTAAAATCGTCAATTGGCCTTGGCATGCTGCTTATGGATGGCATTGGCGACACCATTCGCGTCTCACTCGCCGCCGACCCGGTTGAAGAGATCAAGGTGGGCTTTGACATGTTAAAAAGCCTACGGCTGCGGTCGAAGGGGATTAACTTTATTGCCTGCCCCAGCTGCTCACGGCAAAACTTTGACGTTATCAGCACGATGAACCAGCTAGAAGAACGGCTTGAAGACGTCATGACCCCGCTGGACGTATCGGTGATTGGCTGCGTCGTGAATGGCCCAGGTGAAGCGAAAGAAACCGATATCGGTCTCACCGGCGGCTCACCTGCCAACTTGGTTTATATCGATGGCAAACCTGCTAGTAAGCTGCGTAACGACCACTTGGTAGATGACCTTGAAAAGCTAATCCGCGACAAAGTCCGCCAAAAACAGCAGCAACAAGACGATATGATTGCTCGCAGCGTGTAAGACCGAGCAAGAGATACCCAGCCTGGAGGCGGACATAACATTGACCTCCCCCTCCAGCGCTGTCTCCCATACAAGGAGTTTTCATTGAGCAAGTCCGCCGCAAAAAAAATTCAAGCGATTCGTGGTATGAACGACCTGTTGCCTAGCGAGAGTCCTCGCTGGCAATTTTTTGAAGCCAAGGTGCGCCAGCTCATGCACCGTTATGGCTTCGATGAAATCCGTACGCCCATTGTTGAACAAACGGCGCTATTTGCTCGCTCCATTGGCGAAGTTACCGATATTGTCGAAAAAGAGATGTACACGTTCGACGACCGTAACGGCGACAGCCTGACGCTGCGGCCCGAAGGTACCGCCAGCTGTGTGCGGGCAGCGATGGAACATGGCTTGCTACATAACCAAACGCAACGGTTATGGTATCAAGGCCCCATGTTCCGCCACGAGCGCCCCCAAAAGGGCCGGTATCGCCAATTCCATCAGGTAGGCGTAGAAACGTACGGCTTTGATGGGCCAGATATTGATGCCGAAGTCATTCTGCTTTCAGCTCGCCTATGGCAAGAGCTGGGCTTACTGGAACACGTGACGCTAGAGCTTAACTCACTAGGTTCCACCGACGCGCGGGCAGCCTATCGCGACAAACTCGTTGCTTATTTTGAACAGCATCACGATGTCCTTGATGACGACTCCAAGCGTCGCCTCACCACCAACCCGCTGCGCATTTTAGACGCCAAGAACCCAGCAATGGCGGACATGCTAAACCGTGCGCCGCAGCTAATGGATCATTTGGACGATGAGTCGCGCGCACATTTCGAGCAACTCAAAGCAATGCTGGATGCGGCGGGCATTGACTACGTCGTCAATCCGCGTTTGGTACGGGGGCTTGATTACTACTGCCGTACGGTGTTCGAGTGGACAACCACTGCCCTAGGCAGCCAAGGCACAGTATGCGCTGGCGGCCGCTACGATGGTCTCGTTGAACAGCTAGGTGGAAAACCCACGCCCGCCGTTGGTTTTGCCATGGGTATCGAACGCTTAATATTGCTACTGGAAACGTTAGGTCTGGTTCCAGAAGAAGCCTTAGGTGGCTGTGATGTTTATCTACTCCCCATGGACGACAACGCTACTATTGTCGCCCTCACACTGGCCGAAAAACTGCGTAGTGAACTGCCAACCCTTAGGCTGCAACTACACTGTGGCGGCGGCAGTTTTAAAAGCCGTATGAAAAAAGCGGACAAAAGCAACGCACCTGTTGCAGTCTTATTGGGCGAAGATGAGCTAGCAGAGCAAACCGCAACGCTTAAGTTCCTGCGAGACGATCGCGAACAGTTGCGCGTATCTCAGGCTGAGCTGGCCGCGACACTGCAAAACCTAATGTCCCACTAACCTCACTGCCTACTATCTGGCAGACGAACACTCGCCAGCCGCCTTAGCGGCTGGGCTAAAGAACAGGAGGCCGCCCGTGGCGGAGCTGAGAAGCGAAGAAGAACAGCTAGAGGTAATTAAACGCTGGTGGAAAGAGAACGGAACCTCTCTTATAGCAGGGGCTGTTCTTGCGGCGGCGGGCGTGTTTGGCTGGAATGCATGGCAGAACTATCAAGAAGGCCAAGCAGAAGCGGCCTCCGTGCGCTACCAGCAACTCGTTAACATGACGGCTGGCAACACATTAGCTGATGATCAGCTAGCCAATGCCCGTGAGCTCATTAGCGAAATCACCAGCGACCATGGCAACACGCTCTACGCAGAGCTAGCACAGTTGCTTGAAGCACGTTTAGCCGTTCAACAGGGTGACCTTGAAGCAGCAAAAAACGCGCTTGAGAACGTGGCTAGCGAATCATCTCGTCGCTATGTACGAAGCCTCGCATGGTTAAGATTAGCGCGGATTGAGATTGCAAACGGCAATCCTGAGATAGCCCTGAGTTTGTTGGATGAGTCCATCACCGATGCTCTGGCAGCTCAGCGAGCCAATGTGCGTGGTGATGCCTATGCCGCGCTGGAACAAACAGAACAAGCGCGAGACGCTTGGCAAACTGCGCTAGAACTGGCCCAAACCCAGAATCAGCCGCTTTACGGCGTACAGTTCAAGCTTGACGATCTCGGCGTCGAAGAGGTGACACAATGATCATGACCAGCCTGCCTAAATCGCTTTTTTCCAAGCCGTCTTTACGCATTACCGTTGGTGCTGTTGCGTTAGCGTTGCTAGCAGGCTGCGCCAGTAAGGGCGAACCAGCTTATACACCGAAAGAACTGCGGAGTTTCGCTGAAACGTCATCACTAGAAGGTGTATGGAGCAGGAATGTAGGCGATGGACTTGGTCACGCTCGTTACCCCATTGCACCGGCTCGCGAAGGCGACACCGTGTTTGCCGCGGATGCCAATGGTCTGGTTGCCGCGTTTA
This sequence comes from Vreelandella andesensis, assembly GCF_003989795.1. Lineage (GTDB taxonomy): Bacteria > Pseudomonadota > Gammaproteobacteria > Pseudomonadales > Halomonadaceae > Vreelandella > Vreelandella andesensis. The sequence goes on from NZ_RZHG01000021.1 coordinate 127,596, forward strand.
ACGCTGATAACGGCAACAGCGAGTGGGAAATTGAGCTAGAAACGCCTATTTCAAGCGCGCTGAACGCCATTGCAGGCCAGCTTTATTTAGGCACCCGCAACGGTGAAGTGATCTCCCTGGATCAGCGCGACGGTAGCGTTAATTGGCGCTCACGCGTTTCCAGTGAAGTACTGGCTGCGCCTCAAGCGAATCAACAACTACTACTGGTACAAAGCGTTGATGGCCAAATCACCGCTCTCGACCGCGCCAGTGGCGAGGAGCGCTGGGTATATGCCAGTTCACAGCCTTCGCTTACTCTTCGCGGTACCGGCACACCAATGGTCATTGACCCCGTGAGCTTTGTTGGCTTTGCTAACGGACGATTAGCGACGTTAGATAACCGCAATGGCCAGCCACTTTGGGAACTGCAGGTTGCGACCCCTCGTGGGCGTAGCGATGTCGACAGGCTAGTTGATCTTGCCGGTCAGCCGGTCGTAACGCCCGATGGCCGACTTTTCGTTACTAGCTATAACGGCAACGTTGTTGCTCTGGAAGCGACGCGCGGCGGCGTTCTATGGGAAAGCAGCTTATCTAGCCGCCATACCCCTATTTTGGTAGGTAATATTCTGCTAGTGGTCACTGACGATAGCCACGTTGTAGGCCTAGATGCCGACAGCGGGCAGGAGCTGTGGCGTAACGATGACCTAGAAGACCGCTGGTTAACAGCGCCTGCGTTTGCAGATGGTCGCGTGGTCGTTGGTGACTTCGAAGGCTACGTGCATTTACTCGACGCCCGCGAAGGTACGTTAGTCGGTCGTACACGCGTGCACAAATCTGGCATCAGCGTGCGTCCTGCCACTGAAGGCAGCACCATTCATGTCCAGGCCAATAATGGTCGCCTGGAAACCCTGGAAGTAACCCCATGACACCCGTCATTGCTTTAGTCGGTCGGCCCAATGTGGGCAAATCGACGTTGTTTAACCGCCTAACCCGCTCACGCGATGCGCTCGTAGCGGACTTTCCTGGCCTTACCCGTGACCGTAAATACGGGAACGGAATGCTAGGCGGCAAAGCGTATACGGTGATTGATACCGGCGGTATCAGCGGTGACGAAGAGGGGATCGATGCGGCCATGGCCGAGCAGTCCCTGGCTGCGATTGATGAGGCCGATATTGTGCTGTTTCTGGTAGACGCCCGCGCGGGGCTTAATGTGGCTGATGAAGCCATTGCTAACCATCTGCGCGTCAATCAGAAAAAAACCTGGCTGGTAGTCAACAAAACCGATGGCTTGGAAGAACACTCGGCCATGGCCGACTTCTGGGCCTTAGGGCTTGGCGACCCATGGCCTATTGCTGCCGCCCACGGCCGCAATGTGTCGCTGCTAATTGATACGGTACTAGAACCGTTTCCCGAGCGTGACCCCAGCATTCCTGGGGATACGGGCACCAAAGGCATTCGCATAGGCGTTATTGGCCGCCCCAATGTGGGTAAATCGACGCTGGTTAACCGGCTGCTGGGCGAAGAGCGCGTTGTCGTATTCGATGAGGCAGGCACTACCCGTGATGCGATTGAAATTCCTTTCGAACGTCGTGGCAAGCCCTATGTATTGATTGATACTGCAGGTATTCGGCGGCGTAAAAACGTAAGCGAGATCGCTGAAAAGTTTTCCATCATCAAAACCCTCGATGCTATCAAAGAGTGTCACGTTGCGGTGATGGTACTGGATGCGCGTAGCGGTTTGGTTGAGCAAGATCTACACCTGCTTGATTACGTACTTACCTCTGGCCGCGCATTAGTGCTGGCAATCAACAAGTGGGATGGACTGGAAAGCGACGCGAAAGAGAAGATGCGCGCAGAAATCAAGCGCCGCTTAGGCTTTGCTGAGTATGCGGAGATGCATTTTATCTCTGCACTACATGGCACCGCTGTGGGTGATCTTTATCCTTCGATCGAACGGGCTTTTGATGCCGCTAACGCCCACTGGTCGACCAATCGATTGACCACACTGCTTCAAGATGCGGTCAGCCAACATCCGCCGCCCATGGTCAACGGCCGGCGTATCAAGTTACGCATGGCGCACCAAGGTGGCAGCAATCCACCCATTATCGTGGTGCACGGCAACCAGACTGAATCACTGCCGGAAGCCTACCGCCGCTACCTAACCAACACGTTCCGTAAAGTGTTAAAGGTGCGCGGTACGCCGATGCGCTTTGAATTCCGTTCGGGCAGCAATCCGTTTGACCACATGGCAGGGGCAAGCGATAAAGAGAAAGCTAAAAAACGCGAACTTAACCGTACAAAAGAAGCACGTAAAAGCCGCCGCTAACGCTTTCTCATTAATTGAACCTATCAAGCGCCTGCTGACTCATATCAGCAGGCGTTTTGGTTGTGCGTTAAACGCTGACTACGTAGTCCCTTCATGAAGCCGTTTTCGACCTACCCACTGGGCTGCAAACTGCCAAGCCGTCCGGCCGCTGCGCCCGCCTCTTAACGTTGCAAATCTAACCGCTTCTGCGCGCGCAGCATCGCTCCAATCCTGCTTATCACCAATACGAGCAACCCAGTGCTCACAGGCCTCTAAATAAGTCGCTTGGCTAAACGGGTGAAAGCCTAACCACAAGCCAAAACGGTCCGACAACGAGATTTTCTCCTCAACAGCATCACCGTGATGTAGCTCTTCACCCACGAGACGCGTACCGCTATTGTCCTCCATGGATTCCGGCAACAAATGACGCCGATTGGAAGTGGCATACAACAAAACGTTTTCCGGCGGCCCCGTCAATGCGCCATCTAACACGCTTTTTAACGCCTTGTACGCGTCGTCATTGCCTTCAAACGAAAGATCGTCGCAATACACTACAAACCGATGCGGCGTATCGCGCAACTGCTCTACCAACATCGGCAGGCTACCCAGATCATGGCGATCGACCTGAATTAAGCGCAGCCCATCACTTGCTAATGAGTTAAGCAGCGCGCGGATCACCGATGACTTCCCGCTGCCCCTAGCCCCCCATAGCAAGCCATGATTGGCGGGTAACCCCTGTAAAAAAGCCCGGGTATTATCGACTAACGCTAACTTTTGACGCTCGATGCCTAACAGGTCGTCCAACGTCATCGTGTCTCGCGGTGGCACGGGAACCAAGCGCCCGCCTAAGGGATGACGCTGCCAAATGGCCGCTACATGCTTATGCCAATCCACTTGAATTGGCGCAGGTGGCAACCAATGTTCTACATGATCCAGCAGCCGCGTTAAACGTTGGCTCAATTCAGCATCCATAATTGTCCTCAAAGTGCGTTATGATGTGGGTTGATTTACCACTGACAGTGGTTATCTTGTGTGCAAGGATCCCTGCTCGTCTATAAGGAAACCATTTATGCGCTGGCTTCGCCCCCTAGCTGTTACTTTACTGTGTGCTTCTGTTGCAGCATGCTCCACGTCACCTACCGGTCGCTCCCAGTTGTTGCTGCTTTCAGATGACCAGCTCAACCAAATGGGCCAGCAAGCTTTTGCGCAGTATCAACAAGATATTCCCACTGCCGGTCAAGCAAGCCACCGTTATGTACAGTGCATTACAGATGCTATCGTAAGGGTGTTGCCGGCCGAACAGCGTAATCTTGATTGGCAAATCCGTGTCTTTGAATCTGAGCAACCCAATGCCTTTGCCCTACCGGGTGGCTATATGGGCGTGAATACTGGCATGCTCAATATTGCAACCACTCAAAACCAACTAGCCTCGGTTGTCGGTCACGAAATTGGTCACGTCATTGCGAATCATGCTAATGAGCGCGCTTCAACCCAAAGTGCGACGTCACTCGGTTTATCGGTACTTTCCAGCGCATCGGGAATGCAAACACCTGGCGGCCAACAGCTAATGGGCGTTCTTGGCATGGGAGCACAGTATGGAATTGCGCTGCCATTCTCTCGTCGTCACGAAACTGAAGCCGACGTTATCGGCCTCCAGTTGATGGCCCAGGCCGGCTTTGACCCACGAGAAAGTGTTACCGTTTGGGAAAATATGCAGGCAGCTTCTAGCGGAGGCTCACCGCCCGCCTGGATGTCCACTCACCCAAACGAAGGCCAGCGTATTCAAGGGCTTCAAGCCAATATGAATAACGCCATGGCAAGCTACGAGCAGGCGCGCAATAGTGGCCGCACTCCCAACTGCCCTCGCCCTTAGGCACCTTACCATTGAGGTTTGAATGATTCGACTTGGTTTATTGCTGCTTGTCCTGCCGATTCTGGTGTTACTCGGCGTTTACTTCTGGGAACTAGGAGACGTCCGTGCTTGCCAGCTCGACGGGGGGCATTGGGATTACTTGGCAAGTGCATGCCGCGACACGCCACAACCCTTTGTATCGTGGCTTGAGCGCTCTCCGCTGCTAGTCAACGGCGGCATGCTGGTCTCGGTGGTCGGCCTTGTTATGTGTATGATTGGCTTTTACACCAAATCTCGCTAAACACGAGAGGGCCACCAGCATTAACCGAAAAAGGCAGCCGCAATGGCTGCCTTTTTGTTGTTTCTTCTTTAACGATGCGAAAGCGGGAGCTAGTCGCTAGCAATGTTTAAAGATTGCCTTAGCAATGTGCGCACCGGGGCAGTTTTAGGGCGTATGTTGCGCCATAGGAAAAAGGATTCGGCGGCTTGTTCTACCAGCATACCCAGGCCATCGAGCAGCTTAGCGCCGCGTGGCCCTGCCCATTGCAAAAACACCGTGGGTTCCGAGCCGTACATCATGTCATAGGCCCAAGCACCTTGGTTAAACAGATTATCCGGCAACGGCGGCACATCACCAGAAAGACTGCCGCTGGTGCCATTGATCACCAAATCAAACTGACCTTCTACCGTGTCAAACCCACCGCCATGAAGGGTGCCTAAATCGGCAAATGCGTCAGCTAACTGAGTGGCTTTCTCCGCTGTTCGATTGACAATAACGACGTCGCTGGGTTGCTCGGCAAGCAGCGGTTCAAGCACGCCACGCACCGCGCCACCGGCACCGATCACTAACACCCGTTTATCCTTAATGGGTACGTGATGGTATCCAAGGTCTCGCACCAGCCCAATGCCATCAGTAGTGTCACCGTAAGTGCGGCCATTGCCACCCACAATCAGCGTATTCACTGCTTGGGCACGCTTGGCTCGGTGGCTAAGGGTATCGCACAGCGCAAAGGCATCGCCTTTGAACGGTACGGTTACGTTCGCCCCACGACCTCCCTCTGCTACAAACGCTCGCCAGGCACTGGCGAAACCTTCCACCGGGGCAAGTTCAGCAGTATAGGTCATGGGCTGCTGGGTTTGATTAGCAAACTCTTCGTGTATTAACGGCGACTTAGAGTGCTTAATCGGATTACCAAAGACACAGTAGCGATCAGTCATACAAGCTCCTTACGCTTTACCCGACTGGGTAGCTTCGGCTAGCCAGTCGCGTGGTACCAGGTACTCATGCAGTTTAGCCTCGCGGCTGCCCGCTAGCGGTGTAAATGCGTACTCCCAACGGGCAAGCGGCGGCATCGACATTAAGATGGATTCAGTACGTCCACCGCTTTGTAGGCCAAACAATGTCCCTCTATCCCACACTAGGTTAAATTCCACATAGCGGCCACGGCGATAAAGCTGAAAATCACGCTCTTTTTCTCCCCATGCATCGCGCCTGCGGCGTTCAACGATAGGTACGTAGGCATCCAGAAAGCTGTCACCCACTGCACGCTGGAAGGCAAAACAGTCGTCAAAACTGCCTTCATTTAAATCATCGAAAAACAGCCCACCCACACCGCGTGTTTCTTCGCGATGTTTGAGATAGAAGTACTCATCGCACCACGTTTTATAGCGCGGATAAACTTCATCACCAAATGGCGCGCAGGCAGCCTTGGCAACTCGATGCCAGTGCACGACATCTTCAAACACCGGATAGTAAGGCGTTAGATCAAAGCCGCCACCGAACCACCATACTGGGGCTTCTCCCTGTTTTTCAGCAATAAAAAAGCGTACGTTTCCGTGGCTAGTCGGCACATTCGGGTTTTCGGGATGGAGCACCCAGGAAACACCAACTGCATGAAAGCTGCGTCCGGCAAGTTCCGGTCGTGCAGCTGTTGCCGAAGGCGGCAACTGAGCACCGTGAACATGGGAGAAGTTAACACCGCCTTTTTCGAAAACAGCGCCCTCCTCGATAACTCTTGAACGCCCGCCACCGCCTTCTTCACGCTGCCAGCTATCTTCTTTAAACGCCGCTTTTCCGTCAGCAGCGGCAAGTCCTGTGCACAGCCGTTCCTGCAGGTCCAGAAGGTAATTTCTAACGTCGCTTAGGTGCTCGTGAGCCACAGTAACTCCAAAGAGGTCGAAGATAAGTATGATGAGTATGATGAGTGAATAGTAAATAACCGAGGCAGTTTGAGACGCCGCGCTAAGCCCGCATTACTTTGCCTGTCACCAAGTCTTTAATGGTACTAGGCTTTGCATTTCCCCCAAGCTCGCCCTCGACAATCGCGGCGATCTCATCTCCGAAAATAGATGCAACTTCGTCAGCGCTCATGGCGGGTGGGTTGCCTGCGCGATTAGCAGAGGTAGAGACAAGCGGGCCACCAAAGGCCTCGCAGAGCGACTTAATGAGCGGATGGTCGGTTACCCGCAGTGCAACGCTCTGGTGAGCACCGCGCACCAAACCATGACTTCGGCCATTGTCGGGCACCAGCCAGGTGTTAGGGCCTGGCCAGCTAGCCGCTAAGGGCGCATGTAAGGCAAGCGGCAGTTGGCTTAGCCAGGGCTGAAATTGCTGAATACTCGCAGCGACAAGAATGACGCCTTTGGCAGGGTCGCGCTCCTTCATGCGCATCAAGTGCGCAAGCGCTTCATCGTTATCTGGGTCGCAGCTCAGCCCCCAGACTGCTTCAGTGGGGCAAGCGATAACGCCCCCTTCTTTCAATGCACGTACCGCCTCTTTCACGTCAACAGCCGATTTCATAGATGCTCCTCGTCACAAACGCGGCTCTTCATCACCTGGGTTTAATACCGCCTCAGTAGATGAAAAAAGGTTACGCATATTCTACCATGGCCGCGTCACACGCACCCAGCCGCCCGCTTGCTGTGCCACTTTGCCATCGAGTTCCAACATCAATAACCGTTGTTGGCATTCACTGACCGTAATGTCCGCGCTCTGCACCAACACATCAATTGGCGTTGGCGTTGCACCCAAAGCGTTTAACACATTGTCCTTAGGGGCGTCGTTATCGATCGGCAAATCGAGGCTGGTTTGGTCAGCGACAGTGCTTACGCTGGTGGGCATGTAGCGTTCAGCCCAGTGCTGCAATTCTTCAAGAATATCATCCACATGACGCACGAGTGTCGCACCACTACGTAATAGCTGCAGGCAGCCGCGGGATTGTACATTATGCAGCGAGCCTGGCAGTGCAAACAGCTCGCGGTCTTGCTCTAGGGCTAATCGTGCACTGACCAACGAACCACTTTTCTCAGTTGCTTCGACCACTAACGTACCTAATGAAAGGCCTGTCACAATTCGGTTCCGACGAGGGAAAAAAGCCGGTCGAGCCACAGTGCCTGGCGGATGTTCAGATAACAGCAAACCACCCGAGAGAGTACTGAGTTGCTCATGTAAATCACGGTGGCGTGGCGGGTAAATCACATCAACGCCACAGCCAAGTACAGCAATCGACTGGCCACCTGCCGCTAACGCTGCGCGCTGTGCAATGCCATCAACCCCCAGCGCCATACCGCTAACAATGCACCAGCCGCGATTAACAAGTTCACGGGCAAACGCCTGAGCATTACCGCTGCCTTCCGATGTGGGCCGCCGGGTGCCCACCATGGCAAGTTTCGGGCCATCCAATGCACTGAGATCACCTTGCGCCCATAGCACCACAGGCGGGTCCGGCAGTTGGTTGAGCAACTCGGGCCATGCCGGATGGTTGCGATGGAGTACATGTCGATTGGGAGCGGCCTCAAGCCAAGCAAAGGTGTGATCGATTGCCTGCTGTAACGGGCTTCGCTCAGGTTGCGCTAGCCAAAGACGCAGCGCACTTGCGGCGTTGCTGGGCATACCAGCAAGCCATCCATGAGGCCATTGCGGCTGTTTGGCAGCCAGCGCTGCCGTGCGAAGCGCCCCCATACCGGGCAGCTCATTCACCGCTAGCCACTCCTTGGCGTACATATGTGTCTCCCTATGTGCTGTGCGACGTTTAGCTGTGTGATGTTTAGCTGTGTGATGTTTAGCTGGGTGATGTTTAGCTGTGTGATGCTTAACTATGTAGCCTCTAGTGCGCTGGCGTTCGGACCGTATCGCCAATGGCTAAAACACTCGACGCCTGCATCACCAGGGCATAGCTCATCTGGCTATATGGCTTAACCACCATCACCGTTCCCGCTTCGGTGGCAGGTAGTTGCAGAAGCTCTTGGGTACGCGGGTCGTTAACAAGCTCTCCCTGCTGCCCAACGCGCAACACATGACCCGGCTGTAAACCGTCCTGAGTACCAATATCCAATGCAACCATCTGGAGACGTCCAATAAAGCGTACTCCACCAGGCACCGCAATAATCTGGCCAACGAGGTCATTCAACGGTGAACGAGGCTGAAAGCTATTTTCTGACGACTGAGATTCAAACAATTGGGTTTCAAGCGGCAGCAAAATATCGTTATTACGCACTTCCTGGTAAGCACTAACTACTTCTAGGCGGACAATTTCCCCTTCACTGCCAAGCTGTCGCGCTTCGCCAATATTAATTAACTCCGTACCCAGCGGTACACCAGCAGCAGAAACATAATGTTCACCCAGTCGATAAATGCCTAAACGCACTCTGGTCGGCAGTTCGCCGCGCGCGTACAGCGTATCGCCAGCTCCACTCATCAATCGTTGATTCTCACCTCCAACCACGTAGGCCAGCTCTCGTGTGGGCGCGTCCGGCTCTATGATTCGGTGTTCACGTAAAAATGCCCGAACCGTATCCATAGGAAGCGGCGCCATTGTCTCTTGCTGTGGAACGGCGCGCATCTGTGGTGAAAGCTTCACCACGCGTTGCGGGGATTCCCACGCACATGCCACTGACGTCATAAGCGTCAAACAGGCCAACGACACGCTATAATAAAGAAGTTTTTTGGCTACTATTCTTTTCACCACCATCCTGATCTCCCTTGCCAGTTATTGGTGAAGCTTTTGTGAGGAGCTGCATGGCGTTGTGCGTGCCCAGGAACACTTACAGCATGGTATAGTGGCTGATAGTAAAGCACTTAGGCCTGCCAACACAGATGGCAAGGTCTGCTAATATTAAAGACTCAGCATAACGGTGATTGTAACGCCATGGCCAAACTTCCTATTCTCGAATTTCCCGACGAGCGCCTGCGCACTAAGGCTGCACCGGTGGAAACCGTTGACGATGAGATACGTCAGCTCGTCGACGATATGTTGGAGACCATGTATGACGCGCGAGGCATCGGCCTTGCTGCGACGCAGGTCGATGTTCATCGCCGCGTTGTGGTGATGGATGTCAGCGACGACAACTCGCAGCCGCTGGTGCTTATTAACCCGCGCTACGAACCGGCGGGGGAAGAAAAAGAGCCCCTTTCTGAGGGTTGTCTATCGATTCCGGAGTACTACGCTGAAGTACCACGTTATTTAAAAGTAACCCTGAACGCTTTGGATCGCAGCGGTGAGCCCTATGAGTTGGAAGCGGATGGCCTATTAGCCCACTGCATTCAGCATGAGTATGACCACCTGGAAGGTGTGCTTTTTGTTGACTATTTATCACCTCTTAAGCGCGATCGTGTGATGAAAAAGATGCAGAAACGCCACAAGTTATTACACGACGCGTAAACCGACTTACGCCGTGTGTGATTGCTGGCATGACTGGCCGAGCTGACACGTTGCAAACGCACAGAATATTCATAACGTGCCAAGTAATGTTGCGCCTCGGCCTTTATTTATTTCACGCACGGCTCGCTTATTTTCCCACTCAACGCTAGGTAGCCATCACCATGTCACAGTTGCGCGTTGTTTTTGCGGGCACGCCTGATTTCTCCGCCTCAAGCCTTGCTGCCGTGCTCGGAAGTCAGCACCAGGTCGTGGCGGTATACACCCAACCTGACCGCCCAGCGGGCCGTGGGCGAAAACTTACCCCAAGCCCCGTTAAGCAGCTTGCGCTTGAGCATGGGCTACCTGTCTATCAACCCGTCAGCTTGAAAGACACTGACGCCCAAGCAGAATTGGCGGCATTGAATGCCGACGTAATGGTTGTGGTTGCTTACGGATTATTACTACCACAGGCCGTACTCGACATTCCTCGCTTAGGCTGCATCAACGTACACGCGTCGCTGCTGCCACGCTGGCGAGGTGCTGCCCCCATCCAGCGTGCCATTGAAGCTGGTGATGACGCATCAGGCGTCACCATTATGCAAATGGATGCAGGGCTGGACACCGGTAAAATGCTGTATGACGTTTGCACGCCGATCACGCCCCACACCACTGGCGGTGACTTACATGATCGGTTGGCCATTCAAGGGGCGAATGCACTGATTAGCGTATTGGATGCGCTAGACAGCAACGACTTGGAAGCCACGCCGCAGCCTGACGAGGGCATCACCTACGCCGCCAAGCTCAGCAAGGCGGAAGCCGAGTTGGACTTTTACCAACCCGCTGAACAGCTCGCACGCAAAATTCGTGCTTTTAATCCGTGGCCAGTGGCTTGGTGCACATTAGGCAATGATCGCCTACGGTTGTTAATGGCCAGTGTGGAATCAGGCGAACAACCTCCCTCTCTGCCCGGCACCCTACTAGACCATGGCGAGGATCATCTGCGCATCGCCTGCGGCGAACAAGGCCAAGACGTCCTGTGCGTTAGCCACGCCCAGTTGCCTGGAGGTAAAGCGATGGCCGTGCGCGACCTGCTGAACGCCCGCCAGACCCCGCTTACCGTCGGCGCACGCCTTGGGCACGCCGCCGCTCATCAAGGAGTTAGTGAATGAGCCAGAATCGCCCACCCAAAGGCGGCAGCGGCCAGGAAGTTCGCGCCGCTGCCGCCCGTGCGCTAGTGCCTGTGTTAACCGATCGAGGCTCCCTGGCCGGGCTAGATGAGCATAGCGTGATTGCCCGCGACCGCAGCCTGTTAAAAGAGCTCTGTTACGGCACTTGCCGACGCTTGCCGCGTCTTGAAGCGTTGGCCAATTCACTGCTAAAACAGCCTTTTAAAAAACGCGATAGCGATATTCATGCGTTGCTACTGGTGGGAATCTATCAGCTGCTTTATATGCGTATTCCTGCCCACGCAGCGGTTGGCGAAACCGCTGGCGCTGCTCGGCTGCTCGGCAAAGAGTGGGCCACACGGGTGCTTAACGGCTGCCTGCGCCGCCTCCAGCGAGAAGCTGACGAACTGCAAGCCGCCGTCGATCGCGACGAAAGCGTTGCCCTGGAGCACCCACCCTGGCTGCTTAATGCCTTGCGCACCGCTTGGCCTGAACAGTGGCGCGCCATTGCCGAAGCGAACAATGAGCCAGGCCCCATGACGCTGAGAGTTAATCAGCACCACAACGATCGTGAAGCTTACTTACAACAACTCACTAAACAGGGGTTAAGCGGGCATCTTTGTCTACATGCGCCGGATGGCATTACTCTGGATGCGCCCTGTGATGTCAGCATTCTTCCCGGTTTTGAAGACGGTCATGTCAGCGTTCAAGACGAAGCGGCTCAGCTCTCCGCCGCACTGCTAGGCCCTGTATTAGCGCCCCGTCCAGGCGCCCATGTCCTCGATGCTTGTTGTGCACCTGGCGGTAAAACAGCCCATCTATTGGAGCAGTTCGATATTGCTCTGACGGCCATAGATAGTGACAACCAGCGTCTAGGCCGAGTCGACGATACATTGAATCGCCTGGGTTTAACGGCCGAACTACAGCATGCTGATGCCACCCAAAAAGACTGGTGGAGCGGCATGCCTTTTGACGCAATCTTGCTAGATGCCCCCTGTTCTGGCACCGGCGTTATTCGTCGTCATCCCGACATTAAAAAGTTACGCCGGAAAGACGATATTCGTCAGCTCGCCAAGCTACAGCGCCAACTGCTCGATAACCTATGGTCATTACTTCGCCCCGGTGGCACATTGCTGTACGCCACCTGCTCGGTACTGCCCGAAGAAAACGCAGAGCAAATCGATGCATTTCTTGCCCGTACACCAAACGCAAAGGTAACGACACCTCACGACGTAGCCTGGGGAGAACCTAGCGGTCAGGGTCGCCAACTGTTTCCCGCGCAAAGCAGTCATGATGGCTTTTTTTATGCCAGACTAGAGAAGCGTACTGCTTAACATACTGCCCTTAGACAGGGCGGTGAATAGATAACAAGGATGAAGACACTATGAGTAATCACACTTACAAGCATATCGAGCTAACCGGTTCTTCTGAAAAGGGAATTGAAGATGCTGTCCAAAATGCTCTCGCCAAAGCATCTGAAACCGTTCAAAACTTGCGCTGGCTCGAAGTCACCGACACGCGTGGCCATATTGAAGATGGCCGTGTCGCTCACTGGCAGGTCACGATAAAAGTCGGCTTCACGCTCGAATAATCCCGACCTGCTTTTCAATGGCGGCTGGTTTACACTAGCCGCCGTATTTATTGCAGCGCACACATCTCTTGCCGAGAACGCGCTGGCGCTTATAACGGAACCGATGCTCAGCAATGAAAATCATCATTCTCGGCGCCGGCCAGGTCGGCGGCACCTTAGCGGAGCACCTCGCCCGCGAGGAAAACGATATCACCGTCGTCGATACCGACGGTGCGAAATTACGTGAACTGCACACCAAGCTAGATATTCGCACCGTCACGGGCGCGGCTTCATATCCCATCGTGCTGCGTCAGGCGGGCTGCGAAGATGCTGACATGCTGATTGCGGTGACCAACACCGATGAAATCAACATGATCGCCTGCCAAGTAGCGCATACCCTGTTTCGCACCCCCACTAAAATCGCCCGCGTGCGCTCAACCGCCTACCTCACGCGGAAGGGGCTGTTTGCCAACGAAGCGATTCCTATTGATGTGCTAATCAGCCCCGAACAGGTGGTGACGGATCATGTCCGCCGCCTGATTGAGCACCCCGGTGCGCTGCAAGTATTAGAGTTTGCCGGCGGCCTGGTACAGCTAGTGGCGGTAAAAGCGTACTACGGTGGCCCGCTGGTAGGGCAAGACTTAGCCTTTCTTGCCAAACACATGCCCAATGTGGAAACGCGTGTAGCGGCAATTTATCGCCGCAACCGGCCGATCATTCCCCGTGGTGACACCGTTGTTGAAGCCGATGATGAAGTCTTTTTCCTGGCGGCACGGCGCGATATTCGCGCGGTAATGAGCGAATTACGCCGTGTTGAACGGGATTTTCGTCGCGTGGTAATTGCCGGTGGCGGCAATATTGGTGAACGCCTTGCCGAACACCTGGAGCATAGCCACCAAGTTAAAATTATCGAACACAGCTTGGAGCGCTGCACCACCCTTTCCGAGCGGCTTGATCGTACGGTGGTTCTCCACGGCAGCGCCACCAGCAAGCGATTGTTGGAAGAAGAAAATATCGAAGACTGCGATATTTTTTGTGCCCTGACCAACGACGACGAGGTAAATATCATGTCGTCGTTACTGGCCAAACGATTAGGAGCCAAAAAGGTACTCACCCTGATCAATAACGCAGCCTACGTGGATTTGGTCCAGGGGGGCGAAATCGATATCGCCATTTCACCCCAACAAGCGACTATCGGCAGCCTGCTTACCCACGTGCGCCGGGGCGATATCGTCAATGTGCACTCACTGCGGCGTGGCGCTGCGGAAGCCATTGAAGCCATTGCCCATGGTGACAAGCAATCTTCTAAGGTTGTGGGCCGCACCATTGCTGAAATCAACCTACCAGAAGGCACTACCATTGGTGCCATTGTACGGGGCAGAGAGGTCATCATTGGCCATGGCGATGTGATGGTAGAAAGCGGCGACCACATTATCCTGTTCGTGATCGATAAGCGGCGCATTCATGATGTGGAGCGCCTATTCCAAGTCGGTTTAACGTTCTTCTAGGAATCGCTCTTCGAGAGACCAAGCCACCGCTATGAGGCAACCACTGCTATGAGTCTGCGGGTCATACTGCGCATTTTAGGGCTACTGTTGATGCTATTTAGCCTCACCATGTTGCCACCCATGCTGATGTCGCTTTGGTTTCGCGACGGTGTTTGGCACGCTTTCATGAGCGGCATCGCTATTACGGTTATCACCGGCTTACTGCTTTATCTGCCAAACCGCAGCGCTCATAAAGAGCTGCGTATTCGCGACGGCTTCATTATTGCAGCCATGTTTTGGACGGTGCTGGCACTCTTCGGCTCGCTACCGATGATGCTGTTTGGTGAAGGCTCGCTCGGCATCACCGATGCGGTATTTGAATCCTTTTCTGGGCTTACTACGACCGGGGCAACCGTCATTACTGGCATCGATTTTTTGCCAGAATCGGTGCGCTATTATCGTCAACAACTACAGTGGTTAGGCGGCATGGGGATCGTGGTGTTGGCGGTGGCCATTTTGCCCACCCTGGGCGTCGGGGGGATGGCCCTGTACCGCACTGAAATTCCTGGGCCGCTGAAGGATTCAAAGCTAACGCCACGAATTACCGAAACCGCCAAAGCACTGTGGTACATCTACGCGACGCTGACCTTTGCTTGCATGGTTGCCTACATGCTGGCAGGTATGAGTTGGTTCGATGCCCTAGGCCACAGTTTTTCTACCGTCGCGATTGGCGGATTTTCTACTTATGACGCCAGCATCGGCTATTTTAACAGTGCCGCCATTGAGCTGATTTGCGTTGGTTTTATGCTGATTTCGGCGGTGAGCTTTAGCCTGCACTTTATTGCTTGGCGCGAAAAAAGCCTGCTGCACTATTTCCAGGATCCTGAAGCGCGTTTTTTGTTTCTTTTTCTAACGGGTCTCACCATTGTTACGGTGATCACGCTGTGGCTCACCGGTACCTACAACGATAGCGTCGGACTACGTCACGCGTTATTTGAAGTAGTTTCCGTTGCAACAACCGCGGGCTTCGCTGTCGCTGACTTTTCAGGCTGGCCAGGTGCGCTACCGTTTCTATTATTTGTCGCCGCTTTTGTAGGCGGTTGCTCCGGCTCGACCGCCGGCGGCATGAAAGTGATCCGTATTATTCTGATCTTGAAGCAGGGGATGCGCGAAGTCATGCGCCTTATTCATCCTAACGCAGTGATTGCCGTTAAGGTGGGCAAAGTCAGTGTCCCCGATAGCATCGCCCAGGCAGTCTGGGGCTTTTTCTCTGCCTACGTCATGCTGTTTTTCTTGATGCTGGTGGGCGTTATGGCCACCGGTGTAGACCAAGTTACCGCCTGGTCAACCGTAGGTTCTGCGCTAAACAATCTGGGTCCGGCGCTGGGGGAAGCCAGCAGCCATTATGGCGACTTGCCAAGCCTAGCCAAATGGATATTAGTGCTAGCCATGCTGTTGGGCCGTTTGGAAATTTTCACGGTACTCGTGCTATTTACACCCGCCTTCTGGCGTCGTTAAACACGTATCAATGCTTTCTATTTAAATTGAGACACCTTAATGATTCATGACGATGCAACACCGCTGGCGCAAGACCCCGACGCGCTGCCCACCACCAGCGGCCCGTTAAAAACCGTCACCGTTGGCGGCACCCGTTACACCCTGCTCGGCACCGCACACGTTTCTGCCGAAAGTGCCGACGATGTTCGTCAGTTAATCACTACTGGCAACTTTGATGCTGTTGCCATTGAGCTATGCGACGCTCGCCATCACAGCATGGACAACCCCGATGCAATGGGCGAGCAGGATCTTTTTCAAGTATTTAAACAGGGCAAAGCAGGCATGGTAGCGGCAAGCCTGGCGCTTGGTGCGTTTCAACAACGGATTGCCGAACAATCCGGCATACAGCCCGGCGCTGAAATGCGCGCAGCAATAGAAGAGTGCCGAACTCGAAAGCTACCGCTATTGCTGGTCGATCGCGACGTCGGTATTACGTTAAAACGCATTTATCGCAACGTTCCCTGGTGGCAACGTTTTGCGCTATTTTCAGGACTGATTGGCAGCGTAATGTCGCGCCAGGATGTTTCTAAAGAAGATATCGAAAAGCTCAAAGAAGGCGATATGCTGGAAGCCACTTTCAGTGAGTTTGCTGCCGAGTCAGAAGCTCTTTATACCCCTCTTATTCGCGAGCGCGACCGTTATATGGCGCTACGCTTAGTTGAAGAAGCCCCGCCTGGGCGCTATCAAAACGTGTTAGTGGTGCTCGGTGCAGGGCATTTAAAAGGCACTGGAGAGCACCTGGAAGCACCACTTCCCGAAAGCCCTACCGCCGAACGCCAGTCGCTTGAGGCAACGCCGCCTACGTCTAAGGTATGGAAAGCCGCTCCTTGGGTAATTACCGCGTTGGTGCTGACCGGCTTTGTGATCGGCTTTTCACGTAATACGGAGCTTGGCTGGCAACTGGTCCTGGAGTGGTTTTTGATCAATGGCATTTTGTCCGGCGGCGCGACCATAGCGGCTCTTGCACACCCCGTGACAGTGATCGCCACCTTCTTCGCCGCCCCGCTAACATCGCTTAACCCCACCATTGGGGCAGGCTTCGTAGCCGCTGGGGTAGAGCTTTATATGCGCAAGCCGAAAGTGCGCGATTTTTCAACGCTGCGCCATGATGTCACCCAACTTAAAGGGTGGTGGAAAAACCGCGTCTCACGCACTCTGCTCGTCTTCATTCTGGCAACGTTAGGCTCTGCGGTGGGCACTTGGGTAGCGGGCTTTAGAATTGCTGGCGCGCTGTTTGGCAGTGGTGCTGCTTGAGCACGAACAAATGAGCGCAATAAAACAGGCGCCATGGCAAGCCGATGCGCTGCTCCTGCTGGTAACGGTGGTGGCTGCAAGCGGGTGGATTTTCTCTAAAGAAGCGTTGGCAGGCATGCCGCCGCTACTGTTTATCGGTACGCGCTTTTTACTGGCTGGGCTGATACTGCTGGCCTTCTCTTGGCCCGCCTTGCGGCGCATGCCTGCCCGAAGAATAAGGCGTGGTGTACTAGTAGGTTTTTTGTTCAGCGCCGCCATTGCCTTCTGGGTCCTGGGGTTAAATTACTCTGACCATCTGGGTGAAAGCGCGTTTATTAACAGCCTAGGAATTTTACTGGTACCGGTCGTAGCGCGATTGCTGTTTGGCGACCACCCGCCTCGCTCAACCTGGATTGCACTCCCGGTCGCCCTGTTTGGCTTTGCTCTATTGTCACTAAACGCAGGGTTTCGAATTGAAGCCAGCCAACTGCTGATGGTAGGTGCAGCGCTCTGCTTTGCGCTACTGATCAATGTCAACACCCGCGTGGTGCGCAACGTGCCTGCACTGCCATTAACCACGCTACAGTTGCTCTCAGTGGGCGGCGTGCTGACGTGCCTATCCTTGGTCGTCGAGCATCAACCACTATCGCTCAGCCCTTCTATCCTAGGGTGGTTTATGGCCAGCGTGTTGCTGGCAAGCTCTCTACGCTTCTTTGTGCAAATTAAAGCCCAAGGCATGACGACACCCAGCCATGCGGCGGTCATTTTAATGCTCGAAGCCGTGTGGACCGCGCTGTTTGCCGCGTGGTGGTTTGGCGAAACCATGACCCTCTTACAGCTGCTTGGCTGTAGCCTGATTTTTACCGCCTTACTGATTAACCGCTGGTACTGGGTACGCAAAGTGATGTTGCGCTGGCTACCTGGCACCCAGCGCTAACCCTTTCGATCCAACAACCGTTGCATAGCAGCGGTTGGTTCAACAATTTTGCGATAGTACCGGCTCTCGGCGTAGCTATCGTTAAATACATCAAAGTAATCGTCTAGCACGTCAGCGGCATTTTCGTCGCCACTTTGGCGCAGCAATTCGATGGCGACTTCCGCCGTGCACAGGTGCGCTTTTGAGGCAGGTTTGCGCAGCCGATAGCGGGTCTCCCGCTCGGTACGCAACGGCAGTACCGGCAGCGCATCCAGGTAAGGGCTTTTACGGAACATCCGTCGCGCTTGACGCCAGGTGCCATCTAAAATCACAAACACCGGAATACGCCCGTGCTGCTTCACTGCGTGTACAGCATGAATGTCGACCACCCGGTCTGCGTAGTCGGGCTGGTCATCTGGAAAGATCACAAAAGGCGCGTAGCGCGGATCTTCAAGGAGTGCGACTAGCGCTTTGTCCGGTGCGGTGCGATACCAGGTAAATACGTTGGTTTGCGTCAACACATCACCAATCAACCGCCCCGTATTGGTCGGTTTAAAATGCTCAATAGGGTGGGTCAACAACCACACCTGGGCGGTGCTATCGGCTTTCACTTGGTAAGGGCATAAGCAGTTAAGCTCGGGAAGATTGCACCCTTGGCAACGCGTGACAAAACTGCCGCGTGCTTTAAATTCACGCCGAGGTGGACGCGGATGCCCCGTCGCCGGGTCGTCGTCAGTCAATGAAGTAGGCTCAAGGGGCTTTGACGTAGCGTCAGACATCCGCGCTCCAACGATTAGAAAGGGTTTGAGAAAGTGTGCTTAAGAAAGGACGAAGAGTATAAAGCAGCCCGGCCACCACGACGAACCTAGCCTCGCTAAAATCATCAGCTGTAAACCAAAATATTTTCTCTAGTTGACACCAAAAGCGTAACGCCGCTAGAGTCTTGTCAACTTTCAAAAGAAAAAAGGTTTACCCGTGACCACCGCCGTTTTCAATGCCGACGCCCCGCGCCACGACTGGACGCTGGAAGAGATCAATACGCTATTCGCACTGCCCTTCAACGACCTGCTGTTTAAAGCCCAGCAAATACATCGCGCTCACTTTGACGCTAACGCGGTGCAGGTCTCTACCCTGCTGTCGATTAAAACGGGGGCGTGTCCGGAAGACTGCAAGTATTGCCCCCAGTCCGGCCACTACAATACTCAGCTCGAAAAAGAGAAGCTGCTGGAAATCGAAAACGTAGTTGCCCAAGCCAAGGCGGCCAAGGAAGCCGGAGCTAGCCGTTTTTGTATGGGCGCGGCCTGGCGTAGCCCTCGGGACAAAGATTTACTGCTGGTCGAAGAGATGGTTCGCCAAGTGAAAACGCTAGGGCTGGAAACCTGCATGACGCTAGGTATGGTCGACAGCAACCAAGCCAACCGTTTGGCGGCGGCTGGGCTCGATTACTACAACCATAACCTGGATACCTCCCCCGACTTCTACGGTGAAATCATCACCACCCGTACCTTCAGCGACCGCCTAGACACGTTGGCCACCGTGCGTGAAGCGGGCATGAAAGTCTGCTCCGGCGGCATTTTAGGCATGGGCGAAGGCGCGCAAGACCGCAGCGCGCTGTTACAGCAACTGGCGAAGCTGTCGCCGCATCCAGAATCCGTGCCCATTAATATGCTGGTCAAAGTGCCGGGGACACCGCTAGAGAACGTCGAAGACCTGGACCCACTTGAGTTTATTCGCGCCATCGCTGTGGCGCGTATCATGATGCCGCAAAGTCATGTTCGGCTCTCCGCTGGCCGCGAGCAGATGAGCGAATCGACCCAAGCGCTGGCATTTCTGGCAGGAGCCAACTCGATCTTCTATGGCGACAAACTGCTAACCACCGGCAACCCTCAAGCAGACCGCGACCGCGCACTATTTGCCAAATTAGGCTTACACCCAGAGCGCCGCGATACCTGCGAAGATGAAACCGCTCACACCGAGCGCCTCACCCAACAAGCTCAGCAGCGCGCCCAGGCAGAACGGGCAGCTGAGCTTGCGGTTGATGTCAGTGGGTAAGTAACAGGAAGGCTGACGCTTCAAGGCAACAGCAGATTTCCCTGCTGCTTCCAGCGGTTCACCAGCGCTGGAACGCCCTCACCTGCGGTAGTATTGATCGCCAGCACCCCCGGCGGTGTCAGTGCATCAGCGTCGGGGTCGACCAGCGCACACGGGGTATTCAGATCAATATACGACAGCAGCGATGCCGCCGGCATTACCGCCAAGGACGTGCCCACTACCAGCAAAAAATCCGCTTGGCTAACAAGTTCGCAAGCATCTTCAAACAGCGGCACCGACTCTCCGAACCACACCACATCCGGGCGTAGCTGGCTGCCTTTGTCACAAATATCGCCCAACGCGATGCCGCCTTTCGGCAGTGGATAACGCAGCCGCACATCTATTGATGAGCGCGCCTTCAAAATCTCACCATGCAGATGCAACACATCACGCGACCCTGCACGCTCATGCAGATCATCAATATTTTGCGTTACAACGCTCACTCTAAAGCCATTTTTTTCAAGCGCCGCCAGGGCTTTATGGGCAGCATTGGGTTTCGCCTTACGAATTTGCTCCCGGCGCTGGTTATAAAACTCAAGCACGCGCTGAGGGTCTCGACGCCAACCTGCTGGGGTGGCGACCTCCTCGACCGGGTGATCTTCCCAAAGGCCATCGCTGGCACGAAACGTTTTAATTCCGCTTTCAGCGCTAATCCCAGAACCCGTAAAAACCACTAAATGCGGTGATGCTGTCATGTTTTCCTCGCGCAAATCACTGCGTACAATTTGCTAATATACCAGCTGCCCTATCGTGCCCGCGAAACGCTGCTTGTTGCGATACGGATAAACATCAATTATCCGCCCATCCACAATGGCTTGCTGTAGCTCCAGCCAATAATCGGGGTCAAATAACTCTGGATGCTGCTGCATAAAAATACCGCGTAGTTCCGGATTGGCAAACATAAAGGGGCCGAACTCCTCGGGGAAAATATCGTTGGGACCGATAGAAAAGCTGTCGCCACCGCCGCACATGAAGTCATTGCCATAGGATTTAGGGATGTGCCGAAAGCGGCACTCCGTGAGATAGCACACCTCGTCGTAATCGTAAAAAATCACGCGACCATGACGGGTAACCCCAAAGTTTTTTAACAGCATATCACCAGGGAAAATATTGGCCGCTGCCATCTGTTTAATGGCGTTACCGTAGTCTTTGAGCACCATCACGCGCTCATCCGCGCTGCACTGCTCCAGGTAGATATTCAGCGGCGTCATCATACGCTCGGTGTAGCAGTGCTTGATGATCACTTTGTCATCTTTTAGCGACACGGTAGACGGTGCCACTTCCAGCAAATGCTCCAGACACTCTGGTGAAAAATGATCCTGCCGCGCGATAAAATTTGAGAACTCTTGGGTATCAGCCATGCGCCCAACGCGGTCATGACGCTTCACTAACCGGTATTTTTCGCGCACCACCGCGTGGGTAACGTCTTTGGCCGGATCAAATTTATCTTTAATGATCTTAAACACGGTGCGAAAACTGGGCAGCACAAACACCGCCATCACCATCCCGCGCACGCCAGGTGCAATGACAAACTGATCTTCACGCTTGGCTACCTGCTGGTTTAATCCACGGAAAAATTCGGTTTTGCCATGTTTAAAAAAGCCGATTGCGGCATACAGCTCACCTTCAGGCTTGTGAGGCATCAGTTGTTTTAAGTAATGAACAAACTCCCCCGGCACCGACACATCTACCTGGAAGTAAGCACGGGTAAACGAGAAAATAATCGAGACTTCATCGGTTTCTGTTAGCACGGTATCCAAGTGCAAACAGGGGTCGCCGCCCTGCTGCTCGCCAAACCCTTCGCCGTGCAAAATGGGAAGCACCAGCGGCACCTGCTCGCCACCACCCGAAATACGGCCCACTAGGTAGGCGCCCTTATTGCGGTAAAAAACACTTTTCAACAACTCTAATTGAGCGTCATCTGCCTGCAAAATTGCCGCGGGTAGCAAAGTTTCCAGCAACGCTGCGCCTAACTCAATGTCGCGCTCTAAATCAGCAAAGGCGTTATCAAAGGGTGCTTCTTCAAGCGCCCAGGCAAGGGCCTGAGGCCAGTCATGGTTGACCCAATGCCGCCGACACAGCTCAATTCCCGAATGATGAGCGGCATCTTCTCGAGAGCTGTATACAAACATCCAATCGTTGCGAATATGGCGGTGGTGAAAAACTGAGCAAAACAACGAGTTAAAAAACGTCTCTGCCAGCTCGTAATCCAACCGCTGGCTAATCAGTTGCGCATAGTGCTCACGCGCTTCCCGCCACGTTTCACAGTACGTTAACGCCTCATGATCAAACGTACGCTGCAAACGTGTCAGCGTATCGCCTACTTTCTCTTCATAAAGATTGATCCGCGCTGCCGAGGCTTGCTGAGCTTCTTTCCATGCGGCCTCTCGAAAACGGCGGCTGGCATCAAACGTAATTTGCTTAAAGCGCGCACGGTAGCCATCAAACCCATGCAGGATAGTGGCCGCTAAGCGATACGCTGGGGAGTGTTTCATGGGCTAGACTGTTCCTTAAAATGTGCTTAAACGTGATTAAGGACTAATTCGCACTCTGTTAATGCCCCGTTTCCAGGTGTGTAACTAGAGCCTTGGACGGTCAGTTCCGTCCGGTAGCGGTCAGTCCGGGCTTGCAAGATGGACTTCACTTTCGTGAACGGTGTCCAGCGCTCTATCTCGGGATCGCTGAGTCTTGCAAGCACGTTTCTCGCGGCATTATGGTCTGCTTGTACAACGTCCCCGCTTTCGCGGTAAAACTTATCTCCAACTCGCGTGCCGGTAAACAGCCCGTGGTTGAATGAGTCCGCTTGCGACGTATAGGCAGCGTTGACCAAATGCAAAGACGAACCTCGCCTTTGAGATACAGTGTCTAGGGCCTCGGCCATCAGGCCTTTGGTCCATGTGTTCAGCCGTCTGTTCGTACCACGACCATAATTTTTTTTGCTGGCGATGGGACTGGTAAGGTCTTCGCAGACAACCATCCCAGCTTTGTTCACCAGTGCATGGGCTGCTGAGTAGATCAGCATCTTTAGGCACATCACCTGACGATCTTGACGACGGTCGAGTTTCTTCCGGTCAAGATTGTTCTGCTCAATAACCACGCGTTTATGCGGCTTCTTACGGGCAATTGCCCGCAGCTTGTTCCGTCGAACGTATTTCTGGTTTAGGTAATCTGACTCTTTAGAAATCAGCTTACCTAAACCTTCTCCGTACGACTCCCCATCAGAGTCTACGAAGACCTCAGAGTATCCCTTGTCAATACCAACGACCTGATCGCCGCAGGACGTCTCTTGTGCAACGTCTACCTGTGAGTGTACCTCGACCCGACTGCCTTTGAGGATCAATCTCAGCGTACCTGTAGGGGCATGTTCGATAGTGGTCTTCAACGGTATCGCTAAGCGCCGTCCTTTGGCCAAGCTGGGGACCTTGATCCAGCACCTGCCGTTCTGCTCAAAGACGGTGTAGTTGTCGGAGCGAACCACGATCTGGTTGAAGGTCTTGTTCCGGCCGTGCTTGAAATGTATACGCATCTGGCGGCGCAGGAACGGATCACTCAACCACTTGTCGCTTTTCAAGAGTGTGTACAAGCGCTTTTGCTCGGTGTCGTTTGTCGTACGTAGACGAATAGCCTGCTTGACCTTGTCCTTCGCAGCTTCTCGATACGCTTTGATGTCTGCCATGGCGTCACGGAGAGTTTCTTTCCATGCGTTGGCAGGAACAGTGAAACTACGGCCTTCACGCAGCCAACTGTCGCGGACCTTTCGATCACCCAAACCAACACCTGCAACTGACCCGTAACGCTGCCACACTTCAGAGCGGAGCCCTCCCAGCAGCTCTGCCTGACGCAATAGCTCGGCATACTTACCACGGTTGAGGTTTTCGCTTCGCAGAACCCGCGTGACCTTCACAGTGCATCATCCTCGGCGCTTATGAGTGCAGCAACCTTCTTCTTGTACTTACGGAGACCATACAGTCGCGACGAGAAGCAGTTGATGATCGTCAATAAATCCTGAGTTACCTCCTCTGTGGGTGAAAGGCTCTCGTGATTCATGACTACAATTGTACAACCGTGACGTTCTGCGAATTGCTCAAACCATTCGTAACCGAAGCGTACAAGGCGATCCTTGTGCGCTATTACCAGTCTCGAAACTTTCCCAGACTCGATGTCAATCATCAGCTGATTGAATTTCTCACGCTTGTAGTTCAGCCCACTACCTACCTCAGATACCCATGAAGACACTGCATAGCCGCTGGCTGCAGAGAAAGTCTCTAACGCTGCCACTTGGTTAGCTAAGTCAGGCTTCTGAGCTGAGCTAGAAACACGGGTGTACACCACCGTATCACCGGTAGCAGCTTCAGCCTTCACACCGATGTAGGCGAGGTACTGGTCGTGGGTGTAATAACGACGTCCCTTGGCATGACGGTGAACCACCAAGATACCGTCTCTATCCCAGCGTTGCAGAGTCTTTACCGACTTCCCCAGCATCTTTGCGAAAGTGCCTATAGCGTACATGCCGCGTTCCATTGTTTAAGTATCTACGCATTACGCACACTTTTAAGCACCTGTATCTATATTTTTATTTACTATTAACACCTCCTGATTATTTCTTCCAGCTTCGCGTAACGGGAAACTACATGCGAGAAGACCTTGGTGGAGGCATGTATTAACGTTAGCCTTTGTCCTTCTGCGGGTGTAGATCCAGTAACATTATTAACGGGGCAACATGGTCTGGATCAGCAAGCACCTGTGAGAGCTTGGAAATGTCTTCTGACAAAGGGCGGTCTTGCTCAAGAGGAGGGATGATGTCTCGAACCCAACGGCACAATGCTTGAGAGGCACGGCTAAGTGAGTGGGTGTTTTTTAATTCAGCACCTTGAACAAGTACCAATGCTTCAATCGCCAATATTTGATAAAGCTGTTCCAAGCTCGCGCTTGCGCGGCGTGCGGCAATGGTTCCCAACGGCACAATATCCTGATTATCCGCATTCGTAGGAATAGATTGAATTGAGGCGGGCATGGCATGGCTACGCAATTCAGCCACTAGCGCTGTCGCACTTACCTGAGCCCCCATAAAACCACTATGCAGGCCCGTTTGAAGCGGCTGCATAAACGCGGGCAGCCCTTTATTTTTTAATGGATCAGTAATTCTTGCGATGCGGCGCTCGCTGTAAAGCGCCATCTGAATAAGCGCATTGTTAAGGTGGTCGCTGGCAAAGGCTAGGTGCTGCCCAAAGAAATTCCCACCGTGCAAAATCAGGCTGTCATCGGCAAATAGCAGCGGGTTATCAGTGACGGCTTCCAGTTCAGTACGCACCGTTTGCGCATGTTGCTCGACAACGTCCCACACGGCACCTAACGCCTGAGGCGCGCAGCGCAATGTATAGGCATCTTGGGGTAATGGCTGGTGCTGGGCAATATCACTAGGCATGTCAGAAAGCGGCTCTGACGTTGGCTTCCAAGGTATTAATGCCTCGCTACTTGCTGATAGCGACCAAAGCCACTGATGAAGCTGACGTTGACCCGGATGCGGACGAAGCTGGCCGATCAACGGGTGAAAGGCCTCGCGATGCCCTTCCAATAGTTCCGAGTAAAGCAATACCAGTAAGGTACTGAGCTTTACTGCCCTTTGAGCAACGGTGGCGTTCAGAGCCGCGATTCCAGCGGTTGTCGATGTGCCGTTTACTAGCGCAATTGCATCTTTGCCTTGCAAGACGAGAGGCTCCCAGCCCAGATACCGATGGGCATCGGCACTGCTTATCCAGCTGCCACCACGCAGGCTCACTCGTCCTTCACCGCTTAATGCACGCGCTAGGTGCGCTAACGGCGTTAAATCACCACTCGCCCCCACAGTGCCGCGGGAGGGCACTTCAGGAACGACGTCAGCGTCAAGCCATGCAAGTAACCGTTCTATTAGTAAAGGGTTTGCGCCGGAGTGTCCGCGAACAAGACTAGCGACGCGTGCGACCATCATGGCTCGGACATGGGTGTGTGCCAGCGGCTCTCCAACACCACTACATAGGTGATAAACCAAATTCTGCTGTAGAAGCGCTGACTGTTTAGGGTCTACATCCGTCGTCGCTAAAGGCCCGTACCCCGTAGTAACCCCATAAATGCGCCGTCGCTGGTCAATAGCGTCACATAGAAAATCATGTGCTTTTGCGGTTGCATGTTTTTCTTCTAGCGACAGAACAAATTTTTGGCGCCCAAGCGAAATCTTTTCAATCTCTTCCAGCGTCCGACTGCCATCACTCATATCAGCACTTCCTGTACAAAAATTACCAATCAGTTAATTTGCCCATCGCATTGGTTGGCAGCGATTCACCGTAAGTAACGCTTACCGGGCGCTCTGCTGCTGGCCATTGGGAAGTGGCTTGAGCAATCGTACTGGCTGTTTCATGTTCATCTTGCACAGGAACGACGAATGCCTTTAGGCGTGGCGACGAGGTAGACCCTGTCACCCTCACCATACAGTCGGCAACCCCTGTTAACGCGCATAGATTTCGCGCCACATGTTGGGGGCTAACGTTGACACCGCCAATGATGACAACGTCATCAAATCGGCCTTTCACGATAAAGCGGGTGTCGTCGACCCACTTCGTGGCGTCTAGTAGCGGGACTGGTTGTTCGCTGTTAACGCGTTGAATGTACTGCGTATCGAAGCGTTGCCAGTGGGCAAGCAATTGGTAGGGTTCGGGGACTCGCCAGCGGGTCGCCACACCACCAGTTTCTGTGCTGCCATAAATATCGAGCAAACTGGCTAAGCCTTGCTGGGTCAACGCGTTAAACGTAGCAGCAGAAAGAGGAGCCGATGAGGAGACTCCCGTGACGTTTTCAGGCCAACGCTTACGCGTGCTGGCTAAGTAGTCCCAGCAGGGCGGCACGGTCACCAGCATGTCGCCAGACACGAAAGCAGGCAGCGCAGCCTTCTCGACGGTTATTCGTGTTACGTCCATCAACCGGGGTAGCGCCACCCCCCACATGAAACCGTAAAGATGGTGTATCGGTAACCAACCGATGACACGGTTTATCGGCATCGCAGGTGCTAAGCGTTGTATTAGCGCCTGCGCCTCCGCCTCTATATCTTCCCAACGGTGTAAGTGGGCAGTGGGGTCGCCTGTGCTGCCTGACGTGCGAAAGGTAAGGCCTGACGTATCATCGAGCGCCTGCGTCACAATGGCTGCCCAGCCATCGATGTGTTTAGTCATGAGAAGACGATCTTCCACCCCGGTCTCATGTAAACGAAAGAATTCGTTCACGCAGGCGGCAAGGTGCAGTCTTTCGAGGGAGTCGATGGAGGGCGAACTTTGCCAGTCTGGCGCGGAAGTTCCGCGATAGGCAGCGAGTTCAGCGCTTAGCAGAGATTGCAGTACCGCTTTGCAATCGGCTTCGCTTAGCCACTGAGGCATCTGATGATCCTTAATAACGCCAAAAGGAACGTACGGTTCAAACACAAAACCGCCCACTCATACGATCTACTGAGCGGGCGGCTCTTGGTCAAACGAAGTTACAAGCGCTTAACGAAGATCCAGTAAGTATCCCCGGAAATCGCCCTTTTCATATGCACTTTTACTTTTGTGGGGGTCATCTGGTAATCGAA
The DNA here is from genome assembly GCF_003989795.1 of Vreelandella andesensis. GTDB lineage: Bacteria > Pseudomonadota > Gammaproteobacteria > Pseudomonadales > Halomonadaceae > Vreelandella > Vreelandella andesensis. The sequence continues at coordinate 154,985 of NZ_RZHG01000021.1, forward strand.
TACGTACTCAAACATAGTATTCAAATCACCACTTTTAACGCCTTCCTTAAAACGACCCTGGAATTCTTTGCTTTGCGTGCAGGGCGCAACGTCAGTGAAGAAGTTTTTACCAATGACACTTTTAGGATCTCGGCCAGTGATACCACCTTCTGCTGCGTTGTATTGAATGATTTTTCCATTAGCATCTAATTGGATGGCACCGAAAGCCAGCGTATCAAGCTTTTTGTCATCCATATTGGCTAGTGCATTTTCAATATCATCGCCGCCGAAGCGAACTGTTTCCATCGCCATTACTGATCTCCTCTCTGAATGTCTGCAGGCAGGTTTGTTAAACCATACCTATACAGGAAACTATTAATAATTGTTAATAGTGCAAAAATTAACAGCATCCAGAATCCAAAGCAATCAGCTCACACTATTTAATGAGGCCTGAAAGACTTGAGCGGTACCACGAAAAGGGGATGTCCCATCTAGTTTTCGGGCTGCTTTATGACAAGCGGCGCAACTGACACAACATCTAGCCGAAACGGCCCGGCGGTTCGATCAGCAATCAAGAAACCAAACTGATGAATGCTCTTAGGCGCAAGCGGCGGCGCATTATCAAGTACCGTGCCACGCCTTACGGCTTGAAACATCTTCCAAGTAAACTCCAGCGTTTCCCACTGACCTTTGGCAGGCGTGAACGTCACTCGGTAGGCGCTGGCATCGTCCAACGCGGTACTTTTCAAACGCAGTTGATAAGTTCGGCCGTCCCCACGCACCCGCAGGGTAATGCCTTCACCGTTAGTGAGAGATTGCTCAAAGTGATCAGGCTCGCGACGTACCGAGGCAAAACCACCTCCGTTATCTAGCGACACCTCACCGATAAAACAGCCCGCCCCCGCCTCTATCTGAAACGTACTGTGAGACACGCCGCCCATTACACCATCATTCACTGCAAACCAGCGCTGCTTCTCGTGGTGTTGATTAAAACCAGGGTCGCTCACACTGGGCTCAAAGGTTAACGTCATGTTGGCTCCTGGAGCAGTCAACGTTTCGCTGCTCGTTACTAAATAAACTAAAAAGCCTCTGGGCCGTTGGGCACAGAGGCTTAAGCTGCCTAGTCAGCCTAGGCGATTGGCATCGAACATTACAGCTTAGCAGCGGCCGGCGTTGGCGCGCTAATATCGACTTCTTCCGGTGCAGCGGTCACCAGTGCAAACTCCTCTTCTGCGGTTTTCGCCACCAAGTTATTTTTACTGTAAAAGAAGTAGTACGCCGCACCGACAATGAACAGCACAATGGTGTAATTAAACGCACGCGGGTCGAAAGCGTATACGCCCGTTAATGCTACAAGTGCCAGCACCAGCGCAATGGATGACGTCACAATGCCGCCCGGCGTTCTATAAGGACGCGGTAAGTCAGGCTGCTTAACCCGCAATAGAATGTGACTAAGCGCCATTAATGCATAAGAGAGCGTCGCGCCGACAACGGCCATCCCTAAAATAAGGTCGCCCTCGCCGCTTAGCGACACTAAAAAGCCAAACACACCGGGCACGATCAGCGCTAAATAGGGCACTTTACGCCCGCTGGTCAGCGACAGCTGCTTTGGCAAGTAACCTGCCCGGGAAAGCGCAAAGACCAAACGGCTGTAACCATAGATAATCGAGAAAAATGATGCCACCAGCCCTGCAAGGCCCAGCACGTTAACCAGCGTGGCAAGCGTTGGGTTGCCCGCAACGTTTAGCGCATCGACCAGTGGTACACCACTCTGACCAATCATTTCAGCACCAGACGCGCCTGCCAGCAACACCACAACCAACAAGGCGGTGAACAGCAAAAACAGCATCGCAGCAATAATCCCTTTAGGCATATCACGCGCGGGGTCTTTGGCTTCTTCTGCGGCTAGCGGCACACCTTCGACTGCTAAAAACAGCCACATGCCAAACGGCAGCGCTGCCCAAATACCGTACCAGCCATAGGGCATAAAGGTGCTCGCGCCAGCGGCATCAGTGGGTGCAATATCAAACAGGTTCGCCGAATCGAAATCGCCAATCAGCGCCACAGCGGTCGCCAAAATCGCAAACACCGCCAGGCCGCTAATCACCATCATGACTTTTAGCGCTTCACCCACGCCTGCTAAGTGAATACCGATAAACACTGCATAGAACAGTAAATACACCAGTGGCCCATTAATGCCCAGCAACGCTTCGACTGCCGAGCCGATGAAAATCACAATCGCGGCAGGCGCAAGGGCATACTCAATCAATACCGCAAGCCCGGTTAAATAGCCACCAGCTGGCCCCATCGCTTGGCGGGCAAAGCTATAGCCACCCCCCGCAGCGGGTATCGCCGCGGACATTTCCGCCAGCGCCAATACCAGCGCAAGGTACATCAGCGCCATTAAACAGGCGGCAATGGCAAAACCGCCCCAGCCAGCTTCGGCAATACCGAAGTTCCAGCCGGCAAAGTCACCGGAAATAACATATGAAACCCCAAGCCCGGCCAGTAATAGCCAGCCAGCGGTTCCTTTTCTCAGCTGGCGCTTGGCCAGATACGCTTGATCGACAGAAGGTTGTGTCATTGTCTTGCCCTTTTAAGTGTGGAACGCAATCGTTGTCAGCGGCGTGCTGAATCAGGGTGTTGGTTCCATATTGTTGTTAGGAGTGTCTATGTAAGTGTTGTTAGGGGCGTTTCTGTAAGTGTTGTTATTAATAGGTCGTTATTGATAGGTCGTTATTGATAGGTCGTTGTTAATAGATCGTTATTAATAGGTCGTTAACGTGTTGCTCTTAGTGCATAAGCACCTATTAATCGGCCACCAGGAAGTTTTGTGTTGAACCACCCGATGTACCTTCTAATACGCTGTCCTCGCTACGATCTTTAAGCTGCACACCGGAAAGTTTCCGCTGGCGAGCCTCGTTTAATAGCAGCAATAATCGCCGCGCAGCCTCTTCCGGTTTCAGCCCTGCCGGGCGAACGTTAGAAATGCAGTTTCGGCGGTCATCCTTTAAACCCACTTCGGGTGCCCAGGTCATATACAACCCAAGGCTATCGGGGGAACTTAATCCTGGGCGCTCGCCAATCATCACCAGCAAGGCATCGGCGTTAAGCAGCGCGCCAATCTCATCACCAATCGCCACGCGCCCCTGCTCTACGATGGTTAACGGCGCGAGTTGCCATTCCCGCTGATCATTTTCAAAAGCGCGATACAGCGCAGTGAGAAATGGCACACTGTTCTGCTGAACCGCCAGCGCAGAAAGCCCGTCAACAATGACCACCGCTAAATCGAAGCGCTGGCCACTTTCCGCCGCTTGCTGCAACGTTTCTCGCGAGGCGTCGTTAAGACGACGGCCATAATCAGGGCGTTGCAAATACGTAGCGCGGTCTACCGCCTGGCTGTGTGCCGCAATCGGTGTCTGGTTCAGGCTCAGCGCGGCGCTTAACTCATTGGCTAACGTGTCGCATTCAAGGGAGCAGTGAACCGCATCCTGGGCTTGGGCATGCGCCAACTGAAACGCCAATAGCTGATGCGTGGGCAGACTGATACCCGCGCGACCAAGCCCAATGCGGGCATCGGTAAATGCTCTTAGCCGCTCCCATGGGTTTGTGATAACGATGGGTAGAGCTTCTTTCGATTTATTATCAGACATCGCGGGCAGCCTCCTTTGGCAGGTGGCGCAGGCTATTAGCGAAGGCGGCCGGCAGTTGATCGTTAAGTTGATAGGATGCAACGTCTTGGAAGATTTGCATCTTCGCTAGCCACTGCTCGAACTCAGGGGCGGCCTTCAACCCAAGTACCCGCCGCGCATAAAGGGCATCGTGAAAGGAGGTCGTTTGGTAGTTGAGCATAATGTCGTCAGAGCCGGGGATGCCCATCACAAAGCTACAACCCGCCACTCCTAACAGCGTTAGCAGGTTGTCCATATCATTTTGATCGGCTTCAGCGTGGTTGGTGTAGCACACGTCGCAGCCCATGGGCACGCCTAACAGCTTGCCGCAGAAATGATCTTCCAGACCCGCTCGGGTAATCTCTTTGCCGTCATACAGATACTCTGGGCCAATAAACCCCACCACGGTATTCACCAGCAACGGATTAAACTTGCGAGCAACGGCATAGGCGCGGGCTTCGCAGGTTTGCTGATCCAATCCATGATGGGCATCAGCGGAAAGCGAGCTACCCTGGCCGGTTTCGAAATACATCACATTGCGCCCGACCGTACCGCGATTTAGCGTCTGAGCGGCTGCTTCGGCTTCCGCCAGCGTACTCAGGTCAAAGCCAAAGCTGCGGTTGGTGGCTTCGGTGCCGCCAATGGATTGAAACACCAGATCTACCGGCGCACCTTGCTCGATCGCTTCTAGCGTATTGGTAACATGGGTGAGCACGCAGGATTGGGTAGGAATTTCATATTTCTGAATAACGTCGTCCATCAGGCGCATCAGTTTGATGCTTTGGGCGACGTTATCGGTGGCAGGATTGATACCGATAACTGCATCACCACTGCCATACAGCAGGCCATCCAAAATGCTAGCGGCAATCCCGGTTACGTCATCGGTGGGATGATTGGGCTGCAAACGTGTGGATAGCCGCCCCGGCAGGCCGATCGTATTGCGAAACGCGGTCGTCACGTGGCACTTCTTGGCGACCAGCATCAGATCTTGATTGCGCATCAACTTGCTAACTGCGGCGGCCATTTCAGGCGTAATGCCAGGGCGGGCCGCGGCTAATACATCACTCGTAGCATGGTCGGAAAGCAACCAGTTACGAAAGTCACCCACGGTCAAATGCTTCAACGGCGCAAACGCATCAACATCGTGTTCATCGATGATTAAGCGGGTAATTTCATCTTGCTCGTAGGGAATCAGCGCCTCATTCAAAAATGTACAAAGCGGCAGCTCCGCCAGCACCATTTGCGCCACCACCCGCTCTTCGGCTGATTGCGCAATGACGCCCGCCAAGCGGTCGCCAGAGCGCGGCGGCGTGGCCTTAGCCATCAATTCCGCCAAGCCATTAAAGCGATAGCGGCGACTTCCCACGGTAGTGTGATAAGTCTGAGCCATAGAACCTTCCTGTTTTTATATTTAAAAGAAAACGAGGCAGCTCGCGTGTTGAGGAACAAAATTTGCTTGTTTCTACAATAGCGCTATCACTTAATGGGGAATATCGAGTTTTGGCAAACCTGTCATATTTATAAAAAACAAACAAATACAGTAAGTTATAAAAAAATCGACGTTATAGCGCTTTATTCGTGTTCACAGGAGTTCTTTATGACGTTGCCAAGCCAAGACATCGCACCAAAAAAGTGCATGCAAGAGGCGTTTGATGCCGACGAGCATGCCCAAAATCTGACCCGCTGGCAGCAGCAGTATGACCAACTTAGTGCCGGCCGTTTTTACGGGCGACTGGATGAGATTGAACTGCCTGCCATGCAGGTATTTAAAGAACATACCGGGCAAGCCTTGCGCCAAGACTGTCGAGTGTGGGCTGATTCTCTGTGGCTTGGCATTCCCACTCAAGCGCTAGGGTCGCGCATCAATGGGCAGGCGCTGGAAGCCCATGAAGTGATGTGCCAGCCAGGCGGCCACGATTTTGAGCTGGTAACGCCAGAGCCCTTTGATATTTATGGGTTAGTAATACGTATGCCGTTATTGCAAGCTACCGCCCAGCGACAAGGAGTGATACTTGATAATGATTGGCACGGTTCACCGCGCCGCAGCGTTGCGCCTGAAACCCTTCGAGCGGTGTCGTTTTTACTTGAACGTTTACTCTCAAATCAGCAGGGCGCCATCGCTGAAAACGTGCATCAAGATATTTTGCTAACGGGGCTGCTTGAGGTGTTGAAAGCCAACCAGACAAGCCATGAGCTGCCACCCAGCTATACCCATCGAAAAGCCGTGGTTGACCGAGTAAAGCGCTATGTTGATGAACACCTGGAAGGCCCAGTGACCATGGAGACGCTGTGTGAATTGACCCATGTCAGCAGACGTACGCTGCAATACAGTTTTACGACTATCCTAGGTATTAGTCCGCTGCAGTTTCTTCGTTTAACCCGGCTTAACCGGGTGCGCCGCGCCCTGCGCAGTGCTGAGTCGCACCAGACGGTTACTGAAATTGCCACCTACTGGGGCTTTTGGCATTTAGGGCAATTTGCTCATGACTACAAGCGACAGTTTGGCGAACGCCCTTCGCAGACGTTAAGCACAACTAATTAATCGCGCAAAGTAGCCCTTTCGAATTAGCCCTTTCGAGGTAAATCTATGGTAAACACCACCGCATGGAACCGCCTGCGTTATAGCATATATGCGCCAATATATGATCTGGTGGCGACTAATGCGTTTCGTAAACCCCGCAGGAATGCGCTTGGCCAAGTGGACTGGGAGCCCGGTATGCGTGTGCTGTTAGTAGGTGCAGGCACCGGCTTAGACTTGCCCTATTTGCCACGTGAACTGGAAATTCATTTGACCGACCTTACCCCCGCCATGGTGAAGCGAGCACGTGAACGTGCCGAACGTGGACAACGTGACGTGGTATGTCGTGTGATGGATGCTGCTGCATTGGACTATCCAGATGAGCATTTTGACGTTGTCGTCATGCATCTCATTTTGGCGGTGATGCCCAACCCTGAACAAGGGCTCGCCGAAGCGTATCGCGTTCTTAAAAACGATGGCCAATTATGTGTTATGGATAAGTTTCAACCTGACACCCACACTGCCGGCCCTAGTCGGCGGGCACTAAATGCCATCACCTCATTGATCGCGACCGACATCACCCGTCAAGCAACGCCTCTGTTGCAGCAGGCAGGCTTTAACATCCGCCGCGACGAACCCGTATTGATGAATGGCCTGTTTCGTGCATTTTTAGCGATAAAATAGCCTGAGTAACACACCTGCGCATTCTCTTATAACACCAATACAGTAGACATTTATCCGTCCAACACCTGTATAATAAACGACACTTTGTTACTTGCACGCTTCCTCAACACGTAAGGTGCCTTATGCCTAAAGCTGCCGTGAAACGCTTCCGTCGTTTACCCGAAGAAGAACAGTCCCGCGTCATCGAAATGGCTTGGGAAGATCGCACCCCGTTTGAAGCAATTGACACACTATTTGGCTTGGGGGAGCCAGACGTCATTGAGGTAATGCGTCACCAGCTCAAGCCCGCCTCATTTCGGCTATGGCGCAAGCGAGTCACTGGGCGCAACACCAAGCATAAGGCTCTTCGCTCACCCGATGTGATTCGCGGTTACTGCCCCACGCAATATAAGCGTTAGTCCCCACACGTAACGAAAAACGATAGATGGCTATTTTCTAACCGGGCCTTTTTAATCATCTCTTTATTGTTATATTATTACATAACATAGACCCGTTTAGAGATGACTCCGCAATGACCACATTTTCTCCCCTGCCCGTAACGGTGCTCTCGGGCTTTCTTGGTGCCGGTAAAACCACCGTACTCAATCATATTTTGGCTAACCGCGAAGGTCGACGCGTGGCGGTAATTGTTAACGATATGAGCGAAGTGAATATCGATGGCGCCTTAGTGCGCGGCGGCCCAGGTGAATCAACATTAGATGGCGAGGTGGCGCTGAACCGCTCTGAAGAGCGTTTGGTCGAGATGAGCAATGGCTGCATCTGCTGCACCCTGCGTGAAGACCTGCTCGAAGAAGTGAGCCAGTTAGCCAGGGAAGGCAAGTTCGATTATTTAGTCATTGAGTCCACCGGTATATCTGAGCCACTCCCGGTGGCGGAAACGTTCACCTTTGAAGACGAAAGCGGCCAGAGCCTTTCCCACGTTGCGCGCCTTGATACGCTGGTCACCGTGGTTGATGGCGCCAACTTTCTTGAGCAGTATCGCGAAGCGCAGAGTCTCGCAGAAGCGGGTGAAAGCCTAAGTGAAGACGACGAGCGCAACGTTGCTGATCTGCTGGTCGATCAAATAGAGTTTTGCGATGTGCTGCTGATCAGTAAGACCGATCTGATTAGCGAAAAAGAGCTGGACGCACTGAAAGCCATTCTACGCTCGCTGAACCGCGAGGCGGAGCTGGTGCCCATTACGCAAGGCGGCGTGCCATTAGAGAAAGTGCTAGATACGGGAAAATTCAACTTTGAGCGCGCCCAGCAAGCACCCGGCTGGTTAAAAGAAATGCGTGGCGAGCACGTGCCGGAAACCGAAGAGTACGGTATTGGCAGCTTTGCTTACCACGCCCGCCGCCCCTTCCACCCGCAGAAATTCAACGACCTACTCAACGAAGAATGGTTTGGTAAAGGGCTGCTACGCTCGAAAGGCTTTTTCTGGCTCGCCACACGCCCGCGCTATGCAGGCCAATGGAGCCAAGCGGGCGGTATTGCCCATCACGGCCCAGCAGGCGTGTTCTGGAAAGCTATCCCCGAAGCTAACTGGCCGGAAGACCCTGAAACTCGCCAATTCATTATGGAAAAGTGGCAGGAGCCGTTTGGTGATATGCGCCAAGAGCTAGTGTTTATCGGCCAGAACTTAGACCAAGCGAACATGCGTGAGGCGTTAGACGCCTGCTTGCTAAGTGAAGCTGAACTACTAGAAGGCATGGAAGCATGGAAGCAGCTGCCCGATCCTTTCCCCGCTTGGGAGTAAGCAATAAGCTATTTACCCCCCACTGCCCAGTGCTGCTGCATTTGCAGGAAGGTGAGCGACGCCGACCAGGTAATCAGCATAAATCCGATCAGGCCTTCAGCGCTGAGTAGCAATCGGATACCACCCTCGGGGGTTAGGTCACCAAAACCGAGGGTGGTATAGCTTGTTGCCGACACATAGATATAATCCCAAAGCGTCACCGCTTCGCTGCCCGAAAGCTGCCCCGTTTCAGGGAGGTATTGAAGACCCACCAGCGCGAGAGCAAACAGACAAATTTCGGCAACATGCGCTCCAAACAGCGAAAACATGAGTACTAAAAAACGCCATCTTAACGCTAGCGACCAGCACTCAAGTTTGCGGCTCACCCGAATGGCCACTTCAAAATGCACCAGCACACTGGCCAGTACCGCTATCGCCGTAATAATTACGACCGCCCCGCTTCCGCTTAGCATGGCTGCTCCCTGCTTTAATCTACTTGAAAGAGCTTAAGCGTAGTCAAGAACCGGCCTTCCGTGTCACAACAGTACTTTTAGCGTTCTAAATATCCCGCTACCCACTCGCGTACCTCGGGGTAAGAGCGCTGCTCAAATACCGCGAAACCATTAATGCTACGCGCCTTGAGTGGGGTAAAAATCGGCATGGTTAAGCCACATAAAAAGTGCGCCAGCCGCTGGGCATTGGGCGGCAGGCCTAGTTGCTCGGTATGGCGCTGTATAAACGGGGTCGCGTAGCGGATGAAGTCGTTATCCAATAGCGCGGACTGTGGCGGTGTATCCGGCAACCGAACCGGGTGGCCGTAACACACCGAGCAGTGACCGCATCGCCCTTGCTCGGGAAGTGATGGCGATTCAAACGTGTTATTGCTGAAAGTGTTATCACCAAAGTGCTCGGCTAACCGTCGGGTCAGACAGGTGTCCGATTCAAACAGCGCCAACATGGAACCCAGCCGTTCAATTTCAATTTGCTCCCGATTCAGGCACTCGTTATACAGCTGGCTCGCTAGCGCCTCGACCGAAAATCTCGGCTGACAAATGTCATACACGTCGGTCATGCGCTTGCCTTCCAGGGTCAGCCAGCCTTTATCCTGGAAGTACTCCAGCGCGGTAATCACGCGGGCCCGAGAAGCATCAATGCGCTGCGTTTGCCCTGCCTGATGCAGCCGTTCAAAATCAACCGTTCCCCAGGTGCGGGCAATAGCAATATTGTCGATCAACAATCGAACAAAGGCTGCCCTCTCGCCTTCAAAACGCCCCACCAGGGCAGTAGGTTCAACATGGTAGCGCAGCCGATACTCGGCTAAGAATGCAAAACGCGGCGCAATAATACCGTGCATTTCCAGCCGCACCAGCAGCGTTTTCAATGGTAGCAAGCGGATATTGATATCGCGGGAAAGCGTGTTGAGCAGCACTTCCCACTGGCGGTCTGGCGCTTGCCCGGCTGATGAGATTTCTTCCAGTAAACGCAAAATACCCGCATATTCAGGCGTGTCGCCGTAAACAAAGTTCTCCAGCACCCGCAGTCCGTCGCGTCCGGCAATCGTCAAACAGGTCGAGGGCAACCCATCGCGCCCCGCCCGGCCAATTTCCTGGCTGTAATTCTCAATCGATTTAGGCAGATCAAAGTGCACAACGTTGCGGATATTGGCTTTATCAATGCCCATGCCAAAGGCAATGGTGGCCACAATGCAGGGTGATTCGCCGCTCATAAACTGACGCTGAATCTCGTCGCGGCGGGCTGAATCCAGACCCGCGTGGTACGCCTGGGCAGCAATACCCTGAGCCGCCAGCGCGCTTGCCACCTGCTCAGCGGTTTGCTGCAAGGTGACGTAAATAATCGTGGGTGCTTCGTTGCCAGGCGGCATTTGTGGTTTAAGCCAATCAATCAACTGCTGCTGACGATTTTCCATGGCGGGCGCCACCAGAAGTGCCAGGTTAGCGCGGTAAAAGCCCGTGGTAATGACATTTTCAGGCGCAATGGCAAACTTCTCTCGCATATCAGCAATCACCGCGGCAGTGGCCGTAGCGGTCAGCAGCAATACTTGGGGAATAGCGAAATCGCGTTGATAATCCGGCAGCTTGAGGTAATCGGGGCGGAAGTTATGCCCCCACTCAGAGAGACAATGCGCTTCATCAATGACCAGCAGCGATATCGGTACCTGGCGTAGAAAGTGCCGAAAACGCTCGTTCTTGAGCCGCTCTACCGACACCATCAGGATTTTCAACTCACCGCTTTTGGCGCGTTCCATCACATCACGGGTCGTATCGCGATCCTGGGTGGAATCAATACTGGCCGCCGCAACACCATGACGCGCCAGAAAAGCGAGTTGATCCTGCATCAGCGCCAGCAGCGGCGATACCACCAGGATCAGGTGCGGAAGGTGAAGCGCTGGCAATTGATAACAGAGCGATTTCCCCGCGCCAGTGGCAAAAATCGCTGCGGTTGAGTGGCCGTCCAAGACGCTGGATACCACCGCCTGCTGGCCGCCGCGAAAATCATCAAATCCGAACACTTCTTTAAGCGTTTGCTGCGGTGATAGCGAGGTCATGGCCATTCCCTGGATAGTCAAAAAACGAGCGTCAACATACGTTAGCGGCTAACCTAACGCGTTCACATCGTTTTCTCCAATTAGCGCTAACCATTAAGTGCAGGGTTGTGGCTTTTCATTCTGTGTGGGAATAGCCAGCGCTTGCCAAGCTTCGAAGGTAGTGAAAAACACTTTCCCCGTTAGCTCGCGGTAAAGCGCTGTGTGGGTTAAGCGATCCATCACTGGCCCTTTTACCTCCGCCAAATGCAGCATCGCGCCAGCATCTTTTAATCGCCCATTGATAGCTTCTAAGCTTTCAAGTGCGGACGCATCAATCACGTTCACCGCTTGGCAAGTGAGTACAATATGTTTTAACGCGGGTGAACGAGCAGCCAACGCCATCACGGTATCTTCTAAGTAGCGAGCATTCGCAAAGTAAAGACTTTCATCAATGCGTAACATGGCCACGTGCTCATCAGTTTCAACATCATGTCGCTTCACATTGCGAAAGTGTTCAGTACCCGGCACCCGCCCTATCACGGCACTGTGGGGTTGGCTTGTACGGTAAAGGTGAAGCCCTAAGGAAAGCACTACGCCGCTGATAATGCCGACCTCCACACTGTGGAGCAGTGTCAGCAGTAAGGTCGCCACCATCGCCACACCGTCGCTGCGGGAGTACTGCCAAGTGCGCTTTACCGCTGGCAGATCAATCAATGTTCCCACGGCCACGATAATGGTCGCGGCCAACGTCGCCGTCGGCAAAAATGCCAATAGCCCCGTGAGCAACAGGGTAGAAAGCACGATACCCAAGGCGGTAAATGCCCCAGCCAACGGCGTTGCCGCGCCCGCTTCAAAGTTGACTACCGAGCGTGAAAAACCACCAGAAACCGGCGAACCACCGCTGACACCAGCGCCCAAATTAGCCATCCCTAGAGCAATGAGTTCTTGATTAGGGTCGATGCGCTGACGTCGCTTAGCTGCTAGCGTTTGCGCCACGGATACCGACTCCACAAAGCCCACCAAACTAATCAATAACGCCGCAGGCAACAGGCCAAGCCACAGCGACTGATCTAGGCTAGGCAGCGCAATAGCGGGCAAACCGCTGGGCACAAAGCCGACTAAGTCCACGCCACGCTGCCCAAGATTAAGTTGCCAAGCCAGTAAGGTAGTGACGACCACCGCTGAAATTGGCGCGGCTTTTACCATTAACCCGGAGGCACTGGCTGAGATGCCTATGGCTGTCAGCCATGTGTGTAACCGCTTGCGGCAAACCAGCAGGTAGCCCCACACACCCACGCCAATCAACAGCGTAAGCAGGTTGACCTGTTGCCATTGGCTCAACAGCGCGCTCAGTAGTTCAATAACATTATGCCCTGCGGCCTCTACGCCAAAAATATGCTTGAGCTGACTGATGGCGATCAAAATGCCCGACGCGGTAATAAACCCTGAAATAACCGGATGGCTTAAAAAATTGACCAAAAAGCCCAGCCGCAGCACACCCATGGCAACCAATATAAGTCCTGAAAGCGCTGCCAACACTAACGCCGCCCCTATGTACTCGGGGCTGCCTGGGGTAGCAAAACCACTCAGGGCAGATGCCGTCATTAACGCCGCCACAGCCACAGGCCCGACCGCAAGGCTAGCGCTAGTACCAAAGATGGCATAAAGCACCAGCGGCAACATGCTGGCATACAGGCCCATTTCCGGCGGCAGCCCAGCCAGCAAAGCATAAGCCAGCGCCTGGGGCACCAGCATCAATGTGACGATAACGGCTGCCAACACATCTTTAGATAGCAAAGCCCGGTTATAGCGACGTAGCCAGCCAACCAAAGGCACCCAACGCTCAATCATCATCTGGTCTACTCGTTATCATAGTGAAACTAATCACGGCCAATCACGCCGTAAACAATTAGCGGCATCACCACCTATGCACTGTGATTTTCAAGACCTTGGCGGTGCTCTTCCAAATCAAAACCGGCTGCTTTGGCAGCGGAAAACAGTTCCGCCAGATCGCACTTTTCGTTGTGGCGCTTGGCATAAGCCCAAAGATGAGTGGCGCGCTTACCTGAGCGGCAAAACGCCAAAATTGGCCGAGGATGCTGCTGTAGCGCTGCGGCGAAGGCAGCCACGTCCGCGTGGCTATACTCACCGGGCGTGACTGGAATGTGCACCCAATGAAGCCCAAGTGCTTCTGCTTCGCGGCGGTAAGCATCTTCACCTGGAAACTCAGCGCTTTCGCCAGGTTTGCAGTTACAGATCACCGTTTTAAAGCCCCGAGCCTTTACTTGCTCAAGCCCTTCTACCGTGAGCTGCGAGGTAATATCAACGCCCTTTTCTAACGGCTGTGTTTGCATGCTTTTCTCCTCGCGTTGTTTTACTGCCATGTTGCTTAGCAGCACGATGCCTAAATTTATCAATGGTTATAAACATAGCTTATTTTGGAATATAAGCAATAGCGCAAACGAAAAAGCCTGTTCCCTTGCACTAAAACGTCCGCTAGCTATGTTTCCAGCCATGTTTCTAGGGACGCAACCCACAGTGACTGAATTCAATAAATCTAACTTTTTCGGCTTACTTGCCTTCAACGTCCTTAATGTTTATTAATGAAGTCATACTTACAACTTTTACTCCCCATTATGCTGACTTGCTATGGCATTTTTCTCATTTTCAACTCGCCACTTTGCTCCCGGTGAACGTCTTGAAGCTGCCCAGGATATCTACAGCGCGATAGCCCAGGTGCAGCTTGATGCGCCTAAAAACCAGACGCCTCATGTCGAGACGCGTATCAGGCTATTACCGGGCGTATCAATTGCCAATGTCACCGCATCATCGCTGCATGCCGCACGCAAATCGCCTCAGGTTATCGACGGCAACGATGACATCACGTTCCTGATTCACCCTGGTGGCCAAGGCGGCTGGCTATCTCATCTGCAGGCACATGACACCCTGGCTTGCACGCCAGGCCGAGCGCGTATCGTACTTAATCATCAATCAGGCAGCGTTGATTTTCATGGCGAGCGGGTCAATTTTCTCAGCGTAGCGTTTTCACGCGCGCAGTTAGCGCCTTTTGTTAATGGTCTTGACCACTTGCCCAAAAGTTTGCTGCCACCTGGGGAACCTCTGCAACATCTCACCCGCATCGCCCTGGCGCTTACCCAGCGCGCTGATGCCATGGATGAGTATTCATCTCTCCAGCTTAGCAGCCAGCTGATGGACTTGGCCTGCCTGGCACTGGGCGCTACCCATGATGCAAGCATTCGATCTCAGCAAGGCGGCTTGAGAGAGGCCCGTCTGAAAGCCATCAAGGCCGATATCAAGCTGCTGGCGCGCACCCCATTAAGCCTGAAGGACCTGGCGTTACGGCATCAGGTGTCGCCCAGTTATATTCGCGCGCTATTCAGTAATGAAGGCACCTCGTTTACCGACTATCTGCTTGAGCAACGCTTACAACTGGCGTTTGATGCACTGACAAACCGACAGCCATCACCACGATCCGTCAGCGATATTGCCTTTCACACCGGATTCAACCACCTCTCCTGGTTTTACCGCGCCTTCAAACAACGTTTTGGCGTTCCGCCTGGCGAGGCACGCAACATCATTCCGTCCCCTCGATAATTAACGCACGCGCAATTAACTATTCGCAATTAACCATGCCCATGTAGCGCTGAGTGGAAGTCAGCCTTTTTTTCATAGGTCACACTGTTTAACAAACCGCTATTCGCAAGGGGTATGCCATGAACCGGATATTTCGCACCGTTTGGAACGCCGCCAAGGGCCGTTGGCAAGTTGCTTCTGAGGCTGCAAAAAGCCGGAGTAAGCGCGTCACGCGTCGATCACGGTCTGTGGGCACGGTGGCTTCCCTGGCCACTGGTAGCTTGCTATTGCTGCCTCTTAGCGCCTTGGGCGGGGGCTTGCCTTCAGGCGGTGAAATACGCGCTGGTAGCGGCACTATTGAGCAGTCCGGCAATACCATGCGGATCAACCAGACCACCGACCGTATGGCCATGGACTGGGATGACTTTTCCGTGGAGGAAGGCCATCGCGTTGACTTTAACCAGCCCAGCCGTGACGCGGCGGCACTTAACCGCGTGACAGGCGATCAGATCTCGCAGATTCGCGGTGCGATTAACGCCAATGGCCAAGTCTTTCTGGTCAACCCCAATGGCGTGGTATTTGGCGACACTGCCCAGGTGGATGTAGGCGGGCTCGTCGCATCGACGCTGGATATCAGCCCGGAAGACTTTATGGCGGGCGACTTCACCTTTGAAGGCGGCAGCAGTAACGCCATCATCAACCAGGGCAATATTCGTACCGCAGAGGATGGCTACGTTGCCCTAATTGCCACCGAAATTATCAACCGTGGCAACATTGAAGCCCCGCGTGGTGATGTGATGATGGGCGCAGGCAGCCGGGTAACCCTGGATATGGGTGGCCCCATCAAAATCGAGGTCGAAGAAGCGCTGCTGGACACCTACATCGAACAAGGCGGTGCCATCAAGGCAGATGGCGGGCGTGTCTACCTGACTGCCAAGGCCGCAGGCGACCTCGCCGCCAGCGTGATCAACCACACCGGCGTGACCCAAGCCAGAACCCTCGCTGAAAACGAGCAGGGTGAAATCTGGCTGATGGGCGACATGGACAGCGGCGAAACCCAGGTAGCAGGCACGCTGGATGCATCCGCGCCCTCTTCTCTCAACCCTGAAGGCGGCGACGGCGGTTTTGTGGAAACCAGCGCGGCCAAGGTCAGCATTATGGACGAAGCCACCGTCACCACCCGCGCCGATAACGGCGAGACCGGTGAATGGCTGATTGATCCGCAGGATTACACTATTGCCGCGGAAGGCGGCGACATGACCGGGAGCGATCTTTCCAGCAACCTCGCCGATAACAACGTCACGATCGAAAGCGTTGATGGCGGAGAAGACGGCAATGGCGATATCTTCGTTAATGACGAAGTCACCTGGAGCAGCGACAACACTCTTACGCTCGATGCCCAGCAGGATATCGAGATAAATGCGGCTATTACCGCTACTGGTGATAATGCCGGACTGGAACTCAACTTCGGCGGCAGCGATTACTACGTCAACGCACCGGTTACCCTGAGTGGCACCAATGCCAGCCTGAGCATTAATAGCAACGCTTACACCCTGATCCACAGTATGGAAGAGCTGGGTGATATCGACACGGCAACCGGCGGAGGTCACCGCTACGCTTTGGCAAAAGATCTGGATGCCAGCGGCAACACCTATGACGATGCGCTGATTGACACCTTCTCAGGCACCTTTTCGGGGTTGGGGCATGAGATTCGCAACCTGACCATCGACACAACGAGCAATGAATCTGGTCTTTTTGCATCTATAGATAGTAGTGGTGTGGTCCGCGATATCGGCCTGATAACAGGGAGTGTGGCGAGTACAGACAGCGTCGTCGGGGCACTGGCTGGAGAGAATAAGGGTCTGGTGAACAATGCCTATGCCTCGGTTATGGTCGAAGGCCAATCTGATGTTGGCGGATTAATCGGACGAAACAACGGGGTTATCCAAAATTCGCATGCAACTGGTAATGTCGAAGGCTCTGTCTCCAGGGTCGGCGGGCTGGTCGGTGATAACAACGGGGGTAGTATCAGTAATGCCTATGCCATGGGAAGCGTGGCCGGCAGATCGTCAACCGGAGGGCTGGTTGGTTCTAATGGTTTTAACGCAAGTATCACCAATGCTTATGCTACCGGTGACGTCAACGGTTCTGAAAACAATATCGGTGGGCTAGTAGGCACTAATAAAAACCAAATTTTAAATGCTTACGCTACAGGCAAAGTGGTGGGCACATCCCGAGTCGGCGGTCTGGTGGGCGCTAATAACTATGACGGGAGTGTTGATCACAGTTTTTACACCACCACCGATACCAACGGCGACGCCATTGATAATGACTACACCAGCGACGTTGGCAGCGGTAAAACCCTCGTCGAGATGCGACAAGGCTCCACCTTTACCGATGCCGGCTGGGATGAAAACATCTGGTCGTTTGGGGCAGGGGCAGACTCCGCCGGCTACGGCGTTTCACATCCCTATTTAACCAATGTCACCCGCGATGAAGATATCCCCGATCAAACCCTGCTGTTTGACGGCGGCTTTGGCACGGAAGACGAACCCTTCACCCTCACCGACTGGCAGCAGTTGCAGAACATCAATCACAATACAGACGTGTTATCTGGTGGGTACTACTACGCGCTGAAAAATGACCTGGACACCAACACCAGCGGCTATGCCGGGCTGGCCAGCGCCTCAGCTAATAGTGGTGAAGGTTGGGAGCCAATTGGTATTGATTTTGATAACAGCTTCATTGGTACCTTTGATGGTCTTGGCCACTCGGTTTCGAGTCTTAACATTAATCGGCCAGATGAATCGTATGCGGGACTTTTCGGGTATGTAAGTAACAATTCTGAAACGCCCACGACGACTATAAAAAATATTGGAGTAATGAATGCAAAAATAACCGGCGATAGGGTCGGTGGCTTAGTTGGTTCTGCTGAATATTCAAATTTTGAAAATATCGCTATTAGCAATATAGAAATAAATGCTGATGAATTTTCAGGCGGTTTAATAGGTTACCTTTGGAATGACGATGGCAGGTACAATTGGAATTCCAATGACATATCGATTAAATCCACTTATTCCTCAGGCAATATAAATGCAACTAACGGTTATGCTGGTGGCTTGATTGGCGAAGCCTATTCAGAAGATGGGTTGCGAATACACATAGCGGACAGCTACAGCTCGGCTCAGGTCAACGGTAATAATGCTCTAGGCGGCCTCCTTGGTAGCGCGGAAGCGGTAACGATCAAAAATTCTTACGCTTCTGGTGCAGTGAATGGAACTGGAGACAACCTGGGCGGACTGGTAGGACGCGCCTATCAAAGTGGCGATGATGTATCAATACTCAACAGCTTCTGGGATGTCGAGACCTCCGGCATCGGTTCGGCAGGCGATGTGATTAACGGCGCCACAGGCCTGACCTCCGCCGAAATGCAGCAAGCGGCCATTTTTGCCGACGCCGGATGGGATGAAACCATCTGGTCGTTGGGCGGCAATAATATCGCAGGCTATGCAGCTTTCAGGCCATACCTTACCAATGTGACTGCCGACGCGGACATCCCCGATCAAAACCTGTTGTTTGACGATGGCTTTGGCACGGAAGACGAACCCTTCACCCTCACCGACTGGCAGCAGTTGCAGAACATCAATCACAACACAGACGTGTTATCCGGTGGGTACTACTACGCGCTGAAAAATGACCTGGACACTAACACCAGCGGCTATAACGAGCTAGCCAGTGCCACAGCGAATGAAAATAAAGGCTGGGAGCCGATAGGTACTTTCAACAACCGCTTCAACCGCTTTGCAGGCACGTTCGATGGACTTGGTCATACGTTATCAGATATGCACATTAACCGGCCTACTGAAGATTTTGTGGGACTTTTTGGCGCGGTAAGTAATAATTCAAACACTCCCACCACGGTCATCAAAAACATCGGGGTATCTGATGCAACAGTGACAGGTAAGGAATATGTTGGTGGCTTGGCCGGTTATGCTGGATTTTCGGATTTCGAAAAAATATCTATTAACGATATAACACTGAATGCGGAAGAATATGCAGGCGGTGCAATCGGCTATCTTTTTAATGATGTTGATGAGTGGAGCTCTGACATATCAATTAAATCCTCTTATTCTTCAGGTACAATAAACAGCACTACTGGTAAAGTCGGTGGCCTGATTGGTGAGGCCTATTCGTGGTTAGGAGGCGGAGATTTTGTTTATATAAATGTAGAAGACAGTTACAGCACGGCTAGTGTCAGTGGCGACACCAATGTTGCCGGCCTTGTCGCTTACGTGAATGCCGTTAACATCAGCAATTCTTACGCGGCCGGAGCTGTAAGTAGTGTAGACGAAGACGGCGTGGGTGGATTAGTAGCTCGTGACTACGATGAAGGAGGTTCACCGGTCTCGATAACCAACAGCTTCTGGGATGTTGGAACCACCGGCATCGGCTCAGCGGGTGACGACAACTTCGGTGCTACTGGCCTGACCTCTGCAGAAATGCAGCAAGCGGCCATTTTTGCCGACGCGGGTTGGGATGAGTCCATCTGGTCATTAGGCGGTGCGCGCACCGCTGGGTACGGGGTGTTCCAGCCATATCTGGCAAACGTTACCCGTGATGCCGATATCCCTGATCAATCACCATTGTTTGACGACGGCTTTGGCACGGAAGACGAGCCTTTCACTCTCACTAGCTGGCAACAGCTGCAAAACATCAACTTTAATGACGATGTATTGACCGGCGGGCACCACTTCGCGCTGGTGAGCTCCCTGGACGCCGGTAGCGAAGGCTATACCGACCTTGCCAGTGCTTCGGCCAATGGCGGTGAAGGCTGGAAACCGATTGGCGGCGCAAGCTCAGACGGTCAGTTTGAGTTTGATGGTGGAAATCTTAGTATTGGCGACCTGACGATAGCGAATGACCGCTACAACCTTGGGCTCTTTGGATCCACCACCGGCGCCTCAATCAGTAACCTGACCCTGCATAACCCTGCTGTGAGCACCACTGGTTTTTCTTACGGCGTGGGTGCGTTGGCTGGGCGTATCCACAGCACCACGGTGGATAACGTGACGGTCAGTGGCGACCAAGCAAATGTCGCTGGTTATTTCGAAACAGGCGGACTGGTTGGTTCGGCCAACATGTCCTACATCGATAACAGCACCTCCGCTGCCATCGTGACCGGTGACCCGGCTTCCTTAAATACTGGCGGGCTGATTGGCTTCAACTATCAGACACAGATCGAAGACAGCTCGGCCAGTGGCGCAGTCAGTGGTAACGCGCATGTGGGTGGACTGGTAGGCCGTAATACCAGTGGCAGCCTTATTCGCAACTCACAGGCCACTGGAAACGTCACGATTCCTGATACTGCCAGTGAAGTGACACGCGGTTACGCAGGCGGCTTTGTGGGCCGAAACCAGGGCACTGTTGAAAACGCCTCAGCCAGCGGTGATGTAACCGGGCTTGTTGGCGACGATTTTGCCAGTGACAACCTCCTCGGCATAGGCAGTTTCGTCGGTGACAACTCGGGCACGCTGGACAATGTGGATGCCAGTGGCACGGTCACCGTGACGGACGCCACGGGCAATGAAACAGTCGTTGCCGACGGTCTTCTGGGGCGCAATTCCGGCCTGCTGGCGAACGGCCTGGCGGTCTACAGCAACACCGCGCACTGGCTGCAGAACGATGCATCATTCCTGGTCACGGCTCAGCCTGTGAGTGACACCGAGATTGCCGCTGATGACGTTCGCGAGCGACTGGATTCGGGAATAAACGTGGCCATCGCTACCACCGGCACTGGCCGCGGTATCAGTGCTCAAGACCCGGTGAATCTCGGTAACGCTGACCAGCACTCGGCTTCCCTGAGTCTGGATACGGCGGGCAGCATTACTCTGGAGAGCACTCAGGCCTTGCGACTGGGTGAGACAAGCGCTGTCGATGCCATCGAAATCGCGACTGCGAACGATAATCTGCATCTGGCAGGTAACATCAGCACGGCGGATACCTCGGATCAGGCGCTGTTACTGGCCGCTGGCAGAAGCGAAGATGCCGGCAGCGCGACCGGCGGCGATATTGTTTATACCAGCGGCGACCTCATTACCGGCGCTGGCGGTCGAACCATGCTCTACACCGGGAGCCTGGCCGGCAGTGAAGACATTGCAGACCTGATCGCCACCGGGGACTTCCGCTACAACAGCAATGAAACCAACAGCAACTTTACGGCGGCGCTGGATGGAACGCGCCATCTGATCTACCGTGAACAGCCTGAAATTCTGGTCAGTGCACAGGATGTGGCCATTACCTATGGCGATGCTATGCCCGCTAGTTACACCGAGGGCAACCGCCGTGGTTTCGTCAACGGCGATGATGCCAGTATTCTCGATGGCACCGTCACCTGGTCATTCGCCGCTGATCTCTCAGGCGCGGGTGTCCAGGTTGCGGGCACTCACAACATTGATTACTTCGCCGGTTTAACCAACGCTTTGGGCTATGCCATCGCAAACGATAGCGCTCAACCTGGTGAACTGACCGTTGACACACTGACACTGACCGCTACCGACATCGCAGCAGGAGGCTCGGTATACGGCGATACGTTAGCGCCGGGAGACGTAAACCTGAGTGGTGCGCTGACGGGCGATGACGTGGAGTCAGTGGCAGAGCTGGTGAATCCAGCGCTCAGCAGTTCAGGCAATATGAATGTCGGAACCTACGATCAGCAAGCAGGCACCGACAACATCAGCGGTTCAGACGCCGGCAACTACACGCTGGATTCGTTTACCAAAGCCGACAGCTATGTAGTTGATCCAAGAGCGATCACTGTAGCGGCGGACAACATCGCCAAGATTTACGGCGAGAATGACCCAACCCTCACCTGGCAGGTTACCGACGGCAACCTGGTCGGCGACGACAGCCTCGCAGGCGACCTGAATCGCGAGACCGGGAAAAACGTCGGTAACTACGATATCAGCGCGGCGTATTTGGAAAACGGCAACTATATGATCACCGCCGTAAACGGCGAGCTGACCATTGATCCGCGCCCCATCACTGTCAGCGCCGACGATCAGCAGAAAACTTACGGCAACGCTGACCCGGCCCTCACCTGGCAGGTCACTGACGGCAACCTCGTCGGCAATGACAACCTCGCAGGCGACCTGAATCGCGAGGCTGGTAATGACGTGGGTAACTACGACATCAGCCCGGCGGACCTGGAAAACGGCAACTATGTGATCACCGCTATCGATGGCAAGCTGACCATTGATCCGCGCCCCATCACCGTCACTGCCGACGATCAGCAGAAAACTTACGGCAACGCTGACCCGGCCCTCACCTGGCAGGTCACTGAC
>NZ_RZHG01000022.1 GCF_003989795.1 Vreelandella andesensis
CAGCGCGTGCTGGACAATATCAACCTGGTGCTCGAACGCGGTCGGATTGTCACCTTGATTGGCCCCAATGGGTCCGGTAAGTCCACGCTGGTCAAGACACTGGTAGGCGCGATCAAACCGGCGGCTGGGCGGATCATATGCGCCCCCGATATCAGGATTGGCTATGTCCCCCAGCGCTTGCACTTGGACCCCACCCTGCCAATAACGGTACGCCGCTTCGTTAACCTGCCCAAACGGCATGCCAGCCGTGACATTGCCGAGGCGCTGGAACAGGCGGGTGCCGGGCACCTGCTGAATGCCGCCATGAATCACCTTTCCGGCGGCCAGCTGCAGCGCGTTCTGCTGGCCCGCGCATTACTGACCCGCCCTTCACTCTTACTGCTTGATGAAGCCACGCAGGGGCTGGATCACCGTGGCGTGGCCGATTTCTATCAGCGCATCGAACAGATTCGGCAGCGCTCCCAATGCGCGGTATTGATGGTCAGCCACGATCTGTATGTGGTCATGCGCACGGCCGATCATGTTATCTGCCTGAACGGGCACATCTGCTGTGAGGGGCAGCCCGAAAAAGTCGCGTCATCGCCCCAGTACCATGCACTTTTCGGTGACCAGACCGCCAGCACCTTGGCCTTTTATCGCCATCAACACGCTGACCACCACGATAAGGAGACGCGCCATGCTGGATGACTTCATGTGGCGTGCCGCCCTGGCAGGGCTGGGCGTTGGGCTGGCGGCCGCACCGCTGGGGTGTTTCGTCGTCTGGCGGCGGATAGCCTATTTTGGCGATGCCACCGCCCATGCCGCCATTCTGGGCGTAGCGCTCGCTCTGCTGTGGAATATTTCAATCTTCGCTGGCGTCGTCTCAATCGCCTTGCTGATGGCCATCAGCGTCTCGTTGCTGAGTGGCAAAGGCTATGCCATGGACACCTTGCTCGGCGTGATGGCTCACTCCGCCCTGGCCATCGGCTTGGTCGCCGTCTCCTTTGTTGCGGGCGTGCGAATCGACCTGCATGCCTATCTGTTTGGCGACATTCTCGCCGTGGGGAAAACCGACCTTGTGATTATCTGGTCCGGCGCCATTCTGGTCATTGGCCTGATGCTATGGCGCTGGCAGGCGCTGCTGACCGCCACGCTGAACGAAGAGCTCGCCCATGCCAGCCACATCAATCCGCGCCGTGAACAACTGGTATTAACCATCGCGCTTGCCATTGTGGTCGCCGTGGCGCTCAAGGTGGTGGGCGCACTGCTGATTGCTGCCCTACTGATCATTCCCGCTGCAACGGCGCGCCCCTTCAGCCGCACCCCCGAACAGATGGCCGTGATCGCCGCCGTGATTGCCATGGCCGCCACCACCGGCGGGCTTCGCGCCGCCTACACCTTTGACACACCGACAGGCCCCACCATTGTTTCTCTGGCTGCGGCTTTTTTTGTGATCAGCACCCTGGCATCACAGGGCTGGCAACGGTTTGCCTCTTAACGCTGAACACTAACAACAGATGCCTACCCCTTTTTCCTATTACTTTTTCCACTATAAGGTTCAATTGTTATGAGCGATCTTGTTACCCAGCTTCCCGTTACCGTCCTTTCCGGATTTCTGGGGGCCGGTAAAACCACGGTACTCAATCACATCCTCGCCAACCGCGAAGGCCGCCGGGTGGCGGTGATTGTCAATGACATGAGCGAGGTCAACATTGACGCCGCTATGGTGCGCGGCAATGCTGACAACGAGCAGGACGTGTCTCTGAACCGCCGAGAAGAAAAGCTGGTGGAAATGAGCAACGGCTGCATCTGCTGCACCTTGCGCGAAGACTTGCTGATTGAAGTCAACCAGCTGGCCAGGGAGGGCAAATTTGATTACTTGGTGATTGAATCCACGGGGATTTCCGAACCGCTACCGGTCGCGGAAACTTTCACCTTTGAAGGTGAAGATGGCCAGAGTCTTTCCCAAGTCGCCCGCCTGGATACCATGGTCACCGTGGTCGATGGTGCTAATTTTCTGGAACAGTACCGCGAAGCCCAAAGCCTGGCAGAGGCTGGTGAAAGTTTGGGTGAGGACGACGAGCGCAACGTCGCTGACCTGTTGGTCGACCAGATCGAATTCTGTGATGTGCTGCTGGTCAGCAAGACCGACCTGATCAACGAAAACGAATTGGCGGCGCTGAACGCCATTCTGCATTCGCTTAATCCGGAGGCCGAGATCGTGCCTATTGCCCAGGGCCAGGTGCCACTGGAAAAAGTGCTGGATACGGGAAGTTTCAACTTTGAACGGGCGCAGCTGGCACCCGGCTGGCTCAAAGAAATGCGCGGTGAACACGTACCGGAAACAGAAGAATACGGCATTGCAAGCTTTGCCTACCATGCCCGCCGCCCTTTCGACCCGCAGAAGTTTCACGACCTGCTGCATGCCGACTGGTTTGGCGAAGGGTTATTGCGCTCCAAGGGCTTTTTCTGGCTGGCCACCCGCCCGCAGTTTGCCGGGCAATGGAGCCAGGCTGGCGGTATTGCCCACTATGCCCAGGCAGGCATGTTCTGGAAGGCGATCCCCGAAGCCAATTGGCCGGATGACCCCGAATACCGTGGCTACATCATGGAAAAATGGCAGGAGCCCTTCGGCGATATGCGTCAGGAACTGGTCTTTATCGGCCAGAACATGGATAAAACACGCATGATAGAAGCGCTGGACAACTGCCTGCTCAGCGAGGAACAAGTGCTCGACGGCATGGAAGCCTGGCGCCAGCTCCCCGATCCCTTCCCCGCCTGGGAGTGAGCGTTTGACAGCCGCTGACATTATCCTCCTCTCATACCATCGGTTTAGCGCTTTCAACAGGCAACCGGAAAAAAGGCCGTCGGCATGCCTCACATATTAGGGTCTAACTAGAGGACCATCGATGAATTCCCCTCTGAACAAAGAAGCCATACGTCCAGCCAGACACCTCGATGATGTTGCCAGCGCAGCGTCACCGCACAAAGGCACCTTAAGCTGGGTCGGCATGGAAGGAATCGCCTTGCCCCTTCTCGTCGCAGGCCAAGCGATTGCGGCTCGCGCTTCAGCAGGCGTCAGCCTAGATGCCCCGGACACACGCGGCATTCATATGTCACGCCTTTACCTGGCACTGGCCGAGCTGGAACATCAGGAACTGTCACTGGCCAGCATCCGTTCATTATTGGATACCTTTCTGGACAGCCATCAAGGCCTTTCAGAGCAGGCGTTTCTTGAACTCAACGGTGAAGCACTATTGAGACGCCCCGCCTTGATCAGCCCCCTGTCAGGATGGAAAACCTACCCCTTTGCGTTGCGCTGTCGGCGGACTCCCTCCGGCACGCAATTGATACTTAACGTCAGCATTGGCTATTCCTCCACCTGCCCGTGCTCCGCCGCCCTATCGCGGCAATTGATTCAGCAAGCGTTTGAAGAAGACTTTAACGATATCCCTGTCAGCCGAGCCGCTGTACATGCCTGGCTGGGCAGCGAGCAAGCCATATTGGCGACGCCCCACAGCCAGCGCAGTCAAGCCCACCTTTCGTTGCGTTTGACGCCTGATATTGATGAATTGCCGCTCCTTGATGTGATTAACAGTGTCGAA
This sequence comes from Vreelandella andesensis, assembly GCF_003989795.1. Classification (GTDB taxonomy): domain Bacteria; phylum Pseudomonadota; class Gammaproteobacteria; order Pseudomonadales; family Halomonadaceae; genus Vreelandella; species Vreelandella andesensis. The sequence continues at coordinate 3,585 of NZ_RZHG01000022.1, forward strand.
AAAAGCCTGGGCACTGCCTTGCAAACCGCTGTTAAGCGCGTTGACGAACAAGCCTTTGCGCTGGCCAACGGTCAAAATCTGATGTTCTGCGAGGACGCAGCCCGGCGGCTGCATGCAACCTTGAGCCATCAGCCGGCTGTCGAAGGCTTTGCCTTGCGTATCGTTCATGCAGAAAGCCTGCATGCGCACGATGCCGTGGCCCGCAGCGAGTGGAACTGGGAACCCGTGTAATGAATATCTGAATGAATATCTGGACGCAGCTGGAAAACGCTGAGGTCGGTGACACTAAACACCTCTGGAAACGGTGATCGACGCCATCCCATGGAACACCGACGGATTGATCACCGCCATCGCCCAGCAGCACGACAGCGGTGAGGTACTCATGCTGGCCTGGATGAACCGCGAGGCGTTACTCGAAACGCTAACGACTGGCCAAGTGTGCTACTGGTCACGCTCACGGCAGACCCTGTGGCGCAAGGGTGAGAGCTCCGGTCATCGCCAGCGGCTGGTCGAATCGCGACTAGACTGCGACGGCGACGCAGTGCTGCTAAGGGTTGATCAGCAAGGGTCCGCTTGCCATACCGGGCGACCCAACTGCTTTTACAACGCCATTCGCAAAGAGACGGTTGAGGTCATTACCGCGCCGTTGAGCCATTGATATATAAGCCGCCAAACGCCTAACAGGGCACGACGCCACAGTAGCCAGATGCAACTCTTCAACACCCTGACGCGCCGCCCTCAAAGACAACTCATGGTATTTTTAGAAGCGTCCATATAAGTGCCTTAGACGGACAACAGTTTCATCTGTTGTCCGATGCGCCCGTCCTGGTTTTAACGAACAACAGTCACAGGGCCGTGATCGTCACAGTGATCACCATGAGGATGATGTAAATGGCCATCGACTAAGTAGTCGACATGGTCGCCATGGGGAATGGCTTCGTGGCCGCAATCTGGGCCGTGTACGTGGTCCGCATCATGACCTGCACATTGGTGATTAGGTGTGCACGCATCAGGGTTTTTGTCCGACACTTCAAGCACATGCTCATCAACATGGTCGCCATGAGGATGGTGCAGGTGACCATCGTGCAAGTAATCGACGTGACCGTCATGCTTAATTTGCGTATGACCGCAATTCGGGCCGTGCTCATGCGGGTGGTTTTGATGGATATTGCAGCTCATCGTTATCTCCTTGGATTGCATAGCCAAGTTAAAGTGATAGTAGGTATTACACTGACGCTTTCATCTCTTCATCGGCATGGGCCAGCGCGTTTTCAATCAACTCAACAACATGCTGATCGGCCAAGCGATAGTAAAGATGCCTCGCATCGCGGCGTCGGACCACTAGGTTTGCGTCAAACAGCACCTTCAGACGCGCTGATACCGTTGATAACTTATTCCTGTCATCCACAAGATCACCAACACAACGCTCACCGTCTTTTAGTGCAAACAACAAGGCCATTCGAGAAGGATCACCGAGAGCTTTAAACAGCGCAGCGATAATGTTGAGGTGCTTTTCGCTGGGTAGCATGGCGACTACACTTTTTTGCTGACCATGTTCTTGGCAAAACTTCATAATGGCCTCAGTGGATCATTTCAATATTCAATGTAATATCGTTATGTTAGTTGACATAACATCTTCCTGCAAACTTCCAGCAAAAAAACGTATCAGAAAATCGCTCACCCTCTCCACCGTTAGCGCGTAAGGCGACGAGGCAGTTTTCCCTTACCCGCAAAAGGCAGGCAGTCTCCGCTTTTACTCCCGTATCACTCGCCTCTAGCCTTACGAAAATGATGTTCCTTGCGCTCTTCGCGCTCCTTCGCTTCGATACATAGGCGTGCCGTGGGCCGGTACAGCAGGCGTGGAATACCAATTGGCTCGCCGGTCTCCTCACAATAACCATAATCGCCGCTTTCAATACGTTTAAGCGCCGCATCAATATTCTGAATTAATCGGCTTTCTCGATCCGCCTGACGCAGAGATAAACGCAGCTCTTCCTCAAACGATGCCTGATCGGCTTCATCCGCATCGCGTTCGTGAGAGGCTATTGTGGCTTTCACTTCCTGTAAGTGTGCTTCCAGTTCAGCGCGCTCCGCCATCAAATGCCGACGAAAAAAGGCCAACTGAGCGACATTCATATAATCCTCTTCAGGCATAGCCTGAATATCGGCTTTGCTTAACTCACCGCCGATTGACGAAAAGTGTACTTCTGTTAGCGACATGGATTGACCCTTAGCGACATTAAACGTTATAACATAACATAAATAATCATCCGAATAATTAACGATTCATACGATTCAGGAGCTTTTCATGCCGTCACTTGCTACCTCTCACCCTCACCTACCGAGACATGCCACTGCTGATACAGATATCAGCGTATTGCCGCGTATTTTTGAGGATGCCTATAATATCGCTATCCTTCAGCGCCGCCTTCCTGCCGATGTTGCCTTGAGCGCCCAGGCGCAATGCCTGACACAACGCCCCTGGCAATACAGCTGGCTGGGCAGCCCGGATGAAGCCTTCATGGCAGACCTGCGCCGCCAGCTGCCCGCACCGGAGGCCGCCACACCGCTGCTGGACGATATGGTGACCATTGCTGAGGCCATCGCCTTTCTGTTCGATACCGAAACCATAGGGATTCGCCTGCGCTTGCTTAACAGTGCCATGTGCCCACGTTTTCACTGCGACAACCTGCCAGTACGCATGGTGACGACCTACCACGGCCCCGGCAGTGAATGGCTTCCTGAGCACGCCACCAATCGCGCAGGCTTAGGCGCTCCTAACCCGAACCGCCCGGAAATTGTTACCGACGACAGCGCTATTCAACGCCTGGCAGCGGGTGATATCGCCCTGATCAAGGGAAGTGGCTGGGAAGGCAGTGAGGAACACGGCCTGGTGCACCGCAGTCCTTCCATGACAGAGGGCGAAACACGCCTGTTAATGACCATCGACCCCGCTTAGCTTGATTTGATCTTAGGTAGAGCGTCGTAGCGGTTACCTCCTAGCGGCAGGGTTGCCCAATATCTCAGCGGAGCTGACGCAAGCAGCCATGGTCCGGCTGCTGAAGCCTCGCCGGGGTGCTGTTAAGATTATCACTCTGGACAACGGCTCGGAGTTCGCCGACCACGCAGCCGTGGGCAAGGCGATGACCGCAGATACCTACTTTTGCGATTCTTATTGTTCAGGGCAACGTGGAAGCAACGAGAACACCATTGACTTAATGCGACAGCACTTCTCCAAGGGAACAAACTTCCGTAAGGTCATTGGCGCTGAGCTGCGTAAGGTGGTCAGGAAGCTGAACGACCGCCCTCGAAAGTAAATCAGTTACCGGACACTGGCACAGGTTTTTCTGGAAAAATACTCAGGCGCCCTGGACACCGCAGGGTCGGGTAGACCAGGCGATTGCTTTCCCGGCCCCCACAAGATCCGGACGTGCGCAATTAACGTATCCGGCTCCTCAATCAAAAGCTTCGCTGAAGGATTCAACATCGGTGGATAATCCTTGCCCATGGCAACGGTAGCGCCTTACGCAGTACCTCTACCCGACCCCAAATGTTGCGCGCCTTCTGGAACCGTCGTTCCAGCCATTTAATCCAACAGCGCTCCACTCAATATCGGAATGCCTACAGTGCTTTGAGGTGTTAATTTTTGTTAGTTTGTATATCCAAAATTCGCGCGCCTGCTGCATTTTCCGGAATGGCCGCTCAGGGTCGAAAAGAGTCATTTACTCACTTCCTTATAAAACGCCACCCTACCCGCAATAGCTTCCATACCTTCAATCGGTTGCTCGTAGCTCCAGGCGATATCCTGAATTCGGCCCAGCGAGAAATGCACCGTATTACCTTTGAACGGGCAATAGCTGGATTCTGAAACGTTGAGTAAGTCCATTCGCACGTCTTCACAGGGGAAGTAGTGGCATGGCGGGTAGCCGCGTTCGCGGAGTTCAAGCGTATTGGTGGAGTCGGCGATTAACGTGCCATCAGCCTGCGCCTGCACGCGTTGGCTAATTGAGTAAGGCTCAATGCGTGGGGCATTTTGCATTAGGTTGTTCCCTGCGGCGTTTATCGCTCTAGTAAAATTAGCCTAGCAGCTAAATTAGCTTAAGCCCACCAGAAAGAAGTAGCACTTTAGGCTACGAGGTTGGCCTGGGTCAGGGTTGCGGGATGACTGGCGTACTGCCTGCTTTATATTTCAGTGATTTAATTATCGCGCGCTGAAGCTCGCTTAATGCTGTTTGCTAAGCGGGCTATTAGCCGTGGAGGTTGATATCGACCCCTTTGCGTTTCATGGCGGCAAGGAAGTCATAGAGTGATTCGTTATCAAAGGCGTTCATGGCGAAATCAAGTTTGAAATAGTCGCCGTTACTTAACACAAACGTCAGCCGTGAAGCGGCTTTGCTTTTAGCGCCGCCCTGCCCATACGTTGGCTTTTGCATGGTGTGCATGTGGGTGCCGATGTGTATTTTTTTAACGTTACCCACCGGCAGTTCATGTTCAATGGTTCGCCGCCCTGAAATGCCTTTCACGATGAGCTGCTTATCGCTTAGGGAAAGCTGGTATGACGCCAGGGATCTCGTCAGCCATTTCACATAGATGTAAAACAAGCCGCCCAGTAACAGCACACCGCTTGGTAGCCCTACTGTTTGCGCGACGGCTTGCTCCATGCCAAAGAACTGCATGAGCCCCCAGATAGTGAGCCCAGCAAATAATGCGCCGTAGAGAATGAGCGCAACCAGCACCATGGGCATCCAGGCGGAAAATGACTTCACGATTTGTTCTTGCGTGTTAACGCTGACGTCCATGGTGGCTCTCTAGGCGTGTGAGGGTGATTCAGGCTTTCTTCACAAACTGGGCGGTGACCATCATGTCGCCTGCGCCGTCTACTTTGCAGTCTAGCTGGTGGTCTTTGCCTTCTTTTAGCCGTTTGATGACAGCTTTGGTGCCAATCTTGAGCACGATTGAGCTGCCTTTAACCTTGAGGTCTTTGATGAGCGTTACCTTATCGCCTTCGGCAAGCAGGGTGCCGTTGGCATCGTTCACCGTGACGCTGTCTTCCGCTTCTACCTCGGAAGGGTTCCATTCGTGGGCACACTCTGGGCAAATAAACAGGCTTTGATCCTGATAGACGAATTCAGATTGGCAGTTGGGGCAAGGTGGGCATGACATAAAAGGTGGCTTCTGTGATTTGGTTGGCTGCTTATGATACTGAGCCTTTTAAGCCTTGGCGACTGCCTAGCGGATATAGAGTGTGGGTATCGAGGGTATAAGCATTGTAAGCCTGTTAAGGAATCAACCACTGCCCTGCCCAGTGGTCTTCCCGTGAGAACAGGGCGCGGCGGTGTTGCGGGCCAAGGTGTAGCGCATCAATGGTGTTGATGTGGAATAGCAATACGGCAAAGGCCTGCTGATCCGGCGTTTTGGTGTACGCCAACGAATCGGCGATGGGTTCACCAGGAGCGGAGCCGCTGCTGTAGGCACTTCGGGAATGTTCCGGCACGCGTTGCCAGTGTTCGTAGGCGGCGTCCCCCGTGAGAATCGTCACGCCTGCCTCGATGCGTGTTTGCAAGTGGGCGCTGGCGTCCCATACGTGCAGCGCGGCCACAGGGTTGGCACGAAGTGCGCTTACTTTATCCGAATGAATGTCGGTATACAGCGCGAGTGTGGCGGCCTGTTTATCCACGCTACGCAGTACCACCGTGCGTGCCTGGGGCATGCCGTTCGTGCTTACAGTCGCCAAGGTTGGGTGCCGCGCGGGGGCGTGGCGGTCGTGTACCCCTCTAATAAGGCGTGCCCAGAGGTGGTCGTAGAGTTGCGGCAGCGTTTCGGCCCAAGTATGTTGGCGTTGCATGGGGTAGCACCTTATTGTGAGATATCGTAGTTTGCCTGTATCACAATTTCAGCGCAAAACGCTGCTTGTGGAAGCATGTTGGTACAGCGCAACGGGCAATGCTCTGCAATCGTCGTTGGACGTACCCTAGCATTGCCGCCTAGACTAAAACCTCATTTCTTTTGGATACCCGACCTATGCGTGTGTTTTCTAATCCGGTCGGTGCCGGTTCACTTTGGTTTGATAATTTGGTGACCGCAAACGGCGTTCCCGTTGCTTACGACCCGCAGGCGCGGGCATTTCTTCCGATGCCGCCTTTTTGCGCGAACCGTGAAGTGATTGGCTGTAACTGGATTGCGCCTAAGCAAGGTGAGTTCTGCCGTGCCTGCGCGATGACGGCCCTAGCACCCGACCTTTCTATTCCAAATGCGATGTCCAACTGGGCGCAAACGGAAGCGGCGAAACGCTGGGTGATCGATAACCTGGGCCGCTGGAACTGGTTTCGCCCGGAAGACCCTGGTGCGCCACCGGTGTTTCATATGCTTGCCGAGGGGGAAATTCCTGTGCCCATGGGGCATGTCGGCGGCGTGGTTACTATCAGTGTGGCAGAAGCAGATGCGGTGCTGCGCACAACGCGCAAAGAGGCGTTGGATGAGCCATACCGCACGATGATTGGCCATATGCGCCATGAAATCGCTCATATGCTGTGGTGGCGGCTAAGTTTACGGGATGATTTTTTGGATGCGTTTCGTGAGATGTTTGGCGATGAGCGGGAAGATTATCCGGCGGCGCTACAGCGGCATTATGAAAATGGCCCACCAGCCGACTGGCGGCAGCGGTTTTTGTCGACGTATGCGTCTTCCCACCCCCACGAGGACTGGGCGGAAACCGCTTCGCACTTACTTCACCTGACTGATATCACCGATAGCTTTATCACGTCGGGCATGACATCACCGGCGTTGCCTAATATCCATGGTTGGGATGCTTACGCCGAGCCGGACGCCGAGCGGTTGATTCATATTGCAGCATCACTGGTGGCCGGTGTTAACCATGTGAACCGTTCTATGGGCTTATCAGATCTCTACCCGTTTGTGCTTTCAGACGCCGCGATGCGCAAGCTAGCTTTTGTGCATAATTGGCTACGGCGCGGCGCCCAAGGGCTTTAAAAAACGCTTTAAGCCTAGCCTAACGTGATTGCTTTATCACCAGTTCAATCACCTGCTTGACGTAAGCGTATATTACCGGGCAGGTACTGGCCCTGGGGCCTGCTATGTTAAGTACGCTTACGTGGTAGTCGTGCACGAAATCGGCCAGCAGCATTGCCGCGTGAAGTGGGTCGATCAGTTCGATATCAATCAGCTTGTAGGGCTTTGATTGCTGAATACAGAAGAGTGAGGTGGCTTCTGTTCCCCCTTGAAGATACGACGCATAGAAAATGGCGGTGCCGTCCGCATTCTCTACATTTTTGTGGTTACGCTGACGGTAATCACCGCTCACTTCTTCTAGGGTGTAGACGCTGCTCATCGGCCCGTCTTCAGCCATTCTTCCAACGGGACACGTTCCGCCAATGGGGAAATCGAGTGTTAATGCAGCATCGAGTGCCGCCCTATCAGCGCCTGTTTGGCCGCCACTTATAATTTTGGAAAGCATAAGTTAGTCATGTGCCTCTAACCAGCAGCAAATGCATTGCCACAGGGTGGTAGTCATTGAAAACGAGCGTTGTAAAACCTACTGTCCGAAGCCTATTCCTAAGCGCAGCGCTTGTAGGCCATCGAACTCAACGCTTACGTCGTCAGAAAACACTGGGTGACCCTTTACCACCATGTTCACTGCTGCCTGAGAACCACGATAGGTGACGGTTACGGTTAGCTCTGCAGAGGTATTAACCGGCGCCAACAAGCCATACTCGACGTCATCAACACTCACCGAAGACAGGCCGCGGTCATCTAGCTGCTGCTGCACCTCTTGTTTTACGGCGACACCGTAATAGATATAGATGCCTACGTAGCCAATAGCCAGTAATACAATCAGTGAAAAAAGCTTGCCCATTATTTTCCCCAGGGTGACAAAATCCTTGTGGTTGCCTCCTTCAGCTGGCAACCGCGAGCGGTGATAATGCCTGTGGTAGCAGGAAAACAACAAGTAATGAAAAATGAACATTTTTTACAAACGAGACACAAGAGTACAAAAAGAGCAGGCGCTGCTGGCCTGCCCTTTCTTAACATAGCGTTCGTTTTACTCTGTTTGTATCAACAGGCTTGCCGCTCGCTTGCTTTACGACATGCCCTGACACTTTCGGCCAATTCGCTGACTAAGCCATGCACGCGTTCAACAGCTTCATCGGGCGTGTTGGCATGTTCGATGCAGTCGACAAGCGCGGAACCAACCACTACTGCGTCGCTGAAGCGGCCAATGGTAGCGGCTTGCTCGGCGGTGCGAATACCAAAGCCCACGGCAATTGGTAGTTCAGTGTGCTCGCGCAGTTCTCTAACAGCGCTTTCTAACCGCTCTGGCGTTGGGGCGCTGCCACCCGTTACACCTGCCACTGACACGTAGTAGATAAACCCTGAGGCGTTACCCAGCACTTTGGGCAGCCGTTTGGCATCGGTGGTGGGCGTTGCCAGGCGAATAAAATCAATTCCGTGCTTGGCCGCTGGCTGGCAGAGTTCCTCATCGTGTTCGGGGGGAAGATCCACCACAATCAGGCCATCTATCCCGGCCTTGGCGGCATCCGTTAGAAAGCGCTCTACGCCGTAACAGTAGATGGGGTTGTAATAGCCCATCAGTACAATCGGCGTGGTGCTGTTCTGTTCACGGAACGAGCGCACCATTTCCAGCGTTTTAGCTTGGGTTTGGCCGCCTTCCAGGGCACGCAGCGCCGCTTTTTGAATAGCAGGGCCATCGGCCATGGGGTCGCTAAACGGCATCCCAAGTTCGATGATATCCACCCCCGCTTCTGGCAGCCCGTGCAGTAGTCGGCGAGAGGTCTCGGCGTCCGGGTCGCCAGCGGTTAAGTAGCTAACCAGCGCTGGGCGGTTTTGCTGTTTGAGCGCGGCAAAGCAGCGTTCAAGACGGGTGGTGGTCATAACGGTCTCCTGTGTTGCGCTCATCGATTTTTCACCCCGAATTTATCGCCTAAGTGATGGGCCACGCTCATCATGTCTTTGTCGCCACGGCCACTGAGGTTAACCACCATTAAATGCTCACGGGGAAGCGTGGGCGCACGCTTGGCTACTTCGGCCAGGGCGTGGGCCGTTTCCAGCGCGGGAATAATGCCTTCCTGACGGCAGCAAATCTGAAAGGCTTCCAGCGCTTCGTCGTCAGTGGCAGACACGTACTCTACCCGCCCCTGCTCATAGAGCCACGCATGCTCTGGCCCAATGCCAGGGTAATCCAGCCCGGCTGAAATTGAGTGGGCATCGGTAATCTGGCCATCTTCATTTTGCAGCAGGTAAGTGCGGTTGCCATGAAGCACGCCGGGCGTGCCGCCGTTTAGGCTGGCGGCATGCAGGCCGCTTTTGACACCTTTCCCGCCTGCTTCAACACCAATCATCTTCACTGCGGGGTCGTTAATAAAGGGGTAGAACAGCCCCATGGCGTTCGAACCACCGCCGACACAGGCAACCAGTGAATCCGGTAAGCGCCCCTGCTTTTCAATCATTTGCGTGCGGGTTTCATGACCAATCACCGCCTGGAAGTCTCGCACCATCGCGGGGTATGGATGCGGCCCGGCTACCGTGCCAATAATGTAAAAGGTGTCGTCAACATTCGTTACCCAGTCGCGAAGCGCTTCGTTCATAGCGTCTTTTAGCGTTCCGGTGCCAGAGGTGACCGGTACAATTTCGGCACCCAGCAGTTTCATACGGAATACGTTGGGCTGCTGGCGCTCAATGTCGGTGGCGCCCATGTAAATAACGCACGGCAGGCCAAAACGTGCCGCAACTGTGGCGGTGGCTACCCCGTGCATACCGGCACCGGTTTCCGCAATGATGCGCTTTTTACCCATCTGCTTGGCCAGCAGCACTTGGCCAATGCAGTTGTTAATTTTGTGCGCGCCGGTGTGGTTTAGCTCTTCGCGCTTGAGATAAATACTCGCCCCGCCAAAATGTTCCGTCAGGCGCTCAGCGAAGTAGAGCGGGCTTGGCCGCCCTACGTAATCGCCTTGGAAGTAAGCGAGCTGGCGCTGAAATTCTGGGTCGTTCTTAGCGGCAGTGTACTCATCCTGCAGCTCCAGAATCAGCGGCATCAGGGTTTCAGCGACAAAACGGCCACCGAAGCTGCCAAACAGGCCGTTGGCGTCGGGCAGGTTTACAAATTGGTTCATCACGACCTCTGCGTATTGGGCGGTGCGAATTAAGTTGCAATGAAGGTAGCGCAAGCAGTCGGGAAGAAAAATCGATAAGATGGCAGCAACATGTGAGCTGAAATCAACTGTTAACACAGGACAAGCCATGCGACATAGCCTGCCACCGTTAAGCGCCCTGCGCGCCTTTGAAGCTACTGCCCGGCTGGGTAGCGTAACAGCAGCTGCAGATGAACTAAGCGTTACCCACGGTGCCGTTAGCCGCCAGCTAAAGAGTTTAGATGACTATTTTGGTGTAGCGCTATTTGCCAAGTCGGGGCGTGGGCTGGTGCTTACTCACCACGGTGAGCAACTCCAAAGCGGTGTAGGCGAGGCATTTACTCGCCTGCGCGACAGTTGCGCCGCGCTCAAGCATGAAGTGCAAGAAGCGCCCTTTACCCTGGCCTGCCCCGGCAGCCTATTAGCGCGCTGGCTGATTCCCCGGCTGGATCGCCTTCACCGTGACCTCCCCGCGCTTAAACTGCAGGTAGTGGTGAGTGACACCGAGCAACCCGGTAAGCCTGCTGATGCCAGCGCTACGCTGGCATTTACTGAACCGCCCTGGCCTGCGGATGTGGAGGTTATCCCGCTAATGACCGAACAGATTTGCGCCGTGGTTAGCTCACCGTTAGCCGTGCAAATCGACTCTGCCCAACCAGAATCGCTGTTTGCCAACACATTGTTAGTGACCGCTTCACGACCCCAGGCGTGGCCGCAGTGGGCCAGTGCCAAAGGGCTTGACCCAAACGCATTAAAAGCCGCGCTTCAGCAAGGCCAAGGCTTTGACCATCTTTATTATTTGATAGAAGCGGCGGTGGCGGGTTTGGGTGTTGCTATCGCACCTAAGCTACTCGTAGAGGATGATTTGAACAGCGGGCGGCTAATCGCCCCGTGGGGTAGCATCGAAACGCCCGCACGGCTTTGTCTTTTGCTGCCCAAACACGCCAACCTTCGCCGCTGCGAGCCGCTAGCCCAGTGGCTTAAGCGCGAGCTTAAAGGGTAAAGCAATACTCATCGACATTGTTTGCTAAACAGACATAGCTTGCTAAACAGACATAGCTTGCCAAATAGAAAGTTTGCTAAACAAAGGCGGTTTGTTGAAAACTATCCCTGGTAATCACTGCGGCATGCCATTCCTGCAACGCTGGGTGTTCTTTCTTCCAGTTTACTTCAGGCAATCTGAAAGCTAGGTAATCTAATGCGACAGCGGTGGCGATTTCACCAAGAGTAATCGACGGCGTTAACTGGTTTTCGTGAAGCTCATCACCTAACTGCTGCGTTATTCGCTGGATGGCCCGCTGACGTCTTCGCCCGAGTTCACGTTGATCAATTTCAGCGCCATCGTGTTTTCTCGCGATCACCGTTGCGAAGGCCGCGTCCATTAAGTTTTGCCCAAGCCCTGCCAGATGGAGCACATCAACCAACTGAGAAGCTGGCATCATAGGCACGCCAGGGCTGACGCTATCAAGGTAAACAGCGATCAGCATCGACTCGCTCAGTGTCGTGCCATCGTCAGTCACTAATGCAGGAATTCGCCCGGCGGGATTAACTGCTAACAGCCCGCTGTCGTCTGCCCAGGGGTCGCACCAGCGCAAAGTAACGTCGTCTGCCAGACCTTTCTCTAACAAGATGATCCGCGCTAGACGCGCATAGGGCGAGGTTGCATTAAGGAAAAGTTGCATTATTTCATCCCTTTCTGATCAGAGAGAGCAGGATGACCTCTATCAACCGGTCATTTCGCCTTCGGTAATTAGGACATTGTTGGTTCTAGCGATGGGGATAGACCACAAATGCCAGCTTATTGCCGTCGGGATCTCGCACATAAGCCGAATAAAACCCTGCGCCATATTGAGGTCGATACCCCGGTGCACCTTCATCGCTGCCACCGTTGTGCATAGCTAACTGATAGAGCGTATCGACTTCTTTAGGCTCAGTGAATTGAAACGCTGTCATAGTGCCGTTGCCAACGCTCGCTGGGTAACCATTAAAAGGGAAACCAACAAAGAACCTTGGCACATTGACATCATCGGGGTCGCCAAAAGAAACGCAGGCATCGTCTTGCCAACATACATCTAATTCCATAGTACTGAACAACGGAACATAAAAGTGAAGTGCCCGCGCCAGGTTATGCGTACCCACCATCGTGTAAGCAATCATTGCGGTTACCTCTTGTGGGCTGTGTAATGGAAAGCGCGACCATTTAACAATGGATGAGATTAAGAATAGCCGATGTTGTACCGGGTTAAGCGTTGAATGCCACGCGCACCTGCCAAAGCAAAAGCATGCCTTCTTTTAACAAGCCGAAATAAGTGACCTATTTGGCATTTGCATAGTGAGACCTGTAGGATAATTGAACAGTCGTTCAATTAAGGAGTTTATATGCAACGTCATCCGTTGATTATTGCCGTTTCACTGGGTCTTTTTGCTGGTGCTGCTTCGACCACTGCATTCGCAGAGGCAACGCCTCTAGAGCAGCAGCTAAAGGATCTGGAATCGTTTCAAGTGATTGCTCATCGCGGTGCCAGCGGACATGCGCCGGAAAGCACCATGGCCGCCTATGAATTGGCTCATGAGTGGGGTGTTGATTACTTGGAACTGGACGTTCAGCTCACCTCTGACGGTGAGTTAGTAGTGTTCCATGATGATGCTATCGACCGCACAAGTGATGGTGACGGCAGCATTAATGATCACACATTAGAACAATTGAAGGCGCTGGATACCGGCACGTGGTTCAATGAAACTAATGCCGATAAAGCAAATGTAGCCTTTGAAGGAGCACAAATACTCACATTGAAAGAGCTATTTGAGCGCTTCGGCCATGATGCCCGTTACTACATTGAAACCAAGTCGCCTCAGTTAAACCCGGGTTTAGAGGAAGCCTTAGTTGAGGCACTTGAAGACTACGAAATGATCGAAAATGGCCGCGTGCTAGTACAATCATTTGAACAGGATAGCTTACTCAAAGTCCGTGAGCTGAATGAACATATTCCTCTCATCCAGTTGGTGTGGTACTCGCCCAATGAGGAAGATAACGGCCGATTAGTGGAGTGGACCGGTATTACACCGGCACCAACAGAAATCACTGACGAAGACTTTCAGGCAATCGCAGCCTACGCGGAAGGCATCGGCACTAACGTGACATATAACGGCGAAGACGTTATTGGTGCGGACTTCATTAGTCAGGCTCAGGAAAATGGTCTTCCGGTGCACATTTACACCATCAATGAAACTGATGAAATGCAGCGTTTACGGGAGTGGGGTGTCAACGGCTTATTTACCAATTACGCTGACCGGCTTCTTGAACTCGAGGACTAACCCCGTTTGGTTCATCGCTTTTACGCCCGGCTTTAAGCCGGGCGTTTTAGTTAATCAGGGCAAATCTGTGTAACGCTTCACAATCTCGATAGCCATTAGCGTTAGCTTCGCTTTTGAGAAGTAGAACGATTGAGCACATGTATTTAGCGCTTTGCGTACTGCCCACTTGTGTCATGGTTATTAAATATTGCTATGCAACATTTCTAGATGAACCCTACGTTCCTCGTCGCCCGATTCGTTGATTGAGAAGTAGGTAAGTTCAAAAAAATTGATGTAGGGTTAAGATTGTGCTGATTCAATTTGCCGATGCCGGGGTGTGGTACAAAAGATCTTACTCGCTATCACACAGACTATGTATATAACGATATATGCATATAACAACGGTTCGCCTCTAAATACTGAAGAGGAGTAAGCGTCATCACCTCACACACCCATATCTCACATACCTATATCTCACACACTTATAACGTGCTAACAAGAGTGGCATGGTGCGTAGACTTGGCGTTCGGCAGGCAATGGATAAGATTTTCGCGATGCCGCTTTTTTACTTAATGCTTATCACTTTTAAACGAATCACACGGTGTTCAGTGTGGATGGCGCTGGCTTTTCTTGCCGGGCCTATTCACGCACAGTCCGGTGATCATGATGCCGCCATATTTTTGGTAGCACACCCTGCGGTCGCCACGCAGTGGCTAAACCGAGACACGACACGGGCTATTTTTGCCATGCGCCAACGTACCTGGCCGGATGGTGACGCCGTCCAGGTGTTTGTGCTGCCAAACCGAGACCCTGTACATGCTCGCTTCACCAAAGAGCAGCTCGCCGTTTACCCACATCAACTGCAGCTGGCATGGGATCGCATGGTGTTTTCAGGCATGGGCCAAGCGCCTAATCGCGTTGCTGATCAACTCGAAATGCGCGAGAAGATTGCCAATACTCCCGGCGCGCTGGGATATCTTGAAAGGGAGTACCTGGATGAAAATATCCATGTTATTTCGATGGAATGAACAATTTTCTGTTAGCCGTATACCTATCACATTCATGTTCACTAGCTTGTTAACGCTGCCAGCATATTCGTCCGCTTGGGCGAACGAAAACATGCTCGACACGTTGCAAGTACATGGGTTTCTAAGCCAGGCGCTTATCATTACCGACGAGAACGATTTCTTCGGCAACAGTAGTGATAATGCGGGCAGCTTGGAGTATACCGAAATCGGTGTTAACGCCTCTGTTCGCCCGCACCGCAATGTGCTGGTGGCCGCTCAGGTGCTCAGTCGACGTGCAGGCGGTGAGGCAAGTGATGCCATCCCAACGCTTGATTACGGCGTGGTGGACTACCAGATGGTCTCTAACCAGCAACGTACGCTTGGCCTTCAGATCGGTAGATTTAAAAACCCCTTCGGTATTTATAACCAAACCCGTGACGTTGCTTTCACGCGACCCAGCATCTTGTTGCCACAGTCGATCTATTTTGATCGAACTCGCTCACTGGGCATTGCGGGCGATGGCGCCAGCATTTATCACGAAGAAAGAACCCAGTCAGGCGTTTTCCGTTTTCAAGCAGGCGTTGGTAACGCACGTATAGAAGACGATGTCGACCTAGCGCTTGGACTCGAGCGTTTCCCGGGTTCGTTCCAAGCGGGCTCTTCTGCGATTGGCCAAATACGCTATGAGGATGATGGTGGGCACTTTTTGATGGCACTCAGCACCGCCAGCGCGAACGCTGACTATGAAGGCTCTCGTTCCCCATTAAATAATGGCAGTTTCCAGTTTCAGCCTTGGGTATTTTCTCTGCAATACAACGACGAGTTGTGGAGTTTGACCTCTGAGTATGCACTGAGATCAATTGAACTCGATGGCTTTAATCCCGCCGTTGATCTGAAAAAAACCGGCGAAAGTTGGTATGTGCAGTATACGCGTCGCATGAACAATGACTGGCAGTGGTTGATTCGCTTTGACCGTTTGGTAAACGACCGCAATGACCGTTCAGGTACTCGCTACGAGCAGAGTGGCTTGGGCCCTGCCCACTCTCAATTTGCTGATGATATTACCTTTGGCGTTCAATGGATGCCCAGACCCAATCTAATGCTGGCGGGCGAATATCATCATGTAAATGGCACTGGCTGGCTACCCTTACACAAAGACGCAGACGCATCGGAAACTAGCCAGCACTGGAATATGCTGCTCTTCCAGCTTTCACTGCGCTTTTAGCATTACCTGAACGGGATACACAGAGATGACCACACGTTCGTTCTCTAAACCGCGCCACCGGCTTAGTTTGACTTGGCGTGTTATCGCGCTGAGCAGTCTATTGCTGTTAGCGCTTGTGGCACTCTTTATCTGGCTAGGTCAATACCATTTAACACAGCAGTTAGAAAGTAGCCGTATAGAAAGCCATGAGCGGCAGCAGCGCGAAATTAGTTTAGCGATGCAGCGCTCATCAGATAACTTACGCCAGTTAGCAGGCTTAACCGCTGCAGCACCAGAGCTTGGAAGTGCGCTTCAAGATAATAACCAAGATGAATTGGCCGATGTGTTAAGAGCACAGTGGCCTTCTCTGCAATTAGAAGCTGGGGTTGATGAAGTCTTTGTTTTTAATACTCAAGGAGTGAGAGTTGGCTATTCAGGTACCAACGCCCCGCTCGCTGACCTGCCTATTCAAGGTTGGATAGGCAGTGTGCTGACAACTGAGTCCCCCATTACAACGCTGCGCTGCGCAATGACATGCCAACAATTCGCTGCGGTGCCCGTTCTTATGGAGGGCGCTAGTATCGGAATGGTAGTGTTATCGCGCTCATTAGCTGACGTTACGCGGCAAGCTAAAGAAGTCTCCAATAGCGAAATAGCGCTGATGGTGACAGGCCGTATTGCTGGACAAACACCTGCCGAAGCCCCTCTTCTAGCAGACTGGAACGGCCATATTCTAGCGCTTACAAACCGCGATCAAACACTCTCGGTACTTCAACGCGCCTCTAAAGATGTCTTGCTGAATCAATTGGTTCATATGCCCTTCAGCCTTGACTTCATGGGCCGTTATTTTGAATTAAGCGCAGTGTATATGGAGGAGGACGCCGACTGGCGCAGCACCGGTTATTTACTGCTTATTTCAGATATTACTCCCCAGATCGCGGCCATTCGAACAGCCACAAATACACTACTGGTGGTGGGCCTAATGGGTTGGTTAGCCGCCGAGTTATTGTTGCTGATTATTCTATTGGGTCCGATGGCTCGATTGCGCCGAGTCGCTGGCTTATTGCCCGCCCTGGCGAATGGTGATTTTAGTCGTGTAAGGGAGAAACTACCCTACTCTTGGCGGTACTTTTCCAATGAAATTGATAGTTTGGAAGATTCTACCCGTGAGCTTTCCAATCAGTTAGAAGCATTGGAACACAGCGTACAAGAGCATAGCGGCCAGCTGGCCGAACGCGTTGATGAGCTAGCCAAAGAGCGTGATTTTGTTAATAGCCTGCTTGACACCGCACAAGTCTTTATTGTTGTTCAAAATAGTGCGGGACGTATCCAACTGATTAATGACTACACACTAGAAAGGTTAGGGTTAAAAGACGCCGATATTATTGGACGCCATTTCTCTGACATTTTTGATCAATATGCTCGCTTTGAATTACCAGGCAACAACGAGGATGAAACTGATAGCGAGAGTGATGCTCATGGGCTTACTTTGCCTCACCTCGGCACTCCTAACCAGGAAGAAAAAACATTTCAAACTGTGGACAAACGCTCTTTTACCGTCGTTTGGTATCACGCATTTTTAGCAAATAGTAATAACCACAATGCGTCCCAGATATCCGTAGGACTAGACATTACTGAGCGTAAAGCCGCTGAGGCACGCTTGATGTGGCTTGCTGAACACGACCCGCTCACCGAGCTCTATAATCGTCGCTATTTTCAAGACGCCCTACAGCGCACTATTAGTAGTCAAGCCGAAGGCGCAGTGCTGCTGCTAGATCTAAACCAATTCAAAGAAATCAACGAACTCAGTGGCCACCATGTGGGCGACTGTTTATTACGAGAAGTCGCTGACACGCTCTCTCTAAACCTCGGTCAGCGCAGCATTATTGCCCGCCTCGGTGGTGACGAGTTTGCTCTGCTGCTAGAAGATATTAGCAGCGAACAGGCCATTAACGTGGCAGAGTACATTTCTCAGCTACTGGACGGCCTTGGCTTTACAGCCGCCGGAAGAAAGCATCATGTTTCTGCCAGCATTGGTATCGCACTGTTCCCCGTTAATGGCCAGACGCCGGCTGACCTGTTAGCCAGTGCCGATATGGCCATGTACAAAGCAAAAGAGAGTGGCAATCAGAACTGGCATCTTCTCAGGCAGGCAGAAAATGCTAAAGATGAGCTTCAAGAACGCGTCTATTGGGTAGAGCGACTGCACAAAGCACTAGAAAACGACGAATTCGAACTGTGGGCACAGCCCATTGTACGGTTGAAAGACCGCGACATTAAGCATTACGAAGTGTTGCTACGTATGCGCAACGACGATGGCAGCTTGGTCTCTCCCGCACAATTTATACCCGTTGCAGAGCAAAGCGGTTTAATAGTTCAAGTGGACCGTTGGGTCCTGCGCCACAGCTTAGAAGTACTGACATCGTTACAAAAAGAGGGGTTATCTCTGGCTGTGAATTTATCAGGCCAATCTTTACATGATTTAGATT
Organism: Vreelandella andesensis; assembly: GCF_003989795.1. Classification (GTDB taxonomy): domain Bacteria; phylum Pseudomonadota; class Gammaproteobacteria; order Pseudomonadales; family Halomonadaceae; genus Vreelandella; species Vreelandella andesensis. The sequence continues at coordinate 21,745 of NZ_RZHG01000022.1, forward strand.
TAAAACAATATCTGGCAGAGCAATTAAAAATAAGCGGTGCTGACCCCCACCATCTAATTTTAGAGGTAACCGAAACGGCCGCTATTACGGATTTCTCAACAGCTAGCAATGTACTGCAAACTGTAAGAGACTTAGGCTGCCGAACTGCACTAGATGACTTTGGAATTGGATTTAGTAGTTTTCACTATCTAAGCCAGCTCCCTGTAGACTATATTAAAATCGATGGCTCTTTTATTCGCAGCTTACTTATCGATAAAGATAGCCACACGCTTGTCAAAGCGTTTGCCGATATAGCAAGAGGCTTTGGTAAGCAAACTATCGCTGAGTTTGTTGATCAAGAAGCACTAATACCTGTACTTCTTTCCTATGGCATTCAGTATGGGCAGGGTTACCACTTAGGCAAACCTGAAAAAATTCAACTTTAGTAAGCCGCACTCAAAAGGAAGCAACAGATGCTAGCAGGGAAAACTATCCAAAAGAGTGAGCTTGACGCTAAAAGCAATCATAAGGGAATGATTGATAAATTTATCGACGAATATCATTTTTTTATTGCTAACACCGATGACCAAAAGCGCCGCGCTTTTCGACTTCGGCATGATGTTTTTTTGAAAGAATTTAATTATGAGATGCATGAAGATAAGGCACAACTGTACGAGTCTGATGAGTACGATAATTATTCAGTTCATTGCCTTATAGAACACAAACGTAGCGGCATTCTTGCAGGCTGTGTTCGATTAGTTATGCCCTTAGCCGATAACGTTAACCCAACCGATCACTTGCCTGTACAAAAAAAGGGGGAGCAGTTACTTAGCCATCCCACCTTAACGCCGTTTATGCTACCTACGCTTGAGACATGCGAAGTATCACGGTTAGCCATTTCTAAAAACTTTAGAACGCGAAAAGCCAACACCTCAGAAGAAGCAGTGGGTGGAGAAATCGTTTTATTTTCACAAGATGAGGCAAAAACATTCTCACTCGTCGCACTAGGACTTTTTTTATGCACCTACTCTATTGTTGGCTTAACTAATCGCCGTCATGTGTTTGCCATGATGGAGCCTCGTCTGCCCCGTTTATTGGCAATATCAGGTTTTAAATTTACCAAAGTGAGTGAGCCGATTGTGTATCACGGAACTCGCCATGCTTACTACATCGACTATCATGTGGCGAAACAGGAAATGAGCGAGCGTCTGATGCCGTTATACGAACATATCGTAAAAACATTAAAGCCTCAGATCGCTCACACATTTATTTCTAAAGAACCACTGAACAACTCGTCGATTAGCCGTTGATATGCTCAGCACAACAAATTCCACGTCTCAGCAGTTTAATTTCCGACTAACGTAGGCAGCCTATTTATTACCCTGGTAGCTGGCCTATCCGGCTGCCAGGCCAGATTCAAGACGCATTCACTTGATCAATCAGGCGCCCGAAGCTGGCGTGACGAGTGGCGCCAGGCCATCGAACGAATTCGCACCACATTGAGCCCTCTGGCACAAAGTTGGTGCGAATTTATGCATAGGTATGTTCATAACCCCTTAAAATCTCTCATGTTTAAATATGGCACGATGCTTGCATTAAAATTTAAGTAAGTAAATAGTTACTTAACCCGCTCTCTGTAGGGCACTTTCTGAACGGGAGCAATGGCAAGGATCACACCATGAAAAAGCAACTTAAAAACATGAAGATGAAGGCTCTCGCTTATAGTTTTGCGTTGGGCGCCTTGGTACACACCGGCATGGCGAGTGCCAATATCAATATCAAGTTCCACCATGACTTGCCTGAAGATAGTGCACAACACTTAGCTGCTGAGCGCTTCAGGGACGCTGTGGCAGAACGCAGCGGCGGTGATATTTCAGTAAAAATTTTCCCCAATAACACCCTAGGTGATGATGTCGAAGTCACTCAGCAGTTGCAGATGGGAGCTGTGGAAGCAGCGATTATTCCGACTGCCAAGCTATCGGGCTTCGTTCCCGCCATGCAGATTGTCGACCTGCCTTTCTTATTCCCTTCTCCTGATGCAGCCCACGCCGTTCTCGATGGGCAGGCCGGTAATGATCTATTGGCGACCGTGGAGCAGGTGGGTCTGAAGGGGGTTACTTTCTGGGAAAGTGGTTTCAAGCAATTTACTTGTGACCAACCTGTTAACGGCCCGGAAGATTTCGCAGGACAAAAGGTACGTGTGATGCAAAGCCCTATCATCATGGAGCAATTTAAGGCGATGGACGCCAATCCGGTACCGATTGCCTTTGGCGAAACCTATAACGCGCTGCAACAACGAATTGTCGATTGTCAGGAAAATCCGCTGGTATCGATTACACAAATGAAATTTTATGAAGTGCAGTCCGATGTAATCATCAGCAACCACGCGTATCTAGCCTATGCATTTCTGTTTAGCCAGCGTTGGTTCGATAGCCTGAGCCCTGAAAACCAAGCGCTATTGACCGATGTTGCCCGTGAAACCACTGCATTCCAGCGTGAAGAAACCGCACGCCGTGAAACAGGTTACATTGCCACTATCGAAGCTAGTGGTACTAACGTCAGTACATTGGATGATGCCCAGCTGAACGCTTTCAGAGAGGCGACAGCGTCGGTGCACGACGCGTTTGCCAGTGAAATTGGCGCGGATCTAATGGCGGAATTCCAGCAAGCTATTGCTGATATCGAATAGTAGCGCAACCCATTAAAGGGCTGGTCGGTTATCCCGGCAGCCCTTTCTTCTCCTTTGTTTTCATTGCTGGTGGAGTCCGCTATGCGCAAACTTGATCGCCTAATATCGCGTGCCGAGGAGGTTTTGATTGGCCTGCTGATTTTATCTGCCTCTTTTATTCTTTTCGCTAATGTCATTGCACGCTACGTGTTCAACGATGGTTTTTCATGGGCGGAGGAACTGGTCCGTTACCAAATTGTATGGATGGTGATGCTTGGAGCTAGTGTCGCTGCGCGGCAAGGGATTCATATCGGCATCGATATTCTGCAAAGGTTTAGTCCTCCACGTTTGGCGAAGTGGATAGAATTGCTCGTTCATGCAGTTTCCATCGCTTTCTGCCTCTTTCTGGTGTTTTACGGTATCCAGTTAACTGAGCAAACCCACAGGTTCGGTCAGGTGAGCTCTGCTCTGCAAGCCCCCATGTGGATCGTTCAGTTGGCTATTCCAGTAGGCGCTCTATTGATGTGCATTCGCTTTACCCAGCATTTCTTGCGGACGTTGCTTGGTCGAGAGCAAGCCTCTGCCCACCTTGATCAAATCGGATAAGCGCATGGTTATCACATTCCTGATTCTATTGGCTGTGTTGATGTTAGTAGGAACGCCCATCTTTATTGCGTTGGCGGGTTCCGTTACGGTAGCAATGGGGAGCTTTAGCCATATCCCTTTGGCCATCGTGGCCGAGCGCTTGTTTGCCGGGTTGGATAAGTTTCCGCTGATGGCCATACCCTTTTTTATTCTCACTGGCAGCTTGATGAGTGCAGGTGGGTTATCGCAGCGTATTATTCGCTTTGCCAACTTGTTAGTGGGACGCTTTACCGGTGGTATGGGGATGACGGCGGTATCAGCGAGCATGTTTTTTGGTGCTATCTCTGGATCTAGCCCGGCCACCGTTGTGTCGGTTGGATCATTGCTGTATCCGGCAATGCGCAAGGAGGGATATTCCGGTCCATTTTCGATCGGCGTGCTGGTGTCTTCCGGGTCATTGGGGATAATCATTCCCCCTTCGGTAGTAATGATTGTCTACGCCGCCGTCACTGGGGTGTCGGTGGGTGCGCTGTTCATGGCTGGGGTGGGCGCTGGTTTGTTATACGCAGCATGCCTACTGCCCTACTGTTGGTACCGCGCCAAGAAGGACGGTGTAACCCCTATGGAGCCGCCTAGTTGGAATGAGGTTCTAGTCGGATTGAAAGATGCTTCATGGGGGTTAGGTGTTCCTCTCGTCGTCTTGGGTGGGATTTATCTCGGTATCTTTACTCCCACTGAAGCATCCGCTGTATCAGTGATATATGCACTATTTGTCTCAGCCCTGATTTATCGTGAAAAGAGCTTTGCAGAGTTATTTCAAAGCATGATTGAAGCGGCGACGACAACGGCTCAGGTAATGATTATTCTTTCTGCTGCCTCGGTGCTGGCTTGGTTTCTTTCCAGTAATGGCCTAGCCGCAATGTTGGCAAACTCTATCTTGTCGCTATCCGACAATCCGTATCATATTTTCCTGCTGATCAATGTTGTGGTACTGATTGCAGGTATGTTCCTTGATGCATCCTCCCTTATGGTGATTCTCGCCCCCCTGTTTTACACAGTTGGCATACGCGTTGGTATTGACCCTGTTCACCTAGGGGCAGTGCTGACCGTGAATGGAGCTATTGGTATGTTTACCCCGCCATTTGGTCTCAATCTGTTTGTGGCGAGCACTATCAGTGGAGTCGATTATGTCCAGGCGGTACGTGGCGCGGTGCCCTTTATTGGCATTGCTCTACTTGCCTTGATATTGCTGACCTATATCCCCGCGATCAGCATGTGGCTACCCAATGTGGTGTATGGCGGCTAAATAAACAGCCAGAATAAGGATTGTAGCAATGTCCTCAAGTATAACGTCATCAGCGCTAGCACATTCCCAAGAAGGGGTTGTAACCAGTCCACATACACTGGCAACCGAAGCGGGTCTTGAAACACTTCGTAAAGGTGGAAATGCGGTTGAGGCTGCGATCACCATGGGTGCCTGTCTGGCAGTGTCTTGTCCCCATTTTACCGGCCTTGGCGGCGATGCCTTCATGATCATTGCGGATGCAAATGGTGGTGTGCAAACCTTGTCAGGCATTGGCCAGGCGCCACAAGCTAGGCTGAAATTACCTGTCGGCTTGCCTGCTAGGGGGCCAGGCTCCATGTTAACGACGGCTGCCACAGTCGATACATGGGGGCAGGCACATGAGATTTCTCGTCAGAGCTGTGGTGGTAAGATGGGCTGGAAAGCACTGTTGGAGCCAGCGATACGGCTAGCGAAAGAAGGCTTCCCAGTGACCCCCTCGCAGCGCTTTTGGCTTGATTTTCGTCGCGATGACATGGCGATGATGCCAGGCGTACGAGAGCACTTTATGCCAGACGGGAGGATTCCCCGAGAAGGGGAATTGCTGCGCCAACCACAGCTGGCCGCTTCACTGCAGTCTATCGCGACCCACGGTTACCGAGATTTCTATGAAGGGCAGCTGGGTGCGAAAATTGCTGCTGGGCTGGCAGCCGCAGGGTCTCCGCTCACAGGTGCTGACCTAGCGGCTACTCGAGCACGAATAGAACAGCCGCTGTCTGTTACCTACCGTGGTGGCGAGCTTCTAGCTCATCGTCCCCCTACCCAGGGTATGACAACTCTCGAGATAATGGGCATCTTGGAGCGTTTTGACCTCTCCATGATCAAGGAAGGCAGCGCTGATTATTACCACCTGCTGGTTGAAGCGATAAAACGCGCTTTTCTGGATCGTAATCAATATCTTGCTGATCCCGATTTCACCTCGGTACCGTTTGAAAGGTTGCTATCGCCTGCCCATCTTGAGGCTGAAGCGGCAAAAGTGGAGGCAGGGAAAGCATTGGATTGGCCCTTCGCTTATCAACATGGCGATACGGTTTATCTGGCGGCCGCTGATCGTTTCGGTAATGCCGTCTCAATGTTACAGACAGTTTATTATGATTGGGGCAGCGGTATCAGTGTTGGTGATACGGGGATTTTGTGGCATAACCGCGGTGCGGCGTTCAGTCTTGATCCTGCTCATCCGAATGCGCTTGCCCCCGGAAAACGCCCTTTCCATACCCTTAACCCCGGCATGTACCGTATCGATGGAAAGCCTCGTTTACTTTACGGCACTCAAGGCGCTGATGGACAACCACAAACCCTCGCTGCCGTGCTAACCCGCTTGATAGACTATGGGATGGATCCGCTCAGTGCACTTAAAGCGCCGCGCTTTCTATTGGGGCGGACCTTTTCTGATGGCCGCGACACGTTAAAACTGGAGCAGAATGCGGGAGAGTCTGTTTTCGCCGAATTGACCCGGCGCGGTCATCAGGTGAGCCCACTACCCGCGCAGAGTGCCTTGGCTGGCCACTCCGGCGCGGTCGTTATCGACCCAGCAAATGGCTATTCCGCGGCCCACGACCCACGTAGCGATGGCATTGCGTTAGGACTTTAGTACCGAGAGGAACAAGGATGCGTATATGACAAAAAGCGATGTGCTTGATGTTAAACAGGGTTCTCGTACCGGGAGCAAAAACCGCCGTAATGCTCATGAAACACGCGAACGTCTGTTTCAGGCAGCGACTCAAGAGTTTTCCGAACGCGGCTACGATGGCGCTCGTATGGAACGTATCGTGCGTGCAGCTGATTGTAATGTGCGCATGGTTTATCACTACTTCGATGACAAGGAGAGTCTTTACCTGGCTGTTTTAGAACGTGTCTATAAGGAGTTGCGCGCCAAGGAGCAAGAACTCAACCTAAGCAATCTTGAGCCTGTTGCGGGTATGCGTGCACTGGTCGAATTTACTTTTGATCACATGGCAAAGCATCCAGAATTCACAAGCTTGGTACGTAACGAAAACCTGTTGGGTGGGCGCATGCTGCGCAAATCGAGCAAGGTCGTTCAGCAAACAACACCGCTTGTAGGCATGATCCGGGACACCTTAAAGCGAGGGGAGGCGGCAGGGTTGTTCCGCACGGCTGTAGACCCTATCCAGCTTTATATTTCGATCCTGTCGCTATCAATCATTCACATCAATCAACGCGACACCCTATCTATTATCTTCGAGCAGGATCTAACTGATCCGGGATGGCTTATCGAGCGGCGTGCCCATGCGGTCGAGATAATACTTTCTTATCTATGTATTGAGCCTCGTATGACCCAATGATCTAGTCACTAAGCACTGCGTCCATGCGTGAAGATTTCCCTTGAGCTTGTCGCAGATCGGACGCTTGATAAACATCTGCAGTGTGTCCTCAATCCGGCATGGCAGCCGAAAAATACGGCTGCCAAGTACGAAAGCCACCGGCAGTGGCTAGACATGGATCGCAGAGACAACACTCGGGCAGATTAAACGCTTTAGTAGCCCAAGCGAATTATTCAGCGTTTCCCTAAATTTGTTTATTAAAACCTGTTCACTCGCCCATTTAAGAAAGCGACGCTTGTCTAAAATCCTTAACTGAAACGCTGGCGAACTTCTCTAAAAAAAACACCAGCGTTTCAGGGTGCTGGAAGTGGCGTTCAAATGTCTCTTGACCATTTTTTCCACGCCGAGTCACTTTGGCATGATAGTGGTTGCCTACTTTAGTGACATTAACGCTATTTTCTTGCTCACCTTCGCAATGAACAGCAGACAAAGGCGAAGTGCTATCAAGCAATTGGGTAAGCTGCTTGGCAGCGTCTGCTTCTACTGGCGTAGCCCACAAGGGTTGATCACGCTTGCCGTAGTGAAACAGCACAATAATCAGCATTACCGAGAAGATACTGCTGGTTAGCATCCAGGTGAGCGCAACGTTGGAAACGGGCATCGTGAAGATCACCCACAGCTGACCTACTGCCATGATTGCCAGTACCACGGCTAGAGGTTGCCACATGCGGGGGTTCATAAACCCACGTTTGAGTATGAAGCCCCACAGCCCCATAACGGCTAACGCTCCCAATAAAAGGTGAGCCACTGCAAATGGTGTTCCCCCGCCGGATAGAATGGCAACTAACCCAATCAGTGGAAGCAGGCTGTAAAAAGCCGCTAGCAGATAATAAGCGCGCTGAAGGTTCATCAATAGCTCCTTTTATTGTTATCGGCACTACCCTTGATATGCAATCAGTATAGATGAACACCGTCGGCGTGCAGCGCCAGAAGACTGACCTTTTAAACGCCCCAATACACGGTGACGTTAACCTACCTCACGTTCATCTCTTTTTTACAACTAGATCGATTGTTACTTCATTTCAAAGCCACGCTTAACTAAAAAGTCACGCATGTGAGGACGCAGCTTTGAATCGAACAGTGGCGTCAGATTATGTGACCAGTCCGTTGTTTTGTTACCCGTGCTGCGTGCCTGATAGTACGCTTGCATAGTGCTGTCAAACGCCTCAACTTGCTCAGTATCATCACAGTAAACATCTTCCTTGAGAATGGCCTCTACCGGTAGCCGCGGCTTGACCTCGGGATTATGGGCCGGATAGCCAAGGCACATGCCAAACACTGGGTATACATGGTCGGGCAAGTGCAACAGCTCGCTGATCGCTTGAGGGTTATTGCGGATACCACCGATATAACAAATCCCAAGCCCTTCGGATTCAGCGGCCACGGCAACGTTTTGTGCCATCAGGGCAGTATCAACGGTGGCGACCAATAGCTGCTCTGTCATACCTCGTTCAACGTTGGCGCCTGTTCGCTCAGAAGCCTCTGTGGGGCGCTTCATGTCCGCACAAAATACTAAAAAGACCGCGCTACTGGCGACATACCCTTGCCCCCCCGCGTATTCCGCTATCTTTTCGCGATTAGCGGAATCTTTGACGTTAATAACAGTGTAGGCCTGCACATGGCTCGATGTTGCTGCGGCCTGGCCCGCTTTAATGAGCGATAACAACAGCTCGCGCGGAATTTCCTGGTCGGTAAACTTGCGTATGGAACGGTGGGATTGAAGCAGTTTGATGACATCATTCATTTTGTCTCGCCTTTTAATGCTTGATATAACGGTTATTACTACTAAGTTGCCCCGCCTGTTCGGGAGCTCAATGCTTTTGCTCCTGAATTCAGGCTTAACGCAGGCAATTGATAGCAAGCTATAATAAATGAAACCATAGGGTCATCCCTAAGATAAATAACGCCGCTAGGAAGCCAATATGTCTAATGCCCCCCACACACCGCCAGGGCAGGAATGGAATGCCAGCCACTATGCGGAACACGCGAATTTCGTTCCCACGCTGGGAAGCGAAGTAATGAAACTTTTAGCGCCACAGCCTGGGCAGCGTCTATTGGATCTTGGCTGTGGTGATGGCGCGCTCACCGAACGCATTATGCAATTAGGTGCTGATGTGTTGGGTGTCGACGCTTCTGCTGATATGGTTGCCGCCGCCCAACAACGGGGGGTAAACGCACGGGTTGTCGATGGGCACCAGCTACCCTTTGACCATGAATTCGATGCGGTCTTCAGTAACGCCGCACTTCACTGGATGCTAGACCCACAAACGGTACTGGCTGGTGTGAAACGCGCCCTAAAGCCAGGCGGGCGGTTTGTTGCAGAGTTTGGTGGACATGGCAACGTGGCCGCCATTTGCACAGCGCTTATTGCCTCGCTTCAGTTTCGTGGAATTAGCTCACGTGGCCGTCATCCTTGGTACTTTCCCACTTCGGAAGAGTACACACATCTGCTTCAAACAGTAGGCTTTCATATTGATTCTATCGAGTTAATACCTCGCCCCACACCGCTACCCACCGGTATTGCAGGCTGGCTCGAAACCTTTGCAAGTCCGTTTTTGCATGGGTTAGACGAAGATCTGAAAGTCGCCATTATTGATAATACAATTAATCTGCTCTCCCACAGCTTAAGTGATAGTCAAGGTAACTGGACAGCCGATTACGTCAGGCTGCGAGTCTCTGCCCACGTGTGATGGCCTAGATGCTCAACAGCACCCGCACGATACCCCCACCGTTGAAGAACGATGGGGGTATTTTTAGGGCACTGGGCTAGCGGTTGGAATTCGTTACGCAGCGGTATTTTTCAGTGTTGCCATATCAATAACGAAGCGATAACGCACGTCACCTTTCTCCATACGCTCAAAGCCTTCATTGATGTTGTTAATGTCCAACATCTCAATATCGCAGGTGATATTTTGATCGGCACACAGCTTGAGGAGCTCTTCTGTTTCAGCAATACCACCTATCAGTGAACCAGCCACCACGCGACGCTTAAACACTAAATTGAAGGCTTCAATAGCCGGCTCAATTGGTTCTAGCAGGCCGACAATAATATGCGTGCCGTTGTAGTTAAGAGAAGCAAGGTAAGGATTTATGTCGTGCTGAACCGGCACGGTATCCAGCATGAAGTCGAATGTTTCAGCGACAGCATCCATTTGCGCTTTGTCACTGGACACCACAACGTGATCCGCACCATTGCGCTTGGCTTCTTCTACCTTGGCATCCGAGCGAGTAAACACAGTGACTTCCGCACCAAGTGCTTTGGCCAATTTCACGCCCATATGACCAAGGCCGCCCATGCCTATTACGCCTACTTTATGGCCTTTGCCAACACCATGGTGTTTAAGTGGTGAATAAGTCGTGACGCCCGCACAAAGAATAGGTGCCGCAGATGCTAGATCAATACCTTCAGGCATTTGCAGCACAAAATGCTCACTCACCACGATGGCATCTGAGTAGCCGCCTTGGGTTAGCGTGCCATCTTGGCGATCAGGGCTGCCGTAGGTCATCGTGAAACCTTTCAGGCAGTATTGTTCCACACCATCTTTACAAGCAGAGCAGGTGCGGCAAGAGTCGACCATACAACCCACGCCGACTAAGTCGCCCGCTTTAAAGCGTGTCACTTCAGCGCCAACGGCGGTCACACGGCCCACTATTTCATGGCCAGGTACCACAGGATATTGGCTCATGCCCCAGTCATTCTTGGCAAAGTGCAGGTCACTATGGCAAACACCACAGTATAGAATTTCAATGGCAACATCGTCCGGACGTGGCTCACGACGATCAAAGGTGAACGGCGCGAGTGGTTTATCCGCAGAAAAAGCAGCGTAAGATTTTACTTGGCTCATGGAAACTCCTTAATAAGCATTCCGCACATGCGAAATAGTACATCCATTATTCGCTGCAAGACGTCAGATAGCGATGAACGAAGCTACGTATTTTTTGCTTATTTCTCTTTTTATATGCAATAAAATAACAAAAAAACTCAAAAAAACATCATAATTATCGCTCGGTCTACTCTTCAAACAGATTAGGAATTCCCATGGTGGCCAGTACCGCTCTCGCAGGCAATGCACTCGCTGATTTGATCTCACCGCTAGTCACAGGTAACGGGTTAAGCGTTTCTCGGTTGCCCAGAGTGAGGCTGCTTTGCTTGGGGCGACGTCAGGAACGAACCCCGTTAATGTACGAGCCTAGCCTAATCATCATCGCCCAAGGCCGCAAAATAGGCTATCTCGGCGACCGTGAGATTCACTACAACCCTGGCCACTATCTCGTACAAACCCTGCCACTTCCCTTCGAGTGTGAAACCCACAGTTCGCCAGAGGAACCGCTGCTGGGTATATCGGTGAAGTTAGACCCGGCGTTACTGAGTGAAATGGTCACCGCCATGGGTGATATGAGCCAGTCAAGCCTTGCGCCAAAGCCGATGGCTTCAGTAGCGATGAATGATGGTATGCAAGCGGCGGTGATGCGCCTAGCACACGCTCTACACGACGACATAGAGTGCAATGCCATGGGCGAAGCCAGAATAAGAGAAGTGGTATTTGAGGCACTGAAAGGCGAACAAGGCCCTGCGTTACGTGCATTGGTAATAGGTCACGGTCACTATTCACGTATTGTTCACGTGCTATCACACCTACACGCCCGTTTTGCCGAGGACTTTACCGTCGACCAGTTAGCCCAGCATGCCAATATGAGCATATCGACGTTTCACCAGCACTTTAAACAGATAACGCGCTCTTCGCCTGCACAGTATTTAAAGCGGCTGCGCTTACTTAAGGCACAGCAGCTTTTAGTGCAAGATAACCACAACGTGAACCAAGCCGCCCAAGCGGTCGGTTATCGCAGCGTGCCCCAATTTAGCAGAGACTATAAGCGCTATTTTGGCGCGTCGCCGCTGCAACATAGACGCCTGGAACAAGCGTTACGTGCTTAGCAACACCTGCTACACACCCCTACCTTGTTTGGGTGTTTTCCTAAACACACTTATTTAGCAAAAATCTGGCCCTGGTCTTTAAACGCTTTGAACTCCAGGGCATTACCACACGGGTCGAGCAGGAACATGGTGGCCTGCTCACCGACTTCACCTTTAAAGCGAATGTATGGCTCAATCACGAAAGCTGTATCCCGCGCTTTTAAACGCTCGGCCAAGGCTTCCCACTCATCCCACTCTAGAATCACACCAAAATGCGGAACCGGCACGTTATGGCCATCGACTGGGTTAGTGTGGGCACTCTGCTGGCCTGGGGTTTGCGGATGTTCATGAATCACCAGCTGATGGCCAAAAAAATTAAAGTCGACCCAGTGATCACTAGAACGCCCTTCTTCTAAGCCAAATACATCGTTATAAAACGTACGGGCCAGGGCGACATCGTAGACAGGGATGGCTAGATGAAATGGGGAAAGGCTCATGGTTATCTCCTATTACAGCGTTTTTATTCGCCGGGTTATTTTCGCTGGTCAGCCGAGGTGTGCTGCCACTGTGTAGCCATCCTAGATTGCGTCATGTAAAAATAAAATCAATTGTTATTAATCACTGCTAAAACTATCTTTTATCTAATTTAAATGAGCCAAACACATGAATCCCGAAGACCTTGAGAAGTTGGTAACGCGCTCTATGCCCTTTGGCAAGTATGAAGGCTGGCTGATTGCCGACTTGCCCGGCCCCTATTTAAACTGGTTTGCGCGGGAAGGGTTTCCACAAGGAGAAATTGGCCGCCTTCTACATTTAATGCATGAAATTGACCACAATGGATTGAGCGATTTGTTGACCCCACTGCGCAACAACTGATTTACCTAGAATCAAGAGCGACACCACTCGTTAATAGCTTGCTCACGCTCGGAATAGTAAAACGCCTCTTGCTGGGAAGGCGTGTCAGTAAAGCGTCCTAATTCCGCGGCAAGCTCAAAAAACCCCGCCGCCGGCAGCCCCTTGCCGCTCCGACTAACCACTAGCGTAGCAATAAAGGGCTTGCCTGCAGCGGCATCTTCTCTCATTAGCTGTTCGAGCGCCTGCGCAATACGTTGAATAGTTCTGGGCGGCGAAAGGCCTAGCGCATTCGCCGCTTGCTGGTAGGTTATTGGTAACGCATTGCTTGGGGTTGCCGCCAATAAGTCTCGCAAAGAGGACGCTAACGCCGTTGTTAATGTCATGCTTGCTTCAATCTCTTAATTTGGAAGAATGCTCAAATTGTAAAACGTTCAAATTACAAAAAATTACCAGGCACGCCACGTCTATTTGCGTTACAGCGAATATATGCGTTACTGCTAACAGCCGCATAGTAGGGTGTCTGAGCTACCTCGTCTAACGAAGACAACTGCTTTACTGCAACCTATGCTGAGTAGGTCAATATCGTCACTATAATGAGGGAAAACTTATGACAAAGGAGCGCTCAGAACACTCACACAGAGGAGGCATTTGGCCAACGTTGCTGGCTTGGGTCAGCGTTATTGCACTGGTAGTATCAGCGTTGCTAATAGCTAGCGCTGGGCCCGCCTACCGCTGGGAGTTGATTAACCTGGGCAGCGCCTTCAACCTGATGCGCAATGGTGTCTATGCTGCAACTGCTGCCGTGGCGATAAGCATCTTACTGTTGTTGATCAGCGCCTTTACTCGCCGTATGGGCGCAGGCGTAGTGGCCATCTTTGTGATTGCTGCAACCGCCGCCCTGTTATATATGCCTTGGCAGCAGTGGCAGCGTGCTCAGCAGGCGCCCACCATTCATGACATTACCACCGACACCCAACATCCTCCTGAATTTGTCGCACTAAGAGATGCACGCGAAGCATCGCCTAATGCGGTTGATTACCCAGGAGAACAGACAGCGCGCCAGCAAAAAAACGCGTATCCGAATATGCAGGCTTTACAAGTATCCGCGCCCATAGCAACCGTGCTTGCGGCAGCTCAGGCAGAGGTTGAAGCGTCAGGCTGGCAGATCGCAGCGATAACAGATAACACCATCGAAGCGACCGCGACGACCCGCTGGTTTGGCTTTGAAGATGACGTCATTATTCGTCTTACTGAGCAACAAAACGGCGTGCAGGTGGATATGCGTTCAGCATCCCGGCTAGGTGCCAGCGATATCGGTACCAACGCATTACGTATCGAGACCTTCCTCGATAAACTTGGCAAGCGATTGGAGTAGCGGTCTTAGCTGATGCGGGTTTTCTATTGACTGATTTAGCGATAGCAAACGACCCCAGTACAAACAACATCAGTGCATTTGACTGGAACGCGTGGCAGTTTCTCTGCTCAGAATCTGCTGCGCATCCAACGAGCCAATCGCCACCTCCACGTTTTTTGGAATATCACCGCTAAGTTGGAGCGCTTGGTAACGCAGCGCGCAGACACGCAAAAACGACGTGAAATTACCAAGATCGTGCCCCGCATCAATCGACTCATGATAGAGGCGAGTGATGAGCTGGGCCGTGTTCATCCCATCTCGTTGAGCCATTTCTTCTAGAAGGTGCCAGAAGTAGTTTTCCATGCGAACGCTGGTCACCATGCCATCAATGCGCAGCGAATGCGTGGCGCTACGCCATAGCTCAGGATCTGCATCAATAAACAGTTTGCACATCGTTATGCTCTCACTGCCATCGAGCCCTGCAATTGAGCTCTGCTATTAATTAAGTAAATTTAAGCAAGTAAATCCTGAATTCAAGTAAGTAATTTAATTGCCTGCTCTTTAGCATAGCGGCTAACAGAAAAAGCGCCCAGCCACGTTGAGTTGACAGCGTGTGAGTTGATACCGCGTGAGTTGATATCGCTGGGCGCAAAAGGCGCAGCCTGTCAGCGCTTATTTATCCAACAGTGCCATAAACTGAGCAAGCCATGCAGGGTGTGCAGGCCATGCAGGCGCCGTTACTAGGTTGCCATCCGTCACCGCATCAGTGACTTCCAAGTTGGCAAAATGGCCACCGGCGAGTTCCACTTCCGGTTGGCAAGCTGGATAAGCCGAACATTGCTTACCTTCTAGCACCTTCGCCGCTGCCAACAACTGCGCGCCATGGCAAATAGCAGCGACCGGCTTTTGCGTGTCAAAGAAGTGCTTCACCATCGCCAGTACCGCTTGGTTTAAGCGCAGATATTCCGGTGCACGACCACCGGGGACCACCAAGGCATCGTAGTCATCAAGATTAACTTTGGCGAAATCGGCGTTCAAAGCGAAACGGTGGCCGGGCTTTTCGGTGTATGTTTGGTCGCCTTCAAAATCATGAATTGCCGTGGCCACGGTATCTCCGGCGACCTTGTCGGGGCAAACCGCGTCGACTTGATGCCCAACCGCCATTAGCGCCTGGAAAGGCACCATCGTTTCGTAATCTTCAGTGAAATCACCGGTGATCATTAAAATACGCTTGCTGCTCATCTCGCTTCTCCTTGTCGTTATTCGTTGAGGTGCAGAGCACACGCGTGGCGTGTGAAATGAGAGTAGCAAGCCCTATGACTCAGCAGGTAGTAAACCGCTACTACATCCACTTGAATGCGCTTATTTGCAAAAAAACCGTTACTGACCCAGTAGCGGACTTAATGCCTCGGTTGCTGCCAAGTTAAGCAGGTCGTTCAATGGCAAAACGGTCGGTGATCCGCAAGTAGTCGCTGCCTGCCAAGCGCCCCACCGGCTTTAGCGCATCCATATTAATGTGCCTACCATCCCATATCGCGTCATCTATATGGATAGCAACGACCTCAGCCAGCACTAATGTTCCCGCTAACGGCTGGTCCCCAAAACGGATCATATCGTACAGTTTGCAGCCAAACGCGACGGGGGCTCCTGCTATGCGTGGCACGCTGATCCCCACCATTTCAGCCTTCTCTAATCCCGCTAGTAAAAACTCATCTTGCTCAGGGGGGACACTCGCACTGGTCGTGTTGAGCGCTTCTATCAAGGCTTCACTGCCCACATGCACGACGCACTCCGCTAGTTCGGTTAAATTGCGCAGCGTGTCTTTGGGTTGCCCACTGCCATCTAACAGTGGTGAAAAAGCCAGGATAGGAGGATTAACGCTAGCTACGTTAAAAAAGGAGAACGGTGCTAGGTTAGTGTTGCCACTCTTGTCTTGAGTTGACACCCATGCAATTGGCCTGGGACACACGCTGCCTGATAATAAGCGGTAGATAACGCCAGCACTCAAAGGTTGTTCATTAAGCAAGTAATCCATGGGTATTCCTTTGGGAGTGTTTATAGATAGTAGGAAATGACTTTAATTTAAATTGGTGCCATAAGCCGGGCAACTCAACAAGCCCCGCTGAAAGGAAGCCACCCCGTGAGTATAGTGCTTATCAGGCATGCTATCGTTATGGGTAACCGCGATGACGGGCATGGGCTCGCCTTCATGCTATTGAGCTAATCCGCCCTCAATCGGTGCCTTAGCGCTAAGTGTGCTAGCCTTATGAGCCAAATGAGACATAGAGGAATTGAATGCTCACTATCTCAAATAACGTGACGATAGCGGACTGGGAAATCGATATTAGTCAGATCAGAGCGCAAGGATCGGGCGGGCAAAACGTCAATAAAGTCGCTTCTGCGGTACATTTGCGTTTCGATATTCAAAGCTCTACGCTGCCGCCAATCTATAAAGAGCGCTTAATGGCGCTGTCTGATCAGCGTATCAGTAAAGAGGGCGTGGTGATTATCAAAGCCCAAAGTTATCGCGCCCTGGAATTGAACAAAGAGGATGCTCTTGCCCGCTTAAAATTGTTGATTCAAAGCGCAACCAAGCAGCAGAAGGCGCGCCGACCGACGAAGCCCACTAAAGGCTCACAACGCCGCCGTGTTGATCACAAAACCCGTAAAGGCAAAACAAAGTCACTACGTGGTAAAGTGCCAATTTCATAAGGTGTACACGAGATATGTAACTCTCGCCCGGCGTCGTTTTTTCACTACTGTATCGAGCTTTGTCATCATGCCCAGCGCCTCATCCAATTCTACCTTTCAGGTTGCCCGCCCGCTGTCACCCTGTATTCAGATATGTGACATCGAACCCACGTCTTCACTATGCCGAGGCTGTGGCCGAACGCTGGATGAAATTGCCTGCTGGGGAAGCATGACCGAGGCCGAGAAGGCCCCGGTATGGGAACGACTTGAGCAAGCGGGCTATGTCGACGCATGACCGCCAAGCGAGCGTTAGGTCTCGGCGAAGGAATAGACCTCGTCGGTATGTCGGTCACTCAAAATGTGATGCAAATCGCCACACGCTACCAATGGGTCGTCGTAGTTAATCACGATCTTCGATTCTGCCAGCACATAGCTTCGGCCAGTCGTGGTGTTCTCCACCACTTGGTAATCACCTTCTTGATGCGTGCCGGTGAAAGTGCCAATAAACCCCGTTTCACGTAAAGACACTGTTTCTAACTTATCACCAATCGTCAGCCGACCTTCGTAGTTCATCAGCGCCAGTCGCGCCGAGGTTCCCGTGCCGGTGGTACTGCGACAAATAACACCAGGATGCACATACGTCGTTGAACGGGAACGAATGTAGCCGTCTGCCACCTTCTCTTCCGGCCCCAGGAAGTGTAAGAACGGTAAGGGTCCTACATCCCCCAGGGTATAATGAGAAAAATCACGTTGTGCCTGTATCGCCTCGACAATTTTGTAAGCACAAGAGGCAAGCGCCGACTCTTCACTACGCACGAGCTTAAAGCCCAGCTCTTCGGCATCTACTAACGCATAAAAGCCACCGCTGTAAGCGACTGAGTAGGTAATCGTGCCTATCTCAGGTACTTGGATAGTATCGCGATACGTGTCTATATAGCTTGGCAGGCCTTCACAGGTAACTGACTCCACGACGCCGTCACACACCTTGGCCTCAATGTCCACTAAGCCTGCGGGCGATTCCAGCTTAAAGCGCTGAACACCCTCCTGTTTGGGCACAAGACCACTTTCCAACACAGCAGTGGCGGTACACAGCGTGTTAGAGCCGGAATAAATCGGATACCCCATAACTTCCATAATGATATAGCCTGCGACAGCGTCTGGGTGCGATGAAGGCACCAACAGGTCTACCGACATTTCTGGAATGCCATAGGGCTCTTCCAACAGCAGCCGTCGCAAACCATCGGCCTCATCGCGCAGAAACTCCATTTGCTGACGTACGGTTGCACCAGGAAGCACGTCGATACCTCCCGTCACAATACGGCTAACATCCCCACCGGCATGGGTGTCCATCAGTTGGATTGTATGCAGGTTCTTCATAAATATTGCTCCTAGGCGGTGGTGAGGGCAAACGGCGCACCGTGGGTTTCCCACTGCGCATCAGGAACAATAACGATCTTTCCCAAGTAGTTGCTGCCACGGTTCACAAAATAGCGTTCTGCGTTATGCAGATCAGATAACTTAAAGGCTGCGTGCAGCACCGGCTTTAACGCTCCACTGCGAATCCATTCAATCAGTTGCTCTGCTTCTTCACGGGTACCGTGGGAAACACCAAAAATCTGTACCTGATATAGGTAGATTCGAGTCCACATAATTTCGCTGAGGTTGCCGCCACTCGCACCGGCAATGGAAAGCCGCGGATAACTACTGCGTCCCTGCATATCGACAATCATGGTGTCGATAAACACGTCGGTCATTTGTCCGCCAACTAAGTCCATCACTGCATCTATCGGCTGGCCATTGGTTTCGGCCAACACACGCTCAACGAACGTTGATAAATCACCGCGATCAATAACCGCCTCAGCCCCCAACTCCAAAAGCGCGTTCGCTTTATCCGGCTGACTGACCGCGTAAGGAATAGCGCCCACAATCCGGCACAATTGAATCAACGCAGATCCAACACCGCCGCTGGCACCGGTAACCAACACACGCTCGCCTGCGCTTACGTTGGCAGAGGTCATCATGTGATAAGCCGTCTGATACGAGCACATCCCCATTGAGGCAAGTTCCGCATCCTGCAATTCAGGGTTAGGGATGTGATGAAACTGATCAGCAGGTACTACAACATAGTCGGCGTAGCCGCCATCAGCCCCGTGGCCATAATAATCTGGCGTTAGATTGATATTTCGGCGCGCGTCAGCGTAGATATTAAAGTCGAGCAACCCCCGCTCTCCAATACGTGAGGCCTCTACGCCTTCTCCAACTGCCGCCACGCGGCCAGCAATGTCCGCTCCTTGAATACGAGGAAACGTCAGCGTTGGTGAGCCTCCCATCGCAAACGACGTGACTTCCTCTTTCCCTTTAGTGGGGTAAAGCCCTTCGCGCGCTTTCCGGTCGGTATTATTTTTGGCCGTTGCTGTCACCTGAACCAGCACTTGCCCCGGCCCAGGTTGAGGGGTAACCACGTTCTGCCGATACACCAGCTTATTTACGTCACCATGGCCGGTTAGCAACATGGCAGACATTGTCTTTGGTACGTGAGGTACAGCTTCGGCCATAAGGTTGCTCCTGGTTATAGTTGGCTAGACCTACCTGACAATAACAAACTTTTTCGATTACTAAGTGGGTAAAAACAAAAAACGGCGTCAACGGCTATAAACCATTGACGCCGTTTATATTTGTTAACAATATTCAGCTAAAGGCAGGCACGCCAATAATGATGGTGTGTAAATAAAGTGCGAACAAGACATAAGCCACCAAACCAATGACAATGGTCGCTATCGTCGCAGGGACTGACGTTGTCACCGTGCTAGCAGGGTGCTGGCGATCACGTTTTTTGGCCGTTTTAAATGCCAGGATTGCCCACACCAAAAATGCTACAAAAAAGATAATATCGCCAAGTCTTCCGTTGGCCAACAGGTGTGAAAATGCCCAGATTTTTACGGCCAACATCATCGGATGGCCAAGCTTCGCTTTAATCGCATTGCGCGGCACATAAGCTGCCACCAGCATAATAAAAGCGGGTATCATCAGTAGCGCTACCGCATGGCGTAAGCCCGCCGGTGGAAACCAAACATAGATAGGGTCTAGGCGCATTTGGCCAAACCCGTAAATAGCGATTGCTAGCCCAATTACTGATACAACAGAATACGCAAGTTTCCAGGTGTTTTCGCCGTGTTTAGCGATCTGTTGCTGACGCCAGTCTTCAGCAAAGATGCGCACGGAGTGGCTGCCAAGAAAAATCAGCAGGCCGATAATCATAATGGTCATAAAAGTGGCTCTCAGGTTGTTTGCAAGTCGTTGGTCGCCTGGGAGGATGCCACACTAATGCTTAAACCACATGGCGATGTATCAACTTTTCACCGACGACGAGCGTCTGCCTCGATTTAAAACCAGTTTTTACGTTTAAACAGCCAAATTAAGCTACCGCCTATACCCAGCATGCCCCCCAAAACGAAAAAGTAACCGTAGTGATAGCGCAGCTCTGGCATGAACTCAAAGTTCATACCGTAAATACCGGCAATAAACGTCAACGGAACAAAGATGGCGGTAATCACGGTTAATACACGCATGGTGGTATTTAACTGGTGAGAAGAGATCGAAATATAGCCATCGACGAGATCACCACAAATGTCGTAATACATTTGTGTCAGTGTATATAGGCGCTCAAAACGCTCCTCTACATCAGTGATAGCATGTAGCGTCTCACCTTCACCACGAGGAAGATGGGCATAGTCATAGGCAGTAAGCTCTTGGGTAATGCCTTTGTGATAGCTAAAAATTCGGCGCATTTTCACTAAACGTGAACGATAAGCGGTGATTTTACGCATCAGCACATCGTTGCCGTCTTCTAGCAGTTCGTCCTCAATGTCGCTTAGTTCGCTTTCAAATTCTAATAAGCTATCGATATAGAAGCCTGCCGAAATGTACATAACCTTCAGCGCGACACGCTCCGGAGATAGTGCCAGCAGCTTTTTGCCATGCTCATTAAAGAGCCGTTCAATACTAAGGGCCTCACCGGCGTGCAGAGTAATTAGAAAGCGCTCACCAATAAAGAAACACACTTGCTGAGGCACAAAGTTAAGCTGAGCATCAAACGAGGAAATACCTCGGTAGATAATCAGTGTGTGATGCTCAAACTCTTCAATTTTAGGCGGATGGCGCTCTTTGTGGGCATCTTGAATGGCCATCGGATGACAATCAAACCGCTCCAGCACTTGGCGTTCACGCTCTTCCGACTCCCCTTTCATGTCTATCCACAGGTGGCTGCTGGGCGTTTCGTGCCAAGCATCGATAAGGCGTTCATCGCCTTCACGCACATCACCCTCGGGTGTTGTAAGTAGGCTGCGAATCATCATCGTCCCTGTTAAGTTGAGTCACGACTTACCTGTAGGTTTCAGACCTTTCCCCCAACGCATGGCCACTAAGCGCTTTACGGCCCTAAAGCGCTTACAGTTTAACGCTTTGGCGAATAGGCAGGTATGCCAGTGTGACGCTGACAACGATAGACGCCAGCAGCGCTCCTAAAAATGGCCCTAAGGTTGGAATGCTGCCGGGGAAAGTAGCGGCTATGACGCCAGCAGCAAGACTTCCTTGGCTTATCCAACCCGGCAGAATTGCCCCCACTAACCCAGCGATACCACCGCCAATGGCAGCAATGGGCGTCATACGTTGCCACAGGCCGAGCAGAACAGGCACAACGATAGCGGCACAAAGTAAATCGGCAATCAAAAAGAGCCGCAGCACTGATAACCCTTGCAGCGCAATAAGCACCACCGGCACCATCATTGCAACGGTTACCCAACGTGCGGTCGTTAGAGACGCCGCGTGACGTTCACCGCCACGTCCAACGATCAGCGACGCTATACCGTTTTGCAACGTATCGACACTTGAGGTCACTAGCGTCACTGCCAATACCAATGCAGGTAAGGCTACCCAGGCAGGTGCCTCGGTTAGCAGCGCGAAGAAAGGAATAGGCGGTTCCCCCAACGGCACACCGCTCATCGCGGCCATCATACCGACACCACCAATCACCATCACAACAAGGACAGTCATACCGCCACCTAGCCAAGCGCCTCGTCCTAAGCTCTGATCATCTTGAGCTGCCCACACACGTTGCCAATAGCCTTGATGAAATAAATTGGCGGCAGTTACCGCGATGACCAGTGTCAGGGCAACGCTAAGCGCACTTGCAATAGGAATAGACGGCATGGCCGCATCGCTTGGCATGGCGGGCAGACGCCATATCGCCACACCACTAACCGCTAATAACAACGCCAACAACAACCATGCCTGCCAACGATCTGTTGCAAGACTTGCCCGTAGCCCGCCGATCACCGTATACACCAAGGTAGTGAGCGCAACACCAATAATCACCAGCGCGGGCGGCACATCGGAAAGCAGCGCTGTAATAGCGCCTATCGCTGTTAGTTCCGCCGCTAAAAAACATCCCATGTAAGCCACAGACACCAGCAACACCCAATGGCGAACGCCTTTGCCATAACAGGCATGGGCAAATTCAGCGATGCTGCGACCCTCTGGTAATGCTCGACGGATTTTAGGGCCGTACAAACCTAATACGATAAATGGCAGCGCCGACCCCAGCGCATATCCCGCCAACGCTAACGGGCCCACAAAGGCACCAATTTCTGGCGGCGCAAATAAAATCCAAGCGCCCATTCCTGACGCTAAAAATGAGAACCCGAGCGTAGAGGCAGTCTGCGAGTTTCGTGCTGTGACATAGTCATCAAGCGACCCCTGCACATGACGTGCACGCAGGCCCAAAAAAGCAAAGCAGAAGAGTGCCGCACCAAGTACGGCTGTCGTTAGGTAAGGCATGTCGCACTTCCTCCGCCGGTATGAACCGGATCAGGTTCCAGGGTCTGCGCAATGCGCATTCTCAGCCCATCATGGTGTGGGCTCCCCTGGCGACAGTGAATGAAGACGCTATCCTCGGCGAAAGCTGTTCGTTAGTAAAGTCTATACATCAGTAAAATTGCCTTTGAATAACGCCTAACCGCACGCTCTCTTAGTGTTAACGCGGTAGGCGCCCCATCAAATAAAACTCCTCATTAGGAGGAGTACCCGCCATGGTAACTAACCGATTCGACATGCCGAAAAAGCCAGCGATAGCGCCAATGTCCCAGCAATCCTCAAGCGTAAAGCCTGCCTGTTCCAATGCTGTTTGCCAAGCGGAGGAGAACTCACCAATCTCAATACCACAGTGCATCGCAAAATCCAGCATGACACGATGCCGTTCACTCAGCCCTGCCGTCAGATGGTTAATGGCCACATTGTCAGCGACTAAAGGATCTTTACTATAAATTCTCAATAGCGCTCCGTGGGCAACTACACAGTAGAGGCAGCGATTGCGCGCACTGGTGGCAACGACAATCATCTCTTTCTCAGCTTTAGTCAGCGTATCGGATTCACGCTCCATCAACGCATCGTGATAAGCGAAAAAAGCACGAAATTCCTCTGGGCGATGAGCCAGCATTAAGAACACGTTGGGCACAAACCCCGCCTTACTTTGCACTGCTAGTATTGCATTGCGAATATCGTCGGGCAGTTCATCAAGCGTTTCTGGTACACGGAAGCGGCTAAGCAGATTAGTCATCGTTACACCTCTTTTCCTGATGTTAGGTTTTGAATTTTTGTTTTTATAAAGCAATTACGTTATTGGATGACGTAATTCGGTAGCAAAATACTCAACAAAGTGACTTTCAATCGTGGCTAACGCTGTTCATACTCTAAACTATTCAATGACATATAAGCCGTGCAGTGAACGCGTTAAGCGGCAATAAAAAGGGACACCAACATGCATTACTCCGAAGCCAAAGAGCATACGCCAGGGCGCTTGCATACACTATTTGCGGACCCTTATTGTGCGTTTGAAAACGATGCGGATGAGCGACAGCTTCATATTCGGATAATGCTACACACCCTTCTTGCCCTACCCATGCATCATGCGCGGGTCACTCTCCGGGTTATCCATGGATGGGAAAACGGTGGTTTCGAGCCAAGTGATCTAATGCACAGGGACTATCCTCTTGCTTCTTTAGATGATTTTCATCATGTGGCTAACAGCGTTTCATCAAACTCTCAAGAGCATGAGACATCCTTAAGCGCTAGTCCGTCGCTACTTTCAGAACCCCTGGCTAGCGTATTCGCTAACGCTGAAGCCGAGGGTAACGACGTTTCAGATACCGTGCGTAACACACCTGCCCGTTGGCCTGCTTTTAAAGGCGGTTTAGCACTTTATACGCTCTTCAAAATGTATCATCGGTTGGTTTACGGTGAAGACGACAACTACCGCTGCTCACAATGTGAAACACCTGACGGCCTACATGAACTTCATGAGTTTCATCTTGAGGAAGGCGAATTTGCACTGCTAATTCCTCACAACGCTGAAACGCAAACTACTGCTCCTACCACTCTCATCATGCACGCCAGTCAGCTTGGTCCTATCAGCCAGCTTTTAAAAAGAAGCCTACCGTTATTCCAGGATATTTGAGTCGAAACTTAAAAAGCCCCGCTAGACGGGGCTTCTTTTCGGTGCAATTAGCCCAACGAAATAGTGCTATTGATGCCGCTGGATACGTTTTCTGGCTCAAACCAACGGGCAGTGACCGTTTTTGTTTGCGTCCAGAACGTAATTGCCTGCTTGCCGTTTGGCCCCAGATCGCCAAGCTTGGAAGCTCGCGAACCTGTAAAACTGAAGTAAGCGACGGGGACAGGAATTGGCACGTTGATACCAATCTGGCCAACCTCGATATCGGTTTCAAAGCGACGCGCTACCCAACCTGAGTTGGTAAATATCGACGTACCATTGCCATTAGGGTTAGCGTTGATAAACGCAATCGCCTCATCGAGGGTTTCCACACTGACCACGCACAGCACCGGGCCAAAAATTTCTTCACGGTAAATGGTCATTTCAGCCGTCACGTCGGCAAATAGCGTTGGGCCGACAAAGTTTCCGTTTGGATAGCCATCTACCGTGCAGCCGCGGCCGTCCACCATCAATTTAGCGCCCTCTTTTTCACCTGCCGTAATCAGGCGCTCAACGCGCTCTTTTGCTTGGGGAGAGACAAGCGGCCCTAAGTCGGCATCACGCTGAGTGCCCGGACCGACTTTCATGCTACGCGCACCTTCCTCGATATCTTTCAGCCACTCACGGGCTTCGCCTACTAGTACGACAACCGAGTTAGCCATGCAGCGCTGACCAGCGGCACCAAACGCCGAACCCAGTAGACTATCAATCGCTTGGCTGCGGTTGGCATCCGGCATAACGACGCAGTGGTTTTTAGCGCCCATCATCGACTGCATACGCTTGCCTGCAGCAGCGGCGCGGTTGTAAAGCAAGGAACCCACATGGGTCGAACCGATAAACGACAGTGCTTTAATATCCTGATGATCAGCAATCTGATTGGCAACATCAGGACCACCATGAACCACGTTTAGAACGCCTGCCGGGACGCCTGCCTCATGGGCAAGTTCAACCAAGCGCATTGTGGAACTGGGGTCTTGCTCAGACGGTTTCAGTACAAAAGTATTTCCCGTTGCAATGGCCAGCGGGAACATGAAGCATGGCAGCATAATCGGAAAGTTGAAGGCAGTAATGCCCGCGCCAACACCTAACGGCTGGTGCATAGTATAGACATCGACTTCATTAGCGGCATTTTCAGCCAGCTCGCCCAACTGTAGCGATGTAATCGAGCAAGCATGCTCCACGACTTCTAGGCCGCGACCCACTTCACCTTCAGCGTCTGGCAGGGTCTTACCATGCTCTTCCGTAATTAGTGCAGCTAATTCAGCGGTATTTTCGCGAATCAGTGCCTGAAGCTTGAGCATGATACGCATGCGCTTACCAAGCGGCATTTTACGCCACTCTTTAAATGCTGTTTTAGCACTGGCAATCGCACGCTCGACTTCTTCGGCGGTGCAAAAAGGCACGCGGGCAACCACTTCTTGGGTGGCAGGATTAACCACATCACGCCAATCCTGGCTCTGTGACATGACTGGCTGACCATCGATATACATAGGGATTTCACGAACGGGCATGACTACCTTCCTCATTGCTGTGTTTGTTATGAGTCGCAAGTATGAACCCTAGGGTATATCAGCAAGTTGACGTAAACGTCAATTAGCCACTTGATATAGATGAAAGCAACCTAGTATTGAGATCTATGCTTTTCATAGCGGCCACACCCTCGCTATGCTGGCTATTAGCGCCATTTGCTGCATAGTGGAGCGTGGGGTTTTTCCAGATGCGCGCGGTCATCACAGTGCTCATCACGCTGTCCATCACTCAAGGAGCCATCCATGCAGACCTTTAACTGCCGCTGTGGCAATCCGCTGTTTTTTGAAAACACGCATTGTTTGGCCTGCGGCTCCGAGGTTGGCTGGTGCCCTGCCTGCACGACTATCGTGGCATTAGAACCGTTATTGAATGGTGAGTATCGCTGCACCCACCCAGGCTGCGGGTCAGCACTAGTGAAGTGCTACAACTATGCGGTTGAGAATGTTTGTAACCGCATGGTAGTGATGTCGAAGGGATATGGCGACACGCTGTGCGACTGCTGCCGCTATAACAAAGTGATTCCCGACCTTGGTATCAATGGTAATCGGGAACGTTGGGCCGCGCTGGAAGGCGCTAAGCGACGGCTATTTCACACGCTTGGTTTATTGAAACTTCCCCACGGCATCGGCGGGGAAAATATTCGTGTTCCGCTCAGCTTTTCGTTTATGGCCGACGCTCTACCCGACCATGGGCTTTGGCGCTCTACCGACAACCAAGAGAAGGTATATACCGGCCATGCCAACGGTCATATCACCATCAACGTAAAAGAAGCCGACGCCGTTGAGCGCGAGCGCCTACGGGTTGATATGAATGAATCCCACCGCACACTGATTGGTCATTTCCGACATGAAATTGGTCATTACTACTGGGATTTACTGGTAAAAGGCCTGGATGAAAACGCCTGCCGCCAAGTGTTTGGTGATCATAACAACCCCACCTACAGTGACGCATTAGAGCACTACTACCAGCAAGGCACGCCAGCCAATTGGGCATCCCAGTTTATATCTGCCTACGCCACCATGCACCCGTGGGAAGACTTTGCCGAAACCTTTGCGTTTTACCTGGACATGGTTGCCGTGCTCGATACAGCGCTGAATATGGGACTTTCCCATGCCAAGCATGATGGCACGCTGGACGATATGCTACTGGCGTTTCACCAGGTAGGTATGGCCGTGAACGAGCTTAATCGTGACATGGGCCTACTCGATTTAGCGCCATACGTGATTGCCCCTGCCGTGCGAAAGAAGCTGACGTATCTGCATCAACTAATTCAAAATGCGAACGCCAGCCCCTATGCCTAACTACGTTAACTTTTATGCCTAACTACGTTAACTTTTATGCCTAGTTACACTTAATCGTTATCGTCATCTCCTGCGTGGCTTTGCGATTGAAGCTGCGTCACCCGGGGAACCCCGTCACTATTCACAAAGTAGGTTGCGCTTAGCATGTCGTGAATCGCAGCGAAGCCAATCTGTAGTTCATCTACAAAGGCATGTAGCTTACTTGGCGAATGGGCTAGCGCCTGAATATCAGCATCCACCACATCGGCCCGCACAAGCGATACCGTTGCGGCAGCACGATCTTGCCTGGGTAGCAACTGTAGCTCATGCCCCACCGTTTCCAAGCTACAGGCAATGGAGCGTGGCAGATTGGGATCTTGCAGCAAAAAGCGCAGTACATCAGGGCCTCGCACCCGCAAGCGCACTTGCTGGCGATACATCTGATACGCCGTGAGCGACTTCAACACACTCATCCACTGAAGATTTTCAAACGGCAGCAACTCATCAGGATTTTGCGGTAGCAGGCTGGCTGAACGAACATCAACAATCCGGGTGGTCATGTCTGCCCGTTCTAAATGGCGCCCCAATTTAATAAAGGTTCGAGCAGGGCCATAACTAAGTGTCCCTTCGATTAAACCCGTCAATGTTTGACAGCCACGAATCACACTTTTTAAAAACGTGTCCCGCCGCCGTGGACTAACACCGTTTTCCGCATGCTCTGCAACACTAAGATAGAGATGGTTGACCTCTTCCCAGATCTCCCTCGGCACGACATCACGGGTGGTCCGTAGATTTTCTCGAGCGCTCGCTAAAGCAGCCAGAATAGAGCTACCATTTTGCGCATCGGCACATAAAAAGTGCACCACGCTACGCTCATCAAAGCTTGAATGGCGCTCGTTAAACGCCTCTAGTGTACCGGTCATTTCAATCAACGGTGCCCAACCCAGGGGCAAATGACGCGGCAAATCTAACATGAGGTGGCTATTAACGCTGAGTAGCCGAGCAGTGTCTTCGGCCCGCTCGATATAACGCGCCATCCAGTAGAGGTTTTCAGCTACGCGTGACAGCATGGCGC
Organism: Vreelandella andesensis; assembly: GCF_003989795.1. Lineage (GTDB taxonomy): Bacteria > Pseudomonadota > Gammaproteobacteria > Pseudomonadales > Halomonadaceae > Vreelandella > Vreelandella andesensis. Next base: position 49,907 of record NZ_RZHG01000022.1, read on the forward strand.
TAGACTCCTTCCTGCTCAGCGGCAGCCGCCGCGTTCTCATCGGTTTCAACAATCCAGGTATCTTTACTGCCGCCCCCTTGGGAAGAGTTCACCACCAGTGAGCCTTCTACCAGGGCGACTCGAGTCAAGCCACCGGTGGTCACATGGGTTTCTGGACCGGAAAGAATAAACGGACGAAGGTCTACATGACGCGGCTGCGGCAAGCCGTTCGACAACGTGGGGGTAGTGGAAAGTGCCAGTGTAGGTTGAGCCATATAGTTACGGGGATTGGCGTTAATCAGCCGAGCAAATTCGTCACGGGTTTCTTTGGTTGAATGTGGACCGATCAGCATGCCATAGCCGCCGGACTCATTCGCTGGCTTTACGACCAACTCATCCAGGTGCTCCAACACGTATTTGCGATCCTCTTCAAACATACACAAATAGCTGGGTACGTTTGGTAGCAGTGGCTCCTGGTCGAGATAGTAGCGAATGATCTCAGGCACAAAGGCATAAACGATTTTGTCGTCAGCGACGCCCGCCCCTGGCGCATTGGCAAGCGCCACTTTTCCCGCCCGCCAAGCGCGCATTAACCCTGCCACACCAAGCATCGAATTAGGATTAAACGCTTCAGGGTCAAGGAACTCATCGTCTACACGGCGATAGATAACATCAACGCGTCGCAGCCCTTCAACGGTTCGCATGTAAACCACGTCGTCGTCATCTACCAGCAAATCACTACCCTGCACTAGCTCAACGCCCATTTGCTGAGCAAGGTAGGCGTGTTCAAAATAGGCAGAGTTGTAAATACCAGGTGTTAGTACAACGACCTGTGGGTCATCGCCGGGGCGAGGCGACATTGATGCCAACATGTCGTAGAGGTTGGCGACATAATCATCCACGGGAAGAATTTTGCCCGACGCAAATAGCTCAGGCAGAACACGCTTAGTCACGTTACGGTTTTCGAGCATGTACGAAACCCCAGAGGGAATACGTAAATTATCTTCTAGCACATAAAGCGTACCATCACCGCCACGCACTAGGTCTGACCCGCAAATATGCGCCCAAACGCCATGAGGAGGATTAATACCGACACACTGGGGCCGGAAATTAACCGATTGAGCTAACACTTCAGCAGGCAACACTTTGTCTTTAATTACTTTTTGATCATGATAAAGGTCATCGATAAACAGATTTAGCGCTTGGACGCGTTGTTTTAAGCCCGCTTCAGTTTTACGCCATTCACTGGCTGGAATGATTCGCGGCACAATATCAAAGGGCCATGCTCGGTCAATGACGGCGCCCTCCGAATACACAGTAAACGTAATCCCCATGGTGCGGATGGCAATTTCCGCCGCAGTTTTTCGCTCGGCCAACTCCTCCGCACTAAACCTTGCCAACATATTACACAGCTCATCAGCCGAGGCACGTGGCTTGCCTGGGGCCGCTAGCAACTCATCGTAAAAGTCACTGCACGAATAGTTGTTCCAATTCACTTGGCTCATGGGCGCTCTCCTGGCGCAATGGTGGAAGCGGCAACTTCCTATAACGTAGAGCAGGCCTATCACCGCACGAACAACGCTGTTCTACCCATATATAAGCACGCAAAACACATACCACCTTTTTCGCTTTTTCAACGCTAAAAGAATTCTTTAAACGTGTATCTTCCTTAACTATCTAATCGGATCTCAACTACATCTGCACATAATGGTTACTTTTATTTAGCATTTGAGAAGCAAACTTAAAACAGTAAAAAAAGCACCAGAATAGTGCGGTGAATTAACACTAATGGTGCGTTTTATGTTTTTCTTACTTCTTTAACGACTTAACGAATTTTGCTGCTGCAAAATAACCCAACTACAACGATACTGCCTTTACTTACCTCTCTTAATCGAGGCGTCATAAAGAAGGCAAATCGGTTGATACAGACTTACCTTAGAGGGTGGCTTATGACCATTCGTGTTGCCTTACATCACCGAACTGCTTATCACTTTGACCGCCCGGTGAATTTGTCACCCCATGTGGTTCGCCTCCGCCCTGCGCCTTACTGCCGCACGCCTATTGATGCCTACTCACTGACTATTTCAGGAAGTGATCACTTTATAAACTGGCAGCAGGACCCGTTCGGCAACTTTAATGCGCGCATCGTGTTTCCAGAACCACGTGACGAACTGATCATCACGGTCAATCTCATTGCTTCGATGACTGAAATTAATCCATTTGATTTTTTTCTGGAAGATTTCGCCCAAAAAACGCCTTTTACTTACCCGGAGGAGTTGAGCAAAGCACTATGGCTCTACCTTGAGGTTACTGAGACTGGCCCGCGGCTAATGGAATGGATAGCAACGATTCCTAGAGAACCCACCAACAGCGTTGATTTTTTGGTGGCGCTTAATCAGCGGCTCAACAACGACATCAGCTACCTGCTACGTATGGAGCCCGGCGTGCAGAGCTGTGAAGAAACATTGGTACTGGGCAAAGGCTCCTGCCGCGATAGCGCATGGCTGCTGGTGCAGATTTTTCGCCATTTAGGGTTGGCCGCTCGTTTCGTATCCGGCTATTTGATTCAACTTGCCTCCGATGAAAAAGGCGTGGGCAGCCCAAATAACAAAGACATTGACAGCACTGATCTACATGCATGGGCAGAGGTTTTTTTACCTGGAGCCGGCTGGATAGGCCTTGATCCCACCTCGGGCTTGTTTGCCGGCGAAGGACACATTCCCCTGGCCGCCACCCCCACTACCGGAAGCGCTGCTGCTATCACAGGCTCCTCCGAGAAATGCAACACCGCGTTTAGCGTGGACATGCATATTGAGCGTATTCGCGAAGCCACATAGGCGACCAGCCCTTTGGCAACCCAGCGCTTTGGCGACTAACATGGACAAGCGATTTTACAGTGGTTCGACCACGCTAATGCTTTCCTATTAAGACAAGCTGCAGGATAATTCGCTGCATATTTGCTTAGGACTACAAGGCTCATGACGGCCCCTGTTTCTTCCACGCTTCTTGAACTCGGCACTGCCGGGCTTGTAGAAGATTATTTCCATCAGCTTGGCGAGAGAAAGCCTGGCATTTTCGATGCCATGATGGACCGTCATGGAAAACTTCGGCCCGGCTGGGAAAGTCTGTTAGGGTCACTGGATACACTAGGCCCAGAAGGTCGCCTTCAACAGCATGAAGAGATTCAGCGGCTGCTAGCAGAAAATGGCGTCATCTTTAATATGCATGATGACGCCCGGCGCTCCTGGCGATTAGATCCACTTCCCTGGGTCATCGACCACGCTCAGTGGCAAGCTCTGGAGCTTGGATTGATCCAGCGTAGTCGCCTACTGAATGCACTTTATGATGATATTTACGGCGCGAGAAGCCTGTTTGATAAGGGTTTATTGCCGACACAGGCGTTAATCGCCTCAGCGCATTTACTGCTACCCTGCCACGGCTCACAGCCCGGTGACCGTCCGGCCATCAGTTTTCACGGTGTGGATGTCATTCAAGATAGTGAAGGGCAGTGGCGCGTAATTGGTGACCGTTTACAGGCCCCGTCAGGCACAGGCTTCACCCTCGAAAACCGCATTTTAATGGCGCGTGCGCTGCCCGAAATGTACCGCAATGCCCCCCTCAAACGGTTGGCAGGCTTTCTCGACAATTATCACCGCACCCTGACGGCGCTTGCCTATCAACACCGCGACAACCCAAACATCGTACTGCTTACCCCTGGGCCAAGCAGTCCGCGCTATTTTGAGCACGCGTATCTTGCTAACTATCTCAATATCGACCTTGCCGAGGGACAAGATTTAGTCGTTAGGGATTCACAGCTATGGCTACGTACGTTAGGCGGTCTACAGCCTGTGGATGTGGTGCTGCGTCACTGCGACGATGCCTACTGTGACCCGCTTGAACTGCGTGGCGACTCCCAGTTAGGCGTGCCTGGTTTACTACAAGCCGCCCGCACTGGCGGTGTGGCGATCTCAAACGCGCTTGGCGTAGGTATCTTGGAGTCACCCGAGCTTGCCGACTACCTGCCCGCCCTTTGCGAGCATTTACTTGGCGAAAAGCTGCTCTTACCTAATGCTGATGCTGCCACAATACCGGCCACAGCGCCGGTATTTGATAACCAGATGCAGCGCTTAACGCCCACCACGCTGAACCTGCGCTGCTTTATTAACCGTTCAGCGAGCAGCCTCACAACCCCAGGTCAGCAGCTCAGCGATTACCATGTCATGCCTGGCGGCCTAGCCTGGGTGGGAACACCCGGCTCTCCGTCACTAAGCAGCCCTATCGTGAAAGATGTATGGGTCACAGCCAACGCCCCTCAGCCTCACGTCAGCCAGCTTCGCCAGGCCCGCGGCCCGGTAGTCGCTACTCGGGACGGCACAGACCTTCCCAGCCGTGTAGCGGAAAGCCTGTTTTGGCTAGGCCGCTATGGTGAACGTTTGGATGCGCGAGCACGCCTGCTGCGTGAAGCGCTGATGCGGTTAATGGAAGTTGACCAAGACGAAATAGCGGACCAGTTACTCGATGAACTCCTGATAGCCCTGAATATCACCACGCTTAACAATGATGGTGAAGGTGCTAAGCTACGGATTGTGGGCTTTGTGCAGAAACGTGCCGCCTTGCTCGCTCAGTTTGATGATACTGACTCCCAGGCTTTGCATGCACTGTTTGACCAATTACTGAGAAACGCTCGTAGCGTTCGCGACCATCTAGGTGATGATTCCTGGCGCGTTATTAATCAACTTCGCCAGCGTGTCAGCGCTTTTAATTCAAGCCTTGGCGCTAGTGCTGCAAGGCGTTCCTGCGAAGGACTTTCCGCGCAAATTGCCGCCTTTTTTGGCCTGTGCAACGAAACCATGCCCCACCACTACGGCTGGCGGTTTATGGACATTGGGCGCTTTTTAGATCGCGTTTTAGGGCTACTGTCGCTACTCAAACTCACGCTTAACGCGCCGCACACACCGGGGCTTGCGCTCTGGGAAGTAGTGCTGTCCACCACCGACAATTTTACCGCTTACCGCAGGCGTTATCGCAGCGAGCTGCACCCTGAGGCGATTCTGGATTTACTGCTCTTTGATGAGACTAACCCACGCTCGGTGGGCTACATGCTCCAACGCCTTGAGCGTCAAATGAACCGTCTACCAGGCAGCTCGTCTCCTTACCGTAATGCGGAGCGGCGCCTGTTAATTCAGGCCAATGCGGCGTTGCATTTAGCCGATATTGACCGCCTCAATCACCTTACCGATACCCCCGAAGCACAACAAGCGCTAGCGCAGCTGCTTGATCAACTGATTGAACCGCTGATGGCGCTTTCTGATGCCATCAGCCAAAGCCATTTCAGCCATGTCGAGCGGCCGCGCCAATTAGTTAGCATGGAGCCTGACGCATGAATTACACTCTGCGGCACACCACGCGCTACCTCTACAACGCTCCCGTCACACTATGCCACAGTGAAGCAAGGGTGCTGCCACGCAGAACGCTGTATCAGGAGTGCAGTGCATCTGAGCTAACCATCAGCCCACTGCCGCGGGTTCAAGCAGAACGACGGGATGTGTTCGGCAACCGTGTGCTTTACTGTGCGATGGAAGACGTTCACCAATCCTTGGACGTGACGGTAACAACCGAGCTCACTACCCTGCCATTGGCACCACTACCTGCATCTTCTCCTGCTTGGGAAGATGTCGCCAAACAGCTCCACAGCGATAGCCGTTTTGATATGCAGCTGTATCGTCTAGATTCACCGTTTATCCGCCGTAACGATGAATTAGCTGCGTTTGCCCGTCACTGTTTTACACCCGGCCGCCCACTCATAGAGGGCGCGCTGGCACTTAACCAACTGATCTACGATACCTTCGAGTACGACCCTAGTTTCACCACGCTCGCGACCCCGCTGAGCGACGTGCTGGCTAACCGCCGTGGGGTGTGCCAGGACTTTGCCCACCTAGCCATTGGTGCCCTACGTTCGGTGGGCCTGGCTGCACGTTACGTCAGCGGCTACCTGGAAACTCAGCCGCCTCCCGGCCAGCCACGCTTAGTGGGTGCAGACGCCTCGCATGCTTGGCTAGCCACGTGGATTCCTGACTGGGGTTGGCTAGCCCTTGACCCCACCAATGGCACCATTGCTGGCGAACAGCATCCCGTTCTTGCTTGGGGGCGTGATTATGCCGATGTCGCGCCGCTAAAAGGCGTTATGAACGGCGGTGGAGAACATCAGTTGGAAGTAGAGGTTGATGTCATGCCGATCACCGCTGAATAAGCCCATTGGTTAGCCACGGCAGCCAGGCGAGAAGCACAAGGGTCACTAGCGTGGCCAGTAGAAAAGGTAGCAGCGAGCGAAATATTTTCAGCGGCGGTGCGCCAGTCATCGAAGATGCGATAAACAATCCAGCCCCTACGGGAGGAGTTAATAACCCCATCACCAGGGTTAAACACACCACCACACCAAACTGATAAGGGCTAATAGCGAACTGGCTTTGGGCAATCGGCATTAAAATCGGCACCACCAAGATCAGCGCTGCAATGCCGTCAATAACCATCCCTACCAACAGCAGCGCGCCAATCACCAGCAGTAAAAACACAAAAGGGTCGCTGGTCAACGCCGCAATCCACCCCGCAGCCATTTGCGGAAGCTGCTCGTAAATGACCACCCAGCCAAATACGCCCGCTGCCGCAATCAACATAATGACCAATCCTGCATTAATCGCTGTGCGAGTAAGCACCTGGGGCAACTGACTTAAACGCAAGTCACCATATACAAAGCGCCCCATGAGCAATGCCGCAAGAGACGCCAGCGCAGCCGACTCGGTTGGGGTGGCAATGCCCCACAAAATACCGCCAATAATAATCACAGGTATGAACAGGGCAGGCAGCCCCCAAAGCAGGTCATGAAGTGCCTGACGGCGAGTCGGCCACTCGCCTTTCGGGTATTGCTGCACGAAGCCTACCAAAGCAATCACTATAAAAAAGCTTGCCCCTAGGAGCAGTCCCGGTAACAACCCAGCAATAAACATTTCTGCGATAGGCACCTGAGCCATAACGCCAAACAATACAAATAGCATCGAAGGCGGAATAATTGGCGACAGTAACCCACCGGCAGCGGTAATCGCGGCGCTGTAGGACCTATCGTAGCCCTCCTGCTCCATCGCCGGCACCATTGCCCGGGACATAATGGCGATTTGCGAGGCCGCCGAACCAATAATCGCCGCCATCATCATGTTGGCGACTAAATTGATATAGGCAAGGCCACCACGAAATCCCCCCACTGCAATACGCGCCAGTGCGATTAAACGGCGGGTTAAGCCACCTTCATTCATTAACTCGCCCGCCAGCATAAATAGCGGAATCGCCAGCAACCCATAGCTTTCAATGGCACTAAACAGCTGCTGCGGGTACGAATCAAACAACACCGTATTACCAGACGCCTGGATATACCACATGGCAGTCAATGCCAGCACTAGGGCGATTGGCACGGCACCAAGCAACAGCAGCAAAAAAACAGCAATCGTCATAAACGTACCGTCACTATGATAAGCGGGATTAACGTGGTGTCTTGGCGGAGGGTTCTTGCGTCGGGGTTCGCCATTTTTTAATTGAATGGATAAGATTCACCCAGCCATGCAGACTAAGAGACAGTGCAAACCACGGCACAATTAACCACGCCCAAAATTTTTTAACGCCAAGCGTGGACGTATTTTCAGCGTAAATAAAATTGAACGTTTGCCCCTGAAAAGCACGGGTATCGAACCCCGCTTGCATAAGCGCAAGGGGCTGATACCAGCGCCAGCAAAGCCACGCTAGCAGCAAAGCAAATAACAACACCATGGCATCCACCCACACGCCAATCAGCTTGCGGCCGGTTTGCGGCAGCAAATCACTCAGCAGCGTAACCGCTATTCCCTGACGGCGCTTAAACACCGTGCTGGCAATCAGGAATGTCATCCAGATCATGGCATAGATAGCCAATTCACTGACCCAATAAAGCGGGCTACCCAACGCGCGAAAGGCTATATTAGTGAGAATTAAACAGGTAACCGCCGCCGCTAAGGCAGCAGCGGCAATCTCTTCACAGCGAGCAAGCCCCGAAGAAAATCGTTGCAGCATGTTACTCGTCACGTAACCGGTCAGCTTCCATGCGTAACGTTTCTAACATAGGTGCTTTAGGCGCCCAGATGCTTTCCCACTCAGCAATGGCATCAGAGAAAAATTCAGCATCCGCTTCAACGATGTTGATATCTAAGGCGCGAATTTCTGCTTCCTGAGCGGCGTCCATTTCCTCGAAGCCTACTAGCACGTTTTCAAGGTGTTCAGCCATCGCGGTATCAATCAGCTCGCGATCTTCTTCAGACAGCTCGCGCCATACTCGCCCAGACACAACGCCGACCATCGGGAACATCATATGATTAGAAATCAGCAGGTTTTCCGCCTGCTCGTAAAATTTCAAAATTAAAATAGAGTCGAAATCCATATCGATGGCATCGACCTGGCCGTTAGCCAGCGCGTCATACACTTCTAATAGTGGCATCGGCGCTGGGGCTGCACCTGTGGCCGTATAAAAATCACGAATTGGCTCAAACGGAGTAATGCGTAACCGCTGCCCCTGCAGGTCGTCAGCACTTTCAATAGGATCGCGGCTTAGCACTTGGCGCATGCCTACCATGCCGTAACCTACGCCAATTAAACCAACTTCCGCAGGCATTAATTCGAGCAGCTCCCCAGCGGCATCCGAACGCAGCAGGCGTGCCGCATGATTAACGTCATCCACCAAATAGGGCGCATAAAGTGCGCCAAAATCAGGAATACGGTTAGAGATTTCGGCGATCGTCAAAAAAGCCATGTCTAGGGCGCCGGTTTGTAGCTGCTGAACCATCTGCGCTTCATTGCCAAGCTGCTGAGCTGGGAAAATGCTGACGCTATGTTCGCCAGCAGAGCGCTCATTAAGCGTTTGTGCAAAGGCTTCCGCCTCAGTAGACCATAGGTGCTGTGCAGGTGTGATAAGGCCGAGACGAAAATCCCTGGCTTGAGCACTCGCGGCTGAAACGGCGATTGTAGCTGCTGCGCAGGCAAGCGTAAGCGTTTTGATGCGATTCATGCAAAGCCTCTTTTATCTAGCAAAAGCGCCAAGGCGCTTCGCGTGTTTTTTAATTGATAGGCCCCGAGAATACCTTAGCGTTAGCGTTAATGGCACCCGCCATTACGCTAACGCAACTATGCCATTACGCTAACGCAAATACGCCGTTTACGCCGCTTCGTACGCCGCCTTTAAGCGATAGAACTGATCAACAATCGATGCCATTTCAGTCGCATCGTATTCACATAAACCGCTAACCACTAGCTTCTTCGAGCCCACTCCAACCGCTTCCCCAGCAGACTCAATCGAGAATTCCAGCAAAGCATCGGCACGCTTGCCCTGAACCTCTAGCGACGAGCTTGTTAGGGCTAAGTTCGGCGAAAAACCGTCTAGACGCTCTAAAGAAAACCCCATGCTGTCGTAAATAACCAGAGGTCGCTTGGGATTAAACATGACCCCATGCTGTTCCATTAAAGGCTTTAAATAGTGGGGAAAATTCTTACCTGAAAACGCCACATAGCAACGGGCAAAGCCTTCGACTGCCGTTTCATCGTGAGTCACTTCACCACCACGCGTCACCTGCAAGTAGCATTTCCCCCCTTCGTCGCAGACATGTAGATCACCATTCTCTTCTTCACTAAACTTGAGAGGTGTATCAGCTCCCACCATATTGGTGAAGCGAAATTCCATTTGTCGCGACAACCCAAACTTTACCAGTACTAGCGTAAATAGCAGATCACCAGGTACGCAAAAACGGCGCGCATCTGGATTGTGGATCGGGTTGTAATCGCCGGCCACGCCCTTGGCGAAACGACTGGCCTGCTCAGCAGAGATCACAACATACTCTCCGCGCTGCGCGTAAAAATCCTTAAACATGGCTTTGCTGCCTGCCTAGCGTTGAAATCGAAAACCCATTACGGCCCCACGACGCGCATAATGCCATAAAACACGTGCCGACAGGAGTCATCAGCAAGGAAGCCCGTATGCCGAACGAGAACCTCAAGTCAAAACGTCTATCCCGAGCCCTGATAATCACCCTGTTGAGTGCTTTGATGGCAGCGTTGGTATGGGTATTTGGCAGCGCTTGGCTACTGAATAGCCAATGGCTACCCAAACGACTATCGCAGATCGAAGGCGTCGACGTGCGCTGGTCCAATGCCAACAGCCTGCACCCAGGTCGCTGGGAAGTAGAGAATCTTTACTTGGCCCGGGAAGACGACGCTCTGCCAGTATCCGTTGAAGCCCGGCGTGCAACACTTTCGCTATCGTTAATGGCGCTGCTACGCGGCGAACTACACATACAGTCACTCGATGCGAACGGTCTTCGCCGCGTGACTGTCGGAGACATTGCGCTCGAGGCACAAGGCCAACTTCAGATGGCAAATACCCAGTTAAGTCGAGCCGCGTTAGCCATCCCCAACGTATCACTCAATATCAGCGAGGGTCGTCTAATACGCTTAAGCGACCAAGCCTCGTTAGTACAAAATATCCAATTACGTGCAGATGCCTCCCTAGAGAGTGTTACTACCGCGCAAATTCCTCGCGAAGAACTCACGTCCGAATTACTTAACGCCCTGTCTGCACAACTGACCATCGAAGCGCAAGCGGATGCCTGGGACGTCTTTATGCCCTACTTAGAAGCGTTGCCCTGGTTGACACTGGATGGCTATGGCCACTTAACGGGCGACCTTAATCTGAATAATGGCGAGCTACAGCGTGGCAGCGAGCTCTCCCTAAACGCCCCTGAACTACGTTTATCGGTCAACGAACAGCGCCTGCAACCCCGAGACACTGACGACCTGCGTTGGTTGATTGCTGACACACCGCCTCAGCTCCACACCGCCGTTGGTGAAGGCACTGTACGCCTAGCAGTAGAAGACGACGAGCTCAACTTTTCAACGCAGCTAACCAATGTGGTACTGGCGGATAGCCACCCGTATGCCACCAACACGCAACTCCACCTTGCCACCAGCATACCGAATCAGCGCCTAGACCAACTAGACCTTCCCACCGGCGCCTCACTTGAACTACAGGGCGAGGTCACTCGCCTCGACATGCTTGATCGCTATCTGGCTCACACGTTTGAAGGCCAAGGGATCAGGCTTGCAGGCAATGGTCAAATTGAGGCGAGCGTGACGCTACGTGACGCCACTCCTTATCACGCATCGTTATCGATCCAAGCGCCATCGCTTGCGGCTGAATTACTTGATTTTTCCGCTCAAGGGAGTGGCTCACTGGCCGCACAACTGTCGACTGAAGAGACGATAGACGCAACGCTCGCCTTCACTAACGCCACCCTTAGCCATCACCAGCGAACGTTAATGGCAGACGCTGTCATCACGCTTAATGCGCTTAGCCCACTGAAACCAGCGCTGGCAAAAGAAAACGCCACGGCCCGACTGTCCTGGCAGTCTGCTCGTTTACCCGACATTAGCGTGCTGCAAACTTATCTCACCGCCGCCTTACCCAACCCTGCCCCATTGCAACTGCTTAGTGGCCAAGCTACCAGCAATGGGCAAATCGATTTCACCACCGAGCAAATGCGCGGAGAGATCTATTTAGAAGGAAAGCAATTAGCCACCCGCTGGCAACACTCTGAACAGCAGGGTGTACTGGAAAGCGACGCACAGCTTAGCTTAGCCATTCGCCGAGCAGCTCTTGACGGCACAACGCTTGATATCAGCGGTTCACGTCTGCGCTGGCAAGTTGCGGATACGCAGTCCACCAGCGAACAATTAGAAAGCATCCTAGTACTCAATGAAGGCCGCTTTCAGCGCAGCGACGGTAGTGGTGATGAAAGTAGTGATAACCAGATCAGTGGGGAGTTTGCTCTGGAGGGTAGCGTACAACGACTAGGGTTCTTAAATACCTTTTTACCCGACGCCCATGGCTTGGCAATTGCGGGTAACGGCCAGCTCTTCGCTCAAGGCGCTTTTCAGGATGACCGCTTATTGGCCCCCACCCGCCTTAGAGTGAATGCCAACCAGCTTGAGGTCGCGTTTTTAGATTATATCGCTACCGGGCGCGGCGAACTAACGGCCCAACTCGACACCGCTGAGCAGGCCCAGCTTTCGCTAGGCATACCACACTTTGCGCTTATGCGCCTGGACGATGATCGCCCCCACCTGCAAGGCCGCCACTTTGCCCTCACCACCGAAACCGAACGTTTTAGTGACGTGCTAGCGTCACCAGAGCCAACTTACTTCACTACTCGCATCGCGCTGCCCATTACAGAAGTGCCAGACTTCACCCGCTATAACCGCTACCTACCTGAAGATGCGGGAGTTACCTTGCTCGGCGGCCAGGCTAGCTTAACCAGCGAGTGGCTGCTGGAGGGGCTAACTGCCCAGGGCAACCTGACGCTGCGCGCGTTTGGTGCCGAGCTAGCGCTGCTTGACCAGCAGCTAAAAGGCGATGTGGAATTGCATTTGCAACTCACCGAGGGAGACTTAGAAACGCGACGCTTCAACGCTAATGACTCATTCCTCCGGTTGGAGAACGTCTTTCGGCAAAGCTCAGCAGGCGCACAAGACGCTGGCTGGTGGGTGCAGCTCACCATGGAAGAAGCACAGCTTGAGTGGGATGACCCTATTCGTTTAACCAGCCAGCTACGTCTTGGCATGCGCGACACCGGGCTTTTGGCCCGGCTCTTCTTAGACCGCGCCAGACAAAGCGAGTGGTTGGGGCGGTTATTAAACGTGCGTGACATTAACGGTAGCGCTCAGCTTCAGATCAATGGCGAACGCATCCAATTACACGATCTAACACTTACCGGCGGACCGCTCTTGCTACTTTCCGATGTCACCCTGGCTGACAAAAGTGCCAATGGTGCGCTCTACGCCCACCTTGGCGCACTGGGGATAGGGGTAGAGTTGATCAACAGCGAACCCACATTAAAGGTATTGCAACCAAGGCGTTGGTTCGATCGCTGGCGAGCAGCAAATGCGTTTTGAAAAAGAAGCAATAAAAAAAGAAGAGGCGGAAACACCTTCCTTTCGCAACCACGCAGAAGGAAGGCTGCTCGGCTAGTGTTTTTTACGCTCTCGTCGGATCATGCGCACCCGCTCTTTAGCTTTCTGAGGCGTTGACAGCGTTGCTGCAGTTTCATTATGCGTTTTCGGTGGTAGGGTGACCCAGGCAAATACAGGTAGCGCTAAGCGCCAGTGAATCGCCGCTAGGCGCAATCCAAGTGTCACTATTAATGAGGCTGCAATCGCCACGGTTAATGGCGCATTTAATGCATCGAACGCCACATACACAATGCCACCCGCCAGGGCTGCCGTTGCGTAGATCTCTTCACGAAGCACCATGGGTACCCGCTGGGCCAGCACATCACGAATCATGCCACCAGCCACGCCTGTCATCATGCCCATTAACACCGCCACAACGCCTGATGCACCCAGCAGCAGTGCTTTATGTGTCCCGATGACGGTAAATAGCGCCAGCCCAAATGCATCCGCAACGGGTAAAAACCCACGAGAAAGACGATGAATATAGTGAAACCCCACCAGCGATACGCCCACCGTAGCTAATATCACCCACAAGTAGGTCGGATCTGTCACCCAGAACACTGGGCGAACGCCAAGCACCAAATCCCTGAGCGTGCCGCCGCCAATACCAGTCACCGCTGCCAGCACCAGCATACCGAAGGGGTCCATTCGCGAACGACAGGCTAAAATCACACCTGACAAAGCAAAGACGATGACCCCCGCCATATCCAACCAGTAAATCACACCCGACACGCGACTCTCCTTAGCAATATGCTTCATTAGACGAGCGGGATAATTCCCCTGACACGAGAAGCCTTCTTCACCAAAAACGTTCAACAACATTCAGCGAATACTACCTGCATCAGGTTATGGCACACTGGTAACAGTAATCACAATTTGTTCTTATCTTTTTCTATACATGGGGACACCTATGGACTGGAACCCTGCTTATACTTGGCTGGTGATTGCCCTGTTGTTAAGCCTCGCAGAACTGACGTCCGGTGCAATGTTACTGCTTGCGCTGGGAGTTGCTGCGGCGCTTACCGCTACGGTGACGGCACTGGGATTATCGCTGCCTTGGCAGCTGCTCAGCATGGGGATTTTCGCGGGTATCTTAGTGCCTTTGGGCGTCGTCGTCATTCGTCCGCGCTTTTCTCCAAGAGGCGTTGCCTATGGCACGACCGGCACGGGCGTTGAAAAAGGCAACCACTACCAAACGCTGCTACGCGATTTTGACAACGCAACCGGCATTAAAATAAACGGTGATTTCTACCGGTTGCGTGTTATCGAGAGCGGAGAGACTGAACTGCCGCAAGGCACCCAAGTGGTCTTTAAACGCTTTGAAGGCACGACCGCCTTAGTGACGCTGACACCTTCATCAGATGCAATTCCCCAGGATGCAATTTCCCAACGCAAGGAGCCATAAGCATGAACAACCTCATGGATTTATCAATTAGCCCAGGGCTGCTCATCAGCCTGATTATTGTCGTCATTGGCGTGCTCATCATTTCGAAAGGATTGGTTATTGTTCGCCAGTCAGAAGTGATGGTGATTGAGCGTCTTGGTTCGTTTCATCGTGTGCTCGAAAGCGGCATCAATATCATTGTTCCGTTTATTGAGCAGCCACGCGCGATCACTATGCTGCGTTACCGCAAAATGGGCGAAGACTACACAGCAATTACCAGCGATGAAACGCGTATTGACCGCCGTGAAACAGTCATGGACTTTCCTGGCCAGCCAGTCGTCACCACGGATAACGTCACCGTGAGAATCAACGGCGCACTTTACTACCAGATTATTGACCCCAAGCGAGCGGTCTATGAAGTAGAAAACATGAGCCAAGCCGTAGAGGTGCTGGCAAAAACAACGTTGCGCTCGGTCGTGGGCAAGATGGAACTAGATAAATTGTTTGAATCTCGCGCCGAGGTAAACAACGAGATTCAAGCAGCGATGGAGGAGCCGGCGTCTAAGTGGGGGGTCAAAATATCTCGGGTAGAAGTGCAGGATATCGCCATGCCGGAAGAAGTAGAGACGGCGATGCGCCTGCAAATGGCCGCTGAACGTAAACGCCGTGCGACGGTGACAGAAGCAGAAGGTGAAAAATCCGCGGCCATTGCAATGGCTCAAGGGCAGCGTGAGTCGGCCATTCTTAACGCCCAGGGTGATAAAGAGTCGGCGATTTTACGCGCCCAAGGTGAGCAGGAATCCATCAAACTCGTGCTCAGCGCTATCGGCGACAGCGAAGAGAATAAGCGCACGGTGGTGGGCTATTTACTCGGCCAAAGCTACATCAAAGGGCTGCCCAACATGGCGAAAAATGGTGAGCGAGTGTTCGTACCCTATGAGTCTTCTGCCCTGCTTGGCTCCATGGGAATGTTCCGTGAAATGGCGGGATCGCCCGAGGACACCGTTGCTAATCATCTAAAAAACCGCAACAGCAGTGACAGCGGCTTCCGCAGCGGCATCGTCGGTGGTGCGACAGCTACTTAAAAAATCACTTAAAACGTACTATTTCAGTAATACAGCGAAAAATGCAATTTCTTTAAGCCTCGCAAAACCTACCAATGCTGGGCCAAGAGAGGTCCAGCCTTTTTACCCTCTTTTCCCGCCTCCCCTCCTTTCTGCGTAATGTTTTTTAACGTTGAAGAAGCTATCATCGTCTTAACTTATTTTAAGTTAAGATTTTGAGCTACATTAGTGTTTGCATCATATGCGCCTCAATCAACTAGCAGGCTTTGATTGAAGCATTTATCGGCAGAAGGATTGTAAACTGGAGGTTAATACGTCCACCATGCTGCCTCGAAAGCTTGCCATTCGCCATTTCACTCTGCTGCTTCTTACAATGGCCACGCTAGTGATGCTTGCAAGTGTTGCTGTCGCAGCTTCCCCGTCACAACCCCTGCAAAGCTGGGAGTTCCGCTGGGGGGATTCTCCCCAGGACGCCAATAGCCATCCAATATGGTTGCAAAACAGCACAGCAGAGTGGCAAACCATCGACTCCCCCTCCAATCCGCCTGGCCGCCAGGGGCACGAGCATCTCTGGTTACGCACAACGCTGCCCGCCGGTGAGTGGAATGATCCTGTTCTGTTTATCACCAGCATGAATCTTATCGGGCAGGTTTATCTGGGCGACGAACTTATCTATCAATACGGCGAGTTTGATGATCACGGCAAAGGAGAGTTTGCAGGCTGGCCCTGGCATATGATTGACTTACCCAGCGATGCCGCCGGGCAGCAACTTACCTTTCGGCTCTATTCGTACTACACCAGTATCGGCCTATGGGGCCAAGTACAGGTGATGGAGCGAATTGACGTACTGAAGCAAGTGATTCACGACTCCGCCCAAGATCTCGGTGTGAGTGCATTAGTATTGGTGCTCGCGATTCTAGCGACCATTTTCGTATTGATAGGGCCACAGCGCCAAGGCTTCGGTGCCATTGCACTATTCGCCTATGCTTCAGGGCTGATGTTGCTTGCTGAAACCCCAGCTCGCCAGCTAATTGCCGATGGCGCCCTGGGTTGGGATATGTTGCGCGCTGGAAGCTACTATACCCTGCCGGTGGCATTGGGTTTATTGCTTAGCGACTGGCTGGAAGGCACGGCCAAGCGCTGGATAACAGGGCTGTGGGTTATCCACCTGTTATACCTCGTTTCCGCCATGAGTTTGGTACAACTTAGTGTGATTAGCCTTTCACTCACGTTTCCCATCTTTGACGTAATGCTAGCCCTCACACTTCCCATGATGCTGGTGCTGGCGCTAATGCGCTTCCAACGGTTAACACTTGAACAGCGGCTTCTGGTGGTGAGTTTTACTTTTTATGCACCGTTATTGCTGGCCGATATGATCGTTGCCCATGGCTTTGTCACTTGGCGCAGCGTGCCCTTGAGCTACGGCACATTAGCGTTCGCGGTCGCGAACGCTGCTATTTTTCTGTGGCACTATCGCCACACGCAACAACAGCTTGCTTTAGCAAATGAAACGCTAGAACAACAGGTGGCGTCCCGTACGGCCGATCTTGACCGCCTCGTTCAGGAGTTAGATGGCTTATCACGCAAAGATCCATTAACGGGCCTGCATAATCGTCGCCACTTCGACTTAGCATTTGCGCATCTATGTCAACAAGCACTACAACAAACCAGCCACCTCTCGGTGCTTATGCTGGATATAGACTATTTCAAACAGATCAACGACGATTTTGGCCATGGTGCCGGAGATGCCATCTTGGTGGATATCGCGCAGTTGCTGCGACAACACCTACGCGAACTCGACGTCATCTGTCGCTTTGGTGGTGAGGAGTTTGTTGCTTTGCTGCCAGCCACGTCTCAAGCTGCTGCCAAAACCAGGGCTAATGCGCTGCTAACGACTATCTCCCAAAGGGCATTTGTCTATCGGGGTACACCGATACGGCAAATCACGCTTTCCTGCGGAATAGCGACTTACCCCAATCACACCCAAGACCCTACTAAGTTGCTACGGCTGGCTGACGAGGCACTTTATAAAGCAAAACACAGCGGACGAAACCGCTGCGTTGTTTGGGAAGATTCTTTTGAAGATCGAGGCTTCTTGTTCAGTAAACAGCAGACGCTATGAACGTTATTAGCGAGGCCTTTTAATTAAGCGGAATCTGTTGCCAAAAAGTGCTCTACAAACACTTGGTAGTCTTGGGTGACGCAGTCGGCATACGCAATTGCAAGGGTCGACACCACATCAACAAACTGCTCTTCGCGACCGTTTAAACGCTGACAGACCGCATTGGCAAATGGCGCTGAACGACCCCGGTGAAGCGCCTGGGCGCCGCGCAGATGTTCACGTGCGAGAATCTCTCCCCACTGGCGCGCTAGCTTGCGGTAAGACTTACCCCCTGAAAGCTTGTGAGTAGGCACGTCTTTTTTGAACGGAGAACGTTCCCGAACCGAAAACACTTTGCTGTTCATGGTCAGCCAACCCAGGTAGGCATCCGGGTGTTCTGCAATGGCATGGAATGCCGCCGCATGGCGAATGCCTTCATTAGGAAATAGCTTTCGCCACGCCTGCTGTTGGGCTTTATTCATTAAGCCGTAAGCTTCTGGCGTTACCTGTTCTTTAATATCTAATATAACGTCATCGTGTTCATGGTCTGCCCCGCCCTCAATCAACACATAATACCGCTCAACACCTAACGAGCCCGTTCCCGCATCCAGACGTCGGGCGGTATCTTTTACACGGAAGTGCTTGGGGTCATTTTCTTTGATCGGATGCTGCAGCGTCTGTTGATACTCTTGCTCAATCAAACGGCGCAGCTGGCTGGCGACATCCGCGGGCAAATTGGCCAACTTACCAGGGCGCTCTGCGAACATACGCCCTTTCTGGCTATCGAGGGTCGTCCATTTTTCCAGCATGCGCGCGCGATTCTGCTCATCGGCAACTTTTCCCATGAAAGGCTTGAGGGGCCCTTTAGCGCTATCCAGCGTCACCGCATCAATAGACAGCTCGTTGGTATGAGCATCTTTTGCATTAGCTTCTTGGGCATAACCCATTAGCGTGTGAATATACCCCTCTAACAGTTTTTTTAGCGCTTTATCAGTTGCTTTGGGACTTAACGCTGCGTTTTCACGGCTATCCAACACCACGCTGATCGCCAGCCGCCATACATCGTATTGATAGTCACCTATCAACGCATCATCGAAGTCATCCATGCCGTAGCGCACTTGGTCATCGTGGTGACCGTAAGCACCAAAGTTATAAACGTGCGCATCACCTTGAAGCCACGTTTGGGTAGTGGGCCATCCACCAAATAGCGCAAAGCGCCAATCGTGCCAAACGTCTTGCCAATACAAATGATTGGTTCCACGAAAAAATCGATAGGGAGACGCGGCCATTTTGGCGTACTTTGCTTGGCGGTGCGCCGCATTTAACGGCGCATTTGCCTGCTGAATCGCGTCAATCACCTGCTGTGGGCGGTTATGCCCGGTTAGTGCATGGCTCATCGCATTGCCTTTATCAGTGTATTAAAAGCAGTCTGCTAGTAGCGTAGGGGATAAACGTTAAGAGAATAAGTCATTGGCGAATTATGCCCATAGCCAACCAGCAAGCGCAGCCAGATTGATCAGCACCGTTAACCAAAATACACGCCTGAAGGGACGTTTTTGGGTTTTGTGGCGAAGCCACTGCTGCGCGACCATCGCCCCGGGCCATCCCGCCAATAAAGACAACACATGTAAGGTTTTTTCTGAGATTCGTTGCCCATTTTTTTGCGCAGCCGATTTATCTGACGCATAAGCAAGGCATGTCACAGCGCTAACCACCAGGTAAGTTATCAACAACCACATGGGTAGCTTTTCGGTAATAACGGCGATGGCCAGTAGCGCGAAAAATATCAGCGTTATGAACAGTGAGCGACCTGCTGTGCCTTTCGCGTGTCTGGTTGTGTTGGCCTTTTTATTCAACGTCATTGTTTTGCTCCTTTCCTTGAGCCTCAATTATTCTGTTGATGAGCCATCTTCACAACGACAATAAATCAACGCCAACACCGGCGCTTGCGAATCACCACCAACGGCACCCCGAATAACACTCGGGCATTTTCCTTGGCGTTTTGGTGACATCACCAGCGTTATTGACTCAACTGAAACGGATAGACAGAACCAATTTTCAGCACGTGGGTTAACTCGTCTAGCGCCACAAGCACCTCTTTAGCGAGCTGGGGGTCAGCGAGGTCTTCTGCCGCTAGGCGGTCGCGATAGTGACGATTGACCCAGGCAGTCAGGTCATCGTAAAGCGCATTATTCATTAACACGCGTCCGGTCAACGCTGCCTGTTCAGCTTCCGATAAAGCAACACGCAGTCGCAGGCAGGCAGGGCCACCGCCGTTGCGCATGCTCTGCTTAACATCTTTAACGACCACTTCACCAACCGGGTTATTGCCCGCCAGAATAAAGTCCTGGATGGTGCGCCAGACGGCTTCGCGCTCTTGGCATTCGCTGGGCACTACCAGCGTCATGGTGCCGTCCGGGTTGGAAAGTAGCTGGGAGTTGAACAAGTACGATGCTACCGCATCTTCCATGCTCACCGCGTCTAACGGAACTCGCACCGGAATCAGTGGCGTAGACATTTTGGCGCGCAACTCATCCAAGGTGCGCGTTTCATCCAAAAAGGCCATTTCGTGATAGAGCAGCACGGGGCCATTACCCACGGCAATCACGTCGTTGTGGAAAACACCCGCATCAATGGCGTCTGGGTGCTGCTGGGCAAACACCGTTTGTGCCTCCGTTAGCCCATGCTGGCGAGCCACCGCTTGGCTGGCTTCCAGGGTTTGCCGAGCGGGGAAGCGTTTTGGCTCACGCTCAACACCAAATGCTTGGCGACCATAGACAAATAAGTGAACGCCTGGCTCGCCGTGTTCGCCGCATAGCCGAGTATGATTCGCCGCCCCTTCATCTGAAAAGGCAGGTGTCGCTGGCAACACGGGATGATGCGCGAAGTGCTGTTCATCATGGAAAATAGCCTGCAGCACACGGCCCGTGGTTTGCGGCTCTAGGTAGCGGTGAAAACTAGATTGCAAGTTCGCCGGTGTGAAGTGCACTCGGCGATCAGACGCATCAACACTGGGAGTAACGGTGCCTGCGTTGGCCGTCCACATGCTGGAAGCCGAGCAGACCGCCCGTAACAGCTGAGGAGCCTCTTTGGCAGCGCGGGCTAGCACCTCGCTGTTGCTGCCGCTGAAGCCCAAACCCCGTAATGCCCCTACATCGGGGCGCTGCTGGGGCGGCAGCACACCCTGAGCGTAGCCCGCATCCATCAGTGACTTCATTTTCAGAAGCCCTTGCAGTGCGCCCTCTTTAGGGTTGGATACTAGCCCACCATGGCTCATAGACGCCACGTTGCCGTGGGCCAGCCCTGAGTAGTTGTGAGTTGGCCCTACCAGTCCATCAAAGTTAACTTCTCTTACGCTGCTGCTTGAAACGTTGCTCATAAGTTAACTCCCGGTGGCAGCGTTTCCGGCATCTCTAAGGTGTCAGCTTCCATAGAGGCCACCGGATAAGCACAATAGTCAGCGGCATAATAAGCGCTTGGACGATGGTTACCGCTGTCGCCAACGCCGCCAAAAGGTGCGTCGCCAGAAGCACCCGTGGTTTGGCGGTTCCAGTTCACAATGCCCGCGCGAATACGCAGCAGGAAGTCGTCCCAGTCTGCTTTATCGCCACCGATGAGCCCTGCAGACAAGCCATAGCGTGTATCGTTTGCCAGCGCGAGCGCCTCATCCCAATCGCTGTAACGATGAACTTTCAGCAACGGGCCAAAATGCTCCTCGTCGGGTACCTCTAGCCCTGTGACATCAATCAGCGCGGGGCTTAACAGGCTGGTATTTTCTTTAAGGCGCTGCATGCGGTTAATCACCGTGCCACCCATGGCTTCCAGCTCGTCTTGCGCCTTAAGCAGGCCGTCAGCAGCAGCCACGCTGACCAAGCCACCGTAGAACGGTGCTGCAGGTGCTTCTTCAAACTGTCCGGCAACGTGTAGTTTAGCGATAGCGTCAGAAAGCGCGTCGATTAAGCGATCACCCACCTCACCCTGCGGCACCATCAAGCGGCGGGCACAGGTGCAGCGCTGGCCACCGGATAAAAACGCCGACTGTAGAATGTTCAGTACAGCAGCGCGCTCATCATCAACATCTTTTACTACTAACGGGTTATTGCCGCCCAGTTCTAAGGCCAGAATTTTATCCAACTGCCCAGCGAACTGCTGCTGCAACATGCCACCGACTTTAGCGCTGCCGGTAAACAGCAGGCCATCGATACCTGGGTGCGCTGCCAAGGCTTGCCCTACAGCCACACCGCCCTGTACTAAGTTAATCACCCCGGCAGGCAGCCCTGCTTCTACCCAGCATTGCAAGGTTAAGTCGGCAGTCAACGGGGTTTGGTCGCTGGGTTTAAATACCACCGTATTGCCTGCAAGCAAGGCTGGCACCATATGGCCATTGGGCAGATGACCGGGGAAGTTGTAGGGGCCAAATACCACCATGACGCCGTGGGGGCGATGGCGCAGTACGGCTTTCGCACTCCCCACTTCTTTTTCTCGCTCGCCAGTACGCTCATGGTAGGCCTTGATAGACAGCGCCACTTTGCCGACCATCGCGCCGGCTTCAGTGCGGGCTTCCCAAAGCGGCTTGCCGGTTTCGGAAGCAATCGCGACCGCTAAGTCTTCACGGCGAGCCGTCAGCACGTCCACAAAACGCTCAACCAATGCTTGGCGCTCAGCAAACGTTGTGCGCGCCCAGCCAGGGAAAGCCACACGCGCGGCATCGATAGCGGCACCCACCTGCGCGTTTGAGGCCGAAGCACCTTGCCAAAGCTGTGTTCCCGCAACCGGGTCGTACTTTGTGAAGGTGTCGGCATCGCCGGTTACCCAGGCGCCGTTAATCAGTTGCTGCTGTTGGGCGTGCATGTTTATCTCCTTCCCGTATGCGTGCTTGTTGTGCGAGCTTGTTATGTGCGTTTATTTTGAAAGACGGTTTTGAAGCGCTAGGTTTCCAACAAACGAATGTGTTCACCTGTCGTCACACCCAGGCGATCGGCTTCTTGTTGATTAAGCACGATGGTATTTTCCTGAGTGGGCGCGCGACCTATCCAACTGGCGGTGAAGTTAAGCATCTCGGTGGTGGCTGCCAGCCAACGGCTAACGCTTTCGTCCGGAGCGCTTTGAGAAATCTCCACTTGGCAGAGTCGTGAATCACGAATCGCCCGCACGTCATCAATGTAGGCTTCCACCGTGGGGCCACCATCGAAAATATCGACATAGCCTTCCCAGCGCAGTCCTTCTTTCTTGAGCATTTCAAGGGCTGGTCGAGTATGGCGGTGCACCTGGCCAATACAGGCACGCGCCTCGTCTGACATAAACGTGGTGTAGATCGGGAACTTAGGCATTAGCTCACCGATAAAGCTTTTCTGCCCCAGGCCGGTTAACCGGTCGGCCTCGTTAAAGTCCATGGGAAAGAAGTGTTTACCCAAACTTTCCCAAAAGGGGCTGGTGTTGTTTTCATCAAACACACCGCGCATTTCCGCCAACACTTTTTGCGGAAAACGGTCACGAAACTGAGCAATGAACAGCCAGCGGGCTTTGGAAAGAAGCGCACCATTGCGCAGGTGTTTGTTTGCTTCGCCGCGGTATTCAGGGCGTAAAAACAGCGAGCACACTTCGGCATCGCCTGTGTGATCAGAGCTTAAAAACAGCGTGTCGATTGTGCGGTGCAAATCCAACTGCACCGAAGAGTGCGCCAACGTGCCTAAGCGATAGTTATAGAACGGCACTTCGCGACCGACTTGGCCTTCAATAGCACAACAACCTGCCAGTTCTCCACTCTGCTCATCTTCCAGTATAAAGAAGTAGAGTCGATCGTCGGCGGGCGTGCGCTCTTCAAAGGCTCGGGCGGCGGCTTCAATTTTGCCGGCCAAAAACTCACGGTTATCCGGCAGTGAGGTAAAGCCAACGCCTGCCTGTTGTGCAAGCGCCTGGAGCCCATCTAAATCGTCGCGGGCAATGGGTCGAATGCGCATTACATCTCTCCTTCATCAAGCGCGTCTACCGCGCTTGGCAGGGTTAACGGCGCTGCCAGCACCGCGCGCCCCTCTTCAACACCTAGCCGTTCAGCGTGCTGCGGTGAAAGCATCAATTGCCCGGTAGGCGAAAGCGCATAGCGCGCCACAATACAGCGGAAGTCACCTAAAGTTTGGTTGGCTATCATCGCTGGTTCCGCATCGGGCAGTGCACGCTCAGGGCGAACTCTGACCGGATGCCAAGCAGCGCGACGGAAGGTTTCCAATCGCTCACGCTCGGCTTTTACAATCGGCCCTGCGTCGAAAATATCGACATGGCGAGAACGCACAAAGCCTTCTGCCAGCATCTCTGCCAGCGCGTCTTCATGGGCGGGGTGCTCTCGGCCAATGGCCGCGCGCGCCTGAGGCGTTAAAAGCGGTAGATAAAGCGGAAACTGCGGCATCACTTCCGCAATAAAGCTTTTCGAGCGAACGCCCGCTATGTGATTCATTTCTTGGAAGCTGCGCGCAAAAAAGTGACGACCAACGCTCTCCCAAAAAGGTGATTCGTTTTTGCGATCCAAATAACCCGGAAAAGCGACCGCTAGAAGGCGTGAAAAGCGCTCGGGATATTGGGCAATAAACATCAATCGCGCACGGCGTAACAGGCTTTCCGCACTGGTGCCTTTGTAGCGCGGATTAAGCGACAGCGCGCAAAGCAGCGTGGCATCCGAGGCTTCGTGAGAAAGCGCTAAGGTTTGTACTTCCCGTCGCACATTCAGCTGTTGAGAAGCATGAATCAGCGTTTCCTGACGATAGGTGTAGTAGGCTTCAGCAGCGCCTGCCTGGGCGCGAATGGTCGCCGTGCCTAACACTTCTTCGCGGTCATCATCCGCTAGCACAAACATGTAGTGCTCGTTGCCAGGAAACTCTATTTCACTGTTAAACGCTTCCTGGGAGCGCACAATGCGCTCCTCAAGCCGATCACGGTTGGCGGGCAGATTAGTGAGCCGTGGCACCGCGTGCTCTGCCAACTGCTCCAGGGCTGGAAGGTCAGCCATTGTTACCGGTCGAATTACCAGCATCCTTAACGCCCCCTCTTGTGTGGCTTCTTGCCTATTCATGCGCTGGCAACTAGCCGCTCAATAGCACGCTCTAAACGTGCCATACCTTCAGCAATATCTTCTTCTGGAATGACGAGTGATGGCGCCATGCGAAGCACGTTGGGGCCAGCAATCAGCGCCATCACGCCCTCTTCGATCGCAAGTGGCAGGATGTCTTTAGCGCGGCCTTCAAAGGCATCCGACATTTGCGCGCCCATCAGCATTCCCATGCCGCGAATTTCTTTAAACACGCCGTATTTGCGATTAATGGTTTCTAGGTGTTCACGGAACAGGTCGTGGCGATGCTTAACACCGGCAAGTACGTCTGGCGTGTCAATAAACTCCACCGCCGCGAGCGCTACCGCCGATGCCAGTGCATTGCCCCCATAGGTAGAGCCATGGGTACCAATCACTAAAGATTTTGCAATTGCATCCGTGGTTAAAGTGGCACCAATTGGGAAGCCGCCACCCAGTGATTTTGCACTGGTGAGAATATCCGGAGTGATACCGAAATTTTTGTAAGCGTAAAGTTCACCGCTGCGGCCAACGCCCGTTTGTACTTCGTCAAAAATCAACAGCGCATTGTGTTCATCGCACAGGTCACGCAGCCCCTGAAGAAACGCTTGAGTCGCGGGAACAATGCCACCTTCGCCCTGCATCGGCTCAACCATAATGGCGCAGGTATCGTCGCCGACCAGCTTGCGCACGCTTTCCAGGTCGTTGAAGCTGGCATGCAGAATGCCACCGGGCACTGGGCCAAAGCCTTGGGAGTACTTAGGCTGGCCACCCACGCTCACGGTGAAGAAAGTGCGGCCATGGAAAGACTGATAAAACGAAATAATTTTATCTTTGTGCTCGCCATGGTGATCAACTGCCCAACGGCGGGCCAGTTTTAATGCCGCTTCATTAGCTTCGCCACCAGAGGAGCAGAGGAATACCTTATCGGCAAAGGTGCGTTCAGTAAGCGTTTTGGCAAGTGCCAATGCTGGCTCGTTGGTGAATACGTTGGACAGGTGCCAGAGCTTTTCGCCCTGCTCTTTCAGTGCATTTACCAGTACTGGGTGACAGTGGCCAAGCGAGTTCACCGCAATGCCACCCGCGAAGTCGATATATTCACGCCCCTGTTGATCCCACAAACGGCTGCCTTTGCCACGCACTGGAATAATCTGCTGCGGCGAGTAATTTGGCGTCATGTAGTGATCGAAATCCTGACGGCTTGGGGTGTAACTCATGGGACGATACCTCCGATGGAGTAAAGGATAGAATCAGTATACGGGGGGCGATAGACGGCGTGCTTTCAGTATTGGGACGGTAAATTATGAAAAGCCGCGCTTATCCAAGCCGTTCTTCCCGCGGTGTGATGCCAAAGTGATTGCGATAGGCGGTAGAGAAGTGCGCACCAGAAGAAAACCCGGTCATCAGCGCAATATCTCCCACCGGGCGATCGCTCTCTCTTAATTGTTTGCGCGCATCTTGTAAGCGCAGATCCAGGTAGTACCGACTAGGCACTGCCTGTAGGTACTTTTTGAACAGTCGCTCTAACTGCCGCCGGGAAATACCCAGATGCTCAGCCAACTCTAGTGTAGAAAGCGGCTCTTCAATATTCGCTTCCATTAACGTAACGGCATCTACCAGGCTTTGCGGCGCGTGGCCAAGGCGATTACGCAGCGGCACGTGCTGGCGCTCATCGGCTAAGCGAATGCGATCACAGACGAACTGCTCAGACACCTGCTCGGCAAGGCGCTGACCGTGATGTTTGCCAATCAGCGTGAGCATCATATCCATGGCCGCCGTACCGCCAGCACAGGTTAGCCGGTCGCGGTCAATTTCAAACAGTTGCTGAGAGAGTGTGACCTGAGGATAAGCCTGCGCAAACGCATCGAATCGCTGCCAGGGCAGCGTGGCGCGATAACCTTCTAAAAGCCCGCAGCGGGCCAGCACTTCGGTGCCTCCCGCAAGACCGCCCATAGCAACACGTCTGCCTTGATGACTACGCAGCCATTCATTTAGCTTGGCGGGTAGCGCATAAGGCAACGGTGTAGGCGCACACACCAGCAGCAGATCCAGCGGCCCAAGCGGCGCGCCCAACACGTGCTGCGCTAGCAAGGAAAGTTGCGCGCCACTGCGCACCGGCTCATCGGTTAAGCTGAGTGTCACCGTGTGGTAAAGCATTTGCCCGCTGAGCTGATTGGCCATTTGAAGCGGTTCGATAGCGCTCGCATGGGCCAACAGCGAAAAACCGGGCAACAGCACGAAGGCCACCCGCCGACGTTCACTGGCGGATGACATCAACGTACTTGAGGACATGACACGTTGCTTCGCTGCATAGAAATCGCCGCCAACTTAGGTAAATAGCTAATCAAAAAGCCATCTTACCCAATTGCGCAAGTGAAGGCAGTGCTATGGCTCTTAAAACTAAAATAGGGGGCATAATTACAAAAGTGCCGGGCGTAAAGCCCGGCAACAGAAGGAGGAATGAGTCTTTGCTAACCGCCGCTATTGCCAAGCCCTAGAATGACAATGCCTGCGACGACAATGCCCATCACGATAATGATTAAAGGGAGCATTTTATGCAGTCCATTAGCGGACTTTTTTGCTTCCGGCTGCCGTTGGGGCTGAGACGTTTCAAAGTCCTCCGGGATACGTTCTTTCATTACGTGCTCTATTTCTTCTTCCCGGGTTTTGCTTTCCTTGGTATCCATACAACACCTCTCGCTTTCCGGTTAGATGATCAAAGCGTGACGATTAACATTCCTCATCGCGCTTATCGCTATAGCGTCACGACATCAAAGTGAACATCAGGGTTCACATCTGCTTCGTAATCTACGTCTTCACGCTCGAAGCCAAACAGCTTCAAGAATTCATGCTTGTAACCAGCATAGTCGGTTATTTCAAAAAGATTCTCTGTTGTGACGGCTGGCCACAGGTCTTGGCAGGCTTTTTGTACGTCGTCACGCAGC
This sequence comes from Vreelandella andesensis, assembly GCF_003989795.1. Lineage (GTDB taxonomy): Bacteria > Pseudomonadota > Gammaproteobacteria > Pseudomonadales > Halomonadaceae > Vreelandella > Vreelandella andesensis. Next base: position 77,508 of record NZ_RZHG01000022.1, read on the forward strand.
TCCCAGTCATCAAGACGTAGGCGGCCTTTGTCATCGGTGACCATGTCGTCATGTTGACCAGAGTAAAGGCGCTCGCCAAACAAGCGGTTTAATTGGTCAATCGTACCTTCGTGGAGGCCCTGCTCTTTCATGATGCGGTAGACCATGGCGATATACAGCGGCATCACGGGAATCGCGGCGCTGGCCTGGGTGACCACCGACTTGAGAACGGCAACGTTGGCACCGCCGCCTGTCTCTTTCAGTTTGGCATCAATCGCAGCGGCGGCACGGTCAAGGTCTTCCTTGGCTTTACCGAGCGCACCGTGCCAGTAAATCGGCCAGGTGATTTCAGTACCGATGTAGCTAAACGCCACGCTACGCGCGCCTTTCGCTAGCACGCCCGCTTCATCCAGGGCGCTCATCCATAGCTCCCAGTCCTCGCCGCCCATCACGGTGATGGTATCGTCGATCTCTTGCTGGGTGGCAGGCTCGACTTGCGCCTCGATGATGGCATCTTTATTGGTGTCAATGGCGGTAGCGCGGTAGGTTTCGCCAATCGGCTTCAGGCTAGAGCGCTTCACTTCGCCAGTATCTGGCAACTTACGCACTGGCGACGCCAGAGAGTAGACCACTAGATCAATGTCGCCCATGTCCTGCTTAATCAACTCAATGGCTTTTTCCCGTGCTTCGTTAGAGAACGCATCGCCGTTGATTGATTTGCTGTATAGGCCTTCTTGCTTGGCAAACTTGTCAAACGCTGCACTGTTATACCAGCCAGCAGTGCCGGTTTTTTTCTCACTGCTAGGCTTTTCAAAGAAGACACCTAGGGTATCGGCGCCATAACCAAAAGCAGCCGTAATACGCGCTGCTAAGCCGTAGCCACTGGAAGCACCAATTACCAGCACCTTTTTAGGGCCTTGGCTTTTATCTAAGCCACGCGCGCGGGTTGCCTCGATCTGTTCCAGAACGTTTTGCTCGCAGCCTTTAGGATGTGTGGTGGTGCAGATAAAGCCACGCACTTTTGGTTTAATGATCACATTGGACCCCTTTATCAGATTGATGTCGCTTCCAGCATGGCAGTGCCATTACCGTGTGGGGTGTATTCTAGCGGTCTAGGCGCGCGCTGTCCGCTCTTGAGCTTCTTCGCCATTCACGGCAGGATAGCGACCTGACCACTCCTTACCGACGAGACCCTGATGAACGCACAGCAGCTAGTCGATGAACGTGGCGACCTATGGCTTGCTCTTGCACCGTTGTGGCTTGACCGTGAGCCAAGTGAGCGCGACTACGCCCATATGATTGAGATAATTGAACAGCATGACATGTCACTGAAGGAACTGGAGTGGATGTTCCGTTTAGAGCTTGCTCCAGTGATGGCGAGACACCAGCTGTCCATCGCCAGTGAATGGCGAAAGTTCGATGACTATAAATTGATGAAGCAGTTGGTGAGCCATAACCTGCGCCTGAAAGGCTGGCGGCGTAAAAGTTGGGCGCTGTTTTCAGGATTAACCACGATGATGGTTCGCCATCGCTGGGTGGAGTTGATGCAGCGGCTAATGGTTACCCGCGGCGAGCTTTGACAGAACGCCTTATTCTTATCCACTGCGCTCTCTCTATCACGCTTTATCCATTTCTCTTTACTCTTTGCCCATCACTCCTTATCAAGTGCGGCCTCCAGCGCAAGGCGCAGCGACAGCCCATGGTCGTTGGGGGCAAACCGTGCAATCACCCTGCCATCACGCCCTACTAAAAACTTGGTAAAATTCCACTTGATCGCCTTGGTGCCCAACACCCCTGGCGCTTCTTGCTTTAACACCACAAACAGCGGGTGGGCGTTTGGACCATTCACCGACACTTTTTCCAGCAGTGGAAAGCTGACACCAAACTGCTGCTCGCCGAAAAGACAAAAGGCCTCAGCACTCTCCGGTGACTGTTTACCAAACTGATTACAAGGAAAACCAAGCACCGTAAACCCGCGATCTCGGTAACGTTGGTAGAGGCTTTCCAGCTCTTTTAACTGCGGGGTAAAACCGCACTTACTCGCCACATTTACGACCAACAATACCTGCCCGCGCAGCACCCGCAAGTTAAACGGCTTGCCTTGATGGGTGTAACAATCCTGCTCATAAATCATCATCACAAGGCCCCCTAAATGACTCCAACAGCATAGGCTTTACCATGCCACGGCACCAGCCGTTACGCCAGTACGGCTTATCAACTAATAGGGCCAATCACAACGCGCAGCGCCAGTGCAATAAGCAGTACACCAGTGATTCGGTTAATCCAATGGGCATGGTGCTGAAGCCAGGGCAATACGCGAGAATGCGAAAGCCCTACCGCCACTAAAACGTACCATCCTCCATCAATAATAATCGCCGTGGCGACGATAATGGCTTTAGCAAGTAGACTCATCTCGGGCGTTACGAACTGACTTAATAGAGCTACAAAAAAGATGATCAACTTGGGATTGCCTAGCGCCACCAACACTGCTTCTTTGGCGGCTTGGCGTGGCGTCGTCACTGCCGCACCGGGAGATAGCGCACCGCTTCTGCCCGCTCGTAGTGCCTTTATTCCTAACCACGCTAAATAGGCCGCGCCACACCATGTCACTAGTTGAAATAACGCTGGATAGCGCACTATGAGCGCAGCTAAGCCCCATACGGTGAGCAACGCATAAACCCCAACGCCCAGCGCATGAAAAACCGCAGCCGTCATGCCGGGCAAGCGACCACCCCCTAGCGTATGGCGCAGTACCAGTGCCAGGCTAGGGCCTGGTGACATTGCCCCCATGGCACAAATAGCAGCCAGCGATAGCCAAAGTGACAGCGGCATTCCTCTCTCCTTGAAAAGCGGCAATATTAAATTAAATGAGTATACGCCAGCAACGCAGGTATCTCGTGAATAAATCTATCCCCTTAAATAACGCTGTTAGCATGGTACGCTGTTGGGTAAAATTTTCCCCTTTTTGAAAACGATGACGCCTGCCCTGCAGGCGGTTCATGGCTAATAAAGGACTTCAATATGGGTAGGGCGTTTCAAAACCGTAAGGAATCCATGGCCAAAACGGCCGCTGCGAAAACCAAGGTTTACAGCAAGTATGGGCGTGAAATCTACGTTTGCGCCAAAGCGGGCGGCACCGACCCGAACGGCAATCTTGCGCTACGCGGTTTGATGGAACGGGCTAAGAAGGACCAAGTGCCGTCTCACGTTATTGACAAAGCCTTGGATAAAGCGAGCGGCGCAGGCGGCGAAGACTTTTCGCCAGCACGCTATGAAGGCTTTGGCCCGGGTAACGTCATGGTGATCGTCGATTGCTTAACCGATAACCCCAACCGCACCTTTGGCGATGTGCGTGGCTGCTTTACTAAAACCAAAAGCAAAATTGGCACCCCCGGTACCGTTAGTCACATGTTTGATCACTGCGCGATTTTCTCGTTTGCGGGTAGCGATGAAGAAGCCGTGTTGGAAGCACTCATGGAAGCCGATGTTGACGTTACTGACATTGAACAGGAGGAGGAGCGCATTACGGTCTTTGCTCCGCACACCGATTACGCAAAAGCCAAACAAGCGCTGATCGATACTTTCGGTGAGATCGATTTCGACGTTGATGAAATACAGTTCTTACCTCAAACCCCTACCCCCATCGAAGGCGACGATGTGGTGATGTTTGAGAAACTGCTGGGCATGCTTGAAGAGCTCGACGATGTTCAAAATGTTTTCCACAGTGCCGAGCTACCAGAAGAAACGTCTTAAACCGTCATTCGGTTAGCGCATACGCCTTGTGGTCGTCGGCATCTCTGCCGACGGCCTTATAGGGTCACTGATGGGCAGCCTCGCGTGAATCCAAGGCTGCATCAGGCGGTAGCAACGCGGGGGTAACGCCCGCTGCACTTAGCACCTGTTTACCGCGCACGGTCAAATCAGTGATAAACAAAAACTGCTGCCGTGGATCTACCGGAAAAGCGCGAATACGGTAATGCGTGCCCCAGGGTTTCTCCTCTGCCACGACAATAATCGGCTTATCAAACTTAAGGTAAGCACTCGTTAACGCGACGTCTCGAAGCGCTGTGCGCACCCAGCCAGCCTCGTGCTCAGGATGAAGGTAAAAACTTGCCACGCACTGAAGGCTAGTGCCGCCATTGTTAGCGTTATAAATGGCTGAATCCCAGAGTTTAAGATGCGGTACCGCTACCAAATCATCATCGGGGGTTAAGATTTCTACGGTGCGCATCCCAACGTGCTTAACTTCACCGTAAGTATCCTCAATTTTAACCCAATCTCCAGGCCGATAGGGCAGCTCAACAGCGGATACTACCCCTGCAATCAGGCTGCTGACGTAATCTTTTAGGGCAAAGCCTATCGCTAGGCCAAGGGCACCTAGCAGCGTCACCATATTACGCAGTGAAGGCTCAATAACGATAGGTACAGCAATCGCCAGCGCGGTAATTAAAATCAGTAACCGTGTTAAGGGCACCAGCGCAAACACTCTAAAACGCACTTGACCATGTAAGCGATTAGCCAACCAGCTCAATCCTCGCTGGCTAGCAATAATCAACAGCACCGTACTGGCTAGAATGACCCCTAATATCACCAGTGTTTGACTATCAAACTCATTAAACAGCCTGGCATACTGCTTTTGATCGTCCATATAATCTCCTAAAGCGGGTCAACCAGGTAGCGTCGCGATTCCAGCAGTTGCCGCACGCCCGAGTAGCTTAATGGGTCGACTTGCCAGCGCCCTTGGTGGCAATTAAGAATTCCCTGACGAGCGAGTGCTAACCGTGCGTTTAGCGCTTCATGATTTGAAAATGGCAGTACATACTGTAACGCTTGATCCTCTAGCCCCCCATGAATTAGCAGCGCATGCAGTAACAGCGTTGGCACATCCCCCGTATCTAAAGCCAGTTCTGCTTCTGCCAAGGCGTCTAGTAGCCATAGCTCTTTTGATTTTCCTTGAGATTTTCCTTGAGATTTTCCTTGAGATTTTCCTTGAGATTTTCCTTGAGACTTCTCTTGAGACCGCTGGCGCGGACGGCCTTTATCGCCATTGTCAGCCGGCTCACGCAGCCGCTCTCGCCAGTAGTGCCACGCAATACCTAAATGCCCTCGGCAGTGAGCTGCTAGACGCTGCAGCTCTTTATAAGAGCGCTCACTATCAGCAGTGTCGTTACTAGCGTCAGCAAGAATTGACTGCCCCGTTCGAGAACTGTACACCGTAGGATAGACGCTACTATCCGCCAACTGAGCAAAATAGTACGCAAGCTGTTCTCCCTCTAGCGCCTGTAAGGTAACGACCGGGACACCCTCTAGGCCCACCGCATGCTGAAGATAAGCATACGTCCAGCTATCACAACCAATCACACCCTGTCCTAGCCGGCCACTTAAGGCTCGCTCCAACAATTCGCGTACGCCTTGCAAACCTTGCGTGTGACGTAAAAAATGCCTTTCCAAGGTAGGGATTGCCCATTGACGCTGATGGCTACAGTGTTCTACCCATTCTAGGCAACCCTCCGTAAGCTCTTTAAGCGTTGGTGGCGGTATGCAATTAACGCCTTGCTGCTGCGCCCAGCGACTAACCACTGCCCCATGGCCACCATGAGGTGGAGAGATAAACAGCACGAGCGGTGCATCCGTATTGTCTTCCGTTACTTTACCAAAGGCATGAGACGCTGGCGCCCAATCAATGGGAGGTACCCAATGTGAAAGCGCGACTTCGGGCAGTTTACGCAACTCGCTTTCTTGCTTTGCTTGTCGTTCAGAGGCCTCTTTACCGACGATCCATGTAGTCGCCGTCCGCCAACTACGCCGCCACTGGCTAGCTTGGGTTTGCTCTGGTGTTTTAAATAACTCAAGTGCCACGACTTCCCATGGCGAAAAGGCAGACTTCGTTGAGCGCTGCGCCATATGCTGCCTCGAACATAAATAAGTGGATTAAGGTTAGCATGCCTCATATTGTCAGTGAGGAGTTAGCCGAACTTATCGTCTAAAATAAAGTCGTTATACATTGGCTAACTAACATGAGAGCAAAGCGCAGGAGGCGATAATGAGTGTAGTTAACGTTACAATGGCAGAACTGCATGAGAAGCTTGCAAAGTGCATTGCAGGCGAGCGGGTGCTTATCGACCACGAGGGAAATCGATTCAGCGGACGGATCCAACACGTGGGCTTAACGGGGTTAAAAGTTATCCCTGAAGCACAGATTAAAAACAGCACGGGAGACTCAGGCGATATCGATGGGGTGGCAGTTACCTATGACGACATTTGGGAACTTGAAGTAAAAGGCGTTGTGTACAGCCGTCAAATCGACGACGCTTGATAAATCAACCAGCCAAAGCAAAAGCAACACGTTCTAACACCAGCGTCTCGCGGTGGATAGACAACCCCATGCTGGCAGGCTGGCGCGACATAACATCACGGTTGTGCTTAATCGCATCCTCTAGCGACACCCATTTTGCTGACATTCCGTTAGCGGCCTCATAATCTTCCAGTTTTGCTTCTCCCAACGTGCTGCCGATTTGGCAGGTAAACCAGTGTGATGTTTGAAACATGACATCCCACTGCTTTTTCCAGGTCGGCGTGTACTCGGTAACATAACCGAAGTGAGCCGTGACACTAATGTGTTGCGCCCCCGTTTCTTCGTAAAGCTCACGGTGTAAACCGACTTCAGGGCTTTCTCCTGGGTCTATACCGCCACCGGGGAAACTGAAGTCGTCGTAGCGCTCGGTATATAGCAATAGAATGCTGTCATCACGAGTGACAATGGCGCGCGCGGCCTCGCGTTCGAGAACCCGCATACCGTCAAGAGGTAATGGTGATGGCAACGTACTATGAACAAGATGAGCAATGTGCTGCATGAGTACCCCTAATAAATAAAAGCGGCCATTTTACGCAAATGACCGCTTTAATTCACCTAATTTGCTGAAAGCAACATTACGTATTCAATCAGCGCTAGAAAGTCAGACAAATCTTGCCGAAGTGTTTGCCCGATTCCTGGTGACGAAAAGCATCAGCAATGTCGTTCAGCGAAAACTCACGGTCAATAACGGGCTTTAGGTTAGTGGCTTCGATGGCACGAATCATCTCGATTTGATGACGGCGGCTACCCACAATAAGGCCTTGCAACTTGGCCTGTTTCGCCATCAGCTTGGCCGTTGGTATTTCGCCTTCTCGGCCAGTTAGAACGCCTATCAGCGATATATGCCCGCCAATTTTTATCGCATCAATCGATTGCGGTAGCGTACCAGGGCCACCTACTTCAACCACATGATCCACGCCTTCGCCGTTGGTTAATGCCTTAACAGCCTTACCCCAGTCAGGCGTTTCCTTATAATTAATAGTGTGCTCAGCGCCGAGTTCGCGCAGGCGGGTCAGCTTGTCATTTGAAGACGACGTGGCGATTACCCGTGCGCCCATCATCTTGGCAAACTGTAGCGCGAAAATGGAGACACCGCCGGTGCCCAACACCAGCACGGTATCTCCTGCTTTTAGTCCGCCATCTACCACAAGTGCCCGCCAAGCGGTTAAACCAGCGGTGGTCAACGTCGCAGACTCCGCATGGCTATACCCTTTAGGCTGATGGGTAAATGAGGTAGCGGGCGCAACGACTTGCTCGCGAGCATAGCCGTCGACACCATCCCCTGGCGTAGTGGTGAAGTCGCCTACTCTCGCTGGCCCTTCCAGCCAATTGGGGAAAAACGTCGACACAACCGCATCACCCACGGCGAATTCGCTAACGCCTTCCCCAACCGCTTCAACCACGCCGGCACCATCCGACATGGGGATACGACCATCCACAGTGGGGATCATACCTACTACCACAGCATAATCGTGGAAGTTAAGCGAACTAGCATGTAGACGTACTTTAATTTCACCGCTGCCAGGCTCACTTGGCGCTGTTAATTCAACCACGTCCAGTTTATCTAAACCGCCGGGCTCTCGAAGCTGAATAGCTTGCATCGCTACCTCCTGTTAGACGTATGTCGTTAAAAACGCCTGGTATAAAAAACCTAGTAAACGACTGGTCTAATTAGAAGTGGGGGCATTATTATCGGGATCAAGGTCGTGCCCCAAAAAGCCCCCAGACTGGCGCTGCCACAAGCTTGCATAAATGCCATTATGAGCCAGCAGTTGCTGATGCGTGCCACTTTCCACCATGCGACCTTCATCCACGACAATCAATCGATCGAGCATGGCAATGGTAGACAGCCGGTGGGCAATCGCAATCACCGTTTTTCCTTCCATCAGCGCATCGAGCTGCTCTTGAATGGCGGCTTCCACTTCAGAATCCAGTGCCGAGGTGGCTTCATCAAGCACCAGAATCGGGGCATTTTTAAGCAGCACGCGGGCGATAGCAATGCGCTGACGCTGACCACCGGAAAGTTTTACGCCACGCTCGCCTACGTGGGCATCTAAACCGCGCCGCCCTTTGGGGTCGACCAGCTCGTTGATAAAGGTATCGGCGTGGGCGCGGCTGACCGCTTGCCACACATCGTCATCGCTGGCATGAGGGCTACCATAACGGATATTGTCCCGCAGCGAACGGTGCAGCAGCGAGGTATCCTGGGTCACCATGCCAATCCGGTGGCGCAATGAGGTTTGGGTGACGTCGGCGATATTCTGTCCGTCGATCAGAATTCGACCGCCCTGTAAGTCGTAAAACCGCAGTAGCAGGTTTGCCAGTGTCGACTTCCCCGCCCCGGAACGGCCAATCAGGCCAATTTTCTCACCGGGCTTAATCGTCAGGCTCAGCCCGTCGAAAACGTTTTTACTTTCCCCCTTGGCCTGGGCGTACTGAAAGCGCAGCGCATCAAACACAATCTCACCATTGGGCACTGTAAGCGCCTTGGCATTGGGCGCATCTTTGATCGTTGGCTCCTGGGCGATGGTATTCATGCCATCCTGCACCGTGCCAATGTTTTCAAACAGGCCGGCCACTTCCCATAAAATCCAGTCCGACATGAAACGGATACGCATGACCAGGGCAATCGCTATCGCTAAAACGCCCAGGGAAATAGCGTCAAAATACCAGGCACTGATCGCCATGCCCGCCGTTCCCACCAACAGCAACGTATTGAGCAAGGTGAGACAGACACTCATGATGGTGACCAAGCGCATTTGCCGATGCACGGTGCCCATAAACCCTTGCATGGCATCTTTGGCATAGCTCTGTTCGCGCTGGGTATCGGCGAACAGCTTGATGGTCTGGATGTTGCTGTAGCTATCAACCACGCGCCCCGTCATCTGGGCACGAGCATCGGCTTGAGCCATCGAAACATCGCGCAGGCGCGGAACAAAAAAGCGCATAATGCTTAAATAGCCGACCAACCAAATCCCCAAAGGCAGCAACAGCCACGGGTCTGCACGCCCTAGCAAAATGGCTGCACCGGTGAAGTACACAATGGCGTAAACCATTAAGTCCATCACTTTGGTGACGGTTTCACGAATGGCCAGCGCCGTTTGCATGACTTTTTGCGACACCCGCCCCGCAAACTCATCCTGATAAAAGGCCAAGCTCTGGCTGAGCATATGACGGTGCGATAACCAGCGGCCAATCATCGGATAGTTCCCGAAGATACTTTGGTGGGTCACCAGTGATTGCACAAGCACCAGGAGTGGCAAGCCGATAATCACCACCAAACCAACACCCGAAAGCCAAAGACCGTGATTCGACCAGAAGTCCGCCCGTTCTACATAGCCCAACCAGTCAACTAAGTCGCCCATGTAGCTAAAAAACACCACCTCCGCCGCGGAAACTAAGGCAGTCACTACCGACATCAGCAAAAGCCACGGCCATACCGGCCGCGAAAAATGCCAGATAAATGGCAGCAGGCCTTTCGGTGGCGTGACAACCTCTCCTTCAGGATAGGGATTCACCCGCGTTTCAAAGTAGCGGAACAGCGGTGCTAGCAGACGAGACAACATGGAAGGTCCTTACATGAGGAAGGCCATCACACCTGCCACCGTTTTAATAACGCTAGCAGGTATGCTTCGCCTAAACGCAGTGATGATGGATACGAGACGATTTAATACGGCTGGGGAATCTCACCATCGTCATCATCATCGCCGCGCATGCGCGCCTGACGGTCAGCCTCTTCCTCTTTGGCATCGTCGATCACTTCCATCAGTTCACCGACGTTGGCAATATGGCTATCAAGTTCAAAATGACCCGTCAGCTTGCTATCGGGGTGTAACTTACCTGCTTCGTACAAGGCCCACATTTCTTTACCGTAATGGGTCGTCAGAAGCTCTGGCGCGAAACGACCAAAGTAGGCACGCATATTATCGACGTCGCGTTCTAGCATCGCCTCTGCACTGTTATTCCCTGCCGCATCCACCGCCTGGGGCAAATCGATAATCACCGGCCCTTCAGCATCAACCAACACATTGAATTCCGATAAGTCGCCGTGGATCAGGCCTGCGCACAGCATACGTACCACGTCCTGAATGACCTTGGCGTGATAGCGCAGCGCTTGCTCCTGGGTTAGGGTCACTTCATCCAGACGCGGTGCGACATTCCCTTCAGCATCGCTGATCATTTCCATCAGCAGCACGCCATCAACGAAACCATGGGGCTCAGGCACACGTACATCAGCGGCAGCAAGACGATAGAGCGCATCGACTTCGGCATTCAGCCATGCCTGTTCCTGTTCTTTCTGACCGTAGCGGGTCTTTTTCGCCATAGCGCGCGAACGGCGACTGTTGCGTTCCTTTCGCCCCTCCTGGTATTGCACCGCCTGTTTGAAGCTACGCTGTTTAGCCTCTTTAAAGACTTTAGCGCAACGCACGTCTTCACCGCAGCGCACAACATACACCTGCGCCTCTTTACCACTCATTAACTGCACCAGCACTTCATCAATCATTCCATCATCGACCAAGGGCTGTAATCGCTTAGGGATTTTCATGGTTAGCTGCGTCGGCTCCTCTTTATTACGAGATCAATAACGAATGCGGCGAACGCGAAAAGCGCGTCCTTTAAGTTTGTCACGTTCAAGTTTAGCCTGGGCTTTTTGAACGGCGCTATGCTCTACCGCCACATAAGCACTGCGGGCCAGCACTTTAATTTTGCCTACCTGGTCACCTCGCAGGCCACCTTCGCTGGTCAGCGCCCCTAAAATATCACCCGGGCGCAGCTTGTCTTTTTTACCGCCCGCCAGCTGTAGCGTTGCCATGGGCGGCTCAAACGGCACTGAATGTTGGGATTTCGGCAAGGGTTCGGTGGTAATTGGTTGTTCCAACAAGCCTTCCAACCGTTCTAGTCGGTAATGCTCTTTAGGCGTTACCAACGTACAGGCAATACCGCTAGCCCCGGCGCGCCCAGTACGCCCCACCCGATGCACGTGAACATCAAGCTCACGGGCAATTTGGTAGTTAAACACTGCATCCAATTGAGCAATATCCAAACCGCGAGCGGCAACATCCGTCGCCACCAAAATAGACGCGCTTTGGTTAGCAAACAGGATCAAGCGACGATCGCGATCTTTCTGCTCTAAATCACCGTTGAGCGCCACGGCACTAAAGCCAGCCTCAACCAATTGCTCAGCCACTGCCTGGGTTTCGCGCTTGGTGTTGCAGAACACCACGCTAGTTGCTGGCCGGTAAACCAGTAACAGCTTCTGAAGCGCCGCAAAACGGGCCTCTTCGTTAGCCACCTCAAAAAAGTGTTGATCAATGGTCGTAGCATCATGAACCTCGGCCACTTTGACCATCACTGGCTCACGCATGACCCCTCGGGTCATCGTAGCAAGGCCACCGGAAGACCGATCATCCGGAAACGTCGCGCTAAACAGCAGCGTTTGGCGGTCGGCAGGCGTCTCGGCAATGATCGCATCAATGGTGTCTTGAAACCCCATATCAAGCATCCGATCCGCTTCATCAAGAACCAACGTCGTGAGCGAACCCAGCGTTAGCGAGCCTTTGCGTAAATGCTCATCAATTCGACCCGGCGTACCCACGACAATATGCGCCCCATGTTCCAGGGACCCTAATTGCGGCCCAAAAGGCGCACCACCGCACAGGGTAAGCACTTTAACGTTGGGTAATCCCCGCGCTAAACGGCGCAGCTCTTCAGCCACCTGGTCGGCAAGTTCCCGAGTCGGGCACAGCACAAGGCCTTGAACGGCAAACGCTTCTACGCGCAACTCTGCGAGCAGTGCTAAACCAAAGGCAGCAGTTTTCCCCGAGCCTGTTTTGGCCTGGGCCAAAACATCGCGGCCTGCCAACATAGGTGGCAGGCTTTGCGCCTGCACAGGCGTCATTGCATGGTAGCCAAGGGAATCTAAGTTAGTTAAAAGCGCAGGAGAAAGCGCGAGTGAAGCAAAAGAAGTGTCAGACACAAAATTATCCTGAAGGGCCATATTGCCCAGCAAACCTATAATGTGGAGCACCATACCAGAAAGCGTTCCCCCATGCCTTGCTGCAAGCGTTGGCGTACGCTAAAGCATGCCTGGATGCTGAAACCACATCTATATTAGGACAGTGTGGTTGCCAGCGCTGCAAAACACCCTTGGCATAACATGGCTAAGTCGCTTGGAGAAAGCTCAATCTCCAGCCCGCGCCGCCCAGCGCTTACATACAGTGTCGAAAGCATCTGCGCCGAATCGTCAATATAAGTGGGCAGCCGTTTTTTCTGGCCTAGCGGGCTAACGCCGCCAAGTACGTAGCCTGTTGTCCGCTCAACGTCCTCTGGCGCCGCCATGGCGGCTTTTTTCGCCCCTGCCGCTTTCGCAATCTGCTTTAATTCCAAGTGGCTAGTGACCGGTACAATGCCGACTGCCAACTGCTTACCATCCAGGGTAACTACCAAGGTTTTAAACACTTGCTTGGCAGCAACACCCAGTTTTTCAGCTGCCTCTAAGCCATAGGAGTGCGCAGCAGCATCGTGTTCATACTCATGGAGCTGAAAGGCAATACCTGCGTGTTTTGCGCTATTAATCGCCGGTGTCATGGGTTTCTCTTACGTTAACATCGTCAGGCCTTCTGGAAAGGACGCATCTCACTGCTAAGTTAGATAGCGTGATTATTTCAAGGAAGTCAACTGACAGGCGTCTCGAAATGAAAGCAACGGCCAGGACAAACCGATGGCCGTTGTTATTAAAATTGCGGATTACTTTTAGAAATCACGTCACTAACGTAATACTGGTGACAGCCCGCAAATTACGCCGTTTACAGTGCTGTTCAACGCTTTCGACAATTTCTTCAGCATCATTCATTTGCTGCTTATCCAACTGAATATCAACCATTAAAAAACTACCGACCTGCGCTAGCCGCACGTCGTCATTGGCAATATCGTAATCGGCGACTTCTTTCACCATTTCCTGGCGAACGCTACCCAAAGGCTCACCAAACATCAATTCACGCAGCGCGCCCCGCACCATGCGAATAGGCATCGGTAGAAAGTATCCCGCGATAATCAGCACCATCACCGGATCAGCAAAACGCGCCAGGTGGGCCCAAGGAGTCAGCGTCACCCCCCACGTAAGCGCAAAGCCCAGCATAACCGCGGCACTTAGCCAGGTGTCCATTTGCCACTGACGCAGCTCGGCGGCCAGCAGTGATGAACGGGCAATTCGGGCATAACGGTTCAACCACCACCACGTCAACAAGCATCCCGTTACATTCGCCACACCAAACATTAACGCAAGGTCCAACGTTACCAGCCGCCCGCCTTGTGCAAGACTCCACACAGCAGACACCATCGAAAACAGGCACACCAGCGCTATCACTACGCCTTTAAGCAGCACAGCTAACGGCTCTACGGTAAGCCGCCCAAAGGGGTAGTGATCATCTGCCGGTTTGCGCGCCTGCTGTAACGCAAACAACGAAAGCGACGCCAGCACTAAACTTAATAGCGAATAGCCACTATCAAATAAAATAGTAATGGATCCGCTGGCAAGCCCAAGCGCAAGGCCGGTAAAGGCAAACAGGCTGGCAGAGACAGCAGAAAATTTGAGCGCGCGGCGCTCGGCGACAAAGGGGGTCACGCGAAGTACTCCAGTAAAGTGTGTTAAACGCAACGCATCTTAATGAGTACACTAACGCTTCACCAATCGCTCAGCGCCAATTTTTTTGGCGCTTAATGGAGTAACTCATGCGAGCAGAACAAGTGCAGGCGTTTATCGACGTTGCTGAACATGGCTCCTTTGCCGCCGCCGCTCGGCATACCGGGATAAAACGCAGCACCCTCAGCGCTACCGTCAATGCCTTGGAAGATAGCCTAGGGGTCGTGCTGTTCGAGCGTTCAGGCAATAGTCTACAGCTGACTGCCGTCGGTGAAAGCGTGCTACCAGACTGCTACCGCCTGCTGACAAGCGCTAGCCGAATCAAAAAACACTGCCAACAGCACCTGCAAGGTGTAGAAAGCCAGCTGTGCATTGCCAGGGATGATGCCTTGCCTGAAGCGTTCTGGCGGCAAGTCATGCACGACCTAAAACAGCGCTATCCACTTACAGCTATCTCAGTCTATTTATTACCGCCCCAAGAGCACCCACAGTTTGTCCTTCGCCAAACTGTCGATATTGCCTTTGGGTTATATACCGCTGAAGGCGCCGTCGTTAATGCCAGTAACCTTGCGCCGGTTAGCATGTGCCTGGTGGCTGCAACGTCGCACCCGCTGAGTCGCCTTCCCAGCGTTACCCGCGATGATCTCGCCCAATACACCCAGGTATGCTTAACTTACGAGCAGGGCGATAAGCTAGTCAGTGATGCGCTTTTTTCAACCAATTACCTGGGCCTAACTATGTTCGAGGTCATTCGCGATGCCGCGATCAATAGCACTGGTTGGGCATTGCTACCTTACCCGCTAGTGAAAGAAGCAATAGAAAGTCATCAGCTTTGCGCTCTCAACCATGATCTTGCGCTAGACAGCCACTACTACCGCTACGTGGAAGGTGAACGCCTGGGAGTAGTAGCTACCGCGCTGCTGACAAAAGTGTCACGTTTCTTAGGCACCACCCGTTGAGACTTTGTAAGAACGTTGAAATATAACAGTGGAAAAAATTGCTTACGCCCTCCACTCTTCCATAAGAACTTTGTAAAAAAGTGCTACACGAGGAGGTTAAAAGGACTCGCTAGAGAACCGACACAGGCAAGTGTCATCTAAGCGTAAAGTGCATCTGCCAGTGTCGATGTTGCCGTCAACAAAGGAGTAATTTCCACGATGGTACGACTCGATAAGAAAGCGACTAGGCTGTATGTCCTAGACACGAATGTCCTTATCCATGACCCCGCCGCGCTCTACCATTTTGATGAGCACGACGTGGTTATACCCATGACAGTCCTTGAGGAGCTAGACAAGCACAAAAACGGCATTCGTGAGATTGCCCGCACGGCGAGGCAAGTTAGCCGCACACTTTCCGACTTAACCAACCAAGTCACCTTCGACGAGATCCAGAAAGGCATTCCTATTCCCCGCATCAGTGGTGAATCTGGCCGCCTCCACTTTTTGTGCTACAACGACCTTAAGCCCTTCGATTCCCTTGATGATAGCCCCGATAATCGTATTTTGGCGGAAACCTGTCGGCTACGCGATGAGCGCCCAGACGCTTCTGTCATCCTGATTACCAAAGACATCAACCTGCGGGTGAAAGCGGCCGCACTTAAAGTGCCGGTAGAAGATTATCTGAACGACCGCGCCTTCTCTGACAACGATGCAATGATTGAAGGCGCACAGGTTTACGCCGCAGCGGGGCAGGATGGTGCATCACTGTGGGAAGCGCTTAATGTCGAGGTTACCGTTGAACGTATTGACCACCATACTTTTTATCAGCTAAGTGGCAACATGCCTCGCCACTGGCATGTTGGTATGCTGGTATCCGATAGCGAAAATGGCGCTGAGTTTGAAGCTATTGTGCGCGAGCTTTCACCGTCTTCTGCCCGACTGCAGTTACTCACCAACTACCGTCACCATGCTGGCGTATGGGGCGTTCACGCCCATGACAGTCGCCAAAACTTCACACTCAACCTATTGATGGATCCCGATATTGATCTGGTGACTATTGCGGGGAATGCAGGCACAGGCAAAACCTTCATGACGCTCGCGGCAGCGTTTCAGCAAACACTGGACGCCAAGCTTTTTGAACGCATTGTGTTTACCCGCGCACCTATTCCCATGGGCGAAGATATCGGTTTTCTACCAGGCACCGAAGAGGAGAAAATGTCGCCCTGGATGGGAGCCTTCCACGACAATATGGATAACCTGCTGCGTAACGAAGAGGGAGAATCAAGCTGGGATAACGGCGCCACGCGTCAGCTGATTGGCTCGCGTGTGCAAATCCGCTCGCCGAGTTTTATGCGCGGGCGCACGCTGAACGATACGTTTCTAATTATTGACGAGGCACAAAATTTCACGCCTAAACAACTCAAGTCGTTGGTGACCCGAGCAGGTCGAAATACCAAGATTGTTTGTTTGGGTAACGTTGGTCAAATAGACACTCCCTACTTAACCGCCAACACCTGTGGCATGGCTGCCGTTGTAGAACGGTTTAGGGACTGGCCCCATGCTGGGCATATCACGCTGAAAAGCGTTGAGCGCTCACGCTTAGCGCTGGCTGCCGAAGAACTGCTGTAATTCTTTCCCGCTTTTCAATCACTATTCTTAATCACTAGCCTTAATCACTAGCCTTAATGGCCCTGCCACCAACACGATCACCGCGACTCTTTTTTGTCACAACACCGCCCAGTTGAACTGGGCGGCATTACGTAGGCGGTTGTTTACCCTCTGATTGACGTTGGGCATCAAGATGATAAGTATCAAGGTGATAGGTATCAAGGTTCTCGCTATTCCAAGGGTTCTCAACACCAATTGTATCGGCGGCAAATGCCCCGCGTTCGCCAAGAGGGCGCGCCGCGCCAACCGTTGTATCGTTACAGGTTTGGCGCTCCATTTCACAGTTAAGCTCCGCGCCAAATAGCACCACAAACGCTGATAGCCAAAACCATAACATTAGTGCCACAACAGCTCCAAGAGAGCCATACAACTCACTAAAGGTAGAAAAATAGCGTACGTAAAGCGACAAGCCGCCAGACCCTAGCAACCACATCACGGTAGCAAAAAGCGTACCGTAACTTAACCAGCGCCATTGGGCAGAACGTCGGTAGGGAGCGTAACGATATAGCAAAGCAATAAGCGCGCTCATCAGCACCAACAGTGCCGGCCAGCGCAGCCATTTCAAAACACTATCTACCGGTGGCTCAATTGTCAGCGTATCAACTAATACCGGGACTATGGCAATAAAACCCAGTGACACAAGCGTCATTGTGATCATACCAAAGGTCAACGACACCAACACCACTCCCCGCAACAATAGCGAACGCTTTTCATGTTCGCCGTACACGACGTTTAAGCCAACAACCAGCACGGAAACACTTTTCGACGCAACAAACATCGCAATCAACAGTCCTGCTAGCGCCGTCATCACATTGCCAGCTTCCGTGCTTTCCACGACTTTTTGAGCCTGTTGATCAATTAAATTCGCTGCATCCGGTGGCATAAAGCGGCTAATTTCATAAAGCTGTCGACCTGCCTCAACAGGGTCAAACAGCAACCCCCAAAGGGAAATAACGGCTGCTATCGTAGGAAAAAGCGCCAGCAACGCATAAAAAGCGACGCCCGCCGCAAACATGGTAATGCGATCACGTCGGGCTGCATGCAATACACGCCAACTAATATCGTGCCACCCTTCACGAGGGATATCGTCGGGCACTATCGCTTTCCTGCCACGCCGGTGAGTATCCACTCTCTCTTTGTGGCTCATCGCAGTCCCTCCCACATTAGCAAAAGCGCCAGTATGACAGCGAACGCCATCATCAAACCGCTACCATGATGACGCATCCATGCTTCTGCGAATAACCCTCTTTTCAAGTGCCCCATTAACGTTCGCTCAAGGGCTAGCGAGAACGTAACGCTCGCCATTTTCACTTTTTCACAGGCACGGGCGATAACCCTTAAGGCGCGCAGCCCTCTCAAAGTAAGATCACTATACAGCCACCATAAATCGCCCGCAGGCAGCGTTTGAACAACAGCGTGACGACGCCAGCCAGCGCCGATCAGAACCCCAACGACAACGACCATGACCCCAACGGGGAAAGGCCAGCTCAGACTTAACCATTCAGAGGCTGGCGGCACCTCGACGCTGCCCACGGGTAGCGGAAGCCATATTGGCGTCACCAGAGCAGCAATTAAGGCAGTCAGCCAGGCGCCCCACTGAAAAGCATCACTGCCCCCTGAATGCCGTTGTTGCCACTGACGCCACACGCAAACGCTGACCAACGCAGAGGTGCCAATAGCCGCCCAGGTCAATAGCATAATTAACCCTTCGTGATGCATTTCATAAAGCGCACTCTTAACGCTCCATTTACTCAGCATCCCCGCCGCCAGCGCACCCGTCAGCGACACGCCTGGTAAAGCAATTAGCGCAAACAGCAACGGCTGGGGCCAACGAGGCATATGCTCGCTAATGCTGGTGCCCAGAAATAGCGCCCCTTTTGCCAGCGCATGGTGAGCGGCAAATAACACCACACCGGGCAATATCAGCGACCACACGTCTGGGGCGGCTAGTCCCATGGCCACCATCGCCGTGAGCATCCCCATTTGACTGATACTGGAGTACGCCAGTACCGCTTTTGGGTGACGCTGCCAAACGCCATACAGCGCTGCACCAAACGCGGCTGCTAACCCGGCCACTAACATAATGTTGCCCAGTTGAATGAGCGCGGGCGACAACCCATCAACGCCCAGCGGTAATACGTTGATCCAACCTAACAGCCCTGCTTTAATCATCGCGCCACTCAGCACGGCACTGGCGGGCGCAGGCGCCACCGGATGAGCCAACGGCAACCACACATGAAGACCAATAACGCCTGCTTTCACCCCAAAACCAAGCCATAACAAAAGCGCCATCAGGGCACCGTCATCAGCAGCAACAATGCCTTCTCGCACCCCCTTGAGCGTCAGGGTCTCTGCGCTGCCGGCTACCCAAAGAAGGCCACCAAGAATAAGCCCCTCACCAATAACAGCCAGGGCTAAGTATGCCCTTGCGCCTAGCCGCGCCTCGTTACTACCGCTATGCAAAACCAGGGCATAGGCAGCAAACGTCATCAATGCAAAGCCCAGATAAAAACTCGCGATATCTTGCGCAATAATCAGCAACACATTGCCTAACAGCGTGAGTGGCCACAGTAGCGCTAACCGCTGACATCGACGCTGGGCACCCTGATCGCCCGCCTGGGCTTTTCGTTGCTCTGCGGAAAAATAACCCCGAGCATGAGCTGCCGCCAAACTCCATAACAGAGCAGTAAAGGCGAGCCACGGCCGGCTCAAGGTATTTAACTCCCAATAACCGCCTAGCATCCAGGCATCGATTGTCCATTGGACCTCGCCACTAAAGGCCAGCAGTAACGCGGGCCAAGAAGCACTAATCCAGAGCAACGGAAAATAATCACGGCTAGCAGCAGGCGTTCGATATGCCTGCCACACCGTGCTGCCCGCAACACACAGGGGCCAAAGCAACGCCGCCAGCAAAAGTAGCGTGATCATGGCAGATACTCCCCTACCGCCACACGGGTCGCCCAGTCCAACGGACTAAATGGCAACCCTGCCAGCAGCCCTGCCCCAAGACTCACCACCGCTGTGAACACCGCAGGCCATAATAACCAGCCGTGGGTTTCCATGCGCCCAAGACACTGTTCATTAGGCCACTCGCCTTTCCCATGGGCCGGGCCCTCGCGGAACCAAAGGCGATGCAAGACGGGCAGAAAGTAAATCGCATTCAAGGTACTGCTTGCCACTAATACGGCAACCACCCAATACCTCTGTGCCTGAATAGCACCAACACCCAAGTACCACTTAGTGATAAAGCCAGCGATAGGCGGCAGACCAATCATCCCAAGTGCCCCCACGGTGAATGCCAAGCTGGTAAGTGGCATACGTTTCCCGGCACCGTCCATTTCATCAATACGATGGATACCTAGCTCTTCAGCGTAGTTACCTGCACAAAAAAACAGCGTGACCTTCATCAAGCCTTGATGCAGTAGATGCGCAAGCGCACCAATCGTACCGAAGGGGCCAAACAGACTAACGCCCAGTATGACGTAGGAAACTTGGCTAATAGTGGAAAACGCCAATCGGGGCTTTAGTTCTTGTTGGGCAATCGCGCGCAGCGAGCCGTAAATAATCGTGATTGACGCCGCAATAGCTAGCACGGTGGTGACACCAAGCGCTACGCTAAGCTCAATGCCATAAAGATCATAAATCACCCGAAGGATGCCAAAGGCACCTGCTTTTACAACCGCAACCGCATGCAACAGCGCACTAACCGGCGCAGGCGCTACCATTGCTCTTGGCAGCCAACCGTGCAACGGCACCATGGCAGCTTTAACCGCTAAACCACCCACCAACAAGGCAAATATCAGTGTCAACAAGCCACGATGATCATTGAGATAAGGCGATAACCCCCGCTCAGAAGCGAACGAGTGGTCGCCCGTTAAGCTGTAGAGCAATACCACACCGAGTAGTAGCACCACCCCACCTGTTAAGGTATAACGCAGATAGACTCGTCCTGCTGCTAGCGCCTTGGCGGTGCCTGAGTGGACAACCAGCGGGTAGGTAGAAAGGGTCAACATTTCGTAGAAAATCAGAAACGTAAATAGATTACCGGCTAACGCGATACCCAAGGTACTCGCGACACACAGACTGAAAAAGCCAAAAAAGCGTTTGCGGTTCGCCGCCCCTTCTAAATAGCCGATCGCGTAGATGGTCGTACACAGCCACAGTAATGAAGAGAGCCCCGCAAACATCACCCCTAACGCATCAGCTCTTAATACAAACTCAACGCCGCCCACTATCTGGAAACTAAAGGTGTCTTCAAAGCCCTGAGAGACCCGACCAACCATCAAGGTGACCAGGATAATTTTACTAACCGCGGCAAGCAGGTTAATGCTGGTACGTAGCCGCCGCGCGTCTTCAGGTAGAAGAAAAATAACCCCCGCGGCAACAAGGGAAACTGCTAACGTTGTTAGCGGTAGCCAAGCTGCATTCATGCGCCACCTCCCTGCAATAGCGCCAGTGGTAGGTGAGCCAATAAGCCGAGTGCAAAGGCCGCTAACGCCAAACAAAGCGCAATAAGATCCATGCCGGGCGCTAATGGTTGGTACTGATGTCGAGGCGCCGTTTCATCGAAGGAGTAGCGAAAAACACGAAACACATAGGCAGCCGTCAGCAGCGTACCTATTAATAGCGCAGCAACAGCTACCCATTGCTGCGTCATCACCATCGCCTGGAGTAGCAGCCACTTTGCTGTGAACCCTGCACTAGGCGGTAGCCCCATCAGCGTAACGGATGCAATACCAAAAATAAGCAGTGATAGCGGTAACCGGCGGCTAGTCCCCGCCAGCCCCTTAATTGAGCTTTCACCAGTGGCAATAATTAGATTGCCAACGGCCATAAACATAGCCGCTTTTGCCAACGAGTGGCCCATTAACTGTAGCCAAAAACCTTCCCAAGCCAGCGCGCCGGGGAGCGGCGAAACAGCAGACCCCAGCAACAGGGGAAAAGCCACCATTAAGTAACCCAGCTGACCTACCGTAGAAGACGCCACCAAGGTTTTAAGCGATTCGGCACGCCACGCAATTAGCCCGCCCCAAACGATCGCTAGCATGCCCAGCCATGCCACCAAGCGCGGAGCAAACAACGCATCGGGAAGCAAAATGCCCCACAGCATGATCAGCATAAACAGCGAGGCTTTAATCACTAACGCCGCATGTAGTGCACTCACCGGTGTCCAGGCATTTTCATGCACAGGCGTTAGCCACCCGTGAAGCGGAAAAAGTGCCGCTTTCAGCGCCAATCCCGCACCTATCAGGGCAGCCGCCACCCAGGACACCGGGCTAGGCTCAACAACCTCAACCAAAGATTTGAGGTCAAGTTCCCCCCAATACCCAAGCAGCAAAGCCACACCAAGCAGGTAGGCAAGAGAGCCAACCAACGCTAACAGCAAATACCGCATACCCGCTTTTAGCGCATCTGGCTTACCTGAAAGCAGTAACATACCCACGGCAGCTAGCCCCATTAGCTCTAACGCGGCGTAAAGGGTTAATAGATCCACCGCTAGCCAAATAAGCGACAGCGCACTAATCAGCACACCCATCAACGGCCACAGCCATCGCGCGTGTTTACCGGGGTTGGTCAGTTGCAAATGTC
The DNA here is from genome assembly GCF_003989795.1 of Vreelandella andesensis. Lineage (GTDB taxonomy): Bacteria > Pseudomonadota > Gammaproteobacteria > Pseudomonadales > Halomonadaceae > Vreelandella > Vreelandella andesensis. Next base: position 99,679 of record NZ_RZHG01000022.1, read on the forward strand.
CCGGCGTGTACATGGCAGCCGCCGTCCCCACCCACTGAGTGATCATTAACATTAAACCGCTCAGGCCGTTAAAGCGCAGCGACAGCTCAACGCCTGCAATATCCCATTGCCAACGCAGTAACCCCACTTGCAGGTAGTCGACAATCAATAGTGCTCCAGCCAGCAAAATTGGCAGGCACGCAAGCGCAACGGGGAATAGGCGGCGCGGGGTAAAAAATGCGCCTAACAGGCCTATAAATATCGGTAACACTAAGATTGCCAGCAGCGCCCAGTGGCTATACCACTGCGGTTCAAACGTGCTTTCGTACAAGCCAAAGCGCCATATCATTGCGCATGCCCCGTAGCGTCACTGTCACTTTCTAGTGCGAGCAGACCTTCTAACGAAACCAGTTGCCGAATGAGCAGCACGCCTAACAAAGTACCCAGCCAAGCAATGGTCAACCCCACGCTGATCAATGCCTGTGATCCAGGCATGGTGCCCGCCATTCCCGCTAGCAAAAGAAACACACCAGACCCCAAAACATTGAAGGCCATTAAGCGGCGCAGCATATGTCTGTGTAGCGCAAATGCCCCCATTGCTGTGGCTACAATAACAACGGCAGCGATAATTAGCGGATGCTCTGTCGGTGAGTAAGCCATGTCAGGCAATAAAAACCAAATGGCGCCACCTATCATCACACTCCAGGCCAGCGCCAACACTGCGCGTACCACTTTATGAGACCAACGATGGAGGGAGCGGTCATAATGGGGCACCTTTTCAGCAGTGGCAGGGAATGCATTCAGTGCATAAAAAAAGCTGCCCCCCGTCAGCGTCAACCCGAGTACAAGCTCTGCCAACGCCAACCCAGGTGCATCAAACAGCCACCACGAAAGACTCATCAATAACGCAAATAGCAAAAACAGACTACTCGCCCGTTTTAAGTGGCGATCAAACAAACAGGCAAGCGCTGCGGCTACTAGACAGAACGCTACACCGACTTCTACATAGTCAATTGACGCTATCATAAGCCTTCGCTGATTCCTTGCATCGGCTGCGGGTTTGGATGCTCGGCTAAGCTAAACGCTCGCTTAGCCACTTGCCAATATCGTTAACCTGCTGAGGGCAAAGCGCATGCGCCATAGGGTACTGGCGATAATTAACCTTGTAGCCCATTTCTTTTAGACGATCGACACCACTTCGCCCCAGGGTTTCAGGAACGATGGGGTCAAAATTGCCGTGGTGTGCTTCTATCGCTATATCGCGATTGGATTCAGCTAAATCGATGCTATCGGCTGTCGCAAAATAGGTCGACATAGCCAACAGCCCACCAAGAGGCTGAGGGAATGAGAGCGCCGCCTGATAGGCAACTGCACCACCCTGGGAAAACCCAGCAACGATAATCCGCTGGCTATCGATCCCTTGATCGATCTGCTCTTCAATTAATGCCTGGATGCGTTCGGCAGATGTTTTCAGCTGAGCTTCATCCACCCGACGCCCTAAATCCATAGCGAGAATGTCATACCACGCGGGCATTACCATGCCGCCATTAATCGTGACCGGTAAACGCGGCGCATGGGGCATAATGAAACGTACATGTGCGGAGTCCGGTAGGTTAAGGGCTGGTACTAGCGGCTCGAAATCGTGCCCATCGGCACCCAACCCGTGAATAATAAACACGCACGCGTCGGCAGGTTGACCATTTTTCGGTTCAATAATCAGTTCGCCTGGGGCTGTCATGAGCTCGTTCCTTGCTGACGTTAAAAGCGCCACCCTAGCGCAAAGTAGCGCGTTGGGCGAGTCATTTACCTGCTTAAAACGGCCAAACTAGTGGAATAAGCGTTAAAGCAATGGCCCCCGTCAATAGGTTTAGGCCGCCACCAACGCGCAAGAAATCGCTGACCCGATAGCCGCCTGGGCCATGCACCATGAGATTCGTTTGATAACCAATCGGCGTTAAAAAACTAGCCGAGGCAGCAAACATTACCGCCACCACGTAGGGCATCGGATTAACGCCCAGACTTTCCGCCGCCGCCATGACCACCGGAAAAATGATCACCGCAGCGGCATTATTGGTCACTAGCTCGGTCAACATGGCCACGACGCAATACGTAGTAATTAAAAGTAGCATCGGGTTACCCGCCACCAACGACAATACACTACCCGCTAGGAAATCCGCCGCGCCGGACGTCTGCAGCGCAGCCCCCACCCCGAACGATGCCGCAATGGTCAGAAGTACCTGTGTATCCAGGCCACGTTTAGCAGCCCCCACGGAACAACAACCGGACAACAACGCCAGCGCTGCACCCAACATGGCGGCATTTAGCATGCTTAATACGCCTAACGCCGCCAGCAGCACGGCCCCCAACAAAATCGCCCAGGCGAGCGGTGCTTTTTCATGCACGGGCCGCGCGGAACCGTTCAGCTCGCTGATCAAAAGAAAGTCTTTCGACTGGCGGTGGCGCTCAATGAAAGGCGGGCGTGCTTCTAACAGCAGCACATCAGCAGGCTGCAAACGCACTTGGCCCAAGTTTCCCGTCACTCGTTCGCCGCCACGACAGATTGCTAATACAACCGCGCCATACAATGTTCTAAAACGCCCATCACGAATACGTTGCCCAATGAACTGGCACTGGTTCGACACCACCGCTTCAACCAAGCGACGCTCTTTAAACTCTTTTTCCAAACTTGAGGCCTCATCACGAGAAGGGATAAGCCCACGTATCTGCTGTAACTCAACAGCGGCGTCCGAGGTGCCCACAAAGACGAGCCGGTCACCCGCTTTTAACTGCTCGCCTGGCCCCACCACACTGACTACGTTGCCAGCGCGCTCAATTTCAACTAAGAACAGCTCTTGAAGATGGCGCAGCCCAGCCTCTTCCACCGTACGGTCAACCAGCACGCCCACAGGATCAACTTCCATTTCAATGGTGAACTCGCGAGGGTTCGCAAACGCTTTTGACATCCCCTCTCGTGAAGGTAATAAACGTGGCCCCAAAAAGATAAGATAAGCAAGGCCCGCCAGAGCGACAGGAATGCCCACCCATGCCAAATCAAATAAGCCCATTGCCAACGCGGGATGGCGTTCTACCAACAGCCCATGAACGACCAAGTTCGTACTCGTGCCAAATAGCGTAATGGTGCCACCTAAGATAGAAGCAAAGCTGAGCGGCATTAAAAGCCGCTGGGGAGAAAGCCTTAACCGTCGGCTCCAGCTCATGACAGCCGGGATGTAGGTAGCGACAACGGGGGTGTTATTAAGAAAACCACTCAACGAGGCCACAGGTAGCAGAAGCCGAACAAGCGCACCACGTTCACTGTTAGGGCGACCCAGTACATAGCGAATAATCAGGTCAATACCGCCAGTTTCACGAATACTGGCAACCAACACGTACATGAACGCTACGGTAAACAAACCACTGTTAGAAAAGCCGCCTAGTGCCTGTTGTGGGTCAATGATACCCAAGGTCATTAACACCACGACGGCACCGAGCAGAATAATATCCGGCCCTAATCGAGACAGTGTCATCAAAGGGAAAATAGTGAGCACCACCCCCACGGCTATCCAAGCATCCAGCAACATACTTTGCGTCCCTAACAAAAAATGTAGGAGTATTGTGCCGCCCTACTGATATTCTAAAAAGTTATTTTTAGAAACACAGTAAGATCAAAAAAGAATATGAGGCGTGAGGCGTGAGGCGTGAGGCGTGAGGCGTGAGGCGTGAGGCGTGAGGCGTGAACAGGGTACTGAAAGGATGGAAAGGATAGAAACAAAAAACCCCGCTTTCGCGGGGTTTTTATGCATATCAGCGTTACACGCTAACAGCGAACATTATAAATTCTAATTAAAGAACTTTAATGTTAGAAGCCTGAAGGCCTTTTTTACCCTGAGTGACGTCGAAGGAAACCTTCTGGCCGTCTTGCAGAGTTTTGAAACCGTCAGCTTGAATTTCAGAGAAATGTGCGAACAGGTCGTCGCCATTATCGTCAGGAGAAATGAAGCCAAAACCTTTAGTGTCGTTAAACCACTTAACGGTACCAGTTGCCATGATCGAAATCCTCGATGTAGCTTGATGTAGAGCCGGGTAATACCCGAATTACAGTGGGTAGAACAAGAAACTTTCACCAGACTAAACGCTTTGCGTTTCGATACTGCTGACAACGTTCGACTTGCTAACCAACTGTGCTCAGCATGCACCTAACTTAGCTGCACGTCAATATAGTGGTGGAAAAAATGTCAGGCTGATGACCTATCTACCGCCATCATCCACCCCGCTGCTTTTTCAGCAATCATTAACGTTGGTGAGTTAGTGTTACCACTGGTGATGGTTGGCATAATGCTGGCATCCACCACACGCAACCCTGTGACGCCTATCACCCGAAGTTTTGAATCCACAACGGCCATTGGATCGTCGTCGCGGCCCATTTTCGTGGTGCCTACCGGGTGAAAAATCGTCGTGCCAATATCGCCGGCCAATTTGGCCAACTCATCGTCACTTTGATATTGAAGCCCCGGTTTAAACTCTTCTGGCTGATACTTAGCAAATGCCTGCTGCTCGGCAATGCGCCGCGTCACCCGTAAAGAATCTGCCGCTACCTTGCGGTCTTCTTCCGTACTCAGGTAGTTAGGTTCAATGGCGGGCGCAGTTTGTGGATCACGGTTTTTGATCCGTACCGAGCCACGGCTGGTTGGGTTGAGATTGCAGACACTAGCGGTAATGGCAGGAAACCCATGCAGCGGCTGGCCAAACGCATCCAGGCTTAATGGCTGTACGTGATATTCGATGTTGGCATGCTGGTAATCGTCAGAGCTGCGCGTAAAGATGCATAGCTGTGAAGGTGCCATGCTCATCGGGCCAGAACGTTTAAGCGCGTATTCCAAACCAATTTTGGCTTTCCCCAACAGGGTGTTGGCCATCGTATTGAGCGTTTTTGCTCCTTTCACCTTATAAACGGAACGAATTTGCAGGTGATCCTGCAGGTTCTCACCCACCCCGGAAAGCGCTGCCACTACGTCAATACCATGGCGCTGCAGCAATTCGGGGTCGCCAATACCAGAAAGCTGCAAAATTTGGGGAGATCCGATTGCCCCTGCGCTCAGCACCACTTCTTTCTTCGCCGCCACGGTAAGCACTTTGCCCTCGCGAAGAAGCTCGGCGCCTACGCAGCGCGGTTTGCCATCTTGCTGCTCAAACAGCAGTCGATTGACGTGGGTAGAGTGCCAGACAGTCAGGTTAGAGCGCCCTTTGATCGGCCGCAAAAACGCTTTAGACGTATTCCAGCGCCAGCCGCCACGCTGGTTAACTTCGAAGTAGTTGACGCCTTCGTTATCGCCGCGATTGAAATCTTCAGTATGCGGAATACCGGCTTGAACCGCCGCCTCTGCGAAGTCATCCAACACTTTCCAACTTAAGCGCTGTTTTTCGATCCGCCATTCACCACCATGACCATGATAACGGCGGTGCTCGGCATCCCCGTCACCACTCTCATCCAGTCGATGGTGGTCTTCGTGTTTCATGAAATCTGGCAGACAGTTGTCCCACCGCCAAGCGTCGTCCCCGGTCAACTCGGCCCAGTGGTCGTAATCCCGCGCCTGACCACGCAGATAAAGCATCCCATTGATGCTGGAACAACCACCCAGCGTTTTACCCCGCGGATAAATCAATGAGCGGCCATTGAGCCCTTTGTCAGGCTCAGTGCGAAACAGCCAGTCAGTGCGCGGGTTGTTGATGCAATAGAGATACCCGACAGGGATATGAATCCAGTGGTAGTTATCCGGCCCTCCCGCTTCAATCAGCAGTACCTTGTTATTAGGATTGGCACTGAGCCGATTAGCCATCAGGCACCCTGCGGTGCCTGCACCAATCACGATATAATCGAAATTATTAGCAACATCTGACATGAACTGGCTCCCGTAACGTAATGGCGTTACTTCGCCGTGGGCATCACAAACTCAGCGCCCGCATCAATGGAGTCTGACCAGCGCTGCATAATGGACTTCTGCTTGGTGTAAAAACGCACGCCCTCTTCGCCGTAGGCATGTGTGTCACCAAACAGCGAGCGCTTCCAACCGCCAAAACCATGCCATGCCATCGGCACCGGAATTGGCACGTTGATGCCGACCATACCCACCTGAATGCGACGACCAAATTCCCGCGCAACGCTTCCGCTTTCGGTAAAACAGCTCACCCCGTTGCCAAACTCATGGTCATTGATTAGTTGAATGGCCGTGGCAACATCGGGCACCCGAACGCATACCAGCACGGGGCCGAAGATCTCTTCTTTATAAATAGTCATCTCGGGGGTGACGTGATCAAACAGAGTACCGCCCATCCAGAAGCCCTCAGCACAGCCGTCTCCGGTTTGCGTTGCATCTAACTCACGGCCATCCACGACCAGCTGGGCACCTTCTTCCACGCCCTTGTTGATGTAGCCGGTAATGCGTTCATGGGCTTGTCGGGTAACGATTGGCCCCATTTCCGCATCCAGCTGCATGCCGTCTTTCACTTTCAAATCGCTTGCACGTTCGGCCAGCTTGGCCACTACGCCATCTGCTATATCTCCTACCAGCACGGCCACGCTGATTGCCATGCAACGCTCGCCAGCTGAGCCGTAGGCTGCACCGATCAGCGCATCGACCGCTTTTTCTAGATTGGCATCCGGCATTACCACCATGTGGTTCTTTGCCCCGCCAAGTGCTTGCACTCGCTTACCGTGTTTCGCACCACGTTCGTAAATCAGGTTGGCAATCGGCGTGGAACCGACAAAGGACAGCGCTTTAATATCTGGATGGTCGATCAGTGCTTCTACCGAGCCTTTGTCGCCCTGCACCACGTTAAACACGCCAGCTGGCAGGCCTGCTTGCTTAAGCAGTTCTGCCATCATCAGCGACGCACTCGGGTCTATAGGGCTCGGCTTAAGAATGAAGGTATTGCCAGCAGCAATTGCCACCGGGAACATCCACATCGGCACCATAACAGGGAAGTTAAACGGCGTGATCCCAGCCACGACACCCAGCGGCTGGCGCAGGGTCCAGTTATCAATTCCGGTGCTGACCTGCTCGGTATAGTCACCTTTCAGCAACTGAGGAATACCGCAAGCGAACTCAACAATATCGATTCCGCGGGCCACTTCACCCTGGGCATCGGTAAATACTTTGCCATGCTCTTTAGTAATCGCTTCCGCCAAGGCATCTTTGTTGGCATTAAGCAGTTCTAAAAACTTAAACATTACCCGAGCACGACGAATCGGAGGGGTATCTGCCCAAGCAGGAAATGCTGCCTTGGCGGCTTGCACAGCAGTATCCACATCACGTTCAGACGCAAGCACAACGTTTCCGCTCACGTTGCCAGTTGCAGGGTTAAACACATGTTGAGAAAGCCCCGAGCTTCCCTCGTTGATCTGCCCGTTGATGAAGTGATGAATAGCGGTTGTTGTCATTGGCGTACCTTTATAAGCAGATTAAAATAACTAACCTAGTGCCGACAGATTAACTGCCCCTACAGGGCAATCAATTGAGTAATTTTTAACCTAGATATAATTTTTCCTGATATCACAACAATGACAGGTGCTCGCTTATGCAAGAGTACTCAACGCTTCGGGCATTTGTGGCCGTTGCACGTACCGGAAGCGTTTCACGGGCGGCTGACCAACTATGCCTTACTCAACCCGCTGTAAGCCTAAAGTTGAAGCAGCTTCAACAGCATTTGGGGTTAACCCTGTTTACCCGCCGCCCCCAGGGGTTAACACTAACCGCCGATGGCTACGCGTTATTACCCGCCGCTGAAAACGCCCTCGCCAGCGCCCTTGCCTTTGAACAAAGCGCTAGTACGTTACACAGCACCCTGCATGGGAAACTTAAAATTGGCACGATTGTTGACCCAGAGTTTATTCGCCTAGGCAAGTTTCTCAGCCGTTTAATGGCTCGCGCCCCACAGTTGGAAACGGAGCTTCATCACGGCATGAGCGGCAGCGTATTAGCGAAAGTGGAGCAAGGCGAACTAGACGTAGGCTTTTATCTCGCCATGCCAGGAGAAGGTACTGATAACGTCGCACTAGATTGGCGTGAGTTGACCCATTTTCACTATCACATCGTCGCCCCAGCGGGTTGGGAAGCCAAACTAGCGGACACCCGTTGGGAAATACTGGCCACTCTGCCCTGGATCGTTACGCCACCGGACTCGGTGCATCATCGGTTGCTTAAGCACGCGCTAGCAGCGAGCGGTGCCCTACCAAACCGAGTTGCTCAGGTCGATCAAGAAGCGTGCATGTTGGATTTGGTTCGCGCGGGTGTGGGGCTCAGCTTAGCCCGAGACGCGTTAGCAATGGCTGAACGTCAGGAGAGTGGTCTGGCAGTGGCAGATAATGTACGTCTGCCCTGCGCACTTAGCATGGTCTGGCGTAAAGAACGCGCGATGGAACCCACGGTTAAAGCAGCACTAGATACTTTAGATTCGGTTTGGCAATATCGTCTTCGCTAGACAAAATGTATACAGCGAACACCCTTTATGTACAAGAAATAGGAACCTACGTTAATAAATTGGATCAATAGTCCGTCTGCTGATTGGCCATATTGCTGTATGGCCCCAAACTGGAGAGCCGCTTATGTCTCGTCTATCGCTGTCTCGTCTATCGCTGTCTCGTCTATCGCTGTCTCGTCTATCGTTGTTTCGTCACCCGTTTCGCCCGCTCTTTCACGTGCCTGCTTTCTGCATGGTGGTGGCCGCAGGGTTAGCCAGCACATCGTTACAAGCGCAATCTAATACGGAAGCCACTTTTGCTGGCGGCTGTTTTTGGTGCATGGAACCGCCCTACGATAAACAGCCAGGCATTAGCGCCACGATTTCAGGCTATATGGGCGGCGAGCTTGAAAATCCCACTTACGAGCAGATTTCTCGCGGTGGAACCGGCCACGTCGAGGTGGTGCAAATCGCCTATGATGACAGCCAAATCAGCTACGAACAGCTGCTGGAAATTTTCTGGCGCAACATTGACCCCTTCGCCGTCAACCGTCAGTTTTGCGACAGTGGCGACCAGTACCGCTCCGCCATTTTTTACCATAACGACGACCAGCGGGAATTAGCAGAAGCCTCTAAAGCTGAAATGGAAGCACGCTTTGATCAATCTATTGCGACCGAGATCGCCCCCGCTAGCGAGTTTTGGGAAGCTGAGGAGTATCACCAGGACTACTATGAAAAAAATCCGTTACGCTATCGGTTCTATCGCTTGAGCTGTGGACGTGATGATCGCCTGGAAGAGGTATGGGGCGAAGAAGCAGGCGGCCCGACTTTCTGATGCCGAGGCTACCCGCTATTAGGTCTGACCAGCGCTTAAGAAATACTATCACTGACATTAAGAAAAGAGCGTCTCAGTCAGCTAACTTGCAACGGCCTGCGGCGCTGCCAAAATTTCAGCACCAGCGCCATCACCACCCACGTCACTAACGCCGCAATCACATCGTCTAACACAATGCCAAAACCGCCCTGGACATATTCGGCCAAATGAATTGGGGGTGGTTTTAAACCATCAAAGAACCGATAAACGCCAAATGCCAGGGCCATAACGAGTGGATGGCGAGCGGCTGTTAACCCCAATACCGCCAGCGGGAACGCCACATACTCATCGGCGACGATACTGCCATGGTCAGCACCCGCAAAGTGCAGCGAGGCAATATGACATATCGGCACCGCCGCTATAATAAGCACGCCTGTCACTACTGCTTGCAGGCGGGTTGACTTGCTTAGCAACCACCATGCTAACGGAATGCCCAGCAGCGAGCCGAACGTGCCCGGCGCCATCGGCGCTAGCCCCAAGCCAAAGCCGGTGGCTATCCATAGATTAAGCGTTTCCAGCATTAGCCAGCCTGCTGCGCTTGCCGCTCAAGCTCAGCAGTCATGTCGGGTGAAAGATTCAATGCGCCAGCCAATTGATCCAACCAAGCACGCTCCATAGGGTTTTGATCATCAGTAACAGCCACGCTAATCAGGTACATCTCGCGAGCGGCTTGAGGAGAGTCGGCCTCACGGGCAAGCGCTTGGGCATCCAACGGAGCTTTAAGCTGCTGCTCGACCCAGCGGTGCATCTCCTGATCAGCACCGAGCGCATCGATTTGCTCTGTGATTAACACTTGCTCTTGCTCATCAATGTGGCCATCGGCTCTCGCGGCCATAATCATTGCTTGCAACAGCTCAAGACTTCGCCGCTCTTGGTACTCACCGCTTAGCACGTCTACCCGCTCGCCCTCTGATGCGCGCTGAGCAGCGCTCGACGAGTTGCCACTATTTTGTCCTTCCTGAGCTTTTCCTTCCTGAGAGTGTTGCCATGCTTTCCAGGCCAGCATGCCCACACCGGCAATCGCGCCATACTTAAGCGCTTTGCCGCCCATGCTACGACCACGCTTAGAGCCCACCAGCATACCCATTGCACCACCACCCAACAGGCTCTTTATATCAAAACCGCTGGAGCCACCACCTTGACGCGAATTCTGGCCTCCATTGCCACCACCGCCAAGCTGGCGCGATAGGCCATCAATAACGCCTTTAACATCGAAACCGCTACCGCCACTAGTATTTCCACTACCGTTTCCACCGCTTCTGCTGCTACCGCTGGCCTGCTTCATTAGCTGCTGTAGAATTTTGCTTGCGTTCATCCTTGTACTCCTTAGAGGCTATTATCTTGAGGGCTCGCTAGTTTAATAATTAACTTACGTTATAAAACATGCTACATGAACCCAGCATGAACTGACGTTAACCAAAGCATTTGTTAACCAAAACACTCGTTAAACAAAACACTCGTAACAAAACATTAGAAAAGTGCACCCTTCACTTCCACCGAGCTGCCGTGTCGGCTGGCGCGTACTTCAACACGGACAGGCATTTGCTCTTTGAGTTCGCTGACATGGGAGATGATCCCGATCATTCGCCCCCCCATGTGTAACTCGCTAAGCATCGCAATCGCTTGGTCTAATGCATCCTGATCCAGACTGCCAAAGCCTTCATCTATAAATAGCGTATCCAACTGAATACCGCCCGCGTAGGCCTGCACCACGTCGGAAAGCCCTAACGCCAGCGCCAGTGCCGCCATAAACGACTCACCGCCAGACAGCGTTGCTACCGAGCGGCTCTTACCGGTGTAGGTGTCGGCCACGTCTAACTCTAGCCCAGAGGCTTTATTGCCTTTTGAAGGGTCTTCTCGACGCACCAATTGATAGCGTCCGCGACTCATACGCACCAGCCGTTCAGACGCCTGAATCAGCACATCATCCAGCAACACGCCTAACACAAACCGTTGCAAGCTAATGCGATTCCCGGTTCGCCCATTGGCCACCTCGCTGAGCGTGCCCCATACTCGATACTGGGCTTCAAGCTCCGCTTGGGCCGCGTGGGCAGCGGACAGTTTTTGGCCAATACCCTGCAGCGTGCTTAGCCGCCCATCCAACGCCCGCCACGACTCAAGCTGGGCATGCTCTTCTGCTTGGGCGGTTTCTGTAAGCGTGGTGAGCGCGGCGATATCCGGCGGCGATTTTTCCGCCAACTGGGCGTGATAATTTTGTAGTGCACCTTCAAGCTCAGCCAAACGTCGTTGATACGACTCTGCTTGACGGGCCATGTCTTGCCGTTGGTGATCGTCTAGCTGAGCAGCCTGAAAGGCAGCCTCACTCTCGAACGGACTGGTCTGTAATGCGGTTCGCCACTTTGCCTGGGCCTGTTCAAGTGCTTGCCCGTCGCGCTCAATGCGTTGCTCCGCTGCACGCAGTTGCTCTTCTACCCGCGCCTGCTGGGTTTCGCTAGTGGAGAGCATCTGCTGCGCACGCTCCCAGGCTTTTTCAAACTCAGCAATCTGGTTGTCAAGTTCCGTGAGGGTTTGGCGCAGAATCACTGGGTTACGGGCATCTTCTGGAAGCGATTGGCTTAACTGATCACGCTGGCTCTCTAGGCGTAGCGCCTCCTCTTTGGCCTTTTCAACCACAGGCCGATGAGCTTTAAGCTGCTTATCCAGCGTGCCCCAGTCGCGGCGTAGCGCATCACGGGCAGCGTTTTGCTGATTAATCTCACTTTCGACATGTTTCCGACGCTCGACTTGGTGGCGTAATTGTTCGCAGGCTTGTTGCAACTCACCCTGCGGCTGGCTGGCCCATTCGCCAAGCTGTTGACTAAGGCGCTGTGTCTGCTCAGCGTTGTAGCTAATCTGTTGTGTTAACTGTTGAACCTGACGCTCGGCGGTTTGTAATGCGTGACGCGACTGCTCCTCGGCTGCGCGGGCGGCTTCCACCTGGGCTTGGGTAACGATGTCAGCATGCTTAACGGCCGGAGCCGGGTGCTCAAGACTGCCGCACACCGGGCAAGCGGCCTCTTCTTCAAGAGTGAGTGCTAACAGGGCGGCTTGCCCTTGGTGCCAACGCATCTCTTGCTCAGTCGCATACCGCCTAGCCTGCTCTAATTCGCCTCGCCGGTGGTTAAGCACCTCGTTTGCCTGATGCTGTTGAGTTGTGAGCTCACGCCCTTTTCTTGTTAGCTCATCCAACGCTTGTCGTTGGGAGAGCAAACTCTCATGGCGGCTTAGTTCTGCGGGGGCGCTGGCCAGCTGCTGACCCTCTGTTTGCAGGCGCTCAAGCGTGAGGCTGATGGCTTCCCCTTGCTGGCGAATACTGTCTAGCTGCGCTTCATCACGCTTAAGGGTGCCATCGGCTTGTTGCCAAGCGGCCCGCGCGGTTTGTAAGCGCGTTTCAAGCTCGCTTAACTGCTGACCTTTATGGATAAACTCACCTAGCTGACGATGGCGCTCGCGCAGTGTAGGCAGGTCGGTTTGGCGCTGGCGCGCGGCTTCAAAGGCACGTTTGGCTTGTTCAGTGGTTGCGCGTTGGGCTGTCAGCGTGGCCTCTGTCTGCCTGTGCTCTGCTTGGGCGGTGCGCAGCGTCTGTTGCGCTTGGGCTAACGCAGTGCTGTGGGGTCGTAACGCTTGGGCCTGGTCATTTTGGGCCAGTTGATCCCGAAGCATAACTATGTGCGCGTGCTGCTCAAGATGGCGTGCTTTGTCTGCGGCGAGGCTGTCGCGGGCCTCAAATTGGCGCTGCAGTGCTTGGGCGTCGTCTCGCTGTTGTTCAGCGCGGCGACGCTGGCGCTGGGCAGCGTCAAAGCGCTGGCGAGCCTTTCCTACTTGGGGGGTGAGCGCCGCTACTTCTTGCGCTAATGCCGTTTCGCTTTCCAACTCGCCACCGGCCAAAATCCCACTAATATGCTGACGATGATCATTTACCGCCCGCTCTATTTGATTCGCCTGGGTACGCAGGCGCTCTTCAATGCGCTGAAAAATCTGGGTTTGAAACAGCTGAGAAAAAATTTTCTCGCGATCCTTCGATTCCGCGAGTAGCAGCTCACGGAATTTCCCCTGGGGAAGCACCATCACTTGGCGAAACTGGTTAGCATCCAGGCCTATTAAACGATGAAGATGGCTATTGGCATCGGTAACCTTACGCGCCACTACACATTCATCTTTTTCGCCTTCCGGGGTCAGCCGCCACAGCTGGGCTTCTGCGCTTTGCGTGGTCGTCCCTTCACCAGTGGCCTTAGGACGCTCCTGCTGGGGCACCCGACGCACTCGATAAGTCCCATCGCGCAGGCGAAAATCTAAACTGACTTCCGTCAGTAAGGCATCGGCTGCCTGGTCGCAGCGCATTTGCACTGCATCTCGGTCATTACCGGTGGTTTGGCCGTAAAGCGCAAAGCAAACCGCATCTAATATCGAGCTTTTGCCTGCGCCCGTGGGGCCGTTAATCAGAAACAGCGGGCTTTTTCCCAGCGCGGTGAAGTCGATTGTTTCGCTGCCTGCAAAGGGCCCAAACGCCTGCATAGTGAGCGTTAACGGCGTCATGGCTGGCTCTCCTGCTCACGGCTAAGAGTGGTGATGAGTTCACGCATCGCGCTTGCCTGCTCATCACTCATGGTGTCTCCGCTGGTTTGGCTAAAGAAATCGCTAAACATATCCAAGGCACTAAACTGCAGCCGCTCGCGGTCTAGCTGCTGGCGTCCTCGCGCTTCCAACATGCCAGGCTTTTCTAAATGCAGCACATTCGGATAGACCTCGCGCAGCTTACCCATGGGGTCAAGAATCGCGTGGCGGTCAGTCAACCGCACTAACACATAGTCATCCGCTTGGGCATCGGTGCTGCCTTGCGCTAGCAGCTCGGCCAACTCACCTTCTAATACGCGCACCTCTCGGCGCGGCGTCAGCGGGCGGTGCTCGATCTGGCTCAGCCCTTTTGGGCCAATATCCACCAATGTGACACCTTTTCGCTGGTTAGCCTCAGAAAAACTGTATTTAAGCAGCGAGCCGCTATAACGAATATGTTCGCCGCCACGGTATTGCGGCCCATGCAGATGGCCTAAAGCAACATAGTCAAATGACTGCATCGGCTCCCAGGCGACACTTTCCGCGCCTCCTAAGGTGAGCGGACGCTCTGAATCACTGGCACTGCCGCCATCCACAAAGCAGTGGCTCATTAGTATGGTGGGGCGGCCCGCTTGGCGCTGAGTATTAATACGTTCAACTAAGTAGCGGTGAGCGCTGTCGAAGTCGCGTACATCCACTGAAAACTGGCTGCGCACATACTCTGGATCAGCGTAGGGAATACCAAACACATCCACCTCTACCTCTACCCCCTTAATCGAGAGGGTTACGGGGCGATCGAAGGCAGATAAATCAGACAATATATGTAGGCCTGCTTGGCGCAAATGACGCGCCCCAAAGCCTAGTCGCTCAGCACCGTCGTGGTTGCCAGAAATCATAATCACCGGCAAACCACGCTTTTCACACAACTCGCCTAACACATCATCTAATAGTGTGACGGCGGCAGCTGGCGGCACCGAACGGTCGTAGATATCGCCTGCAATCAGCACCGCATCCACCGCATCGCGGTCGATAATATCCAGTAGCTGGTTCAACACATGGCGCTGGTCTTCCAGCAGCGATAGGTTGTGAAACAGTCGTCCCAAGTGCCAATCGGCGGTATGGAGTAGTCGCATGGCAGGCTCAACGCAAAAAATATGCCCCATCATAGCAACCTGCATTCCAAACTGTCCTTCACTCAGCACAAAACGCCCCGTATAAAATGCCTAGCACAAAAAGCCCCGCACATGGCGGGGCTGGGTATCGATCGTAACTGGCGGTTAGTTGCGAAACGCGTCGGGATAGGTTGTTAAATCGATTCCCCACAACAGAGGCAACAAGAAATATACCGACGCTACAATGAGCAGCAGCGCGAAAATATTCAGCCAAAACCCATTGCGCACCATTTCGATAATTTTAATTTTTCCGGTGGCAAAAATAATCGCGTTAGGCGGCGTTCCTACTGGCAGCATAAAGGCGCAGTTGGCTGCCATTGCCGCCGGCACCATTAGCACAAAAGGGTGGATATCCAGCGCAAGCGCCAGCGATGCCAGTACAGGAAGAATCATTGTCGCCGTTGCCGTATTAGAGGTAATTTCGGTTAAGAACAATACCATTCCGGCAGCTAGCAAAATCACTAATAAGAAATTAACGCCTTCCAATACGCTCATTTGGCCACCAATCCACACAGCTAGCCCAGAAGAGCTAAAACCAGCTGCAATCGCTAAGCCACCGCCGAACAGTAACAGAATGCCCCAGGGCACATCTTTCGCGATATCCCACCCCAGCAGGCAGCCGCCTTTATTTGGCGAGGGAATCAAGAACAGAGCAATCGCCGCCACAATAGCGATCATGGTGTCGTTAATACCGGGAATAGTTAGGATCTGTCCTTGCCATAAGAAAGAACGGGTGATCCAGAAAAATGCCGCTGACAAGAAAACAACCAATACGGCTTTCTCTTCAAAGCTGATGTTACCCAGGGCTTCCTTCTCTTTGGCAATAAGTGCTTTGCCGCCGGGCAAACTGCTGAATTTAGTGGGGTAAATAAAGCGTGTTAGCATCAGCCAACCAATAAACAACAGCACCACCACAATAGGAAAAGCAAACATCATCCAACTGGCAAAGGTGATTTCAACACCAAACAGCTCATTCACAATCGCGGCCAGAATGATATTAGGCGGCGTACCAATCAGTGTTCCTAAACCACCGATAGTGCCGCCGTAACCAACCCCAAAGATCAGCGCTTTACTGAATTTATCGATGTCTTCGCTGTGGTCACCCTCAGTCTTATTCAGCTCTTGGGTTACCTGATACACAATCGCGGTGCCAATGGGCAGCATCATCATGACCGACGCCGTATTGGATACCCACATCGACAAAAAACCGGTGGCCGCCATAAAACCGAACACAATACTGTTAATACTGGTACCCAATACCGAAATAATGGTGAGTGCAATACGCTTATGCAAATCCCACTTTTCCATCGCCAGGGCAAGCATAAACCCGCCAAGAAAAAGAAAAATAATGGGGTTGCCGTAAGCCGCCGTTACTGCACTAGTCTCAAGGGCGCCAGTAATCGGCAACAGCACGATGGGCAGCAGCGATGTCACCGGAATTGGAATCGCTTCCGTAATCCACCAAACGGCCACCCATAACGTGGTGGCAAGCACCATGCGACCTCCTACACTCAAGTCTGCCGGGTGAAAAAACAGCAGTACGAAAGCAAACAGTACCGGCCCTAGCACCAGCCCAACCTTTTGAGCGGTGGTATAAGCAGGCGGCTTGGGAGGTTCGTCACCCGCACTCTGCTGCTGGCCTGAAAGGCTAGAGGATGAACGGCCTGCGCCAGCAGCTGGCAACGCGCACATCAACAGGTGTTTAACTTGGTTATGGGAGTGCCAAAGCGAGTCCCAGAGCGTCATCGTGGCAGTTCTGCGCATTGTCAAAGTACCGCTTGCAGTCAGGTGATCAAAAGGGCTGCTTCACTCAGCAACCCACTGAGGTGTATCAAAACAGCCTAGTTGGTTTTTCGGCGCTCTTTATTGACTCAAGCAATGAATTAGTCCAGTCAATTAGCCATAGGCAAGACTAAAGCCTAACAACTATAGTCTTATTAATTAGCGCATTCTGACATGCCACTGCGATCCTATCGCGGTAGGTTTGCGTCGTTTCCCAAGGAGATACTTACGTGCTCGACCGCTTCACTATGCCACCTTAGTTAACGTTGCCATATCGCCTACGGTCGTTAAGCACGCAATGTGCGTTATCGAACCGACAAAGGCTGACGTTAAGCACATCGTCCTGATAGAGAAGCATTGTTTAAGAGCCGTGCTCTGCACATTCATCAGGATGTAACCCATGACTCTTTTTTTTCATACATCTTTATTTCGTCGTGCGCACCAACACAATACATCTATGGCATTGTGGAACTCTTCCGCTCCAGTACGTGAAGAATTGTTTAGTGCAGAACGGCTTGAACAACACGCGGCCAGTTTAGCACTGGCACAAGTTGTTACTGAAAGCCCACCTAAAGTGGTGTCGTTAACACGACGGCTAAACGATAATGCCAACGTGTTACTTGCCGCTTACCGCGCTTGCGCGGTAACGCTGGAAGAAGGACGAGATATCGTTCCTGCTGCCGCATGGTTACTTGATAATTATCACCTTATCGAGGCACAAATCCGGGAAATTCGTGGCGACCTTCCACCCGGTTATTACCGACAACTACCAAAACTTGCAGAAGGCCCCTTTGCGGGCTATCCACGCGTTTTTGGTATTGCATGGGCATTTATTGCACATACCGATAGCAATATAGAACTCACTAACTTACGTTCATTTATTAACGCTTATCAGCGCGTTCAACCACTAACGATTGGTGAGCTATGGGCGATCGCGATAACACTCCGTATTGTATTAGTTGAAAATCTACGCCGACTTGCCGACCAAATCATTACTGAACAAACTGCGCGGGATGCAGCGGATACACTAGCGGCTAAATGGATCGCTACTGAAAACGACTCACAAAAAAGAAACGATTCACCTGATAGATATTCACCTGATAGTTATTCATCAGCGAATCATTCATCTAAAAATTATTCGAATGATCATGAGTTTCCATCGTTTACGTTCCAAAAAGCACCGCTTTCAGCGCCTTTCACCGCTCAATTAGCCAAGCGTTTACGCGGTATTAATCCCAATACCAGCCCTTTAGCTTGCTGGCTTTTTGAGCAACTTAACCGACAGGGCGAGTCTATCGACGACGTTGTGCAAAATGCCCAGCAGCACCAGGGTGCGGCGAACGTTACCGTGCGAAATATCATTACCAGCATGCGTTTCATCTCCAGTACCGATTGGGCTGAACTCCTCGAAAGCATCAGTTTGGTCGACGCAAAATTACGCGAACATAGTCGTTTTGCGCAGTATGATTTTTCAACGCGCAACCATTACCGGAGCGCGGTGGAGGAGCTTTCCCGGGGCTCAGGTTATTCAGAGCTGGAGGTTGTTGATCAGGCGATAACGCTGTCAAGAGAAGCATTACCATTGACCGATGATGCCCACGAAGCAGCACGCGTGAGCGATCCTGGCTATTTTTTAGTAGCGGCGGGTAAAAATACGTTAGAAAAACGCCTTAACTTTCGTCCACCATTGAAACGGCGGTTTCGCCAAATACTGTTGAAAAATGGCATCCACGGCTACGCTATGATGCTCACAGCGGCGTCAGTCATCTTAATGATAGTGGGCTGGCTGCTATTATCAGTGTCTTCAGGCGAGACGTCGTCACTTTGGTTATTGTTACTAGCAGGCCTAGGCATACTGCCCACGATTGAGGTCGCTACGTCTATCGTCAATCGCTTCGTGATTCATAATATTGGCGCTCAGCCACTGTCTAGCCTGGACCTCTCTAAAGGTATTCCGCCCGCTCTACGCACGCTGGTCGCAATGCCAACGCTATTGACGAGTGAAGCCGACTTAAAAGAGCAGCTTGATCGGCTTGAAGTGCACCACTTGGGTAGCGGTGGCGGTGCCATTAGCTATGCACTGTTAACCGATGGTATTGATGCACAGCAGGCAGAAACAGCCACCGATGAGGCGCTGCTAAGTACTGTTGAAAAGCGCATTGAGGAATTGAATAAACGCTACTGTACTTCTAGCCATGAGAAACGTTTTTTCTTACTCCATCGCAACCGCGTCTACAACAAAAGTGAGCAATGTTGGATGGGGTGGGAGCGTAAGCGAGGCAAGCTTCATGAGCTCAACAGGCTGTTACGTGGCGCAACGGATACAACCTTCAGAGACCCGCCTTCGTTACCAAGAAATGTGCAATATATTATCACCTTAGATGCCGACACACGTCTGCCAAGAGGTGCTGCCAACAAGCTGGTTGGCAAAATAGCCCATCCGTTAAATCACCCTCGCTTTGATACGCAGCAACGACGCGTAGTGGAAGGCTATGCCATTTTACAGCCCCGCGTCACTCAATCGATGCCTATGGGTGAGAGAGGTTCGTCTTATCAGCGGCTGTGCTCTTCTCCAGGAGGCATTGATCCCTATGCCGCCGCCATGTCAGACCTTTATCAAGACTTAGTGGGTGATGGCTCGTTCGCAGGTAAAGGTATTTACAATATTGATGCCTTTGAAGCATCGCTAGCAGGCCGAATCTCTGAAAACAGCCTGCTAAGTCACGATATGTTCGAGGGCATTTTTGCCCGTGCAGGTCTGGCATCCGACATTGAAGTCATTGAGGACTTTCCAGACCGCTATGATGTAGCAGCCAAACGCCAACACCGCTGGGTGCGGGGCGATTGGCAGTTACTCCCGTGGTTATTTACGGTGTCGGTGCCACTCACAGGGCGCTTAAAAATACTTGGAAATCTACGCCGATCGTTGCTACCACCACTACTGTTAGCTTGCCTTGCGCTGAGTTGGCAGCTCCCTCTGATGATGGCTGTCATCAGCAGTCTAATGGTTATCATGGTCATCAGCATACCGGTCTTACTGTCTTTAATAACGTCATTTTCTCCGCTGCGGCCAGGCGTCAACCTTCGTTACCATTTCCAGCAATGGTGGGATGAACTAACGCTGGGATTAAAACAAATTTTGCTGCAACTGATGTTTCTTCCTGATCAAGCATGGCGAATGCTAGATGCCATCGTTAGTACCCTGATACGCATTTTAATTACTCGCCGCCATTTACTAGAGTGGACCTCTGCAGCCCAGACGATGAAATGCCCACACCTGACCATTGGGGGGTTTTATCAACACATGGCGCCCGGCACGTTACTAGGCGTAGTCGTTGCCTTTAATGCATTGTGGTTTAACAGTGGTGTTTGGATGCTGGTCGTACCGGTGGCGCTGCTTTGGGTAGCAGCCCCGGCAATAGCGACGTGGATGAGCAGTACAGTGAATGTTGCGAACCAGCCGCTTTTAGCAGAAGACGTAGCCCGTGAGCTGAGACTTATTGCCCGAAAAACCTGGCGCTACTTTGAAACCTATGTAAATGCATCGACCAACCTTCTCCCGCCCGATAATTTTCAGGAAGAGCCTCAGCCGGTGATCGCCCAGCGAACCTCCCCAACCAACATGGGGCTCTACTTACTATCGATACTGGCGGCGCGTGATTTCGGCTGGATCGGCAATCAAAATGCGCTAAGCCGAATAGAAACCACCCTTGCGATCATGCATACCCTGCCTCGTTATCGTGGTCACTTCTTTAATTGGTACGCAGTCGATGATCTCCGTCCGCTAGACCCTAGGTATGTGTCTACTGTCGATAGCGGCAACCTTGCAGGGCATCTCATTACTCTCGCCAACGCCCTGGAAACCTGGCAGGAATCGACGTTTTCACCCGATCCGCGCCAAGGAATAGCAGATACATTGACCTCGGTATTCGAGGCACTTAAGCGTGTGCCTCAATCAACAACTCAGTCCACTGCCCCACTGATGGCACAGCTTCAAAAAGTCGCTGCGCTAGTAAGTGAAAACAAAACGGCGCCATTAGACTTAGAGGCCCTCACTACAGAAACAAAACAAACACTTGGCATGGCTTGCGACCTGTTTAATGAACAACGCGCCCCCGGTAGTGCGGATAATAGAGAAGACTATAGCGACGATGTCATTTTTTGGGTAACCGCACTACACAAAACGGCTGCTCAGCACAGCGATGACCATCGCAAAGAGACAATCGCCATCAGCACGCATTCCGAGCGGCTCCAGCAACTGGCCAGTAAAGCCCGACGTCTAGCTCTCAGCATGGATTTTGCGTTTTTACTCAACCCAGAGCGGCAGCTACTGTCGATAGGCTTCTCCTTGGATGACGCCAGCCTGGATACCAGTTGCTATGACCTGCTGGCCTCAGAAGCACGATTGGCAAGCCTGTTTGCTATTGCCAAAGGCGATGTGCCCACTCGCCACTGGTTCCGTCTTGGTCGCGCGGCAACCCCCTTAAAAGAGGGCGCGGCGATGATTTCCTGGTCAGGCTCCATGTTCGAATATCTAATGCCGTCGCTGATTATGCGCGCCCCCGCTGGCAGCTTATTAGAGCAAACTAACCGTCTGGTGGTTAAACGTCAGGAAACATATGCCGCTCAGTTTTCAGCGCCATGGGGTATTTCCGAGTCGGGGTATAACGCGCGAGACATAGAACATACTTATCAATATTCCAATTTTGGAGTGCCTGGATTAGGGCTTAAGCGTGGCCTGTCGGCTGATTTAGTGATCGCCCCGTACGCAACGGGCTTGGCGACAATGATCGACCCAGAGGGGGCCTTTAAGAACTATCGCCGCCTTGCAGAAATGGGCGCACTAGGACGCTATGGGTACTACGAAGCGCTAGACCTGACCCGTTCACGGCTCCCCAAAGGCGCCGAGTTAATAATTGTGCGCAGCTACATGGCGCACCATCAAGGCATGACCATCGTCGCCATCGCCAATACGCTTCACCGTGGGCAGATGCGGGCACGCTTCCACCGCGAACCGATGATTCAGGCGAGCGAACTGTTACTTCAAGAACGCATACCGCGGGACGTTGCCATCGCTTATCCCCGTGCGGAAGAAGTGAAATCGACAGCTAGCCAAACGATCAACGAGGCACAAACCGTGCGCCATGTATCAACCACCGTCAACGGGCCTCCGGTCACTCACCTGCTCTCAAACGGCAATTATTCTGTCATGTTGACCGCAACAGGCGGCGGCTATAGCCGATGGCACAACATTGCCATCACTCGCTGGCAGCCAGATACGACTCGCGACCACTGGGGAAGTTTTATTTTTCTCCGTGATACCCGACGCCCAAGCGTTTGGAGCGCAACAGGACAATCGCTGGAATCACCTAACGGTGCTTATGATGACGACAATCACGTGTTATTTGCTGAGGATTATGCCCGCTATGTCCATCGGCATGAGGCTATTTGCAGCCACGTGGACATCCTCGTTTCTGGGGAGGATGACAGCGAAGTACGCCTGCTGACACTGACCAACAGTGGACGCCAAGTCTGCGATATCGACGTTACTTCCTATGCAGAATTAGTACTAACCACGCCCAGTACCGACAACGCTCATCCAAGCTTTGCCAAAATGTTCGTAGTAACGGAGTTCCTTCCTGAATTCAATGCCCTCGTGGCCACACGCCGGCGGCGGGACCCGAGCGAAGCGCACGTGTGGGTCGCTCACTTCGCCGTGGTAGAAGGCGAAACCGTTGGCGAGTTCCAATACGAAACCGATCGCGAGCAATTTATTGGCCGGGGCCACCGCCTTACCACCGCAAGGGCACTTGCTGAGGGCCAGCAATTATCAGGCACCGTCGGAAGTGTCATCGACCCTATTTTTGCATCACGCTATTGCCTGCGGATCACTCCAGGTAAAGCTGCCCGTATTGCTTACTGGACTGTCGTTGCCACTTCACGACAGGCACTGATGGACTTAATTGATAAACATCATGATGTTAGCGCCTTTGAACGCGCTAAGATGCTCGCGTGGACCCAAGCACAGGTGCAACTGCGCCACTTAAGCACTCAGCCAGAAGAAGCCGCTGAATTCCAGCGGCTTGCTGCCCCACTGCTCTATCCGGACGCACGCTTTAGGGCGCCTAAAAGAGCGATTCAGAGCGGTGCCGCTCAACAGTCTTTGCTGTGGCAACACGGGATATCCGGCGATTTACCCATCGTTTTGTTACGTATCGAATCCACTGATGACTTGCCGCAATTGCATCAATTACTTCGCGCGCATGAATACTGGCGCTTGAAACGGCTCGAAGTCGATATAGTCATCATCAATGAGCGCGCTTACTCGTATATTCAAGATTTACAACAAGCCATTGAAGCCACAATACTCAGTAGCCAGGCAAGACCACGTCTTCACAGTGGCTATGCACAGGGAACGGTATATGCCTTACGTGCCGACTTAGTGAGCGCTCTATCACGCGCTCAGCTTCAATCGATTGCTCGCGTGGTGCTGATAGCGCATCGAGGATCAGTTGCCGATCAGCTGTCTATTATGTTGTCTGGCCAACAAGTCAAGAAACCTCTTACCATCACCAAACGTGCTTTCCCAAAACAGCTGATTGATAAGATGGAAACTCATCGTCCGCTTAATCGGCCTCCACTTGAATTTTTTAACGGCTGGGGCGGGTTTGCAAAGCAAGGACGACAATACGTCGTCATCCTCGAAGCAGGCAGCTCAACGCCAGCGCCATGGATCAATGTCATCGCGAATCAACAGTTTGGATTTCAAGTATCCGCAGAGGGAGCCGGCTACCTATGGGCAGACAACAGCAGAGAAAACCAACTAACACCATGGACTAACGACCCTGTCATTGACCCTAGCGGAGATGCTGTCTACGTCCGGGATGAAGAAACGTTGGCGCTGTATACGGCGACAGCAAGCCCAATACGTGATTCAGGCCGCTACGTTGCACGTCATGGTTTTGGCTATAGTCAATTTGAACATCAAACTAACGAGCTTAGCTTAACGCTGTTGCACTTTGTCCCACTGGATGCGCCGCTACGCATCTCTCGACTAAGGCTGGTAAATCATTCAAACCGGACGCGTAAACTTTCCGTAACCGCTTATGCAGAATGGGTATTGGGCACATCACGCAGCGCATCGGCACCCTTTCTTATTACCTCGCAAGCAACCGATAGCGGTGCATTATTAGTCACAAATCCCTGGAATGCCGCTTTCCCAGGCCGAGTGGCTTTTCTCGACATTGGCGAGCAACCTGCCCAATGGACAGGCAATCGCAGCGAGTTTATCGGTTATGGAAAAAGTTTAGCTGAACCTGCCGGGTTACGAAGTAAAACACCACTTTCCGGCGCATTAGGCGCGGGGTTAGACCCATGTACCGCTCTTCAACGCCGCGTGACATTGGCCCCGGGTGAAACGGTCGACATTATCGTGTTGTTGGGTCAAGGGGGCTCAACCGAAGAAGTTGCGGGTCTAATTGCCCGTTTTCGTAATGCCGATATTGATGCAGAGCTTGCCAGTATCCACGACTACTGGAATAGCCAGCTGAATGCCATACAGGTCAAAACCCCCGACCGGGCGATGGACATCATGCTAAACGGTTGGCTGCTTTATCAGACCATCGCCTGCCGTTTAACGGCTCGTTCGGCGTTTTACCAGGCCAGCGGCGCTTATGGCTTCCGTGACCAGTTACAAGATTGTATGGCGTTGACATTTAGCAACCCTGCCAAAACACGCCAGCATCTGCTGCGGGCGGCATCACGCCAGTTCCCAGAAGGCGATGTACAACACTGGTGGCTGCCACACTCCGGCCAAGGCGTGCGTACGCGTATTTCTGATGATCGAGTTTGGTTGGCTTATGCGTGCGCGCGCTATATCGCCACTTCCCATGACACATCGATACTCGATGAGCCCGTCAACTTTCTCGACGGCACACTGTTATCGTCCCGTGAACATGAACACTTCTTCCAGCCAACGACCTCGTTAGAAACTGCTTCACTGTTTGAACACTGCGCACGCGGACTGGATATTACCCTTTCACAGCTAGGTGAACATGGGTTGCCGCTGATAGGAGGCGGTGACTGGAACGACGGTATGAACCGGGTGGGGGCAGAGGGCAAGGGAGAAAGTGTGTGGCTAGGCTGGCTGTTAGTTAAAACGCTTGAGCTATTTACGCCACTTGCCGAGCAGCGGGAGGCCAAATTACTTCATTTAGACGATTATCATCGCTACGCCGCTCGTTGGCATCAATACACCCTCGCACTCCGCATAGCGCTTGAAAACAGCGCCTGGGATGGCCAGTGGTATCGCCGAGCCACTTACGACGATGGTACCTGGCTAGGCAGCAAACAAAGCGATGCCTGCCAGATTGATTCGATCGCCCAGTCCTGGGCGGTGCTTTCCGGCGCCGGTGCCCCTCAGCGGGCTAAGCTTGCTATGTATTCCTTGGAGCGCGAACTTATTCTTCACGAACAACAGTTAGCGCTGCTTTTTTGGCCTCCCTTTGACCAGCCCCAGCAAGACCCTGGCTATATAAGCGGCTATCCACCAGGAATGCGCGAAAATGGAGGGCAATATAGTCATGCATCGATGTGGGCAATTTTGGCGTTTACCCAGCTAGGTGATGGCGACAAGGCGCATCGTCTGTTTACACTGCTTAATCCCATCAACCATGCCACTACAACGGAGAAGGCTGCCCGTTATCGCGTTGAGCCTTATGTGGTAGCCGCTGATGTGTATTCTGTTGCGCCCCATACAGGCCGCGGTGGCTGGACATGGTACACCGGCGCTGCGGGTTGGATGTATCAAGCAGGTATTGAGGGTATTTTAGGCATTCGCCGTGAAGCTAACTGGCTGGTTATTTCTCCTTGCCTGCCCACTAGCTGGCCCCATTTTACTGCTGACATTACCCTTGCCCAATCGCACTATCATATCAGGGTGATCAATGCGCAAGACTCTCCAGCGACGTCAAGCCAAGCCCCTTTAAGCCAACTCCTCTCTGCAACACTGGATGGCGTTCACTTGGCAGAAACAGGGGTTGGTATGCCTATTCGCGCGCCGTTGGATAGTCAGCATCATCAACTAGAGATAATTATCCGGCGTTTTACGCCCGCATAACGCGTACAAAAAAACGCCAATACACCAGAACCTGAGTTGATACGCTAACCTTCTAAAAAGGGTAACTGTCGTCTTTTTCATCACATCGTAGCCAATGTGGCGCTGCTGGGTCAGCTATTCATCTCCGCAGCTGCTCCTGCTTTGGTCATTGTAAGGTTCACTGCCGCGCCGACATGATTGACATCTTGCTGTTCCTTATATAGAACGTTCTATAAAAGGAACAGTAAGGTTACCAAATGGATGAGCACTCACTAAGCACCCTAGGCCAGCATTTGCAGTCTCTTCGCCAAGCGCGTGGCTGGTCGCTGTCCTTTTTAGCTAACGCGGCGGGCATTGCCAAATCAAACCTGTGTCGCCTGGAACAAGGTAACGGCAACCCCACCTTAGATACCATTTGGCGTCTGGCCGTGCAGCTTAATGTTCCCTTCGGCACCTTGGTTGCGCCAATCTCCGTGCCCCTTGGGGAAGATGGCGTGCAGGTTCAATTAATCGACCAGGGCAAAGATTCGCCCCAGGTAGATGCCTACTGGATGCGCTGCGCTCCTCATACCTTACGCCATGCGGAAGCTCACACACGCGGCACTAAAGAAACGCTGACCCTGATTAGCGGCTGGCTAGAAGCAGGGCCAGAGGGAACGGTTACCACGTTAACCCCAGGAGAGAGCCTCACCTTCCGCGCTGACAAGCCTCATTTTTACCGCACCGAAGACCAAGAAGCCACCATGCTACTCACCGTGACGTACGGCGAACAAGGGGATCCCCAATGAACCAACTTGCCAGCCATTCACCGTGGCGCAGCGCGCTGCAAGGCGTAAGGGAAGCCATTCCACTACTAGGCGGCTATATTCCGGTGGCACTATCGTTTGGATTAGTGGCTAGCCAAGCTGGCTTCAGTACTTTCGAAGCCACGGCTATATCTACGCTGATTTACGCTGGGGCTTCGCAGTTTTTGTTTGTCGGCATGATCGTGACAGGCGCGCCCCTCTGGCTGGTAGTGGCGATGACGCTGCTTATTAATGTGCGCCATGTGGTGTATGGCCCTAACCTAGCCGAGCTGCTACCGCGCAGCCGCCACTGGCCGTGGCTAATGCATGGCCTTACCGACCAAGTATTCGCCCTGGCCTTAACCCGGCTTCCTCAGCTTCCTGAGATTAAACGTTTTAGCTGGTTTGTGGGGTCGTCACTATTGGCGTGGGGCGTATGGATTGTAGGCACTGCCGTTGGCGCCACAGCAGGTGAAGCCTTCACTGCACGCTGGCCATTGTTGGGAGAAATCATGCCCTTCGCACTGCCCGCACTGTTTCTCACCATGGTGGCACCGCGCTTCACTAATAAACGCTGGGCAGCCGCCATGGGGTGCACCATTTTGGCCGCGCTGGGCTTGACCCTATCGGGGTGGAGTAATGTCGCCATTCCTCTAGCCGCTGCCTGCGGCGCGCTGTGCTTCTATACGGTTAAATTTCAAACACGGAGCCAGCCATCATGAGTATCGAGCTATGGCTAGCTGTCGCGGTTTCTGCCATTGGCACCCTGCTGATGCGCGTGGTGCCCTTCTTATGGATGCAGCGCCGACTGGGTAGCGACACGGGCATTAACACAATGCCCCAGTGGCTCGGTATTCTTGGCCCATTAATGATTGCCGCCGTGCTAGGGGTTTCCATTATGCCCGTTAACCCAAGCACTGTTTCCTGGCTAGCCACCGCCATCGGGCTTTCCATTACGCTAATAATATGGTGGCGGCTACGCTCACTAGGCTGGCCAGTGGCTGCTGGGGTTGCGGCGTTTGGTTTGGTGGAGATCGTCGCAACGCTTTAATCCGTCTCTGCTTTGTCCAACAAGTACTCTGCCACGGCTTGATAGGCGGGCAGTGAGGTGGGGTCGTTAGCCGCATTGCCCGCGACAGGGTGCGATGCAAAGCGCACAATCACCATCTCGGCGGTGGGGTCAATGTAAATGGTTTGGCCATGCACGCCCCTGGCGGCAAAGGCGTTATGCTCGTTATGCAGCGACCACCACATGCCACGGTAGCTGCCGCCCGGTAAATAACGGTAGCCAGCGGCGGCAAATGCTTGCCTGTCACCGCCTTGTCGAATGCGCTCAACGGCCGCAGCGGGAAACAGTCGTTCGCCGTTAATAACGCCCTCACTGAGCACCAACTGCCCTACCCTGGCCATATCACGAAGACCTGCACTTAGGCCACCGCCAGCAAACGGCGTGCCGATGGAGTCCACGGTGAAGTAGGCATCTTGTTCGGCCCCTATACGCTGCCAAAGTCGCGATGAAAGCAGTGATGACACGGACTCGCCAGTGGTGCGCGCAATCACCCACCCCAGTACATCAGTGTTGATTGTTTTATAGCCAAATACCTGCCCGTGCTCGCCTTCCGGTTGTACCGTTGCGAGATACTCATAATACGTGCGTGGCCCAGTGTAATCGTCTGGCTTTGGTAGTGGGCTTGCCGCCGCATTGTAGGCCCAGATCTCAGCATTGGGGTCGCTATAATCTTCGCTAAACGCCAGGCCTGTGGTCATCTCAAGCAGCTGTTTTACCGTGGCATTAGCAAAAGCACTGTCGGCCAATTCCGGTAAAATGTCGCCCACCAACGCCCGCTCATCCAACGTGCCTTCCGCCACCAGGATTTCTCCCAGCAAACCGGTCATCGATTTGGTCACCGACATAGCGCCATGCTGGCCCGTTTCAGCCAAACAGCCGGAATAGGTCTCATACACCACCTGGCCCTGATGAAGAATCAGCAAACCATCGGTGTAGTTTTCATTTAGCGACGCCTCCCATGACATAGGCTCGCTACCGTCAATCGGGGTGAAGGTAACATCGTTTATCGCGTCATCTAAGGCGTAAGAGAATAGCGCAGGCGCGCCCAATCCACGGCTAACCTGCTTGGTAGGCAGTAGCTCGCGGAAGTGGCACACCGTCCAGCGCATTTTGGGGAAACTAAAGTAGTTGGAATCTGGCTGGCCGATCACCTTCCCAGGCGCTGGTGGAAAGCCTTGCATCCATCCTAAGCGGTTAGGGTCGGAAGCGTCAGCGTTTAATACTGAAGTGCTTGCCTGCTGAGCAGTAACGGAGGTCGCCCAACTAAGAAAAAAAACGGGTAGTGCAAAACTAAAACATCGGTAATAGCGTGACATAGCCAACTCCCTAGCAATCAGCACTAAATAACTATAAGCATAAAGACTGAGTCTAGCCGATGCTAATAAAAACGTATCCTTAATTTATTCAACACTTCGGGTGACTTGGCTTTATGCTTGTGTGATCTATGTCAGCTTTAAAGACTTGGTATTGGTTGCGGCCGCTTTTCTTTGCACGATACATAGCCCTATCGGCATTATCGAGCAATACATGTTCATTAAGGCCATGATCGGGATAGACACTGACCCCCTCTGTCAACCTAGTTGTCCGGTTGGCGATATTGCCCAAATCTATTCCAGAGGGAGCGGCATGGAGCACGTGTGCCACGTTATTCTGCAGAGCGTAAAGCCGCCGTACTGAAAAAGTTGTTGCCCCCCCATAATCGCAGTGTGGTGTCGGTCGCCACTGAAGAAGGCATCTCTGACGCGACGCTGTATAGTTGGTTAAAACAGTGTCGAGAAAAAGGAGTGCCTGTGCCGGGTTACACCCAAAGCGACAACGAGTGGTCGCCTGACGCCAAGCTTGCCGTGGTCATCGAAACCGCCACCCTCTCAGAAACAGAGCTTGGTGCTTACTGCCGCGAAAAAGGCCTTTATCCCGAGCAAATCCAGCAGTGGAAAGCCGCTTGTCTCCAGGGCGCTGGCCAACAAGAAGACCAGCAAAAAACGGCACAAAAGCAGCGTAAACAAGACCGTAAGACGATCAAACAACTCAAAGCGGAAGTGCGCCGCAAAGACAGAGCCCTAGCGGAAACCACGTCGTTGCTGGTGCTCTCAAAAAAGCTCGACGCCTTGTACAGCGAAGACCCGAACAGCGGCGAGGACGACTGACGCCGTTTGAGGAACGTGCAAGGCTCATTGCGTTATTTGATGAAGCGATAACGGGGGGTGCTTCCCGTTATCAAGCAGCGGCGATTATCGACGTGAGCGAGCGCACACTGAAACGCTGGCGTTCTGCGTGTGGCGCGGTGGCTGAGGATCAGCGTCCACACGCGGTACAAGGCCGTCAGCCGCATCAACTGACTCACGAGGAGAAACAGGCCATTTTGAACGCCTGCCATCGCCCCGAGTATCAGAGCCTGCCGCCGTCTCAAATCGTGCCGTTACTGGCCGATCAAGGGGCCTACTTGGCGTCCGAATCGTCGTTCTACCGGGTGCTGAAAAAGCACGAACAGCAGCACCACCGAGGGCGAATGAAACCACGCCGACCAGTACCTGAGCCGACGAGCTTTACGGCCACTGGGCCGAACCAGGTCTGGTGTTGGGATATCAGCTACTGTTCTTCCGTTGTGCGTGGTCAGCACTGGTATCTCTATCTGATCATGGATATCTACAGCCGCAAAATCATCGCGTGGGAAGTCCATGAGGCGGAATCAGGCGAGTTAGCGAAACAACTGCTGGAACGCGCCTTATTGCGAGAAGGCTGCTGGCATCAGCCCCCGGTGCTGCACTCAGATAACGGTGCGCCGATGACGTCTTATACGCTTAAAGCAAGATTAACAGAGCTGGGAATGTTGATGTCTTACAGCCGGCCGAGAGTGAGCAATGACAACCCTTACTCGGAAGCGTTGTTCCGCACCGTCAAATATTGCCCCGCGTGGCCTACGAAGGGGTTTGCATCGCTGAGTGCGGTACGAGACTGGATGCTGGCGTTCGAACGCGCTTATAACGAACAGCACCTGCATAGTGGCATTCGGTACGTGACACCCGCTGATCGGCATCGAGGTGTCGACCGAGAACGTCTTGAGCACCGCAAAGCGGTTTACGAAAGGGCTAAGCGCCGGCATCCACAACGCTGGTCGGGCAGCACCCGAAACTGGGAGGTGCTCGGTTCGGTGTCGCTCAACCCTGGAAAAATGCACGAAATCGAGCGTAATAAACAGGCTGCTTAGAGGCAGCCATTTGGACAACTGGGTTGAAAATCACCG
>NZ_RZHG01000023.1 GCF_003989795.1 Vreelandella andesensis
CGGTGATTTTCAACCCAGTTGTCCAAATGGCTGCCTCTAAGCAGCCTGTTTATTACGCTCGATTTCGTGCATTTTTCCAGGGTTGAGCGACACCGAACCGAGCACCTCCCAGTTTCGGGTGCTGCCCGACCAGCGTTGTGGATGCCGGCGCTTAGCCCTTTCGTAAACCGCTTTGCGGTGCTCAAGACGTTCTCGGTCGACACCTCGATGCCGATCAGCGGGTGTCACGTACCGAATGCCACTATGCAGGTGCTGTTCGTTATAAGCGCGTTCGAACGCCAGCATCCAGTCTCGTACCGCACTCAGCGATGCAAACCCCTTCGTAGGCCACGCGGGGCAATATTTGACGGTGCGGAACAACGCTTCCGAGTAAGGGTTGTCATTGCTCACTCTCGGCCGGCTGTAAGACATCAACATTCCCAGCTCTGTTAATCTTGCTTTAAGCGTATAAGACGTCATCGGCGCACCGTTATCTGAGTGCAGCACCGGGGGCTGATGCCAGCAGCCTTCTCGCAATAAGGCGCGTTCCAGCAGTTGTTTCGCTAACTCGCCTGATTCCGCCTCATGGACTTCCCACGCGATGATTTTGCGGCTGTAGATATCCATGATCAGATAGAGATACCAGTGCTGACCACGCACAACGGAAGAACAGTAGCTGATATCCCAACACCAGACCTGGTTCGGCCCAGTGGCCGTAAAGCTCGTCGGCTCAGGTACTGGTCGGCGTGGTTTCATTCGCCCTCGGTGGTGCTGCTGTTCGTGCTTTTTCAGCACCCGGTAGAACGACGATTCGGACGCCAAGTAGGCCCCTTGATCGGCCAGTAACGGCACGATTTGAGACGGCGGCAGGCTCTGATACTCGGGGCGATGGCAGGCGTTCAAAATGGCCTGTTTCTCCTCGTGAGTCAGTTGATGCGGCTGACGGCCTTGTACCGCGTGTGGACGCTGATCCTCAGCCACCGCGCCACACGCAGAACGCCAGCGTTTCAGTGTGCGCTCGCTCACGTCGATAATCGCCGCTGCTTGATAACGGGAAGCACCCCCCGTTATCGCTTCATCAAATAACGCAATGAGCCTTGCACGTTCCTCAAACGGCGTCAGTCGTCCTCGCCGCTGTTCGGGTCTTCGCTGTACAAGGCGTCGAGCTTTTTTGAGAGCACCAGCAACGACGTGGTTTCCGCTAGGGCTCTGTCTTTGCGGCGCACTTCCGCTTTGAGTTGTTTGATCGTCTTACGGTCTTGTTTACGCTGCTTTTGTGCCGTTTTTTGCTGGTCTTCTTGTTGGCCAGCGCCCTGGAGACAAGCGGCTTTCCACTGCTGGATTTGCTCGGGATAAAGGCCTTTTTCGCGGCAGTAAGCACCAAGCTCTGTTTCTGAGAGGGTGGCGGTTTCGATGACCACGGCAAGCTTGGCGTCAGGCGACCACTCGTTGTCGCTTTGGGTGTAACCCGGCACAGGCACTCCTTTTTCTCGACACTGTTTTAACCAACTATACAGCGTCGCGTCAGAGATGCCTTCTTCAGTGGCGACCGACACCACACTGCGATTATGGGGGGGCAACAACTTTTTCAGTACGGCGGCTTTACGCTCTGCAGAATAACGTGGCACACGTGCTCCATGCCGCTCCCTCTGGAATAGATTTGGGCAATATCGCCAACCGGACAACTAGGTTGACAGAGGGGGCATCCGATGATGACGAAACAGGCTAGCCAACACTATCCGATAAATTCCATGGATGAGCAATCGGCAATGTTCAATGGGATTTAGTGATTTAACTCGAATATAAAGCATGAGAATACTCATTTAAATATCAGCTTTGGTTAAAGTTTTGAGAGCATTGTTTGAAACTTTGTGTGATTTAGTGAGTTGTTAGATGGTTGAATATAAAATCTAAGCACAGTAGTAATTTTTGGTCCGAGTTTTCAAAGTGCTCGTTTGGTATTTTAATAATAAGGTTTAACTAACATAAGTATTAATAAATTAAGCGTTGACCATCTGCATTAAAGCCCCTAGGTTTTTTTAAATATATTTAAACGTAATTGGCGATCATTGCTCTAGCGATTTGAGCGTTTGAAGGTTGGAAAACATGCATTGGATTCCAGATAATACCTTTCGATTTATCTCTTTTGCTGTTTTGCTAAGCTCTGCAAGCATTGCCTTTTCTCAAGATTCGGCTAGCGCAGTAGATGCCCTGGATATAGAGGAAATCGAACGCATAGCAGACATCGCGCGAGCTGGGAGTGACCCTCGAATTACGGCGAGCCTTATTGATAAAAGTGGGCGAAACGATAATCGCACGAATGCCACGCTGCCAGTTCTCGTATCCATTCAGGGTGATCCGGCTTTTGTCTACACGCGAGGAGGGCACTATGGTGTGCCCGAAGGAGAACCGGAATTCGTAATGCGTTGCCGAGGTAACGGCATCGTCGATATGTCCCTGGTGGTTCGGGGGGTGCCGCCCTCTGATAGTAATACAGGCAAGCTGCTGCCAGTTTCAATCGACCTAGAGCCCGGTGAAAGTTATCCGCTTCGCATATCACCTTATGGCCAAAATTTGGACTACACCCTGCCAGTAGAATGGGTCGAAACCTTTCCCGATTATAGTCTTCTCCTTCGTGTGGCTGGGTCGGCACGGGCCGATGATCCGTTCTTTACGTCTCTTCGAGGCACTACGAATTTTTCTTATCAACTAAGAACACCTGCCACGGTAACGGGACGAGAGAATGAACTTGTCTGGTTAGGAGGCGGGTTGGACTTCAGCTCATTTCGTGAAGATGTCGCACCGCTTCTTGAACATTGTCGTGCAGGTAACACAAATCCGATGGATCGAGAGATGGGGCCAGCGGTAGAGATTGCCGCCACCCCGATGGCCACACTGCTTGACGTCAATCTCGATTTTTTGCCGGAAAGCCAGCGCCAGAGTTTTCGTCGAATCCTGGAAGGAGAACGTTGGTCGTCAGAATCATCGCCGCGCTTGCCATTACTTACTTACTTCGCCTTCCACCAGGCGTATTGGGAACGCTGCGCAACGACATCTGATGTGCCGATGAGTTTCTACATGACGACGCCCCTGCCGAAGGTCAGAACGATCGGCATTCAGGATGAGGACTATGCCTCGTTCGTGGTGAGTGCCTCAGTGTATCCCCAGGTCAGCAGAGAAACCTACGACAATGAAATCAGGAATGATTTTAGCTTCGACGTTGTAACTCAGCGCTTTGATGAAGCAATGGAAAGGCAAAAAGACGCGTGGCTCAGCGTATTCGCGCATCATGGTTGCTCTGGAGAAGTTTATGATGCTTTCAGGGAGGCAGTAAGCAACAACCTACCTTACCTCGAATATCGAAACGGTAGCCGTGAGGTCATCGTGGATTTTGGTGGCACTTCTTTTGACATACGACTGCCACAGCCAATCAATCTGGAGATGGCAAGGGAAATCGCTGCCGCTGAGATGGCATCGGTAAACAATTCTCTCTTCACCCGTGACTATCCTGGCCAGATACTGCGGAGTATCGCCGTCGGGAATTTTGCTCTTGCGGACCGTATCGAAGATGAATTTATTGCAGCGATTGTGAACCCCTTTGTAGGGAATTCGGAAAATCCGATATTAAAGCTACTGAAACCGTTGATGGAGTTCGAAAGCGCCATGAAACGGCAGTCAAACATCATTGCTGCCTACGCTGTTGGACGCATGCATATACTCGGATCTTGTGGAGAGCCAACAACGTCGTACCAACAGGACACCGTTTATTGGACAGAGTACACCAACGGGTTGGGGCAATACGTTTCATCTTCTGCAGAAAGCCGCAAGACAGACTATGCCTCAGTGCCCAGTAAGTTCGACAGCATTGTAAGGACGCACAACTCGATCACCACGTCGGCTTTTCTCTCTAGCCAAATGGCCACCATCATCAGCAGGCTGAGTTGCGACAGCTCGATTCGAGTGCAGCTCGAAGACAATTTGATTGCCTATTTCAATGGAAGTGCACCAGCACACATTAGGCCTATTTCGAATGATTAAAATTCGACAACTAACGCATTTTTTTGCGTCTATAAAGTCGTGGCGATGGGGATATAAAACACCCGTATGGTTTGCGGCTGTATGGTTAGCTTATTTTATGGGGTTCTTCTCGCCAACGGTTTTAGCGCAGGAGGATGCCCTTCGCATACAGTCCACGGCGTTCGCCGAAGAATCGGCAAGACTGTTAGGCGCTGGGCAGCAACGGGCCGCGATTATAGAGGCGCTTAAAGGTTTGCCTGAATCGTTTACGGATGATGTGATTTCGGATTACCCCGACGCTTGGCTTGCTTTTTACCGTGCGGCGACCGCGCTTATTATTGTCACTCCGTACCACGGTGATATGGTGGCTGTGGCTAACCGTGAACGCACAAGGGTTGCATTCAAAGGCACTATGATGGGTGATGAGCTAGAACTCGCTTCCGTCGCGCCGTCGGTACTTTGGGACGCAGTGAACAACCAAGAGATTGCCGTCGTTGCAAATGCAACCGAAACCAATGATGACTCTCGAATGTTCGGCTATGAGCTCTCTGCGTCACCAGGTTCTGCTTTGTTTTCGGTCTCGGGCGCGGGGTCTCCAGAAATAAAGTTGTTTGATAGTCAGGACGGAACTGAAGTTGTCAGCTTGCAGATTCCACCCCAGCCGATACCGGTTGGAGTATCACCCATCGGTATCTCTCCGGATGGAACCCGTTTTGCAGTCGCCAGCATGAACCGGATACTGGTGTGGGATCTTGCAACGCCTGAGGCTCCCCGCACGGTTATTCCCCAGCTATCTGGCCAAGAACACCTTGTATTCTCTCAAGCGGTGTGGACGTCAGAAGGGAGCTTTTTGGTTGCTTATACTTGGTTCGGGGGGCCGAGTCAGGGGCAATTCGGAATAGCGATAGTCCACGAAGACGGCACCGCCCAGTCATTGGATGGCGAGGGACCCCGGATAATTTGGGCCGCATCACAAAGTGCGCCTGTTGTTGTGGAACTTCTAGTAGCCGAAGGGGAGTGGCTGGTTAGGGATTTGCAACTTAATATCCTAGGTCGGATTCCTGGCGACGTCGAACCTGTCTCGTTTGCCCGCAATCAGACTGCGATTGTGGCGACGCAGGCAATTGGGGGCATGTTTGGAGGTGCATATACTTTCGAACCAGTTGCGATCTATGGTCTCGACGGAACACCTCTGGACTTGCAGCCAGAAGATTACCTCGGTTTTTCCGACTTTGTGTTTAATGAGACGGGTCAAGTGCAGGCAGTGATTGGGCCAACAGAGCTCAACGCTACGCATCTGTCTGAAGCAGCACCAAGCGCTGCAGATTTGTACACGAGGATCATGGACTCTTTGACGACCGAAGAAGAGGATCTCATTACTGCTCAGGGAATAGGTAGTAGTGGGGCCACGCCCGATGCTAGCCAGATGAGTATCCTTCAATCTGATCGGATTGCCGATGAGGCAGAGCTGGCGATGCTCAATGGGAAACGTCATGAAGCCATTATTCTCGCCTTGTCGGCGTTTCCATCAATGCCCAACCATGAGGACTTCGAAACCTTCGAAAGAGCACATCGCGCACTCTTTCGCGCGTATGCTTCCCGCCCGGCACACTTTGAACGTCCAGACGATTTCCTGACCGTTTTTATGTCGAGAGCCCGTTACGGGCCCCTGGGGCGCACGGCACTTTATCGACAGTTCGAACTGGAAGACTCAACACGGACCACTGTCCTCACGCGAGCGGCAATCGTTGATCTCAGGTCGAATCACACCAGAGAGATCGACTTAACCGAAATTGATCAGCGGGGCTTCACAGACCTGCACTTTACGCCAGATGGACTGGCATTTGCTGGCGTAGGACGAAGCGATGGAAGGGTGCATGTATTCGATACTTCCACAGGCGAAGTCACTCGTGTCTTCGATGCTTCGGGGGACTCGACGCACACCAAGACTGTGCAGATTGGCTTTTCACCGGATGGTCAGTACTTTCTCGCAACAGTCGGCCATGTGTTTGACAGTAAGTTTGCACTCTGGGCTACAGAAACAGGACGATTGGTGTATTCCGGTGTTCCGTTCGAAGGTTCCGCTACGCCACTGGGTTGGAGCAACGAAGGAAGCATCTTAGTTGTCGAATTTGTCACTCGCTTAGATGAGGTCTCTGGCCCCGATAATTTGGTTGTGTGGCAACCAGAAGGTGGCACGTCGACACTGCCTCTTATCAGGGAGGATGGGAGACCCGTTGATCACTGCCAATACTCTGCCATATCTCATACCCTCCCATACCTTGCTTGTTCGGCGGATGCCGAGACGACGATCCTTAACTTCGCGACCGGCAGCATCGTCGGTACTATCCGGCGAGCCGATTCAGTAGGGAGGTTTCTGCGTGACGGATCGGCCATCGGCTGGCCAAACCTCAGCAATCCAGTCGAGATCGATGTGTTTTCCGTGAAGGGGGAGCCGCTTGATCCGATCATGCAGGACTATGTTCCGTTTGGGCAGCTTGCCCTCTTGGGAGGTCAAATCCTTACTAACGTGGCGACAGATCTTTCTGGGTATTCCGCCCAAGAGATTCCAACAGCACTAGCGCTGTATGAGGCCGCAATGGCTGAGCTTTCCGACGATGATCGTGCGCAGTTGCTTCTTGCTAGGCCTGAATGAATAGGGACGACCCCTCCGAATAACACCAAGACGCCCCTATACGTTCGACGCCTTGCCCAA
The DNA here is from genome assembly GCF_003989795.1 of Vreelandella andesensis. GTDB lineage: Bacteria > Pseudomonadota > Gammaproteobacteria > Pseudomonadales > Halomonadaceae > Vreelandella > Vreelandella andesensis. The sequence goes on from NZ_RZHG01000023.1 coordinate 6,713, forward strand.
CGCTCTTGTAAGCTGTGACTTACTTTCAATAGTCGGTAGGATCAATCCCCATGACGCACGCAACCATTCTGCAGCAAGGCACTATTCACTGTTTTCCCGCTGGACTTCGTGATGAGAAAGGCAACTTGGTGAATGCGGAGGTATCTGCCGTACTTTATGACGGTCAGCGGCTGATTTTAGCCAGTGATAAACCGGTGCCTGGGGAAGAGCGTTCAGCGGTATTTGCGATGCCGATGACCGAGCAGGGGCCGGATGACACCCAACTGGAATATTTCACCACGCCACTGATTAAACAGGCTGTGAAGTACGAAGACCTTTCCCTTACAGCGGATGGCCGCTATGTGCTTGCCACTACCGGTTTCGACCGTATCGATAGCCAAAGCCACGCCCTGAACGACTACAATCATTTGCTTATCTGGCCGCTTGGCCATCCAGAACAGGTGCAGGTAGTTGATCCCGACCCACGCGATGGCGTGGAAGGTTCGTTGGAGCTGCGCACTAAACTGGATGAAGTGATTGGCTTTCCTTATTACAAAATTGAGGGGCTGGCCGCTATTCCCGGTGAGCGCGGCGATGGCTTGCTGCTGTTTGGCATCCGGGAGCAAGGGCAATCCCACGATAATTTCAGCTATGTCAGCCGTATTGTTGGTGCGCATTATGAAATCAGTGAAAGTAACAATCTGGTGTTTATCGATGAAATGCGCGAACACTATGCTTTCGACCCCAGCAGCCATTCGGCGGTGCGTTTCGACTGCGGCCTCTCCAGCCTGGAATACGACCCTTACCATGGCCGCCTATATTTGTTGAACAGCTTTGAGGTCAAAAAAGACGGTGAAAAGCGCATTGGTGGATACTTGTGGGAAGTCAGTTTGGGAGATTTTCGTGAACGCCACGGCCCAACGTTAGTGACCACGCCCGCTGGTTTGCCGCTGGAGTTCGAGCACAAGGCAGAGGGGCTGGCCGTGCTGGACCATGACCGCCTTTTTGTGGCTTACGATAACGACCGGCACCTTGGGTTGGGCAGCGTTGATGAACGCGACGAACGCCATGCCTGCGAAGCGCCCTATACTTTACTGCACGTTTCTTAATTCAGGCGATATCTTCCAATGCATCGGCGATGTGTGTTACCTCTTTTCTTCTTGGGACTGCTGGCCATGTTGGCTGGCTGCGGAGAAACGCCTACCGGGCGCTCCCAACTGGCGCTAGTTCCCGGCCCGTTAATGGCAGATATGGGGGAAGACGCCTTTAATCAGCTGCGCAATAGCCAGCCAATCAGCCACGATGCTCATGCGAATCGGTTGGTTCAATGCGTAGCCGAAAGAGTGGTGGCGGGCGCTGAGGCCAGCTACCCAGCGCTCGCTTTCCCGGAGCGCTGGGAGGTGGTGGTGTTTGAAGACCCATCGCCCAATGCGTTTGCACTGCCGGGTGGGCGCATTGGAGTGCATAGCGGCCTGTTGCAAGTGGCAGAAACCCCCGCTCAGCTAGCGGCGGTGATGGGTCACGAGGTGGCCCACGTACTGGCAGATCACGGTAATGAACGCCTCACCCAACAGCTTGGCATTAAAGCGGTGTTATTGGTGGTTGGCTTACTGGGGGAAGGCGAGTTTGGCAACCAGCAATTAATGCAGGCATTAGGAATTGGTGCCCAGGTGGGCATTAGCCTGCCATTCAGCCGCACCCATGAAGAAGAAGCCGATATAATGGGCCTTGAAATTATGGCTCGTGCGGGGTTTGACCCACAGCAGAGCGTGGCGCTGTGGCAAAACATGGCCGCCACCAGTGATGGCCAGCCTCCTGAGTTTCTCTCGACGCATCCTGCCCATGAGTCGCGCATCCGATCATTACAACAAGGGTTAGAAGCGGCCACCGCGACCTACCGTACGGTTACCCCGGCTAACTGTTAGGGCGAGTTCTGGATTGGCTAACCAATCACGCCGAACGCTCATTTATTAGCGTTTCTAGAGGGGTTTCAAAAGCGATCGAGTAATTTGGTCGTTGTGTTTTTTTTATATTTTTTAAATTTAACAAAACTACGTTCGCCAGCGCACAGTGACTTCGCATTTTAAGGTCCAACCTACAGTTGAGCGAGACAAAGGAAGTGTCTAAACAAGGACGTTACGCTATGCGCTGCCAGGAAGGGCAGCGTCACCATGATTCTCTTTCTTTGGTGTTGCAAAGGAGTGCGGCACCACTTTTTATTGATTTCTTTAGTTCTAGCCGAGTGTTATATAGCCGCTTTAGTAAATTTCCATATCTACGTTCTCCGAAAAATCTGGAGGAGGTGGCTCTTGATATCAAGGAGTGTACTCAATGGATACTGAACATTTGGAAGATTGGTTGCGAGATGCGCATGCCATGGAAAAACAAGCGGAGAAAATGTTGAAGGCTCAAGCGGGCCGCCTTGAACATTATCCGCGGCTGCAACAGCGTATTGAACAGCATGTAACAGAGACCCAGCAACAGGCCAAAAAACTAGAGCATTGCCTAACGATATTAGGCGCTGAGGCCTCTGCCATTAAAGATATGGGTGGACAGTTAAGCGCGTTTGGCCAAGCTGTCGGCGGCATGATGGCTGAAGATGAAGTAGTGAAAGGTGGTCTCGCTTCGTATGCTTTCGAGCATTTTGAGATCGCCAGTTATCAAGCGATCATTACAGCGTCCGAAATGGCCTCGCAGCCTGAAATTACTCATATGTGTAAAGAGATTCTTCAGGAAGAGATGGCTATGGCCGATTGGCTTGGCCAAAACTTGAGCGATACCACCCGTGAGTATTTAGAACGCGATAATCAAGATCTTCGGGCTAAAACGTAATGTTTTAAGCCGTCTCCTATCAAAAAACCAAGCGATCATTATACCGTTTGGTTTTATTTAGTGATTAGCCTGTCCAACTGTTAATTATTAACAATGCCAACTTATCCGCTAATGGATAGGTTGGCATTTTTTGCGCTAAGGGCTTGTATTTATGGCTTGTATTAAGGGCTAGCAAAAAGAGCTGTTATTTTTTCTTTTTAAGAAATGTTTTTCAGGTCAGATAGCCGAATCGCGGACTTAAAAAATTCATAATGCTACGTACGCTAACGCACGGTGAGCGTGCCTTTTTAAGCCCATCATAATGTTGAGCGTGGCAAGGGAAGTGTCTAAACAAGGATGTTGCGCTATGCGCTGCCAGGAAGGCAGCGCTTTTACTATTTTTCAACAGCCCTATTGTCCACCAACCCTATTGTTCACCAACCCTATAGCTCACAAAGCCTGTTGTTCAAAAATACTATGGTCACGCCCATTTTTCGCCCCGCGATTTTCATGTCGCTAGGGCTGTGTTCGTTTAGCTAGCGTCCATTACGAATGGAAAAATTACCATGTCTAAAGCATCTAAAAATATCTAAAAAGCATTTAAAAAGTGCTCAAAAAGGTATTTGCGAGTACAGGGCCGTACGAGCCTGCATTGGGCCAATTCACTGTAAGGAAAATGTTATGAAATTAATCTTTGCCCTAACGCTTGGAACGATAGCCTTACTTTTAGCTGTGACCGCTAAAGATTCGCTTATCGCTCGAATCTTCCTGACTGCAGTAGGCTTTGCGTTATATGCGGTGGCACTGATCCCGGGGGCTGCTCGCAGTGAACAGAAGGTATCTGGGGCTGGTAAGCCGAACGTTACGACGATGAATGAATTCAGCGATCGACATCAAAGAGAACAGCTTAAATTCCATGAAATTTCACGCTCATCTCGAACACTCTCTACAAGCCATATTACGCTGGCAAAGGAGGCTTTATGCCCAGAAATTCAGGTAGCCAAGATCGTCTGACCGATTTAGAAGAATTCGGAGCGGATCCTGGGTCGTTGCATGCAGGTATTTATATTCCACAGAACTTTCCAAAGAATGGGCCGCTTGTCGTGGTACTCCATGGCAGCACCCAGTCAGCGGAAAGTTACGATCTTGGATCGGGCTGGTCGGCGCTTGCCGACGAATGCGGGATTGCACTTCTGTATCCTGGGCAGAGAAAAAGCAACAATCCGATCAGTAGCTTTAATTGGTTTAAGTCGGGTGACAGCCGCCGCGGTGCAGGCGAACCACTGTCTATTCGTCATATGATCGAACAGGTCGTTGATGATCACGAGATCGACCCTAAACGGGTTTTTATCACGGGGATGTCTTCAGGTGGCGCCATGACCTCTGTGATGCTGGCGACCTATCCGGAAGTATTTGCTGGGGGCGCGATTATTGCCGGGCTACCATATCGCAGCGCGGATAACCTGATGGAGGCGGTCGTTCGCATGAAAGGATACGGCGGCCCGTCAGATAGCAAGCTCAAAGAGCTGGTACGGGAAGCCTCGACATTTGATGGCCCTTGGCCAACGATCTCGGTCTGGCATGGCAGCAGCGATTCGACCGTCGATAATTCCAATGCCGACTCCATCGTCCGGCAGTGGCAAAAAGTCCACAACGTTGAAGGGCCACCGACGCATGAAGAAAAAGTTGACGGTTTTCCTCGACAGGTCTGGTCTAACACCGACGGGCGGGAAGTGATCGAGGAATACATCATAAAAGGAATGGGCCACGGCACGCCAATCATGGCTGATGGAGACGAAGGCCTTGGTGAAGAGGATAAGTATATGCTGGAAGTTGGCATTTCTTCGACTCGCCACATAGCGCAGTTCTGGGGTCTTACCTAGCCCGTGAAAGAACACCGATGAAAACAGTCGGCAAGCAGTGGCCGGGCATATTTCGCCGCCACTGTTTAGTCACTTGAAAAAGCTAAAGCCGAGTAAAGCACGCTCCTCTAGTTAATCACTGCGCTAGTTCACCACCACTGCGGCGCTAGGCGCGACCTGCTGCTTCACTTTCTCCACAATATACGCGCCAATCGGAATGGCGGAGGTGGCCGCAGGCGAGGGCGCGTTGCATACGTTAACGGTACGAGGCGTGTTGACGAATAAAAAATCGTCGACCACCTTGCCGTCATTGGACACCGCCTGGGCGCGCACACCGGCAGGGTAAGGCCCAAGATCTGCGAGCGTTAAGCTTGGGCAGTACTTACGTACCTGCTGAAGATAGCCCTTTTTATAGAATGAATTTTTAAATTCCATCATTCCTGGGCGAAGGTTGTCTTTGAGGACCCGACGGATACCACGGTGGCGTAACATAGCGAACGTATCGGAAAGCGACACGTCGGTCTTCCGGTAACCTTCTCGTTTCCAGGCTAATACCGCGTTAGGGCCGACGGTGACGCTGCCATCAATCATGCGCGTTAGGTGTACGCCAAGAAACGGCATCGAAGGGTCAGGAATTGGGTAGATCAGGTGGTTAACAATGTGATTGTGCTGGGCTGGAAGACGGAAGTATTCGCCGCGGAACGGGCAGATAGTGAAGTCCGGTTCGATGCCCAGCATGCGCACTACGCGGTCTGCCATTAGCCCTGAGCAGGACACCATAAAACGGGTAGAAAAGTCCCCCTGGTTGGTGGAGACCACCACCTCATTGGTTTGCTCACTTAGGCCGGTCACCGACGTGGCATAGCGGATTTCACCGCCAGCCGCTTCGAAATCGCGGCCCATGGCAGCAGCAACTTCCGCATAGTTGACGATGCCGCTAGAGGGAACAAAGATGCCGCCGACGCCGGTGATATTGGGCTCGCGCTCGCGCAACTCTTCCGCCGTCAGCCAATAGCGTTCCAGGCCGTTAGCCTCCGTACGTTCCCACAGTGCTTTCATGCGTTGCTGCTCAAGGTCGTTGGTAGCGACCAGCAACTTGCCGCACTCATCGTAGGCAATGCTGTGTTCGTCACAAAACGCCTTGGTGGCAACATTGCCTTCAAGACAGAAGCGCGCCTTCAAGCTGCCGGGAGTGTAATAAACCCCGGCATGAATCACGCCACTATTATGGCCAGTTTGATGACGAGCGGGACCATCCTCTTTCTCCACCAGCAGCATCTTTTTATCAGGATAGGCACGGATAAGCTGCATAGCCGTCGACAGCCCAAGTATGCCGCCCCCAATAATAATGTAGTCGTACATAGGCGTCTCTGTAGTCAAGTGAAATGGCCACCATCATTGGTGGTGGCCTATCTGATGAGTATAAGGCTTTTTCTCGTTTCAAATTTTTATTCATAACGCTTGTTGGGCTGTGAATTCAAACGCTATGTTGTCATGTGTTGAATGACCGTTTCTAGCGGAATCAGCAACTTTCCTTCATATTAACAACGGGCCAGATGACGACCTGCTGATGTATGTACGTTAGCCACCAGATGAGCATTAGCACCAAAGCGAGAGGATTGCACCAATGGTAGAGACTAATAAACCGACAGCAAAAGCATTGCTGAGCGATAACCGGGTAAAGGTGATTTTAGCTATCGCGATTATTGCCGTGGTATGGGCTATCATCGCGCAAACCATTGCGGGGTCTCGACAAGACAGCAAAGAAGCACTTGAAGCGCGGTTGGCCGAAACTGAGCGAGAGCATCAGCAGATTCAGGCGCAGATGTCCGATGTTGAAGCTGCGGAGCTAGATCTTGCAACATTACAACAGAGAACGAGTGCCCTTGAGGTTAAGCAAGCTGAAGCTGAAGCTGAGCTTGCTTCAACGCGAGCGGACATTGCCAATGCTAAAGAAGATTTGACCGCTTTACGGGGCGAGCATGAAACCCGAGAAGAAGAGGTAGAGGCCCTCAACGAGCAGATAGACGAGAGGCGGAGTCGCCTTGAAGTACTCAATGAGACATATGCCGAGTTAGACGCTAAAAAAGCACAGGCTGAAGCCGCTCGCGATGCCGCTCAACAGTCTCGTGAAGAAGCAGAAGAGGCTCGTAGACAGGCTGAAGAAAACCTTGAAGCGCTTAACGCTAAGATTGAAGCGCTTAACGCTAAGATTGAAGAGGCCAATGCCCAGCTTGCCTCAGTCGGCGAACAAGTAAGTGATTTAGAAGAAACCCGTGATGCGCTTACCGTAGAAATCACTTCGCTCAGAGTAATGCGCGACGAAGCACAAACGCCATAACGATTTAGAGTCCATAACTCCTCCTCGCCGCGCAGTGAACTTAAAACGCTAGGGGAGGATGTCGTAGATGACAATGCTTGAACAGACGCTGCTTTTACTCCTGGCGGATACAGTGCTGGTTATCCATGTGCTGTTTGTGATGTTTGTTGTCTTCAGCTTGGTGGCCATCTATGCGGGGTATTTTTTGCAATGGCAATGGGTGCGTAACCGCGCCTTCCGCATCATTCATCTGTGCGCCATTGGCTATGTGGTTGTGCAGGCGTGGCTTGGGATTGTGTGCCCGTTAACCACCTGGGAAATGGCATTACGAGCCAAGGCTGGGGAGGGCACTTATGCGGGCTCTTTTATTCACTATTGGCTGCATAACATTCTGTATGTCACCGCGCCTGAGTGGGTATTTGCCGTAATTTACACGCTGTTCGGTAGTTTGGTGGCAGCCAGTTGGTACGTGGTGCGGCCTTCCGCACGTTTTCGTTAGTTAAGAAAGGCGATCGGTCGCTAAGGTTATGCTGAAAATAGCGACGATTGTTGTGATTCCCGCCGGTTAACCAAGAATGTCCATCGCTTTAAATCCATCTGGCGAAGCCCATCAGGTGCGTTAAGCTGACAATGTGGGTGCTACTTAGACACGCAAGTTTTCTATTGCTTAACGGCTAAACGTGAAGGATGTCTACGATGGCGAAAAAACCGATGGGTAACGGACGCGGTACCCCGCCAACGGGTGAGCCACGCGCCTCTGTTTCAAGTGCCTCTGTTTCAAGTGCCTCTGTTTCAAGTGCCTCTGTATCGTGCGGCACCGAAAAGCTGCTACTGGCAGCTTTAGAGCGAGGGGGCAGTTGCCTGGAAACCGGGCGATTTTTGATCAGCTATCGTGAGGGACGGGTAGACGAGGGCCTAAAGTTGTTAAAAGCGCTGAATTTCCGCGTTGCTGATGCCCGCGACTTTACTGATCAAGCCGTTAGCCTGGAAGATACCGGAGATGCTGAGGCAATGGTGTTTCCGGAGTTGGGCGTGGCGCTTATTGGCGGTGATGCTTTGCAGCTGCACGGGATGAGTATTAAAGATGTTATCCCACCGGATGGTCCGATAGAAATCATTGAACCAGAGTATTTTGCGTTCTCAGAAAGCGCGGAGTACTTGAGGGGGTTTTTACGGGCAGCGACCACCATTGCTCGTGATCTTGGCGTTGAGCTGGACGCGGACGATGGCGAAAAAAACCTTGAAGAGGGAACCCTTCGGCCAACCTGGGGGCTAAGCCGCTGCAACGTGCCGCAAAGTCGCTGGAGCGGTGCCGGCATTAAAGTCGCCGTGTTGGATACCGGGATGGACATTGGACATCCGGACTTCGCTGATAGGGAGTTTGATACGCGATCGTTCGTCGGTGAGCCAGCACACGATATCAACGGCCACGGAACGCACTGTATTGGTACGGCCTGTGGCCCCAAAACGCCCTCCGGAAACACGCCCCGCTATGGCATCGCGTTCAGTGCTCACGTGCGGGTCGGTAAAGTGCTGACAAACTCAGGCAGCAGCACGGGAGCGGGAGTATTGGCTGGGATGAATTGGGCGATTGCCAATCGCTGCGAAGTAATCTCAATGTCTCTTGGCAGCCAAAGCCCGGTGCAAGCTGCTTACACCCACGCTGGCGCGGCGGCACTTCGCAATGGCTGCTTGATTATTGCTGCCGCCGGTAATTCTTCTGCCCATACCGGCGCTCCAGCCAATTCGCCCACCATCATGTCCGTTGCGTCAATTGACGCCAGCTTGAAGCCCTCAAGCTTTTCTAACGCTGGCAAGATCGACATTGCCGCGCCAGGAGGCGATATTTTTTCCTCTTGGCCTCGGCCAGTTCACTACAAAACGATTAGTGGAACCAGTATGGCTGCTCCTCATGTGGCAGGTTGTGCCGCCCTCTGGGCAGAGTCCGACGCCTCACTTAGGGGAATGAAACTCTGGGAGCAGCTATTGGCGTCGGCGCAGCGCTTGCCGTTTGCTGACCCCCACGTAGGCGCAGGGTTGGTACAAGCCCCTTAATATAAGTGGGTTATCTTTGTGCAGTTGCCGCGTTTGGCCCTGCCTGAAGAGCAGACTTCGAAGGTAGATCAATGGCGAATATTGAGCTTTGGATAGTGACGGTTTCAAGCGATCAGTCGATTAATGAAATAGCCAACCGCCTGAGTGCCGAAGGGTTAACCATCCGGGATGTGCTTGAGGAGATTGGCTGTATTACCGGATCGGCAGATAACGTCACCGTGGAGCGATTAAAAGAGATTAAAGGCGTGGTAGATATTACGCCAGATATCCAGATCGACATGGGGCCACCAGGCAACGAGAAAACTTGGTAAGCTCGACTGCTATTACTGCCACTATTAACGCTAACGCTAAGGATGGATCAGAATGCTGACACTGATTATTGTTTTGGTAATTGTTGCTGTTATCGCCTTTTATGTCGTCGGAATCTATAACCGGCTGGTATCGCTGAGAAACCGATTTCAGAATGCGTTTGCCCAAATTGAAGTGCAGTTAAAGCGGCGGCACGACCTTATTCCTAACTTGGTAGAGACCGCTAAGGGCTATCTCAGCCATGAGCGAGAAACGTTGCAGTCGGTCATTGAGGCTCGAAATACAGCCTCTGCTGGGCTGAAAGCGGCAGCGGCGAATCCGGGTAGCGCCAAGGCGATGGCTGATCTTGGCGGTGCCGAAGGTGCGCTAACCCAGGCGATGGGGCGGCTTAATGTGGTCATGGAAGCTTACCCAGACCTGAAAGCGTCGCAAAATATGATGCAGTTGTCAGAAGAACTCACCAGCACGGAAAACAAAGTGGCTTTTGCGCGTCAGTCATTCAATGATGCGGTGATGCACTACAACACCTACCGTCAGAGCTTTCCCCCAGTGGCGGTGGCCGGTATGTTCGGGCATGGTCAAGATGCCTCGCTGTTAGAGTTCGAAGACAGCGCACAGATCCAGGTGGCGCCGAAAGTGTCGTTCTAAGTTATTGCCCAGGAGCTAGTGGGACATGGATTTTTTTACTGCACAGGAACACGCTCGGCGTAAAACGTGGCATTTGGTTGTCTTGCTGGTGCTGGCAGTGCTGGCGTTGATTGTTGTTACGACGTTGGTGGTTGCCATCGCCTTGCACCTAATGAATGGCGCAGAACAAACTCGCCTTTCAGCGCAGGGAATGTGGTCCGCGCTCTCATTTGAGCTGGTGGCCAGTGTGTCGATTGGGGTACTGGCGGTAGTGGTTATCGGTGGTCTGTTTAAGCAGCACCAACTGGGTCGTGGTGGCAGGACGGTGGCCGAAGCGCTCGGCGGGCGCGAAATCAATCTTGCCACTTATGATAGTGATGAGCGGCTTATTCTTAATGTGGTCGAAGAAATGGCCATTGCATCAGGTACGCCGGTACCTCCCGTTTATGTCGTCGAGGAAGAGGGCATTAACGCTTTTGCCGCGGGTTATCGAACCACTGATGCGGTAATCGGCATTACCCGTGGTGCCATTCGGAACCTGACCCGGGAAGAGTTGCAGGGTGTTGTCGCTCATGAGTTTAGTCATATTTTGTACGGCGACATGAAGCTAAACATACGCTTGGTCAGCATCCTGCACGGTATTCTTCTGATAGGGCTATTGGGGGGTACATTGCTACGCAGCATGCGTTTTCGTCGGGTTGGCGGCAATAAACGTAATAATTCAGCCGCGGTTATTTTAGGCTTGGGAGCGGCGCTAATGGTGGTCGGCTATGCGGGCACGTTTTTTGGCAATTTGATTAAATCGGCGGTCAGTCGGCAGCGCGAATATCTAGCAGATGCCTCTGCTGTGCAGTTTACCCGCAACCCCCAGGGCATTGGTAATGCGCTGGTCAAGATTGGCTCGCATGCCCAGGGCTCTTACCTAAAAGCACCGCATGCAGCGGAATTCAGCCACCTGTTTTTCGGCCAAGGCATTAAGCTAGGGTTTACGCGTATGATGGCGACTCACCCGCCGATAAAAGATCGTATTCAACGGGTAATGCCAGAGTGGAATGGTCGCTTCGAAGCTAGCTTGCCCCAGCAGCAAGCTGAGAATGACATGCCTAATTCAGAGGGTCACGAAGACAGTCCTGAAGCGAGGCTAACGAGAGGGACGTTGGCTGCCTTGTTAACCGCAGGCTCTGCTCAAACAGCCATAAATGCCATCGGCCAGCCCAGTCAGCGCCATCTGGCGCAGGCCAGGGCAACGTTAGATGCGCTGCCAGCGCGAATCAAAACCGCTGCCCATGAACCCTATACTGCCCGTGCGTTAATGTATGCACTGCTGCTAAGCGATGATCAGTCGGTTCGTGAGCAGCAGTTAATGTCGTTGCAACAAATCGCGTTGCCAGATGTTTATCAAGCACTGATAGATATTGGCCCTGAGATATTAAGGTTGGATATCGAGTTACGCCTTCCGCTGGTGGAACTGGCACTCCCCGCATTAAAGTCGCTTTCCGTTAGCCAGGCTCAGCACTTCCGTCTCTGTATGGAGCGGCTGATCAACGCGGATGGCCAAGTCAGCTTGTTTGAATGGACGCTCTATCAACTGCTACTGAACCATCTGAGCGAAAAAAACAGTGGGCAATCCCATCTTAAACTCAGCGATTTGCAGCGCGAAGGTCAGCATTTACTCAGCGTGTTAGCGGCGGCGGGCCAAGATAATCCGGATGAGATTAGCGCAGCGCTTAAGGCAGCGGAAAGCGAACTACCGTTCGCCTTGTCTGCCAACGACGACGTAAACGATATGCAGGCATTAAGCTTGGCTGTAGAACGTTTGCGGCGTTTAAAACCGCTGGATAAGCCCGTTTTGCTGCAAGCCATGGCACGCTGTATTGAGCATAGTGGGTATATTCGGCCAGCTGAGGCAGAGCTGTTCCGGGTTATAGCAGATATCCTCGACTGCCCGATGCCGCCACTGTTACCTGATAATGCGTAGATCGTGAGTTGGTGGGTCGCTTTTGCAGGAAAATGCGTCCTCATTTTTTTATATAAACGAGAGTACCTATGACCGAAACAACATCGTACATTCCAAACACTTTGTTCATTGACGTATCCGGATCTGGTCTGCCTGAAGTCGATGGCCTTTACGTGCCGTCGGAAGCGCCGCCCACCACATCTGAGTCAGGTGTTGTGTCCAGTCCTGGCTACTGGAACGGCAAAATGGCCTGGGATCGTGCCGATGGCAAGGCGGCCAGAAGCCCAGCCATTTCCTACTCCAATAGTTACCAATCTTGGCGCATCAGCCGCTTGGATGGCCATCTGGCCTACGAAATTACCTGTGAAGATGAACTGCCGCCCATCGATCGCGAATGGAATGTGTACAAGATGGGCGTAGCGCCAGCCCCCAAAGTTGAGATTCATTATTGCGACCCGCGTAAACCGTGCCCCGCGCCTAATGTGGTGTTTGTTCTGGGTGGCCCCGGTGCTGGCAAAGGCACCATGTGTGAGCTTGCGGAAATTCAGCTTGATTGGACACACCTCTCCACCGGTGACCTTTTGCGCGCCGAGCAGGAGGCTGGAGGTCCGACCACTGAAATCATCAAGGAATACATTGCCGCCGGTAAGCTGGTGCCCAATGAAATTGTTGTGCGCCTACTCAAGGACGCCATGGAGCGAACCACCCGTACCACTGGCAAAAGAAACTTTTTGATTGATGGTTTTCCTCGTTCGCTATCCAATTTAGAAGCGTGGTACGAGGTGTTTGGTAGAGAGGCGGAGCTTCCCGCTATGCTGTATTTCGAGTGCCCATTCGACGTGCTCGAACAGCGTATTTTAGGCCGCGCCAAGTACTCTGGCCGGGCGGATGACAATCTAGAGGCGATGAAGTTAAGGTTTGATACCTTTAAAGCCGAGACGCTGCCTACGGTTGAATTGTTCAAAGGGAAGGGCAAGTGTATCGAAATTGACACCAGTCAAGGCCGCGAGGCGGTGTATGCGCTGCTACGTGAGCAGCTTGCTACTTACACCGAACAACAACTACTTGATCAGCCTTTGAAAGAAAAGTCTGAAATTCTGCTTGGTATGAAACCATACCCTCAAAACGGTTAAGCCCAAAGCAGCCATTATGTAACTATTACCTAGCGGCGCTTAGTTTATTTGCTCCGCTCGGTAAAACTGCGTTTCTCGCGAGGCTATCGGATATCTGTCTTACATGTTGGTAGTGCCTAGTCCTGGCAATTTCAAGGTATATTTATACCGTTATCTTGCAAGTAATTAAAATCAAGCAAACCGACTAGCTGCTTAAGGCAAGTTTCATACCGCGGTTGCATTAAATTCTCTTCAGCTCGGCGTTTTTCTAGCTCCGGTACTTTTTCGTTTTGCATACCTTTTGCGTGTACTCGATCCGCGCTTAGTCGGTGCGGCGTCTTCACCCTGGGCGGTTTGCAGGCTCTGCCTGAGTTTTCCCGCATCACTGTGAGTCAGTAGGCCGCGAAGATCATCGAGCAAGGCTTGCTGAAACGCGCCGGGATCGTCTTGCTGTTCGGAAATGGCCCGCAGGCGTTGTTCCCAAAGGGCGGTGCGTTCTGGCGTACTCACGGCGCTGGGTAGGGCGGCGATCAACGCGCAGCCGAGCTTGGTGGCACGCAGGGCTTTTTGCTTACGCACCAAGTAGCCACGCTGTACCAGCGTTTCAATGATGCCTGCGCGGGTGGCTTCAGTGCCTAGGCCATCGGTATCGCGCAGCGTGCGTCGTACATCGGGGTCATCAACGTAGCGGCCAATGTTCATCATCGCTTTGATTAGGCTTGCATCGGTGAACGGCTCGGGTGGGCGAGTTTCTTTTTCTTCAACGCCGGCGCCCAGCGCTTGGCAGGTTTCCCCTTGAGTGAGCGGTGGCAGCGGCGGGGTGTCGTCGCGGGTAGTGAAAAGTGGTTTCCAACCGTGATCAAGAATGCTCTGGCCGCGGGCGCGGAAGGCTTCATCCAATAACGTAAACTCTGCTTTGACCTCAAAGGTACGTAGCGGCCGGTAGAACTGGGCCATAACGTTACGCACAATCAACCGAAACACATGGCCTTCGGTGGCGGAAAGCTGGCTGAAATCCGCCGGTTTGCCGGTGGGCGCTAAGGCATGGTGTGCACCCACTTGTTTGTCGTTCCAGGCTTTGGAACGCAGGGTAAAATCTGCCCCGTTTAGCCAGTGGCGCAGCGTGTCATCGTTCTGGCAAGCGCTGCTCAAGTTTCGTTGGGCAAGCTGGAGATGTTCTTCGGGTAGGTAACGGCAGTCGGAGCGAGGATAAGTAATCAATTTGTGCTGCTCGTAAAGCCGTTGGCAAATATCCAGCACCATCTGTGCGGAAAGGCCGTGGCGTCTGGCGGCGTCGACTTGTAACGCGGAAAGCGAATAGGGCAGCGGCGGTGCTTGGCGTTTTTCTTGTTGATCAAGGGTCGTTAAGGTGCCTTGTGCCCCGGGAAGTCGGGCTGCTAAAGCATCGGCGGGGGTGCGATCGATCAGCCGTCCTTGGTCATCTAACGGCTGGTGTTCTTTTGGCGCCCACCAAGCGCGCAGTTGGCCCTGGACCACTTGTAAATCCACCCATAGTGGGTAGAACGGATGAGGCTTAAAATCACGAATGGCATTGTCGCGGCGAACGATCAACCCAAGTACGGGGGTTTGCACACGACCAACGGAAAGCACGCCATCATGTCCCGCTTGGCGGCCGGTCAGTGTCCAGGCGCGGGTTAAGTTAATGCCGTACAGCCAGTCCGCACGGGAGCGGGCTTGGGCCGCTTCAAACAATGGCTGGAATTCCATATTCGAGCGCAACTTGGCAAGTGCTCGGCTAACCGCGGGCTTGTTAAGGTCGCTGATCAGTAGCCGCTGTACCGGGCCACGATACTTCATGTACTCGATAACTTCTTGCACCAGCAGCTGACCTTCGCGGTCAGGGTCGCCAGCATGTATCACGCTGGTGGCCTGCTTAATCAGCTTGCGAATTACCGCGAGTTGCCCGCGCGCTTTGGCGCGTGGCATTAGTTTCCACTGTTGCGGAACAATGGGCAAGCGGTCGAGTCGCCACTGTTTGTCGGCAGGATCATAAGCTTCGGGAGGGGCCTGTTCTAGCAAGTGGCCAAGGCACCAGGTTACCGTGGTGTCACCGCAAATCATTGCGCCATCCTGGCGTTTTGAGCCACTTGGCAGCGCGTCAGCAATCGCCCGTGCAAGGCTGGGTTTCTCAGCGATAATCAAGCGCATACAGTGTTTGGCCCTGGCGTCTGGTAACAACAAATTGCCATATTAGCAGAACCGGCCGTGGGTTAGCGTGCTGCTCTTATGAAAGATGGCTGTGAGGTTGTTTGAAAAATGACTTGGTATATTTGTATGTATAGTTTTTGTATAAATTTATCAGATTGAGTAAGCTGTCTGAAAGCAATCAATGAGGCGGTTTCTATGCGCGAGCGCGGCAGAACACGACGTTTACTAGGGCTGGGTGCCCGCACTGGCGGGGCTCTGTTGAAAACCCGCTTAGGTGGCCAAGCCGATTGGCGGGCGCTGGGCGAAGCGCTTTTTGTGGGGCTTTCGGAGCTAAAAGGGCCAGCCATGAAGCTGGCGCAGATTATGTCCCAGTGGGATGACCTGTTGCCCCCTGACTTAGCTAATGAACTTGCTCGTCTTCAACGGCAGGCGGAACCGATGCCGTGGCCGCGCATTCGTGAAGCGTTGGTGCTGCAATATGGCGATATTGATCACTATTTTAGTGAGATAGAAGAGCGCCCCTTTGCCAGCGCTTCCATGGGGCAGGTGCATAAAGCCGTGACTCACGCAGGCGAAACCGTGGTGCTAAAAGTACAGTACCCTGGATTAGCAGATGTATTGGAAAGTGACTTGAAGCAGGTCAGACGTATCATGAGTCTTGGCCGCTGGTTCAAAGTGCCCCAGGCGCGCTTGGATGCGTTGTTTGAAGAGTTAGCAGCGGGGCTTCGTGAGGAGTTGGATTATCATGCGGAAGCGCAAGCCCTGGCCCGTTATCGCCAGCGTTATCAGGATAACCCTCAGTTGGTGATTCCTGAGCCGCTGTTTGAGCTTTCTGGTCAGCATGTTCTCGCTATGCGCTTTGTTGATGGCACTCCGCTGCGTGATTTAGAGGACACTGATGACGTCACCCGCCAGAAAGCGGCAGTGGCTCTGGCTGATTGGATCACCGAAGAGCTATTTACCTATCGCGAGCTGCACGCTGATCCTCACGCGGGTAATTTCGCGATAGATGCCGAAGGGCGCTTAGTAATCTACGATTTTGGGGCGGTGATACCTGTGCCGGAGGGTCGGCTAAAAGCCATGATGCAACTGTTAGATGCCACTCTGGCTAAAGACCCAATGGCGATGGATGATGCGCTTATGAAAATGGGTGGTCGCCAAGGACAGGGGGCGCCACTAGGGCTTTACCAAGAGTCCGCTGAATGCGTGTCTCCGTTGTTTGCTCCAGGAGAACAGGATTTTAGCGATGTGCGGGTACACCGTCGCCTGCGCGAATTAACCCCGAAAGTATGGGCGGCGATGGATCGTCTGCAGCCGCCCGCAGATACTTTGCTGCTTTCCCGTGCGCTGAATGGCCACTATTGGAACCTAGTGCGTTTGAAAGCGCGGCTGGATATGCACACCCGCACCGAGCCATTGCTAACCTGGGCACGCACAGCTTAACGAATAGCCGCTGGGGGAGCGCCGTCTGTCATGCTAAACTATTGCGCTTTTCAATAGCGTTTTGAAGACAGTGGAGACGGCAATGCTGGCGGTATGGGTCGATCAACTGCTGGGATTTGCCTCTGGGGCACTCTCGGCAATTAGGCAGCGAGAACACTATCCTGATTTTATGACCTGGGTACGTGCCGAAGGCGCAGATGCATTTAATGGCGATGTAGCTACCGCTCAGGCGCTTGCGCCCATTTTATGGTCGCAAACACCGCTAGAGCGGCTTGATTTTGCTGGCGAGCCTTTGGCTACCCCAGGGCGCAATGAGCCTTGCTGGTGCGATTCTGGGCGCAAATTCAAACAGTGCTGCTACCGTGTTGAGTTCCCTACGGACATTCCTGAGCAGATGATGTGGATGCTTTCCCTGCGTGAGTGGAAAGGCGCTACGCTAAAAGCGGCACTGGAAAGCCAGCAAGCACCTGCCCAAGCGTTATTAGAGGCCGGGTTAATTGCTGCTGAAAGTGGTCAAACGGGCCGTTCCATGCAAATTCTTGAATCGCTGTTTGATGGCAATGATTGGTCGCGATTGCCGGAGCAAGCCGAACCTGCTTTTGAAATTCTATTAGATATTTATCAAGAACGTGGGTTTACCCGCAAACGTGCAGACCTGCTTGATGACGTTATGGAGCGCGGCCCGCTGTTTTTGCGCGGCGTGGCGCTTGAAAGGCTGTGCTTAATGCACCTTGATAATGACGACTTAGACAGTGCCCGCGCGGCGTTTGTTAAAGCCCAACAAGCGCTGCCGGATTCCCCGACACTTGCGTACATTGAAGCCATGCTGCTGCTGCATGAAGGCCATGAGGAAGAGGCCAAAGAGCGGGCTAACTTCTGGTACCGGCGTTTGGTTCGTCAGGGCGATTTGGATGAAGAGCAGCTCGAATTCCTGGCCGCCTTGGCAGAAAACCCTGGCGCCACCTTGGCCGACCAGTTGTTGAGCGCCGAAGAAGATCTTGCAACGCCGCTGGTATCGCTGCAAGCGTTGCTGGCTGCTTTGCCTATCGCACCTAAGCTTACCATTCAGCAGGATGCTGATTCCGGTAGGTTGCATTACACCACCACCGCGCGTGAAGAGACCCTGTTTGCGGCCTGGCACGAGCAGTTTCAAGTCTTGGTTGATGAAGAGGTCGCCTTGGGCTTTCGCGATGACCCGTGGGGTAACGCGATAGAGTGGATGTCGGCGCTATGCGCTCATCCAGAATGGCTGGATGCACCCCAGGTGGTGCAAGACTTGACGTTAGCGTTGACCAGTCGTTTTGGTAGCCTGCCGTGGATGGCGCCGAGTCTACTAGAACCGCTGGCGCTGCGCCTTTCTCGCTGGCTTGAACAGGCCCGCGCCGCTGGTGTCGGCAGCCTATGTTGGGACGATGCAGATAACGCCATACTGCTGCGCACCGGCCTTGCACTCGTGGTGGGTATGGAGCGCGGCGCGCGCCAGCATTCCCGTGAGCTGGCTGAAGAGTTACTCGCTATTGATCAGGAAGATAGCCTTGGCTTGAAAGAGCTGGTGCTCGACCAATTACTGCGAGATGAACGCAATGAAGACGCGTTAGCGCTAACCGATGAGCCGCAGAAGAACGATGGTTCTCTAGAACTTGGGTTATTGATGGGTCGTACGTTGGCGCTATACCGTTTGGAAAACCACGATGCCGCCGAAGCCGCGCTGGGGGATGTCATTGCCCATAATCGCTATGCGTTAGAGCTTTTATGTGCCGAAAGCCCGCGGCCTACTTTGCCCCATGCAGATGGTCAGGTAGACCCAGGTTCACGTGCAGAAGCGTGGCAGTATCGTACGCTAATGCGAGATCAGTGGCGCACCACGCCAGGCGCGCTGGCGTGGTTGGCGTCTCACCGCTAGTTTTACTTTGCTTGTGCGATCACTGGGGTAGGTACTAACTGCTTATCTCGGCTGATCCAGATAGCCAGAAAAATGGCAGGTAAGCCGAGCAGCGTAGCGACAACGAAAAAAGTGGCGTAACCCTGAGCGGTAACGACCAGCCCACCAAAGCCACTCAGAAACTTGCCTGGTAGCGTCATCAGTGATGAAAACAGTGCGTATTGAGTGGCGGTATAGGCCCGCGAAGTTAAGCTGGAAAGAAATGCAATAAAAACCGCGCTGGCTAAGCCGTTGGCAAGGTTGTCGCCAATAATGGTTACCACCAACATAGGGAGTTGATTACCTATTAGCGCCAATGCCGCAAACAGCAGGTTGGTTACCATGACAAAACCTGCGCCAATGATCAGCAGCGGCCCTATGCCGTAGCGAGCGACTAGCAAGCCGCCAAGAATCCCCCCCGTAATACTCATGGCAATACCAAAAATATTGGTCACGTTGGCAATGGTCGCTAGCGAAAAGCCTAAATCGATATATAGCGGATTTGCCATGGAAGCCATGGCAAGGTCGCTGATTCTAAACACCGCGATAAATACTAAAATGCCCAGCGCCTTTGCCCCATAGCGGCGGAAGAAATCAGTAAAAGGGCACACAATGGCACCAATCACCCAAGCCCCTAAACGCCTTAAAGCCTTGGGCTGACCACGGCTGGCGCGAATGAAGGCGCGCACTTTAGGTTCGTGAATGAGCTGAACCGTGAGCGATGCACGCTTTGGTTCAGGGCGAACCAGTACGGTGAGCACGCCAATGCCTACTAGCGCAGCCATGCTTAGATAAGCTGCGTTCCAGGAAATCGCTGAGGCCACATACAGCGCACCTGCCCCCGCCGCTAATAGCCCCCCGCGGTAGCCGATGATATAAGTAGAAGCCATCGCTGCTTGTACGTCATCATCCGCGGATTCGATGCGGTAGGCGTCAATGGCGATATCCTGGGTGGCCGAGCCAAAGGCTACCAGCAGCGCAAAAGTGGCTACCCAGCCCAGGTTGCCCACGGGGCTTACTCCCGCCAAACCGATTAATCCTGCCGCAATCATCCCCTGGGCAAGCAGCATCCAGCCACGTCGTTGTCCAAACGTTCTGGTGAGTACGGGAAGTGCCAGTCGGTCAACAATAGGCGCCCAAAAAAACTTGATCGAGTAGAGCATGCCAATCCAGGCGAAGAAGCCGATGGCGGCAACTTCTACGCCGTCACTGCGTAGCCACGCGGAAAGGGTAGAGAACACCAGCAAAAAGGGCAGGCCTGCAGAAAAGCCTAGAAACAACATGGTGATGACAGGTGCACGACAGTAAATACCTAGCGCATCCCGCCAGCTGCGCTGGGGAATTGGGGTGGGCATATTGATTAACACTCCTGGAAAGAAAACGTCTGCATCGAGGCCCGCTAAAAACCGGTCAGTGATAGACTAGGCCTGGATATCCATGACAAAACCGATAGCTTACCGGAGAGGAGTTTTCCATGTCGATTACAGCCCATCAGGTCGTCACTTTACACTATGTGTTAAGCGATGTGCTTAGCGATGGCAGTACCCGCGTGCTAGATGACTCCAGCGCGCGTGATAAGCCCTTGGAGTACCTCCATGGGCACGATAACATTTTGCCCGGTTTAGAAAGTGCTTTGGAAGATAAAACTGCTGGAGATGAGCTGCGCGTCACCCTTGCACCTGCTGATGCCTACGGCATTCGCAATGAAGACTTGGTGCAGGAGGTTAGTCGTGCTTCGTTTGGCAGCGCGGAGCTAGAGCCTGGTAGCCGTTTCCAAACAGAAGGTGAAGCGGGTCCGCAAATTGTCACGGTGCTAAGCATCGATGGTGACATGGTAACGGTTGATACTAACCACCCGCTGGCAGGCCACACGCTGCGTTACCAGGTAAACGTGTTAGATGTACGTGATGCGACTCGTGCGGAGTTGGCCAAAGGTCACCCACTGCCACCCGGAACTGAGCACAGTAAAGTAGAAGATCGAAAAGTGCTTTAGTTGTAATTTTCGTTTCCCGTGTCTTTAAATCTTTAACGCGCTCATTATTGGCAGTTTTTTTAACGCTGAAAGTACCTTTCAGCGTTAAAAACTGACCCGCATCAAGTTTCTGATATGCCGTTTTTATCCCCTTTAAAAAGCTTGACCCAGGTCAGCTTACTGCTGATGTTAACGCACTAGGATGGTGCCATACATCACGGCGGGAGGGGACACCATGTACTGGGATGATACTGTTATTTTTGGTTTAGTGACTATCGCGTTAATGATTGTTTTTATGATTGGTTGGGTAGGTTTCGTTGTGCGCGACCATCTTCGTAAGGATGATCGCAAAAATCACTAATGCCTCGTGTTGTACCATCGTCAGGGGAGGGGGCTAGCTTTTAATAGCGAGCCTCCTGTTGCCGGCCCGTTTGGGCCGGCTTTTTTATTAAGCGAACAGCCCTTCGAAGACGAACAACAAATAGCTATACGTAATTTTCCGAGTGCTTACCAAGCTGCTGATAAAGCGCATTATCGAGTAAAAAGTGCCGGGCGAGATGGCTGTCAGTTGGCAGGTTACCTTAACCGCATAACGTCCTCATAAAGGGGGGCCAACCGTCCTAATAAATCATTACGTGCTGACAGTGATACGCCCTCATGTCGCATGGCAATATCCAAATACGCGACAACGCGGTTAAAATGTGCGTCGGTAATCCCCATCGTTTGGTGAGCGCGGTCCATGGGTGGGCCATCGTAGCGACAGGGACCGTCGCTGATATCACAAAGTTGAGTAGCGAATGACTCTGCGAATAAGTCTATGTTGGTATTGGCGAAGTAACCAACCACCTCTTCATCCTCGGCAATGCGGTAAAGCAGGTTTTCAACAATTGCCTCTATTGCTGGCTGGCCACCAATGCGCTCATAAAGCGAAAGCGTAGCGCCAGAGTTATGCTGAGCGCAGCCCTGCATTAATAGCGTACTTAATAGTAAAAAGGTAAATATAATACGCCGAGAAGCGATGCTTAATAAACTCATGTCAATTCCTGTTGGGTAAAAAAGAGCCTATTAAAAAGCGGCTTGCAGGGATACATAACCACCCTGCTGAGAGGGTAGGCCGGCGATATCACCCAGATCCAACCATGCGCCCGTTAGCGATACATGTTTATTAAAAAAGTAGGCGCTGTAGAGACTTTGCCAGTCATCTTCCCGGGCCACGCTGAGGTTGTCAGGTTTTTGACGATATTCGGTGCCAACTATCCAATTTGGTGTGATAAAAACACCCAGGCTACCTTCAGCCATCCACGCACGCCCCCCTTGGTCACCACCAAATCCCAATAGCCCCCCTTGGTTAGCTGATGTGTTGCGAAGCGTGCCATTGACCAACACGTTTCGGCCTAGAAAAGCGTTAAACAATAGTTTGCTAGCGCTTAAAAAGGCATCAGTGCCTCGCGTGTCGTCAGCACCTAATGCGGTTGGAACCGAGCCGTCTTTTAATCGTTTGTGCATCATACCCGCGCTCCAAATACCCCAGGGGTGGTAAAGCACGCTGCCAAATAAACGCACTTTGGCGGCATAGATAGTTTGCTCCAGCTCGCCACCTAATGTGGTGAGCTCAAACGTTTGACGGGCCATTGAAAGCTCTAGCCTGTCGTGGACGTTGATGCTGGCGCTAGCGACGCTTAGCTGATAGTCATCTACCCACGCTTGTGTTGCAGAGGCCGTCGCTCCCAGTTCGTTATCGCTGGCAGTGCTTGACAGCACGGCCCACGGTGAAAGTCCGCCACCAGCGGCGCCTTCAATGGCGCTAACAGCACCGGTGCCCAAAATGCGACTTCCTGCACTACTGGGAAGCGCTATTAGCAGAGCGCTGGCTGTTGCAGCCATCAATAAAAGGCGCCGGTAGAGTGGGGAAGGTTGATGCATAGCTATACTCTGTGCGTTGATTAGTGTGTTGCCTGTGACGGCAGCAGTGGGTAGGGAGTGTCATCTAGCCATCCAAGGACGGCTTCGGCGGGCATTGGTTTGGCGATCCAATAGCCTTGCAGATAATCACACTGTAGCTTGCACAGTAACTCTGCCGTGGCACTGTTCTCGACCCCTTCTGCAACAATTTTTAGGCCCAGGTTATGTGCCATCTCAATAGTTGAACGCACAATGGTAAGGTCTTCCCCTTGTGTATCGAGTTTAAGAACAAAGGATTTGTCGATTTTTAATTCATCAACGGGCAGCCGTTTAAGTTGTGCCAGGGATGAATAGCCAGTGCCGTAATCGTCGATAGCGATCTTTAAGCCCTGCTGGCTGAGGGCTAGAAGTGTTTCGGTGGCAGCATCTACGTCTTGCATAACAGTGCTTTCGGTAACTTCTAGGGCAAGCTGGTCGGGAGTTAAATTAAAATGGTTTACTAGTTCTTTAATACGCTTAGGCAGCGTTAGGTCTGTTAAGTCACTTGCTGACAGATTAATCGCTACTGATAGATGGCTGTCAGCGCATTTCCAATGGTGGAGCTGTTCGCACACATGCGCTAGCATCCAGCTCGATAGTAAGCTGATGTTGCCAGAGCGCTCAGCGAGGCCAATAAATTCATCGGGGGGGACAAGCCCCAGTGTAGGGTGTCGCCAGCGCATCAGTGCTTCGAATTGACATACCTTTCCGCTGTGGGTGTCCACTTTGGGCTGGTAGGCCATCCATAGCTCACTGTTGGTCACCGCGTCTCTAAGATCGCGAATCAGCATTAATTGTCGTAAGTGCTGCTCTTCCTGGCCTTCCATGTAGCTCTCATGGCTGAGTTGTTGGCCACGGGCTTTATCGAGTGCTATGTCCGAGCGCCGGAGCAGCAGTTGCGGCGTGGTGCCATGGGCTGGATAGTTGACTTCACCCGCGGATATCGACGGTACAATAGGCGACTTATCCAGATGAATAGGCTGATTAAGTCTATTCATCAGTTCAGTACGTGTGGATGGGTCGCAGTAGGGCCTTTCAATGAGCAGCATTAATTCATCGCCATCTAAACGATAGGCATTGCTCACCGGAGCTGGAAGCTGTTGCATTCGTTGGGCTAGCGTAACGAGGAGATAGTCGCCCAATTCATAGCCGAAGGTGTCTTTGATGTCGCGAAAATCATTGACGGCGAAACGCAGCAGCGAAAATGGTTTCCCTTTTTGAATATACTTAAAAATGTCTTCTAGTGCGCTTATTCGATTAGGTAAATCTGTCAGCATGTCATGGCGCGACTGGTGGTGAAGCGTAGCTTCACGCTTAGCAATATCGTCCTGCATTGAAAGTAGTGTTGTCGCAAGCAAGTCCGTCTCAGCGACTGACGCGCCTGCAGGAATACGATCAATGTGTTCGCCCTCGCCAATGCGTTTGGCTGCTAGCGCAAGAGCGGTCAGCGGTCTGCTAATGCTTCGCGCGCTCCACATGGCGACTGCTAGTGTGAGTAATAACATGAGTGCGACAATGCCAATCAGCTGCCACTGGAGGTGACGGTAAGCACCCAGAAGTTCGGTCCGGGATAGCTGAAGAAAAGCAAATGATTGATACTCTGGACTTTCAAGCAGCTCAGATGCATAAGATAAAAAATTATTATTGTCAGACATTTGACTGTGAGTCGTATAAGCCCCACCCATTAATCTATCGCCATGGCCGCTCATTAAGCGTTTGGCCAGTTGCTCTTCATGGGAGCTCGCTAGATAACTGATATCGCTGTTGGCATCGTAGGTAACAATGCTGATATCCAGCCCAGTCAGTGCGTTAATTTCCTGGACCACTTCTTGGTCAATTAAGAAACCCATTCCGACCCAGCCAATTAAGTTGGGGGCACGAATAGGCATCAACACGAATTCGTAGGGTTCACCGCTGCCAATTACCACACCGACACCACTACCACTTTGCTGGGCGCGCCTAAATAGTGCTGGAAAAGGCATTTCGCTATTTTGTTCATGGTGGCTGCTGGCAAGCACATTCCCTGCTAAATCACTGAGCATCACCATATCCGCTTGAGCACGATCACCGTGATTAGCGAGTACCGAATAAAGGGTAGCAGTATCTTTTGTTGCTACGGCACTTTTGAAACCAAAGTCGTCGGCCAATATCGCCACATTACTGTGCAGCTGTTCGCCGCGTCTATGAAGCAATTGCTGGAGTACTCGCGCGCCGACTTCCAGGCGCTGGCTGCCTTTCATTAGTGCATCATTTTGTGTCGCGTGTAAAAACGCCGCTCCCGTCGCAATCTGTGAAACGATGACCACCGTCAGTAGCACTAACATTAGGCGCGTGCGAAAACGCATAGTTACCCCTGAATGTGAAGGCGCTTATCTTAGTGCCAGACATCAATGTTTGTTGGTGGCGTCATGAAAGCGCTGCTGCAGCGGTGAGATTGAGCTAGGCTGCGGCGGAATTGCATTAAGTTCTAAACTAACCGTCATGTTATCTGCATTGCTGATATCGCCTTCCCACCATACCTCTTGGCTATCATGCATGCGGCTATGCCACACCCTCATCTTGTGGCGACCTTCGGGCAATGTTGGCAGCGTTAATGTGCCACGGACATCAGTCAGCGCAGCGTAGGGTGCATCGCTGACCACGATGAATGCCTGCATGCTGTCATGAATATTGCAACCGAGCACCACGACACCAGCTTGATCGAAATGGATAGGCGGTGGCGTTTCGCTTAAATACAGCTCTAAGTCAAAGACTTTAGCCGGTGAAAAAGAAAAAACATGGTGACGGGTGGTGTCTTCATTGGGAAACGCTACATGACTATCGGTAGAAATAGCGAGAACTTGAGGATGAAAGACAGCATTTCGCTGAACAATGTGTTTGGTTTGCACAGTTGTGACTGGCGACGATTCAAAATAAACCTCAACGACAGCGTTCTCTAATAACGCGCCTGCTTCGTCGGTCACGCGGATTTCAGCAGATTCAGCGTTCAGGCTGAGGAGCATTAATAAGCTGCCCAGTGCCCAAGTGGCAGGGTTTCTGCGACAACTTTTTAACGACGTTTGCATAGGGCAGTGCCTTGATAAGAGAAAAGTGCGTGAATAGTGGTTCTTTTAGGTAAAAAAGTCATATCAATATGCCAACGGTAAACTCACATTTGTTAATAAAGTAAACAACGGGATATCTACCCGTTATTGGGGCAGTTAGTCAACGTTATTGGGGAAGTTAGTCAACTTGGGGTGAGTTCAACCTGTCGAGGATTAGCGCCAGTCATCCCGCCATGCTTTAAGCACTCGTTCTGGATACCACGTTTCCCCAAGGCTTCCATTGTAACGAGCCAATGCGCGGGTGAAGTCGCCGCGTTCGACGGCAAGATAGTGGGCTAAAATAGTACAGCCATAACGCAAATTGCGGTTTGGGTCGCTAAGGTTGTCCATTGGCAGGCCAAGCTCTTCAACCCAAAAGGGCATAATTTGCATTAATCCGACGGCGCCAGCTGATGAGATCGCATCAGCCTTAAACGCGCTCTCAACTTGAATCAGTGACAGCACGAGATCGGGGGGTAGTCCGGCTAAGCGAGCTTCCTGATAGAGTCGCGTCAATAGCGCGTGGCGCGCAGCGGGTTCACGGATAAACCGTGAAAGCGGCGCATCCATTCGGCTACGCCACTGTTGGAACTGCCGTTGGTAATAAGGCGTGGGTTGATGGGCAGCGTCTAGCGTTTGGCGCAATGGTGCAGATTCCGCACTGGCAATAGGCAAGGCAGCAATTATTAAGCTGCCTGCCAAAACCCACCCCCTGACTCGGCGGAAGCGCCACGCCAAGGCGCCTAGCGGCATAAAAGGTTGCCTTAGTTGTTGTTGTTGTCGTTATTGCTGCTCATTCCTGCTTTTTCGCGAAGGAAGTCGATGATTTGATCAGCAGGGATCATGGTCGCTTCACTGTCCCGGCGGCCTTTGTATTCCAGCTCGCCGTTATCCAATCCGCGATCACCAATCACTAAGCGGTGGGGCACACCCATCAGTTCCAGATCAGCAAATTTGACGCCGGGACGAGTGTCGCGGTCATCAAGCAGGACATCTAATCCTGCTGCGGTTAGCGCTTGATAGAGGCGTTCGGACTCTTCGCGCACGCGCTGAGATTTATGGGCATTCATGGGCACTAGCGCTACTTGGAACGGTGCGATGGCGTTTGGCCAAATAATGCCAGCATCATCGTGGTTTTGTTCAATAGCGGCTGCAACCACCCGGGTAACGCCGATACCATAGCAGCCCATCCACGGATGGCTGGTTTTGCCGTTGTCACCCAATACCGTCGCATTCATTGCTTCGGAGTACTTTTGCCCAAGCTGGAAGACGTGGCCCACTTCAATGCCGCGCTTGATAGAAAGCGTGCCCTTACCGTCTGGCGAGGGGTCACCCTCTACAACGTTGCGAAGATCAGCGACGTGGGGCAGGGCAGCGTCACGCTCCCAGTTTATGCCGAAGTAGTGCTTGCCATCGACGTTTGCGCCAGCACCAAAGTCACTCATAAGGGCCACGCTGCGATCAATAATAATTGGCATTTCTAAGCCGATCGGTCCAAGTGAACCTGGGCCAGCGCCTACCGCTGCACGAATTTCTTCTTCACTCGCCATGGTAAGTGGCGTGGCTACCTGAGGCAGGTTTTCGGCTTTGACTTCGTTAAGCTCGTGGTCACCGCGAATTAGAAGGGCAATCAAGCCATCCTCGGCGGCATGCACCATCAGCGTCTTGATAGATTTCTCGATAGGCAGACCATGCTGCTCTACCAAGGCGGCAATCGTTTTAGCATTCGGCGTATCGACCAGCTGCATTTCTTCACTGGGGGCGGCGCGCTCGGTATCGCTGCCTAGCGGTGATGGTAAAGCCTCAGCTTTTTCCATATTAGCGGCATAATCGGAGGCGTTGGAGAACACGATATCGTCTTCGCCTGAGTCGGCTAATACATGGAATTCGTGAGAGCCAGTGCCACCAATCGAGCCGTTGTCAGCGATCACGGGACGGAAATCGAGACCCAGACGGGTGAAGATGCGCGAATAGGCATCGTACATCGTCTGATAAGTCTCTTTTAATGATGCTTCGTTCAGGTGAAAAGAGTAAGCATCTTTCATAATAAATTCGCGAGAGCGCATCACCCCAAAACGCGGGCGAATTTCATCACGGAACTTGGTTTGGATTTGATAGAAGTTAATCGGTAGCTGTTTGTAGCTGGCAATTTCCTTACGCACCAAATCGGTAATCACTTCTTCATGGGTCGGGCCTACGCAGTAATCACGCTCATGGCGATCTTTCAGGCGCAGCAGCTCTGGTCCGTACTGCTCCCAACGGCCTGACTCTTGCCATAGATCGGCAGGCTGCACAGCGGGCATCAATACTTCTTGAGCCCCGGCACGGTTCATTTCTTCACGGACAATGGCTTCAACTTTGCGCAGCGTGCGCAAGCCAAGAGGCAGCCACGTATAGAGGCCCGAGGTAAGACGACGGATCATACCGGCGCGCAGCATTAACTGGTGGCTGATAACCTCAGCGTCGGCCGGAGTTTCTTTTAATGTCGCAATCAATAATTGGCTGGCGCGCATGGGCGTGAGCATTCCTTGTTGGTAGGGGTGATGCTTAATCGTTTAGTAACGTGGCGCTTAAATTAGCGTTTAATGCGGCATTGTACGGCTAAGCGGGTTGGGCGGCAAAATCCTACGTCAATAGCTTGGCGTGTGCTGGTAATCAAATGTGTTAAGCTAGGTACGTTTTGTGGTTCGATAGCAATGTTCAAACAACAGCATCTCTTCAGCTATCGGTAGGTTAGAACTTTGAGGAAACCTTCATGCAGCAAGTAGTTCGCCGTTGGTTAACGGGGGCCATTGCGGGTGTCTCCATTATAACGCTAAGTGGTTGTGGAACGCTTTTTCACCCTGAACGTAAGGGGCAAGTAAGCGGTAATGTTGACCCAGTCGTGGCTATCGCCAACGGCGTTGGACTCCTGTTTTTTATTGTACCGGGCGTTATTGCTTATGCCGTGGATTTCTCTAATGGCACTATCTACTTACCAAGTGTGAGTAGTGCGTCGGTAGATGTTCACCACTTAGACGACGCAATGGACGTAGCTTCACTTGAGAAGCTGTTGTCAGATAAAGCAGGACAACCGGTTAGTTTAGAAAACGAGTTGCTGATGATGGAAGAAGTGGCCAGCTTGGACGAGGCGTTGGCGTTGGTTCGAATGTCTGGCGTATTGGATGAAGAACGTCTCGCCACGATGTGATCATTCGTTGCCAAATGCTGCTTATGGCACTTTAGCGCGTAGCCAGCCGAACTCTTCAGCCCACATGCTGGGTTCAATGGTTTCCAAAATCATCGGTATGCGAAAAATGCGGCTGCCCTGCGTGATCGTTTAGAACGCGTCTAGACCAATATTGCCTTTGCCTTTGCCTTTGCCTGTGGCGTGTTCAAAACCTAATGCAAGAAGATGAACAAAGTAAGCGTGAATCTAACCGTGTTGGCGCCGATTATTCAAATAGCGTTGAAATGCTTCAGGCTCATCGGTAATCGCGCTGGCTATTCCCCAGCTCCAACGGCTTTCAAAAGCGCTTGGGTCATTGGCGGTGTAGCATAGAATTTCATAACCATCACGGCGCATGGCAGCCGCCTGAGTGTGTTTCAAACGTGGCCAGTGAGAGTGAATGCTGAAGGCTTCGACGGCTTCACATTGATCACGCCAAGTAGGCGGTGTGCTGTCAAAAAGCACACCCAGCGCGAGCGCTTCTTTTGGTGCAATAAGCCTGCATTTAGCCAATGCGCGAGCATCAAATGAGGACACAATCAGCCGTTCGGGGGGAAGCGTCGACAACACGATTGGCAATACGGTTTCAACCAAGGCGATAGGGTCGCGGCCTTTATTGACCTTAATCTCTAAATTCACTCCCATACCCAGTTCGTTCAATAGCGCTAGCATGGCCTCGAGGCTGGCCATTTTTTCACCTGAAAACGCATCGCCAAACCAACTGCCAACATCAAGCTGTTGCGCGTGTTGCCACGTTAGGTTGGCAAGTTCTCCACGCCTGTCAGAACAGCGGCTAGTATCACCATCGTGCCAAATAACAGGCGTGCCATCGCCTAATAGCTGAACATCCAACTCCACCCAGGTAGTACCTGCTTGATGAGCGGCACGCACCGCCGTTAAGGTGTTTTCAGGTGCGACAGCTGAATACCCGCGATGGGCGATAAGCGTAGGCAAACAGATTGCTGGGTGTGTCATAGTCTGTCCGTTTTGAAGTAACTGATAGCCGTTGTTATCGACAACGATGGTTATAACAACGATGGTTATAACAACAATGGTTATCGACATTTTCGGCTAGTTTAGCATGAGTGCATGACAGCAATGTGTCCTATGTGGCTGGCCCATCGCTTGATTTAAGGCGCGCAACGCGGTTGGATAGCCCGCTGATATGTGTCTAATAATTAACAATAGGAGTTTACCCAGATGTCTAAACGCATTCAGTTTTCGAAAGCGGGTGGTTCAGAGGTATTGGAGTGGGTGGATGCAGAGCCTAAGGCACCCGGCAAAGGTGACGTGTGCATTGCTAATAAAGCGGTAGGTCTGAATTTTATTGATATCTATTTTCGTACAGGGCTTTACCCCGCACCATCCATGCCTTCTGGCTTAGGTACTGAAGGGGCCGGGGTTGTTGAAGCCGTTGGTGAAGGCGTTACTCATTTAAAAGAGGGTGACCGGGTAGCCTATGCACAAGGCCCACTGGGTGCCTATGCCGAGCTGCATACAGTGCCGGCGTCCAAGGTAATTAAGCTGCCGGACTTTATTGATTTTGAAACCGCTGCGGCTAGTATGCTGAAAGGCTTAACCGTGCAGTATTTGCTGCGTCAAACCTATGCGTTAAAAGGCGGCGAGACGATTCTATTTCATGCCGCTGCGGGTGGTGTTGGCTCGATTGCCTGCCAGTGGGCTAACGCGTTGGGCGTTAAGCTAATTGGTACGGTGAGCTCAAAAGAGAAAGCAGACTTGGCAATGGCCAATGGTGCATGGGCAACGATTAACTATAGCGAAGAGAATGTGGTAGAGCGGGTGCGAGAACTAACCCATGGCGAAATGTGCGATGTAGTTTACGATTCAGTAGGAAAAGATACCTGGGAAATGTCGTTAGACTGCCTAAAGCCTCGTGCGCTAATGGTCAGTTTTGGTAATGCGTCTGGCCCAGTTGACGGGGTGAATATTGGTATTTTGAATCAGAAAGGCGCGCTCTTTGTCACCCGCCCGAGTTTGAACGGATACGCTGATACCCGTGAACGTCTTGAAATGATGTGCGATGACTTTTTCGGCATGATCGAAAGCGGAAAACTTCGTATCGACATTGCAAATCGCTATCCGCTTCAAGAGGCAGGAAAGGCTCAAGACGCTCTGCAAAGCCGTAAAACCACAGGTTCGACCATTCTTCTGCCTTAGCCCTATTTTAGGCTCTATTATTAGCCCTATTATTAGGCCTACTACTTGTGGAGCGAAAGCAATGAACACGAGGTTACCTGAACTTGTCGATGCCACCCTGGCCCTTGATAACCGTGTGGCAACGCTGACCTTAAATCGTCACGATGTGCGCAACGCACTAACGGGTACCGCACTGGTTGATGATATTGTTGCGACAGCCGAGTGGGTGAATGCCGCAAGTGATGTATCGGTATTAGTGATTACTGGCGCAGGCTCTGCTTTCTGTGCCGGGGGTAACGTTAAAGACATGGCCGAGCGTGGTGGCGATTTTGCGGGCGATGTGGCGGAAGTGGCCGAGCGCTACCGGCGAGGCATTCAGCGCATGCCGTTGGCGCTGAGCCAAGTCGAGGTGCCGATTATTGCCGCTGTGAATGGGGCCGCTATTGGGGCAGGATTCGATTTAGCCAATATGGCAGATATTCGCGTTGCTTCCAGCAACGCCACCTTTGGTGAAACCTTTCTCAACCTGGGGATTATTCCAGGCGATGGTGGCGTTTGGTTTATGCAGCGCCAAATAGGCTATCAACGTGCCTTTGAGCTGACACTTTCAGGTCGGATCATTAACGCCGAAGAAGCATTAACCTACGGTGTGGTACTGGAAGTAGTGGCGCCGGATGCATTAATGACTGCTGCCATGAGTCATGCTACTCGTATCGCTGCCCAGCCGCCGAAAGCGACCCGCTTAACGAAGCGGTTGATGAAAATGGCGCCTGATATGGAGCTAAAAGCATTTTTAGATGTTTGCGCTGTGTTTCAAGGAATGTGCCATAACGAGCCGGAGCACCTAGAGGCGGTAGAACGATTACTCGCACGAATGAAAAAATAGTTCTTTAATCAATAGTTGCTGTATAGATGCCTGGCCTCGCCAGGCATTTTGCCATTAGGCATTTGTTTTGTGGTCTTCTCTCTAAGTGCTATGCGGTCGTATAGCCATCATCTAGTGTATTGCTAATTAATTGGCGCATCGGCAGAGCGTATCAAACCCAAGGAGATGGACATCGTATGACAATAGAAAGCATCGGGCTTGCGCCCAGTACGTTAGTTTTTATTGTTTTGGGTTTAACGCTTGCCGCTTTTATGTGGGGGCGATTTCGCTATGACTTGGTCGCGCTTGCGGCGTTGCTTGGCTCTGTAATGCTAGGGCTAGTGCCCACTGATGACGCTTTTAAAGGCTTCGGGCATCCTGCGGTAATTACGGTGGCTGCCGTGTTGGTGATTAGCCGAGGGTTTGAGCGCTCTGGTGTTGTCGATATCATCGCCAACCAAGTGCTGAAAGTGGGTGAACGGCTGCTGTTGCAGTTACTGGTGCTAGTCGGCACGGTCGTCGTGCTTTCTGGAGTGATGAATAATGTTGGGGCGCTTGCACTGCTCTTGCCGGTGGCGATGCGCCTTGCCCGTGAACATAATACGTCGCCATCGCTGCTGTTGATGCCACTTGCTTTCGGTTCGTTGTTGGGCGGCTTAACCACGCTGATTGGCACACCGCCCAACATTATTATTTCCACTTACCGGGGCAATATCACCGGTGAAAACTTCGGCATGTTCAGCTTTACCCCCGTGGGAGTTGTCGTTGCGCTAGTGGGTCTACTGTTTATAGTGCTAGTGGGCTGGCGATTGACGCCTAAGCGCAGCGGGCAGGCATCGACCGATGAAATGTTTGATACGGCTAATTACTTGGTTGAATTAAAGGTATCAGAAGAATCAAAGGCAAATGGTCTGACGCTCCAGCAGCTTCATGATGAGTTAGAGGAGACCATTCCCGTGCTTGCGGTAGTTCGGAAAGATACTCGGCAAACGGGTTACTCATTTCATGGAGTGCTTCAGCAGGGGGATATTTTGTTGTTAGAAGCAGGGCCGGATGAGCTTAAACTGCTGGAAGACAAAGTAGGGTTAAGCGCCATTGCGGAACCAGAAGAAGATGATGATATAAACACTGATGAGGCTGAAAGTGAAAGTAGGGCCTCACAACAGGCGGCTGAACGCCAGCCTGTCGATACTGAGGGCTTGCAGTTAATTGAAGCGGTGGTGCGTAACGACTCAATGATGATCAATCGAAGCGTTCGACAGCTGCGTTTAAATCAGCAGTTCGGCTTGCATTTAGTCGCGGTGGCACGTGATGGAGGGCGTTTAAAGCAGCGTCTACGGGACATACGTTTTCAAACGGGTGATGTACTGCTGTTACAAGGTAGTGAAAACGAAATTGCCGATGGCTTAGCGACTCTTGGGTGTTTGCCGCTGGCCAATCGTGAGCTTCACTTAGGGCAGCCGCGAAAATTGGCAATGTCGCTCGGTATTTTCGCCCTGGCTATTCTAGCGATGCTGTTTGACCTGCTTCCTGCCGCGGTAGCCATGAGTACGGCGGCGTTGATATCACTGCTGATCGGAGTGCTTCCGCTTAGAGAGGGTTATCAAGCAATTGATGGACCCGTTATTGTCCTTCTAGCCGCCATGCTGCCAGTGGGGGAAGCGCTTGAAACGAGCGGTGGTGCTGAAATTATTGCGGACGCGCTGCTTCGATTTGGCGTTGAGTGGCCCATTATTGTTTCATTAGCAGGCCTATTTATTCTTTCCATGCTGCTCTCCAACGTGGTCAATAATGCCGCTGCTGCATTGTTGATGGCGCCCATTGCCGCCAGTCTGGCCAGCGGTTTTGATGTGTCACTCGATCCTTTTTTAATGGTGGTGGCTGTCAGTGCTTCATGTGCTTTTCTAACGCCGATAGGCCACCAGTCGAATACGTTAGTGTTAGGCCCAGGTGGTTATCAGTTTGGTGATTATTGGAAGCTTGGTCTGCCGCTTTCGTTAGTGGTGATGATCGTCGCTATTCCTGCCATTTTATGGGCCTGGCCACTCTGATTGAGAAGATACTTGGCGAAATATGCGCAGATAGTCCAATGTTCGTAGTATTGAATTTCGAAAATTTTGCTACGCTTTAGCACTTAATCACCAATAAATAACGAACAGGCCGGGCTTATGAACCAGCAGTTTCGCCAAGATGCCATCGTCGAACTGGTACGCCAGCAAGGCTATATGAGCATTGAGCAACTGACCGATCACTTTGCAGTGACGCCACAAACCATTCGCCGTGATCTAAATACGTTAGCAAACGAAGGGCGGGTTCGTCGTGTCCATGGCGGTGCAGGAATAGAGTCGAGTACGGTTAATACCGCTTACAGCACGCGTAAAACGCTGCATTTAGAAGAGAAAGAGCGAATTGCCCACAGCTTGGCGCAGCAAATTCCTCATCACGCCTCGCTTTTTATTAATATCGGTACCAGTAACGAGATGATCGCCCAGGCATTGCTTGAACATCAGGGCTTAGAAATCATTACCAATAATTTGAACGTGGCGGCCATCCTGCAGCACAAAGAAGATTTCACGGTGATTATTGCAGGCGGGCAAGTTCGCTCTCGCGATGGCGGTATTATCGGTGAAGCTACTATCGATTTTATTAATCAATTTAAAGTGGACTACGGGATCATCGGGATTAGTGGTATTGATGAGGATGGCTCGCTACTTGAATTTGATTATCAGGAAGTTCGCGTTGCCCAAGCGATCATTGCTAATTCGCGACGAGTTTATTTAGCCGCTGATTATTCTAAATTTCATCGCAATCCGGTGGTGCGCCAAGGCAATATTTCCCAGCTCGACGCACTGTTTACTGATAGAAAGCCTCCCGAAGCGATTCAGCAACTGTTATCTCAGCATGGTGTAGCGTTGCATATCGCCTAGGTAGGGGGCTCAGCTTTTGACAGTGCATGGTTACCGATGGCAAAAGAAAAAAGGAGGCTAGTTTCGTACTTGAGCATTTCGGGCGGCTGGAGTAGCCTTGGATGATAATAAAGCGAAACAAAAAATACAAAATCGAAAGAACCTACAACAAAGTGAACGTAATATGTCCTCCTTTATTCTCGCCATCGATCAAGGTACGACCAGCTCCCGCGCCATTTTATTTGACCGTCAAGGCCAAATAGAGGCGGTTGCCCAACAGGAATTCCCTCAACACTTCCCACAAGATGGGTGGATCGAGCATGATCCCGAAAATATCTGGGAGACTGTTCTTGCCACCTGTCGCGAGGTATTAGAAAAGTCAAATATTTCACCCGAGCAAATTGATGGAATTGGCATTACTAATCAGCGTGAAACCACCGTGGTGTGGGATAGAGAGACAGGTAAGCCTCTCTATAATGCTATTGTTTGGCAAGACCGACGTACCTCTGAGCTTTGTGAAACGCTTCGCGACCAAGGCCACACAGAGACAGTGCAAGTTAAGACAGGCCTGTTGATTGATCCCTATTTTTCGGCCACCAAACTCGCATGGATACTCGACAATGTAGAAGGTGCCCGCAAGCGAGCGCAGCGCGGTGAGTTGCTTTTCGGTACTATCGATACCTTTTTGATTTGGCGATTAACCGATGGTAAGCAGCATGTCACTGATGCCACTAACGCATCTCGGACAGCCATTTTCAACATTCATAATCAAACATGGGATGATGAGCTGCTAGCGTTGTTTAATGTTCCTGCCAATATGCTGCCGGAAGTAAAAGATTCCAGCGATGATTTTGGCACCACTGAAGCGCACTGGTTAGGGGCGTCTATTCCCATTGCGGGTGTAGCAGGGGATCAGCAGGCCGCGTTGGTTGGACAAGCTTGTTTCCAGCCGGGAATGGGCAAAAGCACGTATGGCACTGGCTGCTTTATGATCGTCAACATCGGTGATACGCCGTCGGTGTCACGAAACCGCCTGCTAACGACGATTGGTTACCGGATTAATGGAAAGCCTACCTATGCAATGGAAGGCAGTATTTTCGTTGCTGGCGCGACGGTGCAGTGGCTACGCGATGGATTAAATCTGTTTGCAGATGCGTCGGAAACAGAGGCGCTTGCCAAAGAAACCCGAAGCGGACACAGTGTTTACTTGGTGCCAGCCTTTACCGGTTTGGGCGCTCCTCATTGGGATCCTAAAGCGCGTGGGGCAATTTTCGGTCTTACTCGGGATACCGGTATTGCTGAAATCGTTGCAGCGGGACTCCAGGCGGTGTGTTATCAAACCCGCGACCTGCAGCACTGCATGAACGACGATATGGAAGCTACTCCCGGTAACCTCCGTGTCGATGGTGGCATGGTGAAGAACAACTGGTTGATGCAGTTTTTGGCCGATATGCTAGATGTTCAGGTGGATAGACCCACGATTCTTGAGACGACGGCCCTTGGCGCTGCTTATTTAGCGGGTTTGCGCTTAGGTTGGTACGACACACTTGAAGAGATTGAGCAGCTTTGGCGCTGCGAAAAAAGCTTTACTCCTGCTATGGAGGAATCAACTCGGGATGCGTTATATCAAGGTTGGCTAGACGCTGTGAATCGCGTGCGTTCCAATTAAACAGCGTAATTTTATTTATTGTTCTTAACAACGTAGTTCTTAACAACGTAGTTCTTAACAACGTAGTTCTTAACAAACGAGCCGCTATCGATGATAGCGGCTCGTTTGTGTGGCAGCTGATGTGTCAGTGGGTATGCTGTGGTTCTTCTGGTGCAGCGTAAGGCTGTGACGTGTCGCGATTTTCTGCAAAGTAGGTGGCAAATCGCTCTTCTGCTTGGTCTCCGAACAGCACACGGCAGGCTTCTTTTAGCCCTTTAGAGCGGCGCAGTTGTTCATGGTGAACAACCAGCGATACTTTGGCTCTGCGGCGAAGGAAATCTTCCAGCTGTGTAATCATTTCGTGATCTCTAGCATGCTCTAGCTCACAGCGAATATACTCGGTGCCTTCAATGAGAATATCGGCTTCGGCAGGATCTTGGCGGATTTTCTCTAGCATCTGCATGGCCTGTTCTGCATAGCGACGCCACAGCCGTGAAGAGAGTGGCTCTGTAGACGTCGGTGCGGTCATCGCATCCAGGTTCATTCGCTTTGCTTGGTCCATGAATTGCTGTTTAACGGGCTCTGGTGGTTCGCCATACCAGCGATAATTAATATCGCTGAGGTTAACGCCTAATCGAACCACTTCTTCTGCAATTTCATCGCCTACATTTAAGCAGTCAGTCAATTTGCCGCCAAAAATACTAATGTGAGCGCTATCTGCGTTTGTATCAATCACGTGTTTACGCGAAAGCTGAAGAAAATCCCGATCGTTACCTTTATCTGTTTTGATGGCTAGCGGGCGAACACCGCAGCGCGTTGAAATAATATCGCCTTGAGTTAGCGGCTTTTCTAACGTTAATCGCTTATTGATATTTTCTAATACAAAATCAATATCTTCGGCAGTGACATCTACCTCTGGGTGTTCCATATGGGTATCAGTCGTGCCGATACAGGTGCGATTTCCCATGGGGATGACAAAAAATAGACGCCCATCGTCGGCAAAAAACGCGATTACCCGCTTAGTTTCCGTTAATTGTGGAACTATCAGGTGGATGCCTTTTGAATAAAGATGTTGATGGGTGGTTTTCTCGCCGGTAAGTTCATTGTGTTGGTCTACCCAAGGGCCGGCAGCATTAATCAATACTTTTGACCGAATAGTAAACGTGTTGCCATCCATGACATTGCGTACTTTTGTTACCCAGTGCTCACCTTCGCGTTCGGCACCAAGAGACTCAACATAATTGGCAGCAATCGCACCATAATTAAGCGAATGACGAACAAAATTAAACACGAATCGGGCATCGTTATCGTGTAAGTAGGCATCAGAGTATTCAAAGCCACCTACGGAGCCTTCGACATCAATAATAGGCTCTTCCTGCTTGATGTTCTTAGGGGAGAGTAGTCGAGGTAACTTAGTAAACCCATTCCCCATGAGCCAATAGAGCCAAGTGCCCGCCCATAAATATTTCGGTGAATGGCGGAAACCTTTGCTGATAGTGGTTAGGAAGCGAATTTCCTGAACCGTAGAAGGGTAATTTTTAATCAAGTGATTACGGCTTTTACATAGCTTACGTACTAATGCGAAATCCTTGCTTTCCATATACTTAATGCCTCCCCAAACTAAGTTGGAGGAGTGCATACTGGTACTTCCCGCAAAATCACCGCGGTCTATTAAGGCGACTTTAGCTCCCTTGCCTGCAAGCGCGGCTGCGGTTGCTGCACCGTTAATGCCGCCACCGATGATTAGTGCATCAAAGTCGTCAGTGTGCAATTTCTCGATATTCCGGTTACGCAGTTTCATAGCGGTTCCAATTAACAAAGAAAAAGCCCCGTGTTTAGGTAGCGGTCTCAACATGACAACAAAGCAATAAGCCTATGTAGACCGGCAAGCGAGCGGTTGTTTGCTTGCCGCTGATGAAACCTAGTTTTTTTTGCGCCTGAAAAGGGCGGGCTTTTGCCCGCCCTAACAAGGTTAGCGGGTACCCGCTTCCATCCAGGCTTCCATCATCACATCGTAAGGAACGGTGTTGCCTTGCGGCATTTCATCGTCAAGCTTCTGCTTAGGAGAGCCTTCTTGGTCCAGCCAGTACTGTGGGTCGCGCTCTTCGTTCAGCATCGGGGCATAGCTGTCGAAGACGTTTGCGCGAGCTAGGCGGTGCATGGTGTTGTCCATATCGGCCGCTAGCTTATCCAAGCCTTCTTGGGGAGTGACATCGCCACTCATTACCGGCGCTAGGTTCTGCCACCATAGCGGTGCCATGCGCGGGTAATCGGGTACGTTTGTGCCCGTAGGTGTCCAGTTGGATTCGTTGGGGCTGCGGTAGAACTCAACCAAACCACCAAGCTTGGGTGCCATTTCGGTCATCTGCTCAGAGAAAATGTCAGATTCACGAATTGGCGTAAGGCCAGCCATTAGCTTTTCAAGAGAGGCTGTTTTGGACACTGTGAACTGGGCAAATAACCAAGCAGCGGTACGGCGATCCTCGGGGGTAGAGTCAAAGAACGTCCAAGCACCCACATCTTGGTAGCCTACTTTCATGCCTTCTTCCCAGTACGGGCCGGTGGGGGAAGGAGCCATGCGCCACAGTGGATTGCCTTCATCATCGGTAACTGCCACAGCGGGATCGGTCATATCAGCGGTGAAGGCGGTATACCAGAAAATTTGCTGAGCAATATGGCCTTGGGCAGGAACGGGGCCCGCTTCACCGAAGGTCATGCCTTGTGCCTCAGGCGGTGCAA
This sequence comes from Vreelandella andesensis, assembly GCF_003989795.1. GTDB lineage: Bacteria > Pseudomonadota > Gammaproteobacteria > Pseudomonadales > Halomonadaceae > Vreelandella > Vreelandella andesensis. Next base: position 45,797 of record NZ_RZHG01000023.1, read on the forward strand.
AGTCACGTAGCCAATCAACGGCTTTTTGCATGGCAAAGACAGACGCGGGCGAGTTGGTAGCACCGCCACGGCTGACGCTGGCGCCTACTGGCTGGCTATCTTCGTTAACGCGAATACCCCAGTCATCCACTGGATTACCCGATGGGACACCTGGGCTACCCATGCCCGCCATTGAGAGCCAGGAGTCATGGAAGCGCCAGCCTAGCGACGGATCACGGCGACCGTAGTCCATGTGGCCGTATACGGTAGTACCGTCGATTTCACCAACATGGTCGGTAAAGAACTCGGCAATATCTTGGTAAGCTGTCCAGTTCGTAGGAACCCCAAGGTCATAGCCATAAATTTCCCGGAATTGATCTTGCAGGTCTTCACGCTGGAACCAGTCATAGCGGAACCAGTAAAGGTTCGCGAATTGCTGTGTAGGTAGCTGGAATAAACTGCCATCTGGGCCAGTGCCGTACTGCAAACCAATAAAGTCGTCTAAATCTAATGTCGGCAGAGTATAGTCAGCCCATTCGTTTTCCATTGCCTCGGTGAGGTTAATGGTGGTGCCGTAACGGATGTGGGTGCCGATAGCATCAGTGTCGTTAACAAAGCCGTCGTAAATGCTATTACCCGATTGCATCTGGTTTTGCATCGTGTCGACGACGTCGCCTTCACCAATAATGTTGTGGGTGATATTGATGCCGGTTAGTTCACTGAATGCTTCTGCCAACACTTCGCTTTCATAGACATGAGTAGTCAAGCCTTCTGCGACGGTTTGAATATCCATACCGCGGAAGGGTTCGGCTGCTTTTGCAAACCAAAGAAGTTCTTCGATTTGCTCTTCACGGCTTAAAGTCGAGTTTTGGAAGTGTTCGTCGACCAAGCGTTCTGCGATTGCCCGCGCACCGTGATCGTCGGCCATCAGTGTCCCTGATGCGAGCATGAGACTGGCGGCGAGGGTAGTAAGTTTGAACTTGTTATAGCGCATGTTGACCTCGTTTTGTTGTGATCTTCCCTGATAGCGTGAGCGTCCTTGATACTGCCGTACTTATCGCTAGGGCCAGCTCCAGAGCTTGTCTCCAGGGCTGAAGTGGCTTAACCCCAACGCATTAACACCAGCAGCCATACCGCTGATAGTGCTAGTGCAATCCAAATGGAAAGTGACGTGAATCCAATGATGCCCAGGTGAATAAAGGCGGCTGACAGCAAGCTGATAAATAGCCGGTCACCTCGGGTGGTCGAAATGGGTAAAAAGCCTTTTCTTTCAATGCTTGGTGAACGCAGCTCCCAGATCGTCATGCCCGTTAGCATGGCCGCAATGGAAGAAAAGAAAATAGCCGTCGGTAACGTCCATACCATCCAGGACATAAGGTTTTCTCCTACTCAGGTGCGGCCCAGGGCAAAGCCCTTGGCGATATGGTTGCGTACGAAGTAAACCACCAGAATGCCAGGAACAATGGTCAACATACCGGCGGCGGCCAGGGTGCCCCAGTCGATACCTGATGCTGTCGAAGTTCTGGTCATGATCATGCCGATCGGCTGAGCGTCTGTAGACGTCAACGTGCGTGCCAGCAGCAGTTCAACCCAGGAGAACATGAAAAGGAAGAACAGCACGACGCCAATGCCAGAACTGATCATGGGGATGAAAATCTTGACGAAGAACTTGGGAAAGCTGTAGCCGTCGATATAGGCGGTCTCGTCGATTTCCTTAGGCACGCTGCTCATAAAGCCTTCTAGAATCCAGATGGCCAGCGGAATATTGAACAGGCAGTGCGCTAGGGCCACCGCGATGTGTGTGTCAAATAGTCCGACAGAGTAATACAGCTGAAAGTAAGGCAGCAGAAAGACCGCTGGCGGTGCCATCAGGTTAGTTAGCAGCCAGAAGAACAGGTGTTTGTCACCGATGAACTTGTAACGGCTGAAGGCATAGGCGGCAGGCAGTGCCACTAGCATGGTGATGATCATGTTCATCACCACATACATGACAGAGTTGACGTACCCCATGTACCAGCTTGGGTTAGTGAAGATGCCTATATAGTTGTCAAAGGTCAGGTTTTGCGGCCACAGGGTCATTGATCCGAGGATCTCGCTGTTAGTTTGCAGCGACATATTGAGCAGCCAATAAAGAGGTAGCATCAGCAGCACAATATAGCTGCCAAGCAGAAGCTGCTTTCTTAGCCGAGAGCGAGAGTGACGCTTGCGCCGCTCAGCGGCTGGCACTTTACTGAAAATAGTGTTGTATTTTTCACCCTGCTGGGTGTTTTCAAGTTGGTAAGTCATCTCACGCGCCTCCCTGTGAATTCTTGTCTTTCTGTAGATGCATGATGGTGGTGTAGAACACCCAACTGACTAGCAGAATGACGAGGAAGTAAATGATCGAGAAGGCGGCAGAAGGCCCCAGATCCTGTTGGCCAATGGCCATGGTGGCAAGCGATTGAGTCAGGAATGTGGTCGAACTGCCTGGTCCTCCGCCGGTTAACACAAAGGGCTCGGCGTAGATCATGAAGGAGTGCATGAAGCGCAGCAGTACAGCGATGACCAGAACGTTGGTTAGCTTCGGTAGCTGAATATAGCGAAACACTGCCCATTTAGAGGCACGGTCGATCCTTGCCGCTTGGTAATAGGCTTCAGGGATTGAACGCAGCCCGCTATAGCAGAGCATGGCGACGAGCGGTGTCCAGTGCCATACATCCATTAAGATAATGGTTGCCCAGGCGTCACCGGCATTACGGGTAATATTGTAATTAATGCCTAGCTCGCGCAGCCCCCAGCCCATCAATCCGATATCGCCACGGGTAAAGATTTGCCAGATACTGCCAACGACGTTCCAAGGAATGAGCAGGGGTAGGGTAATCAGGATTAGTACGGCAGACGCCTGCCAGCCCTGTTTTGGCATAATCAGTGCTATTCCTATCCCCAGCGGAATCTGGATAGCCAGAATGATCAATGAAAACAAAATCTGCCGACCAAACGCAGCCTGTAGCGCCGAGTCGTTGAGCATGGTACGAAACCACTCGGTGCCAGTAAAAAAGCTGGCGTTGGGGCCTAGCACGTCCTGTACAGAGTAGTTAACCACCGTCATCAACGGGATGATGGCGGAAAACGCCACAAGTACCAGCATGGGTAGGACTAATAGCCAGGCACGGTTGTTATAGACTTTATTATTCATGAGGTAACCTCCACCCGGTATTCGTCGACAAACAGCCCTAACTGATCGTGGTCGAAGGTGAGATAGATATCGTCTCCGAATTCAGGGTGACCTTCCGGCAAACGCGCCTTGAACGTTTGGCCACCCAGCTCAAAGGTAACGATTGAATAGGTGCCTAGATCCTGCACTTGCCGCTTACGAGCGGGCAGGGCGCCTTCACGTTGGCTGGCATGCACGTTTACAAATTCGGGGCGAATGCCAATTTTTATATTTGAGCGTTTAGAGTTGGCAATGGCGTCAACAAAGGTTTGCGGCATAGTGAGTGGTATATCAGCAAAGATGACCTCACCCGCGTGGTAGTGAACATCCAGAAAGTTCATGCCGGGGCTGCCGATAAAGTAGCCAACAAACGTATGGGCGGGTGTTTCAAACAGCTCTTGGGGAGTGCCGAACTGAACCACTTGGCCTTCATACATCACAGCGATTTTGTCGGCAAACGTTGACGCTTCCAGCTGGTCATGGGTGACGTAAATCATAGTGATATTGAAGCGCTGGTGAATCTCCTTCAGCTTGCGGCGTAACTTCCACTTGAGCTGAGGGTCGATAACCGTTAATGGCTCGTCAAACAGAATTGCCGAGACATCATCGCGTACCAAGCCGCGTCCCATAGAAACCTTCTGCTTTTCATCGGCGGTCAGCCCTTTGGCTTTGCGCTTGAGCAGCGGGGTCAACTCCAGAATCTCCGCAACCTCCTCTACCTTTGGCGTGATGCGGTGACCTGGAATGTTGATGTTACGCAACGGAAAAGCGAGGTTATCAAACACGGTCATGGTGTCGTAGATCACCGGGAACTGAAAAACCTGAGCGATATTGCGTTCTTCTGGCGGTAGTTCGTTGACGCGCTGGCCATCAAACAGCACGTCCCCTTCGGATGGTTCGAGCAGCCCGGAAATAATGTTTAGCAAGGTAGACTTGCCACACCCCGATGGCCCCAGTAAGGCATAGGCGCCACCCTGGTGCCACACGTGTTCCATCTGTCGAATCGCGTAATCTTCAGGTGATTGCGGATTAGCGCTGTAAGTATGCGCGAGAGCCTTCAGTACGATCTCAGCCATGCTGAATCCCTCCCCGTGTTTCTGGCGTATGAACAATAGAACCCTGCTGGTCGAAGACAAACAGCTTATGGGTAGGGAAGTAGACCTTGAGGCGCTGATTGACTTTGGGCGTATGAATACCCAGCAAATGGAGCACCAGAGGAAATAAGCTGTGCCGCACGTGGAGGAAAGTTTCCGAACCGCTGATTTCAGCCACTTCTACTTCAACCTCGAGTTCCAGATCATCTGCTGCATTCGGCTGTAGGCTGACATGAGAGGCACGAACACCAAAGCGGTATGCTCCTGCAGGTAGGTTGCGTAGAGCCACATCGCAGGGGAAATGGATATCCTGGTCAAAGGTGATTTCATTGTCAGTAAGATGCCCTGGCACAATATTGATAGGTGGTTCTGAAAACATCTCGGCACTCAGGATGCCGTTAGGCTCACGATAAATCTGCTCGGTAGGGCCATACTGCAGCAGCTTGCCTTCATGCAGTACCGCGGTGTTGCCCCCTAGCGCTAGCGCTTCGTTAGGCTCAGTGGTGGCATAAACGGCAATGCAGTTACGCGCCTTGAACAGCTCGCGAAGTTCATCTCGCAGCGCCTCACGCAGTTTGTAGTCAAGGTTGACCAGCGGTTCATCAAACAGGATCAAATCAGCATCCTTAACCAGCGCGCGGCCCATGGCGGTACGTTGCTGCTGACCGCCGGAAAGTTCCAGTGGTAGGCGATCCAGCAAGTGGTCAATCCCCAGCATGGCGGCGGTTTCGCGTACGCGCTTGTCGATTTCCTGCTTGGACGCCTTGGCTAGCTTGAGAGGTGACGCTATGTTGTTGTAAACGCTTAGGCTTGGGTAATTAATGAACTGTTGGTAGACCATGGAGACGTTGCGTTTGCGTACGGACATCCCAGTCACGTCTTTGCCATCCATCTTGATACGCCCACGGGTAGGCGGTTCAAGGCCTGCCATTAACCTCATGAGCGTTGTTTTACCTGCTAAAGTTCTCCCCAGTAGTACATTGAAGGAACCCGGCTCAAGCTCAAGATTTATCCCACTAATATGGGGTTCACCGCCGACGATATGGTCGATATTCTGCAGTTGTAAGGACATGCCGATCTCGCTAACGTCATTGTTATTGGTAGATGTTGTCGATAGATGTTGTCGATATAGGTCTTGCGTTGATCGCGATTGATAAAAGTGAAGCGATACTCGCTTATGTAGGAAGTTAGCCCTGGCTATTTGCAATTTAGTAACAGCCGACCATCCAATGTTTTTTATTCACTTGTTTTCAATAACGAAAGGCTAGTTGATCATTTGCGAACTTGCAACGACTTTTATTGCTGTTTGTGTTCACTTTATGGCATATGCCGTCAAAGGCTCTTGCAGGCAAAAGTGCTGCTTGCCTGCCGCTCCCTTGGGTTAAGCGTCTTAACGCTGTGCGTTTACTGCCGCTGAGTAAAATGAACGAATGTTCGTTTTTTTCGTTTTTGAAAACATTGCTACAAAAAAACCGGCCTAAAGAGGCCGGTTAGCGTTGCTAGTTCAAGCAGGATGGGGCTATTTAACGCTGGTTTCTTCTTGCTGCGGTGTTGCCACAGGTGCTGCGTTGTGATTAATCAATGTCGATTTGTCATTGGCAAACGCGTCATAGGCGAAGTCATCCACTGTCAGCATTTCAAGCACTTCTGCCTCGAAAGTACGCATAAACTGTGCGTCGTCCTCGTTGATAAGTCCTTTTTCCAGCGCGGCCTCAACGCGTGCTTCAGGGTGTAGAGCCGTTTGTGGCAGTTCACCTTTGGCATACGCTTTATTCACTGTGCGATAGAGGGCTTCGGCACGATCATAATCAACCAGCAGCGCGTTGTAGCGAGCGAGCGGGTTAGACTCTGCGCCATCATCTTTATCCCAAGTATTGGAAAGCAGCTTGCTGCGCAGGGCACTATGCGTAGATACACGCTGGGCAATATCGCGCGCCAAGTCGTCATGCGGTTTATTCCAACGACGACCAGTCGGCATCACCACGACTTTCAACACCTTGCCCAACGCACGGTTTGGCAGATTGTCGAAAATTTCCACGAACGCCTGCTCGGCACGGTTAAGCAAGAATTGCAGGCTGTAATGCAGCAGCGCTTCTTCGCCTTCTACTTTATTGCCGGTGTGCCACTGTTTGAGCACCATCGAGGCCAGGTAGAGGTTGGACAACACATCTCCCAGGCGCGCTGAAAGCATTTCACGCTTTTTCAGTGTGGAGCCGAGGCTTGCCATCGCGGCATCGGCGCATAAGCCAAAGCCTGCAGAAAGGCGTGCAATGTCCTGGGCATAAGTAGCGGCGGGGCCACTAAAAGGCACACTTGCTTTGCCCAGGCCAAACCCAAGCGTAAAGGCGCGAGCAGCGTTGCCAAAAATCAGCCCAGCATGGCTAAAAAAGGCTTTGTCAAAAGCGTTAACGTCGTTGGCGTCTTTGGCAGCTAGTTCGTCTAGCACATAGGGGTGGCAGCGAATCGCACCTTGACCGAAGATCATCAAGTTGCGGGTCATAATGTTGGCGCCTTCCACGGTGATGGCTACCGGGTTGGCACTGTAGCCAATGCCTAGGTAGTTGCGTGGGCCAAGGGTAACCGCTTTACCGCCGTGAACATCCATTGCATCGCTAAGCAGCACGCGCTGGAACTCGGTCAATTGGCTTTTCAAAATTGCTGAAGGAACGGCGGGTTTTTCGCCGTGGTCAATCAGGTTAGCGGTTTGATAAACCGTAGCTGCAGAAATATAGGCCAGTGAGGCCATCCGTGCTAGCGGCTCCTGTACGCCTTCCATTTCCGCCACGGGGACGTTGAACTGACGACGAACACGGGTGAAACCACCGCTCCAGCCCAGTGCGTAGCGGGCAGTGCCGGTTGCGCCAGAAGGTAGGGTAATGCAGCGTCCAATCGAGAGACATTCCACCAGCATGCGCCAGCCTTGGCCAATCATGTCTGGGCCACCAATAATGGTATCCAGCGGAACAAACATGTCGTTGCCTTTAATCGGGCCGTTCATAAACGGGCTGCCGATTGGGTGGTGACGGCGGCCGATGTCCATACCTTGAGTATCGCGTGGGATTAATGCAAGGGTGATGCCGCGGTCTTCTTCGTCACCCAGCAATTTTTCTGGATCAAAAAGACGGAAGGCTAGACCCACCACAGTGGCGATGGGAGCTAGGGTGATCCAGCGCTTTTCGAAATTAAGTCGTAACCCGAGAACTTCTTCGCCGTTGACGACTTGTTTGCAGACAACGCCTGTGTCCGGTAACGATGTGGCATCAGAGCCAGCGCGTGGGCCGGTCAGGCCAAAGCAAGGGATTTCGCGGCCATCAGAAAGGCGTGGCAAGTAGTGGTCTTTCTGTTCTTGAGTGCCGTATTTGAGTAGCAACTCGCCTGGGCCGAGTGAATTCGGTACGCCAACGGTGACCATCAGCGTCTCATTAGCTGAAAGCTTCTGCAGTACCATGGATTGCGCTTTAGCTGAGAACCCCAAACCGCCGTACTCCTTCGGAATAATCATGCCGAAGAAGCCTTCTTTTTTTAGATAATCCCAAAGTTGTTGAGGTAGGTCAGCGCGCTCTTGAGCGATATCCCAGGCGTTACACATGCCAGCGGCTTTTGCACACTGGATATCTAAGAATGCTTGCTCTGCCTCTCTAAGGCCGTCGTCTTTGTAGTTAAGCAACGATTCCCATTGAGGTTTGCCAGAGAACAACTCTCCATCCCAGGAAACAGTGCCCGCTTCTAGCGCCGTGCGTTCTGTGTCTGAGACCTTTGGCGCTACCTTTTTAAAAGTGGCGAAAATGCGCGGCGTCAGCCACTTGCTGCGTAATGCCGGTAAACCAGCAATCGCAACGGCTGCGGCTGCTATCAATAACACTACGCCAATAACAGGCGCGTCTAACACTAAGCCTACCAAGCCCAATACGCCAAGCAAGGCGAGTGCAGGCGTAGCGCCTGCTTCGCGGCGCATCACCACGAGCAAGCCTACAACGGCAAGCACGATGAGTAGTAAGGTGAGCATGAGGGGTTCTCCATGGGTGGTTAATCATGAAACATTTAAACGTATGTTTGAATATTGTCAGAGTCACCTGCCTTAGTGCAAGCATTTCACGCTTATACGTTCGCTCTATACCCTTTACTGTAGCGTAATTAGTCATAAAAAAACGCTATGGTAGCCAGCCATAGCGTTGACATTATTTGGTTAGTAAATGGGTGTTACCGAGGTGTTGCGCTGTTACGAGGCCTGCCTGGCAGCTGTGCCATGAGCAACATAGTAATCAACATGAGCGCGGGGCAGTGGCTCGCGGCCACGTATCCAATCAGCAATTTTCTCCGCCAACATAATGGTTGGGGCATTCAAGTTGCCGGTTGGAATGATGGGAAACAGCGATGCATCGACCACGCGTAGCCCTTCAAGTCCGTGTACTCGTCCCTGGCCGTCGGTAACTGCCATGTCATCTTCGCCCATGCGGCAGCTTCCACAAGGGTGGTAGGCAGTCTCGGCGTGGTGTTTGACGAAGCTATCGAGCTCCTGGTCACTTTGCACGCCGGGGCCGGGTGCGATTTCACGACCACGGTATTTCTCAAACGCAGGCTGCGCGATAATATTGCGGGTTAGGCGAATCGCGTCGCGGAACTCCTGCCAATCTTTCTCTTTGGCCATGTAGTTAAACAAAATACTGGGTGCCGCGTGCGGATCTTTAGATGTCAGACGAATACGTCCGCGGCTTTCCGAGCGCATCGAGCCGACGTGAGCCTGGAAGCCATGAGCCTGAACCACACTTTTGCCATTGTAGCTGATGGCAATGGGCAGAAAGTGATACTGCAGGTTCGGCCACGCTTCCTCATCACGGCTGCGAATAAAGCCGCAGGATTCAAACTGGTTGCTGGCACCAACCCCGGTGCCTTTAAATAGCCACTCAGCGCCAATCTTAGGTTGGTTATACCATTTCAACGCGGGATACAGCGAAATCGGTTCTTTGCATTCGTATTGAATGTACATTTCAAGGTGGTCTTGAAGATTTTCACCCACACCGGGCAGCTCATGAACCACTGAAATGCCTAATTCTTTAAGCCATTCTGAGTTGCCGACGCCTGAGCGTTGGAGAATCTGTGGTGAGGCAATGGCGCCGCCACACAACAGTACTTCGCGGCGGGCGCGGGCCATTTGTGATTGGCCTTTTTGCTCGTAACGAACGCCGACGGCGCGCTTACCATCAAATTCAATCACATCAGTGACTGCGTGGGTTTCGATGGTTAGGTTGCTACGTTGTTTGGCGGTATCCAGGTAGCCACGTGCCGTTGACGCACGGCGTCCCTTAGGGGTAACGAAACGGTCCATGGGGCCAAAGCCCTCTTGCTGGTAGCCGTTTACATCGTCCGTTTCCGGGTAGCCAGCCTGTTTGCCCGCTTCGATAAAGGTGCGGTAAAGCGGGTTATTGCCCGTTTTAGGCGTGGTAACGCTGACCGGCCCGTCGCCGCCGTGATAATCATTGGGACCAATATCACGGGTTTCGCACTTTTTGAAATAGGGCAAGCAGCTGAGGTAATCCCATTCTTCCAAACCGGGCTGCTTGGCCCAGTTATCGTAATCCAAGGCATTACCGCGGATATAGCACATGCCGTTGATTAGCGAAGAACCGCCCAAGCCTTTGCCTCGACCACACTCCATACGGCGGCCATCCATGTGCGGCTCAGGGTCGGTTTCAAATGCCCAGTTGTAGCGTTTACCTTGGAGCGGGAAGGCCAGTGCAGCGGGCATTTGAGTGCGAAAATCGAAACGGTAATCGGGGCCGCCTGCTTCGAGTAGTAACACGCTGACGTCACTGTCTTCGGTCAGGCGGGTAGCCAGCACATTGCCCGCCGAGCCTGCACCGATAATAATATAATCAAACTCACGTGGTTCGGACATTAGGGCCTCCTTAAAACACTGACTCAAACGGACCCATTTCGATCTGAATGGACTTGGTCTGGGTATAGTGATTAAGCGTTTCAACGCCGTTCTCGCGGCCAATGCCTGACTCTTTGTAACCACCTACCGGCATTTCGGAGGGTGATTCGCCCCAGGTGTTGACCCAGCAAATGCCGGCTTCCAACTGGTGAATAACCCGATGAGCGCGGTTTAAGCTTTCGCTGAACACACCCGCCGCTAAGCCGTATTTGGTGTCATTGGCCCGACGAATAACCTCGTCTTCGTCGTCAAAGGCGAGTAACGACATCACCGGGCCAAAGATTTCCTCTTGAACAATGCGCATATCGTCGCTGCAATCAGTGAAGATAGTGGGCGCTGCCCAGGCACCATTCGCCCAGTCGCCTGTGTTCCACTCATCACCGCCTACCAATACCCGCGCGCCTTGCTCTTTGCCCAGGGCAATGTAGGAAAGCACTTTTTGCTGATGTTCAAAACTTACTAATGGGCCGAAGTTGACGCTGGGGTCCATCGGGTCGCCAGCGTGAATGCGTTTAACGCGCTCCACTAGTTTGGCTTCAAAAGCTTCTTTGACGCTGCGTTCAATAAACACGCGAGTGCCGTTGGTGCAGATTTGGCCACTTGAGTAGAAGTTAGCCATCATGGCGGCGTCAGCAGCACGATCTAAATCAGCGTCAGCGAACACGATAAGCGGCGATTTGCCGCCAAGTTCCATGGTGACGTCTTTCAGTGTAGAGCTACCTGCAGCGGCCATGACCTTTTTGCCAGTCCCAACTTCACCAGTAAACGAGACTTTGGCGATACCTTCGTGCTCAGTCAGCATGGCACCAACGTGACCATCACCTTGAACGACATTGAAGACACCGTTAGGTAGGCCAGCTTCAGTGAACACTTCGGCTAATTTAATGGCGGTCAGCGGCGTAACTTCGCTAGGCTTGAAGACAATTGCGTTACCGGCGGCCAGCGCAGGAGCGGCTTTCCAACAGGCGATTTGGATAGGGTAGTTCCAAGCACCAATCGCGCCAATGACGCCGAGTGGTTCGCGGCGGGTATATACAAAGGAGCTATCACGCAGAGGAATTTGGCGGCCTTCGATAGCGGGGGCGAGGCCTGCGTAATATTCCAAGGCATCGGCACCGGTCACAATGTCGACGCTGGCGGTTTCACTAATAGGCTTGCCCGTGTTGTGAGTTTCCAACTCGGCAAGTTCATCATTTCGCTCTCTCAGTAGCGCAACAGCGCGTAGTAAAATGCGTGAGCGTTCCATGCCTGTCATCGCAGCCCATTCACGTTGCCCGCGTTGAGCAGCTTTTACAGCGCTGTCAACATCGGCTTTGCTTGCCTGGCCAATCGTGGCCAGCAGATTGCCGTTGTAGGGGTTTGAAACGGTAAATGTTTCGCCAGAGGTGGCGTCTACCGGGCGACCATCAATATAAAGTGGCTGAATATCTTGAGCGGCCATGTTGGTCTCCTTAAAGAGTTTCTGCAGTGGATGCGAATTGCTGGCATCCATAATGAATAAGCAGTTGATCGAGATAGGTGTGCGCAAGATGTCGCGCTTCGGGAGCGTCGAGCCCATCAGGCGTTAGCGCACCACGCAGCCATAGCCCATCAATCATCGCCGCAAGCCCGCGGGCGGCATTGCGAGCATCTGCGCGAGGCATTACTCGCTTGAATTGATGGCATAAATTGGCGTACAAACGGCGGTCGTTGACATTTTGAAGCCGCTGAAGAGCGGGCTTGTGCATGCTGCTAGCCCAAAAGGCGAGCCACGTTTTAGCGGCGGGGTCGGTCACCTGGGTACGGTCAAAGTTACCTTCGATGATGGCACCGATATGGGCGCGGGGAGAGTCGTCTTCTAGTGCATGACGGCGTGCTGCCACAGCATGACTAAGATCGGTCAAAATTTGTCTCATAGTCGCTTCTAGCAGGCCATCCTTACCGCCAAAATAGTGGCTGATAATACCGGCTGAAACACCCGCATGACGGGCAATTCGCATGACCGTAGCTTCTGCTAAGCCAACTTCGTCAATGGCCGCCATGGTAGCCTTAATTAACTGCTGGCGGCGTATCGGTTCCATTCCCACCTTAGGCACAGCTATCTCCTACTGACGTTGAATGCCCATTTGCCCCTGACCTTGAAAACCAGGAGCAGGCATGATTCCCTAGTTATGATGGCATTTTTTTATTGAACGTTCAATCAATAAAGGTGTGCGAAGTAATTCTGCCTCTACGACCAGTTACGTATAGGGCGCGTTCATATAAAACCGACAATGGGAAAAATCATCATGAAACGAACATACACACGAAGCTTAAGCACATTCTTACTGACAGCCTGTTTACCGGCGGCTGCCTATGCTGATGAATGTAACAGCGTTCGCTTTGCAGAAGTGGGCTGGACCGACATTACCGCAACGACGGCACTGGCTAGCGAAGTATTAGAGGCGCTTGGCTATGAAACACGTATCGACACTGTCTCGGTGCCGATTGCGTACGCGGGCATGCGTAATAATGATTTTGATGTTTTTTTAGGCAACTGGATGCCGTCGATGGCTTCCATTAGCGACCCTTATGTGGAACGAGGCGAGATTGAGCGTTTAGCGGTTAACCTTGAAGGTGCGAAATACACCCTGGCAGTACCTCAATATGTTTATGACGCGGGCGTGACCTCTGTTACTGATCTGGCAGAGCACGCTGATCAGTTTGATCAGCGTTTGCACGGCATCGAAGCCGGCAATGATGGTAATGAACTGATTGAGCAGATGATTGATGATAACGCCTATGGGCTAGGTGATTGGCAAGTGGTCGATTCAAGCGAGGCAGGAATGTTGGCAGAGCTTCGTGCCAGGGTGCCAAATGAAAATTGGATGGTGTTTTTGGGCTGGGAACCGCATCCCATGAACACTAATTTTGATATAGCTTATTTATCTGATGCCGATGATTATTTTGGCCCCAACTTGGGTGGCGCAACAGTACATACCAATACGCGGGCAGGGTTTGTTGAAGCGTGTCCAAATGTAGGTGAGCTCTTGAAAAATATGACGTTCACTCTGAAAATGGAAAACCAATTGATGAGTGCCATTATGGATGATGGGGTAGACCCACGAGAGGCTGCGAACCGTTACCTTAGTGAAAATGGCGATGTGTTAGAAGCGTGGCTTGAAGGGGTGACTACCCGTAATGGAGAAGAAGCGTTACCGGCAGTCCAAGCAGCCTTGTAAGTACATATTCACGTCACGAAAGAGGCAAGCCGTTTTCGGCTTGCCTTTCACAGTTAAGGTAGGCATAATCTGCACCCGTTGATGAGGTAAAGGCTACGTAGCTCAGCTGGTTAGAGCACATCACTCATAATGATGGGGTCCCCTGTTCAAATCAGGGCGTAGCCACCACATCAGCATCAGCACACTCGTCAAGAAATATCAGAATGTGCCGTTATGGTGGCCCCTTAGGTCCTCTCGCAACGCTAAACTGCAAACCCCGCCAGGCCCGGAAGGGAGCAACGGTAGCGGTGGCTGCGTGTGCCGGGATGTGGCTTTTGGGGCCGCCTCCATTTCTTGTCCTTTCCAGTTCGCAGCGACATAAACTTTTCGTAGCAACTCAATGAAATGTAGTAACGCTACAAAATAGAGTCATGTCATGTACAGCGAAAGCTCCGTAACTCCCGTGTCAAAACTTCTACAAATTTGCTAGCTTTATCTGACAAAAACGGCCAAGCCAAGCATGCCGCCGACCCTTTTGATGAGCAGTAGACAGTTCCATCCGGGCTGACATCGACAAAGCCGCTCGTGAACCCGCCCACGTGGTGCAGTTCAACATCGACAGCAAGGCCAGCTCCAACGACGATGGCAACCCCATTCTCAACGTCTTCTTGCGCGTTTTTAACGAACATCAGCGCTTTATCTCCTCTTATCCGCACATTATTGCCCACATGGAACGCCTCCTGGAAAAGCACGGCGTATATGAGAGCTTCAAGCAGGCCTTTAACGAAGCCAGCGCATGGTGTTCATGGTCGATGAAGTCGGCCAGTTCATTGGTAGTGACACGCGCTTAATGCTGACCCTGCAAACGCTCACCGAAAACCTCGGCACCATTTGCGGAACGTGTGCCTGGATTGTGGTTACCTCTCAAACGAATATAGACGCGGTGCTAGGGAAATGACCGCTTCAAAAGCCAATGACTTCTCCAAGATCGCCGGGCGTTTTTAAACCCGGTTATCGCGCTCTACTACGAACTGGGCGCACAGATTGTTGAACGTGGAACCTAGGCACAGTGGGACAGTGGCTTTATTAATGCTTTCAGCAACGGCCTACGCCACGCGTTTCCAGAGGTCGGTCGGTTTTCTCCCAAAAACCTGCGCTACTGTCGAGCTTTCTTCCGGTTTTACTGTGATCCTGCAATTTGGCAACAGGCTGTTGCCAAATTGGCCGACACACCCTGGGCCGATATGGATGCCGAACGCGCTGGTTTGCTGGCTCAAACCCCGTGGGGGCATAACATTCAGATTTTCAGCAAATGCGCTGACCTAAACGAAGCCGACTTCTACCTTTCCCAAACCCTCGAACATGGCTGGAGCCGTGACGTGCTGGCCCTGCAACTCAAGTCGCGGCTGCATGAACGTACCGGCAAAGCGGTGAGCAACTTTTCCCGCACGCTGCCTGCTCCCCAATCGGATCTCGCTCAGCAAACGCTAAAAGACCCCTACACCTTCGAAGTTATCTCCCTGACCGCGCCTTATAACAAGTGTGACGTGGAGCGCGAGTTCACTCAGCATATCACCCAGTTTCTACTGGAATTAGGCAAGGGCTTTGCGTTTATCGGTCGCCCATGGGCGTCAGCGAATACAACCTGGTCGAGACCTCCCCAGACAACGTTATGCTAATTGTGCTGGATACGCTGCGTCACGACATGCTGAATTCCGAGGTAATGCCGAACCTCTTTCGTTATGCCAACCAGCCGGGCTGGATTAACGCGAGCGAGCATATCAGCGGGGGCAACTCTACTAAAGCTGGCGTTTTCAGCCTTTTCTACGGGCTGCCGGTCACTTACTGGGACGCTTTTACCGCCAGCCAGACGCCACCGGTGCTAATGGAAACCTTGGAGGCTCAGGATTATCGCTTCAAGGTGCTCTCCTCGGCGACGCTAGTGAGTCCTGCATTCGATCGCAATGTTTTCGCTGGTCTCGAAAACGTTTCGTTAGAACCGGCTCAAGGCTCCCCCTGGGAGCGAGATCGCCAGATCACCGAGAGTTGGCTGGCATGGTCTGAAGAGGAGAGCCGGGGG
>NZ_RZHG01000024.1 GCF_003989795.1 Vreelandella andesensis
TACCCAGCATGATATACAGTACCTGTTACGCCTGACGACCATAGCAAGCGTGAACCACCTGATCCCATGCCGAACTCAGCAGTGAAACCGCTTCGCGCCGATGGTAGTGTGGGGTCTCCCCATGCGAGAGTAGGTCATCGTCAGGCACCTATTCGAAAAAACCCCCAGGGCTTACGCCTTGGGGGTTTTTTTTGGTTGGTACTTTCTGCTGCTTGTACGTTTATTTCTTTAAACAGCCGTTTTAATAAATTTAATAACAAGGGCTTGCTGTGCAACGCTGGCATGGAGTGCGCTTAGCGCCTACTATAAAGTGGTACGTATTATCACGCAGCACCATCTCAGGAGGAGAGGCGATATGAGTACGCAGTTAATGAAGAAACTGGCAGTGGCGCTATTGATGGCATTAATGATGGGCGGTTTGGCAGCCTGTGATAATCAAGGCCCTGCTGAAGAAGCGGGCGAAAACATTGACGAAAGCATGGAAGATGCTGGTGAACGCCTTGAAGAAATGGGTGACAATATTGAAGATGCCGCCGAGAATTAAGCGCTAATATTCCGTATTAGTTAAACAGTAGCGCTAGTGTAGAAAGTAAAACAGCCGCTAAGAAGCGGCTGTTTTGCGTTTTAAAGCAGTTAAATTCTTGTTACGTCAGCATTGCTGTTACTAAAGTATTGCTATGCGCTTGGGTTTTGCTCAATACCTTGTAAATACCAGGGCGCTTGGTCACGCATGCTGCGGGTCAGGTGCCATGTTTCGTTAAACTCGGTTTGCTCACCGTTCTCTTCCAGTAGTCCGTGGAATATCACAGTGGCCTCTGCATGGCCATCATACTCGTTGACATCGCCTAACTCAGCAAATAGCCTGACGACCTCCGTAAGGTTATTGGCGGGCTGCTCAGCACGCTCTTGGCGCAGTAGATTGTAGAGCTCAGGGGTAACATACTCCTGAATTTGGCTGAGATCATTGTTATCCCAAGCGCGTTGCAGCGTTATAAAGTGCTCTTTAGCACCGCTAAGAAAGCGCTCTTTATCAAACCATGCGGGCGTGCTTCGTAAGTTGCTAGTTAAGCTGCCAGGAGCTGCTGAGAAATTGCTAGGTTTGGGCTTGGTTTCCTGATGTCCGCGCTGATAGCCTCCAGCGGTTGTCGAAGCAGGGCGCTGCTGCCGCATAATGGCACGGAAGGCGAAGATTGCTAAGGCAGCAATTCCAGCCATGAGCAGTAGGTCTATAAGACGCAATTCATCAAAGGCGCCGCCAAAGAAGAGTGCCGCTAGCAGGCCACCGGCTAGTAAGCCACCCATCATCCCGCCCATACCACCGCGGCCAGCGGTTGCAGCCCCTGCACTTTGTTGCTGAGTACCTTGTGCCTGTTGTTGCGCAGGTGCATTGGCAGGGCGGTCAGCTGAGCGTGAAACGCTGCCCATGTTGCTACCGCCGCCTAAGCGACGGGCTTCGGCGTATTCAACGGCGGCACTTATGCCCATAACGCTGACCAATAACATGGCAAAAAATTGTCGTAACATTTTGATTCTCCATGAGAGATGCAGAAAGTAAGGTTGCCTGACTGGGGATTGACGTGTTGAAAAAATCAGCGACAAGTTTACCGAGTAAGTGAGAAAACGGGGTAAGGTGTTGCTGTGTATAAAGACAAAAAAAGGATGAAAAAGTGCGCTTACATCAAACTCAAAGTTTATTACTAATCGTCGATTTTCAGGCGGGGCTATTACCCGTGATTGATGGTGGCGAGTCAGCGATCGAAGAAGCTGCATGGTTGGCAGGTGTTGCCAATGCAGTAAAGGTGCCTGTTTGGCTAACTGAGCAGTATCCAGCGAGGCTTGGCGGAACTGCCCCTGCGTTATTAGATGCACTAGGCGAACATAAAATTTGGCAGAAGCATCATTTTAGCGCCATGGAAGAAGCGCCGTTTACAGAAGCGCTTGCAGAACGTGGACTTAAGCAAGTCGTCATTTGTGGTACTGAAGCCCATATTTGCGTACTGCAAAGTGCGCTGGGGTTGTTAGAGGCAGGTTATCAAGTGTTTTGGCTAAGTGAAGCGACGGCGAGCCGCCGCGGCGATGAAGCTCGCCTTGCTCGAGAGCGTGCCTGTGCCAATGGCGCGGTGGCTGTCAGTGCCGATATGGTCGCCTATGAGTGGCTTTATCAATGTGATACGCCAATGTTCAAGGACGTTCACAAACGCTTCCTTAAGCCGCGTTCAGCTCGCCCAGTGACCTTCTTCTAGTGCCACAATGTTTATCGGTCACTTTCTTTACGAATAAAGACCAGCGTGTCTCCTTCGGAAGCTGCCTTATCGAAACGATACCCTGCCACGTCAAAAGTGGTTAGCTGGTCGGGGTCGTTAATTTGTTGTTGGATAATCCATGCGCTCATTAAGCCACGCGCTTTTTTTGCGTAAAAGCTAATGATTTTGAAGGAGCCATTTTTCTCGTCTTTAAAGACGGGGGTGATGACGCGTGCGTCTAGTTGCTTTGTATCAATCGCCTTAAAGTATTCGTTAGATGCGAGGTTGACCAGCACGTTTGAGCCACTTTTCTCAATGTCGTTATTAAGGACTTGCGTCAACGTGGGTTTCCAATACGCGTAAAGGTCGTTTCCAGCGTCGTTGGGTAGTTTGGTGCCCATCTCCAGGCGGTAGGCCTGAATCAAGTCTAGCGGGCGCAGTAAGCCGTATAGCCCCGAGAGAATACGAAGATGTTGCTGGGCAAACTGATTATCGTCATCACTGAAGGTGTTGGCTTTTAGACCTGTATATACGTCTCCTTGAAAGGCTTGAACCGCCGGTTTAGCGTTATCCAAGGTAAACGGCGGCTGCCAGTCGGCGAAGCGCGCGGCGTTTAGTCCAGCCAGCTTATCGCTGATGCCCATTAGGTTGCTAAGCTGTTGCGGTGAGTACTCGCGTAGAATCTCAATCAACGGTTTGCTACGGTCGAGAAAGTCGGGTTGAGTGACTTTATCTGTTGTTGAAGGGGTTTCAAAGTCCAGCGTTTTGGCGGGGGAAATAACGCTCAGCATGGCGTGCTCCTTATGCCGTGACAAAAAAGAAGAGTGATTATACCAAGCCTCGGCAATGGCCGAGGCTATCGGTTTGATAGTGGGGAAACGCGATTAAGGGCAGGGATTGGGCATCCTACGATGGATGTCCTCGATAGCGGCTAGCACCTCTTCGCCCAGCTTAAGGCTTTCGCTGTCGAGATTGCTTTCAAGCTGATCCATCGTGGTGGCGCCAATAATATTGCTGGTCAGGAAACGCCGAGAGTTTACAAAAGCCAGCGCCATTTGAGCAGGGTCCAAGTCGTGTTCCTTGGCTAGCTGAGCGTACGCGTGCGTCGCAGCTTCTGCTTCTGGCGAGGTGTAGCGTTTAAACCGTTCATAGAGCGTCAAACGCCCTTTTGGTGGCTGCGCGCCATTGAGATACTTGCCCGAAAGCACACCAAAGCCCAGCGGCGAGTAAGCGAGCAAGCCCACGTCTTCACGGTGAGCAATTTCGGCAAGACCGACTTCAAATGTACGGTTAAGCAAGCTATAAGGATTTTGAATAGACGCTACACGAGGCAGCCCCAGCTGCTCTGACAGCTGCAGCATGCGCATGACTCCCCACGGCGTTTCGTTGGAAAGGCCGATGGCGCGCACTTTTCCGGCATCGACAAGCTCCTTCAGCGCTGACAGTGTTTCTTCTAGCGGCGTTGAGTCTTCTTGCTCCTCATGGGTATAGCCAAGTTGGCCAAAGAAATTGGTTTTACGGTCTGGCCAGTGCAATTGATAGAGATCGATATAGTCAGTGTTGAGCCGTGCAAGGCTTGTATCAACAGCCTGATGCAGATGGTCGCGAGTCATTTTTGGGCCACCGCGAATGTGGTCTAAGCCAGGGCCTGCAGCCTTGGTGGCAATAATAACATCGTCTCTTGCACTACGTGCTTTCAGCCAACTACCAATGTAAGACTCTGTTAGCCCTTGTGTTTCGGCCTTTGGCGGAACGGGGTACATTTCTGCAGTGTCGATAAAATTGATGCCAAAAGCGACCGCGCGATCGAGCTGCTCATGGGCTTCTGCTTCACTATTCTGTTCGCCGAAGGTCATGGTGCCTAAACAGAGCCGGCTGACTTCCATCCCGGTTCTACCCAGTGGGCGCGTTTGCATTATCGTCTCCTCAATGAAGCAAAATTGCCTCAGGATATTCGCTGATGAACGCCGCGAATAACGGCGCTAGAGAGGCATGTTAGCGAGGCGTTACAAAAGCAGCAAATCAATAGGGTTGAGTCGGCGCAAAGGCAGGCGTATGCTTGCCAGCCCATCGGCCAGCCTAGCGCTGGTCAATCGTATGGTTAGCGGTCATAAGCGGGAAAGATGGCTAGCCGAAGATCTCAACAGATAGGCAGGGTGGTTTGCCGTGCTGCATGCATCAGCTTTGTTTACCCGGCTAGAGTTTCGCCTAGCCGAGCAGTTATTTCATACTCGCTGGTTATTGCCGCGTTCGCCACGCACACAGCGTTTGACGATGCGCTTGCTTAAGCGTTGCGCAGAGGCGGGGCACCCCGATGCGCAGTCGATCTACGGACACATGCTGTTTCATCGCAGCTTGTCCCCGCACGATAAGTCGCGCGGTGCTCGTTATGTGTTAGAAGCGGCCCAGGCTGGCGATATAAAGTCGCAGTATCAAGCAGCGCAAATTCATGAGCATGGGTGTGTTCAGTACCCACGCCGTGAAGATTATGCGGTGACGTGGTACGCCCGTGCTGCTCAATCGGGGCATTATTTGGCCGCAGAGCGACTAGCGCGCGCCTACCGACTGGGTGAGTTAGGCTTGGCAGTAGACAGCGAACGGGCGGCCTATTGGCAACATTTGGCTGATCGTCAGTCAACGTCGGAAATGACGGCAGCTTAGAAGATAAGTCAGTGGTTTGGCCGCTGAGATCAGTAAATGAGGAAATCGGTGTCCGAGACGCTACCCACAGTGCTAGATATTGAAGCGTCCGGATTTGGGCGCGGCAGCTATCCTATTGAAGTTGGTATTGCTCGTGCCGACGGTAGCTGCTGCGCGTTTCTCATTCAGCCGCTGGAAGAGTGGACACACTGGGATCCTAAGGCGGAGCTGTTGCACGGAATTTCCCGAGACCGCTTACACCGAGAAGGCTACCCTGTGCGTCAAGTGGCGCATTGGTTAAATGACGAGCTCCGCGAGATAGGCAAGGCCTACAGCGACAGCTGGGGTTACGACAACACGTGGTTGTCGCTGCTGTTTCACCATGCCGGAATGCTGCCGCGCTTTCGTTTAGAAGCATTACGTATTCTGCTCAGCGAAGAGCAGCAAGCGTTGTGGAGCGACACAAAAGAAGCTGTTATTGCTGAGAGTGATATCCATCGCCATCGCGCGGGTGAAGATGCGCGTCTGTTACAACTCACTTATCAGCGCACACTAACACTACTCCAACGCGTTAGCCGCTGACGCTGGTAGTTTTTTCAGTTTCTCCTGTCCTCTGTTGGTCGGGTCGTTTTAGGTTCCATTAAGCTGGACTTCTAATGCATCCAGTAATTGATTGGGTGTGGGTGCATCCATCAGCATGTCGCGCGTTGTTTGGACTAAAAAGCCGTGGCTGACGGTGCTATCCAGAAAGGTAAGCAGGGGAGCATAAAACCCATCGGTATCGAGTAACCCCATGGGTTTATCGTGAAGCCCCAAATATCCCCAGGTCCAAATTTCAAACAGTTCTTCAAAGGTGCCTATGCCGCCGGGTAGGGCAATAAAGGCGTCAGCGTTGGCAGCCATGGTTGCTTTACGTTCGTGCATATTTGGCACGCGCAGGAGCTCAGTCAAGCCAAAGTGAGCTTGCTCGCGCTCAACAAGGTGATCAGGCATCACACCAATCACCTTGCCGCCTGCTTCCAACGTCGCGTTGGCGAGCTGACCCATTAAACCGATACGTGCGCCGCCATAAACAAGTGTGTGTCCGCGGTTAGCGATAGCGGTGCCAAGCGCGTTAGCTGCGTGACGAAAAACAGGCGTGTTCCCCTCACGTGAGCCGAGATATACACAAATTCGTGCCATGGTAAGCGTCCTTATAACAGATTAGTTGCTTATAAATGAGCGGTGAGTTATCAAGCCGTGTAGGCGTGGTTAATGAAGACAGCGCTGAACGTTGTAGTGTTCGTCCATCCATTGCCCAATCACATTATTACCGCATAAATGGTGGGCATATTGAGTGTGCAGGCAGCGTACCTGTTGCCAGTTGCTAATGCCGCCCACGCCTCTCTCGGTGAGTACATCGTTATAGCCAAGCTTGGCGACTTCCTCGCGTTGGGCATCGCTCATGTACGCCCAGCGTGCTTTAACGTAATCGTGATGGCTCTGTTGGTAAGCTTCTAGAAACGCCGGTTCTTCCTGAAGGCGTTGTTCTAGTGACTTGATGACACCAACCGCTTCAATCCGCGAAATCTCAATTTTGAGCAGGTCGGAGCATAGCCAGTAAAGGGTGGGGAATGGTTTTCCATCAACAATTGGTGCCATGCGCAGCACAAGCGGAGTGCCGTAGGCATCAGTAGCGGCAACGGCTTCAATACCGCGAGGAGCACGCCCGAGCTGTTGAGTGATAATAGCTAGCTGGCGCTCATCGGGCGCTTGGTCGGTACGGATTACCATTGCGTTGATGTCTCACTTTCGGTCATCTTGAACAAACTTATTTGAGCGGCCAACTGCGCGGAAAAAACAACGATTGAGTTGTTCGGGGGTGGCGACGTAGTGCCACTTCTCTTCGCAATATTCTGCGGCTCGTGCCATTAATACATCGTAGAGTCGATTGAACGGGGCATCATAGTCGTAAGGGTCTGCACCGAACAAGCGGATATGCGGGTAGTCAGCAAAGCGCTCCATAAAATAGCGCTCAAGGTCGGCTTCAACGGCGCGATGCTGCGCCGTATTATCTGGATCGATCCAAAGGTTATAACGGATTGCCATAGAGACCTCCCGGCGCCCCGCCGAACGGAGGGGAATGAGTTAAGCAGGCGTTGGTGCACTGTGTAAGTGCGCGGCTAGCGCATCGCGCAAATCGCCTTCGATAGGTACTGCACGTTTTTCTTGATGATCGTATTGTACCAATACGGTATGTCCCACATTGGTAAGCGTACCATGCTGGTGTGCTTCCTGAGTCACCGTAAACGAACTGGTGCCTAAGCGTGTCAAGTAGGTACGTAATTCGATGTCGTCGCCGTAGAACAGTTCAGCGCGGTAGTCGACTTCCATCCGCGCCATAATCAAACGCCACTGCTTAGGATTGAGGTCTGGCGTAAACAGCCTGAATAAGTCGTTGCGTGCAAGCTCAAACCAAGCGGGCAGGCGGGTGTTGTTAATATGGCCTAGTGCATCGGTGTCGTAAAAAGCAGGCTCAATCATGCGGGTAAACATCAGGGGATCCTTATTGTTGGTTAGTGATTAATGCTAACCAGAATTACCCCTAGCGAGCGCTTGGTCAAGTGGCGCGGCGCTGATACCAAGCGGTAAATTGCATCCATCCCAGTAACCATAGGGTTGCGACAGCGAATCCAGCCAATGTGCCCCATAAAAGCCCTAGCGTGGTGTAAGTGTAGGAAACGCATAACGTGTAACTCAGCAGCGAGCCCAGGCCCATTGGGTAGTGCTTGATTACCGTTGCTACAGGCGCCACCCCGTGATTGAAGTGCAGGATGAGCAGAAAGGGCAGCATTGTGACTGGAAATGCCGCTAACGTCCCTGCCCAAGCGGGGGGTAGCAAGTGAGCAAGGCGCGTAATCGTAAAAATAATAGCAGTCGCCAAACAAGCGCGTGTTGCCAGGGCGGGTAGTGAAAATGCGCGACTAGCGGGGCTTTTTACATCAGGAATACTGCGGAATAGCAGGCTAAATATAGCAATGGCACATAGGGTCACAAGGGTGCCGCTCAGGCGCGTAAAAGTAAACTGAGCAAGAAGCGTGCTAACCGCCAACCACGCAATAAAACCACCTATTAAGCCACCAATAATTCCTTTAAAGCCTGGCTGACGACCGGTCACTAAATAGCCTGCCCCAAGCGCCATTGTGGCGGTAAAGCCCGCTAGAGTGTGTACCGCGCTTTGGGTTGCAAAAAGCGGGGAAATTTCTAAGCCAATAAAAAATAGCGCCAGCGCCGTACCTAGAGGATAGCCTGCTAGCAGCCCTGCCATACGGGGGCTGGCACGCACCGCGATCGCACCAAGCCCCAGCACCATGCCAATTGATAAGCCTAGTTTCGCCAGTTGCCAAGTGAGAGGAACCTCTATCATGCGGTGTTTTCCTTGCTGTTATTAAACCGTTATTATTGTTGTACAGCTGTTTTGTTGAGTGGTTTTGGTGTTTAAACCGTTTAAATGTTGCCAGCGTGCGAGGCTGCTTTCACTGTGACGCGTTCGATCGACCCAAGCGCCCACGCGCTTTCTCCACCGCCCAAGCCTTCAGGTTGTGAGCTGTGCCAACGCCCAGCCTCATTGACAAAACATCACCTAATACCGCGCACCCTTCATAATAAGCCGCGTTATCAAAAGCGCTACAGTCGTGAAGAGCGCCTAACGGCGATTGTATGGCTTTGCCACCCTTGCCATAAGCACATTCACAGGCTGTACAGTGAGCGCGAGTTAGCGGATCGTTTCGCAAGCCTAGAGGCGTTAACGAGCGATGATGACATTCGCGCGTTTGTAGATTGGCTAGCCACCAAACCCGCTGGCTTTAAGCCAAAGTCGCCAGTGCGCAAACGCCATTAACGACACGTATCGAGCGCGGTATTTGTTGCCAACTACACCAGACGGAGGCCTTGCTGGTCACGCCAAGCGGCTTCTAAGGCACTTTCTAGCGGTGCTTTTAAGTGGATTGGCAGTGCATCATGAGCGGCTTGTAGCGAATCAAATGATCGGTTACGCAGCCAACAGTACGCCCAGGCACAAGCCTCTGCATCACTTTGTGGGGTGGGACGTGCAGGCATTTGGTTAAGCAAGAATACCGCTGTGCGTGGTGCCCAGAACGGCATTTCGCCCTGCTCGTCGCGGCTCCACTGCTCAAGTGTGGCACCGCTTGGCGTCGCCTCCGGGGTACCTAATTTTGCAACGCGTGCTGTTTCAGCCAAAATTAGCGCCAGTTGATCAGTGTCAGCTTGGCCGAGTGAGCGCCACTGCTGCAACAATGCTGACAGCCCCGCGCGCACCTTGGTATAAAAGTCATCTTGCGGCATGCTCAGTAGTTACTCCCAAGAACATAAGTGAGATTAGTTATGGCGTTCGATTTTGCTACGCCCGTAGAGCGACGCTCTCCGAAAGGGGGTTATGCCTCGCAAAAATGGCATCGCTATGATGCAAACGTGCTGCCACTGTGGGTGGCAGATATGGACTTTCGCTCACCGCCCGCTGTGATTGATGCGCTACATGCCCGCGTTGAACACGGTGTCTTTGGCTATGGGGAAGTGCCCGATACGCTAACAGAAACTCTCTGCCAGTGGAGTGCTCACCACTATAGTTGGGCTATTCAGCCCGATTGGCAACAGTGGCTGCCTGGCGTTGTGCCTGCGTTACACTTTGCGGCGATGGCGCTGACCGAGCCCGGCGAGGGGGTACTCACGATTACCCCGATTTACCCACCTTTTCTGGCCGTTGCAGAACGCACAGGACGACTCGCCCAACAAGCGATGTTAGCCGAGCCGACGTCCCCTGGCGAGCCTTGGCAGTTGGATATTGATGCGCTAGAAGCCGCCATAACACCGCAAACCCGTTTGCTGCTTTGGTGTCACCCGCATAACCCAACAGGGCGAGTATGGAGTGACGACGAACTTGCAGCGTTAGCTGCCGTTGTTGAGCGGCATGACTTATGGGTCGTCTCCGATGAGCTGCACTGCGACCTTCTGTTAAACGAAGGAGCGCGCCATCGTCCCTTGGTTGCCATGTTTCCCGAACTGGCTAAGCGCACCATCACACTATGGGCGCCGTCAAAAACGTTCAACCTTGCAGGGTTGACCAGTGCCTGTGCTGTTATTCCTGATGCAACGCTGCGTAAACGCTTTGCAGCGGCAACGAAAGGCTTTTTGCCAGATGGCAATGTAGTGGGGCTGGTTGCCGCTGAAGCGGCTTATCGCGAAGGTGAACCTTGGCGCCAAGCGCTGTTAGCGGTACTGCGAGATCATCGCGCTACGTTGCAGGCACGGGTAGCGTTATGGCCTGGGGTAACCATGAGCGCGCCGGAATCTACTTACTTAGCGTGGCTGGATATGCGTGAGGCGGCCCTAGGCGATTCACCCGCCAAGACGCTGCTAGAGCAGGCGGGCGTAGCGCTTTCTGATGGGGCTGCGTTTGGCTGTCCCGGATTTGTGCGGCTTAATTTTGGCACCACCGCTTCTCAACTAGAAGCGGCGTTAGCGCGAATGGATACGCTGTTGAAAGCATGACCAGTACTGCACAGATCAGTACTGCACGGATCAATACAACAGGGCAAACAGCTTGCGCCGATAAGTAACGGTTAGCGGATGGTCGGCACCCAGAGCATCGAATACTTGCAGTAAGGTTTTGCGGGCCGCGTCTTCGTTATAGGCGCGGTCATCCTTCATCAACGCCAGTAGCCCCTCAAGGCCGGTTTCGTATTGGCTGTCGGCAACGTGACGCAGGGCACGCTGATACCGAGCTTCACTGTCATTGCGATCGCCCAGCGAGGCGATTTCTTCAACGGAAAGTGCCTGCTCGCTAAATTCGATGCTTGCACGCACCCCGCGAGCAGGGGCTGCATCGCGCTCTTCAGGAGGTAAATTGTCCAGCACGCTGCGAGCTTCATCGCCGCGTTTCTCGGCCACCAGTGCCCGGGCAAGGCCGATTTGATAGGCGTAATGCTCTGGGTACTGGCCAATCAATGTTTGATAAATTTCCCGAGCGCCCGCTGCATCACCCGCTGCTAGCGCTTCTTCGGCTTGATCTTCTGGGCTAGGCGGTGCATCCCCTGTTGCTGGGAAATAGCGATTTAGCCACTCACGCACCTCTTTCTCAGGTAGTGCTCCCTGGATGCTATCGACTAATCCTCCTTGGCTGACGAGCTTAACATCGGGTGTTGAGCGCACGCCTAGTTGGCCAGCAATTTCTGGATTGGCTTCAATATCCAGTTTGCCAAGTAGGAAGGCCCCCGCGTACTCAACAGCTAGCTTTTCCAGCATCATGAGAAGGGTGGTGTCACTGGCGTTAGAAGGTGAATGACAGCCTAGCAGCACGGGCACCTGCATTGAGGCTTCAAGCACTTGCTGAATATTGCCAGCATTTAGCTCAATGATAACTTCTTCTGGCGTAACGGAACGATGAGCTGTCGTGGCTTCTTCGTTGCTGGTATTTTCTTGCTCTGCAGTCAACGGGTTGCCGGTACGGGGGTCAATAATAGACATAATTAAGCTCTGTATCGCTTGGAATGGATTTCAATAGGATATGCAGGCAACGGGGAAAGGATTCAAGGAAACGGACGTAAATAAAGTAAATCAGGGGGGGAATGACCGCTTTTCCCTTGTGGCAACGTCAGTCTGTGATGGTTTGCTTTCCGAAGCCGTTTGAGTATGACGAAGGCTATTAGCGATGTTATCTCGCATAGTAATAATTGCTGCTACGGCAGGAAGCTTCTTCTCATTGCCTTTGCTAAGTAGCCAAGAATCGCAACTTGGATGCCAACAGCACCGCCATGGCCCAAGAAGATCTGCTTGAAGGTGCTAGCGTTGATGCCCCAGACCTCATGGCAGCCATGATTCGC
The DNA here is from genome assembly GCF_003989795.1 of Vreelandella andesensis. Classification (GTDB taxonomy): domain Bacteria; phylum Pseudomonadota; class Gammaproteobacteria; order Pseudomonadales; family Halomonadaceae; genus Vreelandella; species Vreelandella andesensis. The sequence continues at coordinate 11,762 of NZ_RZHG01000024.1, forward strand.
GATCCCGCCATTCCAGTATTTAGCTTCTGAAGCGCTAGCGCCATGCTGTCAGTATCAAGCCGCTACTTTTTAGTAGCGGTTTCCTCTATGTCTGGTCGCGGGAACTGGGTCGGGGCTAAGGAAAAAGTGGTTCGTAAGCATTGTATCTTCGTAAAAGTTAAAAGTGTCGGTGTCTCTTTAACGAAATAGTGCGTTAACGGAATAACGCCATGGGGGTTGTCGCGAAATTGTTAGCAGTCGTTTCATAGGGTGATTTGACGCTTGGTGTCTCCTCGCTAACAGGGGTTGCTGAGCGGTTAATGCTAACAATGCGCTCGCATTTACTGGACATGACATTGTGCCGGATAGCATCCCAGTGAAGAGGAGGAGCCTTTCCTTTCGCCCAGGCGATGAGTGCCGATGGCACATCTGCTCCAGCGGCAGCAGAAAAAGGATATCCGCCACCGAAACGTGGGTTAAGTTCGAGTAAGCAGGGCTTCCCTGCGCCCATAAATACATCGCAGTCAAGGTTGCCGACATGCTTTAACGCCTCTCCTAGACGGCGTCCAAGCGCGACAAGCTCTGGGCAGTTTTCTGTCACTGCCTGGTCCGTCTCACCGGAACGCATGCCTAGTTTGCGCTTAACGAAGGTCGTCTGATATCGGCCTTCTAAGTCGTTGACCACATCGATGCCATATTCTTGGCCACGCAGAGCGTTTTGGATCAGCAAACCGTCCTCTCTAGCGGCATACGGTTGAAGTGAGTTGCGAGGCAGGCGACGCAGCCCGAGTTGCCAAGCCCATCGCAACTCGTCTATGTCATTGACACATTCAACCCCTAGCGATGCCGACCCCCAACGCGGTTTTACAAACAGGGGGAAACATAACTCACCTTGCTCGACCGCCTTAAGGGCGGTGTCAACATGTAGGTAGCTGGCTGGGGTGGCAATGCCCAGTTCTGTGGCGAAGTCGGCAGTGGCCAGTTTATCGGCCGCCAGGGCGATCACCCCGGGTGAAGATACGACCACTTGGGTGCCTATGCGCCTAAAGCGATGTTTCGCTTCAGAAAGTATAAAAAGCTCATTGTCATTGAGAGCAATAAGCATCCCTACTTTTTGCTGTTCGCAGAGTGTAAGCAGGGTAGGGATATAGTCCGGTGACTCCACCCGAGGAACAAGAAACGCAGCATCCGCTTCTATCATGGCAGCCGCATTCTTGTTGCTATCGGCTGCCAACACGCGGCCACTGCCAGACAGCGCATCACGGAAGTAGTGAAGCAGGTAGTTACGACGGCCAGCACAGGTGAAGAGAATATTCATTGTTTTACTCCTCATGAAGTAAAATTGTTGCGAGTGATGCGGCTTCGAAGTGGCTGGCTCGTTTGTAGACTCAATGTGCTTTTTTTATACATGTGTGAAAGGTTCAAGTGCGAGGGCACCTGCTGAGTAATCATCGTCAGGAAGCGATTCACGGCGGCGTGCACAGTAGCTGGTAAGCACGCTGGCGCAGTCATCGGCGCGTTTAAGCATCTGCCCCTGGCGGTTGAGCACTGCCGGCGCGGGCGTAATAAAGGGCGGTGTGTAGTTGACTGAGTAAGCTCCACGATTCTCGAACACGATGTAATCGCCAATACCTAGATGGCCTGTGAAAACCTCACAGATGACGTCGTGCTCCATACAGGTATGACCTACTAAGCGATAAGCACGTAGTGAGCTTGCAGGGTTGGTGCTTGCGGTGACCGCATACAGCATCGGTTGATTGTGTGAATGGGTCGGGTTGGTGCTGTTAATGCTGGTATCAATAAGTGCGTGATAAATGTTGTTTCGTTCTCTTATTTCCACGACCTCAGCCACAAGGCAATGTGTGTCGGCGACCATGGAAATACCAGGCTCAACAATGAGCTGCATCGCGGGGCTTGGTGCATAGCGCTTGAAAGCTAATCCGATCGCATCGGCATACTCAGCAGTGCTCGGCACCTCAAACGGAAACTGCGACTTCAATGCTTCTGGCATGGCACCCAGCAGGCCGCCGCCAACGTTCAGCGTTTCGATGGTATATCGCGGCGCTAACCGTGAAGCCAGTTCACCAAGCAAACGAATACGCTCCGTATGTGCCGTTACTCCGCGCCCCCGATCGCTAACATGACAGTGGAGTCCTGCCACCCTTACGTTTGGAATGCGTTTCAATCGGTTAAGCGCATTCTCAAGTTCCCCCGACTCGGCCTGAAAGCCGAAACGGCTAGCGGGTAGCGAAGCAAAATTGATCCTCAGCCCAATCACTATTTCATTGAATTCACTGGAAATCCGCTCCAGTAACGCAATTTCGCGGAAAGAGTCGATATTGACCGCTGAGCCACCCCGCAAGGCTAGGCGCAGATCATCCTCGCGTTTAATAGGGCCGTTGAATATCAGTTGAGCCGCAGGCAAATAACGACGGGCAACGTCAAACTCGAAACGGGATACAACCTCTGCCATACCGCCCATCTCGTCGATAAGCTCACAGATACGTGGCATATAATTGGCCTTGAGTGCGTAGGCCACTTGAGTATTGGCATGGTAGTGTCGAAGCCGCTCGCGAAGCTGTGAGTAGTTCTCGACGAAGCGGTTTTCGTCAAATAAATAAAAGGTTCCCCCGGCACGATGCGAGAGCTTATGTAACGTCCTATAGTCGAGAGCTACGTGCATGGTGATTACCCCTGATTGGCGTTATACAACCGTTTTTCCAGCGGCCTATACCATTCATCAAGGCTGACGGGCACCCGGGCGTTATAACCAAGCACTTGTCGCGTTAAGGGCGAAAGTGTCGCGCCATAGTCGTCACCTAACATCCGTGCGTAGTCCATATGTGGTTTGACCCAGGCTCGGCTGTAGCCAACCGTTAAGGCGACGCGCGGCTTGTCTCCGGTAATTAAGGCACCTTGATGCCAAAGCAGCGAATTGAAGAGCAGAACCGAACCAGCAGGTGCTACGATTCTTTCATGGTGTTTCTCGAATTCTTTTTCGTCGGGTGGTTGGTCGCTCGTATGAGACCCCGACAGTACTAGAGTGCCATTCTCTTTTGTAAAATCGTCACACATCACCAGCATGTTTAGCTTGAGCGGATACCCTGGAATGAAGGTTCTCACATCTCGGTGCAGCTTGTGCACATAGGTGTTCACATCCGGAAAACCACCTATTGGCGTTAATGAGTGGCAGATATACGGCTGTTCATGGAAATAATGTGAAATATAGGGATGAAAAAGGTGCATGTCGATGTAACGGTCAATACTGTCATTCGCGCCCAGGCAGTGGTGGGCGGTTCCATCACCCTGGGTATTAACGCCATTCTTAATTTGCATGTCTTGGCAAATATCAATCCACTTTAGGCAGTCACTGCGTAACGCGTTTATAAAATGCTTTTCCAGCGCAGATGGAAAGACAACCCAGCCCTTGTCTTTGATGGTATGGCCGAACTCGTCAACGCTCATTCTTTCTTGCATGGCTTATGACTCCATCAATTTAGAAAATGGTAATGTTGAGTCCTTTTCAAAGCAAAGCGGTAGTTCCATTAACAGCATAGGTTCTTTGCTCTCGCAGAAGCGGAAGCCTTGGCGTTGGTAAAACCGAAGGGCACCTGCATTATTCTTGTTCACCCATAGCGTCAAGCGGGAACAGTTATGTTGGCGCGATTGCATGGTGACACCAGTGAGTAGAGAAGCAGCCAAACCGCTGCCGCGAATTTCCGGCGCCAAGATGAATAAGGTAATAAAGGCATCTGGGGTTGAAGTGTCTCTGCAGTAATAAGCCACAAACCCCAAGCATTTATCTGATGTGTGAAGGCATAAAAAATCGGCGTTTATCAATATCTTGTCGATATACGCTTCGACATCGTCTACGAGCAGAAGCCTGCCAGCTTGTCGGTGCTGCTCCTCCCAAATAAGCGAACGAACGCCATCTTGCCAACTCGATAGGTTGCGCATAATGTACCTCCAGCACTCTTGCCGCTGCTCATGTGGAAGAGGAGGAGCTTAGGCAACGGTTGAGCATTACATAAGTTTTTTCTGTAACGATTAGTTACATTATTCATTGATGTTCACGTATGCAGGATATTATTACCACCTGTATTTTCTGGTCTTAGTAAAATTAGAAACGTCATACTGTTTTGATCATTGTCACGGATAATGCAGGCTGCATTTATGGGTTGAATTCAGACTTAAAGGCATTCAGGCGCTGACTTTTATTTGCGTCTGGAAAAGTGTCTTTATGATGTGTAGCAAGTCTTTACTGTGAAAAAATAAACTTAAAATCACACAATGAAAATAATATGCCAATATCTTTAATAGGCGCTTTAAAAAGCATCGCTTGATATATTGAATTTTAATATTGCGGCGTGTTTAATAATGTGATGTAGACGCGTCAAGCCGACATTAATGAAATGTCTGCTCATGGTGAGAGATAGCTTGTGCGTTGGGGTTTTGATGTCTGAAGGACTTAAATCGAGGAGTTATACCGGGGCAGAGCTAATTTAAAGCCTGAATTCAATCAAACACTGCAATGCCGTTGACCTTGCCCGGCAAATAGTGGGCAACGGTTTAAGCGATTGTATGTGAAAAGGGCCGTTTCCCTTTGGAAACGACCCCTAAAAAAAGCGGCTACAGCAGAGTTATCGGTCTACTTGTTTGATGTGTTGGTCGATTTATTGCCTTTATCAGCGTGTTGCTGATTTTTCTGGTGAGCGTTTTCTACGTTATCCTTGCTTTTTTGCATGCTTTCGTTGCCGCGTTGCATGTTTTCTTCGACGTGCTCTTTCCCTTTTTGCATGTTTTCCTCAAGGTGCTCCTTACCCTTCTGCATGCTGTCCGCAATGTGTTCTTTGCCCATCTGCATGTTCTCTTCAAGCTGCTTACGGCCTATCTGCATGCTTTCCATCGCCAGTTGCTGGCTTTCTTTCAGGTATTGCTGACTAAGCGAGTTGATTTTTTGGGTATCATCTCTCAACCGTTCGCTCATTTCGCGGATGGTTTGTTGTTGCTCTTGAACCACCTTCTGAAAGCCGTCGGAGTCCTTGACGTCAAGCCAAGAACGAGATTGTGCCAAACTTTTATCTGCAAAGTCGCGAACAGCATCGAATTGGGTTGAAAATAGCTGTTCGTAATAGTCAGTCGTCAATGATCCATAGGCACGCGCCGGCTCAACAATTGAGTTATCAATTTGTTCTTTTGCGCGATTTGTCGCTTCTTCAGCGGTCTGGTCATTGTGCTTACTGGTCTTTTCAGTACTCATGTAACACCTCAATGCTAAGCGAAAGGATAAAAAGATACACTGACGAAAAACGACTGCTCATCGAAAGATAAAGTATCGTTTTTATCAGCAGTCATCGTAAGTAAGTTATGAGGCTGTCGATCTCATAACATCACTTACAAGTAATCATTGATAGACTAGTTTTAAACACTCGATTGTTCTGTGCGCTAGCACACCTACCTAAACAAGAGACGACTCAAAAACATCATGATACTGGCTACAAGGTATTGCTTAGCTGGCTTGAGTTCGCTCAGTATTTGGTAGGGTGCTTTGCGCCTGGTTTGTATATAAGCCCCGAGGCACAGAGGCCTTTGTCAGTTCAAACAAGATCACGCGGGATCTCTTCGTCCCAGCTTTTGGAAAAAACCCGGCTATCGCCCTCAAAGGCATCCATTGTCGCCCGTAAGCGAAAACTTGTGGCGTTGGATGTCATCAATGTGCGCGTCATACTGCGGACTTCCCAATCTCCGCGCCGGAAACAGCGCTCCCACTCGGTCCAGCCGCTCAGGCTGTCGTAGTTGCTGTAGGAATAGGTATAGCGCTCGATAACCCGCGATGAGAGTTCGAGGTCGATGTCATCAAGACGGTAGGTGCCTTCGTCATTAATGACTTCCAGGGTGGTCTTATTATTTGCAAGATCTCGTATTACCCGCCACGCTTCTTGGCTTGGTTGTATCAGCGTGACCGCGAGTGGCGGTGCGCCTTCTGGTGCGGCAAACGGGAGCAGTGCCGCTTCTTCTTCAGGTCGTGGCTCGCGGCTTGGTAAAATCAATTGGCAGCCAGCAGGGTGTACGGTCAACTTGACGGGAACTGGCGACGGCCAGGCCAGCGGCCAGTAACTGCTCGACAGCGAAAGCCGTATGGCGTGGCCTACGGGGAAGTTCTGCGCGATATGTTTAAGCAGTACGCGCACGCGATAACGCTTGCCAGGCTCCAGTGGCTGTGGAAATTCGTCACTATCACGGTGCGTCAGGTTGAGCAGACCGTAGGAAATTCGGGTCGCCTTGTCGTCGTCGGCAATATCGCTGAGCCGAACCGCCACCATGGCCACTGGCTGGTCGGCTTCGATGTCGAGCTCGACAACGGGTTGCCCGCAAATCTCGATGTTTTGATCGAGTCGTGCGGTTTGAAATATCAGCGCGCCGCCGTCTTCGTCACGTTGATCGTGGGGTAAGTCTGGTGGCGCATTATAGGAACACCACTTGCCGGCATACAGCCCCACCGATAGCGGCGAACGCACGCTCAAAGGAATGTCGTCGTCTGCTATGTTGTCGCCTGCCATAGAAGAGCCTGTACTCTGCATAGCAGGCAGCAGACCATGGCCACTGGTGAGACGGAAGTGCTTCGGTTCGATTCGCGGCGATGGCCAGCTCGGTTCCGCAACCCAACGCCCCGGACGTTCCTCGTAACGAGCCGACGGCGGCACAGAATCCTGCATCCAGACCCGCAGCATTGGCTCATCCATGATGCCCGTGTCCTTGCCTTTCAACCAATGATCCCACCAGCGTAACGTTTCCTGTAAAAAACCGATGGCAGGCCCGGGAACGCCCAGGTGGGGGTACTTGTGCGCCCAAGGGCCTACGAGGCCTTTGCGCGGTACGTCGAGTCCTTCAAGCAGTCGGAACACGGCATTGCAGTAGCCATCGGCCCAGCCGCTAACGGCATAGACGGGGCAGCGAATGCGTGAGAAGTCTTCGCAGACCGAGCCATGCTTCCAGTAGTCGTCGCGGCGCTGATGTTGGAGCCAAGTTGCCAGCCAAAGCCCGCTATGCTCAAGGCGCTCCATCCACATCTCCCGCCAACGTTCACCGACCAAAAGTGGATCGGGGGGGCAGGTGTTGCCATCGAACATGGTCGAGGCCCACGACAGGTTGTCGCCGAGCAAACAGCCCCCCATATGGTGGACATCATCGGCGTAGCGATCATCGGTCGAGCACAGCGTGATGACGGCCTTCAGTTCGGGCGGTTGCAGTGCCGCAATCTGCAGGCCATTGAACCCGCCCCAGGAGATGCCGATCATGCCGACATCACCAGTACACCAGGGTTGCTCACCCAGCCATTGCAGGATTTCGACGCCATCGTCGAGTTCTTGCTGTAGGTATTCATCGGTCAGCACGCCGTCTGACTCGCCGCTGCCACGTATATCGACACGTACCCCGGCGTAGCCGTGGCCGGCCCAGTAAACGTATGTCTGTACGTCGCGCGCCGCTGTCAAATCTCGCTTGCGATACGGCAGATATTCAAGGATGGCCGGCACCGGATCGCTCTCGGCATCCACAGGTCGCCAGATACGGATTCCCAGCCGACAGCCATCGGACAGCGTGATCCAATCTTCTTGCTCCTGCACGTCGCGGGGAAAATCACTGACGATATGCATAGCTGTGCTCCTTTTCCTATAACTGGATGCCGAAGCATGCTCGCGGTGCGAACACGTCAGCCGGTGATGTCCTCGAACGCAAAATGTAGCTGCTCGGCGAGTCGCTCATAGTTCTCTTTTAACGCGCTATCATCGTCTGCGCCCATCCACACGTAAGCTAGGGCGTAACTGTAGCTGTCTTGCTCAGGCAGGGAGGATAAGCGCATGCCGACCTCGACCTTTAGTGTGATCAGCGTACCGGGGAAGGCTTGCTGCAACGCTTCAATTTCCTCGCAACTTGGCACTTGGCTAACGGTAGCGTCGGTGAAGAACACGCGATAGAAAAATTCCGCAGCGACCTTGAAGGCTCCTTGGCGATAAGGCATATCGGGCAACTGCCCCAGCGCCAGATCCACCGTCACTTGCTGATGGCTGATGCCATCGACCTTTTCAAACAGGTCGCAATGTGACTGAGCGATGCGGGTATTGATTTCCAGCAGCCAGATGCGATCTTGTACTTCGTCCCAGAAGTATTCGATGTTGAAGGCCGCATTGTCATAGCCGATATGGCTCATGACCTGACGCGTAAGCGCCTGCATCTTGGTCTGAATGGCAGTGGGAAGGCGGGATGGATAGCGATAACAGAAAAAACTCAGCACTTGCGGATAACGAATCGAATCGACAATGCCGTAAGAGGCAACCTCTTCTTGGAAGACGTACCCCTCGACCGTACATTGCCACCCGCCAATGATCTCTTCTGCCATGCAGTGGCCGCCATCAACCGAGCGTACGGCGTCGGGCAAGTTGGCATGCTCCAGCACATAATTAAACGGCTCTGAGATGGTTCCGATGCTTTCACGTAGCCGCGCTACGGCATAGGCGAAGTCCTCAGGGCTTTCGATGCGAAAGCCCAGCCGCGAACCTGACGATTTGATGGGTTTAACGAAGAAGGGCATATACAACCCTGCTTCCCCTATATGCTGAAGGGCCTGCGGGTCAAAGGGATCGAAAGCGGTAAAGCGGGGAATATAGTCGGCAATCACGTCCTTCTGAACGAGCCGACTCCAGTACTTGTGTTCGCATTTGAGTAAACTTTCGAGACTGGTGGAGCGCGTACCGAGTCGCTCGCAGAGGATGGGTAGCATGGTCGAGACGGGGAAATCCATATAGCCGACGATGGCATCGATAGGCTCGCTAAATTCCTTTAACTGGGTTTCGGCCCGGGCCAACATGTCTTCGATAGGAAATATTTCTGTATCATAAACTTCCGCTGGTTCAATCACGCCATGAAACCGGTAATTCTCAGCCCCACGTAAATGCTCAAGCCGTTGGCGGTTATAGGCATCCATCCCGACAACAAAAATATTCCGATAGCTCATGATCGCCTCCTGGCGAAAGCTCGGTTATCTCAGCCCCCGACACCCCGGGTAACGGCTAGCCGTCAGGGTAGGGGGGCTTGCCAATTCTGAACGACAGGCTTGGCATGAGGAAGTCCGTTTATCGGAGTATAGCGGCTTATCGCTGCTGTGCTTGGCGAATATAAAAAGAGCAGGAACGTCACTGCGCGGCAGGAAGGGTTTGGTCACGTTGAGGCATGTGATTAATCTGGCTAGGGCGGTTTTCAACTGTTATAAGTGAGTTGTAACAAGTGAATTGCTAGGTTAAACATCACGCGATACGACATTATTGCCCCTATCGGTAATGATTCAGTGTCCCTCAAAAGCGTCGCTAGGCGACGAAAGGGATATGGCCTCTCCAGTTTTATCGGCATCCGGCCACCTTGTGGCCATCGGCGGTGCCGAGGACAGGACCTCTGACCTTGAGATCCTTAAGAAGATCTTCTCGCTAGCCCCCGAGGGTTGTCAGGAAGTTGCTGTCATTGCCACGGCAAGCGGTATCCCCGACCAGGTTCTGCCCGAATACGAAGCGGCGTTCCTACGCCTGGGTGCAAGTCACGTTCATTCGTTGGGAATCCGCGACCGACAAGCAGCCGCCGATGCCGATACGGTCCGCCTGATCGAGCAGAGTGGCCTCATCTTTTTTACCGGTGGTGACCAGCTGCGCTTGACCAACATTCTGGGCGGCTCGCCGGTTCTAAAGGCCATCCGCCAGCGCCTTCAAGACGGCGCGGTAGTCGCCGGAACTAGCGCTGGCGCGGCGGCCATGCCCGGCACCATGATCTATAATGGTGCTGCCGCCGATGCCTTGCGCAAGGGTGGCGTCAGTTTGACCTTTGGCCTGGGCTTCGTCGATAACCTGATCATCGACAGCCACTTCCTAGAGCGCGGCCGGTTCACCCGCCTAATGGAGGTCGGGGCGAGCAATCCGGAACATCTAGGGGTAGGGCTAGGCGAGGATGCCGGTGTGATCATCCATCCCCACGGTATCCTTGAAGCCATCGGTCCAGGGCATGTCATTCTCATTGATAGCCGAGACCTCGCCAGCTCGAATATCGCGGATCTCGCTATGGGCGAACCGGTGGCCGTCGAGTACATGATTCTTCATGCCATGGTCAGTGGTCACGGCTTTGACGTCGAGAACCGGTGTTATCTGGTTCCCGACGAACTTGATGCCCTTATCGAGGAGAGCCGATGAACATTCTTGAGCACCGAGCGCTGCGTGGCCCGAACTACTACAGCCGCTATCCGGCTATGTTTATGCGCCTGGATATCGGTGAGCTCGAGGAGCGGCCGAGCGATCTTGTCCCCGGCATTGTCGAGCGGCTCACTGCGCTGCTACCGACATTGCAGGAGCATCGCTGCTCGGTAGGCCGCCCTGGTGGCTTTCTGGAGCGCCTGGAGCGCGGCACCTGGGCGGGTCATGTTGTCGAACATGTCGCCATCGAGCTTCAGAACCTGATCGGCTTTTCGGTGGGCTATGGCAAGACGGTTGATTCCTACGAAACTGGCATCTATAACGTTGTCTATCGTTACCGGGATGAGGCCTGCGGTCTGGCTGCCGGTGTGGAAGCAGTCGACCTCGTCGCCCGGCTTTTCAATGGTGACGAGATAGATGTCTCTTCGGTTGTTGCCCGTCTCAGGCAGGTGCGTGACGCCCATATGCTTGGCCCCTCCACGGCGGCCATCGTTAATGCCGCTACCCAGCGTGGCATTCCCCATGCCCGACTGAGCGAGGAAAACAGCTATATCCAGTTCGGTCACGGGCATCGGCAGCAGCGCATCCAAGCGACCGTGACCGGCCATACGGACCTTATCGGCTTCGGCATCGCCGATGACAAAGAGTGGACCAAACAGGTACTCGGCGATGCTGGAATTCCGGTACCCATTGGGCGGGTGTGTGACTCCTTCGATGAAGCGCTCGATGCCGTTCGCCATATCGGCTATCCCGTCGCGGTGAAGCCGGTCATCGGCAACCATGGTCGCGGGGTGAGCACCAATATCGAGGACGACCAGGCACTGAATGAAGCCTTTGGTATCGCCTCGCAACGCAATCCATCTGTGATTGTTGAGCAGTTCATTCGGGGCGAGGATCATCGCCTGCTGGTTATCAATGGCAAACTCGTGGCCGCCGCAAGGCGTCTTCCAGCGCATGTGGTTGGCGATGGAACCGCCACCCTCCAAGCACTGATCGACAAAGAGAATCGCGACCCGCGTCGCGGCGTGGGCCACGAAAACCTGCTGACCCAGATCCAGCTTGATGAGCAATCGCAACGGCTAATCAGTCAGCAGAACCTGACTCTGCAGAGCGTAATTCCAGCCGGCGAGGTTGTCTTTCTCAAGCCCACGGCGAACTTAAGTACCGGGGGCACGGCCACCGATGTCACCAACGATGTTCATCCGGAGGTGCGCTATGTGGCGGAACGCATCGCGCGGCTGGTGGGGTTGGACATCATCGGTATCGACCTGCTGGCGGAGACACTGACTCGGCCCCTGGAAGAGCAGTCCGCTGCCGTGGTTGAGGTCAATGCCGGGCCAGGTTTTCGCATGCACCTCTCGCCGACCCACGGGGAAGGTCGCGATGTGGGTCGCCCGGTTATCGATATGCTATTCCCCGACAGCGAGACAAACGGGCGCATTCCCATCGCCGCGGTCACTGGTACCAATGGCAAGACCACCACGGTGCGGCTGCTTTCGCACCTGCTGCGTCAGGCGGGACGCAACGTCGGCATGGCCTGCACCGGGGCCATCGAGATTGATAATCATGTGATACTGCGCGGCGACTACAGCGGCCCCCAGGCAGCGACGATTGTGCTGCGCGAGCCCACGGTTGAATGTGCCGTATTGGAAGTCGCCCGGGGTGGCATTATGCGCCGTGGTCTGGGCTTCGACGAGTGCGATGTGGGCGTGCTGCTTAACATTGCCAGCGACCACTTGGGCGAACATGACATTCATACCCTCGATGAGCTGGCGCGCTGTAAAACGGTGGTGATCGATGCCGTCCGCCAAGGCGGTACGGCCGTGCTCAATGCTGACGACCCTCGGGTGCTGGAAGGGCAGGAGTGGGCTCGGGGGGATATTATCTTCTTTACGTTGGATCCCAACTCTCGGCCCGTGCGTCAGCATGTCCGCGAACAGGGTGTCGCCTTTACCGTTCACAACGAACGTATTGTGATGCGTCAGGGCCATGTCGAGGCCGATGTGATCCCGGTGGTGAACGTGCCGATTACCTTCGAGGGGCACGCCCGCTTTAATGTCGCCAACGCCCTGGCGGCAAGTGCCGCCGCCTATGCCCTGGGCCTGTCGATTGCTGATATCCAGATGGGCTTGCAGACTTTCCACCCGACTCCAGGCCAGAATCCGGGGCGTACCAACCTCATCGATGCCGACGGAATGAAGGTGCTGATCGACTACGGCCACAATGTGCCAGCGCTAGAGGCGCTGAGCGAATTGGTCGGTTGTATACCGGCCCGCCGACGCATCAGCGTGGCCAGTGCCCCAGGCAACCGCCGCGACGAGGACCTATTCACGCTTGGCACCCTGCTGGCCAGGATGCACGACGTTGTCTTCATCTATGAGACCGACCCCCGCGGCCGCACCCCGGGTGACGCTGCTCGCCTGCTGCGCGAAGGCGCCGAGTCCGTGCCGGGCGCCTGCCGGGTCGAGGTTGTTATGGAAGAGCGGCAGGCCGTCGATAGGGCCTTCGATGAGGCCAGCGAAGGCGACCTGCTGGTGTTGTTGATTGATGATATTGATAGCGCCATTGAGCGTATCCGGGGGCGTCGTTTTCGGACAGCTGCTTCCACGCCATTCGATGGAGAGCCGCAACCATGATGCCCGCCGGATCTCAGCAAGAAAGGCTGCTGACTCTATTGCGGGTCGGCAGCATCTTCGCACCGGAACCCCTTGAGGCGACCGATATCCTAATCGCCGATGGCCGAATCGCTGCCTTGGGACGTGATATCGACATCCCGGCGGGTTGGCCACTCCAGGTGGTGGAGGCGCGGCATCTTATCGCCGTTCCTGCGTTCATCGATCAGCATGTTCACGTGACCGGCGGCGGCGGCGAAGGCGGCTGTGGTACGCGCTGTCCGGAAATTACCGCTTATGAGATCGCCTCAATGGGAATTGGCACAGTGGTGGGGGTTTTGGGCACCGACAGCATTAGCCGCTCCCCGGCCGATTTGCTTGCCAAGGTACGTGGGCTCAAGGCTGAGGGCATGTCGGCCTATATGTACACCGGGGCATATCGCGTCCCGCCGCCCACGCTAACCGGTGACCTTCAACGCGACTTGGCCTGGATACCCGAGATCATCGGCCTGGGCGAAATCGCCATCTCGGATCATCGCTCGAGCCAGCCACGCCAGGATGAAATCGAGCGGATCGTCAGTGATACGCGCATCGGTGCCATGTTGGCCGGCAAACGAGGTATCTGCCATTTCCACCTTGGGGACGGAAAGCGAGGATTAGAGCCGCTGCGTCGATTGCTATCCGAGACTGAGATTCCCGCCGATCAAGTCATCCCCACCCATGTGAATCGCCACACCGCCTTGCTAGAGGAAGCTGCAGACTATGCGTTAGCCTTCAACGCCAGCGTCGATGTCACCGCCTTTGAAGATGCCGGTGACGGCCTTTCTAGTTTCGATGCAGTATCTCGATTATTAGAGCGCGGCGTTCTTTCTGAGCGCATCACCATGAGTTCCGATTGCAATGGCAGCTTGCCTGAATTCGATACCCAGGGAGCTTACTTGGGCATGAAAGTGGCCCGGAATACGACGCTGATTGCGGATTGGCAGCGCATTGTTCGAGAAGGGGTACTGCCTCTTGAGCTGGCGTTGGGGTTGATTTCTACCAGCGTGGCCCGGGTTCTTGGGTTACATGATAAAAAAGGGCGGTTAGCCATCGGGTTCGATGCCGATGTGGCGCTACTTAACAGCGAACTCCAGCCACAGCAAACGTTCGTGGCGGGAAACTGTATTTTTGATGTGAGCAGCGGATGAGGCTGCTCCATCTAATAAGCAATCTCTTATAAATACCAACGACAGTCGTGATGCCTCATCAAGCTGGAGGAACCCGGTTAGCGGTTGAATGGCGATGAGCCGCGACGGCGTCGATGAAGGCGGTCGCCATCTCTACTATATTGGCGCTCTCCGCAAAAAGGATACCCGGGTCCTCCCCTGCGACGGATTTGATGCCTGCCTTTTCTAGCAATTTCCGCCCTTCACCCAGCGCAAGAATCGTTTTGCTGTGCCGGAACTGGTCCGTCACAAATTCCATTGTTTCTCCATTACCGACGAGCGCCTGAACCGCTTGGGTGCCATCTGGCAATACCAACGCATCGAACAGAAACCCCGGCGCGTTCTCCATCGATTTGTCTGCCTCTATTTGTTCGCCAGCGTCGCCGGTGAACAAGCCCACCCGTGGGCCGATGAAATGAACTACCGCACCCGCATCGGTCAGCGCTTCATAAAGGCTGACAAGCGACGCATGGTGGACGCCATCTTCAACCAACACCGCAATCTGACGTGTGCGAATACCGCATTCGCCCGGCAGCGCCATCAGCGATAGTGCCGGCGATTTGGTGATTTCAGGGGGCTGAGGATGTTCCATTGCCTTCGGCATGGCCTCGGGCACCTCCATGCCCAGGCCAGCGGCGACCTTGGCGGCCAAATCTGGCGACACATTCACCAGCGAGGACAGCATCCGCTTACGTATGGCGGGAACACCGACCTTGCTCAGCTCGAAGCGGAATCCGTCTGCAATATGCGTCTGCTCGACAGCGGTCTGGCTGTTATAGAACAAGGTGGCCTGGGCGTAGTGCTCGGCGAATTTCTCCGGTTTACCACGGACCTTATCTTCAGCCGTGGCATCGGGGAACGACACAAACCCTGCAGTACCGGCCTGGAAGGGACAGCCGCCGGCCAGGGAGTTCGGTTCGTAGGCGACCCGCCCGCGATGAATGGCTTGGCGATGCAAACCATCGCGTTGGTTGTTCTGTACCGGGGCAAGCGACGAGTTGATCGGGATCTCGTGGAAATTAGGGCCACCCAGTCGTGTGATTTGCGTGTCCTGGTAAGAATGGATACGCCCGGCGAGCAACGGGTCATTGGAAAAATCGATGCCTGGAACGACGTGCGCCGTACAAAACGCGACCTGCTCGGTTTCTGCAAAAAAGTTGTCTGGGTTGCGGTTAAGCACCATACGACCAACGGGTGTCAGTGGCACCAGTTCTTCCGGCACGATCTTGGTCGAATCGAGCACATCGAAGCTGAAGCTTTCCGCCTGTTCCTCGGTGAATATCTGCAGCCCCAACTCCCACTCAGGGAATTCACCGGATTCAATGGCTGCCCACAAATCCCGGCGATGAAAATCGGGGTCGGCACCGGAAATTTTCACCGCCTCGTCCCAGACGAGAGAGTGGGTTCCCTGGAGCGGTTTCCAATGAAACTTGCAGAAGACTGATTCACCCTGCGCGTTGACCAAGCGAAACGTATGGACACCAAAGCCCTGCATCATCCGATAGCTGCGCGGTATCCCACGGTCCGACATTACCCACATCAGCATGTGGGTAGATTCCGGCATCAGTGAGACAAAGTCCCAGAAGGTGTCGTGGGCCGATGCTGCTTGCGGCATGCCGTGGTGCGGTTCTGGTTTAACCGCGTGGACCAAGTCGGGAAACTTCATTGCATCCTGGATGAAGAATACCGGTATGTTGTTTCCAACCAAATCCCAGTTGCCCTGGTCGGTATAAAACTTCACCGCGAAACCACGGGCGTCCCGGGCGGTATCTTTCGAACCGCGTTCACCGGCGACGGTGGAAAAGCGCGCGAAGACTGGCGTTACCTTGCCTTTTTCGGCGAACGGGGCAGCGCAGGTGTATTGAGCGAGTGCATCATAGGCTTCGAAATACCCGTGCGCGGCTGAACCGCGTGCATGGACGATGCGTTCAGGGATGCGTTCATGGTCAAAGTGCGTGATTTTTTCCCGGAGAATAAAATCTTCAAGCAGCGATGGCCCGCGCAACCCGGCTTTCAGAGTGTTCTGGTTGTCGCCAATGGGCACGCCCTGGTTGGTGGTCAGCGGTTGATCACTTGGGTCGACTTTAAACGCGTCGAGTGGCGCAATAGTGGCGTTGGTGCCAAGCGTTGCGGGACCGCCGGTTTTTGCGGTTCCAGCTTCTTCAGTGGTTGTGCTCGCGGTCAGCTTGCTGGAGCCCGGCTTCACCGTTTCCCCGGCTGGCGGCGCTATGGCGTTGGCGTGGCCGTGCTCGAGTTTCTTGGTAGTGTTATGAGGCATTGCGGCGACGAAGTCATCGCTTGCGCTGGCTTGCTGAGCAACGATGTCGTTAGTTTTGAGCACGCTAGGCGCTCCCTTAGCAGACTTGTTTTTATTGACCATGAGTCTTCTCCGCGGAGGTTGGAGGCTGTAGGAGGCAGCGTCTTTGTGAACGTTAGTCTTTAACTATGACGCTGATGACGAGCGCGCTCTGTGCGCCAGCAAACGGAATGGCAAGAAAAGGATGTGATCCGACCACGGCCTGCCCCTCCGTCGCCTCTGCACTGCGTGTGGTATCTGGACTACTAAAAAACAGGACGTTGCACTTTATGCCGTAAAGAACGCGGCGCTTTTTATATCCCTATAACGTTTACGCCAAATGGCTAAAAAAGCGCTATGTGCGCTAGCGCACAGAACGTATATTGTGTTCTACATAAAGTTAATTATTATTACGGCCACTTTCCCACTGCGAGTCAGTCTCCCCCCGCGATGAAACGTCCACGTTTCTTGAATGTAGGGTGCCAGTAAAAACCAATGAGGAGAGGAACGATGGAACCCGAAGATGTCTTGCCCAACGCCAATGAGCCTAAAGGCGACGCACAGGCACCTGACGATGTTTTCCTACAAAAACTAAAAGAAATACGCTTAACCGAGGTGGAGGCTGCCTTGCAAGCCTCTCAGGAATGGGCACAGGCGACATTGAACTCGATCGGCGATGCGGTGGTGACAACCGACTTGGCGTGCCGGATTACTTATTTGAACAGTGTCGCCGAAAAGCTAACGGGTTGGTCGCGAACCGATGCCATGGGTAGGCCATTGACCGAGGTTTTGATACTCGTCAACGGGCAGACACAACAGACAGCGGTTAACCCTGCACTGCGCGCCATGGAAGAAAACCGCACTGTAGGGCTCGCTATAGACAGCGTACTGATTCGTAAAGATGGAAGCCCACTGGAGATAGAAGACTCGGCGGCGCCCATCCATGACCGTGACGGTGTTATCAGGGGCGCGGTGATCGTCTTTCATGATGCCTGCCAGTCGCCCATCCAATCTTCGAAATTGGCCTACCAAGCGCAGCATGATGCGCTTACCGGGCTGCCCAACCGCATCCTGCTTGCAGAGCGCTTGTCTCGAGCCATTGGGCTGGCCAAACGCCATCAGCATAAGGTGGCGCTGATCTATCTAGACCTTGATGATTTTAAACCCATCAATGATTCACTGGGCCATTCTGTAGGAGACAGCCTCTTGCAGGCGGTGGCTAGCCGCCTAAGCGAATGTGTTCGCGACACGGACACAGTATGCCGCCAGGGGGGGGATGAATTTGTGGTGCTGTTAAGTGAAATTGAAAAGCCACAGGATGCTGCCGGTATTGCGGAGAAGATCCTGACCGCACTCGCCACACCGTACCAAATTGACACTCACGAGCTGCGCATTACCACCAGTATTGGCATTAGCCTTTATCCTGACCACGGCATTAACGCCCCCATGCTGCTTAACAATGCCGATACGGCCATGTATCACGCGAAGGAAAACGGGTGTAACCACTATCAGCTGTTTAGGACCGATATGGTTACTCAGAGAGAGCAGCGTCACCATATCGAGTTTCAACTGCGCCAAGCGCTGAAGGACAATGCTCTTTTTCTCAATTTTCAACCCCGAATAGATATCGCCACCGGTCTTATGTGTAGTGCTGAAGCGCTGGTGCGTTGGCGCAATCCACTGTTGGGCCTTGTGCAGCCTTCGGCGTTTCTACCTGTCGCAGAAGCCCGTGGGCTTATTGGCCCCATAGGTCACTGGGTGCTGGTTGAGGTCTGTCGCCAATTACAAGCGTGGCGAGAAGAAGGCATGGCGATCGTACCCATCGCGGTTAACATGTCGGCCATGGAGCTACGCGATAAGTCGTTGCCCGCCCGTATTGCTCATATTTTATCCAAGACCGGACTAGACGCCCATTTTTTAGAACTGGAGATGACCGAAAGCAGCCTTGTCTACCATGAAGACGATGTTTCGATAGCGACGCTGGCCGCGTTGAGTCGTTTAGGAATACGCATTGCCATTGATGACTTCGGCACCGGCACGACCAGTTTGAAACGCTTAAAATGCGTTCCCCTCGACACGCTTAATATCGCTCCTTGCTTTGTGCATGACATGCTCGATAGCCAAGAAAATGCCGGTTTTATTGAAGCCCTTATTCACTTTGGCCAAAACTTGTCCTTACGCGTCATCGCCAAAGGTGTCGAGACGCAAGCCCAGTTAGACCGTCTCGCCATGCTAGGTTGCGATGGCGCCCAGGGCTTTTTGCTCGGTAAGCCACTTTCAGCGCAGGACTTTACGACGTTACTCGGTTCCGGTAAGCCGCTTGGTCCGCACTCATAAGCGACAGTTAAGCGTGGATTTCTTGCGCGCACCGCTGGGGCAGCTTTATTGCCTGGAATCCTAATTCCCTACCTGCTTGTTGCACTGGCTTGCTTGCCGCTTTTACGTTTATCAGCCTGCCATTGCCCTTACTAATGAGTATCGTCTTTCAATCGTCTGCCCATCTTGGCAGCGACCAACTCGTGACGCAGCTAATTCTCGATTACCCACCCCAGGCCGATGAACCGACAATGACTTGTAAAGCGGGTGAGAGCGGTTGCTGTTGCGCATTTCGTCACGATAGTTATTAAGGCTTATTTTTTTAATAACTAACTATTTGTATTTTAATAATTTTATTAGAATTTTTAATGAACAATGCCCCCTCATGTTCGTTAGAGCACAGAAAGCGTTTTACTCATTGACTAGGCTGCTTAGGGTATCGGCAAGAGAAGTGCCCAAAAAACTTTTTGCGCCCTATGGAGTTCATCGCACGATGCCCTACGTTTTAGACGCGTGATCGCAAGCCGCAGGTAGGTAGCTCCCTGGGGCTTTGCATCGGCACTTTAACGCTATGTCGGCCATTGCACAGGTGTCCTCTAACATGACTATTGCAAGCCAACGTAAACGCATTGAAAAGGAATATCGAATGAAAAGGACAGCACTTGCCATCGCGGTTGGAGCACTGAGCCTCGGCCTTACCCAGGGTCTCCTTGCCCAGGATGAGAAATTACTGACGAACGAACAGCAACAGATGAACCAGGGAAGCCTGCAAAATAACGACCTTGATCAGGAAGGTCAGGGAGCAGAAGTGCGCGTGGAGGGAGAGCCCGCTAACGTCAATGTTGAGCAAGAACCGGCCGAGATCAGCGTTAAGCAACAAGCGCCGGATGTGACCGTCGAGCAACAGCCGCCAGAAGTCACCATCGTGCAGCCGGACCCCAACGTTACCGTCGAGCAGGCAGAGCCTAACGTTACTGTCGAAAAGCAGGGCGAAGCCAATATTGAGGTTGAGAGCGCCGACAACGTTGATGCTGAAATACGTGATTCTAATAATCAAGATGCGTCACAAAATCAGGCGACAGAGCGCAACGCCTTCATTGACAGGAACGTCGGGGAAATCGAAGGCAACACGGTTTATCGTCAGGAAGACGGTGAAGAGCTTGGCGACATTGAACGCGTTGTTCGAGACACCCAGACGAATGACATCTATGTAGTGATTACCAAAGGTGGCTTTTTAGGGTTCGGCGAAGATGAGATGGGTTACAAAGTAGATGATCTAGAGCTTCGTGACGATGATGAGTTCGTGGTTCGTTCGAGTGATGTCGGAGAAACCGGCGACTATGGCAGCGATCAGTACGAAGATGTAGATAGTAACCAGACCCTGCGTGAGGCTATGCAGAGCAACTAAACATTACACGTTCCTTGAGAACGTGAACCACGGCACGAATATTCATGGTATTTGCAGCGCGGCGCAGGCCGCGCTTTCTTGGTAGTGCGCCAGTCATCGCCCTGGCTGGCGTTGCTATCAACGTCTAAAGAGGGTGGGCATCGACCATTTTAAGCAAGCCAGCGGTGCGTTTGGTCATCCAGAAGGGTCAGCCTGAATCTTCATACTAATCTCTGTTGCAATAAGCTACAGTAAGCAGCTGTGTCCAGAGAATCATCTTGGAGCCTGTTATGTCCTCATCTATCGTTGAAGCCAACCCCCATGCACTGCTACGAGACAAGGCGATAGCGCATTTGCAGGCGGGCACAACACCGCCTTCAGGCCACTGGTCGTTGGGTGTTGACACCCTGCATCTGCTTTACGAGCTTTCCAGTAATCCCGACAAAGCGAACGACGCCCTCAAACTTCTTCATGAACTTCAGGTGCATCAGGTAGAGCTTGATTTGCAGAACGAGGAGTTTGCCGCCAATGAACAGGCACTCGTGGAGGATCTCAGCTTATACCGGACACTATACGACGCCGCGCCCCTTGCCTATTTTGTCGTTGACCTTGAAGGCATTATCATCAACGCCAATCTTGTCGCCGCCGAGCTCTTTGGCATAGGCCAAGGCTATTTGGTAGGAAAGCAAATCGACACCTTTCTGAAAGCGCAAAACCGACAATCACTGCTTGACCTGCTTCAGCACGTCGCTCAGAGCGGCGCCACGGATTCCTGCGTAGCCGAGAGGGATGGAGGAGGGCAGGATTCACGACACCTGACGTTTCAGGCTGCCTTGTCACCAAGCCGTGAGCAACTTCTGCTGGCTTGCTATGAGTGCGCCCGTTCGTCGTAAACCCCACTAGACTTTTCGCGCCATGGCTGCCATGACACCTGATACCGCAGAGACCCCCAAAACAGCTACACGTATTCTGGGTATCGGCGCCTCCGCCGGTGGCCTGGCGCCGCTGGAAGCGTTCCTCTCCCGAGTCCCGCCACACAGCCATATGGCCTATGTGGTAGTGCAACATCTCGACCCGACTCACAAGGCGCTGCTTCCGGAATTACTCCAGCGCGCAACCCAAATGCCGGTGCGGGAAGCAACCCAGGGCATGCCCATCGAGCCCGATTACGTGTATGTGATTCCGCCGAATACGGAGCTCAGCATTGTCGGCGGCTCACTGAGTCTCGCGGAGCCGGCGGAACCCAGGGGGTTGCGTCTGCCTATCAATGTGTTGTTTTCGTCCCTGGCAAGCGCTCAGGGGAAACGGGCGATCGGTGTGGTGTTGTCCGGCATGGGCTCGGATGGCACCCAGGGCCTGCAAGCCATCAAGGCAGTAGGCGGCTTAACGGCCGTGCAACAGCCAGACACCGCACAATTCGATGCCATGCCCAATAGCGCCATCGCTGCCAACTGTGTCGATATCATTTCCCCGCCTGGCGACTTGCCCACGCGCATTCTGGCCTGTATCGACCAGATGCCGGAACCAGGCGTTGCGGGCATGCCTTCGGTGGACGTCGAACCGGCAGCGCCTCCCCTACAGCGCATTGCGCGTCTCTTGCGGGAACGGACTCGCCACGATTTTTCACACTACAAGACCAGCACCCTGCAGCGTCGTATAGAGCGGCGCATGGCGATTCATAACATCGCTACCTTACCGTTATACGCCGACTATCTTCAACGCAATCCCAATGAGATCGACCTGCTGTTCAAGGAGGTACTCATTGGGGTAACTAGCTTTTTCCGGGATGCCCAAGTCTGGCAATACCTAGCAGAGTCAACTCTGCCCGAGCTTTTGGCGCGACCGGGCAGGGAATCCCATCTACGTGCCTGGGTGGTCGGCTGCTCAACCGGCGAGGAGGCCTACTCCCTCGCAATGGTTTTCTCCGAGGCGATAGACAAGCTGCCGCAACCCCATCATGTGACGCTGCAGATCTTCGCCACCGACCTAAGCCCGGACGCTATTGCCACCGCGCGCCGCGGCCACTATTCAGCAGATATCAGCCAACGTGTCTCAGCAGAACGCCTAGCACGTTTTTTCAGCGCCCATGACGATGGCTATAGAATCAACAGCGACATCCGCGACCGGGTGCTTTTTGCCCAGCAAGATGTCGTGCTTGACCCCCCCTTTACCCGACTCGACCTGATCTCGTGCCGCAACCTGCTGATCTACTTCGATCATAGTCTGCAACGCAAACTCATTCCCTTGTTTCACTTCAGCCTGCGCGCCGGGGGAGTACTGTTGCTTGGGAGTTCGGAGACCGTAGGCCGCTACTCTCATCTTTTTGAGCCTATTGAATCTAGGCTGAGACTTTATTTGCGGCAGAATAATACTCAGAACAGCGACCTGCGATTACAGGTAAAGTCATTCCCCCCCTTGCCCTGGACGACCAAGGAGCTTCACGTGTCCCCCAGCAACGTATCCTCTCCGACGCATGACAACCTGCAAGCGGCAGCCGACCAGGTGTTGTTGCAGGTCTATGCCCCCGCCGCAGTAGTGATTAATGACGAGGGTGATATCGTTTATATTAGCGGGCGAACGGGGAAGTACCTGGAACCCGCTGCCGGCAAGGCCAACTGGAATTTCCACGCCATGGTGCGGGACAGCTTGCGGATACCCATCGCCAGCGCCTTGCGTCAGGCTGAAAACCAGCGTGAACCGTTGCAGTTGCAAAGACTTGAGGTGCAGCCGCCTGGCGGTGGCATTCAAAGCGTCGATATCACCGTACAAGCGCTGCGTGAGCCGACTTCCCTGCGTGGGATGAAGATGATCGTATTTCGTGACATTGCCCCAACGCATGACATCGCTGCCAACAAGCAAACGTCAAAAACAGCCACACAGCTGTCCCACGCTACGGAGCTGCAACAGTACGAGGATGAAATTCAGACACTGCGCGAGGAAAACCGCGCGTCTCAGGAGGAATTGCAGTCAGCCAACGAGGAGTTGCAATCGACCAACGAGGAGTTGCAATCAACTAACGAAGAGCTGACCACGTCCAAAGAAGAAATGCAGTCCATGAACGAGGAGCTGCAAACCATCAACTCGGAAATGCAGACCAAGCTCGACGACCTCGCGCTCGCTCAGAGCGACATGAACAATCTGCTCAACAGTATCGAGATCGCCATCCTGTTTCTCGATCAGAATTTGAATCTTCGTCGCTTCACTGACCGGGCATCCAAGATCATTAATATCCGCGAAGGCGATATTGGTCGCCCCCTCAGTGACCTCACCACCACACTGCAGTATCCAGAACTCAACGACGACGCCCTGAACACGCTGAGCACCCTGATGTTTTCCGAGAAACAGATTCTCGCTACCGACGGTCGCTGGTTCACGGTGCGGATAATGCCTTATCGCCGGCTGGACAATGTGATTGATGGGGTGGTAATTACCCTGCTCGATATCACCGAAACGAAGCAACTGGAACAGGCACTACGCGAGGATATTGAATAGTGAAGAATGAGGGAAAAAGTTAGCTGAATGGCTCCTTCTAGATAACCGGCAATATCCTGGCGTAGAGTGCACAATCTTGGTTATAGCATTCACAGGCCGCCTCGATCAGGCCTGGCCGGTCAAGCACGGTGATTTCACCACGCTGGTAATGAATTAGCCCACGCGTTTGCAGCGATATCGCGGCTAAAGTCACCCCCGCGCGCCTCACGCCAAGCATCATCGCCAGAAACTCATGGGTAAGATGTAACTGTTCACCGCCGGCGCGGTCCTGGGTCATCAGCAGCCAGCGGGCAAGTCGCGCTTCAATTCGATGGAAGTGATTACAGGCTGCTGACCGAGCCAGTTGACGCATCATGACATAAATGTAGTGCTTTAGCCGTTGATGTAATACCGGGCATTTCAATAGTAGCATTTGAAAACTAACCGCATTGAGGCGAAACGCCGAGCCTGCCCCTTGAACCAACGCAAGCAGCGGTGACTCGTCAATGCCCAACACCAGGGAGATGCCGAACATTCCTTCTCGCCCTGCCATCGCGACTTCTAGCTGGTCGTCAGTATCAAGGGAGGCAATCAGTGAGATAAAGCTGTCGATAGGAAAGTAAACATGAGTAATCGTCTCGGTGGGCTTGATGAGCACCTCGCCAAACACCAGCTCAACGGTTTCACAGGCAGCCATAAAAGCGTCTTGCTCGACGGACGGTAGCCCTGCGAGCAGCCGATTGGCATCGGCAACGTGGAAAATAGATGTCATTTGCCTCTCCGGTTAGGAAAACCTGGCAAGCGGCACAGTGACGATAATGGTCAATTTGATGTCGCTGCAGGACTGTCTATGATTTTTCGTTTAACAGTCTTCCGGATATTAGCGTTGGGTTTATCAAGCGTCGGCTCGCTAGCGTACATAGCGTGCTAATGCCTTTTTTGTTGGGCGTCATTTGGTTATATTTTGTTATTATCCAAGCACTTAAAGAATATCGTTATGGGTAAGTAGACGGCCGTACTCGCACTTGACCACCAGCATGTTGGCGATCAGTCACTTAATCACTACATTGTTCATCTAGCATTCATGTTTTAATTGGTATCTTGTACGCATCGGAAAGGGCAGCATGCTTTCTTTTTTCGATTGCCCATCGTTGATATGCATCAATGTAACGTAGAAGTGGTGAAAACTCTTTTAGATTAGCCAGCACCGTATCAAGTAAAAGAGACGAAAATTTATGTGGTTGTAGTAATTTAGCGGTTGGGTAGGCGCTGAATTTTTTAAACTGATGGAGAGGCCAATTGTCTATACTAGTCACTGGTACGGCTGGTTTTATTGGCGCCGCCGTTGCCAAATGCCTGCTTGACAGCGGTGAGCATGTGGTCGGAGTAGATGATCATAATGCCTATTATGACCCCTTGCTGAAAGAAGCACGCGTGTTACGTTTAACTGCCTATCCTAATTATCGTCATTTACGCGTCGATGTTGCCGACCGTGCGGAAATGGCTAATATATTTAAACGTTACGTATTCAGACGCGCTATTCACTTAGCAGCACAAGCTGGCGTGCGCTATTCGCTGGAAAATCCCGCCGCCTATATCGACAGCAATTTAGTTGGGTTTGCTAATGTGCTGGAAGGGTGCCGCCAGCAAGAAATTGAACATCTAGTTTACGCCAGTAGCTCCAGTGTTTACGGCGCTAACGAAACGATGCCTTTCTCGACTCATCACCACGTCGACCACCCTATAAGCCTTTACGCAGCGACTAAAAAAGCCAATGAATCAATGGCTCACTCGTATAGCCATTTGTATGGCATCCCTACCACCGGGCTACGTTTTTTTACTGTCTACGGCCCTTGGGGGCGCCCAGACATGGCGCTATTCAAGTTTACCCAAGCTATTCTGGCTGGCGAAACGATTCCCGTATATCACTATGGCCAACATCGGCGTGACTTCACTTATATCGATGACATAGTTGAAGGAATTATTCGGGTGCTGGAGAAACCTGCGCAAACCAACTTGGATTGGTCGGGTCAATCACCTGATCCAGCTACCAGTCGTGCCCCCTGGCGCCTTTACAATATCGGTAATCATCAGCCTATTGTGTTGATGGATTACATAGCAGCCCTGGAAAATGCTTTGGGCATTGCTGCTCACAAAGAGCTATTGCCCATTCAACCAGGAGATGTGCCTGATACTTATGCAGATGTAGAGGATTTGATCGATCAATTTGGCTATCAGCCCACTACCTGCTTAGAAGAAGGTGTTACTGCCTTTGTGCACTGGTACCGTGATTTTTACAAAGTATAGTTTGATAAGCATCGATTTTAAAAGCATGGTGAATAGCGATGAAACTTTCCGTCATTCTCAGTACTTATAATTCTCCAGAATGGCTGGAAAAAGTGCTTTGGGGCTACAGTGTGCAATCCTACAATAATTTTGAGTTGATTATTGCCGATGATGGCTCTACCAGTGAAACGCGCTATCTTATTGATCGCATGCGAGAAGAAACAGGGCTTACGATCAAGCATGTTTGGCAGGAAGATAACGGATTTCAAAAATGTCGAATCTTAAATAAAGCTATTATTGAGTCTACATCAGCGTATTTAGTTTTTAGCGATGGCGACTGCATCCCACGCCAGGATTTCCTAAATGTACATGCAATAGAAGCCTTACCCGGTTATTTCCTGTCGGGTGGCTACCATAAATTGCCAATGGTTACCAGTGAAGCCATAACTAAGGATGACGTGATCTCTAATCGATGTTTCGATCTGAAATGGCTAAGGGCTCGTGGCCTAGCATGCTCATATAAAAACAGCAAATTGACAGCAACGCGTAGGCAAGCAAGGTTATTTAACACGCTTACGCCGACCCGCTGCCGTTTCAAAGGTTCTAACGGCTCTGCTTGGAAAAAAGATGTGCTCAACGTTAATGGCTTTGATGAAACCTTAGCTTACGGCGGAGAGGATAGAGAATTTGGCGTTAGGTTAGTAAATTTGGGCATCAAGCCGAAGCACGTCCGCTACAACGCCATTGTTATTCATCTGGATCATGCAAGAGGTTATGTTGATCCTGATATCGTTGCATCTAATAAACGGCATCGCATCAACATTGATAAAGATGGAACCATTCGCACAGCATTTGGTATTGAGCAGCACCTACAGTCGGATGCAACAGGAGCAATCTGTTGATTTTCTTCGTTTTTTCTTACAATCGTGGGCCTCACTTAAAGAACTGCATTGAGTCTATCGAGACCTGCGCGTCTAACCATCGCATTATTGTTTTTGATGATGCCAGCAATGATTCTGAAACCCAGCATATCCTTGATGAAATCGAGACCCGGCATGAGGTTAGGCGTCGGAGTGACAAAGAGTCGAGTAATCAGCATGGGGCGCTTTACACCAATATGCAGAGAGCTATTGATTCCGTCGAAGAAGACTGTCTCATCTGCTTTCTCCAGGACGATACTCAACTGGTTCGTAAGATTGATGAGCAGGATATTCAGTTTATAGAAGATTATTTTGAAACGTTTCCAAATGGTGGATTTCTTGCACCGGTGTTTCAGAAAAAAATCACCCGGCAGCGTACGCTTGACCGCTTTGTTTTCCGCCCAGATCGAGGGACTTATGTCTGCGAACACCGCAGCCGCAAGCAAGTTGCCGGTGTTTACTACTCAGACATTTCGATAACCCGGAGTGATCGTCTACGTAAAGCAAACTGGACATTTTTATCCGGCGAATTTGATAACGAGCAGCAGGCAAAAGCTAGCTTCCTAGAAATGGGTTATTTACCTGCGCCATTTGCTATGTGGCTACCCAACCCACCTGCTTATCGAAACAAAAAAAAGAACGTTACCTTCAGATTGGCAGAGATCGTCAACCAAGCAGGTTTTTATCCTTTTAATATTATGGATAGTGAGACGACAGAAAAACTTAGAAAACGCTCAACAGAGCATGCGCCAATCGCTGAAGACTACCTGACGGTTGCTGTTGAAGGCTTAAAAAAGCCATGGATTTATGACCCGTTAAGACGCTATCGATTGCTCCGCAAACTCGCCAAGCTTGAGGGATTTGTGAGGGGCTTGGGTAGAACAAAAACGCCTAATTGAACTCTTAAAGCCGGCGCTTGATGTCAGTTCGCCGCTTGATTGACTTATTTACGCCTTTGGCTTTGGTTAGAGGAAGGTTCAACAGTACGCCATGTAGGATCGGAGACTATTGCCAGCTTAGCCTAAAGCACTATCTATCAATGGGAATACAAACCCAATGGGAATATAAACCTTAGTTGCTTAGGATTATAGAAATGTGGAATACGCTACAACTCGCTTTTTTCCGATTCGCAGCAGGGGGGAAGGTACCCCCTCAATGGTTCGAGCCGAAGCTGCCGCTGGAACGTGATCGGGCGGCTAAAACAGGGCATCTCACCCTTGAAGTGGTCAGTCACTGCTGGAATTACTCTCACTTCCTGGTTTACCAATTAAGCTCTTTAGTGCTCTTCCCGCCTAAACAACTTGATGTCACTATGACCATTTTTTATAGTCCAGAGGACACGAAAACTGTTGAATTATTAACATTTTTCGAAAAACAGCAGGTTCCTGGTGTCACCTGGAACTGGCAGCCGATTCTAAAGCGGGAGCTGTTTCGTCGTAGTATTGGTCGTAATCGTGCAGCGCTTGCTACAAAAGCCGACTGGGTATGGTTTACCGATTGCGATCTTATGTTTCGGGAAAATTGTTTGGATAGCTTAGCAGAATGCTTACAAGGACGACGCGATGTTTTGTTGTTCCCGGTTGAAGAACGCACGACGGGTCTTCTAGCGGAAGACAATCCTATGCTTAGTGCCGTTAATAGCGGCTTACAAATATTGGATATCGATGTTTCCTCCTTTACTACTCGGAAGATCACGAAGGCTACCGGGCCATTGCAAATTGCCCATGGTGATGTGTGTCGAGCTGTCGGCTATTGCCAACATATTAACTTGTATCAGCAGCCAGTTGAAAATTTCGCTAAATGTCACGAAGATCGTGCCTTTCGCTGGCTATTGCGCAGCCAAGGTGAACCGGTTGCGGTGCCGGGAGTTTATCGGATACGGCACATAGCTAAAGGACGTTACAACGGAAGTGGAACAAGAAGTAATTTTCGGACTTGGCTGCGGATTTGGCAGTCTCGTTGGCGGGATTGGCGTCAGGGAGAAAACGCCTAATGAGCGAAGAACATCGGGTTGTCTTTATTACGCCGACTTGGGCGGGCGATCTTGATCACTTTCGGGTAATGAGAGCGTCCTTTGAGCAGTCGTCGTTCGCCAGGTTTGATCACTACGTTGTTGTGCAGGACGAAGATATTGCATTATTTGAGGAATTTCGCGGTCGTAGCGGACTTATATTGCTTTCTACAAAAGACGTATTACCTGAAGTTGTTGAATATCACAGGAAGCGTGCACGAAGGCTATCTAAGCGCTTAGGACGACATTCCACGCGAATTTGTGGCAGTCTCAAACGAATTTTTTCCTGGCCTATCTGGCCGTCTTATACCGGCTGGCACACCCAGCAGATATGCAAATTGAAGCTTGCGAGTGAGCTGACATGTGATACTGCTGTTATTCTTGATTCAGATGTGATTATTACAAAAACTGCAGTCATCGAAGACTTTTTAAGTACATCTGGCCCCGTATGCTTTGCTAATTGGCTAAAGAGAACTGAAACAAAAGGAAAAGTTAAAAATTGGATAGATGAATCTGAGTACTTGGTTAACATAAAGCCTGATACTGATTATGTTAATGTGTACTTCGATACTCCTTTTGTTTTTAACCAGTTGCTACTTTGTGAAGCCCTTTCCTCACTCGAAACAAGATTCGGTAAAGATTGGTGGAACGTCTTTCTAAATCGTCCGCCGCGCAGATGGTCTGAGTTTGGTTTTTATAAAGCGTTTTTGATAAAAAAACAGCCGCTAGTGAGCACCGACTGGCGCGACCCATCTTTTTGTCGTTATCTTTACGATACTAAAGACTCAAAAGCCGTTGTTAATACCGTGTCTGACATGATGCACGATCCGCAGATTCATTATGTGACCATTCACTCTCAGGCGAACGGTCGCGAATTCCAAGACCCTAACGAATACCTAAAGCCTATTCTTGCTTTATTTTATCGTGATCATTGAGATGCTATTAAGTGCTTAACTATATGTTAATTAATAGAGATAAGTATGACTAATTTAACGGTATGTGTCTTTTCTTTTAATCGTGGCAGGTATTTGCGTAATTGTGTGGAATCTATCCAGCGCTGTATTCCGAATGCCGCCATTGTTATTTTTGATGACCATAGCGATGATCCTGAAACTCTAGAGTATCTTCGGCTAGTAGAAAGCTCTTGCCAAGTCATAACGCCTGAAAAAATGGGTTCTATCAAGCATGGTGGTCTTTACCACAATATGAATGTGGCCCTCGAAAGGTTTAAAGAAAGTCGGTTAATGTGCTTTCTGCAGGATGACACTCAAGTCGTACGGTTTGTTTCTACGGACGAACTTGAAGAAATGAAATCACTGTTTGAAGATAACCCAACCGTTGGTTTTATTCATCCTTGTTTCATTAGAGGTATCGATCTGAAGAAACGACCAGTGATACCGTTAATGGCGCCGACACCTGATTTCTTTTATCGCGAAGATTTTGGGCAAAGTGCAGGTATCCATTATTCGGATCTAGTTGTGTTTAAACCAGACCGTCTCATAGAAGCAGGGTGGGATTTTCAGCAATCCGAGCCAGAAAACGATAAGCAAGCAAAGCGGATGTTTGGCATGATGGCTTATATGTGGCGTCCCTTTGCGATGTGGTTGCCGGAAGTTCCAGCCTATCGCGGCAAAAAGAAAACACTTGGTCTGCGTTTGGCCGAACGAAAAAAAAAGGTAGGCTTTTATCCTTTTAAAATCCTTACGTTAAATGAAGTAGAATTAGTTGAAGAACAAATGTCACCTCGGTTACCTGTCGCAGAAGATTTCCTCGAATGCTTCCCATTTTCCCCTCCATTTCCTTGGACTTATAACCCTTTAACAGGATTAAGGTTTCTAAAGCACGTTAATAATTTTGAGGTTGCAATCCGACGCTGGTTCCGTCGATGAGCTATTTTTTTCTTATAACTGGCTATGCACTGGATGTGTATTGTTATAAATCATCTGATTTTAGTTAAAAGACATTTTTTAATTCATATGAATGAAGTGTGAACGATCAATTCACCATAGGATAAGTGAATATTGGTATTATTAGGTTTTAGCCTGTTGTGTTTTCATATGTGTTCTACGGGTATGAATTATTCAATTTTTTTCTGGAACACAGTGTTTGGCGATAAATAGATATAAAAAAATATTAAAATTTTGGAGCTTTTTATGTCGCAAAACTGGTTGTTTTTAAAACATTTTTTACGCTCTCCAATCGCAATTGGCAGCGTCATGCCCAGTTCACGCCACCTGGCTGCCGCTATGGTTCGCTGTGTAGAATGGGAGAAAACACGTGTTATCGTTGAACTTGGCGCTGGTACAGGTGTTATAACGCAAGAAATTAATGCCCTGCGCCATAAGGACTCATCCTTTTTATCTTTCGAATACGAAAATTTACTGCGTGAAAACCTTACTCAACGTTATCCTAATATTAACTTTTATAAAGATGCCTTTCGATTAAAAGATTATGTTGCTGTTCAGCAAAAGGGGGGAACGAGAGCTGACTGCATTATATCTGGCTTGCCGTTTGCAAATTTCTCTCAGCAGCAACGTGATAATCTTCTCAGCGATATTTATGATGTGTTAAATCCGGGTGGTTTATTTGTGGCGTTTCAGTATACTCGCCAGCTTCAGCCATTTCTTGTATCTTCTTACGATAAGTTAAATTGTCATAAAGTATGGGCTAACTTACCCCCTGCCTATGTCTATTTATGTCGAAAAACATCTTTTTCAAAAACACCAGATAACGTACATCATTAAGGAGATGAACGTGCTTAACCGGTTACGATATCTTACTAAATTAAAAATGCGACGTTGGCTGAGAGAAAATCCAAAATGGCTTAAGAGAATGAGACAATTTCGCTGCTTCAGTGGAGACCCTGAATCGGTCAGTCGTGGCTTTGCAATTGGGATTTTTTATGGCTTAACCCCGACTGTGGGAGTTCAAACGCTTCTGGTACTGACAAGCTGTTTGATACTAAGAGGAAATTTCCCTATGGCCTTTACGGCAACTTGGGTGAGTAATCCACTAACATTGGTACCCCTTTATTGGATGTTTGAAAATATTGGCAGCCTATTTATCTCGGGTTCAATACTTTCTCCCGATACTGCAGTGGCATGGCCTATACTTCAACTCATCACGTCCGGAACACGGTGATTTTCAACCCAGTTGTCCAAATGGCTGCCTCTAAGCAGCCTGTTTATTACGCTCGATTTCGTGCATTTTTCCAGGGTTGAGCGACACCGAACCGAGCACCTCCCAGTTTCGGGTGCTGCCCGACCAGCGTTGTGGATGCCGGCGCTTAGCCCTTTCGTAAACCGCTTTGCGGTGCTCAAGACGTTCTCGGTCGACACCTCGATGCCGATCAGCGGGTGTCACGTACCGAATGCCACTATGCAGGTGCTGTTCGTTATAAGCGCGTTCGAACGCCAGCATCCAGTCTCGTACCGCACTCAGCGATGCAAACCCCTTCGTAGGCCACGCGGGGCAATATTTGACGGTGCGGAACAACGCTTCCGAGTAAGGGTTGTCATTGCTCACTCTCGGCCGGCTGTAAGACATCAACATTCCCAGCTCTGTTAATCTTGCTTTAAGCGTATAAGACGTCATCGGCGCACCGTTATCTGAGTGCAGCACCGGGGGCTGATGCCAGCAGCCTTCTCGCAATAAGGCGCGTTCCAGCAGTTGTTTCGCTAACTCGCCTGATTCCGCCTCATGGACTTCCCACGCGATGATTTTGCGGCTGTAGATATCCATGATCAGATAGAGATACCAGTGCTGACCACGCACAACGGAAGAACAGTAGCTGATATCCCAACACCAGACCTGGTTCGGCCCAGTGGCCGTAAAGCTCGTCGGCTCAGGTACTGGTCGGCGTGGTTTCATTCGCCCTCGGTGGTGCTGCTGTTCGTGCTTTTTCAGCACCCGGTAGAACGACGATTCGGACGCCAAGTAGGCCCCTTGATCGGCCAGTAACGGCACGATTTGAGACGGCGGCAGGCTCTGATACTCGGGGCGATGGCAGGCGTTCAAAATGGCCTGTTTCTCCTCGTGAGTCAGTTGATGCGGCTGACGGCCTTGTACCGCGTGTGGACGCTGATCCTCAGCCACCGCGCCACACGCAGAACGCCAGCGTTTCAGTGTGCGCTCGCTCACGTCGATAATCGCCGCTGCTTGATAACGGGAAGCACCCCCCGTTATCGCTTCATCAAATAACGCAATGAGCCTTGCACGTTCCTCAAACGGCGTCAGTCGTCCTCGCCGCTGTTCGGGTCTTCGCTGTACAAGGCGTCGAGCTTTTTTGAGAGCACCAGCAACGACGTGGTTTCCGCTAGGGCTCTGTCTTTGCGGCGCACTTCCGCTTTGAGTTGTTTGATCGTCTTACGGTCTTGTTTACGCTGCTTTTGTGCCGTTTTTTGCTGGTCTTCTTGTTGGCCAGCGCCCTGGAGACAAGCGGCTTTCCACTGCTGGATTTGCTCGGGATAAAGGCCTTTTTCGCGGCAGTAAGCACCAAGCTCTGTTTCTGAGAGGGTGGCGGTTTCGATGACCACGGCAAGCTTGGCGTCAGGCGACCACTCGTTGTCGCTTTGGGTGTAACCCGGCACAGGCACTCCTTTTTCTCGACACTGTTTTAACCAACTATACAGCGTCGCGTCAGAGATGCCTTCTTCAGTGGCGACCGACACCACACTGCGATTATGGGGGGGCAACAACTTTTTCAGTACGGCGGCTTTACGCTCTGCAGAATAACGTGGCACACGTGCTCCATGCCGCTCCCTCTGGAATAGATTTGGGCAATATCGCCAACCGGACAACTAGGTTGACAGAGGGGG
>NZ_RZHG01000025.1 GCF_003989795.1 Vreelandella andesensis
CCAGAATCGTCAGTCATACTGCTCACCACCATGATGGCAATGAAGGATGCGATGAAGCCTGGAATAATCTCGTACACGCCAGGGCCACCCATGAACTCACCGTTCCAGCCGAGTGAGATCCAAACCATGACCGTGACCGCACCGACCACCATGCCTGCGATGGCACCATTACCGTTGGTACGCGGCCACATCAGCGACAGAATAATCAGCGGGCCAAAGGCGGCACCAAAGCCAGCCCAGGCGTTACTTACCAGGCCTAGAACCTGAGAGTTTTCGTCAGACGCAATGAACGCGGCGACGAGGCCAACCAGTACGACACAAATCCGGCCGACGCGGACACACTCCTTGTCCGTTGCTTCTTTACGTAGGAACAGGCGGTAGAAATCTTCAGTTAAGGAAGACGACGACACCAGAAGCTGACTGGAAATTGTGCTCATGATGGCCGCTAACAGTGCTGCGTAGAGGAAGCCGGTGACCAGCGGGTGGAATAGCAACTCCGCCAGGATGATAAAGATCGTTTCTGGGTCCTGAACCTCCAGCCCATTACGAATCGCATAGGCCCGTCCAAAAATACCCAGAGAAACGGCACCAATAAGAGAAATCAGCATCCAGCCCATGCCAATGTTGCGGGCAACCGGCACCTCTTTCAGCGTCCGAATAGCCATGAAGCGCACAATAATGTGGGGCTGCCCAAAATAGCCCAGTCCCCAAGTCACTGCAGAGAGCCACCCGATAAAGGTCAGTCCCGACGTCCAGGAAAGTAGCGTGGGATCAACCTCATTCAGGGTTTGTGACGCCTGGGCGAATCCGCCGCCCCCTTCGCCGAAGAGAACCACTGCCGGCATGATCACTAGCGCCAGCATCATGATGCAGCCTTGCACGAAGTCGGTCATGCTTACGGCCAGGAAGCCGCCTACAACGGTGTAAATAAGCACCACGCCTAGGGTTATAATGACCCCCATGGCGTAGTTGCTCATGTCACCGATATTGAAAATTCCGGCAAATGCGCTTTCAAACAGCTTGCCGCCAGCCACTAGGCCCGATGCTGTGTAAACGGCGAAAAAGATGACGATGACAATAGCGGATACGGTTCTAAGCGACATCGCCCGAGTTGGGAACCGGTTCGCCAAGAACGCAGGGATGGTAATTGCGTTGCCATAGTGAACGGTCTGTTCACGCAGGCGCGGGGCGACCAACGTCCAGTTGAAGAAGGCCCCCACCAGCAAGCCAATCCCGATCCAAGCCGAGCCCAGGCCGGATACAAACATGGCACCAGGTAGCCCGAGTAGCAACCAGCCGCTCATATCTGAAGCACCGGCCGAGAGGGCAGCGACCTGAGGACTGAGCCCACGCCCACCCAGCATGTAATCCTCGGATGAGGACGTTGCTTTGCGCATAGCATAAATGCCAATAGCGATCATGAGCGCAAAGTAGGCAAAAAGACTTATCCAAACACCGATAGCCATGAAAACTCTCCAAGTCGTCAGGACGGAGCTAGCTCCGACAGATTAGCGCGCTTACCGAAACGAACCCGGTAATGCGCAGCCTTGTTATTGTTAAACGCTGTTATTCAATTTTTCCGATTTACGTTACTGGCCTCAAAGAAGCCTGCCCTGAATGTCGCCAGACACGTTAACGCCAGGGTAGGCCGCAATCCTTAAGGCAATCGCTTTATCATTTCCAGTTACTAAGGCACTTCATATCCAACGATTCAGGTCAGTAGTATTGATGAGCAATTCACTCATTGACGAAAGAGTAGGGCACCATGCCTAAGATAACGGTCGAATGTAGAGCGAGCGGCCATTAGGTGTATGTCGTTTTCATGGCAAAATGTGTCAATTTCTCGGCAAGAAACGCTTTTTAAGACTTTAGTTTAGTTTCTAAGTGTCTGCCAACACGCAATATTGCCTGCTATGTGACCAAGCTAACTATGTTGTAACTAGCGAGTTGAGAGTGCGCCAGCAGCCTTAACGCTGGCGCTAGAGGTAGATGCAGTGGGCGCTAATGGCGTTGAATATGGCGTTGAATGCGTCTTAGAATCGAGCGGTGTTTTTGTTATCTCACCGCCTTGACGTAACTGACGGGGAGATAAGCCATAACTACGCCGAAAAGCATGAGAAAGAGCGCTCTGGTTAGCAAAGCCAGTTTGAATGGCAATATCAGTGAGTGGCAGACGGCTTTGCAGTACAAGCTGCCGAGCTGCGTGTAAGCGTTGGCGCCGCACATACTGCCAGGGTGACAGACCCGTTTGAACACGGAAGCGTTCAGAAAAGTGTGCTTCGCTAAGGCAGGCCAGTTTTGCCAGGTCAGCGACTCTCAGCTCGTCAGCCAAGCGGTGACGAATAAATCGATCAATTTGATCAAGATTGAGTCGCCGTTGTGATGTGCTTTCTGAAGCACCTAGGCGCGCCTTTAAGGAGCCAAGCAACGTGGCAGCAAGCCGATCTTGCTGAAAAGACATTGCCGACGTGTCAAACCCTTGAACAAGCTCGCTTTCTACAAAAGCAAGGTAGTGGCGCAATGGGTTGTCGAGGGCAAAAAAACGTGGAGCATCGAACAACGCAACCAACTCTCGGTGCTCGCCCGTTAAGGCTGGAGCATCTTCAGGCAGGTCTAAAATCAGTTGACGATTGTAGCCGTTGCCGGAATAAAAATGTTCATGGTTAGCGGGAACAATGCAACCTGAAAATGCGTTTACCCGGCCACCGAGACCTTCGATTTCAAATTCTGAAGAGCCGCACAGCGTAATGACTATTTGGTGAAAGTCGTGTGCGTGATGTTTTGTGGCACTTTCTAAGGGGATTTGACGAATAGTACTCGGCATAGGGTCTCCTCGGCACTGCTTGCTTGTCACTGCTTGCGCAGCGCTGTATGTGCCGCTAAATGATCACGTAATGCTTTCAGTTCCGCGTAACCCTCCTGGTTAAGTAGCGGCTTGCTTTGTGCAATTTGCCAATGACGCCCGTGGGTATCCATTAAGTGCGATGCACGGCGGCGTACACTGTCCAGATACTCATCGTGCCGTATGGGGTAGCCAATGATGGCATTCCATTCCGTTTCGCTGACCTTGCTTCCCAGTGCTTTGTCGAATAAATCGATCAGATCATTAGGCTCTGTGCGATAGCGTGGTGTACCCACGGTCATTAATATTAGCACCACAGCACCTATTACCAGCAAACAGACGCCAAACACTAGTAGGTACAGCGCCATACTAAACTCCCTGCAAAATCAGTATCAAAATTCATTCAACGATAACCGACAGTATACGCTTGCTGCCCCCCAAGACGAAAATTTTGCAGTTTTGCGAACTTTTCCTGTGCAAGGTGTCAGATAGTTACGAGCAACATGGTGATAGCAGTCGTTAATAGTGTTGTTCCGACTAATGTTTTGATCCCTTGCTTCCGCTGCTCATCAAGCAGCGGTTTTTTTTGTTTGTACATCGGTCACTTTGTTGAGCCCGAACGATTGTCTTTGTCACTGGAAAGCGATGGTTAATGGCGGCGAATGGTTAGCAGTGCCATTAAAATATCGCGGCGCGTGACGATTCCGACTAAGCGCTGCTGCTCAACGACGGGGTAAATCTTAGGTTTCGCTCCAAGCATTTCCTGAGCTAAATCGGAGATGCTTTTATTGGGCGTTGTTGTGAGCACGTCTTGGCGCATCAACTCGCGTACAAGCGGCGCTTCATGATCGTTATAAATGCTGTCTAATACGCTGCCCATCACATCCTGTTCAGATATAAAGCCAATGAGTCGATCAGACGCATCTACCACTGGGGCGCCTGGTAAACGATGCAATGCCAAGCCTTGCGCTAAGTTGGTGATGGAGGTTAAGCCAGTTACACGGTAGCAGTCTCGCGACATGACATCGCGCACGGTATCGGGGATTTTTTTATTCATGTTGATACTCCTTGACGTAATACGCGGGGTTGCGCATAGAAAGTGAAGAGAGCAGTAACCGCTTGCTGCATGAAAGCTATCAATCTTGAGGCCTTGGCATCACAAGCCCTTGTCATTACTAAACCTTGTCATAACAAAACCTATAACTTTATTAATGTAGAAGATTTAACTCATCCTGCGTTGTCCTTATTATTGTTACATTCAACGTTTTGCTTCATTTCAGACGCTGCAAGGAGTCATTATGGACGCACGTGAATACCTCAACCGCAAAGGCGTTGGCTTTGAACGAGACCCTGAACGACCTAATACATTAGAAGAAAAAGCATGGGAGCGGGCGCGTGGGTCAGGTAGCCAGCGTCCAAAATCGGGTACGCCACACGATTGGGAAGACTGGGAACGCCATCACGATGATTTGGCCGACGGTGCAGAAACGTTAGAGCAGAAAATTGATAAGGAAGCTCATCAAAAAGCGCTTGCTAAGGAGAGGCAGCAAGCGGAACAAGCGCAGTCGGCAGTGGAGCACTTCGTTCCACCCACGCAAGCAAACGAAGCCGCCAACGCATCAAATCACCCAACGCCGTCGCCCAAGGCTTCAGGGGAAATGCCAGCATCGTCTGAACCCACGTCGCTACGGTTTGCCTACTACGCACTAGCTGTTTTGTTTCCGCCTTTGTCCGTCGGGTTAACAGAAGGTGGGGCAAAACGAATTACCACGAGCGTGGTATTGACGTTGCTGGGTTGGATTCCTGGCGTCGTACATGCGTTTATATGGTTAAAAAAGCACTGAGCCATTGATTAATCGCTTGGCCCATTGGCAGCCGACGTTAAGTGGGTATAATCCTGTAAACTTATTATCTATTACGGGGTTTACGATGAGCTATCTTGTGGGTGTAACGGCGTTGTGGGCGTTCTCTTTCTCATTAATCGGTGTGTATCTGGCAGGCCAAGTAGACAGCTACTTTGCAGTGCTTGTTAGGGTAACGCTCGCCATGCTGGTTTTTCTGCCTTTTTTACGTCCAAGCCTGCTGCGTGGTAAGCAGCGCTTAGCGTTAATGGCGCTGGGCGCAGTGCAGTTAGGTATCATGTACACCTTTTTTTACCACTCGTTTTTACTGCTATCGGTTCCTGAGGTTCTGTTATTCACGATTTTTACTCCAGTTTATATCGCATTGCTTGATGACCTGATGTTTAAGCGTTTTACGCCTATTTATTTAGTAACCGCCATATTAGCGGTGATTGGAGCAGGTGTGATTCGTTACGACGGTATTGATAGTGGATTTTGGCTAGGCTTTTTGGTGGTTCAAGGGGCCAACCTTTGTTTCGCGATAGGTCAGGTAGGTTATCGTCGGCTCGCCGCGGATTTGCCGCCCACCTTGGCGTGGCATAACGTATTCGGTTGGTTCTTTATTGGCGCTATGTTGGTGGCGCTCCCTGCCTTTTTGCTCTTTGGCAATACAACAGCACTGCCCAGCACGCCAGTGCAGTGGAGCGTGTTGGCATGGCTTGGGCTAGTCGCTTCTGGTGTGGGGTATTTCGCCTGGAACCAGGGAGCCACCAAAGTAGATGCAGGAACGTTGGCGATAATGAACAATGCACTAGTGCCCGCTGGTTTGGTGGTTAATCTGGTGATATGGAACCGCGATGCAGATATCGACAAGCTACTGTTAGGTGCTGCCATCATGGCCGCTTCTTTGTGGTTAAATCACTGGTGGTTACAGCGCCGTCGCGTTATATCTGCCTAATTAATTGAAGTCACTTTTTTGCCCAGAGTAAGCCAGCGGGTCTGCGTTATGCTGGGCAATTTGCTCGTTACCCCCATACTCTACATAATGTGTGCTGATGCTAGCGAGAGTCTTCCATGACTAACACCCCATCGTCAGGTTTAGCACCTTTAAGCCAGGCCAAACGCACGCAGTCTTTCAAAACGATGTCCTTAAAATCAACGCCATTTAAAACCATCGGTTTAATTGGTCGTTTAGGCAGCGACAAAGTGGTCGATTCGCTTAAGCGGCTGGTCAGTTATTTAGTTGCCCACGACTATAAAGTTCTAGTTGAAGACCGCACGGCAACAGCATTGCCAAATCATGGCTTGCCTGAAGCCAGCCGCCGCATGCTTGGCGAACTGTGCGATCTTGTCATCGTTGTTGGTGGTGATGGTAGCCTACTGGGAGCTGCCCGTACGCTGTGCCTGAGTGGCACGTTGATATTAGGCGTCAACCGGGGGCGGTTAGGTTTTTTAACCGATATTTCTCCCGATGAATTGGAAAGTCGCGTTGGCGAAGTGCTCGCGGGTGAATTTGAAGTTGAAGAGCGTTTTTTGCTGGATGCCGTGCTGTACCGAAACGGTAAGGCGGTGGGAAGTGGCGTCGCGCTCAATGAGGTGGTGGTTCACCCAGGCAAAGCGGTACGCATGATTGAATTTGAACTGTTTATTGATGGGCAATTTGTGTATAGCCAACGTAGCGATGGACTGATTATTGCCACGCCCACCGGCTCAACGGCTTATGCACTTTCTGGGGGCGGGCCGATTATGCATCCCAAGCTTGATGTGGTGACGCTAGTGCCGATGTTTCCCCATACGCTTTCAAGTCGCCCCATTGTGATTGATGCCG
The DNA here is from genome assembly GCF_003989795.1 of Vreelandella andesensis. Lineage (GTDB taxonomy): Bacteria > Pseudomonadota > Gammaproteobacteria > Pseudomonadales > Halomonadaceae > Vreelandella > Vreelandella andesensis. Next base: position 6,512 of record NZ_RZHG01000025.1, read on the forward strand.
CCAGCGAGATTCGTGTTCACATTGGAGAAACTAATCAGACCTACCCCCATATCAGTTGCGACGGGCAAACTCGTGCAGTGGCTAAACCTGACGATGTGCTCGTCATTCAGCGAAAACCGGAACGCGTTCAGCTAGTGCATCCTCTTGGGCATAACTTCTACGAAGTGTTGCGCAGTAAACTCGGCTGGAGCCATCGGCTAGGGGATTAATATGGAGGGGTACGATTTAATTGGTGATGTTCATGGCTGTGGTGCAACGCTGGCGGCGTTACTAGAACGTCTTGGCTACCATCAGCGGGGCGGGGTGTATCGGCACCCTCGCCGAAAGGTGATCTTTTTAGGCGACTTGATTGATCGCGGCCCCCGCATTCGTTTGGCGGTAACGATTGCACGCCGAATGGTAGAGGAGGGTGAAGCGCATATTGTCATGGGTAATCATGAATACAATGCTCTGGCTTATACGCACCCTGCGCCCCCAGGAAGTAACAAGCGCTGGCTGCGCGAACACACCCCGCGCCATAACCGCATCATTGAAGATACGTTAGCTCAGTACCGTGATTATACCAACGAGTGGGAGGACACCCTGGCGTGGTTTAAAACGATTCCGTTATGTCTAGAGCTTGATGGAATTCGTGTCGTGCATGCTTGCTGGGATGAAGCGCTTGTTCGTCAGCTTAGACAGCGTGCCCCCAACGCCTGCATGGATAACCACTTTTTGGTTGAGTCCACTGATCCTTCAACTCAAGCCTTTCGTATACTCGATCGTTTAACTCGCGGCCCTCATATCCCGTTACCAGCAGGCATTGCCATACATTCTGGTGATGGTTTTACTAGGCAGAGTTTTCGTGCTCACTTTTGGTCAGCTAACCCCCAACAGTGGGGGGATGTGGTCTTTCAACCCGATAACCTACCCGGTGATTTAGAAACTAGAGTGCTTACTGACACCGAGCGCCAACGCCTAAGCTATTATGGCCCTGAGCAACCACCTCTATTTATCGGTCATTATTGGTGCGAGGGCATTCCTGCCTTGCCAGCACAGAACATTGCTTGTCTGGATTACAGTGCGGTCAAATTTGGTCGCTTGGTCGCCTATCGCTGGAGCGGGGAAACGCGGCTCAATGCGGATCATTTTGTATGGATACAGGTGCCAAAAGAGGAGCGTGCACTGCCAAAACCGTGGGAAATAGATTTTGACTAACAACAATTTTTTAGACTTACAAATAGCTACATATTTTTTTCAAAATAGCTGAACTAACGGCGTTGTCGGTTATCAGAGTAAGTGTTCCCTTGAATGATCCCTTGCTTTTTTGATCCGGCGGCCCCCTCCGCCGGATTTTTTTCGCTTAGCCGTTGGTGGCCCGGCGTGTCGTCGCGCTAATACTTATTGGTTGAAAGGAACCTGCCATGCATCCAGTCATGCTTTTACCTACGGGCGCGGATACAAAAGAGCTGCGAAAGGCGCTGTGGCACTACCGCATTGGTCACCGCATTACCGATGAAACAGATGGCCAACTGCTATGGGTTGCCGACCCACGCCAGCGTGATGAACTGAAATCGTTGGTTAGCTGCTGGGAGCGAGGCGAGCCACTGATTACTAATGCTGCCCAACCTAATCGCCAGCCCAAAGGTCAACACGTGGTAGCTGTGATACGCCAAGTGCCTGTTACCGCCATGATGATCGGTATTAGCCTGCTTGTTTTTGCGCTAATCGGGGTCTTTGGTGACTTGCTGATTGTAGGGCTCACTATTGTGCCTGTGGGCGTTTCAGGTGGGCAGCTTGTTTATGGCAGCCTTGGTGACACAATGATGTCTGGCCAACTATGGCGTTTATTATCGCCCGCGTTTTTACACTTTGGCTGGATGCATTTGATCTTCAACCTGATGTGGGTGTGGTATTTCGGTCGTCAAATTGAGCAGCTTCAGGGTAGTCGCATCATGCTACTACTGCTTGTGGTTGCCGGTATTGGCGCTAACATTGCGCAATATGTCACTGGAACCGTGCTGTTTGGTGGCATGTCAGGCGTCGTTTACGCCTTGTTAGCGCATGTGTGGCTGATGTCTTTTCGTGCCCCGCAAAGCGGGTTTTTCGTTCCCCAGATGCTTGTTGTCTTCATGCTGGGCTGGATGGTATTTACGATGACAGATATTGCCGGCAGCGTGGGGTTTGGCAACGTAGCAAATGAAGCGCACTTGGGGGGGCTGCTCGTGGGGCTGGCCACAGGCTGGTACTATTCATCCAAACGAAGCAAACATTAAAGGTGCCTACGATGAGTGACATGACCTTCGATAAAATGATTAACCAAATGACGCCCACGATTTACGAAAGCCTCAAGCAGGCCGTTTCGTTGCGAAAATGGCCTGATGGGCGGTATTTAACGCCCGAACAGACCGAATTGTGTCTGGAAGCTGTGATGCGCTTTGAGGTGGAAAATAACGTTCCTGAAGAGAACCGCGTTGGTTATCTTGAGCGGCGAACCTGCGGTGCTGGCGCGACCGGTGCGGGCGTTTCCCCTGAAATGGCAGGCCTTGCCCGGGATGCCACGCGTGACTGATGATTTGTTTGCTTCGGTAGTATCCCCGGTGCAAGGGTGTTTGCAGAAAATGGCGGCTGACTTACCCAGCCGCCAAGGTGATCGGGTGGTGTATCACCTTCGAGCGGGCGAACATAGGGTGCCACTGAATGAGCGTATCGGTTCGCCGATGCGCCTTGCCTGGAGTGGCGCAATTGCCTGTACCCATTGCGGGCGGGCAACCAAAAAAAGCTTTGCCCAAGGCTATTGTTACCCCTGCTTTAAGCGCTTGGCCCAATGCGACACCTGCATTATGAAGCCTGAAATGTGCCACTATTATCAGGGCACCTGTCGAGATCCCGCCTGGGGGGAGAAACACTGTTTCCAGCCACATATTGTTTACTTAGCTAACTCATCAGGCTTAAAGGTGGGTATTACCCGCAAAACGCAAATGCCGACCCGCTGGCTAGACCAAGGGGCCATTCAGGCGCTGCCCATTCTAGAGGTTAACACTCGTCAACAGTCTGGGTTTGTCGAAATGCTCTTTAAAGAGCAGGTGGCTGACCGAACTAACTGGCGCGCCATGCTGAAAGGTGAGGTGGAACCACTGGACTTATGCGCTGAGCGCGACCGTCTCTTCAATTTATTAGCTGATGGGTTAGGGCAGTTACGTGACTTGCACGGTGTGGATGCTATTCGTACGCTGAATGAAACGCCGTTGGACTTTCATTATCCGGTCGCGACCTTTCCGAGTAAGGTGACGTCACATAATTTTGATAAGAAGCCGCAAATTGAAGGTATTCTTCAAGGCGTAAAAGGGCAGTATCTTATCTTTGATACTGGGGTTATTAACCTACGTAAATTTACTGGGTATGAAATCACTGTGGACTGAACCTCGCTATATCTCCTAGCGAGTTCTCGTAATCGATCATCATTGTCTATTTCAGCTATCCTGCCTAGTCAGAGTCGCTTTCGTTAACTAAGGTTACTAGGGCCGAGTCCCGTTTTGCCTTACGCAACGCAAGGAAGCTACGATGCCATGGCTAAAACTGCTGCACATCGCTGCGCTCGTCATCTGGTGCGGCGCACTTTTGTATTTACCCGCTCTGCTTTTGCATTCGCTTCAGCTGCGTAAAGACGCTGGATTCGCGCAAGGCACGCCGCCCATGCCGCGATTTTTTTATAACTCGATTGCAACGCCTGCTGCATTGGTCGCCATCGCGTCCGGCACGCTGCTGTTCCTGTTGCATGGCCTTCTCGGTGGGTGGTTAATCCTTAAGCTGGGTGCCGTGTTGCTAATGGTGGCTGCCCACGGCTGTTTCGGCTGGCTGATTTTGCGGCTGGAAATGGGTATTTTTAAAGGCGTAAAGGCCGCCAGCCTGTGCGCCTTAATCCTCGCGTTAATGGGTATGTTTGGTGTGCTTGGGTTTGTGCTCTCCAAACCGCTGGAGTGGAGCTAATGAGACTTCTCAACGTCGACGCCGACGGCATGCTCGTAAACCAACTGGCCGCCCAGCCAGCCAACCAGCGCGATCAAGCCGGCAGTTACCAACGAAATCCCCAAGCCCCAAGGCAGCACGGCATTTGGTTCAGTAAAGCGCAAAAGCCAGTTCAACGATGCCAGGGAAAGCATGACAACGGCCACAATCGCGTGGCTCCAGCCGGTAATCAGGCGGCGGATCCGCGCCACCGACACCAGGTCTATAATGCCTGCTATCGAGGCAATCCATCCGCCAAACGCACCTACTCCAGCCAGCCACAAACCGCTGCGCAGCCAGAATGGATCTTGGGTATACCAAAAGGCCAAGTCGCTAGCGACCAGCGCCATCAGCGCGGCTACAGGGAAGTGAATCATCACTGGGTGAAGCGGGTGGCCAGCCAGCGAAGCGCGGCTCTTGATCGAGGGTTGGGGAGTATGTGTCATCGTCACTTCCTGTGGTTAGACAAAGCGAAAAAATCGATCAGATCTACTGCGCTTCAGGGAAACCGCTAATGAGGGAATGTAATCGCACCACGCCTATCATCGGTTCACATTTAGCGCCGCAATGGGCCAGTCAATCAGCTTGCTTGCTTGGGACTGTCTTGCTGGTGAGTTTAGCGGGCTGTGCAGGCGATAAGTCTATCTTAGACCCTGCAGGGCCTGCTGCGCGAGATGTGCGCCTAATTTGGTGGGTAATGCTCGTGTTTGCCACCCTTGTACTGATCGGGGTGACGGTGCTTTGGCTTTACGCCTTTAAACCAAGAAATGTGGTTCGTACGCCTGCTCAGGAACGCCGCATTGCTCGTCGCTGGATTATCGGTGGCGGCATTATGCTGCCAGTGGCCAGCATTATTACACTGCTGATGTTTGGTGTGTCTGCAGGGCAGCGCATGCTGCCGCTCCCACTTGGCGAGCCACCGGAGGTAATTGAGGTGATTGGCCATCAATGGTGGTGGGAAGTGCGCTATCCCGGTGCGCAAGGTGGTGAGGTCATTACCGCAAATCAATTGGTTATGCCAGCGGGTGAACCCGTTGATTTTCACGTCAGCAGTGCCGATGTGATACATGCGTTTTGGGTGCCTCGGCTAGGAGGGAAAATAGATATGCTTCCTGGCCGCGTAAATAAAATCCGTTTAGAAGCGGATGAGCCGGCGGTTTTTGGTGCTCAGTGTGCCGAGCTTTGCGGTGTAGGCCACGCCCATATGCAGTTGCATGTTGAGGCCGTGCCGCGCAGAGAGTTCGACGCATGGTTAACTGCAAGACAAGAAGTGGTGCTTCGCGAACTCGCCGTTGCCGATGCTACCCACGACGGCGCGCGTGATGCCTTTAAGACGCATTGCGCTAGTTGCCATCAGATCGCCGGGGTTAGCCAAGGAGGCATTGGTCCAACGCTTTCCGATGTGGGTGGACGCGCGATGCTGGGAGCGGGGGTGATTGCCATGGAAGAGGGGGCGGTTAGCCGCTGGCTGCAGCACCACCAAACGCTGAAGCCCAGCAATAAAATGCCTGACCACGGTGACGTTGAAACAGACACCTTGGATGCCCTGGGTGCTTGGCTGGAGGCCTTGTCCCCATGAAGAGCGTGAATCAAGAAGCCATTGAACATGATCCGCAGCAGCTGCATAACGACCTGCACGCCATTTGGTGTAACCCCAAGGGGTTGAGATCTTTAACGATCGTCAACCACACTACTCTTGGCCTGCGCTTTATGGTCACGGGGATGGTGTTTTTTCTGATTGGCGGCATTTTGGCCATGCTGGTGCGAACTCAGCTGGCGATGCCAGACCAAAACTTCATGTCGCCAGAGATCTATAATCAGGTTACCACCATGCATGGCACGGTGATGATGTTTCTGTTCGCCATCCCAATGCTGGAAGGGCTGGCGATTTACCTGATTCCCAAAATGATTGGTGCCCGCGATCTGGTGTGTCCTCGGTTAACCTCACTCGGCTATTTCTGTTATTTGTTTGGCGGAATTATCCTTACTTCCAGCCTGATTATTGAAATGGCACCTTCCAGCGGTTGGTTTATGTACACCCCGCTAAGTAGTAAAGAATTTGCTCCCGATTTAGGCTCGGATTTTTGGCTACTGGGGATTACTTTCGTGGAAATCTCTGCGGTGTCCGCGGGGGTAGAGTTGGTGGTTTCGATTTTGCGTACCCGCACCCAGGGGATGGCGCTTCATAAAATGCCGCTGTTCGCATGGTATATCCTGGCCATGGCCCTGATGATCGTAGTGGGGTTTCCTCCGTTGATTCTGGGTAGCATATTGCTGGAGCTTGAGCGCGCGGTTGGTATGCCATTTTTCCAGATTGCGGGCGGTGGCGACCCTTTATTATGGCAGCATCTTTTTTGGCTGTTTGGCCACCCCGAGGTGTACATCATCTTTCTGCCAGCGGCAGGCATTGTTTCCACGCTAATTCCCGTATTTGCCGGGCGGCCCATTGTTGGTTATGGCTGGGTCGTTTTCGCGATTATCGTGACGGGGTTCATTAGTTTTGGGCTCTGGGTACACCATATGTTTACGGTGGGTATACCGCAGCTCGCTCAGGCATTTTTCTCAGCGGCCAGCATGCTGGTAGCGGTGCCGACAGCGATTCAAGTGTTTGTTTGGTTGGCTACCTTATGGCTGGGCAAACCTAAAATGAAACTGCCCATGCTTTGGGTGATGGGCTTTTTGATTATTTTTGTCTGCGGTGGCTTAACGGGGGTGATGCTGGCACTGGTACCGTTTAACTGGCAGGTACACGATACCCACTTTGTAGTGGCTCACATGCACTATGTACTGGTCGGTGGCATGTTTTTCCCACTGATTGCCGGGCTTTACTACTGGTTGCCGCTATTTTCAGGGCGTATGCCGTCTGAAAACCTGGGCCGGTGGGGCTTCTGGCTAACATTTTTAGGTTTTAACGGTACTTTTTTGATCATGCATTGGACGGGCCTTTTAGGTATGCCCAGGCGCGTCTATACCTACGAAGCCGGTTCGGGCTGGGAGATTTATAACTTGTTCTCATCGGTCAGTAGCTTTGTGTTGTCGGCAGGTATTGCCATGGTGTTGCTCGATATTGCGCTGCACTTTCGCTACGGCAAACCAGCCAAACACAATCCCTGGAATGCCGATACCCTGGAGTGGGCTAACACGATGCCTCCAAGCGCTTATAATTTTGTCAGCCTGCCTAATGTGGGAAGCCGCCATCCACTGTGGGATGACCCCAATTTGCCGCATACCATGAAGGAAGGTAAGCACGGCTTGGCGGTGGCTACTCACGGAAGGCGTGAGATGTATGGTACTGACCCCATCACTGGCAAAATTCGTGAAATTATTCACCTACCTGGTAATTCCTGGTGGCCGCTGTTTGCGGCGGCGGCGTTGGCGGTCGTGTGTCTGAGTTTGCTTACTGAGGTGTACGCCTTGGCAGGTGTGTTTGTCATTATTGCCGGTGTCTTTCTGCTGCGCTGGTCATGGGAGAACGGCGCGCATCCTAGCGCCGCACCAAATGCCGATGTAGCGACAGGAGACCCGCCGCTCCATTCGCGCACAATGGATGGCCCCGGGTTGTGGGCCATGGCCGTTTTCCTAATTGCTAATGGTTCGTTCTTTCTTTCCTACTTGTTTGGTTGGTTCTACCTCTGGACGGTGTCACCCGAGTGGCGAATGCCCGACATTCCGCCGCTTTCTTTACTGGTGATGGTGTTGGCAGGTCTAGCCTTACTGGCTGGCAGTACAGTGATAGAGAAACTGTTGCGTGGACTACGCGAGCAACGCGATGGTCGTTTGGCAGCAGGACTCTATTTAGCAGGTGGTTTAGGCACTATCCAGGCGGTGTTAACAGGTTGGGCTCTTTTTAGTGCCGAGCTTTCACCTACCCAAACGACCCATGATGCAGTGATGCTGGTAGGGCTTTTTTACGCGCTTTTTCATGGGGGCTTAGCCGTTATCTTAACGGTGCTACAAGCCCTTCGCGTTGGCTATGGTTACGTGGGGGCACATGCGCCGTTTGAGCCCGCCGTAGTGGCGTTATTGTGGCGCTATAACGTGATCACGTTCTGGTTATTGATAGGGGCGTTGGCGGTGCTACCTCGCGTGATAGGAGGGTAATGGCGATGTTGTTGGCACGATTTCAATTTACTCACCCTATTCACTTAGTTGTCGGGCTAATGCTGTGGAGTCTATGGTTTGTGGGCGTTTACAGCGGGCTTTCAGTAGCCTGTGCTGTGGCACCACCGCCGCCGGAAGCGGGGGCGTTTACAGGTCTTAATGCTGCCCTTGGTGGTGTTAGCCTCATCACCGCTGTGGGGTTTGCGGTACTTGCTTGGGGTGGTGGCCAAGCGGCAAAACAGCATCAAGGACGACAGCGTTTTCATGCCACTGTCTCGGCGTGGCTGTATTTGTTTTCTGCCTTTGGCGTGGTATTTGCCGGCATGCCGATTATTAGCGTGCCGCCTTGCCTATAAATCAGAAAGGCCATGGCAGCGCTTTGTTGGAGGGCGATGAAACAGCTATCCGTGCTACACCTGCTGATAATACGCCTCTCTACACCCTGCATGGTATGTGGTGCACTAGCTGCGCACTGGCAATAGAAGGTGTGCTGACACGCCTTCCTGGAGTCGTGGATGCTAGCGTTCATTACCCTACTGCGACAGTGTGGGTGAAGGGGGCACCCAACGCGGTTGAGCTTACGGCGCTGGCGCCGGTCGTTAAGCGGCTTGGCTATCGGTTAAGCGAATTAGAAGCCGTTGAGAATGCCCATGAACGCCTTGAACTAGAGAGCCGCTACCTCACCTTGCGATTATTGGTAGGCGCTGTGTTCGGTATGTGGACCATGTTGGCATCGTTGCTTATTTACGTGGGAGCACTACCGAACGCATCAATAGAGCAAGTGGTGGCGTGGATCTCGGGTGCCTTTTCGATGCCTGTGGTGCTGTATTCAGGCCTGCCATTTTATCGTGCGGGATGGCGCACGTTACTTGCCAAGCGCCCAGGGATGGATGTGCTGGTTAGCCTTGGCGTCATTAGCGCGGTAATCGTGTCGATTGGTCTGTTGTGGCGCGGTTCGGCAGAGGTATATTTCGATACAGCCGTCATGCTGATTGTGCTGTTACTGGCTGGGCGGCTGGTAGAAACGCTGTGCCGCCATCGTGGGCTGAAAGCGCTAGATGCACTGGCGTTGCCAAACGTGATGATAAGCGCTTGGCAAAAGGGTGTCTGGGTTTTACTCCCCGTTAATGAAGTGGCCGAGGGTATGCGCATTAAGCTAACGCCGGGCGAGTTAGTGGCGTTGGATGGCATTCTTGACGCTCCAGGCTGGATCGACACCGCGTCGCTGACTGGGGAAAGCCTGCCACGCCACTTCAATGCAGGGCAGAAGGTGTACGCTGGCTATCGCTACCTAGGCGCAACGCCTCTGGTAATGCAGGTCACCGCCGAGGTTGGTAAACGCCGATTGGACCGACTGCGTGATGAAATGCGTCGCTATCAGGCTCAAAAAGGTGAGCTGCAGAAACTAGCTGATCGTTTTGCCGCTTGGTTAAGCCCGTTAGCACTATTGCTCTCGTTAGTCACGTTGTTCGGGGCGCTGCTATTTGGAGTGGGCTGGGAGAATGCGTTGGTGCGGGCTCTCTCAGTACTTGTGGTGGCATGCCCCTGCGCCGTTGGGCTGGCAGTGCCGTTGGCGAGTCTTGCGGGTAGCGGTCAGGCTATGCAGCAAGGTATCGTACTGCGCGACCCTGCCGCCCTCGAAACCTTAGCGCGCATTCGTTCAGTGGTGCTGGATAAAACCGGTACCTTAACGACGGGCAGCCACGCGGTACTTCACTGGCAAGCACGGGATGGCATTGATGAAAACACGTTACAGCACAAGCTAACAAGTGCCGTTTCTGGAAGCGAACATCCGTTGGCACAAGCATTGGCGCGTTGGTCAGGCGGCCAAGATCAACAGCGTTCACCGCTAAAGATTGGCGTTGAAGAGTTCCCTGGGGAAGGGCGACGAGTGCGGCTCACGAGCGGCGAATGGCTAATGGTGGGAAGCGCTAGTTGGCTGTCTCGCCAGCATATTATCGTTCCTTCCCAGGCGGAAGATGCCGCGCTGTCGTTTGCTTCTCAGGTCATGTTGGCAGATGAATCTGGCTGGCTGGCGACGCTTTACCTTACCGATCAGCCCGTAGACGATGCAGAACCAAGCGTGAAACACCTGCTAGCGTCAGGTTATCTGGTCGCGATGATCAGCGGTGATCGACAGGGTGCGGTGAGCTGGCTAGGCGAGCGTGTTGGGCTTCCCCGCGAAGCTTGTTATGCCCAGCGCTCGCCAGAAGCTAAAGCACGGCTCTTGCAGGCGCTGCCATCACCAACGCTGTTTGTGGGAGATGGCCTAAATGATACGTTAAGCTTAGCGGCGGCAGATGTTGGCATTGCCCCACTGAGTGCCAGCGAGCCTGCCCGCGAGGGAGCATCCGCCCAACTAATGACGCCAGGGATAAGCGGGGTAGTAAAACTGCTCAGCATTGCAAAGCGCACGCGGCGCATTATGGGGCAAAATCTATTCTTCTCGGCGCTCTACAACACCCTGGCACTCGGCGTGGTGGTGATCATGGCCATACCACCGTTGATAGCAGTAATCGCCATGGCGATAAGCTCACTCAGTGTGACGCTTAACACGGCGCGATTAGCATGGTCAGAATTGGATCAATAAGTCAGGTTTTCTAAGTGTAACCAAGAGAGCGCTTTAACCGATCCGCATGAGTTGAGACCCAGCGAGGATCTATCGCACCCCAGTCACGTATCTGATAGTGGCCGATATTATGGCGTTCGCCTTCGCTTTTCTGGAACACACACTCGATGTCCAGCTCCGCAAGCGAGGTGATAGTGTCTTGCGCTGTACGGCGTGGCATTCCGGTCGCCTCGATTAACGCAGGTACGCTTGCTACGCCTTGCTCAATTAAATGGGCGACATACAGGCGACGGTAAAAGCTTAATTTGGTTTTGCTTAACGTCGTCATTGGGTTTCCTTTTGCGGGTAGCTGCTGCATCAAGAGACCTAGCTTAAATGAATAAACCCCCTTGCGCTCTGTGTGGTCGAAAATCACGGGTATTTATGCGTCAACTGTCGTTCGGTCAAGGTCCTGGTTGCCTAGTACAATTTCTTGTGTATCAGCTAAGCTCTTCTCACTGCTATGGCGCACGGTTGCTATTGCCTCTAACGGCATGCTGAAAGTATTCGGTTTTAGCGGTGCATCTGTCACTCCATTAATATCGTTACGGTATGCTGCAATGAAAAAATAGAACTGCCGGTCTGGCGGCAGTTCTAAAGCAACAGCTATGGTTTATTAAATGATGTTTTTTTTGCTAATTAATACGTCATTAGTCAGCATGAATACTGCGTTGTCTAAGGTTATCACCTTGGCTTTTGGATTCCTCAGTATCTTTGTCTTCGTTAGCAATTTTCTCCCTTTCCATAGCCTCATCTGAAAGGGACTTTTTAGGTAATAGGATATTCAGGGTGAAAGCCGTAATGGCGGCGACGACGATGGGCGCACCGCCAATAAGGTCTCTTAATACTGCAGGAAACTGCTCAATGGCTGCTGGCTCAGCAGCGATACCTAAGCTTAGTGCCAGGGAAAGCCCGACGATTGTCATATTGCGCGCAGACATCTCATCTTTAACCAGCAACTGAATACCGGTCATCGTGATCATGCCAAACACAGTAATCGTTGCGCCACCCAAAACGGGGTAAGGGATTGTTGTGATCATCGCGCCGAATTTCGGACTAAGACCTGCCAGAATCATAAAGATGCCCGCTAGTGCCAGTACATAACGGCTAATGACTTTGGTCATTGCAACAATGCCCACATTCTGGCTGAACGTGGACGTGGGTAAGGCACCAAAAAACGAGCTGATAGTCGTCGTCAAGCCATTACCAAGCAGGCCACCGGTGAGCTCTTTTGTTTTTAGCTCACGGTTCATGCCGCCAACGGTCGTGGCCGATAAATCACCAATGGTCTGAACAGAGTTGATAACACAGATCACCACCATTGAAGCGATGGCGGCTGTGTGAAACTCCATTTCAAAGGGCATTACTTTAGGAATGGCAATCCAAGATGCATTAGCGACGTTGTCGAAACTGACGATGCCCAGGGCTAGAGAAAGTAAATAGCCCACGACAATGCCTACAATAATGGCAGAGAGCTTAATCACCCCCTTACCAAATTGAGCAGCCATTAAAACCGTGAGTAGCGTAACAACGGCAACTATCCAGTTAATTGGATCGCCGAAATTAGCAGCATTGACGTTTCCACTACCCGCCATATAGCGGATTGCGATGTCGTATAGCGATAAACCGATGACCAATACCACGGTGCCCGCCACAACAGGTGGAAATAGATGCCGGATATATTGAATGAAATAGCCCACCACAACCATGGTCATACCGCCAATTAACTGGGCACCAAGAATCCCTTCAATCCCGTACTGAGCGCCAACCGCCACAAGCGTCGGTACGTAGGCAAAGCCGACACCAAAAATGGCAGGTAAGCGCGCACCAAATTTCCATGCGCCATATAGGTGGAACACGGTGCAGACACCTGACGCCAGCACCGCTATCTGAATAAGCAGAAGCTTTTCTTCTACGCTCGCACCCACCACCCCGGCCACAATAATAGGCGGTGTTATCACGCCAGCAATCATCGCTAGCAGGTGTTGAAGAGACAGCGGTAGCACCTTTAAAAATTTAGGTTTTCCATAGAAATCAAAGAGGGAGGTGTTCTTCCCATCTATTCGCGCTCGTTCTTCCGACGAGGCTATTGCGTCACTCATGAGACTCTCCTTTGTTATTGTATTCAATGATTGAAAATTATTGTTCATTATTAAGGTTCTTACTGTACACAAAAAAACTTGTGAAAATAAATAATTTTGCCCTATTTATGCTTATCTCTTTGGCTAATACCGCTTTTCAACACGATAAATAGCGTGAATAAAAGCTCGAGCATGCCAAGCCTGTTCGTCGTTTGGAAAAAGAGGCCTGGTCAGTTGGTGTGGCGCCCAAGCTAGAGGGCTAGATGGTGAAAAAAGAGCTGCTTGGGAAAATGTATACAAAAATACTTTGAAATGTATATATATTTTATATAAAAATGTCGTCATTAGATTTGGGTTGTGTATTTTCAGACCTGCTTGTTAACGCCTTTCTGTTAGCAGGAACATATGGAAAAGACACAGCAACAGCAGTAGTTACACAGAGAAAGTATAGGAGAAACCAATGGGTTACGTGACGACTCATGTTTTAGATACTGCCCACGGCTGCCCAGGTGAGGGCGTCAAAATCGATCTATATCGTGTTCTTAATGGCGAACGCAGATTTCTTAAAACGATAATCACCAACGATGACGGCCGCTGCGACCACCCCTTGTTAGAGGGCGCTGAATTACAAGAAGGGGAGTATGAATTGGAATTTTATGCAGGAGATTACTTCGCAAGCTGTGGTGGCCGGGTTGGGAAAGGCAGGGTAGTCAATGATAGTGAGCCTGCCTTCTTAAACGTGATACCGCTTCGCTTCGGGGTCAATGACGCCACGCAGCACTATCACGTGCCTTTACTGGTATCACCCTACGCTTACTCGACGTACCGCGGCAGCTAAATAATCCCTGATAAAAAACTAACGCTGCCGACTAACAACAAACAAACGAGGCGAGAAAGCCAATATGCTGTCCTATCTTATTGAATTTTCGAATTTTATGCTTCGCTGGCTACACGTTATTGCCGCGATCGCCTGGATTGGCGAGTCCATTTACTTTGTCATGCTAGATAACGGCTTAAAAACCCCTAAAGATGAAAACTGCCGCAAAAAAGGGGTGTTTGGTGAAATGTGGGCGGTGCATGGCGGCGGCTTTTATCATAATCAGAAATATGCCACCAGCCCGGAAAAGCTGCCTGATGATCTCCACTGGTCTTTCTGGAAGGCATATACCACCTGGCTGTCTGGCTTTGCCTTATTCATCATCCTATATATGGTGAACCCTGATTTCTATTTGGTTAATCCCAACAGTAACTGGGAGTGGGCCGCCCATATGACAGGCTGGCAGGCCAATGTGTTGGCGCTGACTTTCTTGTTATTGGGCTGGGTGGTTTACAACGAAATGTGTAAGCGCATCAGCCCTAACATGGAGCGCGACGGCCTACTAAGTATTGGTGTTGCGATCATGATGGTGGTGGTGGCGTATCTGAGCACTCAGATGTTCTCAGGGCGTGCCGCATTTCTATTAACCGGCGCTGTTATGGCAACAGCGATGTCGGCCAACGTGTTCTTTTGGATTATCCCTGGGCAGCGCCGTATTGTTAAGGCGATGAAAGCAGGTGAAACGCCGAATCCGTTAGATGGCAAACGTGGTAAGCAGCGCTCGGTACACAACACGTACTTTACGCTTCCTGTCGTCTTATTAATGATTAGCAATCATTACTCTTTCGCCTACTCACATGCCTATGCCTGGGTGATCATGGCGCTGCTGATTTTTGCGGGTGCGTTAATTCGTCAGTACTTCGTGTTGATGCATGCGGGGAAAATACAGCCTGGTTATCCTGTGGCAGGTGTTCTCTTGATTATGGTGGCGTTCTGGATAGGGATGCCGAGCACTCAACAGGCTAATTCCGCGACAGAAAGTGGGCCAGATATTGCTGATGTGCAAACGGTCATTGAACAGCGCTGTGTTGCATGCCATGCCCAGTCGCCAACGCAGCCCGGTTTCTCTGCACCTCCCGCTGGCTTTGCCTACGATAACCTTAATCAAATTTTGCATCACAAAGAGAGCATTCAACAGGTGGTCGCCAGTGGATACATGCCTCTTGGAAATATGACCAACATGACAGACGAAGAGCGTGCATTGATTGAAGCGTGGTCCGAGTAACAAGCTCGCTCGTTGCAACGACAGCAGCTAGCACTTTTTAGTGCTAGCGCTTTACTCGCACACTAGCGGTGATAGCGGCTGTTTTTGCTGAGTTTCTCAACGCATGTTTATTACTGCATACCCATTAGTATTAGCCGCCGACGTGTTGGCTGGTCTGGGCAGACCTTTCTAAAAAGGCGTTTGAATCTCTCTATAACCACGACGGAGTAGTGGAGGGCGTCGTCAGCATCATGGTGCCTGTTCATGAGTTTGCCGAGGAAGAGCGAGCCGAGCTGCAAGCTCAGGTGGCAAAGGCTGCGAGAACCATATCTAGCATGTTAGGGCATGGTTAAGATCTTGGAGCGAACATCGATGACCAGGGGTAGCAGGCGGCAATAGCAATCTGTGCGCTGAGTTAGCTCTGCAACGTTTTCTTCCCTATAAGGGCTGGATGTAAATACGCCGGCCCGTTTGGTATGCCTGTCTGCAACATAACTAGTACCAACTAGCCTCTCATCAGTACCGCTATTGCTTCTGCTATCCGTACTGATATTCAAAAATATATGTTTGCTAAAAAATTGTTTTTAAATGATTTTTTGTGTGTCTGGTGTTTTTTATAGAAATATTTTCTATTAATTATTGACAGTCTTTGCCGGGGCGCATACTTTGAATATTGTCTCGTATACAAAACTAAATACAAAAAGAATACTAAATGTATTCAATCTTCGAGGAGAAGTTGTGATGGCTAAAATGACAGCTGCAGAAGCCGCCATTCACGTTCTAAAAAAAGAAGGTGTTGATGTTGCCTTTGGTGTGCCAGGTGCTGCGATCAACCCTTTCTACGCTGCAATGCGCAAAGTAGGAGGCGTGGATCATGTGTTAGCACGCCACGTGGAAGGTGCCTCGCACATGGCGGAAGGGTATACCCGCACAACTGCGGGCAATATTGGTGTGTGTATCGGTACGTCTGGCCCAGCGGGCACGGACATGATCACGGGCCTGTATTCCGCAAGCGCGGATTCAATACCTATTTTATGTATTACTGGCCAAGCTCCGCGCGCCAAGATGCATAAAGAAGACTTCCAAGCCGTCGACATTCAAACGATTGCTGGCCCGGTAACCAAATGGTCCGTCACGGTGATGGAGCCTGCCCAGGTGCCGCGCGCGTTTCAGAAAGCCTTTCAGATGATGCGTTCTAGCCGCCCTGGGCCGGTATTGATCGATCTGCCTATCGATGTGCAGATGAGTGAAATCGACTTCGACCCGGACACTTACGAATCACTTCCGGCGTATAAGCCCTCAGCATCCCGTGCCCAAATTGAAAAAGCACTGACGATGCTTAACGAAGCGGATAAGCCACTGATTGTTGCTGGCGGTGGCATCATCAACGCCGATGCTGCCGAGCAGCTAGTTGAATTTGCTGAGCTAACCGGCGTGCCGGTGATCCCAACGTTGATGGGGTGGGGAACAATCCCTGATGACCACCCGCTGATGGCGGGCATGGTGGGGTTGCAAACGTCTCACCGTTACGGCAATGCGACCATGCTAGCTTCCGACTTCGTCATGGGGATTGGTAATCGTTGGGCCAACCGTCACACGGGTAATGTGGAAACCTATACAAAAGATAGAAAGTTTGTTCACGTTGATATCGAGCCAACCCAAATAGGCCGCATTTTCGGGCCTGACTACGGCATTGTGTCTGACGCAAAGCTTGCTCTAAACATGTTTATCGACGTTGCGCGTGAAATGAAGGCCAACGGGCAGCTTAAAAACCGCAGTGCCTGGGCACAAGAGTGTCAGGAGCGTAAACGCACGCTACTGCGCAAAACTCACTTCGATAATGTGCCGGTGAAACCCCAGCGTGTTTACGAAGAGATGAACAAGGTGTTTGGTAAAAATGCCCGCTATATCAGCACAATCGGCCTCTCCCAAATTGCCGGCGCTCAGTTCCTGCACGTGTACAAACCCCGGCACTGGATTAACTGTGGTCAAGCCGGGCCGCTAGGCTGGACAGTGCCAGCTGCACTGGGTGTTTGCCGCGCCGACCCTGACGCCGAAGTGGTTGCACTGTCTGGCGATTACGACTTCCAATTTATGGTGGAAGAGCTGGCGGTAGGGGCGCAGTTTAATTTGCCGTATATCCACGTTTTGGTGAACAACTCCTACCTAGGTTTGATTCGTCAGGCCCAGCGGGGTTTCGACATGGATTACTGCGTACAGCTCTCGTTCAAGAACATTAATTACACCGACGAGGAAGCGGAGCTCGCTGAATATGGCGTCGATCACGTATCGGTTGCTGAAGGGCTTGGTTGTAAAGCGTTGCGTGTCACTACGCCGGACGAGATCGCACCTGCGTTAGAGAAAGCGCGTGAGTTGATGCGCCAATACCGCGTGCCGGTCGTGGTGGAAATCATTCTAGAGCGCGTTACCAATATCTCGATGGGCACCGATCTTGATGGGGTTAATGAGTTCGAAGCGTTAGCTGAAAACCTTACCGATGCACCGAGCTCGATTGCCAGCCTGACGTAATGCACCGAGGTGCTTCCAGGCAAGTCGCTGAAGTCATTATTAAGACGATAAAACGCTAGGAGACCACCATGGCTAAGTTTGCCGCAAATCTCAGTATGCTGTTCACTGAAGTCGACTTTCTTGATCGCTTTGAAGCCGCCGCAAAGGCGGGCTTTCAAGGGGTTGAATATCTTTTTCCCTATGACTACGCGGCAACTGATATCAAACAGCGTTTGGACGCGAATCGGCTAACCCAAGTGCTGCACAATTTGCCTGCGGGCGACTGGGGAGCAGGCGAGCGAGGCATTGCCTGTCACCCAGATCGCGTAGATGAGTTTCGCGCTGGCGTGGATAAAGCGATCGACTATGCCACCGCGCTTGAATGCAAGCAGGTGAACTGCCTTGCTGGTATTCAGCCCGACGGTGTTAGCGATGCTGATGCTCACCGCACCTTGGTTGAAAACCTACGTTACGCGGCTGAAAAACTTAAAGCAGCGGGTATTTTGTTGCTTGCCGAGCCTATTAACACCCGTGACATTCCTGGCTTTTTTCTTAATCGCACCGAGCAGGCGTTGGCCCTTTTTGACGAAGTCGGCAGCGATAACTTGAAGCTGCAGTACGACATCTATCACATGCAAATCATGGAGGGCGATCTTGCGCCCACCATGGAAAAGCATTTTGCCCGCATTGCTCACGTGCAGTTGGCGGATAACCCAGGACGCCATGAGCCAGGTACAGGCGAGATCAACTACCCCTTCTTGTTTAACCACCTACAGCAGCTTGGCTATGACGGCTGGATCGGCTGCGAGTACAAGCCCAAGGCCACGACAGTCGAAGGTTTAGGTTGGTTTCGGAAAAACGCGAATGGAGAACAATGATGAGTAAAATCGGTTTTATTGGTTTAGGCATTATGGGCCGCCCTATGGCAGGTCACCTACTCGACGCTGGCCACACCTTGGTAACCGTTAAACGCGGCACCTTGGATGCCGCGCTTGCCGAAAAAGGCATGAGTGAAGTGGCTTCACCGAAAGCGGTCGCAGAAGCGTCTGACGTCATTATCACCATGGTGCCCGACACGCCCGATGTCGAAAGCGTTTTATTTGGTGAAGACGGCGTGATTGAAGGTCTGACCCCCGGCACCCTGGTAATCGATATGAGCTCGATTGCGCCGATGCAGACCCAGGCATTTGCCAAGCAGATTACCGATGCTGGCGGGGAGTTTGTTGATGCGCCGGTTTCCGGTGGTGAAGGTGGTGCGATCAACGCTGCCCTTACCATTATGGTAGGCGCAACAACGGAGGGGTTTGAGCGGGCCAAGCCTTACCTGGAGGTTGTTGGGAAGACGATTACCCACATTGGCGGCCATGGTGCCGGTCAGACCTGTAAAGTGGCCAATCAGATTGTCGTAGCGCTGACGATTGAAGCGGTGGCAGAAGGGCTACTGTTTGCCTCTAAAGCAGGCGCGGATGTCGCTAAAGTGCGTGAATCATTGATGGGCGGTTTAGCCCAATCAAAAATTCTGGATGTTCATGGCGAGCGAATGATCAAGCGCACCTTTGAGCCTGGGTTCCGCGTTCGCCTTCACCAGAAAGATCTTAACTTGGCGCTAGAGGGAGCCAGAACGCTAAACCTGTCACTGCCAGGCACGGCCAATGCACAACAGTTGTTCCAAGCGTGCGCCGCCAATGGCGGCGAGGATTGGGATCATGCAGGTATTGTGCGCGCCTTAGAAAAGCTGGCAGACCATGAGGTCGGCCAATAACGCGCTTTTTCCAGGCAGGCCAGCGTCTGTTGGCCTGCCATTGAGCTCCTTTCTGAGTCCATTTTCTGAGTCCATTTTCTGAGTCCATTTTCTGAGACTTTTTCCTTATCCCTGTCCGAGGAGTCTTTTGATGAATTCCTGTGTTCGCTTGGCGCCTTTTACCAGTGAAGAGGCGACCCGCCAGTGGCTGATTCAATTGGCCGAAACGGCTATTGCCGCTGTACATCCAGATAGCCTATTAAACGCTCAACTGCCTGAAAAACCGCCAGGGCGAACCGTCGTTGTGGGCGCGGGCAAGGCAGCCGCCGCGATGGCGCGCGCGTTAGAGTTAGCGTGGGAGAAGCGCGCCCGTGATGCAGGCGAAGAGGTCGACTTAACCGGCGTGGTGGTGACCCGTTACCAGCACGGTGCAGCATGCCGCTATATCGATGTGCTGGAAGCCTCCCATCCAATGCCTGATGCGCTGGGTGAACAAGCCGCTAAACGCATGCTTGAAGAAGTGAAAGACCTGGGTGAAGACGATCAAGTGATAGCGCTTATCTCCGGAGGCGGCTCCGCGTTAATGACACTGCCAGCAGACGGCATTTCGCTAGCAGACAAACAGGCACTCAATAAGGCGCTGCTTCGGTGTGGTGCACCGATCCGTGAAATTAATACCGTCAGACGCCATTTATCGGCGATTAAGGGCGGTCGGTTGGCCACTGCTGCGCACCCAGCGCAGGTAGTGACGCTGCTTATTTCGGATGTTCCTGGTGATGTCCCTTCATTAATTGCTTCTGGCCCGACGCTGCCGGATAACACCACGTCGTTAGATGCGTTGGAAATTTTACATCGTCATGACATTGATGTGCCTGAACAGGTGAGCCGCCACTTAATGGCTGATCACCGTGCACCACAAACCTGGAACCAAGGATTTGCGCGGGATAAATCGATCATCCTTGCTCGTGCGCGGGATGCATTAAAAGCTGCTCAACTTAGCGCAGAAGAAAGTGGCCTAGAGGTAAGAGTGTTAGGTGACGACCTGGAAGGCGAAGCAAGAGAGTTAGGCATTGCCCAAGGCCGTATGGCGTGCAAGTTGCAGTCTGAGATTACCCACCCGTTGCTGGTGCTGTCAGGTGGTGAAACCAGCGTCACCGTTCGTGGCAATGGTCGGGGAGGGCGCAACGTTGAGTACCTGCTGGGTCTTTTCGATACGCTGAAAGGGTGTGATGGCATTTATGCGATTGCCATTGATACCGATGGAATCGATGGCTCTGAAGATAACGCAGGCGCGTTAATTGGGCCTGAGTGCTGGCAACGGGCTAAGGCATTTCCGCTTTCTGCGCAGGATTATCTCGCTCGTAACGATGCCTACCGTTTCTTTGAGGCGTTGGGCAACCTAGTGGTAACAGGCCCAACCCGAACCAATGTCAACGATTTCCGAGCGATTCTTATTCTTCCCAACCCATCGTAAAGCAATCGTTATGCCGGTTTAAACTGACAATTCTCCAGATAAGGCGTGGTCCCGAGTGGTTGTTAAAGGGGTAAACATGATAAGTTTCAACGAGGTTCTTTAGAGAGTTAGGCCATGACCCTCGGCTGGCACAAGAAAAGTTTTACCAAAACCAAAGAAGGTCGCGTTAGCGATCAAGATATTGTTGAACACATCCGGTCTGCAGTGCTGATGCAGCGACTGGCACCGAATACAAAACTGCCTGAAGTCACCATCGGCGATGTATTTGGGGTCAGCCGTTCAGTGGTGCGTAAAGCGTTAACAAGGCTTGATGCTGAGCATGTGATCGACCAACGGCCGAATCAAGTTGCCCGCGTTAGGGCGCCTTCGATTGACGAAACGCGGGAAACGTTTTCCGCGCGTAGGTTGGTGGAAGGTGAGATTGTCTCACTGCTAGCGGGTAAGCTAGAAGCGGCGACTTACAAGGCATTAGAGAAACAGGTTGCCCTTGAAAAGCAGGCGTTTGAAAACAGTGACGAACCGTCACGCATTGAACACTCCCTCAATATTCACCATTTACTGGCTCAGCGCGCCCCTAATCGTATCTTGGGCGCGATGCTGACGGATCTCGTCTTGCGAACGTCGATTGTTATCGCTCTTTACAAACGTCCAGGTTTGTCTTCCTGTTACCTGGAAGGAGATCACGCGACCCTGCTTGCACACTTGGCGAGCGGAGATGCAGAGGCGGCTAAGCAGGCCTTATTTACCCACCTTAATAGCCTAGAATCGTTGTTGGTGCTGTCGTCTCAAGAGCCAGAAAACGACGATTTGATGACTATTTTGGGTGGTAAATCTGCCAAGGCGTCATAGTTATTAATCCTTCACATTAAGGCACAAAACAAGCGGCGCCCAATGGGCGCCGCTTGTGGCTTACTCAGAAGCGATTACAGCAGTAACCGCCGAATATCCGTCAGCAAATCAGCCAGGAAGGCCGTAAAGCGGGCGGCATCCGCACCGTTAATCGCACGGTGGTCGTAGGAGAGCGACAGCGGCATCATCAAACGCGGCTGGAAAGTACTGCCATCCCACACCGGTTTCATCTGCGCTTTCGACACCCCCAGGATCGCCACTTCTGGCGCGTTAACGATTGGCGTAAACGCCGTACCACCAATTGAGCCAAGGCTCGTAATGGTAAAGCAGCCACCGGTCATTTCATCACGCTTTAGCTTCTTGGTTTGCGCTTTTTTACCTAGCTCCGCCATCTCCTTAGCAATCTCAATCAAGGATTTTTTATCGGCGTTACGCACCACCGGCACCATCAAACCATCCGGCGTATCCACGGCAATCCCAATGTGCACATAGTTTTTCCACACCAGCGTTTCGCCGTCGCCCTTCAGGCTGACGTTGAACTGAGGGAACTTGCGCAGTGCAAAGGCGCAGGCCTTAACCATGAACGGCAATGGTGTCAGCTTGGCCCCTTGGGCTTCGACCTCGGCCTTCATAGCTTTGCGGAAGCTCTCAAGCTCGGTGATATCGGCTTCGTCAAACTGCGTCACGTGGGGCACGTTGAGCCAGCTACGATGCAGATTAGTTGCGCCCATTTTGAGCAGGCGGCCCATCGGCTTCTCTTCGATCTCACCAAACTGGCTGAAATCGACCTCTGGTATCGCAGGAATGCCCGCCCCCCCACTCGCCGCAGGGGCAGCCGCGGTTTGTGCTTTACCCTGGTTAGCAATGGCCTGCTTCACATAGGCTTGCACATCTTCTTTCAGCACACGGTCTTTCGGGCCGCTAGGCTTAACAAGGCCAAGGTCAACGCCAAGTTCACGAGCCAACATGCGTACCGCAGGGCCTGCATGTA
>NZ_RZHG01000026.1 GCF_003989795.1 Vreelandella andesensis
CCGGCGATAGGGCTATTGGGGTCTTCCTCGGCAGAAGGGTTCACAATGTCGTTGGAACCAATCACGATCACCACGTCAGTCTTGGGGAAATCGTCATTGATCTCGTCCATTTCCAGTACGATATCGTAGGGGACTTTCGCTTCCGCCAGCAGCACGTTCATGTGCCCGGGCAGACGCCCCGCCACTGGGTGAATACCAAAGCGAACATTTTTACCGGAGGCTCGCAGTTTGCGCACCAGATCACTTACTGCACTTTGCGCTTGCGCCACCGCCATGCCGTAACCCGGCACAATAATCACGCTATCCGCATCGTTTAAGGCACTGGCCACACCGCCGGCATCGATTGCGATTTGCTCGCCTTCAATCTCAGCCGCCGGCCCTTGGGTGCCGCCGAAGCCACCCAAAATCACGTTGATAAAGTTGCGGTTCATTGCCTTACACATAATGTAAGAAAGGATGGCCCCTGAAGAACCCACCAGCGCGCCGGTCACAATCAACAGGTCGTTGGAAAGCGTGAAGCCAATCGCCGCGGCGGCCCAGCCGGAGTAGCTATTGAGCATCGATACCACGACCGGCATATCCGCACCGCCGATGCCCATAATCAGGTGATAGCCGATAAATAACGACAGTGCCGCTAGCACGATCAATGTCCAGAAGCCTGCGCCATTGAGGTACATAATCGCGAGCAGCAGCGAAAGCACCGCCGCACCGGCGTTGAGCATATGCCCACCCGGCAGCTGGCGAGGTTTGCCATCCACTTTGCCTGCCAGCTTACCGAATGCTACCACCGAGCCGGTAAAGGTCACCGCACCAATGAAAATGGCGAACACGACTTCTATTTGTAAAAAAGTCAGCTCATCTGGGGCTTTTGTAGCGACCAACGCGGCAAACGCTGAAAACTCTTGCATCGCGCCGTCGGCGGCTTGTGCTGCCAGTACCCGGCGGCGCTCTAAATCGGCGCTCCAGGCAACCAATACCGCTGCTAAGCCCACAAAACTATGAAGCGCCGCTACCAACTGAGGCATTTCGGTCATTTCGACCTTGCCGGCGACATAGACGCCAATCCCAGCACCGATCAGCATCGCTGGAATCAGCCACCAGTAGCCACCGATACCAGGCCCGAGGGAGGTAAAGAACACCGCCACGGCCATACCGATAATGCCGTACCACACGGCTCGTTTGGCTTTTTCCTGATTACTCAGCCCGCCTAGCGATAAAATAAATAACACACTTGCCGCAATTGCCGCGGCAGATACGAATCCTTGTCCTAACATATCGTTTCTCCGCCGCTTAGGATTTTTGGAACATGGCGAGCATCCGGCGTGTCACCAGGAAGCCACCCACGATGTTAATCGACGCAATCAGTACCGAAATAGCAGCCAGCACGATAACGACGCTACTGCCTGAGCCGATTTGCAAAATGGCGCCTAAGATAATGATGCCCGAAATGGCATTGGTAACCGCCATTAGGGGCGTATGCAGCGAATGACTCACCTTCCAAATTACCTGGAAGCCAATGAAGCACGCCAACACAAATACGATGAAGTGCTGCATAAATGAGGCGGGCGCTATTTGGCCTAACAGCAGCATTAGCACGCCACCCACCGCGAGCAAGCCAGCTTGCCGTTTGGTTTGAGCTTTAAACGTGGCCAGTTCAGCGGCTTTTTTCTCTTCAGGCGTTGGTGCTTTCTCTTTTTTCTTCGGCTTCGCCGCGGCGATCGCTTTCACTTTCGGGGGCGGCGGTGGGAAGGTAATTTCGCCCTGGTGCGTGACCGTGGCACCGCGAATCACGTCGTCTTCCATATTGTGATGGATGACACCGTCTTTCTCTGGGGTGAGATCGGTCAGCATGTGGCGGATGTTGGTGGCGTACAGCAGCGACGCTTGGGTAGCCATGCGTGAGGGGAAGTCGGTGTAGCCAACCACCACCACGCCGTTATCACTGACAACACGTTCATCAGGCTTGGTTAAATCGCAGTTACCGCCTTTTTCAGCGGCTAAGTCGATAATCACTGAGCCCGGCTTCATGGCCGCGACCATATCTTCTAGCCACAGCTTCGGCGCGGGCCTGCCTGGAATGAGTGCCGTGGTGATGACGATGTCGACATCCGGCGCTTGTTCGCGGAAACATGCTAGCTGCTTCTCGCGAAACTCTGGGCTGGAAGGTGACGCATAGCCACCGCTTTCCGAACCGTCCTGACTGTCTTCAAAATCGAGGAACAGGAATTCAGCGCCCATGGATTCAATCTGCTCGGACACTTCGGGGCGCACATCAAACGCACGTACCACAGCGCCCAGGCTCGTCGCGGTACCAATCGCCGCCAAGCCCGCTACACCTGCGCCAATCACCAGCACCTTGGCTGGGGGGACTTTACCCGCGGCCGTGACCTGACCAGTAAAGAAGCGGCCAAAGTTATTGCCAGCCTCAATCACCGCACGGTAGCCCGCAATGTTAGCCATTGAGGAGAGCGCGTCCATTTTTTGCGCTCTGGAAATACGCGGCACCATGTCCATCGCAATAACCGACGCGCCCTGCGCTTTACAGGTTTCCAACAGCGCGTCGTTTTGTGCCGGCCAGAAGAATGCAATCAGCGTCTGGCCTTCCCGCAGGTAGTGAGCCTCTTTTTCCGAAGGTTCACGGACTTTAATCACCACGTCCGCATCACGCCACAACGCTTCCGCGCTTTCCACAACGCTGACACCCGCGTCGCGATACGTGTCGTCATTAAAGCCCGCGGCAACCCCCGCGCCGGCTTCCACCAGGCATTCATGGCCCAGCTTTTGGAGCTGTGTTGCGCTCTCAGGTGTCAGCGCTACACGCGCTTCTCCTTGAGCTGTCTCTTTCGGTGCGCCAATCTTCACGTTGGATCTCCAAAATATTAGTAAATATAAAATACCTTAAAATTACTAAGTTCCTAGACCGCCAAAAAGCACCACCCCTAGTACAATGGCCAGCAATAAAAGCGTTTCCAAGACCATTAATATCACCGGTTTCCATCCAACGACGGCAAGCTTCTGGAAAGAGGTTTTGATACCCAGGGCTGCAATAGCCGTGACTAGACACCAGCGGGACAATGTCGACATCCCGTCATTCACTACTTCAGGGATCAACCCAAGGCTGTTAATCACCACCAGCACCACAAAGCCCACCAGAAATCCCGGCAACATGGGCACCTTGCTCGCGCCACTCTCTGCTCGGCGTGACGCCCGGAAAAGCCACATGAACACCATGACAGCAGGCACCAGCATGGCAACGCGGACCAACTTGACCAGTGTTGAGGTATCTCCCGTTTCCTCAGAGATCATGTAACCCGCCCCCACCACTTGAGCGACATCGTGGATAGTACCGCCCAGGAAAATGCCTGCCTGCGTATTGGTGAGTGCCAAGACGCCCGCAATCAAAGGGTAAATCACCATGGCAACCGTGGACAGCGTGGTCACGCCGACCACCGTCAGAATGGTGTTGCGCTCGCTGTTCTCATGACGTGGCATCGCCGCCGACAACGCTAACGCCGCAGAGGCACCACAGATAGCAACCGCCCCCCCCGTCAGTAAGCCAAGATCACGCTGTAAGCCTAGCATTCTGGCAAGCACCGCCCCTGACAGGATGACGATGGCTACCGATCCGATGACGGTGAGTACAGGCCCGATGCCTAGCTCACCGACCTGATCAAACGTCATCCGCGCACCCAGCAAAGCCACACCAAGACGCAGTACCGTTCGAGCAGCAAATTCAATGCCCTCTCGGCAAAGTCCCTCATCGCTCAGAAAGTGTAGCGACATTCCAAACAGCAAGGCGTACAGAAGTGTTGGCCCCCCGTAATGGTCAGCAATAAAGGTGGTCGCCAGCGCAATCATGAAACACACCAGCAGCCCGCGACCAATCTTGCGATAACTGCCCAGCCGATCCGTCAGGCGCGCCAACCAGCCTTCTTCTGGTGTTGTGAATATAGGTGGCTTCATTTGCCAACTCTCCTTTTCCTGTCATGCCTAGCCAAAGGCATGTCACTGGCACGAGGTTGGCGTTCAACCTAACGCAATCACCCAGTGCCACTTCAGGCAGTATGTATTGTCGTTGTGAGCCTTACCCGGCGCAGCTATATGTCAGCCGTCACGGTGGTTTAGCCTCAAGGCGTCAGAATGATCTTGGCCGCAGGCGTACGACCGGCAACAAGATCAGCAAAAGCGGAAGCGCCCTGTTCAAGCTGGCGGACTTCGACCCATGAAAGCGGGCCAAGTGCCTGTGAATCCAGCAGATCAACCGTCGCGCGCAAGTCAGTAGAGGTGTAGGTGTAAGCCCCGAGGAAAGCGACTTCCTTGAGCGTGATGGCTCGAGTATCCAGCCCACCTTCATTATCCTGCAACCCCAAGTGCATGATCGCCCCGCCCGGTCGGATGAAACGCGCAGCCATATCCCGGGTAGGCGCTGAACCGACACAGTCAAAAACAGCTTCAAAGCTATCCGTTGGCGGTGTTTCTTCACGCGGATCAAAGGTGCTTAGCCCAGCTGCTTCCGCCGTGCTTCGACGCAAGGGGTTCGTTTCGGCAAGCTGCAGATGACGTACCCCTTTATGGCGCAGAATCAACCCCGTTAATAAACCAATCGCACCCGCGCCAATGACCAGCACCCGCGCTTCGGAAAGCGGCCTTGAAAGATACTGTGCTAACCGGTTAACACCATGCAAGGCAGTGGCAGCCGGCTCTGTCAGTGCCGCCGCTTCTGCAGACAGTGAATCTGGCAGTTCAATCAGGCAATGGCTGGGAATCGTCAATGTTTCAGCAAAGCTTCCAGGACGGGTCATACCAATCATGGTGCGGTTGGCACAAAGATTCTGGCGCCCGGAAATACAGTACTCACAGTGCCCACATACGATAAGTGGATTCATGGTTACTCTTTTGCCAGCCAAAGGGCCTTCCAGCACCTCACCCGCCGCTTCGTGACCCAATATTAATGGTGGCTGACGACGCGCATCATGGCCGTGAAAGGCATGCAAATCGGAACCACAGATGCCCGTTGCCAGAATGCGCACCCGGGATTCGCCTTCAGCTAACGGCAATTCCTCGGTTTCGCGCATTTCTACCTGTTCCGGGCCAACATAATAAAGCGCTTGCATAGTGCAACTCCTTACAGAATCACGTTATTTTGCGGTAAATCCGCCATCAACGTAGAGTGTCTGCCCCGTGATATAACCTGATGCCGGGGACGCCAGGAACACCGTTGGACCAGCGATATCGGCCATGCTGCCATTGCGACCAATCGCCGTTCGTTCTGCCAGGTTTCCAGCTGCCGCCGAATCGTTAAACAGCGATGCCGTAAGCTCCGTAGGAAAAAATCCTGGCGCGATCGCGTTGGCATTAATGCCATGCTGAGACCACGCCTCAGCCATAGCCCGCGTCAGTTGAACAATACCGCCCTTACCCGCTCCGTAAGGCGCACTGTTGGGGAAGGCCCGCTGCGATTGCAGCGAGGCCAGATTGATGATTCGTCCATAGCCCTTTTCACGCATTCCCGGTACCAGCGCACGGGATAAAAAGAACGGCGTACCCAGATGCAACTGCAGCGTCAGTTGCCAAGAAGCCAGATCAACCTCGTCAATGGGTTGGCGTAGATTGACGCCTGCCGCATTGACCAAAATCGTAACGGCTCCGAAGGGTTCGGCGGCACGCTTAGCAATATCATCGAGCGCTTCTGGCGCGGCAAGATCTGCCACAAGGGCGGCCGCCTGGCCGCCCTGCGCTTCAATCGTCGCGACACTCTCTTCCAGCGCCTCGCGCCTTCGAGCAGCAACCACCACCCTGGCACCTGACGCCGCCAGTGCTTCTGCCATGGCGCGCCCTAGACCGCTGCTTCCGCCGGTTACTAGCGCCACTTGGCCATCGAGACTGAAGTCCGCTTGCATCTCAGACCTCCTCGTTGATCACCAGATCAAAGGTCTCGTCCGGGTAGTACTTAGCCAGACGAACATCACCGGTGCGCGCATGTCCTTCCATACCTTCGCAGCGAGACAGCCGTGCCGTAGCCGCAGCGACACTGCGGGTTGCTTCACGACTCTGGCGCTGGTAGCTGACGATTTTGAGGAACTTTTGCGCCGACAGGCCACCCGTATAACGAGCAGCGCCCTTGGTTGGTAAAATATGGTTGGTACCTGAACACTTGTCACCAAAGGCAACGGTGGTTTCTTCACCCACAAATAGTGAACCGTAACTGTTCAGTCGCTCTACCCACCAGTCAAGGTCTTCAACCTGCAGCTCCAAGTGCTCAGAGGCATACCGGTCACTGACTTCCACAATTTCCTCACGGGTATCACAGAGGATGATCTCGCCATAATCACGCCAAGCCACTTCAGCGGCATTACGCTGGGTTTCTGGCAGCGACTCGATCAGGCCAGGCATACGCGCCGTCACTTCATCCGCCAGCTCTTTGGAGGTGGTGAATAGCCAAACGGGAGAGTCTGGGCCATGCTCCGCCTGCCCTACTAGGTCAGCGGCGACGATATCCGGGTCAGCAGTGTGGTCCGCGATGATGCCGATTTCGGTAGGGCCAGCAAACATATCAATACCGCAGCGGCCAAATAGCTGGCGCTTGGCTTCGGCAACAAAGCGGTTACCGGGGCCGACAAGAATATCGGCCGGTTTGCCGGTGAAAAGACCAAAAGCCATCGAAGCAATGCCTTGCACGCCACCCATCTGCAGGATGGTGTCCGCTCCGGCCAAGTCCATGGCATAAAGAATGGCTGGGTGAATCCCCTGCTCATCACGCGGCACTGAACACGCCACCACATTTTTGACACCAGCGACTTTCGCTGTGGCCACGCTCATGATGGCTGACGCAATGTGCGCATAACGACCACCCGGTACGTAACAGCCAGCTGTTTCCATCGGGATCAGCTTCTGGCCGGCAAAAAGCCCCGGCGACAACTCCGTTTCAAACTCCTGGATACTGTCACGCTGGGCCACCGCAAAACGACTGACGCGCTCGTAAGCAAACTCGATATCTTTTTTGAGCTGCTCGGGTACTTTGGTTTTTGCGGCCTCAATCTGTTCCCGACTGACCACGATATCGCCTTGCCAGTTATCCAGGCTCAGACAATATTCTTTTGCTTTACTTTCTCCTTCCGCTTCAATTTCAGAAAGCATTCTGGCCACCAGTTCCTGTGTCTGGTCATGCCCAGTTGATGCATTTTTATCGGCTTTTTTGTAGTAAGTAATCGCCATTTTTACATTCCTCTGGTTTGTTTTCTTAACGTTTTTTTACTGACGTTTCAGACCCTGTGCACAAGACGTTCAAGACATTCAAGGGCACATCAGGCATTACCCCTACAAATTGTAAGCGCTTACAATTTTTTTTCGCTACATTTTGTAGGTATGTTGCAAATCAATTCATCCCACGATGGTTATTTGATTACCGCCACCAGAGCGACAACCAAGGCACAAACGCGACCAGTAAAGCTACCGATAGCATGGCGAGCACAAAGGGAATGGCATAGCGTGCGATAGCGAGAACGGAGCAGCGTGTTAACCCTGCCACTACGAAGAGATTCAACCCTAATGGCGGAGTAATGAACCCTAGCCCTAGCGTCGTAACCATCAGGATCGCAAAATGGAACTGATCCATGCCTACCATCTGTGCTAGTGGCAGTAAAAGCGGTGCCAGAATAACGATATTAGGCGTTGCCTCCATCACGCAGCCTGCTAAGACCAGGACACCGATCATCATCAGAATAATCACTACCGGAGAGTCGGTAAAACCGGTGATACTGCCGACCATGGTCTGGGGAATGGACAGGCTGGCAAGCATCTGAGCCAATGGATGGGCAATCGCAATAATGGGCACAATCACGCCACATACGCGTGCCGATGATTCCAGCATTCGGGGAATATCACTCAAACTGAGCGTGCCTTGCTGAAAACCCACCAGCACAACAACGATAACGGCGATCGACGCTGCCTCCGTCGGCGTAAAGATACCCGAATAAATCCCACCCAGAATCACGATAGGAACAGACAGTGCCCATTTGGCATCCCAGAGAGCTTTTAGCCAGTTTTGAAACGAGAAACGCTCGTGTCCTTTTTCAAAGCCATACATCCGGTTCAATATCACATTGGTTATCATGATCGCCAACATCACCAGAATACCGGGGATAATAGCTGCCAGAAATAATGTGGAAACCGGCATACCCAATACAAGACCCAAGACAATATAAGCAATCGAGGGCGGTATCAGAATCCCGGTGCAGGCGCCCGCTGCTACCAGCGCACAGGCGGCGGGAAGCGGATACCCTCTTTCAACCAGCCGAGGGATAGTCATGCGCCCAACAGCAGCAGCACCTGCCGCATCAGAGCCGGAGATACAGGCGAAGAAGCCGCAGCCCAGCGTCGTAGAACTACCCATACCGCTTCGAAACCCACCCACCGTGGCCTGTGCCAGGTTAAGTAACTTTTCCGATAGGCCTGAGCGCACCAGCGCATCGCCGGTCAGGATAAACAACGGAACTGCAATCAAGGCAAAGGCATTGATGCCTTCAAACAACGACGCCCCAAACACCGATAAGGGCAACGCTTCGGTGAAGGTCATTGCCGCCAGCGTCCCTAGCCCAATCGCTACCCAGATCGGCACACCTAATGTAATCAAAGTGACCAACCCTAGAATGGGAAGAAAAAAGCTCCACCCCAAATCTGCCGCAGCAGGTTGATATGACATAAATTCCATAGCGATCTACCTCAGTCAAACAGCTTCTGTCCATCGAACACGGGTTCACCACGCTTCATACGGCGAACATCTGCCAGCATTGACTGCACCACTCGCAATACCACCAGGGTAAAGCCAAGGGGCACGGCCGCCAGGAAAAAAGCCTGTGATACTCGCAAACCGGGAGTAATCGAGCCAAAGTTCAGCGACGTGAGAATGGGGGCAATCGATAACCAAAGGGCCCATACCGCCAATACCAAGGTGGCAATATCTGCTAGCCACCAACCAAGGCGCTTCACTTTCGGGCCACCCAGATTCACCAGCACATCGATACGGATGTGCGCCCGATCTCTTACCGCTGCCGCTGCAGCCAGCCATGCCAAGTATATAAACGCGTAGCGGGCAACCTCCTCGCCCCAGGGCGAGGAGTAGTTAATGACAAAGCGGCGAAACACTTCGATGGCAATGGTCAGAATGATCAAGGCGTAAAATGTCAGCAGCAGCCAACGCTCAGCCTTGCGATCAATTCCGTCACAGCGCAGCCGGAACGCCCGCCACTTCGACACTTTAGCTGTTGCTGTCGACGAAGTAGCCATTGCTCTCCTCCGTAGCCGCGAGTAGTTGCTCAAAGACATCCATAGAACCGGCAAGCTTTAGCTTGGTCTCGTCCCAATCCGCCAGCTGATGGCCACAGCGATCGCGCCACTGTGCAATTTCATCATCTGTCGGGTTGTAAATCTCGACGCCTGCCTGGCGCATCTGGTTGTAAGCATAAGCGCGCGCTGCAGGCACCTTGGCCAGGTTCTCTCGGAACGTTGTAGCAGACGCCTGCATCACTCCTTCCTGAAGCGGGGCAGAAAGTGAGTCAAACCATTCCTTGTTGCAGGTATATACTTGAGCGTCCGCGACGGATCGAATGGTGGAAATGCTGTTTAGCACGTCGGTGAAACCAAACACAAGTAAGGCCTGAACACTGGGATCAAGTGCATCGGCAACACCTTGTTGCATAGCAGAGGATGTTTCCCCCCAAGCAACCGGCGTTGGGTTAGCGCCCAGCAAGCGATACACTTTTTGCAGGATCTCTGAGCCCGGAACCCGGAACTTGATGTCTTTGATGTCATCCGGCGTTTTGACGGGACCGTCAAGCAACCCTTTACGAACCGCCACTGTACGTGGATCAATACAGATATAGGAAAGCACCTTGAAACCGCGCTCCTCAATCTTGTTGTGCACCACATTCTGCCAAGCCTGTGAGGTCACCAGGTTGATAAGATTCTGGTTATTGCCACACCAGTAAGGAATATTGATCAAATCCACTTCTGGTGCAAAAGTTGCCAGGTTCGCCATGGAATGCTGCGCAATCGCGATGGACCCGCCTTGCACTTTGCTGATCAGCGTGTCGCCAACACCCAGCTCACCGGCAGGCGCCAGCCTGACGTAGATTCGGCCACCCGTGAAATTCTGCAGGTTCTCTTTATAGTTCAGCTGCATGATGGGGTAAGCCCGCGTCGCGCCTACCCGATACCCGGTTGCCAGAACGATGGTCATTTCGGCAGCCGCTTGAAGTTCGCTCTCCTCTTGAGCGGTTTGCGCCATCGCCTGCTCTGAAAACAGCGTTCCGCCAACTGCGCCAATCACGGCAGCGCTAAAGCCATAGCGACCCGCGTTAACCATGAATTGACGACGCTCTGGCAGACTAGGCTCACCAGCGACACCGGACTTGAAGAGTTCAAAACGATTAAACAGAGACATTAGCATGCTCCTTGTAGTTGTTATCGATCATTGCTGTCAGGCGCATATCAGGCCTGGGTTTCATGCAGCGTGGGAATTGCGAGATTCGAGCTTCAGGCAGGCAGAAATAAAGACACCTGTTGCGACCAGTAAAAACAAGGCTTCCTGAGCGGGGGTGAGGTCTAACGTTCCTGGACTGAAGCGTTGCAGCAAAACATTGAGGAAAAAGACCACAAAAAGACCGAAGGCTATCCACATGAGAGCCCCTATCCCTTTATGACTGGAAGGTTGTTTAGATGAATCCGGCATAGGATTACTCCTCTAACGTTCATTATTCTTGTAGTTATTTTTTCTATCAGTGTTTGCTTAATCAGCCCTGGCAGCCGCCCATTCGATGTTGTATATAAAGGTGTGCTTGAATGTAAGCGCTTACAAGGCCGTGTATTCAAACTAGACTCATATATATGAATTGTCCAGAAAAAAATTCCATCTTCTTGAAGCAAGCCTGATGGCAGCATACAAAAAAAAGGAAAAATCCTTTTATGAACAAGCCACTAAAAAATATTTTACTGGCGGATGTCGCACAAGAAGCTGGCGTTTCTACGGCATCAGTATCACGTGTACTGAACCGAGCACCACACGTCAGCAAACAACTTAGATCCCGTGTTGAAACCGCTATCGAAAAGCTTGGTTATGTCCCCCACGGCTCTGCTCGAGCCCTTGCCTCGCGGCGTATCGGCGCCATTGGGGCGCTGGTCCCTACGTTAGACAATGCTATTTTCAGTACAGGCATCAACTGTTTGGAACAGCGTCTTAAACATCACGATTACCGTTTGCTGATTGCCACCTACCGCTACGATCTTGATGATGAACTGGAAGCCTTACACACGCTGATCCAGCAAGGCGTTGATGGCATGGTACTGATCGGCCATGACCATCGACCCAGTGCACTGACAACGCTAACGCGCCGCCAGCTGCCTTTTTTAACCTGCTGGCACAGCATTGATGATGCCAACTGGCCATCCATTGGCTTTGATAATACGGCACCAGCCCACGCACTGGCCGAACATCTACTGTCGCTTGGGCATCGCCTGTTAGCCGTGGTCGGCGCGCCAACAGAAGGCAATGACCGCGCTCGCGCCCGCTTACAGGGCTTTATTCAGGCAACCGAGCGGGCTGGATGTCCCATACCGCCGGAACGTATCATCACTGTCGCTTACGGCATTGCTGAAGGGTTTCAGGCATTTGAGGCACTGATGCGCCTGAAACCGCCCCCCACCGCCATACTTTGCGGTAACGACATCCTGGCGTTTGGGGTCATGCTGGCCGCCCAGCGGGCTGGCGTTCGCATACCTGATGACCTTTCGGTCACGGGCTTCGATGACCTCCCCCAAGCACGCTTTATGACCCCAGCACTCACCACCGTGGCGGTTCCGGCCGCTGATATCGGGCATCAAGTTGCCGATGCATTAGTGGCCCGCATCGCGGGCGAAACACCCGCACATCGGCAGTTGCTGGACGCTCCCTTAGTCATCCGCGAATCAACTGGCCCATTAAACACAACCGCTTGAATGTCAGCTCGCTACCGCATGGCTTTCAAGCGCGGCGACGAGAGAGGTGGACAATGTGATTTGGCCATCACCCTCACGGCGCAGTTGAAAACGACGCTCACCCGGTATGCGAACGCCGGGCTGTTCCAACATCGCCGCAAACAGACTTTCAGCATGCTCAACAAAGCCCGATGAAAACCGCTGTGGGTCAATCAGCAAAATTAGTTGCGCAATACCGGGAGGTTTGCCCTCTGCATCAAAAAAGGAGCTGGCCTGAAACCCAAAGTTGCTACCGGTCAGTCCTGCTGTCAGTAGCTCTACCATCAGCGCTAACGCGGCCCCTTTGGCATCACCGGCGGGCACCATACTGCCTGCCAGCGCGTCTTCCGGATCCGTGGTGGCCTGCCCGTCTATATCTAGCGCCCAGCCTTCCGGTATCGGCTTACCTTGCAACTTCGCCATCATTACCTTGCCACGCGCCACTTTAGACAGCGACAAATCAATCAGCAGCGGGTCGTCTTCGCGACGTGGGCAAGCAAAAGCAATCGGGTTGGTGCCAAACAACGGACGCTTTCCGCCCCAGGGGGCCATGGCAGACGGGGCATTACTGAACGCCAGCGCCAGATAACCCTGCCGAGCAGCCGCTTCCACCGATGCACCGGCCACCCCAAAATGGTGAGAATGTGCGATCGACACGGCCGCCATCCCCAATTGCGCGGCGCATTGATAGCCCGCTTTAAGCCCCTGCTCTACGGCGGGAAAGGCCAGCCCATAGGCGGCATCAACACGCACCACAGCCCCTTCGGTCTCCACACGAGGGACTGCTGAGGCATCGACTTTGCCACTTGCTGCCTGATCCAGATAGAAAGGCAGCCGTGATAAGCCATGAGACGGTAAACCATCATGTTCTGCGGCCAGCAAAGCCTCAACGGTCGCTGTTGCTTCGGCCTCACCAAATCCACGTCCCCGCATGGCGGCCATGGCCAGATCACGCACGTCGGCGACGCTTAATTTGACGTTGTCAGTCATGCGCTCACCCCCGCGTGTGCCAGCACATCACGCACATTATCGGCGGTCATCTGACTAATACGGGCATTGGATTCTTCGGTAACACCGGCGATATGAGGCGTCAGAATAAGGTTGGGCACACCGCCAAGGGCTGAACCTCCTGGCAAGGGCTCCTGTTCAAAGACATCCAGCAGGGCACCGGCCAGCCGATCTTCGCGCAACGCCGCTGCCAGGGCCACTTCATCCACGATACCGCCGCGTGCCGCGTTAATCAGGATGGCGCCGGGCTTCATGCGATTCAGTGCGGCATCGTCGATCAGGTGACGCGTCTCATCTGTCAAGGGAACATGCAAACTAACTGAATCGGCAACTGCCAGCAGGCTATCAAGACTCTCATGACGTTCGACTCCTGCCCATTCTGGCGCATCCGCCGCTAAGTGAGGATCAAAAGCCACGACTTTCATGTCCAGAGCAAGTGCTCGTCGCGCCGTCTCGCGCGCAATGGCACCAAAACCAACCAAGCCCAGTGTTGAGCCACTTGCTTCACGTCCAATCAACGCCTGACGAGGCCATTCGCCCGCCAGCATTGGCTGGCTGGAGAAATAGGCATTGCGGCGCAACATCAAGATACCGGTCAGTACGTATTCAGCAACTGAACTGCCATTTCCGCCATGGGCCGGCTTAACCGCCACCCCTTGCGCGTCACATGCCTTGAGGTCGATATTATCAAGTCCCACGCCCAGGCGTCCTACCGCCTTCAAGCGGGGAGCCGCCGCCAATAACTCGACATCGACCTGGGTGCGATTGCGCACGATAATGGCGTCAGCGTCGACGACAGCCTCAAGCAGGGACGAACGGTTATCAACGAGGTTGGTGTCAAAAATGACATCAAATTGCGTTTGAAGGTTCTCGACGGCAGCTTCGTCCATGAACTCAGAAATCACGATTTTAGTCATGAGTACTCCTGTTGTTTTTGCCGGAAACGTTGTTATTACCGGGACAGTTTTTATTAGCGGAACAGTGGTTATTACCGAGGCAGTCCCGGCAGCAAGGGGTATATATCTCTGCGCAACAAAACGGCTACATCCACCACCGCCCTAGCGGTAACGGCACATTTAGCAGTAAGGCGAAGAGACCGTAGAAAAAAGCCACAAGCAAAGCCCCGGTTACCAGATGTCCGATTAAACGTCGTGTTGTCCAGGGTTGGTATTGAGCCACCATCATCAAACTGACAAAACTTGCCAGCCCTGTCAGCAGAAAACCCGCCCATGGCATCACCAACGCCCAGGCGGTCATTACGACTACCAGTAGCACCCGCCTGGGCGTAGACCCCTTGTCACGCTCCGTATTGCTTAACACCCCGCGCACCACCAGCTGAGCAAGCCGCAGTAACCCCGCAACAATCACCACAATAGCGATGGTGGCGGGAAATATAGCGCCCAGTTGGCTCATATCCTGGCTTTTCCATAAGCAAATACCTCCAATGCTAATGAACAGCAGCGGCATCAGGAATTCTGAGCGTGCCGAACACGACGCCTGGAGCTTGGGAATCGCTTTGCTCATGATGAAATCTCCTGTTGGGGATCATCCGCACCGTTCTGATGACGACGCTGGGCTCGGCGCGCTTTGATAATCGGGTAAAAGACACTGAGGATCGATAAAGCAATGATCGTCAGTGAAATTGGCCCACCAAAGAACATCATTGCGTAGGAGCCGCTTGCACGCCCCATCAGGAAGCCCTGCACAAACCCTTGCTCGGCAATGGGCCCCAGAATCAAACCCAGCACGATCGGCGAGGGTTTGAACCCATAGCGATTGAGCAACCAACCCACCACCCCTAACGTCAGCATGATGATGACATCACTCACGCTATTGCGAATGGCATAGGTGCCAATTACCGTCATAAAGGCGATGGTAGGCACCAGTAACGCTTTGGGAATGGTGATAATGAACTTGAAGGCATAGCGACCAATCAATAACCCCAACGGCAACAGCAGGCAAGTAGCAATAAACAGCCCAGCGATAAAGGTGTAGGTGATGCTCGCATTAGTGGTGAAGAGCTCTGGGCCGGTACGAAACCCTTGCACCAACAGCGCCCCCAGAATAACGGCATCCGGCGGTGTTCCGGGAATCCCCAACACCAGAGTGGGAATGAAGCCACCGCCCACCGTCGCGTTATTGGCGGATTCGGTGGCCAGAACGCCCTGGGGATTTCCCTTTCCAAAGGAACTGGAATCTTTAGCGGCGCGTCGGGCTTCCGAGTAAGACACCAAACTGGCTATCGACCCGCCAGCCCCCGGCAGAATCGCCACCCCGGTGCCAATGGTGGCCGAACGCAATAGGTTCAGTTTGCCTACCCAGGCATGTTTCAAGCCTTCGCGCAAACGGATTCCACGTGGCTCCTCATTGACTTTAAGATGAGACTCAGGGGTAGCGACCAGATCAATCAGCACCGGAATACAGTACAGCCCAATTAGCGCCGATACCGTCTCAATGCCGCCAAGCATCACCTGAGAACCAAAGGTATAACGAATATCGCCCCCCACTACGGCCACGCCAACGGTGGAAAGCAATAAACCAAACCCAGCGCCCATGAAACCTTTCAACGTCGACCCTTCGGACAACGCTGAAATCAGCGTCAACCCGAAAATGGCTAGCCAGAAATATTCCACAGGACCGAAGCTCAGCGCCACCTGTGCCAACAGGGGGGCCAACGTCAGCAAGGCGAGCACGCCGACAAGCCCGCCCACCACTGAAGCCAACGTTGAGAGGGTGACCGCTAGGTCACCATCGCCACGTTTCGCCATCGGGAAGCCATCGAACGTTGTCGCTATTGCCGACGGCGTTCCCGGCGTATTAACCAAAATGGCCGAATACGACCCACCATAAATGGCACCGGTATAAATCGCGCCCAACATGATAAGCGCTGACTCCGGTGTCATACCAAAGGTCACCGGCACAAGCACAGCAACTGCCATGGTGGCCGAAAGTCCTGGCAGCGCCCCGATGATGATTCCCGCAGCAACACCCAGCAGCGCCAACCCCAGATTCATTGGCGACAAAGCGCCTAATGCATGGCTGAGAATTTCCATACGACTCCTTCCCGGGGTCAGATCAGTCGATCAGGCCGAGTTCACGAGCAGTAGCCTCGTAAACATCCATTTGCTCCGCCATGAAGGCATCCATTTCATCTAACGGGATATCGAGCAGCACAAAACCCAGATCCTGCATTTCCTGTTGGAATTCAGGATGCTGGTTAATCTGTTGGAAAATATCAGAGAGCTTCTGCTGAATGTCGTCAGGCGTTCCCTCTGGCACTGCCATACCACGATAGGCACCGCCTACCATGTCATAGCCAAGCTCCCGGAAAGTCGGCACATCAGGGAACATCGGATGACGCTCCTCAGAGGCCACTGCCAGCATGCGGACTTTGTCATGATGATTGGCGGCGACTGTCGTGTAGCCCCACTCTGCCTGCACCTGACCACCGAGTAGCGCCGTTACCGCTGCACCGGTTCCCTTGAAGGGAATATAGGTCGTGGTGACATCAGCTAACTGCTGGAAACGTGTATTTGCGACATCGTTGGCACTGTAGGTACCACTACCGGAGAGGGTTACCGCGCCCGGCGCTGCCTTGGCAGCTTCAATTAAGTCATCAAGGGTCTGGTGCGGGCTGTCATTGCGCACCAGAATGGCATCTGGCGAATAGTGGAAATAGTGAAAGTTGCTGAGATCTTCCAGCTGGAAACCGACATCTTTCCCCATCGGTTTGAGGATAATGTGCGGCAAATTAGAGCCCATGATGGTGTAGCCATCCGCCGGCATACCCGAGAGTTGAGACCAACCCACGGCACCACCGCCGCCCGGCATGTACTGGACGATCAACTGTTCACCGGTGATTTCCTCGAAATACTTCTGCTGCAGCCGGGCGCTGATATCAGACTCACCGCCTGGGCCAAAGGGAATCACGTACTGGATATCTTTAGATGGAAAATCGTCCGTTTGAGCCATGGTCAGAGCGCTGACAAGAGATAACCCAAGGCCGGCGGCCAGGCCGATAGATAAAGAAATTCGCATAAATTATTCTCCAAGTATTGTCATTGTCGTTTTTAACTTGCGAGCAAACAGTACCGACGCTTGCGATAGTCCACGGCACTGGGTGAAAGGCGCTTTTTGTTAAACATTTCTCCTAAAAAAAGCGACGCCCAGCCAAATAAAGCAAGGGCGTCAAAAAAGCATCAGGCGCTTTCGTAAAGGCGTGTCATAACAAACTCACGATGTCCCAGCGCTTCAGCGGCAGTGTGGCGACCATTGGCGGTACGCACCATCATTTCCAGCAACGCATCACCAGCCTCATCCATATCCATCTCGCGTCTGACAAGCGGCGTCACATCAACATCAATATGCTCGCTCATTGTCCGCAGGGTACGCGGGTTAGCACATAGCTTAATCACTGGCAGAATCGGGTTACCGATAACGTTGCCCTGGCCCGTCGGGAAGAAATGCACGACATAGCCCGCCGCTGCGCATAACGTCACCATCTCGGCAGCTGCGGAAGAAGAATCCATAAACCACAGCCCTGGCCCGGTCGGTGCTTCAGCTTTATCCAGCACACCGTCAACCATGCAGCGCTTACCGATCTTCTGAATATTACCCAGCGCCTTCTCTTCGATGGTCGTCAGACCACCTTCAATGTTGCCCTTAGTCGGCTGAGATTCGGATAGATCGCTGGTTTTGTAGCGGTCAATCATATTGCTATAACCGTCAAACATCGCCTGGAACTGCTTACGCACTTCAGGCGTCGCGCAACGCTCAGCAACCAGATGCTCGCCACCCGTCAGTTCAGATGTTTCTCCGAACACTAGCGTACAGCCTGCATCGTAGAGCTTGTCAAACGCGTTACCTGTCGTCGGGCAAGAAGCCAGACCCGAGGTGGTGTCAGACTCGCCGCACTTGGTAGAGACCCACAGCTCATTGATATCGCACTCTTCGCGCTGCAATTCACTGGCGTGCTGCACAAACTCACGAGCTTTCTTAGATGCCGCGCAAATCGTGTTGTGGTCACCGTTCTGCTCAATCCAGAAGCCTTCAACGGGCTTGCCGGTAGCCTTGATGCCATCAACCACTTTGTTCGTCCAACCTGGCTCGATACCAATCACGATGACCGCAGCAACGTTCGGGTTACAACCAATACCGATCAACGTACGGAAGTGTAGATCCAAATCAGGACCAAACTGCAGACGGCCATAAGCATGCGGCAGTGCCAGAGTTCCCTTGATGTTATTGGCGACGGCCTCAGCGGCAGCGTTGGAAATGTCGTCGACCGGCATAACGATGACGTGGTTACGGACACCAACACGTCCGTTCTCGCGACGATAGCCTTGAAACTTGCGACCTGAAATTTCCATTTTTACCACCTCTTGGTTTTAACATTGTGGACGTGCAGGTGTTCACCCTTATTGATCGGCTTGATGGCGCGACCAATATCGACGCTGTACTTCATGACAGCATCATTTTCTGCCAGATCACGAACCGCCAGCTTATGACCGATCGGAATGGCATCATGAACGGTGCACGTCACCGTCTCGTTACCTTCCATGATCCAACCTGTGACCTCTTGGCCAGCTTGAATCCCCTCGACCACAATGACCCCGACGCTGTCGTCGGCATCATGTACTATAAAGTCGATGCTCATGGTATCTCCTCTCAACTTGTGAGGTTATTAACGTTGTTCCGGTGTCGAATGACAAAACATTCAATGACGGAAACCGCTTACAACATCTATCTAAAACAGCTGTCTACAAAATCTGTCTGCACTAAGCTGCTTAAAATATTCAAAAGCAATGCGAAGTACATGCTGTAAAACCACTACTCATATATATGACATATGACAGAGGATAGCAAGTCCATGACACATTTTTTTGATATTATTAGGACAAGCGAAAATAATTGACGGTAATGAATGCCGTATTAGCAGTACTTCAAGGAACCGAACATGAACGCCGACCCAACCCCCAGCTATCGCCCGCTTTACCAACAGATCAAGGAAGCCCTACTTTCACGCATCGTGTCAGGCGTTTGGCCACCGGGTACCTTTATTCCCAGTGAGTCCGCTCTGTCACAGGAGTACGGCGTCAGCGTAGGAACTCTTCGCAAGGCAGTGGATGCACTCGCCAGTGAGCATGTGGTGATTCGTCATCAAGGCAAAGGCACTGTCGTGGCCACACATGACAGTGATCGGTCACTCTTCCAGTTTTTTCATTTTGCACGTCACGATGGTACCCGCTCGCTGCCGATTTCACGTGTACTTAAGCGGGAATGCCGCCCAGCGACGCAGGATGAAGCAAAAGCGTTGGGCATAGAGGAAAACGCAGTGGTCGTACATATTCAGCGGATCAGGGTGCTGGATGATGTGCCCGCATTGCTAGAAGACTTGGTGGTTGATGCGATAAGATTTCCGGTACTCGAAAGTGAACCACAAACACTGCCCAACACGCTTTACCAACTCTACCAGCAGAAATTCGGCCAAAGCGTGGCAAAGGCAGAAGAACGCCTGGTTGCTGTTGCGGCG
Organism: Vreelandella andesensis; assembly: GCF_003989795.1. GTDB lineage: Bacteria > Pseudomonadota > Gammaproteobacteria > Pseudomonadales > Halomonadaceae > Vreelandella > Vreelandella andesensis. Next base: position 19,550 of record NZ_RZHG01000026.1, read on the forward strand.
GGCCCTCAGGAACAGAAACATCTCGGGGTCGAGATCGGTTCACCGCTGCTTGAAGTCCACCGGATTGCCCGAGGCCTTCAAGGCGAAGCCCTTGAATACCGAGTCTCGCGCTGTGAAACCCACCAGCACTGCTATTGGAACGAGCTTTAAGTACCTTATTCAAAATGAATCTTGAGATCAGTTCCATAACTGCCAAGCGATTGGTGTATCTCATTATTAAAGAGATCAGACGCAAGAAATCATTCAGGCATGAACCATGCCTACTTAAATGCCTAACGTTGAATCTACAAAAAAATGATTAAAAAAAATGCCTCGCCGAATATTTTAATAAAATATTCGGCGAGGCATTTTTAATAAAACTAAAATAATAATAACCTAGGATCTTTCTGGTTTAGCCAAACCTAGTAGCAGAGCCAGCCTATACGTTGCTGAGTATGACTTAAAATAATAACACAAAAAATAAACCGAAACTTTTTGCGATAAAGTCAATTCTTTTTTTAAAAAAAACTTCATCGCTTTGCGAGGTGGAAAATAGCCTTTAATTAAAATTAAAAAGAAATTCTTCTTTTTATTTTTATTCATTTTATCCGCTTCTCCGCCAAGCACTCGTCTTCGCTTCTTAAGAATAGTCTTTACATCGGAACGTGCTGGGTGATTCACGATAACTTCCTGAGCATATTCAACAGGTATACCTTTTTCGTAAGCTCGCACACCCCATTCATTATCACCACCCGACATCAAGCTATCGTTAAAAAAACCAACTATTTCAAAGTTTTTTCTCCAGGTCACCATGTTAGCAGTTACAGCTCCTCCCCTCTGGGCATAGCGTTGTTGGTCAAACCCAAAGGCTTTTTCATAAATTTCAACAAGCGTAAGTTTGTCAGACTTAAAGAAAAGATCCACATGGCCTGCAATTCGCTCAGCACCTTTATCAAGCCGACTAGTTGCTGTCTCCAGCCAATGAGAGTCAGGGATACAATCAGAATCAGTAAATGCGACTATTTCACCTCTTGAAATTTTCAAAGCAGCATTTCTTGCCGAGTAAGAACCAGGTTTAGCCTCTGTGATCATGATGAAGTTTTTGGGCAACAAAAAATCTGGGGGCGGGCAATCATCAGAAGCATTATTGACAATAATAACTTCATAATCATCTTGAGAAAGTGTCTGCTTCTCTAATGCAACAACACATTTCTTTAAGCGCTCCCAGTCATAATACGTTGGAACGATCACAGAAACTCTTGGAATTCTGGTTTGGCAATTGACATTAAGATCGTCGCTTACCTGCCAGCTTTCTATCTCTTTATCATAAAAAGACATTTCACGCCCTCACGAAATCGTTGAGAAGATAACTCTTTTCTCTACTTAAAATGCGTGCTCGTTTTATGTTTAGTATGTTCAGGCATGACTAATTGCTTCAAGACGACAACTGTTACGTAGATGAGAGGTAACTCGTTCGCAAACGCGACCATCGTTCATGGCGGCATGGCGTGCTACAAAATTTGCCAAGCGCTGATGATGGTGCTTTTCAACCAACGACTCCCAAGCGTCAGGAAATTGTTCCCAAGATTCAATAACCGGGCCTGGCGCATCAGCAAAATAATCACCATAAACTCCTACATCGAGGTTGAGATAATCATCCAGATCAGGGGCCATTAAGATAATAGGACGGTTCAAACATGCATAATCGAACATTAAGCTCGAGTAGTCAGTGATGAGCACATCTACTGCCGGGAACAAAGCATTGACATCTGGAAATATACTCACCGGCGCTTCACGTATACTGGCATTACCCTCCATCAGTGCTTGTACACCACTCATTTTCAAAGAAGCGTGCCCGCGAATAAGCAATAGCAGACGGTGCTTTTCTAGCCATGGCAATAGTGTTTGTAGGCGCTTTCCTTGCGACACATCAAGCCCTCCTTTGCCCTGCATTCTTAGAGTCGGCGCGTATAGCAACACTTTGTTAAACGCAGAAGTATCGATACCAGCTTTCTGCAATAGTATAGACGCGTTTTCTCGGAAGGCATCCCATCGGGGATAGCCAAGCGCAGTGACACGATCGCTTGGCAAACCAAATGCAGAGATCATGCGCTCCCGACCAACGCCGGAAGCCACCAGTACTTGTTGAGGCCTGCGCTGACCAGGTAACAACCTGCGCAGATATCGATCAAACACGACTGTAAAAACACCAAGTCGAGAAGACCGAGCATCCTGAACCAGGCGTTTAAGGGGAGTACCATGAGTTAAATTGATGAGCTGCCCGCCGAACGATGCATGCGCATTAATGTCTTCCGCTGAGTGAGTAACCAGAAACAATCGTGCACGCAATGACAACAGTATTCCTTTGGCAGAGTAAGCAAGATAGGCTTCCCCACCTTCTTCACGAACTCGCTTAACCACCTCTTGATCATGGGCCAGCCAAACTGCACGTAAGCTAGGCTCATGATCACGAACATGGCGATACAAATAGCTGGTATTGTCAGCAAACTGTCGCCCGTGCCAAGCTCCAAATATCCATAGGCGATCATTGCGCGGGTAACATCCGCCAATCAGGCACAGCGGTAACCATGCCAACTGCTTTGCTAAACGAAGTGTGTATGAAGACATTGTGATTTCCTTGTCACTATCGCCGTCAGTCAACGGATTATTAACCGAAGTCTTTTCTTAACGTATCGAGCACGTCGAAGGCATTCATTAACTCCTCACGTGAAACGCTGTAAAAAGGATTAAGCGAGCGTTTCAATTGAGTCGTAGAGACACCATCGGTGCGCGGCAGATATACCACTTCGCAGTGAGGCAAAAGAAAATCAAAGTGGCCTTTCCAGTCATCACCAATAGCAAAAGTGTCTACTGAATAGCGCTTGATATCCTGAATCTTTTGTTCCCAGTCAGTCTCAGGGATCACTTGGTCGACATAGCGCAAGGAGCGCACAATCTCGGCACGGTGCTCGAAGGGAATCAACGTACGCTTACCCTTAACAGTATTGAACTCATCCGTAGAAATGCCCACCATCAGCCGATCCCCCATATCAGCTAACCGTCTAATTAGATTCAGATGGCCAATATGAAACATATCAAAGGTTCCATAAGTAATTATCGTCTTAGTCATGAGTTCGCCCCCTTTGCTCACTCAGTTTATTTAATACGGCTACGTAACTGATCGTAATAAGGTTGGGGCACTAATAATGAGATAGCGTGCAGCCATAATCGCATATTCATTCCCCCCAATTTCAATGCTTCTAAATCCAAGCGCACTGACTGACCAAGTTGTTTTTTCTCAACGGCCCAAGAAAGGACTTTTCGATTAATTGCCAAACGCAACTGTCTTCGCTCACTATGCGTTAATATCGGTTCATACTCTTTCAAAAGATCCACCCCAGGATGCAAGCCAATCAGGTTGCGTTTATCACGGGTGATATCGCTATTCTCAAGGAGCCATAAACTGGTCACAGAAGCGTTATAGTGAATTGCTTTAAGTTCACACAGCACTTTTAACCAAAAATATACATCTCCTCCTCGGCGGTAAAGTCCCGCGGGAAATCCTCCCATGGATAAAAATCGCTCACGGGAGATACACGCTCCGTTCATGTGAATAAAGTCGAAACGAGCAAAGGATCTCAAGGCTTCCAAGCGGCTCAGACGGTCAATTGGCATTCCTTTTATGCAAGGTAATCGCCGCTGGCCTTCAATCTTCTGATAGGCATTGACGAATAACTCAATATCAGAATGATGAGAAATAGCATTAGCAAAGTACGACAAATGATCAAATAACATAATGTCATCAGCATCAAAAAACACTAACCACTGACCTGTCGATTTCTCTGCCCCAAAGTTGCGTGCAGCATACCCCCCCGGCCCCGGAGAACTACGCTGGAAAAGCTTCAACAAACCCGCTTTTTGGTGTTCTCGTAGCACATCAAGAGAACCATCCGTAGAGCCATCATCTACAGCAATCACCTCGAAATTTTTGAAAGTCTGTCGATAAAGACATTTCAATGAATCATTCAAGGTTTTTACCTTATTATAGACAGGTATGATCACTGAGAAGAAAGCCATATTAATAGATTCTCGATGTATTATAGGAATTAGAATTCTTCAAAGAGCGATAAATTATTGAACACTAGATAAATCAGTGCGGGGAAACAATATCAGATGTTTGTTGGCTCATTAATAGAATTACTACTTAATAGATTATGCGCTGTACTACTTGACACCGGATATGCTATTTCCATTGATTTAAGCATAACGGCATTAACCTTATGAACATCATATCGATCTTTAGCAATTTCGTAAGACCGTCGACCCATGGTGTGTATAAGGCTAGGCTCATCAATAAACGTTTGCATGGCTAGCTCTAGCGCATCGACATCTTTAACAGGTATCAAGTAGCCATTATCACCTTCAACGACCGTTTCACGACAACCAGGCGCATCAGTGGTGATCACCGCTCGCCCCATCGCCATGGCTTCTAATACTGAACGGGGAGTGCCTTCTCGATAATAGCTGGGAAGTACATATACGCTACAATCTGCTATCGCTGGCCGCACATCATCAAGCCAGCCTAAATGGTCAATAGACCCCTCCTTAATCCAGGTATCCAATTCTTCCTGGGTAATCGTATCGGGATTACTATCGATATTTCCGGCCAGCTGAAATACGATCTCTGGGTGCCGCTGTTTAATTCGGCGCGCAGCTTTAGCATATTGACGTACACCTTTGTCGCCCAACAAACGCGCAATCAATAAGAAGCGTGGTGGGCCAACAGGCAAAGGCGCTACTGTAAAATGGCTCATGTCGACCCCTGAACCATTAAGCACTTGGGAAGGCACTTTTTTATGCAGTATTCCCAGCTCACGAAACAATGCGTCATCATCAGGATTCTGAAAGAACACCATATCTGCTTTATTTAACGCCGCCGCATAAAGTCGACGCACGACTTGATAGACCAAAGCCCGCTTACCGCTGGCTTGACTGGCGAACGCGTATCCTAAACCGGTAATTAGTGCATAGCGACGAGGAACGCTGGCTAGCCTAGCCGCCAGCAGACCGTAAACAACTGGCTTTATTGTGTAACTCAAAACCATTTCTGGCCGAATGTTGCGCATAAGGCGGTAGAGAGCATGCAATGTTAAAGCATCATTCCACGGGTTTAGCCCGTTTCTCTGCATCGGAAAATCGTGAGCAACTGCTCCCCAAGCCTCAAGTTGCTGGCGAGTATTGGTGTCTTCAGAAAGCCCTGGAGCGGCTACATGCACATCTAATCCAGCCTTGATCAGGGCTTGCACCAATGGCCCACGAAAATTGACCAACGAATAGCTGGTGCCCGATATCAACAAAAAACGCTGATTCGATATAACAACCTTGGGCTTCATGAGAACTCCTTAGCAAACCACCAAGTCACACACATATTGTGTGTTTACGTCTTGGCGTTAACTATTTGAAATAGCACTTAGTGATGCATACACGTAGTTTTGAAAAACAGATTCGATTTGAGCGAAGGACATGTTAAATCATGATTAAACCGTTAAGTTCATAACGTCATTAAGCACTTGGCACGTCTTATCAATCTCTCCCTGAGTGAGTGTCGGGTGACACAAAAACATCAGGCTAGTTTGGCCAAGCTCTCTGGCCACGGGTAAACTGCTTTGAGGCTGCCAGCCAGCATTTACAAAGGCTTTTTCGAGATATACCTCAGAGCAGCTTCCCGAAAAACAGGGCACACCTCTCAGGTTAATCTCATTCAAAATACGATCGCGATCCCAACTTGGCCCTAGCTGTTGTGGGTCAATAAATACATAGCATTTATAAGCGCCATGCTGGGTATTTTGATTTGATGTTTCAGAAACTATATCTGAACAAAAAACAGGAACACGCAACGCGGGACAATCAACTGCTGCTTTCCAAATACGCTGAGCATTCGTCTGGCGATTCGCGCTCCACTCGGGCATCCGTTTTAGTTGAATACGGCCTATTGCGGCCTGCATTTCAGTCATACGCCAGTTGGTGCCAAACGTTTCATGCAACCAGCGAAAACCGGGGGGGTGCTTTTGTTCATGGACTGCCTCCCAGCTCTTGCCATGGTCTTTGTAGGCCCACATGCGCTTCCAGAGCGCGGTGTCGTTCGTAGTGACCATGCCTCCTTCACCACCAGTGGTCATAATTTTATCCTGACAGAACGACCAACAGCCGACGTGACCGATACCACCTACGCTTTGGCCTTGGTAACGGGCGCCATGAGCCTGAGCACAATCTTCAATTACATAGAGTCCGTGCTGTTCAGCCAACGCCATCAGTTCGCGCATTTCGCAGGGCCAGCCCGCCAAATGCACGGCAATAATAGCGCGAGTACGCGGGGTGATTTTTTCAGCCACTGTGGCGGCAGTAATATTTTGAGAGTCACGATCAATATCAGCAAAGACTGGCACCGCACCGGCATTTGCAATGCTTGATGCTGAAGCCACATATGTTCGAGAAGTAACGATTACCTCTTCATTATTTTTTTCGCCAATTCCTAATCCTTTTAATGCTAAGTCTAATGCGTTGGTGCCGTTGGCTAAGGCAATAGCATGCTTAGTCTCGGCGAAATGAGCGAATTCCTTCTCGAATTCAACGCACTCATTACCCGTCCAATAGTTCACCTTGTTAGAAAGCAATACATTCTGAACAGCCTCAGCCTCTTCTTGTGTGAAGGAAGGCCAGGGAGAAAATGGTCCGTTAAGCATGGCTTGGCCCCATAGTTAATAGATCTTTTTCATTCATGACGACCGGCTTCTCATCCACGTCTCTTAGAAATATAGTGCCTTGGGGAAACTCGTAATGTTTGTAAGTATGGGAAAAATGCTCAGAATTAAGATTTGCCTCAAGATAATCTAAAGGCAGATTCGCCCCTGCCTTGGCCAATGAGGAAACAAAAGCAACAAACCTTACATTTATTTCGGTTATCATTGGATTTCCCTGCGCATCTTCTTTAAAATCTACTGTAAAAACTCCATTAGCCTTAGAGTGATACTGATTAAAAAAGTAACTAATCGCTTCATCAGCAATTTTTACAAGCTTCGGATCATTAATCATTCGCCCAAATGCAGTATTGCCGGTTATTCCAGAAGGCGCGACCTTAGACATAATATACGTTACCCTCTCGGCACAAGCAGAACGCAACATCTTTCCGTCCATATAAATAACCTTACACGCAAGATTTCTACCAGGAAGAAACTCTGATGCAATAAATTCTTCAATAAGGGGGTTAATTCGCATCCATTCCTCAAGCTCTTTTTTACTGGTGATTTTCAAAGATCCCAGACCACTTGAACCCACGGTTCCACGAACCCAAAAAGGATAGCCAAGCGTTAGATCATTACTTTTTGATCCATTTAAAAAAGTGCTATAGCGGGGTATATAAGGCTTATCTTCTAACACTTTATGAAGCGTCTTCTTATCTATTAGCGCTTCAGTTGGTTGACTTGATGAAATAAATGTTTTGCAAGGCAGTCCTTCCTGGTCCTTACGTTTTGACCATGCTACCACCTCTACTTCAGGCAACACCACGGCAAATTTAATTTGATGAAGGTCAATTATTTGGGAGATTTTTGACCAATAACATTCATCATTGGCTCTGGGTACTAAATAGGTGTAACTATAAGAAAATTTATCATAAAGGCCTATCGCTAATGGGTTAGCATCAACACCAATAAAGCGATAACGATCAGTTCCAGAATCAAGAACTGATCTGACAAAACTGCGTGGCGTAGGACCACCGACACCAGTGACAAGGATATTAATTTTCTCAGCCATTTTTTCCACCTTTGTCATTTTGCAGTTTTGACTCTTTGAAATTTGGCATCGCTACGTCACCTGAGTAACTGATACCTTCGCGAACAAACACCTTCTTCACTGTTAATAGCAATATTTTGATATCTAACAGCATTGTCTGGTTATCTACATACCAAATATCGTAATCAAATTTTCTTTCCCAAGAGATGCCATTACGTCCATTCACTTGGGCCCAACCTGTCACACCCGGGCGCACCTCATGTCGCCTAGCTTGGTAGGTGCTGTAATAAGGTAAATATTCCATTAGCAACGGCCTAGGACCTACCAAGCTCATATCCCCTTTCAGCACGTTCCATAGTTCAGGTAGTTCATCCAAGCTGGTAGCACGTAAGCATCGACCAAAGGTAGTTAGACGCTCTTTTTCTTGTAACTTGTTGCCTTGCTCGTCATAAGGATCTCGCATGGAACGAAACTTGACTATTTCAAAAGGTTTTCCGTTTAGTCCCGGGCGATATTGTCTAAAAAGAACAGGCGTGCCTAGTTTATAGCGGATCAATAACGCTATAATAACTAGAACTGGTGATAGCAATATCAATCCCATTATAGAGATAGCAATATCAAACTGTCGCTTAATCATGACACACCTATAAGCAATAACATCATATTTAGTCTTTAAAAACTAAGAACGCGGCCTTAAATTTAGCATCTTCCACACCACAAGCTTACCCATAGCTTTCATTTCTTTGTATTCGAAATTTATTCCTGGGTTATATATTTTACTGCTCGCCTGGCAGTAAACAGGCTTATTAGAGTTTCTATTTATCATTTTAGCTTGCTCAGCATCACCTTCAATATATAAACGAGCAGATGAATTTCTAAAGGCTTCCGATTTAAATTTGGCAATCGAAAAATTATCCATATTATTTAATTCAACATCGTTATTCACCATTATCAAATTAGTAAAACTGACACTATTTAATTTAAGCCAATCGACTACTTTTTGACGCTGCAGCTCATGCCGGCAAGAAACTATTGTATTTACTTTCTGAGAAGGCAAATAACTAGACTTAATAACATCTTTACCATTACTTTTATTAATTGAAATAACGCCCTCCAGAGAAATACAAGACTCTTCTATTATTTTATGATGAAATATATTCCACTCAAACACTCTAGGCAGTGGTATAAACTCAATAACAATATTAACATCATTCCTAACGGGCTTATTAGAATAAACCGCAAGAGTTGTTATTCGTTTTTTCAGAAAGTTGGGGATGGATTTCATCTCCTTCCTTAAAGAATCACCACTTAATATACTATCATCAACCAATAATATCTTATTTGCATCCCAGGGCTGGGAAATATTATTTTTAATACCACGTGTCACCCCTTTTTTTAACGGGAAATTATTTACCAACGAAGATATGTCAGTACAGTTAACATTTAATGCAAGTGAAATAATGTAAGCAGGTATCATCCCACTTCTTGGTATACCAACCACTAAATCCCAATTGCCCGATATTTTATCAAAGTTTTTTTTGATATCGCTATTTAAATCAGCGTAAGATTTAAAGAAAATCTGCATAGACAATATCCCCTGTTTTATTTTTTATTTACTATTTACTATTTACTATTTACTATTTACTTATTTATTCCTACAGGGTCTCATATTTTAGAAATAGCGGCCAATGGTAAATTAGCTCTACCTACTGAATAATAATTAAATCCTTTTGCTGCCATTCTATTTGGCTCGTAAAGATTTCGACCATCGAAGATAGTAGGCTCAGATAGCAGCGCTTTAATAAGTTCGAAATCAGGCGCACGGAAGTTTTGCCACTCGGTAACGATGATTAATGCATCGGTATTTTTTAACGCTGCTTCTTTGGTTCCACAAAGCGTTAAATACTCACGATTTCCATAGATCCGCTGTGTTTCTTCCATAGCTTCCGGATCATAAGCTTGTACCTTTGCCCCTGCACTCCATAGAGCTTCCATAAGCACTCTACTTGGCGCATCGCGCATATCGTCCGTATTGGGCTTGAAGGAAAGCCCCCAAATAGCAAAAGTCTTCCCCTTCAACTGAGCATTGAAGTGCTGATTTATTTTTTGAAAAAGCGTGGTTTTTTGCTCTTTATTTCGTGACTCCACTGCTTTAAGTAACTTGGCATCAAAATCAATACTATTTGCAGTGTGAATGAGGGCCTGTAAATCTTTAGGAAAACAGGAACCACCGTAGCCCACACCAGGATAAATAAAATGGTACCCAATACGTGGATCCGAACCGATTCCCTGACGCACCGCTTCGATATCCGCGCCCAGAAGTTCAGCTAAGTTTGCCATTTCATTCATGAAGCTAATCTTGGTGGCTAACATGCAGTTAGCGGCATATTTTGTCAGCTCAGCGCTTTTTACATCCATCACGATGACCTTGTCGTGATTGCGATTGAATGGCGCATACAGCTCTCGCATGATGTCAATTGAGGCCGCGCAATCAGTACCGATAATGATGCGATCTGGCTTTTGGCAGTCTGCAACAGCACTACCTTCTTTGAGAAACTCGGGGTTAGACACGACGTCAAAGCTGATATCGCTACGACCACGCCTCTTCAATACTTTTTCCACCGCAGCACGCACCTTGTCGGCGCTACCTACGGGAACGGTCGATTTGTTAACGATAACCTGGTCGCGCTCCATATGTTCGCCGATGGTCGCAGCCACGTTGAGCACATAGGTAAGATCCGCGCTTCCGTCTTCGTCGGGCGGGGTTCCCACCGCGACAAATTGAACTTGCCCGTGTTGAATTGCCGCAACCGCATCGGTCGTAAACTCAAGCCGTCCAGCAGCATGGTTTTCTTTTACTATCGCTTCCAAACCCGGCTCATAAATGGGGATGATACCCAGCTTAAGTTGTTCAACCTTATCGGCGTCTACATCAACACAGACAACGTGATGGCCGACTTCAGATAAAATAGCGCCTTGAACCAGGCCAACATAACCCGTTCCGAAAACTGTAACGTTCATTGGTGTCCCTGCTAGGATTTGGTGTACTAAGGGAAGATTGAGATGCGCATTTCACTTAACTAAACTAGACATTTAACTTTATTAAGCCAGACATTTAACTTACGGCATCAGGTGAAATATTCGTCGAACATTTATTTTTCGAATAATAGTCACAATACCAGTCAGTAAAGTTTTTAATGCCTTTATATATCGGCGTGGAGGGTTTATAGCCTACCATTTTTTCTAATTCGCCTGAGTCTGCGTAAGTATCCAGCGCATCTCCCGCCTGTAGAGGTAAAAATTCTTTAATGGCTTTTTTACCTAGTGCTTTTTCAATAGCTTCGATATAAACACTGATCGATACCGGATCGTTATTACCTATATTAAAAAGCCGAAACGGTGCATTACTGGTAGCTGGGTCAGGGCTGTCACTATTCCACTCCTGAGCTGGGGTTGCAATGTCATCACTGGCACGGATAATTCCCTCCACAATATCATCCACATAAGTAAAGTCGCGTGTGTGGTGGCCATAGTTGAATACCTGAATAGGTTCATTCGCCAAAATATGCTTAGTAAATTTAAAGAGTGCCATGTCTGGACGTCCCCACGGTCCATAGACAGTAAAAAACCTAAGCCCAGTCGTCGGCAATCCAAACAGGTGACTATAACTATGCGCCATCATTTCGTTAGCTTTCTTAGTGGCTGCGTAGAATTGCAACGGATGATTTGCTCCATTGTGCTCAGAAAATGGCATTAGCGTATTAGCACCATAAACGCTGCTGGTACTGGCGTAAGTCAGGTGAGCAACCTTAGCGTAGCGGCACGCTTCTAATATATTGGTAAAACCAGTCACGTTGCTTTCCACATAACTTAGAGGGTTTTCCAGTGAGTAGCGTACGCCAGCCTGAGCAGCAAGATGAATAACTCGATCAAAATGGTGTACTTCAAAACATTTCTTCACCGCTTGTTGATTAGCTAAATTGGCACGAATGGAAAAGTAGTTGCTTTTCGTCTCACTAGCCGTTTTTTCAAGTATGTTTAGCCGCGCTTCTTTTATCCTGGGGTCATAATAATCATTAACGTTATCAAAACCGACAATACTATCTCCCCGCTCTAGCAGTCGTTTAGCAGTGTGAAAGCCGATGAATCCAGCGTGGCCGGTAACTAGAATCTTCATACAGTGACTCCATGACAAAACAACCAAGAGCATTAGGAAGGGAGACAGTTCAGTTACGGACAAGACGTTGAATGTGTTGCCAACTCACCCGCCTCAAACCATCCAAGGTTAAAGGCACTAGTGCCATTGAACGCACCATGGTAAGTATCGGGCGCGGAAGCTTGTTTAAACATAAGGTTCGAGGTAGCCCGGTATAGGGGAACCAGCGTTCATGATAAGAGCCCTGATGAGCCAAAAGCGGCAAATCTCCCTTGAAGCGTGACGGGACGGCATACCAGGCATAATTACCCTTCAATGTCTCTATCTCTTCAGTACCAGGCTGCAAGAATTCAAAATCGATGATTTTGAGTCCCTGGCAAGGGTCATAAATCAAATCTTGTGGAGTGAGATCAATACACTCGTAGCCAAGACGTCGGTAGTGCAAGATAACGGCTCTCACACGTTCTATTGTCCAGATAGGCAGTAACCCATGGGGTGAGAAAGGCGCACGGGGCGATAGTATCCGCTCCATGCTATTGGAATAGCGCTCAAATACTAAGTAATGGGGCCCTACCTCCAGCAAACGCGATACTTCAGGTAATGACGCTCCCAATTCACGGGCTTGCACTTCACGCTCTAAATACCGTTCACGACCTGGGCGAAACGTTTTACAAATTGCTTCTGTACCGTGAAATTCCACCAGTTCAACCTTGGCTCGACACACTTGCTTACTCAAGTCGGCCAGAACGGGATATGGCGTACGAAATTGCATGTTATAGCGCTGAGATGCTGTGCGTAATTTATCTATCCGGTGTGGCACTATTTGATTTAGAAATTCAAATGTGTCCGTAGTGTTACGCGACAAATATAGCGGGCTGTATTGCTCTTGGCTGCTGCGGCCCTTGTTGACCTTTTGGTTTAGCAGTGTTTCGACTGTAAGCAACCGTGCATTGTCAATTCGCCCGGGCGCTTCTCTTGAAGACGGCTGCTCCATCACAGGGTGAACATCGTGCACTACTAAAAAGTAAACTGGCAGACCGGCATTGTCTGGCCACTTTTCAGACACCTGCTCTACGCCATCAATCCACTGCGCTAACGTTTTTCGCTGCTCCTCTTGAATTGTCATTTCGTGCAAAATATTGAAACCATAGCGATCCAGCAAGCTATGTAAAACATCTAAATATGCTAGCCCACGCTCTCTTATTACAAGAACAGCCATACCGGTTAGCCACTCCTGCTCCTCGACATCACGTTGTTTATTCATCATAGCTTTTCTCCTTTTAAGCCAAGGAAGTAGTAGAGAGGGTTGTTTAATAACACTAGTAAAATAACTAGTAAGATCATAAAAAAGTAAAAAAGGTCATAAGAGAGCGGATAAATGAAAATCGTTAATTAAAGTTTTAAAGATGATTTAAAATACTTTTAAAATCAGTCTTTTTTATTTTATGGAGCTTTAATATTGTGGTCAGGAATTAACTACCAGTGGAACGCCGACCAACTTACCCACTTAAGCAGGAGAAACTCCAAGAAAATAAGCGACATTATTCGGCTTCCCATCAACATGTTAGCTTTCTTTAGTGGCTGGATTAAGTATTGGATCGAGCCGAGTCATTGAACTGACAAAAGGAGTTGTATTTAGGTGTTGAGGCTGCGTTTTGTGAAGCGTGTTTTGACGAGCCATCCATACTAAGTCGGCAATATCGTCTAGAGGGTGATAATCCAGAGGAGCCGATTGTAAAAGTTGTCGAATACGCAAATGGTCTGTTTCAGCAAAGGATTGTTCTAGTTCTCTTAAAAAAGCTTCAAGCCTAGGCCATTCCCAGAAACGTTCTTTTGACGTCATAATACGATCATGTCGCGTCTTACTAACGTCGTCACCAATCAACAGCTCCTCATATAACTTTTCGCCTGGTCGCAAGCCGGAATAAACGATCTCAATATCACCTTCGGGGTGACCGGCATCTTTAACTTCGAGCCCTGAAAGTCGAACCATATTCATTGCCAAATCTAATATACGGACGGGTTCGCCCATATCGAGCACAAACACCTCGCCGCCCTCGCCCATCGCGCCAGCCTGAATAACCAATTGAGCGGCTTCAGGAATCGTCATGAAATAACGGGTGATCTCCGGATGGGTTACCCTGATAGGGCCTCCCTGCTCAATCTGCTTGCGAAACAACGGAACAACAGAGCCACTAGACCCCAGCACATTTCCAAACCGCACCATGCAGAAACGTGTATTTGACTGGGCGTGGGCGAATGCTTGGCAAATAAGTTCGGTCAACCGTTTGGAAGCCCCCATCGCATTGGTGGGACGTACTGCCTTATCGGTGGAAATAACAACAAAAGTTTCTACACCCGCTGTCATTGCTGCCTGAGCTAGGTTTAAGGTGCCAAAGACATTGTTGCTGACTCCCTGAACAAGGTTAAACTCGACCATCGGCACATGTTTGTAAGCTGCTGCATGGTAGACGGTATGCACTTCAAAGCTTTCAAATACCGCCTTCAGGCTAACCACATGCTCAACTGATACAAGCAGCGGTTTTAGCTCGCATCGTGAATGGGTCGTTTCAATTAGCTGCCTCAACTCCTGCTCAATGGCGTACAGGCCAAATTCGCAGTTGTCGACCAACAATAGCCGTATTGGGTTTTGAGCAAGTATCTGACGGCATAACTCACTGCCAATTGACCCGCCTGCGCCGGTCACCATGACTGCCTTATCTTGGATATTGGCTTGCAGTAACTCAGCAAAAGCTGGCACTGCCTCTCTTCCCAATAGGTCCTCGAGCGCCACGTCATGAAGCTCACTAATTTTTGCTCTTCCAGCAATCACATCGGCGCTACCGGGAATCGTTTTTAGAGGCACGGAAAGGCCAGAAAGCCAATGTAATATCTCACGTCGACGCCACCGTGGAGCGCTGGGAATTGCGAGCAAAACCATAGCAGCCTGATGCTCCTGAACCAAAGCGGCTAATGCAACCGGCTGATGAACCCGCAGCCCTTCGACCATGGTGCCTTCTAGCCCTCGCCAATCGTCTACAAAAGCCACCGGTTCATATTCTTCACCATGGCGAAGTGCATCAACCAATTCGCATCCCGCTGCCCCCGCTCCGTAGATCACCACTGGCTTACGCTGACGGCGCTGGCTATAGCGATACAGTTCACGTATTAAAAAACGCAGACTTCCAATGCCTAATAGAAGAAGGAGTGGGTAAATAACAATGACGGATAGCCCGATAGCGTGTTCAACCATGTAACTTACCGGCACCACCATCAGTGCAGACGTCACTACCGCCATAGCAACTGTCGGCACAGTGACATGGCTCATGTAGCGAATCACTATTCGATATAGCCCGAGCCAGTGGAAAAGCAAAAGGCTTGTCGGCACCAGCAAGCCAATAGCCATCCAGAGGGAACCGTCTTCTAGCGGCTGAAGACTTTCCATATGAATCATTGTAGCCAGCTGTAAACTACTGGCTACAATCACGCTATCCAGCAAAACCAGTACTCTGCGTTTTATCCAGCGGGGCGTCACCGATAACGACTTCATTAAACTATCCATGATTTACCCTTTAATATTCCTTGCTGGTTTAGCTGCTGATTATCCGGCCACTCGACTGGCAATAGCGTTATTTCAGCGAACATCAGCAACCAGACGATGATGCGAAGCGGCTATTTCCCCTTGTCGGTAAAGGTGCCAACACAACACTAATACAACCCAGAATAGCGTCGCCCGCAGACCATTATGGGTAGTGGAATAGATCAGCGGGCCGGCCACACCGGCCCAAACATATAGCGGTGCTCGTCGTAACGCGATGATGATCGTCAATAGGAAAAGCCCTAGTCCTGGTAGCCCGTAGGCAAATAGCATATTGACGAAAGAAGAGTGAATTTCGTGCCCATCGTAAGGTGCGAAGCGCTGACGCTCTGCCTCCCCCGCCCCCAAAATGGCGTATTCAGGGAAGTTCGTTAGTCGGTCAAATTTGCGCTCTTCGTAGACGCTATCTACTTTACTTGGCGCTCTGTCCATGCGTGACTCCAAGTTGCGCAATACTTGTCCATCCGAGCTAATATTGGCAATCAAAACGCCCAGCAGTAACAGTGGAAATAGCAGTAATAAGCGCGCGAAGTGCTTAATTTGACGAGCATTCGCCATGGCCCAACCGGCCAGCACCAAGACACCTCCCCCCATTGCGGCTAACGACGATGCGGCTAGAATCCCCAATACGCCTGAAGCTAGCCCAGCAACCCCCAAAAACCTCATCCGAGGACGAAAATCATCAAGCATCAATAACACCACCACGCCACATAATGAGAAATAGGCGAGTTGGTTAGGGTTATTAAAGCTTCCGGTCGTGCGGTTCACGCCCATGGCTAACTGCAGCAAGGCCTGGCTACCCGCAATCATTAGTGCGATAGCGACGCCATTACGGATAAGCCCTATGGCGCGCTCACCATATACGCTAAGAAAACGTAATAACGCCATGCCAACAAGGAAATTAAACAAGAAAAACTGAGCAGGTCTAAAAAAGTTCGTCGTTCCAATGATCAGCGTCCAGCTAAGACATACCATCACTACCCATAACACCATCATTGCCCAGCTTATGGCGAAAGGTGAAACTTTCAGGTGTTTGTCACCCAGTGACATCAATAGCATCACGCCGACAAAGCCTAACAATATAAAATCAGTTAGCTGCGGCGATCCACTGGGAAACAAATAAAGACTGCTTAACGAAAGACCTATAAAAAGTAGTAGTGCGCCTATCAGATTCATGACGATACCCTTTGTCTATCTTGAAAGAGACTACTGGCTAGCGACTCCTGGCTAGAGATTCGCCATCATCTGGAAGGTATGATTACGGCTGGCCAATTCGTCGTAGGTGCCGGCATCCGTAACTCGTCCGCCTTCAAGCATGTAGATAATGTCGCAGTCCTTTACTGTTGCTAGGCGGTGGGCAATCATCACTACGGTCATCTGACCAGAAAAATGCTTGATGTCTTCCATCACGCGGCGTTCGGTAATGCCATCCAGGGCACTGGTCGCTTCGTCGAACACCAGCACTTTGGCGTGCTGATAAAGGGCGCGCGCGATCCCCAAACGTTGGCGCTGCCCGCCTGATATTTGCACCCCGCGCTCGCCAATATGAGTTTCGAGTCCCTCGGGGAATCTATCCAGCAGATCATCAAGTTGCGCCATGCGTAGCGCTTCCTTGACTCTTTCGACATCAATATCCTTACGCTCGATAGCAAATGCGACGTTTTCGAGAATGCTGGCATCGGATAAGAATATCTGCTGAGGCACGAACCCTACCCCAGCCTGCCATTGCCGTATGTTTTCCTGGGTTAAAGGAACACCATCAATCAGTACATGTCCTTGCCGAGGCTCAATCAGGCCCAGCAGTAAATCGATAGCCGTGCTTTTGCCACTACCCGAGGAACCGACTATAGCCACCATCTTATTGACCGGTATGGTCAACGTCAGCCCGTCAAGTGCCAGGGCTCGCGTTCCTGGATAGTCAAAGACCACGTCTTCAAGTTTGATATCTTGCTGAGGTACCCAGGGCGTTATCGGAGCGGATGTCTGAGTGTCACTAACAGCGACAGCACTATTTTTCGACTCATCACGACTAGCTATCAGATCATCACGAATGACGTTGTAAGCCGCCAAGTTGCCGCGGATTTTCGTAAGTGAGGTATATATCTTTTGAAAACCGGGTAGCATTTTGAAGCCTGCCAGCGCATAGATGGAAAGTGCCGGTAGAATTGCCCCAAGGTTGCCGTCGTAAAGGTTAAGCAAATAAAGCACCAGCACAATAACCGAGCCGAAGGCCACCAACTCAATGGCATAACGGGGAGCATCACTAAGTCCCTGCGTTACTCCCTCACCACGCGCGATACTATTGCAGGCATCATCAAAACGTGAGGTAAAATTTTCCTGACGATGTAATAAAAGCAGATCTTTAATCCCTCCGAACCCCTCACTCATCAATTTAAAGCGTTTAGATTGCGCTTTGGAAATCCGCTTGCCATTGCTGATAAGAAAACGGCGAACTGTTTGATAAAGCAAAAGGTAGGTGCCAAAAAAGACCACCACGCCGACAATTGCCACCAGCGGGTTGTAGAGAAAAATGGCTAAGGTCATGAGAGACACCATGACCAACTTAGCGTTTAGTTCCATGGCAGGGTTAATGATCTTAATAGTGACGCGTTGAACTTCCGCAGACACCTTAGCGGTCAGGCCGCTAGTATTGTAGTTCGAATGAAACAACCAGGGCTGGTAAAGGTAATAGCGGTAAAGGCGGCTTGAGAGCTCCGCTCCCACTCGAGCGCTATAGAGCGCCAGGCGCCACGAGGTATATATAGAAAGTAGCGCCGCCATCAACAAAACGCCGAGCACCATAGCACCCAACAAGCTCAAGAAAGCTCTGGGGCTTTGCAAGCCGGAAGCGCTATAAGCCATTGCAAGCCAACCATCGCCCTGGAGCTTACTCATATCACCTACAACCGCCATGAAAGGCCCGATAGCCACCACCCCGGCGATCTGCGCCAGCGCCATACCGATAATCAGTATCTGGAGCCTCAACAATTGGCGCCGCTGTTGCTTAGTCAACAAAGAATAAAGTTCGCGCAATTGCTTCAGCATTTTGGATCACCGATATGCATAGAGGTAGCTGCCGTAATAACCATGACGGCTATTCGTCGTTTTCTTAACGCCATTTAAGATCGCACCTTTGATATTCACACCAGCGCTCTCCAGACGGCGCTTTGCGGCCTTAATTTCTCCTGGAGGGTTTCTGTCAAAACGCACAACCATCAAACTAGTTCCAGCCAACTTGCCCACCACCGTAGCATCGGTTACCGCTAATATCGGTGGCGTATCTACGATCACTAAGTCATAGCATTGGCTCATGGCTTCTAAGAAATCGTGGAAACTTTGCTGCATCAACAGCTCCGATGGATTAGGTGGCACACTGCCTCTGGACACATAATCCAAGCCTTCTAAATCGCTATGACGAATAGCTTCTTCTGCATCAATTCGTCGTGCCAGCAACTCAGAAAGGCCTTTTACACCCTTGCCGTGAAACGCGTGGTGCAAATGTCCGCGTCGCATATCGGCGTCAATTAGCAGAACTCTTTGACCTGCCTGAGCACAGACAGCGGCCAAGTTAGCGGCTATGAAGCTCTTTCCAACTCCAGGGCTCGCACCGGTGATCATCAAACGGTTATTGTCTGATTCAAGCATCGCAAAATAGAGGCTAGTCCGCAGACCACGCAGCGCTTCCACGGCAATTTCGGCGGGTTTTTTAATGGCTAACAAGCCTCGGAAAACTTCCTGACCCTTTTTTGAATGACGCGGACGAATTCGCTCGGTGAGCCCTGTCTGCGCTCCAGAATCTGGCAACGTGGCGTATACAGGCAATCCCAGTTCTTCGAGCTGCTCGGGTGACTTAATTGCGCGACTAAGTAATAAGCGCAGCACAACTAACGTCGCCGCCAACAACGCTCCTATCAACGCACTAACCGCCGTTATCAACGGAATGCGTGGTGCGATAGTGCCAGGATTTAGAATTGCAGCATCCAGGATGCGCACGTTGCCTACCGTACCGGCTTTAACCAAACGCATTTCTTGAAGTTGATTAAGCAGCTGAACATACACCTGCTGGTTGACTTGGCTGTCTCGGGTCAAGCGAAGCACTTCCTGCTGTGTTTCAGGCAATTCATTGACCTGAGCATTGAGACGGTCGCGCTCCGCCACAAGCTGAGAGCGTTGCCGTAGTAAGGTTTGGTAGTTAGGGTGCGATGGACGATAGCGCTCAGCTAAATCAGCCTCACTCATGGCCAGTTCACTGAGTTGATTTTCGACTTCCACGACACGGGTGAGAAGATTTTGGGTCTCGAACGTTAGATCAACTGAGTCACGTTGCGCCCGATAGTCATTGAGCATTCCTTCCGCATTGGATAATTGGTCTCTAACTTGGGGAATTTGCTCGCTAAGAAAGGCGATTTGTTTCTCTGCTTCTTCAGAATGTCGCTGAACATTCTGGGTCAGAAAAACCCCTGTCAAGGTATCCAACGTCGGCTGAATCTTGCTGCGATCAGCGCCGTTAAGCGTGAGTTCGTAAACGCCTGACTCAGTGCCTCGCGGTAACACCTCAAAACTACTTTCAAGATTCTTTATCGCATTAAGAGAAGATATCCGCGTTAATCTGAATTCAGCACCGGGATGAGCAACTGCCTGACTAATGAAGAGGCGATACCCTAATTCATCATCCTGTACGGTTTCTCCAACAGTGCCGATAAGCTGCCGCTCATCTTCCAGCCATAATTCAAAATTACCATCTTCCTTTATACGCAGTATGTGCTCACTTCCCACATGTTCATCAGGCACATCAAAACGTGCGATACGCAACGACTCATTGGCCCATACATAAGGATTTTGCCAGTGACTTTCCTCGCCCATCCCTAACCATTCACGCATAAATGCAGGGGTAAGACTTTCTATCAAATCTTGACTAACCCCGTGGTTGACCAGGAAATCCCCTATCACTGGCAATCTGCGCGGCTCAACCGTGATAGCTAAGTCTTGCCGATCAGCGGTTTCCCCCAGCACCATACGTGATCGTAAGATTTCGAGTTCCGCAGCGGTAGGATTACCTGGCTGTTGCTCACCCAATGACTCCATAAACGCTAAGTTAGCGCCACGACTTTCTATCTGGACTAAAGCGTCAGCCTGATAGATACGCGGCTGAGAACTGGCGTAAAAATATCCTGCCAGGAGAAAAAGCCCCGTTATCGTTACGATAAACCAGCGATGGTCAGAGAGAGAGTCAATTAACTTGCGTAAATTAAGGTCATCGCTCTCCTGGGGGCCAGGTGATGATGAAGGTGGATGAGGAAAGTAGTTCATAGTCATGCCTCGCTATTCAGAAATACTATTCAAAATAGCCACTTAAAGCTCGCTGGCATCACTGGCTACGTTTATGACATTACCCGGCAGACTGACCGATGGCAGCAGCAGAGAAATGACCGAGTTCCAGCGAGCCAATGGCGCTGACGTTACGTACACCACATCCTGAGGCTGGAGCGGAAAGCGAGTGCCAAGCAATAACCGTGTGGCATCGCTAATATCCAACTGATAAACAGTGGCGAATTTTTCACTACCTGGCGCGTTGCCTCGCACGACAAAAATACCGGAAGGCTCAGCACGGCCTTCATTCACGCCACCTGCTCTGCCTAGCGCATCCGTCAGGGTGATTCGCTCGTTACCCAGCGCAATCGCTCCTGGACGTATTACTTGCCCCATCACGATAACGTTCTGGTTTTCCATTGTAGGAACATGCAACAAGTCACCATCACGCAGTAAACGATTTTGCGTCATGTCCCCCTGACGCATCATGGCGTATAGCGAAATGCGTTCTTCGCTACCATTACGGCTCAATGTTACGTTGCGCCAGTCTGCATTTTCTTGCGCCCCACCTACCTCACTAATGGCATCAAGGATTGTCATCGGCACAATGGTCAGTGGTAATGTGCCAGGATTTTGGACAGCGCCACTGATATAAACTTTCTGGGAGTTAAACGCCGCGATGCCAACTTCAACTTGTGGTTCGTTGATCACATTGGCAAGACGCCGAGTAATAAGGTCACGCACTTCATCAAGCGTCATTCCCTCAACCCTTACACGCCCTACGTAGGGGTAGAACATGGTGCCATTGGGTCTTATCCGATTACCGGTTTCTGCTGCGGAGCGCTCGGAACCGGCGGGAATGGTTAATTCAGGATGGTCATAGACAATGACGCTTAAAATGTCGCCAGGTCCCACCCGGTACTCATAGCCCGGCACCACTGGGTTCGATGTTGGGGTCGGAACCCGAGAAGATACATCTCTTTCGAACATCGCATTCACCAAATCTGGGGTGATCTGCTGAACGTCCACTCGACCATCTAATGATTGCCCAAGCTTGTCTTCATCAATGTGGCCACCAGGGGCCATAGCGCAGCCACTGAGGACTCCCAAGAGCACGGTCAACGCTAGATAGCGGAGTAGTCGAGCTGAATTGTTACTAGATTTCACTTTTTCTACTTTATTAAAATTAGTCATGTTTGCTCCCTGTGCTTTTTTTCTAGCCACGCTACCGCCCGAGGATTTTAGTCAGGCAATTCCCAGAGCCTTATTGAACATTGCCTAGGCGACGCAAATTCGCGCATCGCCATGAGACATAACTACCGGTACGGTAATTATTTTTAATGTTACATAAAAACACAGAAATATTAATTTCATTTACATAACTAACGGAGGGTGAAATAACTGCTACTTTTTTAGGCAGGGAGACATGCTTAATGGCAGGTTTAGACACGAGAAAAACGAGGATAGAAACGTATAAAAAAACGGGTTTAGTTATTATTAAAAAATATTTATTATTAAAATCAACATTTTAATAGAAATAAAAAATACTCAACAAAAATGTCATTTAATTTTTACAATAGTTGTATAGGCAGGTAAGTCAGTTTTTTGATACCACCCGGATTTGTAACCAAAATGTAACGAGATTGTGCTTGGCACAGGGGATAGCTATGTGAGCAAATTCTTAATTAGAAGCCAAGCGTAGGATTACCGGCCCCTTAATGCACCAATGAAGACTCAGCCAAAGCGGAGAGAAACCCCCAAATAGGAAAAGAGATTTCAGATAGCATCTGGTCGAAGCTTAGGGGGCACTACTCGACATGATGGGGCACTACTCCACATAACCAGTATCAACGTCAGAGTAAGGTTTTCGGGAGTTTTTCAGCCCATAACAAAGTAGCGCCTTTCAGTAGCGTATGAACATACTTAAAGACTTCTAATGTCTTTCTATAAGGATCAGGGATATCCTGCCCCTCACCGTCATTAAGCCAACGACCCAGTAATAGTGTCTTACCCAAAGCCTGTGGTGCTTGTTTCCCGACAGCACGACGCTGCCCCTCCGTCATGACTAAAATGAGGTCGGCTGTCTGAATCATTGTGGCTGTCAGTTGGCGAGCTCGGTGATCCGTGACATCAAGGCCATCATCTTCAGCCAATTGTCGTGCAAACGGTGAGACAGGCTCACCTTCCAAGGCGCCTAAGCCGGCTGAACTGATCTGATAGTCGGGGAGTTGCTGCCTAAGCAGTGCTTCAGCCACAGGGCTACGGCAGATATTACCGGTACAAACCACCAAAATGTGCGTGAACATACGTGTTGAGTCTCTTAACAAGAAGCGGAATGGTAAGTGTTTAAATATGTTTAATGCTCCCACCGGATAGCAAGCAGACCAAAAGCCTCGTAAATAGCACGCTCGGTTTTATGCAATTCACGCGCTGAAGGTATCCAGTAAGCGATGCCCCCTCTGCGGTTACCTAAGTAATGCGTAGGTGCCGCGACAGGACGCAAACCAACTCGCTCAAAATGCTGCATTGCGCGTGGCATATGTGATGCTGAGGTGACTAGTACAACTTGAGCGCCTTCACCAAGCAGTGCCTTTACCGCCCTTGCCTCTTCTGCAGTATCTTTCGGCGATGGCAGCTTCACGATGCGTTCTAGCGGTACGCCTAACGACTCAGCGGCCTCGGCATAACCCTGCGCCATCGTCATTTCTGAATTTGCACCACTCCCTGAAACAAGTAGCGGCAACCCTGGGCGCAGATGCCATAGTCTTAGTCCCTCCATTAAACGCAACCCCGAACTTTCCCCCAACTTTCCGGTTATTGACCAAGGCTGATCTGGCTGCCAACCGCCGCCCAGCACAACCACTGCATCAACGTCTTTGTTTTCCGGCCAACTCTTTAAGGCATCATATTTCGACTCTAGCGGAATAAGCAGGCTATCTGACACTGGCGCCCACGCCGCCAACAGTAACAAGGCCATCGAACTGGCAATCAGGTTATTGCCTAAGCGATGTCTTCCAACCCCACGAATTACCCACCCAACCCCAAAGGTGATTGCCATCAAGGCGGTGGGCATTACTAATATTGCTACCAACGTTTTAATTAGCGTATACATAGCGACTTTTTCGCGGAAGAACCTCAGGAACTTGAACCCACAGAACAATTAGCCAACTGATATATACAGCAATTCCTGCGGGATATGCGAAAAAAGAGTAGCTTAAGCCAAAGCTTATAAAAGAGGTTGTCAGCAACATTCCAGCGACGGAAAAAGATTTTTGTGCAGGATTTTCACTGCGCAAGCCTGGAAAAAAACGCCATAAAGCAACAAGATAAAGCCCCAGAACCGTCAACATACCCAGTAAGCCTCGCCGTACCCAGGCATCAAGCAGATCGTTGTGCGCATGCCAGTAATTGCCTAATGCCGGGTTCAACTTCCCCTCGGCGACCAGTACGTTCATTGCGGGTTGATAACCTTGGTGACCGTAGCCCAATAAAGGCTGCTCTCGAATTAACCACAACGCACCGCGGTACATTTCCAGGCGTGCCCCCACGGAGCCAACATCCGTTCCCTCAATATAGTGGTGCACGTCAGCCACTGCTTTATCCACTCGCCTTTCTACACCACTTTGCGGAATTACATACGACACCATCATCACTGCTAATACGCAGCAGATACTCAGCCAGCGCCATATCGCTGGCCACTGGTAAGCATAGCCGTAATAAAACACCGCTATGGCTATCGGCAACGCCAACCATCCCCCCCGCGTACCCGACAGTGCCGAGGCTAATGCACCTCCCGCCGCGCCCAATAGCAACAGTAATAACCAGCAAAGACGTAATTGTTGTTGGTGCCAAGCCCAGCCTAAACCGGCAAGACAAAGCAGTGCGCTCAATAATGCAAAATTACCGAAGAAGATAGAGTGTAGCGGCGGGTGGCCTGTCGCACGCGTCAACCCAATCCCAAACTTTTGCCACGCAGCCCATCCACCCGCTCCCAACCCACTTAACGCGAGCCCCGCCCACCATGCAGCTGGCCGTGGTGTAACTGCGCGAATCATCAACACAACCAGCGCAGCGAGCCAAGCGGCTCCTGCCAATGGCAACGCCTGACGCAAGCTGTCATGCCATACGCCAATCATAATGTCGACCGCACCAAGCCCGACAATCAACATCAACAGAAGGCGGTCGAAACGACTGTTCGCGTGATTTATACCGCGCCAGCGTCGGTTTTTTTTCCAAGTAAGGACTCCCCATATCAGGGTAAACAATAACCCCAGCCAATAGCCTAAAGGCACCAGCAAGGGTAATGTGGTGATTGCTATAGCCTGCATAAAGCCTTTGCCTTGTCAGCGTTACTGGGAAGAAATTACTCGCGTGCTTATGCGACCTCGGCATGCGTCTAGATGCGCACCCACAAATTTATTGCTTATGAGCAACACAACTGGGTATTTGGGTTTATAAACTCGTTTAGCAAATCACGCGTCAAATAATGTAAATCTCGACATAAGAGTGTAATGAGATAGCCCAACTAAAAGAACACATTTGACCTGCGTAACCTTATCACTACTAAAAAGACTGACAAACGCACACTAAACTTAGGTCTACTAGGTTAATCAATAAAGCTGAGCATTGTCAGACATTCCCCATTGCCAAGTCTAAGGCGATGCAGCGATTCTATGAATTTGAAAAACTAACGGCTATGTATGATTTTAAGCGTATGATTTTAAGAGCTAAGGAAGGTTAGCTTAAAAATAGGAGGTAACAAAACCAGCATGTCACTACATCAGTAATCAACGTTCTTACTGCTGGTATTTCCCCCACGTCACGCTTGCCTCTAGCCCACTGGGCGTGCGGTTACTAAGCGTAAAGTGCGCGCCTTGACGCTGGACTAACTCCGAAACAATCGATAAACCCAGTCCGCTGCCGGTGATGCCCTGCCCAGACGCACGCCTAAAGCGCTCAGTGACTTTAACCAAAAGTGCCTCAGGGAGTCCGGGGCCAGAGTCTCTTACGATGAGTTGAGGCAACCCTTCCCAAAGAGCTAACTCTATCTCCACTTGACCGCCTTCCGGCGTATAGCGCAACGCGTTATCCAATAGGTTACGAAAGAGAATCCCCACCTCGACCTCATCGGCGTTAACCTCCAGCCGGGTTAATCCTGTTAACGTCAAGTGCTGATCTCGCTCTTCAGCGAGAGGCCATAGCTCTGCTACCAATTCAGCAACAATCGGATAAAGATTGATAGTAGCCGTTGAAGCTGTGGCGACTTGATCCAGACGAGCCAAAATAAGCAACTGTTCTACCACCCGCTGAAGCCGTTCAACCCCGACATAAGCCTTTTGTAGAGATTTTTCTTCTCCCGCTTGCGCATTGTCTAAGTGGATTCTAAGCGCTGCCAAGGGAGTGCGTAATTCATGGGCCGCATCTGCGGTAAAGCGTCTTTCGCGCTCTAACGTCGCTTTCAACCGGGCAATAAAGTCGTTTAGCGATTGCTGTAATTCATTAAGCTCTAGAGGAACCGGATTATCGATTTGACTCAGGTCGTGGGCAGAGCGGCCTTGTACCTGACTGGAAAGCGCTTGGATGGGCGCAATACCACGCCGGATAATACGGCTCATCAACCAAAGAAGGATTGGCAGCAAAAAGAGCATCGGCAATAAATTGTTCCAGGTGATGCGCTCCACTACTTCATCATGAAACGAGCCTTCCAGCCCCATACTGATCCAGCTATCGCTGGCAATATCGAACATACTAAAAACCCGCCAACGATGGCCATCGTAACGTTCCCAACGAAAACCCTCCTCTAAAGGCGCGGGGAAGGGGCCAGCATCATTCCATTTGCCTCCTAACAACCTAGGTGAGCCATCGGCATTCCAAAAACCCAGTACTAATTTAAGCTCTTCCTCGTGGTAGAGCTTAGGACCTGGTTCAGCGCTACTCACGGGCACTGCGTTACCGTCTCTATATAGCTGAGCCGGATGTTCTGGAAGGCCCACGCGCGAAGCCAAGCGAGCGTAGTCGTCAATGGTCGCGTTTGGATCGAGTTGGCCAGCCACAATCCGGCTATGCAGACTGAGCTGTGTATCGAGAATTTCTTCTAGCTCGTGATCGGTAATTAAGTAGGCAGCGGTAAATGCGATGCCCCCGGCGACAACCATAGTAACGGCTAGCGTGCGAAGTAAATAAAGCCGTATCGATCTCATTGCGCTTGGCTATCCAGTCGGTAGCCAATCCCGCGCACATTAATGATCAGATGCTTTTCAAGCTTTTTACGCAAATGATGAATGTGAACTTCCACCGCATTGGACTCTACCTCATCGCCCCAGCCGTAAAGCAAATTTTCTAAACGGGGCCGAGATAGCACCCTGCCGGGGTGCCTAGCTAGCTCTAGAAGTAAAGCATACTCGCGTCGGCTCAACTTTACGTCTTTGCCCCGCCAACTCACCGTATGACGAGCTTCATCAATACTCAGCGCTCCCAGCGTTATTATCTGAGAAGCACGCCCCTCTGCGCGTCGCATTACGACCCGCAAACGGGCGAGTAATTCCTGCAAGTTAAAAGGCTTAAGCACGTAGTCATCTGCCCCCGCATCTAAGCCGCCAATACGGTCTTCCACCGCATCGCGGGCCGTTAAAATAAGAATAGGCAGAGCGGACTGCTGACGTAGTAACTGCAGCACCTGCATACCGTCCATATCGGGCAGCCCTAGATCCAAAATGATGACACTGAAGGTCTCGTTACCGACAGCAATGATGGCTTCACGGCCAAGCATAAACCAATCGACCGTGTATCCCTCGCGTTCCAGCGCCGTCTTAATGCCGTCCCCCAGCAAGGGGTCATCCTCTAACAGCAGTGCGCGCATGCAGATCCCCTCAATCGACAAATCACTATCCTGGCTACCAAAGCTTAAGCGTTGCTTAAATACAGTGACTTATATTCCACAAAACATGCCTGGCTTTCTTCAAGCGTTATGCCTACCACCCGGTTTTTCGCAAACACTTACGTTGTTTAAGTCTTTTTTAAGTTATCAGGCCCAAACTATTTCTTCCGCTGTAGGCAAAGCCAAAACAGCGTCTTCACTCGCGTTTACTTTGGATCGCCTTCGAAGCTGCCGTGGGCAGAATTTTTATTAACTAAGACGAGCGTCTAATTATGCACTTACTGTCACTCATTAGAACAAACTATTATTTAAAAATAATGGCTCGTTTCTTAGAAAAAGGAATGAAACGAAGTTTACTGAGAGGCATACGGTATATCGTCAAAGCGCCTGCGCCGGAAACCATCGACAGCTTAGTGGGCATAGAAAAAATTGTAATCATTCGCCCTAATTTCCGTCTGGGCAATGCGCTAATCAGCACCCCTGTCATCGATGCTTTTCGTGAACGTTTCCCTTCCGCGCGCATAGATTATTTAGCGACAGACAAAACATTACCACTGTTACAACAGCGGCCTGTTGACCATTTTTATTTACTGTCGAGATCCGCCATTCTCCGTCCTTGGCAGTGTCTGACACTATTACGACGATTACGAGCACAACGCTATGACCTAGCGGTACAAGTAAGCGGAGGATCAACAAGCGGCTTTATCGTGACCCGGTTAATAGGGGCACGGTACAGCATGGGTTCACGTAAAGGTCACCAGCGCTGGTACAGCATTGAGTCAGAAGGTAAGTCATCACATGCCTACGATGACATCGTTAATTTGACACGTCCGCTCGGAGTAACCTGCCGTAATCGGCCACTTCTCCAGCTAACCGAGCAGGAACGCTACCAGGCAACAACGAAGATACAACAGCTAGTCAACTTTCATAGCAATCCCCCATCACATTCTGGCTTTATTGCGATCTTTGTTGGTGGGCATCAAGACAAACGTTGGCCGTTGGCATTTTGGCTAATGCTCATCGATGCCATGGAAGCCCGCAAAATACGTTATGTCGTATTTCTTGGACCGGAAGAGTTTAGGCTTCTAGCACCGATTGAGCAGCGTTTGTTGTCATCGCGGTATGGCAGCTTATGCCCACCGCTTCCAATCCGTCATTTTGCCGCGGTTTTAGAGCAGGCGCAGTTACTCGTGACACCAGACTCGGGACCTATGCATTTGGCGGCAGCACTCGATGTCGCCACCATTTCCTTGGTACGCCAGAAAAAATCACTCGCTTTTGTACCACGAGAAGCCAATGACACCATTCTGTGGCGCCCAGAAATCAGCACAGTAATAGAAGCCATACACGCTAATCTTGACGGCCAAGCCGCAACAACACCCGCTCTTGCGGTCTCGGTAACCAACAACCCAAGACCATGCGTAACGACGCCACCTAGTGTAGTTCATACGTACTCTAGCTAATAAATCTAAATTAAAGCGCATAACTTTTTAAGTTTTGCTCCTTATAGTGATCTTAATATTACGTTACTAAGTGAACTGTTGGCTTGGAGGCAGACGCCGTCACGCCGACCGTTTTTAATGATGATGGGTGTGTGGCTATGCGTGTTGCTCAACTAAATATTGTCAAACCCTTGGCAGCCGCTTGGCTTTTATTTCTGATCGCCATGTCAGTTTTCGGTGTTTTAAACATAGATATTACGCTAGCAGACGTTATATATCGCTTTCAGGGTAATACCTGGGCGTGGAAAGATGCCTTGATTACCCAAGATATTTTTCACAAAGGCGGTAAATGGCTAAGCCTGGCTATGGGTTTAGCCATACTCCTCCTATTGATACTAAGCACCACGGTCACTCGTCTTAAAGCCTATCGCATGCCGCTTTTGTATCTTTTTTCCGCAACACTTCTCTCAGCGTTACTGATATCGACAATTAAACACCTGGTAAGCATGGAATGCCCTTGGGATTTAATTCGCTATGGAGGAGAACGAGATTTTATTGGCTTGCTTGATATACGTCCTTCTTCAATGCCGGCGTCCGCGTGCTTCCCCGCCGGGCATGCCAGCGCAGGCTATACGTGGATAGCCCTTTACTTCTTTTTTGCCGTCACACGGCCTCATTGGCGGTGGGCAGGACTTGCGGTGGGGTTAGGGCTTGGCCTTGTGTTTGGGCTCACTCAACAGTTTCGCGGGGCGCACTTTCTGTCCCACGACCTCTGGACCGTCATGCTTTGTTGGACCGTTAGCTTTGCCCTTTCAAGGTTGTTATTAAACCCCCGCGTTCATTAATCTTTTCACAGAGAGCTTTTCGATGCCCCCGTTGCTGTCATTACCTTCAAAAATTGTTGACTCCGTTTGGAAGTATCGTCCCACGACAAGCACGGAGCAGCTTGTCTTATGGGTCGTTGTCATATTCAGTGTTTTTTACAATATACCTTTCTGGCAACAGACCGTTGCCGGCTATGACCTTCTTGCCGTCCAGACGTGGCTAACCTTTGCCACTATGTTTTTGGTAATGACCTGCCTTAACTTTGTGGTTTTCGTCAGCTTTGCTTTTCGACCGGTAGTAAAACCCTTATTAACTCTATTGTTCCTGATTGCTGCCTTCGTCAGTTACTTTACCAGTTACTATGGCACCTATTTTGATACCTCCATGTTAGACAATGTGCTTCAAACGGACATTAACGAAGCACGGGAACTTCTTACCGCTGGATTACTGATCCATTTGGCAATTTTTTTTGGCTTGCCTACCCTCCTGATTTGGCGAGTAAAAATCACGCCCTCAACCTGGAAAAAAGCTATTGTTCGCCGCTTGGCTTATTATCTCGCCAGTACGGCTATATTGTTGTTAACGATCTTCTTATCTTACCAAGAAGTATCGTCACTCATGCGCAACAATAAACAGCTTCGCTATTTGGTGACCCCAGGTAATTATATTGTTTCGATGGTACAGGCGCTTTCCAGTCAACATGCTAGCGTGAATGCGGTACGACTCCCAGTGGGAGAGGATGCCTACATCAATTCGCAAGAGGGTGACAAACCGACACTGCTCGTCATCGTGGTAGGCGAAACCGTGCGGGCAGCGAATTGGGGGTTAAATGGTTATGAACGCCAAACCACGCCCAAACTTGCCCAGCAACCCAATGTGATTAATTTTCCCGACGTTACCGCCTGCGGTACCAGTACGGCGGTCTCATTACCCTGTATGTTTTCATTAACAGGGCGTGCCAATTACGCTAAATCCTATGCTCAGCAGCATGAATCCCTGCTGGACGTATTAACCCACGCGGGCATAGTGGTCACCTGGTTTGATAACCAGTCGGGCTGTAAAGGCGTTTGCGAGGGAGTGACTACAAAAACGCTGTCGCCAGAGGACTATGCTTCTTTGTGCCAAGATGGGCGATGCTTGGACGAGGCACTGGTGAACTCCTTAACCTCGCAAGTTAGCAGTACCTCAGTTGACCAGGTGGTCGTGCTGCATCAGCTAGGTAACCATGGACCCAGCTATTACCAGCGTTACCCTGCTGCTCATGAACGTTTTGTTCCCACCTGCACCACTGCTGATTTAGCCAAATGCTCAAGAGACGCCATTACCAACAGCTACGACAACGCCATTCTATATACCGATTCCGTATTGGATCAGGTAATTGAAACGTTAGAGCGTCAGAATGAATACGCATCTGCGATGATCTATCTCTCGGATCATGGTGAATCACTAGGCGAAAAAGGACTTTATTTGCACGGTGTTCCCTACGCCATTGCCCCCGATGAACAAACCCATGTCCCTATGGCTTGGTGGCTTTCCAACACGTTTTCACAACAGCAAGGGCTCAATACGGAGTGCTTACGACAAATCGCTGACCAACCCGCCTCGCACGACAACTTATTTCACAGCGTGCTGGGTTTGCTTGGCGTCGCAACAGATGTGTACCAGCAAGAAAGAGACATTAGCCAAGCGTGCCGACAATCCTCTAGCAGTTAAACGCGTAAGTGATCGTTAAGCAGTTGATGGCAATGTAGGTGCATCCTCATCACGATTCGGGTGCATCGAAATGTCCATATCGCTCTTATCAACCAAAAAGACAGCGCCTGATGATTGAATGCCTAGTGATGAAACTGCTCTCATTAATAGGAAATAGTTTCTTTTCGGCTATGCGTATTTTAACTATGTTAATCATACTTCCTTGTTAATCGCACTTCCTTGTTAATCGCACTTCCTTGTTAAACGTACTCCTGGTGCTATTTGGGGTAGAGTCCATTGAGATTACCATCGCTATTTTTAGCATTGGGGTCAGCCGTACATTTCAGCTATTGAGGTTAAGCAGTGCAAGTACAAGTACAAGTACAAGTACAATTATGCATATCCCTTTTCGCCTTTTAGTGTGTAAAGTTTTGGATACACTTGATGCAATAGGTATGGCAGATGTTGGGGCTGTGGTTGCTTTGTTTCTTTTGGCTTAATACCTACCCCTCACTCATTTGGCATCTAGTAAATGTCTTCCAGATACCGCCCCTGCTTTTTTAACGATTCCACATCGGTGTTTAAAGGCTTTAAAATATCATCAATTACCTGCCTAACCCCCGCTGCCATATCACGGCCACCACACACCAGGAACTGAGCTCCTTTGCTGGCCATCTGTCGCAAAGCCATCTGATCCTGCCTAAGCTTATCCTGGACATAGGCGCGTTCGTCGGATCGGGAAAATGCTGTATTCAGACCCGTCAGCCGGAGGTCGTCAAGATAATCCCCAAGCTCCGGTTGATAGAGAAAATCTGAGCGTGAATCACGCCCACCCCAATACAGGTACATAGGGTTGCGGCTAGTGTTCTTCCTGATGAAACCAGCGAGCGGCCCAATTCCCGCTCCCGCACCAATGAGAATGATCGGAAGATTGCCCTTGGCCGGTCGGAACTCAGGATTTTGGCGAACGAAACCCTCTATACGATCACCTAGCCTAAGCGCGTGCAAGTATCCGGAGCAAAGACCGCCAGGTTGCTTGCGAACGCATATCTCCACAACACCGTCTGTGGCAGAAGAGGCGAGTGAGTAGAACCTCGGGGCCTGCCCGTTCGGCGGCATAACCCCAAGCAGGTCGCCGGCTTCAAATGAGGGTAGTGTCTTGTGGTTGCCAGAGAAAACCTTCGTCCATCCGCCCTGCTCTGCTGCCTTGAAACGCAGAATGCTGGTGGGTGCCTGTATCGCGAGTCCATAATCTGCCCGTTCTACCAGTTCCAACTCGACCGTGGCGGGCGGCAACGGGTTGTAATCCAACGTAAGTGGAACCCCAATATCCTTGCTAATGCTTTCTCCCCACTCGCTGAATTGCGCCGCGGCGCAGCGATCAATTTTTTCAAGGCCATGCAGGCGGCCGAGCCCTTTATTGGCCAGCGCCGCATCCACCTCCACGGCAAACTTGCAGAAGTTAGGAAACTGCCGATCACCAAAACCCAGTACCGCAAAGGTCAGCGCTTTGCCGGGGCGAAAATTACCAAGCCTGGCCATAAACTGCTGGGCCGATGCTGGCGCATCACCGTCGCCATAAGTTGACGTCAGTACAAAAAGCCTGGAAGCCTGCGGGTATTGATTCGCCAGCGCATTCATTTCGCTGCAATGCACCCGAAACCCTGCCTTGTTGAGGCTGGAGTGGAGTTCCCGGGCAAAGCCCCAGGTGGCATTGCCCTCGGAACCAACGAGGATAAGCGTATCCGCCTGAGAGGCATCAGCATTGTCTGGAAGCTGCCCTGAGGAACGCCGACGCTGCCACCAGATGATTCCCCCCGTCATCGAGAGCACCGGTACGGTCAGTGCTGCAGCCCCGAGAATCAGGCTTAGCCACCACAGGCCCTCGCCGGTATGCAGACTGACGATCCACTGCTGCACCACGCTGCCGTCAGAGCGCGGCTGGTACTGCAGTAACTCACCGGTCGCTTGATCAACAAAACCGGAACCACCCCTAGTGGTGAGAGAATAGACGTCCTGTGAGTCGCCAGGATAGGGAAATACCAGTTCACGGAATTCACCAAAATCCACATTGCCAAGCGCTTTCAAGGTGCCCACCGGGGCCGGTTGCCCACCCGAGACCTCAGCCGGAAATGTTGGCCCGATTTCAGACGCTTCAGGCAGAAAACCAAAGCGCTGCGCCGATAGATAGCTGCCGGTCAGCGCTGACAACAGCAAGCCAAGCACGGCAAACCGGGCCAGTTCGGCGTGGATCCGTTTGCTGCCCGAACCGGAGAGCGGACGTAACAGGTTTCGCCATCCACCAGTACGCCTGGCCAGCAACAAGATTCCTGAAATACACAGAAGCACCATGAAAGCAGCTAGCACTCCAGCCAGCGCTCTTCCGGCATCATCCAGCATAAAGGCGCGGTGCAAATCCTTGACCCAGCCAAAAAATGCCGACGATTCGTAGGGTGCAATGCCCTCACCGGTTACTGGATTAACCAGATCCGCGCCCGCCTGACCATCACGGCTGTAATAAACGATGACCTTGCCCGAGGGCTCTCGCACAATCTGTTCAGTCCCGGGATAGTGAGTGACTACCCGGTCGGCCAGCTCGGCAACACTGACCTCACCGAAAGCCGGAATAACCGCTGAGACTCGATCCAGCGTAGGCGCCAACGCCAGGACAGCCCCCGTGACTGAGAGAACGATCAAAAACAAACCCGCCATCAGGCCCGGTAAGCGGTGGAACTTGCGCAACATGGCTTTAACTCCTGCCTGCTTATTGAAGATCGTAAGTGAAAGAGCTTACATAACCGCGCCCGGACACCGGCTTACCTGACCCTTCTGTGGTAAGAGGAGCCACCACATCTGCCCTGATATCGCGCATATCTTCAACCGCCGAGTCAACACGAACCTCATAACCACTATCGATCAGCGAATCCTCCAGGTTCAGAGTAATCTTCAGGGTGCGGCCACTAGTGACACTGGCACCAGTCAGGCCATCGTACTCGGCTGGGTCCAGCCTGCTGCCTCGCGCCCAACCGCTCAGATGCTTGTAGTATTTGGATTTCTCACCGGCCACCCAGAGCGTGCCCTGATAGGTTCCGGAAGCATCGGTCAGGTACAGCACCACGTAGGCGCCATCGCCCCTGTAATTCTGTAATTCGGTTGTGAACGCCACTTCACGGGCCTGGGCAAAAGCAGGAATAGCCACCGCAATCGCCAGACCCAGAGCACACAGGTTTTTTTTCATGGGATATCTCAAGTCAGAACAGGAACTGCATAAATCGTAAGCACAACTTACGGGCGGCTTATTCAACCGTTACGCTGGGACGATCTTTAACAATGCCGTTACTCGACATCCGACTGCTGGCATCGCCCTGCTGTTGGTTCACAAGCCGGTCTTTGTCATTCCGTTCGTAATTGTTGTCGTCATCATCTTCGTCATCGTCGTCTTCTTCCCGCTCCCACTTCATCATCAGCAAAGACGCGGGGGCGAAAGATGCCTCTGCCTTAACGCCATTGGCATCGCGGCCTTTTACCTCATAGCAACCATCATCCACCTTGATCCGGCGCACTCTCCAGCCTTCGGCTTCCAGCTTTTCACGCAGATTTTCGCGGGGCTGCCAACTCGCCACCGGGTCATCGCAGTCATCATCGGCCAGGGCGGAACCGCTCAGAAGCAGTAAAGAAAGGCTTAGAAAAAGGGATATTGTTTTTGTGGTCGTTTTTCTGATCGTTTTTGTGATCGTTTTCATGATCGTTCTCCTGTTGATGTCTTTCGATTCACTCTACGGCGCCAACCTGACAATGACCTGAACAGACGAGACTATTTCAGCGGAACTGGAAGGCTTCTTTACAGCCTTGGTGGCCGT
Source organism: Vreelandella andesensis (assembly GCF_003989795.1). Taxonomy (GTDB): domain Bacteria; phylum Pseudomonadota; class Gammaproteobacteria; order Pseudomonadales; family Halomonadaceae; genus Vreelandella; species Vreelandella andesensis. The sequence continues at coordinate 55,080 of NZ_RZHG01000026.1, forward strand.
TCAGGCTAATGTCAGGTTTTGTCTGTAATATCTTTTTATCGGTGCAGAATCAGAGGTGTGTTATGCGGGTACTGTTGGTGGAAGATACGGCGGGGCTGGGTGAGGCGGTACGAGATCAAATCACCGACGACGACCACGCCGTGGACTGGGTGCAAACACTGGACTTTGCCGAGGCGAGCGTTCAGACAATCGCTTACGACCTGATTCTGCTCGACCTGCTGCTGCCCGATGGCCATGGTTTTGATTTTTTACGGAAATTACGGGCAACCGGAAAAAAAACACCGGTGATCATCCTTACCGCCAGAGACCAGGTCTCTGACCGGATTGAAGGATTAAACGCCGGTGCTGACGACTATTTGATAAAACCCTTTGATCTTTCCGAGTTATCAGCCCGCGTGGCTGCCGTCGCCCGCCGCTACCGGGGCGATCCGAGCCCGGTCGTACATGTGGGTAATCTGGAAGTTGATCTTGGTGATCATCGCATCCGTCGCAGCGGGCTGCCGGTAGAACTGACTGCCCGAGAGTGGGCACTGTTCGAGGGCTTTATCCAACGCCCTGGAATGCTGTTATCGCGATCGCAGCTTGAAGATCGTCTTTACGCCTTCGGGGCCGAAATCGAAAGTAATACCATCGAGGTTTATGTCAGCCGCTTGCGCAAAAAGCTGGGGCGGGACGCCATCGTAACCGTTAGGGGAATGGGCTATCGCCTGGAAACACATGGCCACTAGAACCAGCCTTCAGAAAACACTCGGTATCGGCCTTACACTGGGCGTCACCCTACTTTGGCTGGTAGGCGTTACTGCGTCCGGACTCGTTGCCCAGCACGAAATGAATGAGGTATTCGACAGCGCTCTGGAAGAAACCGCCCAGCGAATCCTGCCGCTGGCCGTTACTGACATCCTGAACCGGGAAAACGATACCGGCAATCAAAGAGCTCCGGCTTTGAAAGACCACGATGAATACCTGACTTATCTGGTACGGGACGAACAGGGCAACCTCCTGCTCCGCTCCCACGACGCCAATCCTGAGGTTTTTGGTACAACACCCATAGAAGGCTTTTCAAACACCTCTACCCACCGGCTATACGGCGCGTTTGCGGTCAGTAATACGATTTATCTTGAAGTGGCTGAGCCCCTGGCGCATCGGCGTGAATCCGCGTTGGAGGCGGGATTGGCCTTATTGATGCCGTTAGTGGTACTGATTCCGGTAAGCCTGCTGGGTGTCTGGTGGATCGTCCGGCTTTCGCTGCGCAAGGTGGTTGATTTTCAACAAGACATTGAATCCCGCGGCGCGGGAGACCTTACCCCGGTTGCAGAGAATCAGCTGCCCCGTGAATTTAAACCGATCGCCATTGCCGTCAATCGGCTACTCGAACGATTGCACCGTGCACTTGAATCGGAACGGAGTTTTACCGCCAACAGTGCCCATGAGTTACGAACCCCACTCGCAACAGCGCTCGCCAAAGTGCAGCGACTGAAAACCCGGATATTCGATGATCAAGTGAAGAAGAATGTTACGGAAATTGAAGAGGCCTTGCGCAGCCTGTCGACGCTTTCCGGAAAACTGCTTGAGCTGGCAAAAGCGGAAGGTGGCGGCGCCCTATCACAAAACCCGCACGATCTTGTGCCCGTACTGGCAATAATCGTCCGAGATTTTGAGGACCAAGTACCTGGAAGAATTGTCCAGTCCCTGCCAGAGCAAGAGGTGAGTTCTTTTCTTGATCCCGATGCTTTCGCCATTCTGGTGCGTAATCTGATCGAAAACGCGCTCAAGCATGGCTCACCGAACCAGCCGGTGGAAGTTAGCCTGGAGGACAATGGCACGCTAAGAGTGTGCAATGGCGGTGACAGCGTGCCACCGGATCAGCTCATTTTATTACGCAATCGATTTACCCGCTCAAAAACAGATGCTTCCGGTTCCGGCCTGGGCCTGGCGATTGCCGATGCCATTGCCAAAGGTGCCGGTATGCCCCTGCATCTAAGATCTCCAGTCACAGGACGGCAGGATGGTTTTGAAGTAGTAATGAATGTAATAAACACATGGTAAACACAGGTTTATTTTTTCAGGGTCTGATGACGTTTCGCCAAAAAATAAAGCGCTAACGCCAGAAATCAGGAGATGTTTTGATGAGTCATCATGAAATTCACAGGTCGAATCGCGTTGGGTGGCTGAGAGCCTCGGTGTTAGGTGCCAACGATGGCCTTGTCTCTACGGCAAGCTTGATTATTGGTGTGGCGTCAGCCTCAACCGGACATAATGAGATTTTGTTAGCGGGCGTTGCCGGACTGGTTGCCGGGGCCATGTCGATGGCCGCCGGCGAGTATGTTTCCGTCAGTTCGCAATCTGACACAGAAAATGCCGATTTGGCGCTGGAAAGAAAATCATTAGAAGATAATTATGAGATTGAACAGCTGGAACTTGCCGAAATTTACGAACAAAGAGGCGTCGACCCCTGGTTGGCCCAACAGGTCTCTTTTCAGTTAATGGAGCATGACGCACTCGGTGCGAATGCTCGTGATGAAATCGGTATTTCTGCGGATGGTGATGCGAAGCCTATGCAGGCTGCATTTTCGTCAGCAGCCTCTTTTTTAGTAGGGGCATCACTACCGCTAGCAGTCGCGTGGCTTGTGCCCTTTCATTTGATCATTGTTTTGGTTGCTCTTTCTTCGTTGGTGTTTCTGGCACTCCTGGGAGGCCTGGCAGCCCGGACGGGTGGAGCCTCTATTATCACCGGCGCAATCAGAGTCACCTTTTGGGGAGCATTGGCCATGGCGCTCACAGCCGGGGTTGGCGCGCTGTTCGGAGTGGCTGCGGGGTGACACACTAATTTAAAGCTTATGCTCGCTCACCAGCACTAGATCAACCACGTGCACCAGGGCGATGACTTCCCGAAGAAAGGGGTCGATGTCTTCCTGCTGTTCCGAGGCGCCTACGAACACCATGAACGAAAGCGCCTTTACTGAGGGCACTTCCACTTTTGCCCGAGTAGACCCCGTCGCCATAGTTTTCTGTGCTTCATACCGCACCTGTTTGGCGGATTCCCGCTCCAGTTTCCAGACTGCGTCCAGTGTTGGAAAGGTGGGGGCCCGGTCGGGCAGATGTTACCGCAGGTGGTACAGCCTACCGCACAGTTCATGGCGTCCAACGGATCCGCAACACCATCAATCGCCGTATGCTGATCCATGACTCTTCCCCTTTTCATTGATAGGCGTATTCACCATCAATGTAGCTCGTTGAAGCTTCAGGAGGGGAGGAGTCCCTTTCATTGGGGATACAAGCGATTTTTTGCTAATAACTTTCTCAAAGACCCGCAGCGCGCAACCGATCTTTGAGACGCTGATTTTCCTCTATCAGGTCAGCCGCCAATGCGGCAAGTTCGGGCGCGGCCTCAAAATCGCGTTCTAACTGATGCATTCGCCGAGCACGGGTCAGGTCGTGACTAGTGAAGCGCCAGCTCGCCACATAGGGTGAACCATCCGCCAGTAGGCCACTCTCAATGCGCTCGATAACCCAGTCGGTTTCCACCGAGCAGGCACGCGCCAACTCATCAAGAGTCAGGGTCGCCTCGTCGATCAAATCACCGCTGGTAATAGCTCGCTGTACCATGGCCTAGCCTCCCTTCCGTTGGCGCGGATCGAAAGCCAGTTCCCGCGCCATGGTTTCATACAGTTCCCGTGCCTTATCGCTATCGGCCGGGGGCAGCACTACCGCTAACTCAACATACAGGTCGCCAGGATCAGGTCCGGGAATGCCGCGCCCTTTCAAGCGCAACCGACGCCCAGATTGCGAGCCCGCAGGCACCTTCAGCTTCACAATTCCAGACGGAGTGGGGGTCTCAATGCTGGCTCCTAAAGCAGCCTCCCAGGGCGTGACCGGCACCGTTTGGTGAACATCCCGTCCTTCAACCCGATAACGTGGGTCGGGGATAAAGTGGATTTCAAGAAATAAATCACCCGCTGGTCCACCGCCGATACCAGGACTGCCCTGACCCGAAAGCCTTATATGCTGGCCCGCTTTCACACCCTTGGGTATTCCCACGTTGAGCGTGTGTTCTTTAGAACTGACGCGGCCTTGAGCATCGACCTGAGGCACTAACAGCGTGATCGAACGGGTGGCGCCAAGGTAGGCATCTTTGAGATCAATAACCACTTTGGCGTGACGATCTTCACCGCGCATCTGATAGCCGCGCCCTGCTCTTCCACCTCCTCTTTGCCGACTGCCTTGGCCGAAGAGGTTGGCAAAGAAGTCACTAAACTCACCGAGGTCAGCTTCCTCAAAGCCACGCCCGCTGTACTCAAAACCTGCATCCCAATCCGGTGGTGGTTGGAAATCCTGGCCAGAATGATACTGCTGAGCAAGTTGGTCATAGGCGAGCCGCTTCTCGGGATCAGACAACACTGCCTTAGCTTCATTGATTTCCTGCATGCGCTGCTCAGCATCCAGCTCTTTGCTGACATCGGGATGAAACTTGCGTGCCAGCTTGCGGTAGGCTTTTTTAATCTCCTCGGCTGTTGCAGTTTTCTCCACGCCGAGCACTTGATAATAATCCTTAAATTCCACGTTGAGAGCCTCCGGTCGTCGGAATGGACTCCAGGCAATAGTCCGCCAAGTATCCTGTGTAATAGCTGCTAATGGCTCAAGGATAGTCGACGACACCAGCCTCGAACACTCTACAATCTCAACCTTGCCTCTATTTCCTGAATTCAACCAATAATTGCCGCCGCTCTTTTACACAGGGCTTAGGTTTACACAGAACGTAGATTTACACAGAACGTAGATTTACACAGAACATAGGCTCGTTACGCGTAACGCTAACACAGGTTAGGGCAGTGCTTTTTAAACCCTCTTAGTATTCAAAATAGCTATATGGCTGCCCAGCAATAGCCCAGTGGAATCACCAAAGGAATCTCGCCATGCCACTCGATAGCGTTGAGTCAGTAGGCATTAATTCTTGCGGCGTTGTGCATGCGGTAAGAGGCGCGGTGGTTGATGTTATTTTCGAAAATGGCGTCATGCCGCCCATTAATACCGCATTAACGGTGGCGTGGGATCAACCTACTCCGCTCCTGCTAGAGGTGCATAGCCACCTTGATAGGAAAACGCTGCGCGCTGTTGCATTTCAATCCACCGCGGGGCTATCCCGTGGCGTGCTGGTACATGCAACAGGTAGCCCTATCACGGTGCCTGTCGGGGTTGCAGTGTTGGGACGGCTACTGGATGTTATCGGCCAGCCACAAGATGATGGCGTCTCATTACCCGATGACACGCCCCGCCGCTCCATACATGCACTTCCCCCTTCGCTTAGAACACAATCCACTAGCACAGAGATTTTTGAGACAGGCATCAAAGTCATTGACCTGTTGACGCCGATGGCCCAGGGCGGAAAAGCGGCAATGTTTGGCGGTGCAGGGGTCGGCAAAACCGTGTTGGTGATGGAATTAATTCGCGCCATGGTCGAGAAATACCAAGGTATTTCGGTGTTTGCAGGGATTGGGGAACGCTCACGCGAGGGGCACGAACTACTGACCAAAATGCAAGCATCAGGCGTCTTGGAACGAACGGTGCTGGTTTATGGCCAGATGAATGAGCCCCCCGGGGCACGTTGGCGGGCACCGTTAACAGCGCTCACCATTTCAGAGTATTTTCGCGATCAGAAGCACCAAAACGTGCTTTTGCTAATGGACAATGTGTTTCGTTTTGTCCAAGCCGGTGCCGAAGTATCAAGCTTGTTGGGCAGATTGCCTTCCCGCGTTGGGTATCAACCCACGCTTGCCACCGAAGTCGCCCGACTTCAGGAGCGCATCGCCTCGGTAGCAGGCGCCGCCGTTACCGCCATTCAGGCCGTTTATGTGCCTGCTGACGATTTCACAGACCCTGCGGTTACGACGATTTCCAGCCATATGGATTGTGTCATTGTGCTATCAAGAGCCCAGGCAGCGCAGGGGTTCTACCCTGCGATTGACCCGCTAGCCTCCTCGTCTATGTTGCTTGATCCCTCGGTGGTAGGCGTCGAACACTATCAAACCGCCGAGGCTGTCAGGCAAGCATTGGCAAGATTCAAAGAGCTTGGCGATATCATTTCCTTATTGGGCATCGAGGAATTAGGCGCGGCAGATCGGCTGATGGTCAAACGCGCCCGACGACTGCAACGCTTTCTTAGCCAACCGTTTATGGTCACCGAAGCCTTTACCGGCACGCCCGGTGCAAGGGTTTCTCTCAAACAGACGCTCGCCGGATGTCGAGCCATTTTGGAGGGCGTCGCCGATGAGTGGTCCGAAAGCTCGCTGTATATGGTGGGTACGCTAGAGCAGGCGCGTGCCAAGGAGGCGCAGGCAATAGCAAGCGACTCCGAGCTTCCCCTAGTTGAGGGTGCCCCATGAAGCTGAAAATCATCACCCCGCTGGCGATTATCGTAGAAGAGGAGATCGATAGCCTGCGTGCAGAGGATGCAAGCGGTAGCTTCGGGATTCTCAAAAGTCATGCCCCCTTCCTAACGTCACTGACTCTCTCGATCCTCAGTTGGCGAGTATCCAACAGCGAACGGTTCTGTGCTGTTCGTGGCGGTGTGTTAACCGTCGCTAAAGGAGACACCATTGAAATAACGACACGCGAAGCGGTCATCGGCAATGACCTTGCCACCCTCGGTGCCGACGTCTTGGCACGCTTCGAGGCGGATGCAGAAGAGGAAAAGGTCGAGCATGTTGAGAGCATGCGCCTGCAGATCAACGCTATACGGCAAATGATCAGTCGGCGTCATCGTGGTGCTAATACAGGAGAGTTTCGGTGAGCGCTGATCACCCTAAGAACCCTAACGAAGCAACACCACCCGATGACCCCTTGGTCAGTGAAGCAAGACGGCGACATCAACGTCATGAGCGTTGGCTGCGCGAGGGTGATATGTCCGTTGGCCGACGTCTTGCCCAAATCGGGGTGCTGGGCTGGATATTTATCGTGCCTACCCTGGCAGGCCTATTTTTTGGCCGTTGGCTAGATACCCAACTGACCACCGGCATTTTCTGGACCACACCGATGATGATGTTAGGCATCTGCCTTGGCGCCTGGACAGCCTGGAAATGGATGAATGCACGATGAGCAACACACTCTTTTTGACACACTCGCTGCCACATTCGTTACTACACGTTTTACCACTCACCATCCCGTTGTGTTTTCTGGGCGGGTTGGCGCTTGGCTATGTCTACTTTCGCGCGCTGCAGAAAACAATTGACCTTTTTATGAGCGTGAGTCGGGGGCACCCTTTGATGGGCATGGCGCTAACGCTGGGGCGCTTAACGCTACTTGCCCTGGGCCTCTACCTTGCCGTGTTGATGGGTGGCTTTACGCTGTTAGCCATGCTGGCAGGCATCATGTCCGCCAAAGCGCTGATGTTTTGCAAAATAAGGCACGCCAGCTTATGAACTCACCTCTTCAAGCCAACGTTCTGTTTCAACTGGGGCCGGTTCCAATCACTGAAGCCGTCATCACAACGTGGGCAATTATGGTGATCCTCATCCTTGGATCATTTTTGCTCGCCCGGCACCTCGATACGCTACCCGGCAAACGCCAAGCAATACTCGAACTTATCGTCGCCACATTGGATATTCAGATACGCGAGACGTCCGGCGCAGCGCCAGCGCCCTACCGAGGATTCATCGGCACCCTTTTCCTATTCATCCTGATCGCCAATTGGTCGTCACTTATACCCGGAATAACACCACCAACCGCCCAGCTCGAAACCGACGCAGCATTGGCGATACTGGTTTTTTTATCAATCATCTGGTTCGGCATCAGCAAAGGCGGCGTGCGGGGTTATTTTAAGTCCTTCGCCGCCCCCAACCTTATTATGATTCCGCTGAATATTCTGGAAAGCGTCACCCGGATTTTTTCGATGTTTGTACGTTTGTTTGGCAACGTGATGAGCGGTGTTTTTGTGATCGGCATTGTTGCCTCATTGGCTGGCCTGCTGGTACCGATTCCATTAATGGCGCTCGACCTGCTGACCGGACTGGTACAAGCCTACATCTTTGCCGTACTGGCGATGGTGTTCATCACGGCGACCGTCGAAGAAAGTCAACCCACAGTGAAAGACTCACCCCCCGCATCGCCACCTTTAGAAGAGAGGGAATCTTAATGGACTATCTCAGCCTGATCAGTATATTCAGTGCCGCTTTTGCCGTGGCATTTGGCGCCATCGGACCCGCACTGGCAGAGGGGCGCGCCGTCGCGGCCGCGATGGATGCTATCGCGCGCCAGCCTGAGGCCGCGAATACCATCTCACGGACGCTATTCGTCGGTTTGGCGATGATTGAAACGACAGCCATTTATTGTCTAGTCATCTCGCTGCTACTTCTGTTCGCCAACCCATTACTTGGGTAATAGCATGAGCATTGATTTCTGGAGCCTGGGGTTACAAGCCGTTAACGTCACCATTCTGATCTGGCTGCTGTCACGGTTTTTTTGGCGGCCGGTCGCCGCCGCGATTAAGAAACGTCAGGACACGGTGAGCCGTCTACTAAACGATGCTCAAACGGCCAAGACCAACGCCGATGCCATTCTTGCGGAAGTGACGACTGCCCGTGAAGGCATCGCAGCCGAGCGCGAAACTATGCTGACCGACGCTGCGCAAAAAGCGGAAAGTGCTGCCAACCTAGCGCTGGTTAATGCTCAAAAACAAGCCCAGACACTCATTGATACCGCCCAGCTTGAAAGCACTCGAACGGCCGACGCGCTGCGCGCTGAACTCACGGAACAGGCGACTCTGCTCGCCGTCAACATTGCGCAGAAATTACTCAGCCGCCTGGACACCGCTGTTGTTCAAAGTGCCTTTGTAGGCTTGCTGGTTGAAGCGATAGGAGCGCTTTCCGCAGAGGATCGAGAGTCATTACGGGCGGCAAACCAGGGCATAGAATTGGTCGGCACATTAGATCTTAACGACCAGGAAAAGGCATCGCTGTCGCAAGCGCTCAGTCAAGCACTTGGCAGTTCACCAGCGCTGACCTTTCTTTCCAACCCCGAACTAATTGCAGGCCTTGAGATAAGAACCCCACACTTCGCGCTTCACAACAGCTGGCAGTCGGATCTTGCAACGATCGCTAAGGCACTTAATCATGCCGAATAGCCCGCAAGATTGGCTTCAAGCCTCGCAGCGTGTGATTCGCTCCACACCTATCGGCACACAAACTGAGCGTAAGGGGCGAGTTGAGGAAATTAGCGACGGCGTGGCGATGATTTCTGGGCTACGCGATGTTCGCCTTGATGAGGTACTCAGGTTCGAAGGGGGTCAACTCGGGTTTGCTCGGGTTCTTGACCCAGACTTGATTGGCTGCGTTTTGTTAGATTCAGCCACCGATGTTAACGCAGGAGATGCCGTATTCAGCACGGGAGACGTCATCAGCGTGCCGGTGGGCGAAACACTATTAGGTAGAGTGATTGACCCGCTGGGCCGCCCTTTAGATGGCAAGGGGTCGATAGAGGCAGCGACTTACTTGCCTATAGAACGCCCAGCACCGTCGATTATTGAGCGCGATCTTGTAACCGAACCTGTTCAGACCGGCATTTTGGTCGTAGACACGCTATTTGCCCTAGGCCGAGGCCAACGCGAGTTAATTGTGGGTGACCACGCTACCGGCAAAACCACGCTGGCTACCGATGCTCTGATTGCTCAGAAGTCGAGTGATATGATTTGCGTGTATGTCGCGGTAGGACAAAAGACCTCCAGCGTTCGCCGGGTGATTGATGCACTGCAAACTCAGGGAGACTTTACGCGCTGCATCGTTTTGGTGGCGGGGTCGGCCAGCTCTCCAGGACTGCAGTGGATTGCGCCCTATGCCGGGGTCACGATGGCTGAGTATTTTCGCGACAAGGGGCAGCATGCGCTGATCGTTATTGACGATCTTTCTAAACATGCGGCCACTCACCGCGAAATCGCCCTGCTTACGCGACAAGCGCCTGGGCGCGAAGCGTATCCGGGCGATGTGTTTTATATACATGCAAGGTTACTGGAACGGGCCGCCAAGCTGTCAAAAGCACACGGGGGCGGTTCGTTGACTGCACTACCGATTGCCGAGACGGATGCAGGCAACCTTTCGGCCTTTATACCAACCAATTTGATTTCCATCACCGATGGACAAATTGTACTCAGCGCGGACTTATTTCATCAGGGTCAAAAACCGGCGGTGGATGCGGGGCTAAGCGTCAGTCGTGTGGGTGGAAAAACACAAGCTAAACCACTGCGCGAGGCAGCCAGTACTTTGCGCCTCGACTATGCGCAATTTTTAGAACTAGAGGTTTTTACCCGCTTTGGAGGCATGCCCGATGGCCGAGTGCGCGAACAATTAACCCGTGGAGCACGAATTAGAGCCATTCTACGCCAACCCCAGCATGTGCCGTATCGTTTAGCGGATGAAATTGCACTCACGCTAGCCGTACAATCCGGGCTTTTAGACCCATTACCGCAAAACGTCATAGCGCCGTTTTGCGCGGGTTTGGCCAGCGTATTAGATCAGGATGCCCCAGAAGTTTTACGCCTTATTAATGACACGGGCGACGTGAATAGTGCTGCACGCGACACGCTACTCGAAGCGATAACTCGCTTTACTAAATCTTTACTACTCAACCCTACATAATAAATAACAGGTGCTAAGACGCGATGACGGAACGACTAGCCGATATTAGTGCCCGGATAGAAGGCATCCGCCAGCTAGGAGCAGTAATGAATGCGATGAAAGGCATCGCGGCCTCACGTGCTCAGGTTGCACGAACACAAATGAAGGCCGTCGATAGCTATGCCGCCACGATTGCCACAGCGATTTCCAGCGCCATCAGCACCACTGCTAGTCCAGTCGAAAAAACAGCAAAACCCTCTTCATGCAAACGGGGCTTGCTGGTGTTCTGTGCTGAACAGGGGTTTGCTGGGGCGTTCAGCGAGCGGGTGCTGGATAGTATCGCCAAGGCAGACCATGCTCCGCCCTTATTTATTATCGGCACACGCGGGTACTCTATTGCGGCGGCCCGTGGGCTAGTGGCCTGCTGGAGCCATGCGATGCCCGCGCGGACACTGGGTATACCCAAGCTGGCGGATGACATCACCAAGGCAATCTACCGTGAAATGGCACAGGGCAAGATTGATGGCCTGGATGTTATCTTCACTACCTGGACGGCTGGACGCAGCGCAGTCATTCGGCAGACTATTCTTCCCATTGACTCCTCAGTTTTCCCGCCGGGAACTGATCACCGCTTCCTAATACAACTCCCCATCGAGACGTTGATCAGCGATCTGAGCACGGATTATTTTCATGCCATGGTGTGTAAAGCGGCGCTTCATGCCTTTAGCGCAGAAAACGAAGCACGCATGGCCGCCATGTCAGCAGCGGGAAATCAGATTGAGCAAGAGTTAGAGGTGTTTCAAGCCACATTACGCCGTGTTAGGCAGGAAACCATTACCGCAGAAATTATCGAACTGGGGACAGGCTTCGCCACTGTTAATTGCCATTGAAAGCCACTTCGCAGCAATATACGCAGCAATAAATGTGTCGACGTAGCGCTTGGTTAGTTACTTAAGCAGCGGCCCCGTTTGATCCAGATAGGTTGGATCAAAATTGACCAGCGTGGCAAGTTCTTGATAATTATCGAAGGTAACCACGCCATTACGAAACGTTAGCAGCCCGTTTTCTCGCAGCTGCCTAAGCACACGGTTCACGTGTACTGCCGTCAGGCCTAACGCATCGGCCAGGTGGTATTGCGTTAATGGGCAGGTGTAGCCACTTTTATCCCCCATACCCACCAGCGTTAGCCGAGAGCCTAACTCCAGCAGAAAATGCGCCATGCGCTCAACCGCACTTCGTCGCCCGATATTCACCAAGTGCTCGACCACCATTGCCTCGTCGCGAGACGCCGCCCATAGAACAGCCGTCGCCAAACGCAGGTTCTGAGCAAACACATCCAGCAGATCTTTCACTAGTATTTCAGACACTTCAATATTAGTAACCGATTCAATGCCGTGATCAGACGTATGCAGTAATGCACTGCGAAGACCCAGAAAATCTCCAGGAATTTGGAAATCGACAATTTGGCGTGACCCATCAGACAAAATTTTATAGGAGCAGACCCAGCCCGACGCCAGAATGTAGGCTATTTGGTCTGATTGCCCCTGATGCACCAAATCCCTACCCGCGACTAACGTCTTGCGGCGCCTGTGCAACCCCGATAGAAGAGACAGATCTGACCTCGATAAAGCCACGAATGCCCCTAGCTTTCTTGCTAGAGGCGTATCTTCAATCGCCGTCAAATTTTCTTCCCATTTAGCTATGAACAAAATCTCATTACAGACTGCTTCATGTTAGCTCAGCATAGCGGGCTTTATGTAACTCTGCTGATATTCGTAAACGCGACGGTGATCCATCATCGTTTCTCATCTCTTTTCAAAGAGAGGCCAACATGCCAACACTAAATGACTACCAAGGAATGGCCGCATTATCGATTTGCGAATCACTTTTGCTTGCCATGAATGATCAGAAACTTTTATCGCAAAGCGCAATTGTTGGCATTCTACAAGACGCTGCCAACGCACATGAGCATGCGGCCGGTCTTGATTCCGAACCTAGTGCGCACTTGGCGGTGGCAGCCTTGATCAACGGCATCATCAGTGGCGGTAACTCGGTTCGGCGACCATAAGGGGCGCGGTATAAAAAATAGTATTTTAAAGACGTAACTAACATTGATCAGCATCGCAGTTTCATGCAGGCATTAAACTCTTATCAGGAAACGGATGGACTATTTACGCCATCCTAAAAGGGGGAACAATGTTAAAGCGTCCGGCAACCACCTGTACCGATGAGTTAGCTTCAGACACCAACCCTACTGGTGAGAAGGCCAGCCTACCTTCGTTCTACAAAACTATGGATCAATTCACCCACAGCGTCGTTGCTAAAACGACGGGAGGCCTTGCTCCCTCGGTACTGGGAGAAGCCTGGTTAGACTGGGCTGTGCATATGGCCGCTTCGCCCGGTAAGCAATGGCAACTGATGGAATCGGCGATGCGCCATGCACAGGCGCTTTGGTTACAGTCAATTTCCGGCATTGAAACAACGTGCGCTAGCGATAAGCCGGTGGACAAGCGCTTTGTCAGTAATGGCTGGCAGCAGTATCCGTTTAATCTCTGGTCGCAGGCGCATCGTCAACACTGGCAATGGTGGCAAGAAGCCATGACCGGCGTCCATGGCGTTGCCCCGGCGCATGAGGATCTCATGGCATTTGTGACCGGCCTTTTGGTTGATACATCGGCGCCCTCTAATTTCCCCTTCACCAACCCCAACGTTATTGCCGCAGCACAGGCTGAACAGGGTCAGAATTTTGTTCGTGGCGCTAAGAATCTTGCCGATGACCTCTTCCACAAAGTCAGCCCATCGAAGCCCGCGGGCCCACAGCCCTTTGAAGTTGGGCGTAATCTGGCCATAACGCCCGGCAAGGTCGTATTCCGTAACCATTTAATTGAGTTGATACAATATACGCCCAGCACCGAGCGTGTTCGTCCCGAACCCATTCTTATCGTGCCTGCCTGGATCATGAAGTACTACATTCTTGATTTATCACCTACAAACTCACTTGTTCAGTTTCTGGTGGGTCAGGGTTTCACCGTGTTTATCGTCTCTTGGAAGAATCCTAGCGCTGAGGATCGCGACCTAGGCATGGACGAGTATCGACAGCTTGGCGTAATGGAGGCTATTGATGCTATCCAGGCGATTACCCAAGCGCCAAAAATTCATGCCGTGGGTTACTGTCTGGGCGGTACACTGCTGGCCATCGCTGCAGCCGCCATGGCGCGCGACGGCGATGACCGTTGCGCAACGGTCTCCCTTCTCGCTGCTCAAATTGATTTCACCGAGGCGGGACCGTTACGTTTGTTTATCAACGACTCCCAGGTCACGATGATTGAAGACATGATGTCGCAGACGGGGTATTTGTCTTCGGATCAGATGGCAGGTGCATTTGCCTTATTGCGGGCTAAAGATTTGATCTGGGCACCTGCCATTGACCGTTATTTGCTTGGCGTGGAGGGCCACTCCTTCGACCTAATGACATGGAATGCTGACGCGACGCGAATGCCCTACCGAATGCATTCAGAATATCTACGCCGGCTTTTTCTAAATAATGACTTGGCCGATGGGCGCTATCAAGTGGGCAACAAAGCTATCGCGGTCACCGACATTCGTGCCCCTATCTTTGCCGTTGGCACTGAGGATGATCATGTCGCCCCCTGGCAATCAGTCTACAAGCTCCACCTGTTTGTTGATGTGGATGTGACCTTCGTACTGACCAGTGGCGGACACAATGCAGGCATTGTGTCGGAACCTGGTCACCAACACCGACATTTTCGCATTGCCGACACCCCTGCTGACGCCTCTTACCGCTCTCCTGCTGACTGGTGTGCTGAAACTGCCTCCCAGGAAGGGTCTTGGTGGCCTTCGTTCACGAACTGGCTGGAACAACATTCGAGTGACCCTATAGCGCCTCCCCACATGGGCGCTCGCTCTGGCCAATATGCCGTGCTCTGCGATGCGCCTGGCACCTATGTGAAGCAAATATAACCACTTTTATAACCACTTTCGTCTACGTGATGGCCGTTACTGCCGGCGCGGGTTAACTGTTCGGTGTGATCGAATGAAGATCGACACGGAGGTTTGCTGATGTGCGAATTACTGGCCATGTCCTGCCGACACCCGGCCAGACTAACGTCCTCTCTGACAGCCCTGGCCGCCCACGCGGGTGGTGAGAGCCGCAATCGTGATGGCTGGGGTCTGGCGTTTTATCAAGGGTACGACGTTGCTCTGTACCGAGATACAACACCAGCTAACACCTGCCCATTAGTCCCCTGGCTGGAAGCAAACGGCCCAGCAACGACGTTATCCCTCGGGTATATACGCCATGCCACTCAGGGCATCCTGACGCTAGCGAACACCGGTCCGTTCTTGCGTGAACTCAATGGGCGCATGCATGTATTTACCCACAACGGCAATCTAAAGCCTCTGGCGACATCTTCGCCAGGCACTAGCGGGCTGTTTCAGCCGGTGGGGGAATCGGACTCGGAGTTGGCCTTTTGCCTGCTACTGGATCAGATCAGAAAACTGGCCCACGCCCGTGGTGCCTTGCCAACCTTGCAAGCCAGACTGGATACAGTGGCTGAAGTAGCCTTGGCGTTGCGGGTACTGGGTCCCGCCAGTTTTCTTTATGCCGATGGTGATGTGCTGTTTGCTCACGCCGACCGTAGGCGGCAACCCCTGACGGGCCAAGTCACTGCGCCAGCGCTTTATCGTCTGGACTGTCCTGCGGGCAAAGAAGCGCTGCTGGTGCGAGACAGTGAGTCGGCAGAAATGATAACGGCGCAGCGCGTGATCTTATTGGCCAGCGTACCACTTACCCAGGAAGTCTGGGCACCGCTGCAGGAGGGTGAAGTTCTTGCAATACGCGAGGGCGAAGTCGTTGCAAGCTTGCAGTTGTGAACATGTAGCCACCACTTTTTATTCAGGGGTATGTCATGAGTGAAACGACAACCAAGATGATCTTTTCCGTCAGCGCAGTGCGCGTTGATGCCCACGGCAGTCTGGCGCGTTGCAAAAATGCAGATATCACTCTGGACACAGACCTGGCAGGCCGACTGGATGCCTTCAATCCGGCGGAACTACTAATGGCGGCGCTAGCCGCCTGCATGATCAAAGGCATCGAACGAGTGACCCCTATCTTGAAGTTCAAACTTCGGGGAGTGGAGGTTCGCCTGCACGGCGTGCGTCAGGATGTGCCACCGAAAATGGAGTCCATAGACTATGAAATCGTCGTCGACACGGACGAAAACGACCACCGGCTCGAACTACTGCACGACAACGTGAAGAAGTACAGCACGGTTTTCAACACAGTGGCGCCGGGAACACAGCTGCGCGGTGTACTAAAGCGCGCCAACTGATACGTCGAGAGGAAGCTGTCATGCCCGATCCAAAATTCACCAAACCCTGGCACGGCGTGCCACGCGAAGACATCCACTGGAACCCGACCATCATCGAGGATGCCTGTATCGGCTGCGGTACCTGTGTTACGGGCTGCAGTCGTCTGGTTTACCGCTATGATTTCGAGCGCAAAAAGCCGGTAGTGGTTGATCCGCTCAATTGCATGGTCGGCTGCACAACTTGCGCCAACACCTGTCCGTCGCATGCCATTGCCTTTCCGTCGATTGACTCCGTGTTGGCGCTCGAAGCGCGGGCGGACGTGCGTCATGCCGTGGAAGACGACTTGCTGACCCGCCGCGATATGCTCGAATCGCCGCTCACCATTCCGCATCCTGATCGCATCATTACTTTGAGCGTTTCTGCGATTGCCAATTCCCCCCACTCCGATGGCAGTATCGATCTGCATATTTGGCGCATCGAGGGTGGCCGCTTTACGACCTGGGCCTTTAACGACATGAACGTCGGCGACCACTTGCAGGCACGCGGGCCCTTGGGCGATTTCACCATGCGCTCCGGTCCGGATGTGCCGGTCGATGGTGTGGTTGCAGAACACAAACATCGTCGGCTCCAAGGGATCGAGCTCCATCGCCTCCTGCACCAACAGTGCCAGCCCGTCGATAGACTAGCGCATGTCCACCACTTTCCGGCACAGATTAACGTCGACGTCGGCATATAAAAAGTTCGCAGGGCCAAATTCGCGCAGCGCTAGAGCCACTTGCATGTGAAGACAAGGCCGTCAGTGATGACGTCAATCGAGCCGGATGCCGGCTGGATATGGCCAGGAGTTCACATATCAGATCTCGGCCTCGTCGGTCTCAGGCACCAGGAATTCAGGCTGCTCGTCTGCCGGCTTGCTAGCCAGCTCGTCGTCGGTCAGGCGAGCGTAGACTTCGATCAGCGTACCATCGGGATCTGTCAGCCATAGCTCGTGCAGTGGCGTGCCCTTCCAGGTGGTGCGCGGCGGCTTTTCAATGGGTGCACCAAAGGCAACCGCTTGATGATAGGCCTCAATCACCGCGTCCCGGTCGGCTACACCGATGCCCAGATGGTAGAGGGTGTCGTGGTGCAACGCCTTGTCGTCTGAAACCACCAGAACAAAATTGAGGTTCATGTCGCTACGAATAAAGGTCGCATAGCGATGGGTCCACTCCTTCGGCCAAGTGTTCAGCAACCACGCGTAAAAGCGCACGCTGTCCGGCAGATTGTTGACCCGGATACTGCCGTGAAATTCTTCTGCCGGCGGGCTTGGTGGTATGTCGAGCAGGCCTGCCAGCACGGCAATGCGGGCGTTGATCTGATCCCGGGCGGTGCGGAATTGCGCCAGATTTTCTTCACTGCTCAGTTCGCTTGTGCCAATGGCGGGATCGCTGATTGGCCAGTGCAGGCGTTTCACTTTACCCGGCAGAATCGGGCAGACTTCTTCGGCGCACAGGGTGACCACCATGTCGATGGTCGCTGGGTCAATGGTGTCCACCGATTTGCTCTGTTGCTGACTGATATCGATGCCGGTTTCCGCCATAGCCGCGATGGCATGCGGGTTAACGTGCGATGGCTGGGAGCCGGCACTCATCACTTCGACTCCTGCGTCCAGTCGTTGCCTCGCCAATCCCTCGGCCATTTGGCTGCGTGCTGAGTTGGAGACACACAAAAACAGAATTCGGGTCATGGTCGTTCCTCATTGCAGTATCAGCCGGTGTGCTTTAGTACATCGCGCAACTTTGTTCCCAGCGCCACTGTGTTGAAAACCGTGTCATAGTTGAAAACCGTGTCATAGTTGAAGACCGTGCCGTACTTTCAGAAATTTTGGTTGAGTCATCGCGAATGCACACTCGAGACGTTTTACCCTGGCGATCTTCATGCGACCACACCAAACAAGGAGCCTACAATGGCGGTAACGGCCATTGCCAGCGCTCCCCAAAAGGTCACACGGATCATGCCTTTACCTATACTGGCTCCTCCGGACCGGGCCGCTAGGCCTCCAAGTAACAGCAGGAACACCAGTGAGGTACAAGCGACTGTCAGCGTCACGTATTGCTCAACTGCAAGCCACGCGCTCAGCAACGGTAGAGCAGCACCGACCGTGAAGGCCGCTGCGGAAGCTAGTGCCGCTTGCAGGGGCTTGGCGCGGGTCATGTCAGAAATACCAAGTTCGTCGCGGGTGTGGGCGCCAAGTGCATCGTTGGCCATTAACTGTTGGGCGACTTGTTGCGCAAGATCGGCATCCAGCCCACGTTGACGATAGATGCTGGCTAGCTCGGCAGTTTCGTGTGTAGGATCTGTTGCCAGCTCCTGCTTTTCACGCTGAATGTCAGCCAGTTCTGTGTCTGACTGGGAACTAACGGACACATACTCACCAGCGGCCATGGACATCGCACCGGCCACCAAACCAGCGATACCGGCAACGAGTACCGAGCTTTGTGAGGCATTGGCAGCGGCAACGCCGATGATCAGACTGGCGGTGGATACGATGCCATCGTTGGCGCCCAGCACGGCAGCACGCAGCCAGCCGATAGTTTTTATGTAGTGCCGTTCAGTGTGCAGTCGGGCCATAGTCCTATCCTGTTGCAAGCCTTGTTACGTTGACGCACGGAATATGCGTGGTCATCCTGCTTAACTATTGCGTTCCCGCTGTTTGCAACCCTTGCGCTCATACAGCGTCCCGATACCGTGATTTCTTTTGATGTTGCTGAATCCACTCCGTCAGTTGTGCCGCCGTCACTGCGCCTGTAAGGCGCGCCACCTCGGTGCCACCATCAAACAGGATTAGCGTGGGAATGCTGCGGATATTATAGAGCGCGCTGGCCCCCGGTGCGGCGTCGCTGTCAACCTTGGCGAAGCGTACCTCCGGCAACTGGCGCGCTGCGGCGTCGAAATGCGGCGCCATCGCTTTGCATGGTCCACACCAGGCGGCCCAGAAATCGACCAGCACAGGCAGTTCTGTGCCAGAGATGAACTTAGGCAACGCGGCATCACTCAGGGCCACAGGTTCAGCGGCCATCAGCGCAGTTGCGCATCGCCCGCACACTGGCCTATCGTGCAAACGTTCAACAGGCACTCGATTGGTGGTGCCGCAGGATGGACAGACTAGCTGCATGACAGTACTCCTTCTTCTTTTCAATGTGGCGTAATCGCCACCTACAACAACGCGATGCGGACTCAAAGGCACCCTGCCCTGATTACCGAGTGCCTAGATCGATGGGTCCACGCCGCAGCTTGGTGAGCTTCATTATAGCCAACGACGTCGCTGCCAAGCTTTTTATGATGCCCGAGGCTCGTGGCCGATCGAAAAGCCCTCGGCGAATGAATACTCGCCCACTTTCGACGAATACCACCGCTCTCATCATGGCCATATCCAACCCTCAGTTGAACATCTGAAAGTTAATTTGGGACTTTGCGCTTCATTATATCTGTACGGTAGCGACCATCAGGATCAGATAAAGATAAAGAGTATAGGCCATGACGCCGGGTACAAAGTATCGCTGACCTGCTAGACTGGATTTGAGTCCGCTTGCGCCGCAGCGCGCTGTTGGTACCGACGTCACCGAGGAGAGACACATGAGATCCAAAGAAGAACGAGATGTAGAGAAAAACTACCCGAAAGCCGATTTCGTGGCAAAACTACGGCGTCTGGCGGATGCTATCGAAAATGGGGAACGTTTTGATATTCAGATTGCAGGCGAGCGCATCTATGTTCCTGTGCGAGCTGAATTCACCATCGAACACGAACGGTCCGATGATGAAGAGGAGATTGAATTTCAGATCAAATGGCAAAAGGAATAAATCAGATAATCTGAACGTAGCGTGCCGCAGTCCGATAGCGATTCCAATAAGGCTCAGGGTCGAAGTCGGGACCCAAGGCCAAATAGTTAATGCTCTCCCAGTAAGGCGTAAAACGCTGAACCTCAGCTGGATGACTGTACCCGTGCACAGCCTCGTAGAAGAGAAAGCTGAAAAAAGGGCGATCACTTGCCCCCCGGCTCTCCTCTTCAGACCATGCCAGCCAACTCTCGGTGATCTGGCGATCTCGCTCCCA
>NZ_RZHG01000027.1 GCF_003989795.1 Vreelandella andesensis
GTCAACACCATGCGCATCATCAGTGATGACGACACGGTGGATGGTCTGAATGGTAATCCTGGCGGTGTGGGTGACAGTCAAGAATACAACCAGAGTGGCACCTTGCAGTTCTCAGCGGGTGCGGACGGTGGCACGGTTGCCTGGGATCTGGTCAACACCTCGGTTGACGATGACACCGCCGGAATCAGCTTCAGCGTTAATGACGATGGCACGCTGATTCTGACCCAACAGCAAGGTGATCAAGCTGTTGATATTGCTAAAGTCACGCTGAATGAGACCACGGGCGACTATGTATATACGCAGACAGCGAACCTGCTGCATGTCGATGATGGCAAAAACGACGAGAATAACGCCGACTTTAAGCTTGGCTTTACCGTGACCGATGGTGATGGTGATACAGCCGATGGCAAACTGACGTTGCGGATTGATGACGACACACCGGTAATTACCAGCCAGCAACTCAACCTGCTGAGCGAGTCGTTTGAAAACTTTGCCCCTAACCTGTCAGGTAATAACTGGACGGTTGTCGGTGAAGGCGGCGGCACCATCATTGGTAACAACGGTACCGAATGGTCTGTCAACGGCGCAGGTATCGAAATTCAGTCCGGTAGCGTTGGTGGTGCCAGAGCCTCAGATGGCAATGTGCATGCTGAACTGGATGCCCATGACAGTAATCGTGACGGTGGTTTAACACTGACCGTTTTGTCGACAGACGTTGATTTACCGACTTCAGAAGCGACCTTGACCTTTGATTTCCAACCTCGCCCGAGTGATGTGGATGGTAGTGATATGGCGGTTTCGCTGGGTGGACAGACTGTTAACGTCAATGTTGATGGGGATGGTAATATCGATTTTGGCACTCTGCCAGACGGTGTTTCCGCGACGCAGTCTAGCGGCTCTGATGGTTGGACATCCATCACCCTGACTTTCACTGGTCTGGATACTAGCAGTGCGCAAACACTGAGTTTTGAAGGAATTGGCTCTGCAAACACGCTGGGTGCTTACATCGATAATATCAATCTGAACGCTGTTTCCAGCCTGACGGTTGATGAATCTGCTCTGGCGGATGGCAACGGTGAAACCGGAGCTTCTACTGCAGCAAGCTTTGACTTCAGTGGCTTCTTCACTGGTGAGTTCGGTGCTGATGGTCCTGCTGGTGAAGCCAGTGAAAGCTACAGTCTGAGCCTCAGTGGTGAAGATGTCGCTTCTGGTCTCTTTACAGTAGACAATACTGATACTGATTCAGGCGATGGTGATGGCTACGGTCAGGGCACAGAAATTGTACTTAACGAAGTCAATGGTGAAATTGTCGGCTCAGCCGGTGGTGACAATTACTTTACTATTAGCGTTAATGACGACGGTGAAGTGACGCTGACGCAGTTGGATAACGTCTGGCATGCCGATAACACAAACCCTGACGATAGCCAGGGTATGGTGTTGGATGCTGAGCTTTTGAGCCTGGTTAAAACTATCACAGATGCTGACGGCGACAGCACCAGCGCCACCATCGACCTGGGGGCGGGTGTGTTCAGCTTCCGTGATGACGCGCCAACCGCCCAAGACGACACCATCACCGTCAACATGAAAGGCAATGTCTTTAAGGATGGAGAGGTTAAAGATGTCACCGCTAACGATGACTTTGGTGCTGATGGCAAAGGCGGTGTCGTCGGGGTAGATGCTTCTGGAAATGTTACAGGTCAGTCGGCTGCAATAAACTCGGGTGTGGGTGACACGATTACAGGTGAGCATGGCTCGCTTGTTCTGAGATCTGATGGCACCTATACCTATACGCCGAATAATGATATCGCACCAACTACCGAAGGCTTGGTTGATACCTTCTTCTATACCATTGTTGATGGTGATGGTGATTTCAGTACCGCCAAGCTGGCGATCAATATTGATACCGCCCCTATCGCTGATCCTGTCAAGTCTTCAGCAAGTGTAGGTGAAGTGTCGTTTGAGTATTTTGATGGCAACGACACGACAATAATCAACCCGCTGCTTTCTCGTACGTTGAAGGTTGAAGGTCGCGTAGACCGTCTGGGTAACGGTGATTTTGAGACCACTCCAGAAGTTGCCGAACCCAATGGAGACCAGTCAACCCCGTCTCTAGGTGGTGAAGACAATAATACGTCTGAAGAAAACCTGACCTTTACCCTCACGTCTTTGCCAAGCTACGGCACCTTGTATATTGATGTAGATGGTAATGGAACGTTTGAAGTTGCTGAGGAGGACAATACATTCAGCACACAGTCGGATTTCTTCTGGGCATTCGATAGCAACGGTGTTGATGCGCTGGATTCGAAAACTATTACTTTCACATCTGAATCATACGACACCACTGGTTCCGTCAAACTTCATGCCTATGATTACGGTTTTGTCGCTGGAGATTTGACCTTCCAGACTAGTGGGGTTGGGGTTGAAGCAGATTCTGGTTTTCAAAAAGAGGTACCAGATCAACTCGGCTATCGTGAGGGGCAAACTCAAACCATCATCATGGACTTTGAGAACACGTCAACGGCTGCCAAGATTTTTGTTAACAACCTTGTTGCTGGAAAAGAAAGAGAAATCGGCAAGGTTGAAGCCTATCTTGATGGTAAATCGGTTGATAGCTGGACGTTCAGCGGCTTCGGCAAGGACGCAGCAGACTTACCAGTGAGCAACGGAAGCTTCTCGCTGCCGGAAGGCATTGTCTTCGATCAGCTACGCTTTACGGGAACAGGGCTTGCAGAGGGAGGCAAGGGAGCCTCTGATTCAGATGCAAGTGACTACTTCATTAAATCGATTGAGTTCAAGGAATTGCCAGCCTCTGAGTTCACTTACTCTGTTACCGATCAAGCAGGTAATGAAAGTGATAAGGTTATTGTCGAAGTAAGTCTAGAATCACAAACAAATGTGCCAAGTGATCTAATAACTTCACCAACAATCGACACTATTATCGCCGGTGTTGCAGCTCATACTAGCGGTAATGGAAATACCGGAAACTATGCCAATAATGGCAATGGTGGCCGACTTAAAGATGGTGCCATGGAAGGTAGCAGTTCGACTAAAGGCGTGAATATTGATTCAGAGGGTTATTATGGTGTCGAGCATAATGGCAATGGCAACGACAATATCTATAAAATTGATGGTAAAGAGGCTTTGTTGATTCAGACGGCAAAACCTCTGACAAGCATTACCTTTGCGATCAAGGGGGAGCTGAACGGTGCAACCTACTCACTCTTTGATAGCGACGATAAACGCATTGGCGACCCGGCGGAGGTCGACAGCGTAAATGGCCGCGTAAAGATCAGCAGTCAGGACTCTCCCTTTACTTACATCGCTTTCGATGGCAGTTCGAGTGACAAATCAGAATTTTCAGTTAAACCTATCGGTTACGAAACAGCGTTAGGTGATCAGTGGATAGAGGGAACGGATAATGATGATGAACTGCCTGGCGGACTTGAAGATGACATTCTGATCGAAGGCAACGACACTCTCATCGGTGGTGAAGGCAACGATCTGCTCTTCGGTGGCCTCGGCGCTGACACCTTTAAGTGGGAGTTTGGTGACCAAGATACAGCTAACAATGAGGTGGCAGTCGATAAAGTGATGGACTTCAACCTTGGTGTGTTTGGTACTGATTCTGACGCAGATAGATTGGATATTGCTGACCTCCTTCAAGGTGAAGAGAATGCGGATTTAGATCAGTACATTTTTGCTGAGCAAGATGGAGATAATACTGTGCTGCATATCAAGTCAGATGGTGGAATATCTGAAAATGGTGGTAACGCAGATCAGCAGATTGTCCTGCAAAATGTGCAAATGCCAGAAGGCGTGAATTCATCGGAGTTTATCCAGTCGCTGCTGGAAAATGATCAACTGAAAATCGACCAATAACCTCTACCCACTCAAATAGGCCGCCTACGGGCGGCCTTGTTGTATCCAAGGTCGAGTTACGTTCAGCGACACGTAAGTTTTTATTTACAGAGGAAGCCGCGATGCTTTACATCAAACGCAATACCCAAGGTGAGATCGTGATGCTCAGCAAGGAACCAACGTCTGAGTGCAGCGAAACGATCGCCCCTGATGCTCCTGAGGTGTTAGCGTTTCTTGCTGACCAACCCGGGTCTTCATCGCACTTTATTGCGTCTGACTTAGCGTTTGTCAGGGTCGTCGAGGATATTTTGGAGGTGTTGCTGGACAAAGGAATCATCACGTTTACTGACCTGCCGGAAGCTGCGCAGGCCAAAGTAATGGAGCGTAAGTCGTTGCGTTCAAAAAATGATGTGGGTTTACTAGGGGACGACGACACAATTTAAGTTCGCCGTCATTGGCGCCTATACGTTAGAGATGCACGCCTGGGCCGGTGGCTCCGTCAACGCCTACGTTGAAAAGGCTTTCCAATTCGGCCTGCTCAGTAACGCCTTCCGCAATCACTTGAATGCCTAAGGAGTGGCATAAGGTGGCCATTCCTCGCACGATGGTTTGCTGTTCATGAGAGGTATGAATCCCACCAATCAAGCTGCCGTCTATTTTTAGGTAGGCAAGCCCAATGTCGTGTAAATCGGCAAGCTTGGTAAATTCTGCCCCTACATGTTCAATCCCAAACTGACAACCTAACGGCCTTAGCGCACTACATAACCCGCGAAGGCTGCCGATAGCGTGCGTGTTCAACAGGGCGGGCACTTCAAAGCATAGCTGTTTGGCAAGTTGGGGTTGTTTTTCGAGCAGCATTCTTAACTCAATCACAAATTGGGCGTTGGTAATTGATGCAATCGAAAGGTTGATGCCAATGATGTGTGCTGGGTTGCCAGCGAGTTGTTCAAGCGCTTTCTTAACCACGGCAATATCTAATGCTGGTTCTAAGTGGAAACGCGAGATCCAGGGAATAAACATGCCCGCGGTTTGCCAGTGATTGGCAAGTTCCAAGCGCGCTGGGCATTCGTAGTGGAGTACGTTGTTATGGGCATCGACAACCGGAAAATAAGCGAGCTGAGGCCCTAGCGTAATGGCGCTATTCAGCGCTGAACGCCAGTCGGCATGGTTGCCAAACAGAGAGTTATGTCGGTGCTCGCGAGCAACGATCGTGGTGTGGGCGCTCGCGCTTTCGGCTTCCGCCAGAGCGTCATCTAGGGTAGCCATTAATTCGCCACGATTATCTTGAGGCGTGTAGGCAACCACGGCGGCTGGTAAGCGAATGCCTGTACCCGGCGCTTTCAGCACGATTGTTTCCAGTGCTTGGCGAAGGCGAGGTATCAGTGCTTGAGTATCCTCTTCTAACGGCAACATGAGTATAAAATCGCTGCCGTTCAAGCGCCCAACCAATGCTTCTTGTTGCGTGGGGGCTAGCTGAGAGAGTTGTGCGACTAACTCACTTAGTAGCTGATCGGTAGCTTGATGGCCTAGCTGTTCATTAAGTGTTTCAAGTGACTCGACTCGGGTCATTATCATCAGCCCTGTGGCGCGGGCGTCTTCACTACCCAGTAATGATGACAAGCGGCCCATAAACACGTCGCGATTGAGTGCCCCAGTGACGCGATCATGCTGCAGATGGCGACGTAACTCATCCAGCTTTTGGCTTTCCTGGCTGAGCATTTGGCGCACATTCGCCGACAAAACGTTCATTGCCTGGGCTACTTCACGTAGCTCTAATGTGCGGGGTTCTTTAATGGTGGTAAACCGCCGGGCACTGATGTCTTTTGCTTGGGCGACAACCCGCACCAGCGGATGCTTGATACCGCGCACAACCACCGTCGCGATGGCAAGGCTGATAGCGCCGGCTAGCAAGAACCAGCCGGCAAGCTCAAGCATAATGCGCCACAACGAGGCATAGGCGAAGCTGTGCTGGCTTTCGAGTTCAAGCGTGCCGAATTGACGCCAGCCGTCTTGAATAGTGGCCATGCCGACCGGAACATCGAAGTGAATAATATTGCGGAACCACGCGGGCACGTCGCCACGGTATTCGCTGGCTGAACGCTCAAGGAGTACTTGGCCTTCGGTGTCTCGTAGGGTAATGCGGCGATAATAGCCGGTATCAAACTGCGCTGAAATTAACAGCTCCAGCGTTACCACATCTTTTTCGAGCTGGCTCATGGAAAGTGCCAGTGCGGTGGCATTGTCTTCATTTTTAATGCGCACTTCCTGCTCGATATAGTCGCGGCCCGAGGTGATGCTGATCGCAAGGCTGCCGATAAACGAAAGCAATAACAGCGCAATAATGACCAGCCAGAGCTGTTTAATCAGCGACATAGTGCCTAATCCTCTTAAATAAAACCTTGTGATTGCATACGTTCAACGACATTGCGCCAGCGTGATAGCCGCGCTAGCGGGTCGGCGCGTGATTGCGTTGTGCCACCAGCCCAAAGGCCTTCGCTATTAAAACTGAAAACCGGGTCTAGGTCGGTGCGTTGAGAAGCCGGGGAAATAGAAGGGGCAATGTTATCAAGTACCAACGGCTCGGCGCTGGGCGTTGAATAGTAGCCAAGCACCATGTGTGCCTGGGTAATTTGGCTGCGGCCAATGCGCGCGCGAACATAGATCATTCGCAGACGTTCACCAGGAACATCGAGCTGCTTCAACGTGATGTACTTAGCGATAGAGTAATCTTCACAATCGCCTTGTGCTTTACCCATGGCTTCAAGAGGTGTCGCCCAGAAGTCCTCTTGTCCCCAGACACGAATATCGTCAACCCAGCGTATTCGACGGTTAAAGAAGTCGTTTACCTCGCGCAGTTGCGTTTGCACCTCTTGCCCACGCAAGCGTTCCAACATGGCAAACCACTCGTCTAAAACAGCAAGCCCACGTTGGCCATACTGTTGTTGCATGCTTTGCCGTAAACGTTGGGGGTTAAAGGCGGTTGCGGGTAAGGCGTGAAAGCCTAGTCCTGCGCCCAGCACAGTCGCGCCGACAGCCGTTAAAAACTGTCGACGCGAAAGGTGTTTATGTGGGGAGCGGGAAGAGGCAGGCATAAGCGCCATGAGCAATAGTTAATAAGCGTTAAGCCTACAAGCTACTACACAGAAGTGCTATCTCTGCTTAGTAATATCTCATCATTAAAACGTACCAGCAGTAAGCGACAAAGTAGGGTTGTCGTCGTCTTATTTAAGGGATGCTTGAAATACGTTGTCGAGCAGTGGCTCTAGAGCTGGCCAGACGTTGTCTAAAATGATCGGCTGTGCCTCGGCGGTAGGGTGAATGCCGTCGTTTTGCATCAGCTGCTCATTCAGCGCTATGTCTTCCAACAAGAAAGGGACGAGAGGAACGTCATACTCATCCGCCAGCGAATGGAACACGCCTGTGAAGGCGTCACGGTAGGCTTGGCCGTAGTTGGGTGGAATATCAATGCCGAGAAGCAGTACATCTGCGCCTGCCTGTTGGCTTTGCTCAATCATGTTGGCTAGATTGGAGCGCATTTGCGTAGGCGGGAGACCGCGTAATCCATCGTTGCCGCCGAGTTCTAACAGAACGATATCAGGCTGTCGCTGTCCGATAATGTTAGCTAATCGTTGTGCGCCGCCGGACGTCGTTTCACCGCTGATACTGGCATTGATAACCTGGGCTTCATTTTCTAACCGCTCAGCCAATAGCGTGACCCAGCCCAATTCCTGCTCTATGCCATAAGCGGCACTGAGACTATCGCCCATGACTAAAAGAGTGGGCCGTTGGTCTGCGTTGAGTGAAGACGCGCTAAAGATGACTACCAGTGCCAGCAACCCTCCGGTTACCATGCGGTTCAGTCTTTGCCACGTTACAGGGATGCCTTGCTTCATGTCTTACTCCTCTGATCCAAAAGCCAATTTGGACCCAACAGCTAATTTGCCTACCGATGATGCTTCTTTGCATCAGCCCACCACCGACACCATTACTGCCAGTAAGGTTCCTCACAAGCAAGCTCACCAGCCAGTACTACATGCTGAAAAGCTATCAAAGCAGGTGAGAAGCGGAGAGCGTTCGCTGACTATCTTACACGACCTTTCGCTCAGCGTGGCAGCGGGAGAAAGTGTTGCCATTCTTGGTAAAAGTGGGGCTGGTAAATCGACCCTGTTGGGGCTGCTGGCCGGATTGGATACGCCCAGTGATGGTGAACTCATGCTGTTTGGCCAGTCGTTAAGTCAAATGGATGAAGATGGGCGTGCCGCTTTACGTGCTGGCAGAGTCGGTTTTGTATTTCAAAACTTTCAGCTGCTACCGACCTTGAGCGCACTTGAAAATGTGCTGTTGCCGCTTGAGCTTTCACCCAGGGCAGGAGAGACACAAACGGCAGCGAAATGGCTGGAGCGAGTAGGGCTTGGTGAGCGTACAGAGCATCTGCCTAAGCAGCTTTCGGGAGGCGAGCAGCAGCGTGTTGCCATTGCACGGGCGTTTGTTACCGACCCTGAATTGGTTTTTGCTGACGAACCAACGGGGAATCTTGACCCTGATACAGGTGCACAGATTATCGACCTGCTTTTCACATTGAATCGTGAAGCGGGCACCACGCTTATCCTTGTTACTCATGATCACGCACTGGCGCGCCGCTGCGACCGATGCTTACGCCTTACTAATGGGCAGTTGGTGCCCTTTGAACCATCAGCTGCGGTCAGCGGGGGTGGCGATGAGTGATATAAACTGGCGGCTTGCTGCACGCAGTCTTAAACGCGATTTGCGTGCTGCTGATGTTCGCGCACTGTTTATTGCATTGGTACTCGCTGTTGCCGCTTCTACCATGATCGCTTTTTTTCTAGACCGCCTGGAACGTGGTTTAGAGCGCCAGGCTGGCCAAATGCTTGGCGGAGATTTAGTCCTTGAACAGCGTGAGCCGTTCTCTGAGGAGCTTCGCACGACCTTAGAGCAGGCAGGCTTTACGCTGAGTGATCAGGTTGATCTTGTATCAATGATTAGTCGTGGTGAGCGCTTTCAACCGGCTAGTCTGAAAGCGGTTGATGATGTGTATCCTCACTATGGCGTTTCCCATGTGGATCGCGGAAATGGGGTGGAGCAGGTTGCATCCGGGCCGCCGCCAGGAGAAGCCTGGGCAGATCCGCGCTTGGCGCAACTGATTGAGATTGCGATAGGCGATCGTGTTCAGGTCGGCCAAACTGAACTTCTGATTAGTGGAATTATTGAGCGAGAGGCGGACCAGTCTGCCGGTTTCGGTAATTTCAACCCACGTTTGATGCTAAACACTGCGGACCTGGAGGCAACGGGACTTGTGCAACTGGGGTCGCGACTCGAGTTCGAACTGCTTGCTGCAGGGCCTCCTGCGGCACTGGAGCAGGTGCAGAGCTTGCTGGCCGAACTACGCCGCGATGGGGTGGACGTACGTGATGTGCGTGTTGACCGTCCTCAGTTAGGCAATGCGCTTCAACGTGCTGAGAGTTACCTGGGGCTTGCCGGTTTGGCCGCCGTATTACTGGCGGGCGTGGCGGTGGCTATGTCGACTCGCCGCTACGTTGAACGCCACCTGGATACCGCTGCGTTGTTGCGCTGCTTCGGTGCTAGCCAATATCAACTGGTGACTATTTTTACCCTGCAGCTCCTGGGCTTGGCGTTGATGGCCGCGGTTATTGGTGCGCTGTTGGGGTTAATTGGTCAGGCCGTGTTGCTATGGTTGTTAACCAGTTTCCTGCCCATGACATTACCGCCCCCTGGCATCATGCCGCTCTGGCTGGGTATTTTTACTGCCCTTGCGGTGCTAGTCGGTTTTGCAGGGCCCACGCTTTTGCGTATTAAACGTGTTAGTGCGTTGAAAGTACTCCGCCGTGAACTTGATCCGTTGCCGCCTTCTGCTTTGTTAGTGATGGGGGTTGCGAGTTTAGTGTTTGGTGGCCTTTTATGGCTGTACTCAGGCAGCTTTTCGCTTGCTTTGGCGCTCCTCATTGGTGGCGCGGCCCTGTTAGGGCTTTTATGGATGGCTAGCACGCTGTTGCTAAATGGCCTGTTGAAAGCCGTTCAGCGGCTTTCCGGTGGAAGTGAATGGGGCCAGGCTTTTCGCTTGGGCGGAAGGCAGCTGGCCCGCCGGAAGCAGGCAGGGCTTGGCCAGCTACTGGCGTTTTCGGTCACGTTTTTTGCGATGGCAATGATTGTACTGGTGCGGGGTGATTTACTGACCACCTGGCAAGATCAGCTGCCGGAAAATACCCCCAATTACTTTGCTATCAACATTCAGCCCAGTGAACGGGATGCCTTTGAAGATGCCGTTGCCCCACGGGTGGAGACCCAAAGCACGCTGTACCCGATGGTGCGTGGAAGGATCAGCGCTATTAATGGTCAGCCGCCGATGGACGCCGTTCCGCCCGACGCCAGGGGCGATAACTCGCTACGTCGTGAACTGAACCTTACCTGGCAATCAGCGTTGCCTGAAGGTAACCAGGTTGTCGCAGGGCAGTGGTTTTCTCAATCGAGTGAGCCAAAGGGGTGGTTGAGCGAGGTGGAAGCCACGCCTCAGGCGGCGTCTAACGTTGTGCCGATCTCAGTGGAAGATGGCTTAGCGGGGCGCCTTGGCCTTGGGTTAGGCGACGAGCTAACGTTCTCAGTAGGGGGAGACACAATTACCACCCGCATTGAGAGCCTGCGCAGCCTTAATTGGGATAGCTTTAACCCAAACTTTTTCGTCATTTTCCCGCCGGGAGTGCTTGAAGCGTTTGGGCATAGCTTCATCACCGCATTTCATCTTCCAGAAGAAGAGCAGGGCTTAATCCGACAATTAGTCGATGATTTTCCGGGGGTTTCCCTACTCAATGTGGACGCTATTTTAGGCCAGGTGCGTGAGGTGCTTACCCAGGTTACCCGAGCAGTAGAGTTGGTGCTTATTCTGGTGCTAATGGCGGGTGTCAGCGTGTTATACGCAGCACTAACGGCCAGTCGGCCGGTACGCGCCCATGAAAGCGGCTTGTTGCGGGTGTTTGGTGCAGGTAGCCGAATGATTTCACGGGTACAAGGAGCGGAATATGCATTGCTTGGTTTTGCCAGTGGTTTAATGGGGGCTTTCCTTGCGGAGTTTGCCACCGCAGCGCTGTATCTCTACTGGCTTGATTTAACACCGCGCCTGCATGTGGGGTTATGGCTTGTTCTGCCCTTTGGGGGAGCATTGCTGATCGGCATTATCGGACATGCGCTTTCCTACAGCCTGCGGCGTCAAGCGCCTGCGGCAAGCCTGGGGTTGCTTGGTGAGGCTTAACAGCACGTTGCAAAGTGCTATGCTTGGCGCTTCTTACAAGGAGGTTATGAAATGTCTGTGTCTTTAGGTCATCGCCAGCTCACTGCTGGGCTTTCGCTGCTGTTTCTTTCCGGCGCGGTAAGTGCTTCACCCCAGCAGCTTGAAGCAGATCTTCGCGAGCGGCTGAGTGATGAAGCAAGCACCTTCACGGTTGCCCAAGTGTATGAGCAGTCTGAAACGTTTATCGCTGAAGACCTTGCTATCACCTATGCCAATGGCGATGTGTTGACTATCGAGCGCTACCTTGTGGAAGGTGACTATCATCGTCCTGACAATGTGCTAATTAACGGTATGGCTGTTAGCGAGACCGGTAGCTCGTTGCCTTTTTTCAGTATTAGCGCCATTGAATTGCCTAGTGCTGCACAAGCAGTGCCGTCTATTGATGAAATGAGCGCTGCTTTTGTCGTGTTGAATGCAATGAAGCCTCGTGATGTTGCGCTCAGCCGACAAGGAGAGGTGGCGGATGAGTTTTTTAGTGAGCTAGATTCCCCACCGTTTGAAGGGCAGCTGCATATTGAGGCGCTCACGCTCGAGGATGTCAGTAGTAACGCCATTGGTTTGTTCGATATGCAGGGTGTCAGCGCCGAGCTTAACGATGTAGAACGTGGTATTAGCTCGGTGTTTTCGCTTGCTAACCTGCGTATTGAGCAGTTAACCGGGATCGACACGCCTGGGGAGGAGCGTGTTGAACACGCCGCATTGAGTGGCCTCAACCTATCCGGCGATGGCTGGAGCATAGCGTTGGATAATGCCTGGGTAGAAGGCAATTCCTATGTGGGTAATGCAGGCTTCGAAGGGGCACTTTTTGATATTGGTGGGTTGCTGCCTTTGCTACCACTCGAGGAGCGACAAGAGTTCGAAACCTTTAATCAGATACTCACAGGGGGAAGTGGTCAGTTCCAAGCTGAAGGGCGCAGCCACTCCCGCTGGGAAGAAGAGAAAGAAACCGACCGTTTGGTCTCTGATGGTTACTTGCGCTTAAGTGGTGCCGCGGGAATTGAATACACGCTTGATATACCAATTACGTTGCCAAAAAATGTGTCTATCGAACAGGCAATGCAACAACCTGCGCTGTTTGAATCAGCAACATTGCATGGTGGTGACGTGGTAGTGGCCTATTCCGATGAGGGGTTGCTACCACGATTAGCCACCGAGATGGCGGCCAAAGAGAACATTACCGAAGCGCAGGCAATTTCCAGAGCCCTGGGGCAGGCCCGCGAACTTGAGCCGCTGCTAGGCGCACAAATCACCAAATTAATGACAGGATTGGTCGATATCATGGCTGGCCATTCCCATGCCTTAACGGTCAATGTGGCATTGCCTAATCCGTTTACTTTTAACCAATTCATGATCAATCCCATGGGGCATACCGAACGGTTTACGTTCACCTTTGAGCTAAAGTAGCGTGGTTGACTAGTTAGTCAGCTTTTTACTCGCCGCTACAACATGAAATACGCTCATGCAAGACCTGACGCGGATGCGATGAAAGTCGCGTCAGGCTGCGTTATGATAGTGGCCTAATTTCTCCATGATGATCCTTTTGTAACGAGGTTCCTGCCGATGTTCAGCCGCGATATGACAATTGCCGGATTCGATGATGTGCTTTTTGACGCGATGCAGAAAGAAGTTGCTCGCCAAGAAGCCCACATTGAATTGATTGCTTCTGAAAACTACGCTAGCCCCCGCGTACTGGAAGCGCAAGGCAGCCAGCTGACCAATAAATACGCCGAAGGCTATCCAGGCAAGCGCTACTATGGCGGCTGTGAGTTTGTTGATATCGCTGAAAATCTTGCGATCGACTATGCCAAGCAGCTATTCGGCGCCACCTACGTGAATGTTCAGCCTCACTCGGGTTCCCAGGCCAACAGCGCGGTTTTCCAGGCGCTAGTAAAACCGGGCGACACCATTTTGGGGATGAGCCTGGATGCAGGCGGCCACCTAACTCATGGTGCTAAGCCTAACTTCTCTGGTAAGCATTACAATGCTATTCAGTACGGTCTGAACGAGCAGGGCTTTATTGATTATGATCAAGTGGCTGAGCTTGCTCGCGAGCATAAGCCCAAAATGATCATTGCTGGCTTCTCGGCCTATTCGCAAATTGTTGATTGGGCGAAGTTTCGGGAAATCGCTGACGAAGTCGGTGCCTATTTGTTAGTAGATATGGCACACGTCTCTGGCTTGGTGGCAGCAGGTGTTTACCCAAGCCCGCTGCCCCATGCTCACGTGGTGACATCAACGACGCATAAAACGCTGCGCGGCCCACGCAGCGGCGTTATTCTCTCCGCTGAAAACGATGCGGATATTGAGAAAAAGCTGCAGTCGGCTGTCTTCCCGGGTGGCCAGGGCGGCCCGTTGATGCATGTAATCGCTGCCAAAGCGATCTGCTTTAAAGAAGCCATGGCACCTGAATTCAAAACGTATCAACAGCAGGTGGTCAAAAACGCCCAGGCGATGGCCAAGGTATTTATCGACCGTGGTTACGATATCGTTTCTGGGGGCACCGAAGATCACTTGTTCTTGCTCTCTTTGATCAAGCAGGGTGTGACCGGTAAAGATGCTGACGCTGCCCTGGGCCGTGCGCACATTACCGTGAATAAAAATGCGGTGCCTAACGATCCGCAAAGCCCGTTCGTGACCTCTGGTTTACGCATTGGTACGCCTGCTGTGACAACCCGTGGTTTTGGTGAAGATGAGTGCAGTCAGCTGGCCGTTTGGATTTGTGACATCTTAGACGTGCTTGCTACGGGCGATGACACCAGCTCAATCGAAGCCCAAGTGCTTGATAAAGTGGCACAGGTGTGTGGCCGTTTCCCAGTTTACAAGTAACGGTTTACAAGTAACGGTTTACAAATAACACGTGCCTGCGTTGTTGCCATGCCTAACAGCAGCGGCATGGCAACGTGAAAAGACATAACCAAACGTGCTAAAGAAAAAGCGCTAACCACCGAGAGGTTAGCGCTTTTTTATCGTGTGTCGCCGCGTTATTTTTTACCAGCCGCCTTGGCCTTCCAATAAGCTTCGAGTGTTATTGTCTAGCGGGAGTTTAAAGTCAGCGCTGCCAAGCACCATCGCGTCTCCGGTACGTACTACGCGGGCGCTAACATAGAGGTAGTCCTGGCCTTGTGCGTAGGTACCCATCAGTATAGAGCGTGCATCGTGCTGGGCACTAAGGCGTTGGACTTGGCGAGACAAAATTAATTCGCCAACCGTCTCTTCGATAAACATGCTGTCGCGCATTTTGACTTCGCGCACCTGCATGCCATGCCTTGCAAGGGCGGAAGCCATAATTTCAGAACTAATGCGACCAAACGTCGACGATTGACTTAAATTATCAATGCTCACAAAGGTAGCCGCAATCATGGGGCTACTGCGCGTAATATCTGGGTTGCTGGCAACCATTTGCGCTGCGGCTTCGTGCGCTAGTTCGGAAAGGTCTGGCTGAGGTTCGGCATTGCGCACGCTATTGTTATTGCCAAGTGCGGTGCAGCCAGCCAAAAACAGCATAAATAACGCAACGACAAATAAACGAGCACTAACGGCTAACCCGCGCAGCTGTAACAAGGGGGAAGAGTGTGAAAGCATATAATTACCAAGTATCGGTGATAGAAACAGTTGGGGTTGCAGGTGCTTGAGGGACGCGATGCGGCGCATAATGACGTCGGTCACCCGCGTTAATGTAATAAATGTTAGAAGAGGAATAGAGGATACGGTCATTATCAACGATCTGGGTGGTGATGATAACCTCTTCTTTGCCTTCATAGGTCCAACTGCCGCTGGTCGTATCCGCGACCAGCGCCGCAGGAATTAATGCCAGCGCAGGTTCGCTCCAGTTACCCAGTGCCATGCGAGCGACGGTAACTCCGCCTGCAAGGGCGGTATAAGCGCCAAACGGTGGGCGTATATAACCGCGGTCACGGTGTTCAACGACTTCCACATCGACATGAACGATGGCGCTGCCAGTGTTGGGTTGCGTTACCACGCTTCCACCACTCGACACCAGTTCGCTGGTTAATAGCGTACGAAAGCCGCGCTCAAACTCGCCGCCATGGTAGGTATTAACAGAAGCGTGCTCTTGCGCCGGGATATGTAGATCCCTAAAGCGAACTCGTTCACTGCGCAGAATTCCCGATGCTTCGTGTTGGGCTAGCACTTCCCAGTGCTGAGCCGCTTGCATACGTTGCTGCTCACTATAGGGGTAGGTAGTCGCAATGGGGGCCTGTGATGTGTTGGCATAGAAGCAGCCGCTTAGCATCAGGCTCGCCAGTCCAATACAGGCAGGGCGCAATAGTTGAACCATGGAGAATGGCATTGTCAGTGATGACTCTGTCGATAATGAAACAGTTCTTGATGACATAGGTCGGGTGCGCACCTGATAGTTCCTTCTCGCTACGAAACGGCTTTTGATAGACTAGTTTGTCACGCTTACCTTAAATCGGCCACGAGGTTAAAAACTTGAATGAGTGAGCACCCCCATGCTTGAAGACCACCGCGCTGGTCCGCGTCATGATTCATTGTTAACCGCTTATCCAGAAGACGATAGTAATAGTGGTTGGATGATTAGCTACATTGACGTCATGACGCTGCTAGTAGCGCTATTTGTCATTATTATTGCGGCGGCTAATGTGACAACCCCGTCTTTTTTCCAGCAAGAAGCGCGTGATGAGTACCGCTATGAGTTTTCGCCCGCTAGAGAAATACCACTGCCCGACGCGCTGGCTGATTTCCGCCAGCAGCGCACGGTACCTAACGTATTACCTATGCTTAGTAGTGATACGCTCAGTCCGTTCGCGATTAGCGCTGCGTTAGGCGTAGCGGGGTTACCTAAGGCTCGTTCTGTTGCTGTGGGCGTGCCGCCCTTGCTGGCGCGTATTGAAGAAGCGCCGGCGGATAACGAGCTATCGACTGTTGACATTAGGCTTCCGCAGTTGCTGTTGCCGACAAATGAGCGCCACTCTGTTTCTCCCTTGGCGAATTACATGGTTGTGCTTACCGATCGACCGCCAGTCAATGTACAAGAAGTGTCTGATGCGGCGATCAACATCGCATTAGCGCTCGATGAGAGAATGACTGAGCGGGTGGAGGCATCAACGTATTTACCTAACCTGGAAGGCGTTGAAGTTTCCCGTGTTGCAGAAGGTATCAGTCTGCGCGTACAAGATCGGTTGTTATTTCCGTCTGCCGATGCCGATTTAACCGAGGGCGGCTCATCGCTAGTGGGGTCGCTGATGGATACTATCCAACGCTTCGAAGGTGAAGTATGGGTGGAAGGACACTCCGATAGTCAATCTATCAATACCCCCGAGTTTTCGTCCAACTGGGCGCTTTCTAGTGCGCGTGCGATTGCAATTGTTGAAGCACTGGAAGCTGCCGGCGTCGCCCCCGAGCGTTTACGAGCAGTTGGTTTAGCAGCTACCCAGCCGCTAGAAGATAACGTTACGCCCGAAGGACGAGCCCGGAACCGTCGTGTCGAAGTTGTTATTCACGTGGACTAATGCACTGAACAAAAAAAACCCGCCGGGGGAGGCGGGCATGAAAGGGCTTGGCTCACTGCAGCCCACTGACATCAGGTGAGGGGTGTACAAGGTTGTCAGTGGGTACAGGGTTAGTATAGCTATTTGTGAGCTTTTGCCAAGGCCTTGTCGAATTTTTTTCAATTTGTTTGCGCGCTACTTTGGTGCGTCAAGATTGCTTTGTTTTGGTGCCTGTATGGAGGTGTTCGCTTTTTATAAGTTAAGCTGCTGATTATTAATAATAAAACTGTATTGGCATACAAACTGCTTTGTTGCTTATCTAAAAGTAGACGTGCGTGACGACTTTTAAGATTGCAAAAAGGTGGTGCTATGACCGAACACAATCGTACTGCGTTGCCCAGTGGTGCCCAGTCACCCAGTGACGTTGATCAAGCGCTTCAACCGCGTTTGGTCGTCACCGACTTAGACGGTTCATTGTTAGATCACCACAGTTACGATTTTTCACCTGCCAAGCCTTGGCTTGCCCGCCTAAAACAGCTGGGTGTTCCGGTTATTCCGGTCACCAGTAAAACCCGCGCTGAGCTAATCCCTCTGCGAGAAGCCCTTGGGTTAACAGCGACGCCCTTTATTGCCGAAAATGGTGCCGTTATCGGCTTGCCACCAGGCTGGTGTCATGCGCGCTTAGATCGTCCAGGCGATGGTCGGGATGGCGTTGTTATTAAACATACTGGTGTTGATAGTGGTTTTATCAGAGCGCGGTTAAATGTTTGGCGCAAGCGCCTGGGGGTTCGGTTTACTCGAATGGGGGACTTAAGCCTTCAACAGGTGATGGTGTTAACTGGCCTAGATGAAGCTCGCGCCAAAGCAGCGAGGCAGCGGGAGGGAAGCGAACCGCTTATCTGGGAAGACAATGCGGCCGCACTTGAAACGTTCCGTATTGCGCTTGAAGGCGATGGCCTTGAGCTCACTCAAGGGGGCCGCTTTTGGCACGTCATTGGTCGCTTATCTGATAAAGGCGGTGCCGTAGAGTGGCTAATTAAACGATTTACTGCGTTACGAGGCAGTCAGCCACTTTCATTGGGCCTGGGCGATGGCCCAAACGATATCACGATGCTGGAAACCGTTGATCAAGCTGTGGTGATTCGAGGTTGTCACGCACTCAATGTTGAGCCGCAAAACAGCGCGCTATATCGAACAAATGCCACTGGGCCAACTGGCTGGGCTGAGGGGGTGGCCCACTGGTGGGGGCGAGTTGATGGGCGTCTAAGCATGACGCCTGCAAATGAAGCCGCTGCATCGGTTAACAAGCCCCAGGAGGCAAGCGTATGAGTGATTTTCACCAAAATGGTGTGATTACTGATTTTCACAACTTAACGCGTCGGCCGGTCGAGGCTCTTGAACAAGAGCTTTGTCAGTTTGCTAAGCGTCGCCCAATGGGGCTGATTTTACCCTCGCTTTTTTCTGAACTGGAAGGGCCAGCACTGTCAGCGATTGTCGATGAGCTGGTGAAAGTGCCTTATCTCAATGAAATTGTTGTTGGTTTGGATAGGGCAGACCGTGACCAATTTTTATACGCGAGAGAGTTCTTTTCACGCTTGCCTCAGCACACCCGAATTCTATGGAACGACGGCCCGCGCTTACGCGCGATCGATAAGGAACTAGAAAGCCACGGTTTGGGGGCATTAGAGCCAGGTAAAGGAAGAAATGTATGGTACTGCGCTGGTTATGTGCTTAGTTCAGGTCGCTCCACCACTGTCGGTCTTCATGATTGCGATATTCTTACCTACGACCGAAGTCTTTTAGCACGCCTTATGTATCCCGTTGCGAATCCCCGTTTCAATTACAGTTTTTGTAAAGGATATTACCCGCGTATCGCCGAGGGAAAGCTTAACGGGCGAGTCTCTAGGCTGATGGTGACGCCGCTGCTGCGGGCTTTGAAAACCGTTTGCGGCCCGTCTCCTTATTTGGATTATTTAGACAGCTTCCGCTACCCCTTATCCGGCGAATTTGCCATGCGCAGCGATGTGCTTGAGGGCATCCGAATTCCTGCGGATTGGGGGTTAGAAATTGGCGTGCTGTCGGAGTTGCAGCGTAACTACTCCCACCGTCAGCTATGCCAGGTGGATATTGCCGATGCCTATGATCATAAGCATCAGCCTGTTAGTGAAGAGGATGCCAACAGTGGCTTGAACCGAATGAGCCTGGATATCGCTAAAGCGCTATATCGAAAGCTGGCTACCCAAGGGGTTAGTTTTAGCAGCGAGGATTTTCGGACACTCAAAGCGACCTACTACCGTTTAGCCTTAGACCTTATTGAAGCCTATGATCACGACGCGACGATGAACGGGCTAAGTTTAGATCGCCATTGTGAAGAGCAAGCAGTGGAGTTGTTTGCCAGCAATTTACTAGAAGCTGGCAATCTGTTTTTAGATAACCCTCGCGAGCGCCCCTTTATTCCCAGTTGGAACCGTGTACAAGCGGCGATGCCAGACGTGTTGGCCCGCATGCATGAAGCGGTAGCGCTTGATAACCAAGGTAAGGTTTAGCACCTCAACCCCTTGTTTTTCTGTAGAGTCTTTTGCCCCCCATTTAACCACTAGCGCCACACGTAATTACAGCACCGCGCAGGCAGCGTGGTGCTGTTTTTTTCTGCGAAACCCTATCTCTCGATACCTTTTTTTGTCTTAGAGGCTGTTTGTTACTGAGCAATATTGATCGTGCTCAAGAAATGGCTTTAAATTCCAAATAAGTATAAACATATAACCAATTATGGTCTATGATAGTGGCATAGCAGCATCACTACTTGCCATTGGCTGGAGGCATAGAATGCAACGCCCGATTGTTACTCATTTCTTTGATGAACCTACGAACACCTTTAGTTATGTCGTGCAGGATCCGGACAGTAACGCCTGCGCAATTCTAGATTCGGTGCTGGATTTCGACTATGCCGCAGGGCATACGGATGTTCGGTCTGCGGATGAAATTATTGACTTTATTCGCGATAACCAGCTTGAAGTGGCATGGATTTTAGAAACGCACGTACATGCTGATCATTTGTCGGCAGCGCCGTACTTACACGAGCAGTTAGGCGGTAAAACGGGGATAGGCGCACACATTGTCGATGTGCAGGAAATTTTTGGTAAAGCATTTAATGCGGGAACCGAGTTTGCTCGGGACGGCAGCCAATTTGATGCCCTGTTTAACGAAGGCGATACGTTCACCATTGGAAATATCCAGGGGAACGTGCTTCATACGCCAGGCCATACGCCTGCCTGCCTAACGTATGTAATCGGTGACGCGGCCTTCGTTGGCGACACACTGTTTATGCCGGATTACGGCACTGCACGCTGTGATTTCCCTGGTGGCGATGCGCGAACGCTGTACCGCTCCATTCAAAAGGTATTGGCACTGCCGACGCAAACGCGGCTGTTTTTATGTCATGACTATAAAGCGCCAGGGCGAGACGTCTATCAGCATGAAACCAGCGTGGCAGAACAACGTGACGCGAATGTTCATGTGCATGAAGGCATCACAGAAGATGAGTTCGTGAAAATGCGCACAGAACGCGATGCCACGTTAGGCATGCCTAAGCTCATTATTCCTTCTGTACAGGTCAATATGCGCGCGGGCGAAATGCCGCCTGCTGACGACAACGGCGTGGTGTATCTGAAAGTCCCTATCAATCATTTTTAACTGGTTTCTCAGCTGGTTTCTCAACTGATTTTGAAAATTAAGGAACAGAAAATGAAAGCAAACGTCGGCGGTATCGATAAAGTAGCGCGCATCGTTGTTGGTCTAATTCTAATCGTGCTGGCACTTACCGGCACCATTGGCGTATGGGGTTGGATCGGTGTCATACCGCTTGCCACTGGGCTGTTTAATGTTTGTCCGTTGTATTCTCTGCTGGGTATCTCAACCTGCAAAAACAAGCATTAATACAGTAAGGAGATCCCCATGGACTGGATAGCAAGCCTGCAAGGGCTCATTGGTGGTGTGTTAATTGGCTTATCCGCTGTGTGGTTGATGGGAGCTTTAGGGCGCATCGCTGGCATTAGCGGCATTATCGGAAACTTGATTACCCTGCGACCTAAAGGCGACAGCGCTTGGCGCTTGGCCTTTTTGGTCGGGCTGGTGAGTGGTCCGTTAGTGATCATGGCAATGGGAGGCGGGCTAGGCAACGTTGTCGATGCTCCCGGTGCGGTGATCGGTGCGCCAGCCGGTGGTGTGCCGCTCATGCTGATAGCAGGTCTGTTAGTGGGTTTAGGTACTGGGCTTGGCAGTGGTTGTACCAGCGGTCATGGTGTCTGTGGCTTAGCACGCTTGTCGACCCGTTCGATGGCCGCCACAGGCGTGTTTCTCATCACAGCGATAGTGACGGTGTACGTGACGCGACACATGATCGGAGGTGGCGTATGAGGTGTATGACATGAATAGCACAACCGTAAAAACCGCTGCTGGCTATATCGCTGGATTGCTCTTCGGATTAGGGCTGGCTATCTCTGGTATGACGGATCCGGCCCGTGTGCTTGGCTTTTTAGATGTGGCTGGCGCTTGGGACCCGACACTGATGTTCGTGCTAGGCAGTGCGGTAGGCACGACGTTTGTCGGCTATCGATTGGTATTTGCCCGAGGTGAGCCACTGTTTAGCGGTAATTTCCAGCTCCCGACTAAGCAATCGTTAGACGGAAAACTGCTGGGTGGCGCTGCGCTGTTTGGAATTGGGTGGGGGCTTTCTGGTTATTGCCCTGGCCCTGCTATTGCGTCTATAGGAGGGCTCTCGTTACCGCTAATAGCGTTATTGGTCGCGATGGTGGCTGGCTGGTTTATCGCAAGAAAAATTAGTTCGTAACGTATGCCAACCGAATGCTATCGCCCTTGCTTACATAAGCAAGGGCGTTTTTTTTTGATCAGGCTCATGTAACCCATTCGCTAAATTAACGCTGAGTTAATGTGCTCTTGTCATGCTAGTAGCACTAAAAGGAAAACCGCTATGCACGTCTTGCTCATTGAAGATGATCCACTTGTCGCATCAGGGATACGCTCCGGTCTAATGATGTATGACTTCGTTGTCGATCATGTTTCTACGATTCAAGCTGCGCGACAAACCCTTCAATCAGTCGCTAGTGACGTTGTCATACTGGATCGTGGCTTGCCGGATGGCGATGGCTTGCAGCTGCTGCAGTCATGGCGTGAACAAGGTATTGCTACCCCGGTGTTAATACTGACAGCGCGCGACGCGGTGCGTGACCGTGTTGATGGCCTGCAGTGCGGGGCCGATGATTATTTGGTGAAGCCCTTCGATCTTGACGAGTTAATCGCTCGTCTTCACGCGTTACTTCGGCGAGTATCTGGCCGTAGCCAGGGTCAGACGATACACGGCGCCTTGACGCTGGATCCCAATGCTCGTGAAGTGAAAGTTTCCGGGCAACTGGTGGCGCTGTCGCGCCGAGAGTTGGTGCTCTTGGAAACTTTTTTGCATTCGCCGCGCAGTGTGCTTTCTGCCGACCAGCTTAAAGATAGCCTTTATGGTTTGAGTGATGATGTCGAAAGCAATGCCTTGAACGTGCATATCCATCATTTACGAAAAAAGCTAGGCAGTGGGGTCATTGAAACGGTTCGCGGGTTGGGTTATCGGCTAGGCAAGCCTGAGGCTGTTCACATCCCCGGCACGCCTCATAAGGGGCAGCAATGAGTTTACGCGCCCGCTTATTGCTCACCTTAGGGGTGACGTTGGTGTTGCTATGGGGCATTGCGGCGGCCTGGTTGCTGAATGATTTAGAAAAAAAGTTCGTTGAAACGTTGGATCAACGTCTTGCTCAGTCAGCGCGCATGGTGGCAGGGCTTGTACTTCAACTCCCGGAAGATGTCTGGGAGCAACGTCAGACTCGCGCTTTGTCCATTCCTCCTATTGAGGGTCTGGCTTGTCAGGTTCATTCCCCGCGTGGCGATATTATTGCCCGCACCCATGCCAACATGGAGACCATACTGGCTCCGGGCGAGCGTGGTCACGCATACCGGCAAGAGGGTGATACTACCTGGCGCGTATTTACTTATGAACGGGGCAATCTTGTTATTACCACCGCTGACCGGATGGATGAGCGGGACATGTTGCTTAGTGACGTGGTTCGCGTCGCTGTCGTGCCGTTTGTGGTGGCATTGTCAGGAAGTTTGCTGGCGCTTTGGCTGGTTGTCTGGCGTGGTTTGGCACCGCTGTCACGGCTACGCGCATCGCTCGCCAGTCGTCATCCTGAAGCGCTGGCACCTGTGTCTACTTATGGTGTGCCGAAAGAGATCAAACCGTTGATTGATACACTTAATGGTTTACTGGTGCGAATTCAGCAAACCATTGTCCGCGAACAGCGGTTTACCAACGATGCTGCTCATGAGCTGCGCACTCCCTTAACCGCGATTAAAACCCATCTTCAGGTAGCGCAACGAGCCAACGGTGAAACGGCTAAAGAAGCCCTTGGTTACGCCGAAGCGGGAGTGATTCGGCTGGCGCATACGTTAGATCAACTACTAATATTAGCAAGGGTTGAAGGGCGAATGCGCTTTGACGATGGCGAACTAAGCCAAGTGGCTGAGATTGTCGAGGTCGCGGTCGCCGA
Source organism: Vreelandella andesensis (assembly GCF_003989795.1). Classification (GTDB taxonomy): domain Bacteria; phylum Pseudomonadota; class Gammaproteobacteria; order Pseudomonadales; family Halomonadaceae; genus Vreelandella; species Vreelandella andesensis. Next base: position 23,259 of record NZ_RZHG01000027.1, read on the forward strand.
CAGCGTTGCCGCCGCAGGGCAGTGTCTGACCCCTGCGCATTTACCCCACGTATGCGTGGCCATGCCGAGAGAACTGGCAATTACCGCACTGCGCAATTTATTGGATAACGCGCTGCACCATGGGGCAAGCGATTTGCCTGTCGCGTTAACCGTGCAGTCTGCACCTGATCAGCGCCACGTAACGTTTACTGTTCATGACCAGGGCGGCGGCGTTGATGACGCGATATTGAAACAATTAACCCAACGCTTCTGGCGCGTAAGCAAGCAGCAGGGCAGTGGTTTGGGATTAGCGATTGTGGCGGCAATTGTTGAGCGGTTTGGTGGCTGGGTGAGTTTTGAAAATGTCGAAGCTGGCGGGTTCAGTGCTCACTTAACCATTCCCACTGTAGGCGATAACCAAGGGGAGATTGCAAAGGCTATTTGATAGCACTCACTAAGCCATCGCATAGCTGCAAGTGTGTAACGACGAAGATATCGAACGGTTAAGCGATAACGAATATAGATAAGCGAATAACGACCAGCAGTCAGGGGGAAATATGAACAAAAAACAGTGGGTTAAGTTTAGCTTGCTGATGGGGGTTAGCCTTGTAGGCGCTAGCTCTGTCGCAGGCACAGCCTTTGCAGAAACGGGTAATGCCGAGCGTGGTCAAATCGCTGCGGCGACCTGTACGGCATGCCATCAAGCAAATGGCAGCGGAATGAATATACCGGGAGGCGAATCTTGGCCGCGTTTGGCGGGACTTAATGCCGACTACATCGTCAAGCAGCTACACGATTTCAAACAGGGTCGTCGCCAAAACGCCACCATGATGCCCTTCGCTAGCATGCTCAACGATCAGCAAATCGTTGACGTAGCGGCTTACTACAGCCAAATGCCGGTGACTCCCGCGCAAGGCGGCGATGACGCGGATGCCGTGCTATTGCAGCGAGGTGAACAGCTGGCAGAGCGTGGCGATTGGGATGCCTACATTGTGTCGTGTAAGAGCTGCCATGGCCCAGGTGGAACTGGCGTTGGTGGGCAGTTCCCTGGTATTGCAAGCCAGCACGCAGGCTACATAAGCGCTCAGCTGCATGCCTGGCAAGATGATGAACGCAGTAATGACCCCCAACATTTGATGGGAGCCATTGCCAAGCGTATGAGCGATGAGGATATCCAGGCGGTGTCAGCGTGGTATGCCGCCCAAGATGTTAGTGACCAAACCGGTAGCGCAGAAGAGGAGACCACACAATGAGCTTGTCTAGAAAACATCTCGTGATAGCGCTAGCTGGCTGTTCGTTAGCTACCGGCATTGTGGTCAGCGCCTTCGCGGCTAATGATAGTGGCGCGCCAAGTGAAGCGCCTTACCAAGGGCTAGTGGAACTTGGCTTCCCTGCACCGCAAGAGGGTGAGCTGGTTCATGTTCCGCCGACCATGGCAGACCTTGAAGATGCCGACATTCATCCAGAGCTGAAAAAAGTCATTCGTTATGGTTATGACCTATTTACCAACACCCAGCAGCTACGTGGTGAATATGTTAATAACGATATGAACTGCTCCAGTTGCCATTTAGGCGAAGGGCGTCAGCCGTTTAGTGCGCCGGTTTGGGCGGCGGCGGTTACGCTTCCCGACTTTCGGGGTAAAAACCAGCACGTTAATAATCTTGAAGAGCGTATCGCCGGTTGCTTTGCATACTCGATGAATGGCACACCGCCTCAGTACGGCAGCGATGAGATGCTGGCACTGAGCGCTTATCACCAGTGGCTGGCTACGGGCGCGCCGATGTACCCAAGCCAACCTATTTATGGTCGTGGTTTTCCTGCGCCAGATGAGCCAGCAGAATCCCCTGATTACGCTCGCGGTGAAGCGGCATACCAGGAAAATTGTGCCATTTGTCACCAAGATGACGGCGCTGGGCATTATGAGAATGGCGAGTATGTGTTTCCCGCACTCTGGGGTGATGGCTCCAATAATTGGGGCGCAGGCATCGTCAGGGTTGATACAGCCGCAGGGTTTATTTACAACAATATGCCCCTAGGTCAGCCGCGTTCGTTAAGTGATCAAGATGCTTGGGATATTGCGTATTACATGAGTAGCCAAGAGCGTCCCCAAGACCCCCGTTACACGGGTGATGTTGCTGAGACACTTGAACGCTTTGGGCCTACTTTCCATAAGCGTTCGCTTTATGGCCAAACCCGCGAGCATGACGGCCACGTGCTTGGTGATCATGCTAACTTTGGTGAAAAAGGCAACGTAGAACCGTGGAATGTAGGAGTGCCACGTTTTGAGAGCTTGTCTAGCGAGTAAGCTTTCTAGCAAGTAACCCTCTAGCAAGTAACCCTTCTAGCAATTACTTGTAGTGACATTAGCCTGCGGTGGTATTCGCACCGCAGGCTAACTACTGGTAGTTGACTGCGCTAAGGTGATTCGTTGCCCATCATTTCAATTAAGCGCTCGTCGCTTGGTAGGCCCTGAATCCGGTCGATGCGTAAATTGCCACTCTCGGTTTCGCGCTGGAAGGCGCTGGTAGGCGTAGCGTACAGGCCTAGTTCCTCGAAAAGTTGGTTATTGGCGTACACTTGCTCTTCAATATCTCTTGGCTGGGCGCTCGCTGCAAGCATATCGCCTTTGCTGTGGTCATGTAGCGCGGCAGAAGGGTCCTCCGCACCTAGCAGAGTGGCCGCCAGGGCAGGGCTATTCGGCGCTAATATTCCCACCATAATATGGCGCAGCTGCACCTCACCTGCTTCTACCCAGGGGCGGCTTTGTTGCCATAGCTGACGACAGTAGGGACAGTTGGCATCGGTAAAGGTATAAATCACCCGAGGTGCATTCTCGTCGCCATCCTGAATCCAGTGGCTTTCTTCCAGTAATTCCCAGGTTTGCGCTTCCAGCGGTACTCGGACATGTTCATCTAGCTGTGCTTCGGTGAGATCGTTGCCCTGACCATCCATCAACGTGCCGATAATGGCATGCTCGCCATCAGGGGTTAAATAAATCGCCATATCCCGGCCCTGCACGCTAGCACCGTAACCGCGCATGCCCCCCGGTGCCTCAAATTGGTCGTGAATCGTCAGCCCCTGGTTAGCTAGCGCTTGAACCGGCGCAGGCAGTTCTTCGGCATAGCCCGCCGATGCAGTGCCAAGGCTCGTTAAGAGTAATAAACTGCTTACCCGAGATAGGGAAAAATATTTCATGGGTATGTCCTTATATAAAAGATACGCAAAGTTAACCACTGGTTTTATGAGCCAGGATAAGAGGCTGACTTAACGTAAACGTTCCAAGCCTTGTTGAAGGGTTGCTTTGGAAAGTTCGCCAAAATGCGTGTTAACGAGCTTTCCTTCCATGTTGTAAAAAAGGGTTGTTGGCATTGCGTGAGCGCCCGTCGCTTTACCCAATGCATTGCGTTGGTCAAGCCACACGTTAACCAGTGAAAGGTCGTACTGGTTCATAAATGTTTCAATATGTTGAGCGCTTTCCCCTTGGTTAACGAACACAAATGTGATGCCTTGTTCGGCGTTTTGAGCTTCCTCAAAAACAGGCATTTCTCGAATGCAGGGTGGGCACCAGCTCGCCCAGAGGTTCACAACCATAGGTTGCTGCTGCTGTTCAGAGAGCTGGGGCAAGCTAATAGGATTGCCGCTGCGGTCTGTGAGAATCATGCCTGGGAGGGGACGCGCCTGCTGGTCGATAAATATAGCGCTGCCAGCGATCAGCCCCCAAGTGAGGGAGCCTGCCAGCAACGCACCGCTTAAAGGCCAGCGTTGGCGAGAAGAACGCCATAGCACCCAGCTTGCATAGCCAAGTCCAGCAATGACACCGCCCGCTAAATCAAAGCCACCATCACGAATATCTAACCGTGAAATAATACCGTCATACGCACCCCAATAGCGCACTACAAACATGGCCCTAGCGGCGATGAAGGAAATGAAAAGTATCGTTATAAGCGTATCGCTAACTGCCGTATTGTATCGCCGCCCCAGTAGCGCACCCACCAGAAGCGCCATCAAAAAAGCCAGTACAATAACAAGTTGATGAACGCTAAAGCCCATGGGGCCAATCGCAATGCTTTGCTGTAGCATGATTAATGACTATCTCAGTCAGTGATTAGTCTTTTTAGTATCTCTGCCGAAGATTATTTGACGATTATATTGCCTGTTACTGAGACGTTATGCCGCAACGCATGCTTCATGCTTCTGTCACCATCCATCTTATTGCATAGGGTGGGAGCGCGGTTTCTTCCTCGGAATTTTGTAGATCTAAATCACGCCATGCGTGTTGGCTAAGTGCCTGCTCAAGGGCTGCTCCTACGTTATCTAATGGCAGCAGCGTATCGGTGACATTAAATAGGGCAAGTAGACGGCGTCCATCATGAAGTGGTCCTCGCTCAATGGCGAGCAGTTCAGGCGGCGTAGGCAGTACGCGTTGCGCGGCATTGGGGTGAAAGCAGGGTTCCGCACGTCTTAATTCAAGCAGCCGGCTGAGTGCACGAAACACATCGTGAGTTGGCGTTGAAGGGCTGTCAAGTAACACGGCTAACTCGTCACGTTGCCAGCGGCGACGATTGATTGAGCGTAAGCGACCGCTTCGTTCTACTCCTTCAACATCGTTTAAAGTACCCGTCAGGGTATGGATATAGAGGGCGGGAATGCCTTGTAGAGTGAGCATGATGGCTTGGCTACAAAGGAAACGGGCAATTTGCCAGGGATCTGGCCCTCTTCGTGTGCCACGCATGGCCTCAAACCACGTAATATTGATTTCGTAAGGCGAGTCACTGCCATCAGGGTTGCTTCGCATGCTGACAAAGCCCCCAAAGCGATGCATCAGTTCTAACAGTGCATCTCGCTCATGGTCGGGGAGTAATCCTTCCAAAGGGCGCACGCCAATACCATCATGGCTCGCGGTGAAGTTTAAATAGGTGCAGTGCTTGGGGAGTATTGGCAAGCTGGCCAGCCATGTCTGAAGAGTGGTGGCTTCACCGCGGGTAAGCGTATGCAATAACAGCGGAGGCAGGGCGAACTGATAGACCATATGAGCTTCGTCGGGTGCTCCTTGCGCTAGCCGTTCTAGGCCAAAGTAGCTGATGTTTTCTGCATGAGGGACATTGGTCTCGGTAATGATTAGCGTGCCGGGGGATATCTCATCCACAATGGCGCGCAGTAAACGGACAACTGTATGGGTTTCAGGAAGGTGGATACAGGGCGTTCCCAAACGCTTCCATAAAAACGCCACCGCATCCAAGCGAATAATGCGCACGCCCTGTTGGAGGTAAAACAGCAAAATGCCAACAAATTCTAGCAATACATCGGGGTTTTCAAAGTTTAAATCAATTTGATCTTCCGAGAAGGTCGCCCATACATGGCGAGTGCCTCGGCGGGTAGAAATGGGCACTAGCAATGGACTGCTGCGTGGCCGAATAACCTCTGAAACATCGGTTTCTGGGTCAACTTCAATAAAGTAATCGCGGCCTGGCAGGCTGCCGGTTAAATAATCCACAAACCACAATGACTCGCGAGACACGTGGTTAAGCACTAGATCTGCCATTACGTCATAATGGCTTGCCAGCTCGCGAATGTGCTCCCACTCGCCTAACTCTGGATTAACTTCTCGGTAGTGAATAACTGAGAAACCGTCATCGCTACTCCAAGGAAAAAAGGGCAGTACATGTACGCCGCTAATGCGCTCGCCCAGATAGCGTTGAAGAAATTCATTAAGCACCGCAAGAGGAGGCGCGTCCTCTGCCACAATCGAATCACCGTAACTAATGACCCATTGATCTTTTTCGCTCCACATTGGTGCGTTACCGCCTTCAGCCGTTGTGTTTTCTGTGCTGGCTGGCGCTTGTGACGCGTGGCGAAAGTGCTTTATGTGTTGTCCAAGGCGGCGCTGTACCTCGCTGGCGCGGGGGCCATAAAGGTGCGAAAGGAATTGCTGGACCGTCTGCTCAAATGGGGTCATAGGGGTGTCCTCTTAAACAACCTACGACAAACGCTGCAGCTTGTGTGCCAAATCGTTACAATGCTAGGTTAGCGCTGCGTTTAATGAAGCGACGATTTTTGTTTTTTGTTTGCAAGCGCCCATAAACTGCATGTCGTTGTAGCGTGTGTACTTCGCTGCTAATAATAGTTCACAACATGCTTATATGTGCCGTTATCCGCACAGACTGACACGCTGCACGTACTGACAACAGGTTGACTGCCATGCATTGCCCTTTTTGTGGTGCTAATGATACTAGAGTGACCGACTCGCGGCTGGTAGCCGACGGTGACCAAGTGCGCCGTCGCCGCCAATGCGTTAGCTGCAATGAACGCTTCACCACCTATGAAACTGCAGAACTTATTATGCCGAGGGTCGTTAAATCCGACGGTTCTCGCGAGACGTTTAACGAGAGCAAGTTGCGGGCAGGCATGTTGCGAGCGCTTGAAAAGCGTCCGGTAAGTGCCGAGGCAATTGAAGCTGCTGTCGAGCGCATCCGCCAATCGCTACGTGCCCGTGGGGATCGCGAAGTTAATGCGCGCGATATTGGTGAAGCCGTTATGAAAGCGTTGAGCAAACTTGATCAAGTCGCTTATATCCGTTTTGCGTCGGTATACCGGAAGTTTCAGGATTTAGACGAATTTCGCGCTGAGATAGATCGTCTTTCTCAAGACCCCGGCGATCAGCATCGCGGAGAAGGTTCATGAAAGAGTCGATGGAGAAGCGTTTTACTAGCGCTGATTATCACTTCATGGCGCGTGCCCTACAGTTGGCGGCAAAGGGGCTTTATACGGCAGACCCTAACCCCCGAGTAGGCTGTGTGATTGTTCGTTACGATCAGCATACTGAAGGGCAGGTGGTTGGCGAGGGCTTTCATCTTCGCGCAGGTGAACCTCATGCAGAAATTCACGCGCTTAACGCGGCTGGCGCAGCGGCTGAAGGCGCAACGGCTTATGTCACGCTGGAACCTTGTTCTCATACAGGTCGCACTGGCCCTTGTGCGGTTGCGTTAGCAGATGCCAACGTTGCTCGCGTGGTCATCGCAATGGTTGATCCTAACCCCTGCGTTAGTGGAGGCGGTATCAAGCGGCTACAAGAAGCAGGCATTCAGGTAAATGTTGGTTTGCTAGAGCAAGATGCACGTGCGTTGAACCCTGGGTTTATTTCCCGTATGCAGCGTAACCGGCCCTTTGTACGCTTGAAAATGGCCATGAGCCTGGATGGCCGCACTGCCATGGGCTCGGGGGAGTCGCAATGGATTACTGGCCCGGAAGCCCGTAGTCAAGTACAGCGCTTACGGGCTCGTTCAAACGCTATTTTAAGCGGCGTTGAGTCCGTTATCATGGATGATTCTCGGCTGACAGTGCGGGCTGATCAGCTGGCGCTTGATAATGCGGAGGTGATCACTCAGCAGCAGCCGTTGCGCGTTATTTTGGACTCGCGCTTGCGGTTACCGTTAGCAGCTGCTTGCCTTCGTGAGCCAGGTCGCACACTAATTATCACTACTGAACACCACAGTGAAGAAAAACGCCAAAAGTTGGAAGCCGCAGGGGCTGATATAAAGGTGTTGCCTGCGGATCAACAAGGTCGAATCGATCTTGTGAACATGCTGAGTTGGCTGGCTGAGCATGAGCAAATAAATGAGCTGCTTGTTGAAACCGGCGCAACTCTGGCAGGCGCGTTGTTAGATGCAAATATGGTGGATGAGCTGCAGCTATTTGTTGCCCCTACGCTTTTAGGAGGCGAGGCCAGACCACTGTTTGCGTTGCCTGGCATGACCCGCATGGCCGACCAAAAACGGGTGACTATTAAAGAAATTCGAGCCGTTGGGAGTGATTGGCGAATAATCGCTGAACCGCGTACCGACTAGCGCGCGAGGCCAGAGCAAGGTACCCTGACGCGCGAAATCGCATCTATTTGCGACCACTTATTTAGGAGATTCCATGGCGCATTCCTCTTCAGAAGGTTTGTCCCCTATCGCTGAGCTGGTGGAAGATATTCGCCAGGGCAAAATGGTGATTCTCATGGATGATGAGGATCGCGAAAACGAAGGCGATATCATCATGGCGGCCGAAAAAGTTCAGGCCGAGCATATCAACTTCATGGCGCGCTATGCCTGCGGACTCATCTGCATGCCAATGACCCGCGAGCGTTGTGAGCAGCTAAACCTGCCGCTTATGGTGCGTGACAATGGCTCTGGGTTCGGCACTAAGTTTACGCTCTCCATTGAAGCGACCGAAGGGGTGACCACCGGCATCTCAGCCGCTGATCGTGCGCGTACTGTTCAAGCGGCAGTCGCGACGAATGCCAAGCCGTCGGATATCGTACAGCCTGGGCATATTTTTCCGCTGATGGCTGAACCGGGCGGCGTTCTGCGTCGTGCTGGACATACGGAAGCCGCTTGTGATTTGGCCTCATTAGCGGGCTGCGATCCCAGCGGCGTCATCTGCGAAATTATGAACGACGATGGCAGCATGGCGCGTCGTCCTGAGCTTGAAGTATTTGCGAAAAAACATGGTATTAAAATTGGCACGATTGCTGATTTAATTCACTACCGAATCGTCAATGAACAAACGATTGATCCGGTTGAAACGACCAGCGTGATGACGACCCATGGGGAACTGGCACTGCATGTATTCCGTGACCGCATACAAGGTGCCCACCACTTAGCGTTAGTAAAGGGTCAGCCGACGCCTGAGCAGGCGACGACTGTACGTGTTCACTTAGCGGATACACTGCGTGATATCGTAGGGTTGATGAAAGGCGAACAGTGCCGCTGGGATTCACATCGTGCGTTGGAAGAAATCGCTAATGCATCTGCGGGTGTCTTTGTGCTGATTGATGATGGTCGTCCTCACCAAGACCTAAAAGATCAGCTCGATATTTTTCTGGATCGCGTGCGTCAACCGCGTACCAGTGATTCAGATGGGTCAGGTAACTACTTAACGATTGGTACTGGCTCGCAAATCCTACGCCGTTTAGGGGTAGGCAAAATGCGGCTACTCAGCTCACCGTGGAAATTTTCAGCGCTCTCTGGTTTTGATCTCGAAGTTGTCGAGCGTTTGGGGCCAAATGACACGGCGTATGAGCCAACTTCTCAGCAGGAATAAATTGATGCAATCCCTTTCGCAAGTTGAAGGCACTTTTGTGGATGTTGATGGCCGTTATGTCATCGTTGTAGGTCGTTTTAACCACCATGTGGTGGACAGTTTGGTGGAAGGCGCTATCGATAGCCTGACACGCCACGGCGTTGATGCGGATAATATTCACCTTGTCCACGTCCCGGGTGCTTGGGAACTGCCGCTGGCAGTAAAACGTGTACTCAAGGTCATGAAGCCCGATGCGGTTATCGCACTGGGTGCTGTCATTCGTGGTGGTACGCCGCACTTTGAATATGTGGCTGGTGGCTGCAACACCGCCATTAATCATCTCCAGCTTGAGTTCGATACGCCGATCGCAAACGGTGTATTAACCGTTGAATCTATCGAGCAGGCAATTGAGCGCGCAGGCACCAAAGCCGGTAATAAAGGCACAGAAGCTGCAATGGCAGCGATGGAGATGGTGTCGCTGCTACGTGCATTGCCGTTAGGAGATAACCAATGAGCGAACGTCGTGAGCGTAAGCCCTCTGCCGCGCAGCAAGGGCGTCACGCTGCGCGTGAGCTGGCGGTTCAGGGGATTTACCAGTGGCAAATGACAGGTAAATCAATCACCACTATCGAAGCTGAGTTTCGCAGCCAAGTAGCGGATGATGACCTGGAAGATTACGAAAACTGGGTGAAGGTAATGGAAATCGCCGATAAGGCGCTTTTTCATGAGCTGCTGCATAACACGGTCAGGTTCAAAGCAGAATTAGACCGGGAAATTTCGCCGTTGCTCGACCGTCGCCTAGAGGACCTTGATGCTGTCGAGTTAGCCATTCTTCGCTTGGGTGCCTACGAGCTATCTCGGCGGATGGAAGTACCTTACCGAGTAGTGATTAACGAAGGCGTTGAGTTGGCCAAATCTTTTGGTGCCACCGACGGCCATAAATACGTGAACGGCATTCTCGATAAGCTAGCAAACCGCTTACGTAGTGCCGAAGTCAGCGCTCGCCGTCTGTAAAGCGAGCCTCCTGATAATGCGTTTAAGGGGCCTTTGTGCTTGGCGAATTTGAACTGATTCAGCGTTACTTCATGCCGCTGCAGGAGGCGCACGCGACTGCTGGCATAGCGCTTGAAAATGGCGACGATGCAGCGCTTTTGGTGCCTCAAGCAGGTCAACAGCTTGTGGTCAGCGTTGATACATCGGTGAGTAACGTCCACTTCCCCCACGATGCCCCGGCACACGCGATAGGACATCGCGCACTGGCGGTGGCACTCAGTGATTTAGCGGCTATGGGGGCGACGTCTCGTTGGTGTCTGATGGCAATGACGCTGGATAAGCGTATCTTTAGCGGTCGTGCCACTGCTGAGCAGTGGTTATCAGGTTACGCTGAAGGGTTCCACGCGCTTTGCCAACAGCACGCCACTGCGTTGGTGGGTGGCGATGTCACTTCTGGGGCACTGACCATCGGTATCACGGTAATGGGCGAAGTGCCCACCGGCCAAGCGCTAACCCGAGCAGGCGCAAAAATTGGTGATGTTATTGCGGTGACGGGTACGCTGGGTGGCGCCGCGGGTGGCTTAGCGCTCTGGCGTCAAGGCGAGCGCGAGCTATCGCATCCGCTGTTAGCTCGCTATTTGTTACCTCAACCTCGTTTGGCTGCTGGTGTTGCATTGCGTGGCGTTGCGACAGCGGCATTAGATATTTCAGATGGCTTGTTAGCAGATTTAGCGCACTTGCGTAAGGCATCTAACGTCGGCTGTGCACTGGAGGCTGACGCGTTACCGCTAGCAGTTGGATTGCAAGAGACATTGGGCCATGATGGTGCGATTAAAGCCGCGTTGTCCGGTGGTGATGACTATGAACTGCTGGTGACCCTTACACCTAAGAATCTCGCTATTGCTCAGCAGCGGCTTGCCAATTTAGGCCTCTCGCTGACCGCGATAGGCCACTGTACGGAAACGCTAGGTGTCACTGGCGTCGCCGTTAGTGACTACGAAGGATGGCAGCATTTTAGCGGGGAAGCGCCATGAACCGAGCACCAGCGAGCGTTTGGCGTCGGCCAACCCATTTTTTTGCATTTGGCCTAGGCAGTGGTGCGGTGCCCTGGGCGCCAGGCACCTTCGGTACGTTGGCAGCCATTCCCTTTTACTGGATGATGGCCGACCTGCCATTGAACTGGTACCTGGGCATTGTTTTTGTTGCGTTTGTTGTTGGGGTTTGGTTGTGCGATAAAACCTCTCATGACTTAGGCGTACACGATCACTCCGGTATTGTTTGGGATGAGTTTGTTGGTTACTGGATAACCATGGCCGCAGTGCCTTTTTCATGGGAAGCGGCACTATGGGGGTTCATCGTTTTTCGTATTTTCGATGTCTTCAAGCCGTGGCCCATTCGCTGGGCAGACCGACGTGTTGCCGGCGGATTTGGCATTATGATTGATGACGTAATGGCGGGCATTTACGCGTGGAGTACGATGCATTTATGGTTTTGGCTTCACTAATAAGCTTTTCGTTCAGGTCTGTCGGCAGTAATAGCCAGAAATAGGCAGATGAGCTACCGAATACAATAAAGAATGGATCTAAATAATCATTAAAAACTGATCATGCAACGTCGGTGGCGAATGTCTCCAATCATGGGGGTGTTCAAGGAGATCGCATGCGCAAGGAACGACTGATCGTCCCTATTCTCGCGGCCTTAGCGGTGGCCTGGGTGGTGGCGCAACTGTTATCAAGCATTTTGTTTGAACGCAGCCTTCGCCAAGCATTAGAAGATTTGGAAGCGCGAGGGGAGTGGCGAGTTAGTCGGACAGAGAGCCGCCAAGGATGGTTAACGTCTCAAGGAAAATTACTGTTATCGCCTTTGCTAGGTCGGCCGTGGCGGTTGGAACTAACTTACCGTGCGCGTCATGGTGCGTTAAGTACCGACGTTGAAGGAACATTACTGCCTCGCTTAGATAGCGTGTTGCAAAAAGCAGTGGGCGAAGTTTCTGCACCCTCCATCCCGCGTTGGCAAGGGCGCTACCGTACGCTGAGTGGCCACAGTGAATTGCGTCTGGCACTTGCCCCTTTTGTGATTCAGCAAAATGGCCGTGAGTTATCTGTTCGTGGGGCCAGGATGCGGCTTGAAGGCGTGTTTGGTGATTGGCGATCGCGCGTACTGATCGACCAGCTCACGCTGACGGATGGCTTCGCTCAGTTGACGCTGGGGCCTTCGTCCCTTGAAAGCCGTTATACCTACATTGACGATGCTTATCACTTTGCGCAACGCGATCACCTGCATGTTGAGTCGCTATCGCTTCACTATCCCGCCTATGATATTAATCTTTCACCGCTTGATGTTCATAGCCACATGGTGCTTGACGAGCAAGAGCTGCGCCTAAACGGTGAACTGATCGTTGGTGAGGTGAGGATTCCTAGTGAAGCACCTGATACTGCTCTGTTAAGTGGTCGGATTGAAGCCGAGCTTTCGCGTTTGAATGCTGATGCAGTGCGCGCAACGATCTTAAGGCTGCGTCAAGAAGCCTCTTGGGGTGACGCTAGCCTACCGATGGCGGAAGGGCTGTTGGTTCGTTTAGCCCCTGATTTAATGGGTGTGTTAAGTGACTCACCCCGTTTAGACGTTACGACCATTGCGATTGAAAGCCCACTGCTTGGTATTAATGTTAATGCGGATGGTGCGCTATTTTTTGATGCTCGAAAGCTTGATGAACTGGCGATGACGGGGCTGGATAAACCAGAAGAGCGCGCTCGCTGGTTGAGTCGTGTTGATGGTGATTTCACTTGGTACGATGCGCCAACCGTCGCCGCGCTTTGGCTAGGCCTGCCTCTGGGCACTCGGGAGTTGGAGTTTGATGTTATTCGCGGCGAATTGCGTATTAACGGGCGACCCATGCCTCAGCTTTGGCCTTAATTGGGGTGAGCTTGATCTTTCTTTGATTAATTTTATTAGCGTAACCTTTCTGAACTAAGCCTCTCTAAGCTAATCCACTCTAAGTTAATCCTTTCTAAGTTAATTCTCTCTCAGCTTGCAGCGACGAGTTATTAAAACGTTACAAACCTTCGAATGAACTGCTACAAATCGTGCCAAGGGTTGAAGTTCCCCTTCTGTGCCCACATCCCCTAGTCATTGCTAAGCGGATTAATCCGCTAGCCACTGTTATGGGAGGGCGCATGAGCGACCAGGATTACGACAGCGATCACGAACACCTCGATTGGCAGATGGACGATGAGTCCGACGCACGGCAAGACGACACCGCGAACAGTGAAGAGCACCGTTCAGACGGCGAGAAAGTAAATTCGCTAGTGCCCGCCAGCGATATGCTCCCCGAGCGTATCTATCTTTTGCCGATCCATAATCGGCCATTTTTTCCTGCCCAAGTACAACCGCTGGTCATCAACCGCGAGCGTTGGGAAGAAACCATGCGTCGGGTAGGCAATACACCCCACCACACCATCGGTGTTGCCTTTGTTGGTGAACAAGGTGTTGAGGCGTTGGCCCATGACGATTTTCCCGAGATTGGTACTGCGGTCAAAGTACATAAACTCCAGAGTGAAGATCAGCAGATTCAGTTTATCGCTCAAGGGGTAAAGCGTTTTAAAATTCAGCGTTGGCTGTCTAAAGAGCCGCCTTACCTGGTCGAAGTAAGCTATCCCAAAGAGCCAGTAGACGCAGAAAATGAAGAAACCCGCGCCTATGCGATGGCCATTATTAACGGCATCAAAGAGTTGCTGCCGATTAATCCGCTTTATGGCGAAGAGTTAAAACACTACCTCAATCGCTTCAGCCCGCATGAGCCCGGCCCACTATCTGATTTTGCGGCCGCTATCACGTCTGCGAAGGGCCACGAACTGCAGGATGTGCTCGACACGTTGCCGGTAGCTGAGCGTATGCACAAAGTTCTGCCACTTCTACGCAAAGAAATCGAAGTGGCTCAATTGCAAAGCGAAATTAGTGAGCAGGTCAATGCTCAAATGCAGGAGCGACAGCGAGAATTTTTCTTGCGTGAGCAACTTAAAGTTATTCAGCGTGAGCTGGGTATTTCTAAAGACGACCGTGAAAACGATGTCGATACTTTCAGGAACCGCCTAGAGTCGCTGGTGGTGCCAGAGCGCGTTCAAGCGCGTATTGATGATGAGCTCAACAAACTCAGTGTGCTAGAAACCGGCTCACCGGAGTACGGCACTACCCGTAACTATCTTGATTGGCTCACCTCGTTGCCTTGGGGCGTCACCAGTCAGGATAAGCTCGACTTGGCGCATGCCAGGGAAGTGCTTAACCGCGACCACGACGGCCTACATGACGTGAAAGAGCGGATTATTGAGTTTCTTGCCGAAGGTACCTTTAAAGGCGATGTGGGTGGTTCGATTGTGCTGTTGGTAGGCCCCCCTGGCGTTGGTAAGACCTCTATCGGGCGCTCTATTGCTGAAGCACTAGGCCGTGAGTTTTATCGCTTCTCTGTGGGCGGTATGCGCGATGAGGCCGAAATTAAAGGTCATCGCCGCACTTACGTGGGGGCAATGCCCGGCAAACTGGTGCAGGCCTTCAAAGAAGTTGAGGTCGAAAATCCAGTGATCATGCTCGATGAGATTGATAAGTTGGGCCAATCGTTCCAGGGCGATCCCGCGTCAGCACTGCTTGAAGTGCTGGACCCAGAGCAAAATGTCGACTTCCTGGATCACTATCTCGATGTGCGGATGGATCTATCCAAAGTGCTATTCCTGTGCACCGCGAATACCTTGGATTCTATCCCCGGCCCGCTGCTTGACCGTATGGAGCAGATCCGCCTTTCAGGTTATATCGCGGAAGAAAAGCTACTGATCGCTAAGCACCATCTATGGCCCAAGCTGCTGAAACGCGACAACCTGCCTAAAAAACGTATTAACTTGACAGATGCCGCGCTCAAGCAGGTTATTGATGGCTATGCCCGTGAAGCGGGCGTACGTCAACTTGAAAAGCAGCTGCATCGCATTGTTCGTAAGGCAGCGGTGAAGCTTCTGGAAGAGCAGCTAGAGACGGTAAAGATTTCGGTCAAAAATCTGGAAGCGTTCCTGGGAGCGCCGCTATTCCGTAAGGAGAAAGTGCTGAAAGGCGAAGGTGTTGTTACTGGGCTTGCTTGGACGTCGATGGGGGGCGCAACGCTGCCTATTGAAGCAGGTAAAGTTCATGCGCTGGATCGCGGCTTCAAGCTCACCGGCAAGCTTGGCGATGTGATGAAAGAGTCTGCCAATATTGCTTACAGCTACACGCTGGGGCATTTGCAAGAGTACGGTGCTGATGCCGACTTTTTTGACTCAGCCTTTGTGCATCTTCACGTGCCAGAAGGGGCAACACCCAAAGATGGCCCATCAGCAGGTGTCACGATGACGACAGCGCTCCTCTCACTTGCTAAACATCAGGCGATCAATCGCCCCTTGGCGATGACGGGTGAATTGACGCTAACTGGCCAAGTTTTACCGGTAGGTGGTATCCGAGAGAAGATTATTGCCGCGCGTCGTAGCGATATTTTTGAAGTGATACTGCCAGAGGCTAATAAACGCGATTACGAAGAGCTACCTGATTATTTGAAGGAGGGCATGACGGTACATTTTGCAAACCGCTATCGTGACGTGGCCAACGTCGTCTTCACGTAGGCGTCTTATTCGAGCGTATAAAAAATCCGTTTAGTTAAAGCGCCGCACTGAAGAGTGCGGCGTTTTTGTATAGTTATTCAGAGGTTAAATTTCTTTGAAGCGCGTGATAATGGGAGCAAACCAAAATTAAAATCCCCTGGGGAGCTTCTGCATGCGCGATAACCAACCCGTCACTCAGCGTGAATACATGCTCGATGATGAGACAGTGCTGATTTCACGTTCAGACTTGAAGGGAAACGTGACCTACGCCAATGCGGCGTTCGTCGAAGTAAGCGGTTATACCCGCGATGAATTGATGGGAGCTCCCCATAACTTAATTCGTCACCCGGATATGCCGGAAGCGGCTTATGCAGATTTCTGGAAGACCATTCAGTCAGGCGCGACCTGGCAGGGTACAGTTAAAAATCGTCGTAAAAACGGCGATCACTATTGGGTCAGTGCCACGGTGGCCCCACTCCGAGATGGCGACCGCATCGTAGGATATACATCGGTACGTCGTAAGGCGCCAGCCCACAGCATTGCGCTGGCAGAAACTGTTTACAAAGAGGTGAGCCAAAAAGGCAAATCCCGCCGCTACACGCTGTCGCAAGGTGTGCTTAAACGCCGCGGGATGGGGGGCTTTTTTGCTCGTTTTAAATTTAACAGCTTAAAAGCAAAATTAACCGGCATGGTGGCGGCATCGCTTATTTTGCTGGCGCTAGCGGGCGGCTTGGGGGTGTATGGTTTGATGGTTTCTGGTGAGCGTCTGGAAACATTAAATCGCTCAGGGCTAGAAGCAGTCACCAATCTACAGCGAATAGAGCGTCAAATCGGTCAGGTAGTTACCCAATTGGAACCTGCTGTACGCAATCCACGTCGGGTTGATATTGAAGCTGTTTCTGCATCAGTTAACGAATACTCTCAGTCAATACAAACGCTTTGGAACGAGTACCTTACCGACAGCAATGCCAGTGCTGAGCGCCTAGAAGCTTTTGGTGCGGGATTAGTAACCTGGGGAAGCAGCGTTGATACCACTATTGCAGCAATCAGCGATGCAAACGGCTTTGCCGCTTTTGAAGCTTTTAACGACGGCGTACAACCCACCACTGAACAGCTAAGAGAGGGAAGTAGTCAATTAGTCAGCGATGAGCGGGCAAGTGCCGAAGCTCTGGTCGGTCTGGCGCAGCAGGGGCGTCAGCAAATGTTGATTGCTCAAGTCGTGTTATTGATTACTGGCTTGTTGATCATGGTCGGTCTTAGCAGCGTAATTTTAAGATCAGTGCTGCGCAGTGTGGAAGGGGCGCGGCATATTACCTTCCAAATTGCCGCAGGTAATCTGGCGGCACGCGAGCGCCGTGAAACCAACGACGAGCTGGGTCAACTGCTTTATTCGTTGGATACCATGCGCTTTAGCCTCGCAAGCATTGTGGGTGATGTCGAGCATCGTGTGTCGGTAGTCACACCTGCTGTTCAGCAAATTGCTGCTGAAAATGAAGAGCTTGCTTCACGTACCGAGCAGCAGGCATCTTCACTGCAACAAACGGCCTCAAGTATGGAAGAGATGACGTCCACGGTGCAGCAAAATACCGAGAATGCACGCCAGGCGACGGAACTAGCAGTGAAGAATGCCTCAAGCACCCGGGATACCCGAGAGCAAATGCATCAGCTGGTCGCCAGAATGCAGCGTATTGCCCAAAGCGCAGAAAAAATGACGGAAATGATTGGCGTTATTGATGGGATCGCGTTTCAAACGAATATTCTGGCACTCAATGCGTCGGTAGAAGCCGCCCGTGCCGGTGAGCATGGCCGAGGTTTCGCGGTTGTTGCTAGTGAAGTACGCAACTTGGCAAGCCGCAGTGCCGATGCGGCTCAAGAAATTCGCAAGATGATTGATAGTACGACGCAAGAAGTTAGCGGTGGACGCGGCGCGGTCGAGCAAGCTGAGCAAGCTATCGACAATGTGATGCAACAGGTCAGTCGTGTCAGCGAATTAATGGAATCCATTAGCAGCGCCTCAAGCGAGCAAAGCAGCGGCATTGGCCAAATAAATTCAGCGATTGCTGAAATGGACAATGTGACGCAGCAAAATGCTACCAAGGTTCAAAGCATCGCTGCCTCTGCAGATAATTTAGCGTTAGAAACGTTTGAGTTGGCGAATGTGGTTGATGCCTTCCGTCTGGAAGGTGCCCAGGAGGAAAATGTCCACGCTGCCCGGGAAAAACTACAGCAGGTTAATCATGCACAGCATAAGGCGTCACTGAGCTTGCCTTCAAAGAGAGACACTGGACGGGAGATGGCTAACCACGACCACTCAGAGCAGTGGGAGACGTTTTAACACCGGCGAATAAGGCACGGCTGTTGCTTCCACCATCTAGTCTCTACGATGCGCTCATGCCACAATCTAAGGCCGCTGGATTCATTTGCCTGTCGCCAAGAATGCGTCAGGCCACGATAAAGATGAAGAGGACACCATGCCTGAGTATCGCTCTCGAACGACCACCGCTGGCCGCAATATGGCCGGTGCCCGCGCCCTTTGGCGCGCCACTGGGATGAAAGATGACGATTTTCACAAACCCATTATTGCGGTTGCGAACTCGTTTACCCAGTTTGTGCCCGGCCATGTTCACTTAAAAGACATGGGCCAGCTGGTCGCGCGTGAAATTGAAAAAGCAGGCGGTGTTGCTAAAGAATTCAACACAATAGCGGTAGATGATGGTATTGCGATGGGGCACGACGGTATGCTCTATTCGCTGCCCAGCCGCGATATCATCGCTGATAGCGTTGAGTACATGTGTAATGCCCACTGTGCCGACGCGCTGGTGTGTATTTCCAACTGCGACAAAATTACCCCTGGGATGCTGATGGCCGCTATGCGACTCAATATTCCGGTGATTTTTGTCTCAGGTGGGCCCATGGAGGCGGGCAAAACCAAGCTGCTAGATCATGGCCTCGACTTGGTTGACGCTATGGTCATGGCGGCCGATGACAGTGTTAATGATGAAACCCTGGCAGAAGTTGAGCGTAGTGCTTGCCCCACCTGCGGCAGTTGCTCGGGTATGTTTACCGCCAACTCGATGAACTGCCTCATGGAAGCATTGGGTCTAGCGCTTCCTGGCAACGGCACCGTGCTGGCAACCCACTCAGATCGTCGTCGCCTGTTTGAAAATGCCGGTCACCGCATCGTCGAACTGGCCAAGCGCTACTACGAAGGCGAAGAAGCCCACCTGTTGCCCCGTGCCATTGGCAACAAAGCCGCCTTTAAAAATGCCATGACGTTAGATATCGCCATGGGCGGCTCGACCAATACGATTTTGCATTTGCTGGCAGCCGCCCAGGAAGCGGAAATCGACTTCTCAATGGCGGATATTGATCGGCTTTCCCGGGAAGTGCCGCAACTATGTAAAGTGGCCCCCAATACCCAGAAATACCATATCGAAGACGTTCATCGTGCAGGTGGCATTATGGCCATTTTAGGTGAGTTGGATCGCGCTGGTGTATTGGACACGTCAGTACCGACTGTCTACGGTGATAGCCTTAAAGCGGCGCTGGAAGAGTGGGATATTATGCGTTCGCCGAGCGCTGCGGTAGTTGAATTCTTCAAAGCTGGCCCGGGCGGTGTGCCGACTCAAACCGCTTTCTCTCAAAGCGCCCGCTGGCCAAGCCTGGACGGTGATCGTGCCACTGGTTGTATTCGTGACTTGGCGCACGCGTTCTCAACAGAAGGCGGCCTAGCCGTGCTTTATGGCAACATCGCGCTCAATGGTTGCGTTGTCAAAACAGCGGGCGTTGATGACTCGATTTTAGTGTTCGAAGGCAACGCCCACGTGGTTGAATCCCAAGACCAAGCAGTGGCCAATGTGTTGGATGGTAAGGTCAAAGAGGGCGATGTGGTGGTCATTCGCTACGAAGGCCCTAAAGGCGGCCCTGGTATGCAGGAAATGCTCTATCCCACTTCGTACTTAAAATCTAAAGGGCTGGGTAAAGCCTGTGCACTGTTGACGGATGGCCGTTTCTCCGGCGGTACCTCAGGGCTCTCCATTGGCCACGTTTCCCCCGAAGCGGCGGCAGGCGGCGCGATTGGTTTGGTCGAGCAGGGTGATACCATTCTGATTGATATTCCCAACCGCACGATTAACGTGCAACTGCCTGATGCCGTGTTGGCGAAGCGTCGCGAAGCGATGGAAGCCAAAGGCAAAGACGCCTGGAAGCCCGTTGAACAGCGTCCGCGTAAGGTAACTCCCGCCTTAAAAGCCTACGCATTACTTGCCACGTCTGCAGATAAAGGCGCGGTTCGTGATCTTTCCAAGCTTGACTAGGGTTTAGGACACTTTAAAACGGCTCGTGTAAAACGGGCTGTTTTATGTGCCCTTTTTTCTGCGAACTGTTTATGCCCAATGCAAACCGTCAAAACGACTAAGGAATGAAATGAAGGCGATTATCAACGTTGGCCTCGTTGGCTATGGATTTGCGAGTAAAACGTTTCATGCGCCACTCATTCAGGCAACGGACGGCCTAGATTTGGTCGCAGTTTCCTCTAGCGATGCCGCCAAAGTGCAGGCTGATGTAGATGTTGAGGTTGAAAGACAGGCGTTGGCGCTATGTCAGCGTAGCGATATTGACCTTATCGTTATTCCAACGCCCAACAATACGCACTTTTCGCTCGCTAAGGCAGCGTTGATGGCGGGTAAGCACGTGGTGGTCGACAAGCCATTTACCGTCACGCCCTCAGAAGCAAAGCAGCTGAAAGCGTTGGCGATTGATAAAGAGCGTCTAGTGTCGGTGTTTCACAACCGCCGCTGGGACAGTGATTTCCTGACCATTAAAGCGCTGTTAGAAGCCGGCACGTTAGGTCGTGTTAGCGGATTTGAATCGCGGTTTGATCGTTTTCGACCAGAGGTGCGCGACCGCTGGCGCGAAAAAGCCACGCCGGGTGGTGGCATTTGGTATGACTTAGGCCCGCACTTACTCGACCAGGCTTGTGAGCTGTTCGGAATGCCGAATGCCATACTGCTGGATTTGGGTGTGCGCCGAGACGATGCAAAAGCAGACGATGATTTTCTAGCGCTGTTGGAGTACGACGGCTGCAGAGTCAGCTTAAGTGCCGGCACGCTAATTGCTGAATCAACACCGCGTTTTCGCATTAATGGAACGAAAGGCAGCTACCTGAAATACGGCCTAGACCCCCAAGAGGATCGCTTAAAAGCGGGTGAAGCGCCTACGCCACACTGGGGCAATGACACTCCGGGAACGCTGACCCTTCGCGAGGGTGACGGAGACGATGCACCGTTGGTTCGCCGCGAGCACGCCACCCAGGCGGGTAACTACCACGCCTATTATCAAGGCGTGGCCGCCTCTATTCGCGATAAAACACCACTGCCTGTTGATATTGACGATGCGCTACGCAGTATGGTGCTGTTAGAAGCTGGCTTAGACAGCCACCGCCAACGGCGCTGGATACCGCTTAAACACCATTTGTGAGCAAAACCAGGGCGGCTTTGCAGCCATTGAGTTTAATGGATTGTAGGGTGTGGTCAGCGAAGCGCATCGGCGGCCGTGCTGCGGGCGGTGGTCGTTAACGTTTTATAGTAAATTCATGGCGTTATTACGCTTTTCTTCGCGCAGCTTGTCTCGAGCGATATAGAGCGCGGCGATAGCGCGGGCTTCGTGGAAGTCTTCCCGTAATAGCAGTGCCGGTAATTCTTCAATGGCGTGGGTTTCGACTATCAACGGCTCTGGCTCGTCGCCTGGCAGGCGTTTGGGATAAAGGTCGGTGGCCATTAGTACTTGCATACGGTGACGCATATAGTTAGGCGCAAGCGACAGCTCTACCAGCGGCTCAATACGATGCGCGCCAAAGCCACACTCTTCCATTAGCTCACGGTTGGCAGCGGTGACAATATCTTCGCCAGGGTCTACCAGTCCTTTGGGTAACGTCAGTACATAATCTTCAAAGCCGGCGGCATATTCTCGAATCAGAAGGACGTGCTCTGGGTCGGGCATGGCAATAATCATGACCGCACCGCGGTCTGCGCCGGTTAGGCGTTCAAACTGTCGCTCTTCACCGTTAGAAAAGCGCAAATCAAGCGACTCAATATGAAATAGACGACTCCTGGCGACGCTCTCCCGTGCCAAGATTTGCGGCTTTCGTGGGTAGCCGGTAGACGTGTCGTTGGGTGACGATTCGTGGTTAGACATCATGCCTCCGTGGCTGCAAAAAACGGGTTACGCTACAATAGCATGCTTACTCATTCAGACTGGAGCGGCAATGATTGATTGGCGCGAGATCGATACTGTCCTACTTGATATGGATGGAACGCTGCTGGACCTGCACTTCGACAGTCATTTCTGGCTAGAGCATCTACCGAAACGCTATGTCGAGCTTCACCAACTGGATATAGCGAGCCAAGACGCGCTGCGCGCGCGCATTATCGGTGAGCAGGGTACGTTGAACTGGTACAGCCTTGCGTACTGGAGCCGCGAACTCGGTGTGGATATCGTGGCACTAAAACGCGAAGTACAGCACTTGATTGGCCTGCGTAGCGATGCGCTAGACTTTTTAATCTGGCTGAAGCAAGCCCATCCCCGTGTCATTTTAGCGACCAACGCCGACCGTGCCAGTCTCGCGCTAAAATTACCGCTGACAGGGTTGGAAAACTACCTCGATGCCATCATTTCATCAGAAGACGTCGGTGCTGCTAAAGAGGAGCAGGCTTTTTGGTTTGCGCTTCAAGAGCGAGAGCCGTTTGACGCAGCGCGCACTCTGTTCATCGATGATAACGCGCGCGTACTTGAGAGCGCCCGTGAGTTTGGTATCAAACACTTGCTAGGCATTAAGCAACCGAACAGCCAGCGGCCTGAAAAAGAATTACAAGCGTTTATCGCCCTAGACCGATTTGCCCAACTGCTGCCAGACAATTTGCCAGGGCAGCGAGGAGAGCGTTAATGAGCGACAGTGTTCGCTTAGATAAATGGCTGTGGGCCGCGCGGTTTTTTAAAACCCGCGCCTTGGCTAAAAAAGCGATAGAAGGCGGCAAAGTTCACTATGACGGTGCCCGTGTAAAAACCAGCAAAAATGTCGAACTTGGGGCGCTTGTTCGTGTGCCTCAGGGGTGGGATATTTTTGAGGTTGAAGTGGTCTCGCTATCGGATCAGCGTCGTGGTGCGCCAGAAGCGCGCAAGCTTTACGCTGAAACTGAAGAAAGTACGCAGCGTCGGGCAAAAGAAGCTGAAGCTCGTCGTCTCACTAATGAAGCCATGCAGCACCCGCTCAAACGCCCTGATAAAAAGCAGCGGCGTGATATCCAGCGTTTCCAGCGCCAACAGGGCGATTAAGCACGCGTTTATTCGTCATGGCGGTAAGCCTTCTCTCTATTTCTCTGGCGGTTCCCTTATGTCTGATCAAATTCAACGTTTTATGTTTGACCAAACCAATGTGCGAGGTGAGATCGTCACGCTCAGCACTGCCTATCATGAGGTGCTAGACCGTCACGCCTACCCACCAGCGGTTAATGAATTGTTGGGTGAGCTGTTGGCCGCGGTTGCTTTGCTAACCGACACTGTGAAGCTAGATGGCACGTTAAGCATTGAAGTGCGCGGGCAAGGCATGCTTTCACTACTAATGGCGGAGTCCAATCCTGGTGGTGAACTGCGTGCCATCGCGCGCATTGCGGAAGATGCGGTGCTTCCCAGCGAGCATGCTAGTTTTCGCGAGCTGGTGGGCGAAGGCCAAATTGTGATTACCCTAGACCCACGGGAAGGGCATCGTTATCAGGGTATTGTTGCGCTTGACCACGATACATTAAGCGGCTGCCTGGAAGCCTACTTCGGCCAATCAGAACAGCTGCCGACCCGCCTTTGGCTAGCGGCAAATGGTGAACGAGCAGGGGGGCTGTTGCTTCAGCGCCTGCCTGATGCCTCGCAAAATCAAGACGTTGATGCCTGGGAGCGCAGCGTTCATCTCGCTGACACGATTAAAACAGAAGAGCTTCTGGGGTTAGAGCAGCGTGAAGTACTTTATCGGCTCTATCACGAAGAGACCGTTAGGGTGTTCGAACCAAAAGCACTACGTTTTGGCTGCACCTGCTCACGGGAGCGAATGAGCCATGCGCTTTACACGCTTGGCGAAGCGGAGCTGCGTGACATTTTGCGTGAAGAAGGCGCAATTGATACGCAGTGCCACTTTTGCCACACGAAATATCACTACACAGCCGCAGATATTGAAATTTTATTAGAAAATCCGGACGCGCCACCCCCTGTGATTCATTGATTGTGTAGTCGGGGCCGATGATATGGGCGCTAACGTTCTTTATGTACCACGCTAGCCATAGCAAAGCCCATAGGCTGCCTGTCGAACGATTGTTTAAAAAATTACTGCGCTGCAACGCAAAATGTAGTGCCATTGTAGTAGTATAACTACAAGATATTTGATCAAAGCCCCCGTTTCGCAGGGGCTTTCTTTTTGCCATAATGCCCCCCACTTCAGCGCACTCAGCCCCCGGCTATTGGAAATAACCATGGCCATCGAAACTTCAAAGGGCTGAGATGATTTCTCAAGGCGTCGGTGACGCCCGGTAAATTCGAGACCCAGGAATCGACATGACCACGACTCAAGCCGCTCCCCAAACCCACGTTAATCTTAGCAGCGCCGAACTGATCGAGCGCGCCGTGGCCCGTGGTGAAGGCCGCCTGTCGGCTAACGGTGCGCTGGTGGTAGACACCGGTCTACGCACAGGGCGTTCACCGAAAGATCGCTATATCGTTGACGAGCTTTCCACTCGCGATAGCATCGACTGGGGTAGCGTGAACCAGCCATTTGATGCTGAAAAATTCTCAGCGCTTTGGGCACGAGTAGAAGATTATCTAGGTAGTGGTGAGCAGTTCGTGGCTGAGCTGCATGTTGGCAGTGACAACGCACATTACCTGCCCGTTCGTGTAAAAACAGAGACTGCTTGGCAAAACCTATTTGGTCGCACCATGTTTGTCCGCCCGCAGGCTTATAACACAGCGGCCAGAGATGAGTGGACGATTCTGAACGCCGCGGGTTTCGTGTGTGACCCAAGCCGCGACGGCACCAACTCTGACGGCTGTGTCATCATTAATTTTGCCGAACGCAAAGTGTTGATTGCTGGTATGCGCTATGCCGGTGAAATGAAGAAAGCAATGTTTTCGGTGCAGAACTACCTGCTGCCAGATGCTGACGTTTTGCCGATGCACTGCTCTGCAAATGTCGGCGAAGACGGCGAAACCTGCTTGTTCTTCGGTCTTTCAGGCACGGGTAAAACTACCCTATCCGCTGACCCAGCACGTTATCTGATCGGTGATGATGAGCACGCGTGGGGTGATGGCATTGTCTTTAATATGGAAGGCGGCTGCTACGCCAAGTGCATTGATCTTTCTGAAAAGAATGAGCCGGTTATTTGGAATGCGATTAAGTTCGGCACGGTGCTAGAGAATGTTGTTCTTGATGACCGTCGCGAGCCGGATTATGCCGACGACAGCCTGACCCAAAACTCGCGTGCCGCCTACCCGCTAGAACATGTTGAAAAGCGTGTACTGGAAAACTTAGCAGGCGAGCCTAACGCGATTGTCTTCCTGACCTGTGATATGTCTGGCGTTCTACCGCCTGTATCAATTCTTTCTAAAGAAGCCGCCGCGTATCATTTCCTATCGGGTTACACGGCTAAAGTGGGCTCTACCGAAATGGGTTCTTCTGAAGGCTTAGCAGCTACATTCTCTACTTGTTTTGGTGCGCCGTTCTTCCCGCGTCCTGCGCGTGAATACGCTGACCTGCTAATCAAGCGGGTAGACAAGCAAGATGCCCAGGTTTACTTGGTCAACACCGGTTGGACAGGCGGTGCTTACGGTGAAGGCGGCTCGCGTTTCTCTATTCCGACCACCCGCGCGATTATCAGTGCCATCCAGTCTGGCGTACTGCGCGATGTTGAAACTAAGCACATCGACGGCTTGAACCTGGACGTACCCGTAGCGGTACCAAGCGTAGATTCCAGCCTGCTCAATCCTCGCGAAACGTGGGCTGACAAAGAGGCGTATGATCGTCATGTGCAAGATCTAGCCACCAAATTCGTCGATAACTTCAAAAAGTTCGAAGGCGTCAACGCGGCAATTACTAAAGCCGGCCCACAGTTAGCCTGATATGCACAACAGGGTGTAAGTGGTCGAACATTTAGACCGTTAAGTAGTCAGAATGGGGCAGCGCAAAGGCGCTGCCCCATTTTTGTGTGTATGTAATTAACAATCATGTTCTTAACGTGTTGAAGGGGATACGCAAATGAAGCGTCGTCATTTTTTGGGCCTTGCTGGGCTAACAGGGTTGGCCAGCGCTATTCCTGGTGTCTCATTTGGTTTTCCACGTCTAGACCTTAAACCAGCCCCCAACCTTGAAAAGCTTGAACTAAGCAAAGATGAATGGCGGGAACGTTTGTCTGACGAAGCATTCAACGTGCTGCGTGAAGAAGGGACTGAGCGTGCATTTTCAAGCCCCCTAGACGGTGAGACTGGAGAAGGTGAGTACCGCTGTGCAGGATGCGATCTGTTGCTGTTCACCAGTGCAATGAAGTACGACTCAGGCACCGGATGGCCCAGTTTTTTCGAGCACGTCGAAGGTCATATGTTAACTAAGCTAGATTTTAAGCTCGTATGGCCACGTACCGAATACCACTGCGCTCGTTGTGGTGGCCATCAAGGCCATGTGTTTGAAGACGGCCCCGATCCTAGCGGCCTTCGTTGGTGCAATAATGGCGTCGCATTGCGGTTTGTGCCCGCCTAGGGCGTTCATGCAGCGATTGTGGTACCTTGTCGGCACCTTGAATGCTGCATGAGTTAGTTGCACGTTATGGATGTCAAACAACGCATTATTTTACGCTTAGCCACTGAGCTAAACGTACGACCTGAACAGGTCTCCGCAACGGTAGAACTTCTGGATGGTGGTGCTACCGTGCCGTTTATTGCCCGTTACCGTAAAGAAGTAACGGGTGCCCTTGATGATATTCAGCTGCGTCAGCTTGATGAGCGCCTGCGCTATTTGCGCGAGTTGGAAGAGCGCCGGGAAGCCGTGCTGGCGGCTATCGATGAGCAGGGTAAGCTAGATGCTGCGCTGAAAACGAGCATTGATGCTGCTGAAACTAAGCAGCGCCTAGAAGACTTATACCTACCGTTTAAGAAAAAACGCCGTACGAAAGCACAAATCGCCCGTGAGGCGGGACTAGAGCCACTGGCTGACGCCTTATTGGCCAATCCGACGCTGACCCCTGAAAGCGAAGCGGCGCAGTATCTACGTCCCGCAGAAGGCGATATTCCCGCGATTGAAGACGCCAAAGCCGCGCTCGATGGTGCTAAGCAAATTCTCATGGAGCGCTTTGCCGAAGACCCCGAGCTAATTGGCCGACTACGTGAACGGTTATGGCAAGAGGGCGAATTAAGCGCCCGCCTGCTAGACGGAAAGCAGCAGGAAGGCGCGAAGTTCTCTGATTACTTTGAGCACGATGAAAAGCTGGCCAACGTGCCTTCCCATCGGGCTCTGGCGATGTTCCGTGGTCGAAACGAAGGCATTCTAAGTCTGGCGATTCGCTTGCCTGGTGAAGAAGACGCGCCGATTCATCCAGCCCAGGTCGCGATTGCCAAACAAGTGGGTATTAGCGATCAAGGCCGTGCCGCTGACAAATGGCTGGGTGAAGTCGTTCGCTGGACGTGGCGTGTAAAGCTCTACACTGCGCTTGAAACCGAGTTATTGGGTCGCCTTCGCGAACAGGCAGAGCTTACCGCTATCGAGGTGTTTGCCGCCAATCTGAAAGACCTTTTGTTGGCAGCACCTGCTGGGCAAAAAGTGACACTTGCGATTGACCCAGGTTTGAGAACTGGCAGTAAGGTGGCGGTGGTGGATGCGACGGGTCAATTCATCGATCAAGCGACAATTTACCCCCATGCACCGCAAAACCGCTGGGACGAATCGCTCAATGTGCTCGCCAAGCTGGTTAAACAGCATGGTGTTCAGCTAATTGCCGTCGGCAACGGTACTGCCAGTCGAGAAACCGACAAGCTGGCAGGCGAATTACTTAAGGCGTTAGCACCCGAACATCATTTGAGTAAAGTGATGGTATCTGAGGCAGGTGCTTCGGTTTACTCTGCGTCGGAATACGCCTCCCGCGAGTTGCCAGATCTTGATGTCACTGTGCGCGGCGCTGTTTCTATTGCCCGTCGCCTGCAAGATCCGCTCGCGGAGCTGGTGAAAATCGAGCCGAAATCCATTGGTGTTGGCCAATATCAACACGATGTTTCCCAGTTGCAGCTCTCAAGAAGTCTTGAAGTTGTCATAGAAGACTGTGTTAATGCGGTTGGCGTCGACCTCAACACCGCGTCTAGTGCGTTGCTTTCACGCGTTGCTGGGTTGAGCGCTGCTATTGCGGAAAACATTGTTGCCCAACGCAACGTTCAAGGGGCGTTTAAAAGCCGTAAAGAGTTATTAGAAGTTAGCCGCCTTGGGCCAAAAACGTTTGAGCAGTGTGCTGGCTTCTTACGCATCAGCAACGCCGAAAACCCGCTAGATGCCAGCGCTGTTCACCCCGAGGCTTACACCCTGGTAGAGCGTATTGCCAAGCAGAATAGCCGAGATATTAAAGGGTTGATTGGTGATAGTGCGACGCTTAAAGCGCTTAAGCCAGCTGATTTCGCCGATGAGCGTTTTGGTGTGCCCACCGTTAGCGATATTCTTAAAGAGCTGGATAAGCCTGGACGTGACCCGCGCCCCGAGTTTAAAGCCGCTGAATTCCGTGAAGGGGTCGAAACGCTTAAAGACCTAAAGCTGGGTATGGTGCTGGAAGGCACCGTCACTAATGTGACCCACTTCGGTGCTTTTGTGGACGTCGGCGTCCATCAAGACGGGCTTGTGCATATTTCAGCGCTTTCCGACCGCTTCATTGATGACCCGCGTACTGTGGTGAAAGCAGGTGATATCGTCACCGTTAAGGTGATGAGTGTTGATATACCCCGCAAGCGGGTTGGGCTTTCGATGCGTTTGGACGATGAGCCAGAACAAGCGCAAGCAGCATCCAGTGCCACCAACGACCAGCCCCGCAAACCTGCGCGCAGTCAGCGTTCGTCTAGCGCTGGGCAGAACAGTCGTGGAGAGGGTGGTCGTGGAGAGAGCGGTCAACGCCAAGGCAGAAAGTCTAACGAAGCAGCCGCACCAATGGGGGCGCTCGGCGCAGCACTGCTTAAAGCAAAGCAGGGCAAATAGTCGCGTGTCTTGAATATTTAGCGGTTGCCGCCATATCCTGCCATCTGTTCTCGGTAAAAGACGTGATGATCCCTATGGCGATGCCAACTGATTTCAACAAAGCCTGCTTCAAGCAGGCTTTACTAACAAGGAGTGTTCACCTTGTCTGAACCTCTCACTGTGCCATCCACGCTAACCACCCAGGTAGAGCGTTTACTTCCTAGTGCGCGCTTAGGACGCCTAGGACGCCTGCGTCGTGGGTTGGAAAAAGAGGGCTTACGCGTTGACGCAAACGGCCATATTGCTCAAACGCATCATCCGTATGCGTTAGGTTCAAAGCTTACCCATCCGCATATCACTACTGACTACTCCGAAGCGTTATTAGAATACATCACGCCGGTGTATTCAGAGCCTAAGGAGGCGTTAGCATTTTTATCCGATTTGCATACGTTTACCTATCATCACCTAGAAAATGAGTGGATCTGGCCGGGCAGCATGCCGTCGCGGCTTTCCGGTAACGATAGCGTGCCGATTGCCGACTACGGCAGCTCCAATGTTGGCACCATGAAGCATGTTTATCGTAAAGGGCTGGATGTGCGCTACGGGCGCATTATGCAGGCCATCGCCGGGGTGCATTACAACGTATCGTTGCCAGATGATATGTGGCACGCCCTGCGTGAACTTGAAAAAGCCACCAATATCCCTTTTAACGATTACCGCTCAACGCGCTACTTTGGCATGATTCGGCATTTTCGTCGTCATAGCTGGTTGCTGCTCTACCTATTTGGCGCGTCACCGGCCATCGACAAAAGCTTCCTGCCGACTGGTAAAGTGCCTGAAAAGCTACAGTCACTAAGCGATGACACTTATTACGCCCCTTATGCGACCACACTTCGCATGTCGGATTTGGGCTATCAGAACAAAGTGCAGTCGCAGCTTAAAATCTGCTTTAACTCATTGTCTAACTACGTCAACACCCTGCGTCATGCTATTTCAAGCCCTTGGCCCGATTACGAAAAACTGGGCGTGAAGAACGGCGATAACTGGCAGCAGTTAAACGCCAATATTTTGCAGATTGAAAACGAATACTACAGCGATATTCGCCCTAAACGAGTCGCCAAGCACAACGAAACGCCTAGTCAGGCGCTTGAGGCGCGTGGGGTGGAGTACATCGAAGTGCGCTGTTTGGATCTTAATCCATTCGATCCGCTAGGCGTCACCGAAGACCAGATGCGTTTTGTTGATACCTTCTTAATGTGGTGTTTGTTAAGCGACAGCCCGTGGATTTCAGACGAAGAGTGTGATCGCTTAGATGATAATCGCCGCCTGGTTGTGGAGCGTGGGCGCGACCCAGCGTTGAGCCTGATCAACAACGGCCAAACGACGACTGTGCGGGAGTGGGGTGAGCAGATTTTTGCGGAAATGGCTGAAGTAGCACGCCTGCTGGATGCGGTAGAAGAGGGTACTCCTCATGCAGCGGCACTTGCTGAGTTGGCACCGCGGTTACAAGACCCTTCTCTAACACCCTCTGCTCAGCTGCTAGCCCGCCTGGAGGCTGGGAATGGCTCGCTCAGCGATACGTTGTTGCAATTGGCTCAGGAACAGGCTGACAAGCTTAAATCCACGCCTATGCTGCGCTCTCGTGAAGCACTGCTTGCTCAGTTGATCGAAACCTCACATCAGCAACAGCATGATATTGAAGCGGCCGATCAAGAGAGCTTTAGCGAGTTTTTAAACACTTATTTTGCCAAAGCGCGTGAGTCTAGGGCACTGTCTGCTATTTCACCAGAGGATGGTCAATGACGTCACTAGCCGTTCGCCCCATGGCGTTAGCAGGCTTCGCCTTTTGTGTACTGATGATGGCGGTAGCCTTGGGTCTTGAGCATATTATGGGTCTTGAACCCTGCCCACTGTGTATCTTTCAGCGGGTGGCGGTGATTGCCGCAGGGTTAGTGTTGGGTGTTGCGGCCCTGCATAATC
Organism: Vreelandella andesensis; assembly: GCF_003989795.1. Lineage (GTDB taxonomy): Bacteria > Pseudomonadota > Gammaproteobacteria > Pseudomonadales > Halomonadaceae > Vreelandella > Vreelandella andesensis. The sequence continues at coordinate 54,117 of NZ_RZHG01000027.1, forward strand.
CCAGTGGTAAGGCAGGCAACATTATTTACGGTTTGCTGGGGTTAGCTGCAGTAGGTATCGGGGCTTTTATTGCAGGAAGGCATGTATGGCTTCAAGGCTTGCCCGCTGACGAAGTGCCGAGTTGCGGCCCTGGCCTTGAGTACATGATGGATATTTTGCCGATGCAAGAGGTGGTTGCCATGGTGCTTACAGGTTCAGGGGAGTGTGCTGAAATCGATTTTATGTTCTTGGGCTTATCCTTGCCTGCGTGGACCCTGATCGGTTTTTTATTGCTCGCGATCGCACCTCTGCGTATTCTGTGGCTTGTAAAAAATAGTTAAATAAGTGATAAGGTTTACGCTAATTGATTGCTCTAATTTAATTAAGTAAACCGTACCCACTAGGATTGACAGGTGTTTACGGACGCGCGAGTCTAGTTTGGTTGGAAACGGCTATCTGTAAGGAGAAAGCCCCATGCTCGAAGATTGCAAAAATGCCCTGGAGCGCTGGGGGGGCGTGCATAGCTTAATTGATCGCTGGCTTGATCAGCGCCGCTCGCTGTTAATCAGCTTTATTGAGCTGAAAGAGGCCTGTGATGCTGAGCTGGAGGAAATTAGCAAAACGCGCGTTGATACGTTTAGTGAGTTACTGATGGACTACATCAGTGCTGGGCACTTCGAGATTTACCCCCAGCTTGCTGAAGAAGCAAAGGCCTTCGACGATGACAGCGCGCTGAACATCGCGGCAAAGCTTTTTGAACGTTTAGAAATGTCGACGGCCATGGTGCTGGAGTTTGATGAAGACTTTGCTTCGCCGGTGCGTTGCCAACAGAATCTAGTGCGTTTACCCGCTTGGATCGACCGCTTATCGAAAGGATTAGCAGAGCGCTTTGCCCTCGAAGATAAGCTGATCGCCCGTCTGCACGCCGCCCACAGCCCTCAGCAAATGAAGTCTCCTGCGTAATCTATCCGTCCTCCATCGCAGGTTGTGCTGTAGAGCTGCAGAGAAGGAGCTTCAACTCGCGATGATTGAAGCTCTCATCTCGAAGCTCTCACCTCATGCCTCATGCCTTAGCTTCCCGCCTATCACTAACATGCAGGGGGTGAGCAAGAGTGTTAGGGCGGTGGCGAAGGTGAGGCCACCAGCAATCGCGCTGGACATTTGTGTCCACCACTGAGCGGAAGGGGCGTTAAATCCTAACGCGGGAGCAAACAGGTTAACGTTGATGCCTAATACCATCGGCATTAGCCCCAGTACGGTGGTAATAGCGGTAAGCAATACGGGGCGCAGGCGCAGGGTGCCCGCTTCTAGTGCTGCTTCTGCCGGGGCCATACCTTGGCGACGCAATTCGTTGTAGGTATCGATCAAGACAATATTGTTGTTTACCACAATACCCGCCAGGGCGATAACGCCCATGCCCACCATGACAATACCAAACGCTTGGCCCGTAATCAGCAGCCCCATCAAAACGCCCGCAGTGGAAAATACGATAGCCGATAGCACTAACGCTGCTTGGTAGTAGCTATTGAACTGTGTCACCAGAATCAGTGCCATTAAGCCAATGGCGATCAAGAAAGCGCTGATCAAAAACCGCATCGATTCTTGTTGATCTTCTTGCTCGCCTGCCACGTTAACCATCAAGCCATCGGCTAGCTGGCCTTGGCCTGCATCCAGTAGCGCCCGCAACCGCTCATCGGCTAAATAGCCTGGTGCTAAATCAGCCTCAATGGTGATAGCGCGGCGTCCATCGATTCGGTTCAGGGTGCCTACTTTGGGGGCGGGCGTAATGTCTACGAAGTGAGCAATAGGCACTTGGCCCCGGTTGGTGTTGATCGTCAGTCGTTCGAGTTGGTCGAGAGTTCGCCAGTGCTTTGGTAACCGCACGCGAATATCGACCTCGTCGGTAACAGTGGGCGGGCGGTAGTTAGCAACTTGAAGGCCGGTGGTGAGTAGCTGTACGGCACTGCCAATGGTGGTGACATCGGTGCCCATGCGGGCAGCTGCCTCTCGGTCAACTTTTATCTGCCACTCAACCCCTGGCAAGCTGCGGTTATCCTGTACATCGGTAAAGCCGCCTAGCTCGCGCATTAGTGCTGTAATTTGGTCAACACCGGTATTAGCGATGTCTGGATCGGTGGCGCTAACTTCCAGCACAATCGGCTTACCGCCACCAGGCCCCATTTCCTGTTCGCGAAACTCGAGCGTGATGCCGGGTAGTTCTTGGGTGCGCTCGGCCATGTCAGCCAAAATCGTGTTGGCAGGACGGCGCTGATACCAGTCTACAAATTGAAACTGCAGCATCCCGATCACATCATTGCCCATTTGCTGGTTAGGCACAGCAAAAGAGCGCGCATAAAGGGCTTCGACTTCGGCCATGTTGCCCAAGCGGCTCTCTACCCGCTGTAGAATGGCATCGGTTTCGTCAGCGGAAAAATCGCCTCGTGCACGCACCAGAACCTGCGCGCTGTCGGGTTCTACACTGGGAAAGAAATCAACGCCATGGTTAAAGCGCGCATAGCCAGTGTACAGCAGTGCAATTAACAGCACCGCAAACACCAGTACCCAGGCAGGATGCTGCAGCAAGCGCCCTAGTACGCGGCGATAGCCACGTCCCAGGGACGTGCTTTCATCGATAGGGCCAGCGCCAGCAGTCGCTGTATGGGATGTGCGGGTAAACAGTCGACCCAGGGTGGGCAGAAACACCAACGCCATGGCGAGCGACGCAAGAAGGCATAGGATGACGGTGGCAGGCAGGTACTTCATAAACTGGCCAACCACGCCAGGCCAAAACAGCAGCGGCAGAAATACCGCAAGCGTTGTCGCGGTAGACGCAATAACCGGCCAGCTCATGCGTGTTGCCGCATTCAGCCACGCCTGATGGGGTGTTTGCCCTTCATGCAAGTGGCGGTCAGCAAGTTCACTGACCACAATTGCACCATCCACTAGCATGCCAGCCACTAAAATCAGCGCGAATAGCACCACAACATTGAGTGTAAAGCCAAACGCCCAAACGAGTAGAATGCCGGTTAAAAACGCGCCAGGTATGGTTAGGCCTACCAGCAGGGCCATGCGCCAGCCCATGACCGCCACCACGACAATCAATACCAGTACCACGGCGGTTAGCACGTTATTTAATAGCTCAGAGAGCATGTTTTGAACCGTTACCGACTCATCCAAAATCGTAGTGATGCGCAGTTGTTCCGGCAGCAGGTCGTCTGCCTGGGCAAAGCGATCTTTTACCGCGTCAATGGTGGCGATGATATTCGCCCCAGCGCGTTTGGAAATTTCCAGCACGACCGCAGGCTGGCCATCGATACGGGCAAACCCTTCAGGGTCTTTGTAGGTCGGCAAAATCCACGCAACATCGCCGAACGTGACCACTTGATCACCGTCAACTTTGACTGGCATGTCCATGACATCGTCTAACGATTCGATAATGCCCGGCACTTTTAGCGCCAACCGCCCGGCTCCTGTATCCAAACTGCCAGCAGCTACTAAGCGATTATTGCGTGAGATTTGATTAAACAGCATATCGAAATCAACGCCGTAGCTTTCCAATACCAGCGGGTCGACGATGATCTCAAGTAAGTCCTCGCGGTCACCGGCAATGTCGACCTCTAGAACGTCGGCAATGCCTTCTATTTCCTCTTTCAAGCGACGTGCAATGGTGACACGTTCGCGGGTATCCAGTTCGCCAGATAGGCCGATGCTTAGCACCGGAAACTCGGAGACGTTAACTTCCATGACTCGCGGTTCATCCGCTTCATCCGGTAAGCTGCTGCGTGCAATATCCACGCGTTCACGCACATCGGAGAGCGCTGTGTCCGGGTCAAAACCAGGGTCAAACTCCAACGTTACCGAACCATGCCCTTCGCTGGACTGGGCGGTAAACTTGCGCAGTCCTTCTATACCGCGCAGTTCCTGTTCCATTGGCCGGATCAGCAGGCGCTCTCCATCTTCCGGGCTGACCCCTTCCAGCGAAAGTGCGACATAAATAATCGGGATGGTGACGTCTGGGTTGGCTTCTTTCGGAATCATCTGCCAAGCGGTTGTACCCGCCAGAAACAGGCCAACCAGCAGTAGCAGGGTGGTTCGTGTATGGGTTAGCGCCGCATTAATTAACTGACGCATGACCACCTTCCTGAGTAGCCCTGCCTTCCTCGGTAAACACAGGTGTTACGGTTTCGCCAGGGCTGACTAAGCCTGCGCCCAGGGTGATCAACTGCACCGGGTTGGGCAAGCCGGTAACATAAGCGCGCTCGGTATCAGCACTCACCAGTTCAATAGCCGTTTGGGCGACGCGGTTATTATCAACCACGTGTTTGATGGATAATTGTCCCTGCTCATCTAGGCTAAAAAGGGCAGGTGACAAGGTATGCACCAGACGAGGTTGCAACGTTACGGTGAATTCAGCGCTACCGCCTGCTAAACGTTGTCTTTCAGGGTTGTCGAGGGTTACTTCGAGATAGAACGTGCGGGTGGCTTCCTCTGCACGGTTGCTAATATAAGATACTTCGCCAGATAGTGACTGGCCATTTAGCAGTCGCGCGCTAACCGGTAAACCAACGCTTAATTTGCCGATTTGTTGTTGAGGCACCCACGCTGTTCCGGTTAAACGCCGGTCGTCGATCAGTCGTGCCCACTCTTCACCCGGCTGCAGTAAGTCGCCTAGTTCTACTTGAACGCGGTCCAGCACTCCCTCAAAGGGCGCGGTGGGGCGCGTGTTGCTTAACTGCTTTTCTAATTGAGCAACCTGGGCAGCGCTGGCGCTTAACGCACTTTGTCGGCGCAGCAATTCGGGTTGAGAAATCAGCTCGCGACGACGTAGGTTTTGAGCGCCTGCGTATTCCGCTTGAGCAAGCGCTAATTCATCACGTGCCTGCTGTAAACGTTGCGGCAGGGCGTCGTTATCCAAAACCAGCAGGGTGTCTCCTTGGCGAACCGATTCTCCCTGAGCCACTGGCTTTTCTGTGACATAACCTGTCACGTTGGCGCGCAGTAGAGCTTCTCTTTGCGCCGTTAACTGGCCTTGCAGCACGTATTTGGGAATATAGGGTGTGCTCTGTTGGGTAACCACTTCTACACGGGGTGTTGCGTCGCGTTCAGTGGTATTTGCTTCAGGCGGCGTGCTTTGGAACCGCTGGAAATCGCCAACGGCTAGCCATATCACAAGCGCCAGAACCAGCAGGCTAGCAAGCGCGTAAGAGTAGGGAATTCGTCGCATGGGGTGTTTATATCCGTATTAACCCAAAAAAAATCACACAAGATAAGATATGCTGAGAGGATAGATATGCTAAGAGCCAAGGCTTAGCGACCCACACACCTTAGCGCAACTGGTGTCTGGCAGCGAGTCCCCTGCCGCTGTGAGGGCGGGTAGTAGCCTCATGTATGATTGAGTTTTTGTACATCTGGGCATACCATCTTTGCATCTTGAGTTCCGTCGACTCACTTTCAGGCGAGAACTCTTCCTAGGCGAACCATCAAGGAGCAATGATGAAAGATCCTGTACGTATTGCGATTACCGGCGGTGCCGGCCAGATTAGCTATTCTCTTATTTTCCGCATCGCCGCTGGCGATATGCTGGGGCCGGATCAGCCCGTCATTCTCCAGCTTCTCGAAATTCCCCAAGCCATGGACGCCCTGAATGGCGTTGTCATGGAAGTTAACGACTGTGCCTTCCCGCTGGTACAAGAAATTGTTGCCACTGATGATCCGAACGTTGCATTTAAAGATGCCGATTTTGCCTTACTGGTAGGTGCACGTCCGCGTGGTCCGGGTATGGAGCGTAAAGATCTGCTGGAAGCTAACGCCGCGATCTTCTCTGTGCAAGGTAAAGCAATGAACGATCACGCTAGCCGTGATGTGAAAGTGCTGGTTGTTGGTAACCCGGCTAACACCAACGCCTTGATTGCTTCTTGCAATGCACCGGATCTTGACGCAGGTCAGTTCACTGCGATGACGCGCTTGGACCACAACCGTGCGCTGACGCAGCTGGCTCAGAAAACCGGCAAGCACGTCACCGACGTTGACAGCATGATTATCTGGGGCAACCACAGTGCTACCCAGTACCCGGATCTGGCGCAGTGCAAGGTCGACGGCAAAGCCGCCTTTGATCTGGTTGAGCGTGACTGGTACGAAAACGACTTTATTCCAACGGTACAGCAGCGCGGTGCGGCGATCATCAAAGCACGCGGCGCGTCTTCTGCGGCATCTGCAGCGTCTTCAGCCATTGACCACATGCGTGATTGGGCGCTAGGTTGCGATGGTATCGTCAGCATGGCGATTCCGTCTGACGGCAGCTACGGCATTGAAGAAGGCATCATCTACTCCTACCCGGTTCGTTGCCAAGGTGGCAAATATGAAATCGTTCAGGGCTTCGAGCTAGACGCCTTCAGCAAAGAGAAGATGCAGGCTACCGAGAAAGAACTGCGTGAAGAGCGCGCGGCTGTTGAGCACCTGCTCGGCTAATGACGCTGGCTAGCGTTCTTTGAGCAGTTTTAAGAACAATGCCCAGTAATACGAAACCCCGGAAGCTTAATGCTTGCGGGGTTTTTTAGTTGGCGGTTAGCGCAACAAAATGAAGTCAATCCCGCAGGCTCATAATCCGCCACTGCCGCTCTTCGGCCACTTGGCGCAGAGTCTCGTCGGGGTCGACGGCAACCGGGTGTTCTACTTGTTCAAGCAAGGGGAGGTCATTGTGAGAATCGCTGTAAAACCATGCGCCATCCAGCGTGAACTCCTGGCCCTCAAGCCACTGCTTTAAGCGGGTCACCTTTCCTTCACGGTAGCTTGGGATGCCAGCCACACGGCCGGTATAGCGGCCATCTACTCGCTCTGGGTCAACGGCAATCAAGTCATCCACGCCCAAACGCTCGGCGATGGGAGCGGTGATAAAGTGATTAGTTGCGGTAATGATTAGCAGCGTATCGCCTCTGGTGCGATGACGAGCCAGCAGTTCCTCTGCTTTAGGCAAAATATTCGGCTCGATTTTGCTGGCCATAAACTGCTGATGCCAAGAAGCTAACTGCTCTGGTGTGTTGTCAGCCAATGGCTTCAACGCCATTTCCAGAAAAGCCGCCATGTCTAACGTGCCCGCGTTGTAGTCCGCCATAAAGCGCTCATTGGCCTCGCGGTAGGCAATGGGATCAACGGCTCCCTGTTCGAGCAAAAACTCGCCCCAGGCATGATCGCTGTCGATGGATATCAGCGTATTATCCAAATCGAAAATAGCCAGACTCACGGCGCTCCCCTTATCATTATGTTGGTCTTAAATACAATTAACTTGGTCTTAAATACAGTTATTTGGTCGTTGATGCAGCTAATTTGGTTGTGAATATTGCTCGTTAGCGATGTTTCGCGAAGCGCCGGATTATCGCAGAGTCACCTTGGTTTAACCACTTAGCGTTATATTGTATTGATACGCTTGTCTCCCTTGTGGAAAAATGGGGACAACTAAAAATTTATTAAGGTGATGTCCGTGATCGACGCTGACGGCTTTCGCCCCAATGTTGGCATTATTATTGCCAATAGCCAGGGGCAGCTGCTTTGGGCGCGTCGTGTAGGGCAAAACGCGTGGCAGTTTCCCCAGGGAGGCATCAAGGCAAACGAAACACCACAACAAGCGCTTTTTCGTGAGCTTTTTGAGGAGATCGGCTTAACCGCCGACGATGTTGATATTGTCGCCTGTACCCGGGGATGGCTGCGCTACCGTCTGCCACGACGCATGATACGCACCCACTCGTGGCCGGTTTGTATCGGCCAAAAGCAGAAGTGGTTTTTACTCAAGATTCGCTGCCATGAAAATCGAATCTGTATGACGGCAACGCCTAGCCCCGAGTTTGATGGTTGGCGCTGGGTAAGTTACTGGTACCCACTGGGGCAAGTGGTGCCGTTTAAACGTGAGGTATATCGGCGTGCGCTGCGGGAGCTTTCTCCTCGCGTTCAGCGCTTGGCGCAACAAGGTAACGATGGATAACGTGCATTCCACTGATTTGAGTAGCTGTTCTGGGGAACTGTTCTAAGCAAGATTTGCTAAGCAAGCTGTTCTAAGCAAATTGTTCTAAGAAAAACGTGCTAATGAAACGGTTCAAAGTAGACAGCTCCCAGCAAACAGTGAAAGGGTGGCCGAAAAATCCCTCAGCGAGGCTAATAATAGTGAATAGTAAAACGTCCATGCTTGAGGTGCTGCGACGCGTTATTCAAGAAGTGAATGGCGCACGAAACCTCGACGCCGCGCTGTCAACGATGGTACGACGCATACGCAAGGCTATGCAGACTGACGTGTGCTCTTTCTATTTATATGACAAGGAGCTTGAGTCACTTGTATTAATGGAAACGATTGGCCTTCGCACCCAAGCGGTAGGTCGCGTCGTGCTTCCGCTAGGCGAAGGTCTGGTAGGTTTAGTGGCAAAACGCAGTGAACCGCTTAATTTAGAAGATGCCCAGTCTCACTCCCACTTCCGCTATTTTGAAGCAACCGGTGAGGAGCGCTACTCAAGCTTCTTGGGAGTGCCAATCATTCATCAGCGCCTCATGTTGGGCGTGTTGGTCGTACAGCAAGCTGAAAAACGCCAGTATGACGACGAAGACGAAGCATTTCTTGTCACTATGGCTGCTCAGTTGGCCGGTGTGCTGGCCCATGCTCTTGCCACTGGTAACCTTGCTAGGCCTGCGCTTCCAGGTGGGCAGGCCATGTTCAAAGGTGTGGCGGCTTCCCCAGGTATGGCAATGGGAGAGGCGGTAGTGATAACACCGCCCGCTGACCTGAACAGCGTACCCGATCTTATTCCTAGAGACCAAGACTACGAAGTCGCACGGTTAAAAGAGGCCATTGGTAAAACACGTGATGAAATCCGCGCAGCGGCAGAGCGCTTGGTTAACCGTATTTCTGCTCAGGAGCTGGCGCTATTTGACGTTTATCAGCAAATGCTTGGCGAAGCGGCGCTCTCTGAAGAAGTGGAAAAGCGTATTCGTGAGGGGCAGTGGGCGCCCGGCGCGTTGGCCGATGTCGTCCGCCGCCATGTGCAATACCTTGAGCGCGTAGACGACGACTATTTGCGTGAACGGGCGGCCGATATCCGCGATCTTGGTCGCCGTGTGCTGTCGCACCTTCAAGAAGACACGCCTTCCACCCCGGAAACCTACCCAGACAATGCCATTTTGGTAGGCGATGAAATTAGCGTTGCTATGTTGGGTGAAGTACCCAGAGACAAGCTCAAAGGACTGGTGTCAGTCCGCGGCTCGAGTACGTCGCATGTTGCTATTGTCGCTCGTGCCATGGGTATCCCTACGGTACTTGGGATGGTAGATCTGCCTTTGCCGCGCTTAAACGGCGCCCCCGTAGTGCTTGATGGCCACCGAGGGCGGCTATTTGTACGTCCAGCTGCAGAACTAAGAACACGCTATGAAAGCCTGATTGCTGAAGAAGCAGCGCTGAGCGAGCTGCTAGAGCACGAGCAAGACCTGCCCAGTGAAACGCCGGATGGCCATACTATACCGCTAATGGTTAACACGGGGTTGGCGGTAGATGCATCGGCATTGCTTAAAAGTCGTATTGGCGGTGTAGGGTTATATCGTACCGAAGTGCCGTTTATGATTACCGAGCGCTTCCCTGGTGAAAAAGAACAAATGCGCATGTATCGCGAGCAGCTGCAAGGCTTTGCGCCACTGCCAGTCGTTATGCGAACGCTGGATATTGGCGGCGATAAAGACCTTCCCTATTTTCCTATTGAAGAAGCAAATCCGTTTTTGGGTTGGCGAGGAATGCGAGTAACCCTCGATCATCCCGAAGTATTGATGGTGCAACTGCGTGCCATGCTGAAAGCATCGCACGATTTGAATAATCTCTACGTGCTGTTCCCGATGATTACCAATGTGGAAGAGGTCGACGAAGCAATTCGTCTGCTGGATCGCGCCATTCTTGAGCTAGGCGAAGAGGGTATTGATGTCGAACGGCCTAAAGTGGGCGTGATGATTGAAGTGCCTGCCACTATTTATCAAATGGATGCACTGGCGAAGCGGGTCGATTTTTTCTCAGTGGGCAGTAACGATCTTACGCAATATTTACTGGCAGTGGATCGCAACAATCCGCGCGTGTCTAGCCTGTACGACGCGCTACACCCAGCGCTATTGGGCGCGCTGCAAGAGCTTTCTCAGGATGCCATTCGCTTAGAAAAGCCGATATCGCTTTGCGGCGAATTAGCGGGTGACCCCGCGGGTGCACTGCTATTGATGGCCATGGGATTTAACAGCCTATCAATGAATGCCCCTAGTTTGCCTAGAGTGCGGGCTGCTATCCGCCGCGTGCCAATGCAAGATGCGCAAACACTGCTTAAAGAGATCATGACGCTGGATACCCCTGCATTGGTACATGAGCATCTTAATCATCGTATGGATGACTGGCAGCTTTCGCACTTAATGCCGCCACGGGATTAAATAGCGGTGCTACTTGTGCCAGTACCAGTTGTCGGTATCAGTTTCTAGTACCAATTCAGTGCCTGGGCGTCGTCAATATAGTTTCTCCTTCAAAACGACCGAGTGGCCCGAATCGCTGCTCGGTTATTTCTACTTGCCCTTGATGGTTGAGCGTTAACCACGTGGTTGCTCGGGTGCCGTACTGTTCACCAATAATAAACGCTGAAGAAAGCTGGCGCTCTAGCGTTAACCCTACCCCCGTATCCGGTAGCTGCTCATCCGGTGCGGTATGCGAGCTGTGCAGCGCATGTTGCGTCGCGGACTGCCACTGTTCGTGGGCGCTGTTTAACAAGGCGTCGCGAACCAGGTTCAATTTTGGCCAGGGGGTATTAAGGGTGGCGTTTGATAAGCCGTGTACCCCTGGTGGCACGTTAGAAAGGACTACCCCATGGCGGCCGCGGTGCAAGTGCCACATGCATTGTGGGGTGGCAACCAGTAGGTTAAACCCCGCATAGCGTTGGGCGGTCGTGCTTTCTTGTGCGTTAAGCCATGCTTCTACATCGTCGCTTTGTAAGACACTAGCAACAAGTTCACCTCGGCTGGGTGCATTGGCAGGTGTTGCCAATAAGGGGTCGCGCACATTGGTCAACGCTGCGATAACGCCTTGGTCGTTGGCGGCCAACCACGTCCCCCCGGCTTCCAAGTCGCGTCCTCCCAGCATGGTGGGGTGCTCTTCCCAGTAAGCCAGAGGCGCAGTTGGCCGCTGATGGAATTCATCTCGGTTACCTGCCAAGCGTAAAGGGATAGAAGAGCCTGGGGCCCACGAAAAGGTGATTAAACACATAATGATGGCTCACGAATAGTGACAGGAATTTAATCAGCCAGCTTGGCATGACAGTATTGAGGCGTAGACATACGCTTAACATTAATATAAACATGCCTAGCCATGCTATGGCTGCCAACATGTTAAGGCGCAACATTTAAGAAGCCACTTTGGAAGCGCACACTATGCAACGCAATCAGCGAGAGCACTTCTGGAATGCGATTGTCTGGCCAACTCTGTGGCCTCTTTTACTCATTCAGGCGGCCTTGGTAGTGCTTGGCATGTTGGTAGGGCTGGTAGTGTGGGGGCTTTCTCCTAGTCAAGCGACGTGGAGTACTACCCTCTGGCTGACCCTTGCGTTGCTACTCGGCAGTGGTTTGAACGTTAGCGTTTTTTTGATGCTAGTAAAAAGTCGTGCAAAGCAAAAAGACGCCCATTTCATACAAGAGCTGGCTGAGTTAGAACGCCAAGTCAACACGTTGACTAATCGGCAACCGGAGCCGGCTCATACGCAGGTAAATAAAACGGGTGAAGAATTGCCACTTACCCGTTTAGTAATGGTCAATAAGCGGTTGACGGATGTCATATTCGCGGAAGAGGATGCACAGCACCTCGTTTCTTCAAGCGAGCTAGTCAGGCCCGATCAAAACTTGCTTGATGACCTCCATCATCAGCAAAAACAATTACAGCACCTTGTCGCTGGTCGTGACCGAGCGCGGGAAGAGTCACGTTTGAAATCTGGGTACCTCACGTTACTTCAGGGTGAAGCCGACGGTCTATTCGACTATTTAGGTAATATGTTGAAAGCAGATAATTCAGAAACCTGTCATCAACATATTAACCACGTGCGGGAACGACTCGCAGATATACGCGCGTTGCTTACTAATTTTGTCCAGCAAAGTGCCAATGAAACGGATGCTTATGAACAATCGCTGCCTGTTTCTTCTGATCGCAAGCTGCGCATTCTGGTGGTAGATGATGGTCCCGTTAATTTAATGCTGGCGCGTCAAATGCTAGAAACCCAGGGGCTTCAAGTAGATGGCGTCAGCAGTGGCGAGGAGGCCTTAGAGTGCCAGCAAACAGTCTTTTATGATCTGGTGTTTATGGATATTTTTATGCCGACTTTAGATGGATTAGAAACGGCTCGCCGTTGGCGAACGTCTGAGCGTCTTAATGGTGGTCAGCGACGCAGTGTCTTGATTGCTCTTACTGCGAATGTTGATAACGCAGGCCATGGCGCTTATAACGCTGCTGGTATGGATGACGTGCTAGCCAAGCCCTACAAACCCGAAACACTGCTCAGCATGATTACTCAATGGGTACCCGGTGCGAATAATCAGGTGCAAAATAAATGACAGTATTGAGTATTTTGGCAGGGTATTTGTTGCTAGGGGCAGTGGCAGGCACCATGGCGGGTTTGTTTGGAGTAGGGGGTGGTTTAATCATTGTGCCTGCGCTTGTCTTTGCGTTTGGCTTACAAGAGGTGGCTCCTGAAATCACCATGCACCTTGCAGTAGGTACCTCCCTTGCCACCATCGTCGTTACGGGGGCTTCGTCAGCCTTAGGGCACTTCCGAAAAGGCAGTATTCATAAACCATGGTTCATGGCGCTGCTGCCCGGGCTTATGTTGGGGGCGATAGGAGGGGTGTTTATCGCAGACAACCTTTCGGGCACCGTTTTAGGAACATTATTCGGGGTGTTTGTATTGCTGCTGGCAGTCAAAATGGTGTTTGGACTTTCGCCAAAGCCCGGTAGTGCACCACCGGGGAGTGTGGCAATGGCCATTGCTGGCGGCGTCGTGGGTGCCATTTCTGCACTGTTTGGAATCGGCGGAGGGGCTATGACAGTGCCCTGGCTTTCACGCTGTGGGGCGAGCATAACCCAAGCGGTGGGAACCTCTGCTGCTTGCGGCTTACCAATAGCCACGGTGGGGGCGATAACGTTCATTGTTGTGGGGTGGGGTAATCCGCTTCTCCCCCAATGGGCGACTGGCTTTGTCATGTGGCCAGCCTTTATCGGCATTGTGCTAACCAGCGTACCGTTTGCACGGGTTGGCGTTCGTCTGGCGCATATCCTTCCAGCCACTGTGCTGAGGTTTTCATTTGCAACGCTGTTGGCCGTGGTGGGCATGCGCTTCATATTGGCGTAATTCACGTCTGCCACGCTGCTATTTTCTTCCTGTTTGCTTTAGAGATTCTCGATGATTAATTACCCAACGATTGACCCTGTAGCGATTTCACTTGGCCCGCTGCAGGTTCATTGGTACGGCTTGATGTATGTGGTGGGGTTTGTTGCGGCATGGTGGCTAGGGTGTAAGCGGGCGCCACGTATTGGGCTTACAAAAGACGATATCGGTGATTTGCTGTTTTACTGCGCCATTGGTGTGGTGGTGGGCGGGCGGTTAGGTTATGCACTGTTTTACGGCTTAGGGCAGTGGGCGGCTGACCCGCTATGGGTGTTCCGCGTATGGGATGGCGGCATGAGTTTCCACGGTGGCTTATTGGGAGTGCTACTTGCCGCATGGTTATTTGCACGTCGCAAGAAACTGGCATTTATCACCCTTGCCGACTTTATTGCCCCGCTGGCACCTATCGGTTTAGGCGCAGGCAGGATTGGTAATTTCATCAACCATGAGCTGCCGGGACGTGTAACGTCGTTACCGTGGGGCATGCCATTTCCTGGTATGGGGCCAGAGCCACGCCATCCTTCAGCGCTTTACGAAGCCTTTCTGGAAGGTATCGTACTGTTTGTCATTTTGTGGTGGGTGTCTGCCCAGCCACGCGCCAGGGGTTTTTTATCAGGCTTGTTCCTATTAGGTTACGGTGTCTTCCGCTTTTTGGTTGAGTTTGTGCGTATGCCGGATGCCCACATTGGCTATCTCGCTTTTGGTTGGTTCACCATGGGCATGTTGCTTACCCTCCCGATGATTGCGCTAGGCCTTGTATTTATCGCCTGGTCACGTAATCAGCCAATCGATGCCAAGATTTAAAGGGTGAGGAGTGATTGAGTGAGGAGTGATGAGTTGGGCCAGGGGCAAATAGTGAAAAGAATGCTTCTGGTCGACCGATGCTTACGCGTATAGACTATGTGCCCAAATTGATTTTTAATCTGGAATTTCTGTGACTGCAATAACGCCCACGCCGAAAGACGCGCTTGAACAGCCGTACCTAGACCTAATGCGCACCGTGCTAGAGCAGGGCGTTGACCGGAATGACCGCACTGGCGTTGGTACGCGCTCAGTGTTTGGTCATCAAATGCGTTTTGACCTTTCTCGTGGTTTTCCGCTGCTAACCACTAAAAAGCTGCACTTGCGTTCTATCATTCATGAGCTGCTGTGGTTTCTCAAAGGTGATACCAATATCGGGTATCTCAAGGAGAACGGCGTACGCATTTGGGACGATTGGGCCGATGAACACGGTAACCTTGGGCCTGTTTACGGTTACCAGTGGCGCAGTTGGCCAAGCCCCAATGGTGGTAGCGTCGACCAGATTTCTAATGTATTAGAGCAAATTCGTACCACGCCCCAATCGCGGCGACTGATTGTTTCTGCCTGGAATCCAGGTCAAGTTGATGAAATGAAACTGCCGCCTTGCCACTGCTTATTTCAATTTTATGTGGCCAATGGGCGTCTCTCATGTCAGCTTTACCAACGTAGTGCCGATATCTTTTTGGGTGTGCCGTTCAATATTGCAAGTTATGCGTTGTTGCTCAGTATGGTGGCCCAGGTAACCGGCCTGGAACCCGGCGAGTTTGTCCATACGCTGGGTGATGCTCATCTTTACAGCAATCACCTAGAGCAGGCTCAGGAGCAGTTAAGCCGCACGCCTAAAGCGCCGCCACGTCTGGTGCTTAACTCCCGGGTAACTAATTTGTTTGATTTCACTTTTGACGACATCCACATCGAAGATTATGAATCGCACCCCCACATCAAAGCGGAGGTAGCCGTATGAGTCAGCAGCAACATGTGTATGACCCTTTGGTACCAATAGCGATGATTGTGGCGATGGCCAAAAATCGAGTGATCGGTGTAAACGGTAAGTTGCCTTGGTACCTGCCGGAAGATTTAAAATTCTTCAAGCGTATGACGCAGGCTAAGCCCCTTGTCATGGGGCGCAAAACCTTTGCATCCATAGGTAAGCCGCTACCTAATCGTCTCAATATTGTGGTAACTCGTGATGCAGGCTTTACCGCCGAAGGCGTGCGGATATGTCATGAGCTACCCGCAGCATTGGCATTGGCTGATCAACAGGCCACGATTGAGGCCGCCGAAGAAATTATGGTGATGGGAGGAGGCGAGATTTATCGACAAGCGCTTCCCCATGCTCAACGCCTTTACATCACTGAAGTGGATATAGATGTTGATGGCGATGCCGTTTTCCCCGAATTCTCTATGGAAGAGTGGCAGGAAGTTCAGCGTGTGGCGGGCAAGCCGGCAGAAGGGCAGCCCCAGTACGACTTTGTAGTTTATGAGCGGATCGCCGACTGATCAGCGCAAAGGAGGAGGGGTTATGGCCGCAACAGTATTGGCTCTGTTAGAGACATTAGAAACGCACCTTGAGCAGACCAAGGCCGAACTGAACGCGTTGCGTGAAGAGAATGAAATGCTCAAACGGCAGTTGGCTGACCAAGCACAAAATCCCCAGCCGTCTTCGCCGCCGATACAAAATCCAGTTCAGCCTGAGCCATCTGTTGCTGAAACGTCTGCAGATGATGCAAAGCCTTCATCAGGCGTGCCTGACACTCAAACAACACCGCAGCCGCCTTCTCCTCAAGCACTTTTGAACCAATGGTACAAACGCTACCCGCAAGCGTTTTTCACAGGTCATACGAAACCCTTAAAGGTGGGCATTCACCAAGACCTAGCTCAGCAGGAACCCTGGTCAGGGAAGTTGATTCGCAGAGCGCTAGCTAACTATGTGAATTTACCTCGCTATGTGAAATCCATGCGAGAAGGCGCTGAGCGAATCGACTTAGATGGAAAGCCAGCAGGCAACGTCGATAAAGAAGCGGCGCGACACGCTAGTGAGCGGCGAAAAGATAAGCAGGATAGTGATGCACCAAAGCAAACGCAGTCTTCAGAAAATAGAAAGCCGCAACAGGCACCCAAACAAGCCGCTTTAAAATCACCCAAAAAAGCTGCCCCTACACCTGTGAAGCCACCTGTGCAGGTCGATAGAGAAGAAGCGACTAAAAAAACAGAAACAGCGAAACCGCTTAGCTTGGAAGATAAACTAAGGGGGCTTCAGCAAAAATTTACCGGCCGCTGAGACCCGTCAGTTGCCCATGGGTTCCTTAAAAAAACGCAAATCGTAAAAAAACACTGTTTTTTTCTATTGCGTTCACTTGAATCCCGGTATAGAGTTTGACCTGCGAGCATTGGACTATAACAAGGCTTAGCTGAGGACATGCCGCATACCACCGGGAAAAACCGGAGGATGGCACAAAGAGCATGGCCCGCAAGCCAACTGTAAACTTAATAATAAGTTTGCAGAAACGATCGAAACAGTAAGTTAGTTAAGGAACCTACATCATGAAAAAGACACTTTTAGCGACTGCTATTATCGGCGCCCTCGGTGCCTCTGCTGCCGCTCAAGCAGCTACCGTCTACGACCAAGACGGCACCAAGCTTGACGTCTATGGCCGTATCGCCATGGGTATCGCTGGTGGCGGCCCCGAGTACAACTCAAATGACGAACTGATCGACAACAGCGAAGAGTTCGTTGACGTCTATTCTCGTCTTGGCCTGCGCATGAGCCATGAAGTCAACTCTGACCTGACCGCTTTCGGTCGTTTAGAGTGGCGCTTCTCCGGTGACGAGCGCACCGGACCTTCAGGTAACGGTAAGACTGGTTTCAACGAAGTTCGTCAGAGCTACCTGGGCGTTCAAAGTAAGCAGTACGGTACGTTCCAAGCTGGTAACTTCGACAGCTTCTACAACCAGTTTGTTTCTCTGCCGTTCGATGTCTACATCGATCGTGGTCTAGAGTTCTCAGGTCACCCGAAACAGTCTCGTGGCGACTCAATCGGTTACTACACGCCTAACCTAGAAGGCTGGACTGCATTCCTGCAGCTGAAGCACTACAGCGAACGTGGCGAACTTGAGCCGGTTCGTGATGAAGGCAACGTTGTTGCTGCTCAGGGTGGCGTTCAGTACGAGCAAGGTCCGATCACTGTAGGTCTGGGTTTTGTTGACGACGTAGTACGCGGCGGCGGTAACGGTGAGATGATGGGCGGTCTGATCGGTTCTTACGCCGTCAACGATCAGTTCTCAGTTCGTTTAGGCTACGAAGGCCGTGAGCACAGCGATACTCTGGGCGGCGGTTACGATACTGTTGGCCTAGGTGGTACTTACACCACTGGTCCTTGGGCATTCGCTGCCGACGTCTACAATGTAGAAAATGATGGCGAAGACGACAGCCGTACTGCTTGGTCTCTGGGCTCTTACTACAAAGTTTCCAGCAACTTCGACGTATTTGTCGAGTTGAACCAAGCTGACCAGCAGTCTATCAGTGTGAATCTTGATGGTCTGGATTCCAGCGTCGAGAATGCTGACGGCGACGACGTATACTACCTGACAGGCGCACGTTACCACTTCTAAGCCTGGCCTTATCGCCATGTTTAGCAGGTAACCCCTGTAGGTAAAAATAGAACCGGCCCCAAGGGGTCGGTTTTTTTGATTTATTGATTTCATAATAAACAGTTTTCGATAAGCGATGGTTATCGTAAATCGTTTAAAATCAAAGAGTTATGTTTTTAGGGTTAGTAATTTTGCAGGTGAGTATTGCAAAATTGCAGGGCTTTTTATGAAATGCTTTTTCTTGCAAAATTGCATACTTCCGTGGCTACACGCTTTTCATAGAATGCATTTTTGCACGTCTGCTCTGCAAAAATGCAGGAGCTGAATCGCGCGGCATGTCGTGTAAAATTGCAGGTATTAATATGCTTGCTAACTACTTGGTTTGTCGAACAGCGCGGAATACTCCACCCAAGCCACCGCATTGTGTGGCGATGGTTAGCGCAGCGTCCGCAGTACGCTTTGTGCCTTGACCTCTTACGTAAAGCCGAATGAAATGTAAGCAATGAAAACCGAACGCGCCTACAACTACCGCTTCTACCCAACGTCTGAGCAAGCCACCCTGTTGGCGCGGACGTTAGGGTGCGTGCGATATGTTTGGAATGCGCTATCGCGCTACCGCACCGATGCGTTCTACGAGCGTCAGGAAAAGATTGGTTACAACGACGCCAGCGCGTTCTTAACGCAGTTGAAAAAAACAGCCGGATACCGCGTTTTTGGCTGAAGTCAGTTTGGTGCCGTTGCAACAGTGCTTGCGCCATCAACAACGCGCGTTTAAGCATTTCTTTGCCAAGCGGGCGCGCTATCCCAGTTTCAAATCCAAAAAGCACCGCCAGTCAGCGACGTTTGCCAGATCGGCATTTGCGGACTGTGACGGTCAGATTACGCTAGCCAAGTGCAGCGAGCCGCTTAACATTCGCTGGAGCCGTGACCTGCCATCGGCACCTAGCTCCGTGACGATATTCCAAGACCGTGCCGGCCGGTACTTCATCAGCTGCCTGTGCAAGGTCGAGCCCGAGGCGCTGCCGATCACGCCTAAAATGGTTGGTATTGACCTGGGGCTGAAAGATTTGTTCGTGATCAGTGATGGTCAATGGGTCAACAACCCGCGTCATACAGCCCGCTATGCCCGCAAGCTGGCAAGGGCGCAGCGCCAACTCAGTCGTAAGCAGAAAGGTTCGAACAATCGTGCAAAAGCACGGTTAAAGGTCGCTCGCTGTCACGCCAAGATCGCTGAGACGCGACGCGACTATCTCCGCAAACTCACCTGCTAGATCGTTAACGAGAACCAAGTGATCGCAGCGGTGAGTTTGCAGGTTAAGAACATGGTCAAAAATCGTCATCTTTCCAAAGCCATCAGTGATGTTGGTTGGGGAGAGTTGGTGCTACAAAGCGGGCTGGGCTGGGATGGCAGTTCGTCCAGATCGACCGCGGGTATCCGAGCAGCAAGCGCTGCCAAGGCTGCGGCTTTGTGATGGAATCGCTGCCGTTGAATGTCCGCACCTGGCCCTGTCCTGGCTGCGGCACCCAAGGCATCGACCGCGATGTACGTGATGTAAATGCTGCGCGTAATATCTTGCAAGCAGGCACCGCGCTGTTAGCCGGTGCTGAGAGTTGAAGCAACTAACGAAGGGCATTCGGGACGTTACGCCTGTGGAGTTTGTGTAAGGCCGACAATGCTAAGGCATTGAAGGCAGCGAACACTGAAGCAGGAACCAGGAAGGCAACGGCCTGGGAATCCGCCACTATAATCTCTGTTTTAATGGTCGGAGCATGTCAATGGGGCCGAGTAGGGACTCGCTAACGCTCTCCAACCCGATCCTCAGCGGTAAAAACTGAGTAAAGTACAGGGGCATGACAATATTAGTTTGTTCTAGGGCCGAGGAACCCTGCGTGCCCGTTAGCTTAAATGTTTTGTTTGGTGAGCATTTTTCAATGTAGGACGTCAGTGATTTTGCTCGCGTGCGTTTTCCACTTTTGACTTCGACTGGGACAATACTCCCTTCGTCCGTTGCTAAAATAAACTCAATTTCGGCGCGTGCATCATTCCACGAATAGCTTGGATCGACGCCAATTGCCGTGAGCTCTTGTTGTACAAAATTTTCTGCCACATACCCTTTGTACTCATAGTGTTGTTGTTTGATCTCTTTGTAACTGCTACCCAGCATGTGGTTGAGCAGCCCGACATCAAACAGAAAGAGTTTCACCATATTTGCTTTTTTATAAGCCGCCAGAGGTGATCTTGGTTGCCCTTCAATGGGATAGTTCGCCAAGGCCAGGCGGCAGCATGTTAACCAGTGGATTGCGGTCTCAAAATCGCTATAACGTGATTTGCGCTCATGAACATGTTTAAATTTAAAGCGTTTAACTGACGCATCGGCAACCTGAGACAGCTGTGACGGTATGCTATTGAACACTGATTCAATTAGCGTTGCATCGACTTTGCCCGCATATTTGCCAAAATCGCGACGATAGCCTTCGACTAAATCAGCATGAATTTTAGACACCTTTTCAATGCGTTCTAAAATGCTCGATTCTTTATATTGATACCAAGTAGCTACCGCTTCCGGCATGCCACCAGTAAAAAAGTAGTCTGTCAGTTTATCCATCAATTTAGTGTGGACGGCAGGTGTGTTTGCTTGGCTATCAAAGGCTTTGATCAGCGCCTGTTCCTTTGATGCATAAATAAATTCTTGGAAGCTTAGTGGGCGTAAATTGTATTGTTCTACCTTGCCAACAGGAAAGGTGTTGAGCAAACCAATGTTAGAGCCACTGGCCGCGATAAAATAAGACGGCGCTTTTTCGGCAAAATACTTCAGTGCTGTAACGGCACGTTCACATTCACCAATCTCATCTAAGATCAGTAGGTCAGTTTTTGGGTTGAATGTTTGGTTGGTCAGTAGCTCAATGTTCATCAGTAGATCGTCAGGTGACAGTGAGCCATCAAACGCTTCTTTATAAGCGGGGTTTTCCAGGAAGTCGATACGGAGGACGTTGATAAAGGTGTTGCCAAATAATTCCTGCAGCAAGAAAGTTTTACCCGTTTGCCTCGCGCCATCAATCAGTAATGGCTTACGCATAGGTTGATTTTTCCATGCTACTAGGGTGCTGAGTAAAGTACGCTGCATAGTATTGTCCTGCTAATAAGACTGTTTGCGGGTATATACTATAGGTTAGGTAACACTTTTATGCGCATAAAGAAGTTGAATAAAACACTTTTATGCGCATAAAAGTGTTTTATTTTCGCTTTATCGAACAGCGCGGAAGTGGTGTAGGAGGACGGGGGCTAGCTCCCCTCCGACCCGATAAGCCATACACTAGAAGCCTGGGAGTGTCCCCGGCACTGCCATCCGTTGATTAATGACTTGATCTTTACTGTTGCTCTGTAAGCTATACACGCCACCGTTGTAAATAAACTGACTTGGGAAAACGTCGGCGTTACCGTAAAAAGAATAGGGTGTGCTATGGAAAGCGTGCTTCAGAGCAATACCAAAATGGGTGTCTTCGATCTTTTTGCGGACGGCGGGATAGTAATAATTGTGCTCTTCTTGATAATTGAAGACGAGCTTTCCCGACTCGTCATAAAGAGGGTCGGTGTAAAACATGGTAGCAAAGGTATTCCCTTCATCGGTTTTCCACGTAGGCTGGAAGCCGAGAAACGCACCGATCGGGTCGGAAGGATCAACGGGGGTGATATGTGAAACCTGAACACGCATCACCACCTCATCGGGTGAGTAGATGTAGGGATACGAAAGCGGTGCATCGCCAGGATTGCGCAACACATAAATGACGTTGGTACTTCCAGGCTCACAGCCAAACTCGCATACTGCTTCCCATCCTAACGATGCCGCAATGGCGTCGGCACGTGAGGTAATGAGCTCATGGAAGGCCTCACGCACCTTTGCTTCGTTGGCGTCATCGCTAGCCATCTCCGGCGTGAGAAAGGCTTGGCTTACTCGGTCCATGCTGCCATCAAACATTTCACCAATAAGCAAGCCAGCGCCGAATACAGCGAGCCCGGCATCACGGCCCAGCACTGATCCCAGCTGCTGCTGGTGTAGATCCGCTCCCATCGAAGCGAGCGTACTCATGTCGGATGCCAGCCAACGTTTTACATGTGGGGAGTCACCAATAGAGGCTTCTAGCGATCGACGGTTGTCACTTTCTGCCATGTAGCGAGCCAGATAGCTGACCTGAAGCCGTAGCTCGTTATCAGTCAGCGGTGATCGCTCCAATGATGTAAATCTGTCCTTTACATAGGGATCGCTACTTGTGGTGGCGCATCCTGAAAGCATCATCAGGGCCGTCAGACCGCTTGTTAACAATAGCCGTGAATTCATTGCTGCAGTTTCCTTCGTTTAGTCGTTTGGAGCGGATTTTTAAACTTTCGACGCCATTTACATGAAGTAGCAGTGCTACCGAGCAGTATCCGCCAGGCTAGACGTCAGTGGAGGAGTCGTAAGAACACTGATAGGCGGGGTAATGTCTTTGGCCTTTCGTATAAATTTGGCGTAAGGCTTCGCTTGATACGTACCGCACTCACTTAAGGTGGTCCTTTGTTTTATTCTGCATTGTCAGAATGGGCCGTTTGCGGCTTAGCTTAGTAAAGCCGCAGCTTAAAAATATATTACTAATTTTTCTTTTGCTAATATTTTAATAGGATAAAAAGCTATAGGTGGGTTTTGATTCGTCTAATCCTAGGATGCTTTGTTTAGGGATTGATCTGGACTCTGGCTGATACTTTCCATGTCTATACCTCTTCTTTGGTTCAATCGTACGTCACCCTGTTTGCAGCCAATTAGTTGTAAGCGTCCTCACGTCGACCGCGTGACCTAGCTTTATTTCGGTTAATTTTTTGCGACAGGCGCCAATTCACACGACAAGGCAGCAACGTTTCCAATGCCTATAGGGAATGAACGGTGGCGATACTTTTTAGCACTTAGTGAATATAGGAAGCAGATTCCAAGCTGCTGGCTTTAGCCATTTCGATGAGTGAGTAGCAGGGGACACTAGCGCTCCTGGAGAGATATCAGCGAACAACAAGGCTTTTCGGCTAATGGCGAACGAACAGCGTTTTCTGGCAGTACGTTACTGATGTGCAGGGTCGCCGCGCTTGCAATCGACGATGAGGAAGTCTGATTGGTCAGCCTATACTCCATCGCCTGTCGCGACAGAGAACTTACTTTGACTTCCTCACTGCCCTGAGACGGTGATTCGTGCATGTCGCCTTTCAGGTTCCTGCTTCACCGACCGTTGCCCTTGGTGATGGCCCCGCAGGTCTTAGGTAGGCTCCACAGGCTTAACCTCCCGAAAGTCCCTCGGAAGTTGTCATTCCATGTTGGCGCAGCTTGTCAGCGCACGCCAGTATCGCCTTGCCCGACTGCAATATGTTGCAGGCGGCGTTTACGTCGCGGTCGATGCCATCCATAAAGTGACACGCACACTCGTTAGAAACCAAGTCATCTGCGTCGAGTCGCTGAACATCACCGGCATGACTCAGGACCGTCATCTCGCCAACGCCATTAGTAATGCGGGTTGGGGCGAGTTTGTCCGCCAGTTCACCTATAAGGCTGAATGGGCGGGACGCCAGGTGGTCAAAGTGAGCCAGTGGTTCCCCAGCAGTAAGGTGTGCCATGGTTGTGGGCACAGGGTCGAGACGTTGCCGTTATCGCAGCGCCATTGGCACTGCGACGGCTGTGGCGAACCGATAGATCGGGACATTAACGCGGCAAAGAATATTCAAACCACCGGACTGGCGGGGTTAGCCATTGGAGCGAAGGGAGTGGGGCAGCGGCCTAGTGAAAGCGTGCCGAAGCATGAAGGTTGTGGGGGTGACTCAGGAACACTCGCCCAACGGGTGGGAAGTGTCAGACAGCGAATAATATTCGAAACGCTGGGCGACACTGTGTAGATGCCAAGCCAGATAGTTTTTTTAAGTGTCATAACGTAAAATGTTTCTGCTAATAAAACTTTGTCTTAAGTAAAAAGAGCTTATTGCTGCCTTGTTTAAAAGCGTCCCGGCGCATTCAGTCTCCTTAGGACACGGGAATGCGTCCGTAACCCCCGTGCGGTAGCGTGTCTAAAAAGTCGCTCGTCTGTGTTCTAGAAATGGGGACGAACCACTTAAAGGTCTTCTTACGTTACCTTCGAGGTGCTCGAGGATTGCCTTTGGAGTGATGACTGCTGGTAGTGCCTGCCCCCTGTTAAGCTGAGTATCCCATTCATTTACCTACTAGCGCGTAACGCATCGCACTCGGGCGGTGATACAAGCGCGCGCCTCGCAGCGGTGTTGTATTGATGTTGGTGTAAACTTCTGCCCCTAATATTTTTCCAGTATTAAAAAAACGTGCTTAAAAAGAACGCTTTCATCCCTCTCCCCAACAGGCTGAGCTGATGCCGCCGTCGCTCGTTTTGTCTGGAGCAATACGCTCGCGTACCGCACCGACCCCTACCAGCAGCACGGCGAGTGGGTGTCGCATCCCACAGCGGAAAAGCGCTTGGTTGCATTGAAGACTGAGTTTCCGTGGTTAAAAGAGGGATCAAGCGTCATCCTGTAGCAAACCCTGCGGAATCAAAAAGCCGCCTTCGACAATTTTTTTCAATCCGAAACTCAAAGCGCGCTATCCGCGTTTCAAGAAAAAGGACGGCCGCCAGTCAATCCGCTTGACCAAAGCCTCGTTCCGTTTTCATGACGGCGAGATAACTATTGCCAAGTCCAAGGTGCCGCTGCCAATCCGCTGGAGCCGTCCGCTGTCTAGTGAACCTTCCAGCATCACGATGACGCTAGACCGCGCTGGCCGCTATTTCATCAATTGGCTGTGTGAGTTCACGCCGAATACGCTGCTGACCACACCGCTAACGGTGGGGTTGATCTTGGGCTAATGAATCTATTTATCACCAGTGACGGCGCAAAATTTGACAATCTGCGCCACCAGAAGCGCTACGAAGCCACGCTGGCGTACCTGCAACGTCGGTTGGCGAAAAAGCAAAAAAGCTCAAATAATCGGGCAAAAGCGAAGCAGAATGTGGCGCGACTGGATGCCAAAATCGCCGACTGCCGCCGCGATGCTATCCACAAAGCGACACGCACCCTCGTTAACGAAAACCAAGTGATGTGTGACTAGACGCTGAACATCATCGGCATGGTTAAGAACCGTCATCTTGCCAAGGCTATCAGTGATGCGTGATGGGGCGAATTTGTCCGCCAACTCACTTATAAAGCCGACTGGGAAGGACTCCAAGTTGTCAAGGTAAACCAATGGTTTCCCAGCATTAAAACGTGCTACGGCAGCGTGCACAAGGTTGAAAAGCTACCGCTGTCGCAGCGCCACTGGCACTGTAAAAGCTGTGGCGCACCGATAGACCGAGACGTTAACGCGGCAAAGAATATACGAACCGACGGGCTGGCGGGGTTAGCCTGTGGAGTGACTGGAGCAGGGATAGCGGCCTAGCCGCTATCTAGTGAAGGCGTGGTGAAGCAGGAAGGTTCTGGGGTGACCTAAGAACCCTCACCTAAAGCGCGAAGCGCGGCGGGCGTGGAATGTCAGAAGCTGATTGCACAGGTCTGACTAACTATGTGTTTTCCTGTTAAGTACGCTAGAATAAAATCTGATTTTGAACGTCAATATTGCGTACTAGTTTGGCCTACTCCTCATCGTCAGCGAGTATTCGCTTTTCAAATACCACTCACCGTCTATAGATAGATGGATAATTCATTATAATTATTTTCACGGATAGTGATGAGGCAGCGTTAGGTTTAGTATGTAGCATTTATAATTAAGCACACTATGATGCTAATTTATGAATAGTGCTGATGGTTTGTTAATAAATATGAACCATTGAGGTGTGACTTTTTTAAGTACGAAATGAGTATAATGCCTGAACTAAATTTTTACTGTTATCAAAATTTTTTAAGTAAATGAGCTCTAGTTAAATAACATATTTGAGAAAATTTATGATAGGACCAGGAAATCAAAATGATGTTGATGAATATAAAAAAACTGATTTTATTTATAAGAAATTAGTGGAAGAAAGAAAGCTGAATAGTGAGCTTCGCGAAAAAATAAGCCACTTAGAAGCTCAAGTCTCCTCGTTGCAAGCTAGCCTCTCTGGCTTGAGAGAATCGACTACATATAAAGTTGGTTTGGCTATTTCGAATTCACGCTCTCTACGTTCTTTTATAGATTTGCCAATAGAGTTGTATAAGATATTTCGTTCTTATAAGAAAAAAACTAAAACGCTAAAAAATCATGTTAAAGAAAACGAGTTGGCGGTGGCGAATGCCAATGTTGTAACGGATAATAGAAAAGATTCTGATAAGATTTGGATCGTACCAGCCAATTTTTCAAAATTTGATAATAATTACAACTTCGAAGTGCAGGGAAGTGGTAGCTCAGTGCTACATGCTGAAATTCCAGTTATAAGTGCTACAAGAATTGTTTTGGTTACCAATAAAATTACAGAGTGGGGGTTAAGACACTTAGCTTCAGATATTTCTATTGTGATTGAACAGATGTCTGGAGAGGGAGCGTGTATCTGGACTAAAACTCTTAAAGCTCCAGTGTGTGAGATGTATGATGACGGCGCGCTTGATGAACACTCTTTGGCCTTTTCGCTTATTACAAAAGATACGGCCGAGTATGTTTCCATAACGCTTTATGATGAGCTCGGGCTGTGTATTAATTTAATCGATAGCTTGAATGTTATGAGTTTGGCGTCAGGTGTCAGCGTAGTTGTTCCTACTTATAAGGGAGAGGAGCACCTAGGGGAATGTTTGACCTCTTTAGCTCGACAAACGTTGTCAAAAGATAGGTTTGAGATCATTATTATTATTAATGGTGAGCCTGGCGGTATTGAGAAGGTAATAAATAGCTTTCAGAAAAACTACCCCGATGTTGATTGTCGTACTATTAAAGAGCAGGTTGCAAGTGCCTCTTTAGCCAGAAATATTGGTATTTATAACGCAAGCAAGGACCATATTACTTTCGTAGATGATGATGACCAGTTGTCAGAGGTGTTCTTAGAAGAAATGTATCGCTTTGCTGCTTCTGATCCAAACCATCCTGTCGCGCTTTCTTCGATTCGTGATATTTCTGATAATACTATCTTAGAGAACTCGATTAGTTATCAAGTCGATAGAGCGATCAAAAAAAGTAAACTATCATATACTGATGTTACTTCGTTGCTTACCATGAATGCTTGTAAGCTTTTCCCAACATTTTATATTAAACAGCTGAGATATGAACTGTCGATGAAAAGCGGTGAGGATGTCTGTTTTTTTACTAGGTACTTTATCAAATATAGCCCTGAACTTTCTTTAGTTCCCGCATCGAAAGGAGCTATTTATTACAGAACACTTCGTCAAGGCTCTGTCTCTAGAAAGGCATCTTCTTTTGATTTTAATGTTAAGCAACGGATCGATGTAATAAATAGTATTAATTCATCGGCTCTTTTGCTTACTGATAGAAGTAAAATTGAGTTTGCGGCTAGCAAAATTAATGCGCAGTCAGAGTTTGTGCTTCGCTACGTCAGTGATAATGTAGAATGTTATTCTGAATATGTCGATTTGCTTGAAAGTAAAAAATATATTGTTCCTTTTTACGAACGTATTGCGTCTCAGTTATCGACTACATTGATTTACTCATATTGCTTTATCCCTTATGTGGATACTGCTGCCGTTGTTATGGCCAAGCGGATTAGGGAACTGGCTATTCCCGTCGATGTGATATTTAATAATATGTCTAAAGTAAGGGCAAAAAACGTACGTTTAGAGGAGATTGCTAAGGGGTTTGTTGGTGAGAAAGTAGAGATTAATTCACCTGCCTCTTTTTCTAATTGGAAATCCATCGAAAAATTTGTAACTCTCGCTAACCGTGAAGCAATGGCATTATGCAAAAAGCGAGGTGCAGGCTATTCAACAATATATAGCAGGGTAATGTGGCCTGGTTCACATTTTGCTGCTTTGCTACATAAGATAAAAGACAAAGATACTAAATGGACCGCTGAGTTTTCAGATCCGGTGTTAAAAGATATTCATGGAAACAATCGTGAGGCTTCGATAGATCCAAAGTGGCTAGAAAATAACCATGTAATCGCTAAGGTGTTTGAGAAAGGCTTTACCGTGCCATCCACCACTAATTTGTTCTTCTGGTGTGAATATATCGCGTTCATATTCGCAGATGAACTTATTTTCACTAATATGAATCAGCTGACTTATATGGTTAGTTATGTTGATGACGATGATATTAAGGCGCTTATCTATGCTAAAAGCGTAATCTTGCCGCATCCAACGCTGCCTGAATCTTACTATTCTCTATCATCACCTGATTATCAAATTGATGAAGAAAAAGTAAATTTTGCATATTTTGGTAATTTTTACGCTACGAGAGGTATGTCGTATATATTCCAGGCTATAGCTTCGCTACCGAATGACCTTAAAAGTAAATGTCAATTACATATTTTTACTAACAGTACCGATGACCTTATCAATCAGATAAAAAGCTATGGTCTATCTGATGAGGTTGTTATTAATGATTACGTTGACTATTTGGATTTCCTTGCACTGTCAAATAAGATGGACTGCTTGATCGTCAATGACGCATTAACCGAGGGGGTGAAAATTGTTAATCCATATCTTCCTTCTAAGTATAGTGATTACTTAGGTGCCTCTGCTAAGATTTGGGGTATCTGTGAAAGAGACAGTGTGCTCCGGTTTAAATTGTCTGATGATAATACTGGTAGGACATTAATTTCCTATATAGGTGATTATGACTCTATTTATAATGCGCTTACAGAAACAATGTTAAGTAAATCAAGTGAGGTGCTGTAAGTGTATGTATATTTTTATTTTTATGCTGCGGGCTGTTTGTTGTTAGATGGATATGCCTTGAAAACATAGGATGTTTATGATTGAAAATATAAACTCAGCATTGGATTCGCTCGGGGAAATTTTGTCTAAAGAACAAAAGAAGCATTTTGATAAAGTTACAAGCGATCTCATAATTGTTCAAAATCGACTGTATCAGCAGTTGGAGAGCCTGTCCTGGCTTCAGCGCCGGTTATCAATTAAAGGAAGTTTGCCTCCGCTGCGAGGTTGGGCGATGTCTCCCGATATTTTGTTGCGGCTGCATACACACATCATGCAGATACAGCCTAAGCTGGTCGTTGAGCTAGGGTGTGGTGCCTCTACGGTGGTCATCGCAGATGCACTACGTCAAAATGGCTGTGGTAAACTGATTTCTTTAGAGCATTTGCAGGATTATGCTAATTCAACGCTTTCCATACTGGAAGGTGAAGGGCTGTCACCTTGGGTCACTATTCGTGTGGGGCAGCTTGAAACGTGGAAAGGTGAGCACTTTAATACGGATAAGGATGATTCTTCTTGTTACTGGTATTCACCTGAAATAACTGAACATATAAGTGAAATTGACTTGCTAGTTGTTGATGGTCCTCCCGCAGCGACTTGTCAATACGCCCGCTATCCTGCTTTGCCAGCACTGAGCGATTTACTTTCTCCAGACGCAGAAATATGGGTAGATGATACGATTCGGCAGGAGGAGCAGGACATTTGTAAACAATGGTCTGAGCGGTTTGATTTCATACTTGAATTTTACGCTTTAGAGAAAGGGTTAGGTATTCTGCGCCGACATTAACTCTTAATTTTTTTTGGTAGTGACCGGTGAAACTCTACTAACGATTATGGAAAGATCCTTTTTCTGATTTTGGTTTATTTGAGTTGCTGTTGTAGAAAACTCCTTATTTTAAACGAAAAAAGCGTAGGCTATTTGTTATGTTTGTTAATCTTGTTAATGTATTTCGCTGGAGTGCTTCACTGGGCGTGAAGTTTCTGCAGGTTGTTTCGCTCCACACGGCGTTGATAGTTATTTTTACACTTGTTTCTCAGGTGTCTACGCTTCTTGCCTCGTTCATGCCTTTAAAAGTCGTTATCCTTTTAGGGTCTGAGGGTATTCCGAGTTACTTTCCTGGTTTTCTTACTAGCTTCAACCGCGATGCTGTTATCGTGGGACTCAGTATTGCGACATTAGGTTTTTTTGTTCTTCACTTATTTGCGGAACGCCTGGTCAGCTGGTCAACACGTAAAGGTACGCATCAGTTGTTAGATAAGAGCCATAAGATGGTCCTCTTCGAGAACCAAGATATAATCGCTGCTGGTGGATTTCAGCAATATTCGCGTGCTCTGGCTGGCGGTGTTTTTATTATGTTGTCGTTGTCGGGGTTGGGGTGGTTTTATCCTGAAATGGCCTTGGTGATCATAAGCTATACAGTGTTAACTTTTTGCATTTTAGGTTTGCTTCATCGGCATTCTGTCTCATTTCGTGAGCAACTCAGGACGAAGCTGCGTGATCTCCTAAATGTCGTGTCTGGCATCGGTTTTTTCGTCGCATTTGGCTATTTGGTGATGGACTTTATCGTATGGAGTAACCCAGGGGTCATTATTGCCATAGTGACATTGGTACTGTGTCGACAGATGATGGCTAGAGTCACTGGGTTGGCGATGGATCTTGCGTCGCTTTATCAGCAAAAAGTAAAGCTTGATGCCCTCTTTTTTCACGGCAAAGTGCTGTTGTCGGAATCCACACATCATAGCCGCTCTATATGGCCCCTATTGCAACCAACAGCACGCCCCGAATGGATACGTGGGGTGTTGAAAGAATTCACTAACGATAAGGTAGACAGGCTACGCTGTACATGGCATCAAACTGGCATAGTCAATATTGCAGCTGTAAGCGTTGAAACGGATACTGGCCTCTATTTTATAAAGCTTTTTGAGAAGAACCGTAGTTCATTTGCACTACATGAATCGACGTTAATGGCTGAAAAAGTATCCAAGCTACCCGCTGCTCACTTTCTAGGCGCAACGCAGATACAAGACTATCAATGCCTTCTCTATCAATTGCCGAACGGACGGTCACCTCTCGCCAGTGAAGTTCTTCCCCATATTCAACCTTTGCGTCGGAAGCTGCTGGCGGTAGAGCTCCCTGTAGCGCTCTGTCAGCGTTATCAACGCTCACGTCCCATGCTGTGGCAACGTTTGAATGTTGACTTACTTAATCACCTGCGTATGGCGATTACTTCGGATGAACAGCTTCACATGCTTGAATGGCTTATTCGGCACTTGGCACAGCTGAATGGTATCCTTCAAGCTTTGCCGGTAGTTCTTCATCAACCTGATTTCACCGCGGATGCTATCTGGCTAACGGATGAAACCTCGCCGATTGCTTTAAACTGGGGACAGTGGTCCCTTGAGCCGCTTGGGGCTGGTTGGCCTGAAGGGGAAAAGGGCTTGGAACAATTGGCGCCCGCTGTGCAAGAGGCTTCACAGGGGCGGTCTGCGTTGTGTCACGTCGCGATTCATGAGGCGGAGTTGTCGGCTTTGGCGTTTGCGTTGGAGCGTGATTGCAATCGTCAACGTTATGTTCAAGCTTTAGAGCTTTTACCTGCGATGCTCGAACGCATGACTGTCACCACAAGCTCATCTAACGGGAAAGGAGTCGTGAATGAGTGATGGGCATAAGCCGTTACCACCAGAGAGTCCTATCAAGGTGGCCATGCTGGTTTGCAATTCCTTTCTGAATGACGCGCGTGTTCGTAAGGAAGCCGAAACGCTGGTAAATGCAGGTTTCCAAGTAACCGTTCATGCGCTGGCTGTACCAGGATGTCAATCGCGTTCAGACGTATTGAGCAGTGGTATACGGGTTCGGCGTCATGGGGGCGATCAGACTACTAAGAAGCCATCACCTGGTAGCACCAAGCGCGAGCGCTCCAAACTAGACGTACTTGCACTTATTTTGTCACGTGTCAGGGCATTACTAAGTATGGGGTGGACGACGTTTCGTTCTCGCCCCGATATTGTTCATGCTCATGATGTCAATATGTTACCGACAGCCTGGTTGGCTGCTCGCCTGGCTAAAGCACCGTTAATTTATGATGCTCATGAAATCAGCACTGATCGGGAAGGCTATCAGTCTTTTCGCGGCTTGGTAGGCTGGGTTGAGAAGCAATTGGTGCCGGGTGCCGCTGGTATGATTACAACCACCGATGCCCGAGCAAAATTTTTCGCACGTGCGTACGGTGTTTCTCGACCGCTGGTACTTCAGAATCGGCCTCGCTTTATAGAGGTGAGTCGTTCAAACCGTATTCGTGAGGAGCTGGGCCTTAAGGAGTCCTGGCCTATTGTGCTTTACCAAGGCGGATTGCAGCCGGGTAGGGGGCTTGATCGGCTGGTCAAGGCAGCCGTTAACGTGTCCGACACTTATTTTGTTTTTATTGGTGGAGGCAGTCAGGCCGGGGACCTTAAGCGGCTGGTCGGTGATTTAAACCTGGGACAGTCTGTCTATTTTATTGATACGGTGCCCCTTGACGAGCTCCCAAGCTATACGGCATCGGCTGACATCGGTATTCAACCGATTGAAAATACTTGCCTAAATCACTTTACTACTGATTCGAATAAATTATTCGAGTATGTCATCGCAGGGCTGCCGGTTATCGCGAGTCAGTTACCTGAGATTAGCAAAGTCGTTCGCCAGCATGATCTTGGTTTATTAGTTCCGCCCGGGAACACTGAGGCATTAGCGTCCGCTATTGTTGAATTAGTAAAAGATTCGAGTAGGCGGACGCATTACCAGATGAATGCTAAGAAAGCAGCGAAATTACTAAACTGGGAAACACAGGAGGCCTCTTTGCTAGCGCTCTATCATCAAGTCCTAGGCAACCATAACCCCTTGGGGCCAAGTGACTAATGAAACAACCTCGTATACTGCTTCTGACTTTTTATTATCCACCCGACCTTGGCGCAGGCTCGTTTCGTAGTCATGCGATGGTCGAGGCGCTATTGAAACGTCTCCCCGCTAATGCCCATATTGACGTGTTAACCACAGCACCTAATCGTTATGCAGGCTACTCTTCAGAGGCACCGCAGTGTGAAGAAGATGAAACGGGTCGGTTAATGGTGCGACGCTTGGCGCTCCCAAGTCATCATAGCGGTATCCTGGATCAGTCGCGTGCCTTTATCTCTTATGCTAATCAGGTGAGGCAATTGGTTCGTGGAAAGCACTATGATTTGGTCATTGCGACGTCGTCGCGCTTAATGACAGCCGTGCTAGGTTCCTACGTTGCTCGACAATGCTCGGCCAAGCTGTATTTAGATATTCGGGACATCTTTGTCGAAAACCTTCCTTTTCTGTTGCCAAAAGGTAGCCGTTGGATGGGGATCAGATTTTTCTCGGCGCTGGAGCGTTGCGCTATCAATCGAGCTAGCCGAGTCAACCTTGTATCCGAAGGGTTTGAGGCTTACTACCGTCCACGCTTTCCTAAGCAAACTTTTTCATGGCACAGTAATGGGGTAGATCGGCTTTTTATTGATGCATTTGCAGAGCAGGCAAGTGTCCAGCGTTTCATAGAGACGCCATTGGGTGATCCACAACCTGGTTCGCGTCGTTTACGAATTCTTTACGCTGGCAATATTGGCCAATGTCAGGGACTTGACGTCATTTTGCCTGGGTTAGCGAAGCGGCTTGAGAAAGAGGCAGACATTGTCGTTATAGGTGATGGTGGAAGAAAAAAGGCATTGGCGAACACGCTTAGTGAGCTTAACATTAGCAATGTCGAACTTAGAGGGCCTGTTGAACGTCACCAGCTGATCAAAGAGTATGACAAAGCAGATGTGTTGTTTCTTCATTTAAACGATATGCCCTGTTTTTCTAGAGTTATCCCGTCTAAATTGTTTGAGTATGCTGCGACTGGCAAGCCAATTTTGGCTGGGGTTAGGGCGTTTCCTGCGACGTTCTGTGCGCAGCAAATCACCAATACCAGTGTCTTTGAGCCATGCAATCCTGACGCAGGAGCAAGGGCGCTTCGATGTTTAGAGATAGTAGATCGGTCACGAGAAACGTTTGTTGATCAGTTCCGGCGTGATCGCATCATGTCAAAAATGGCTGATGATATTGCTGAGCTTGTTGATCAAGCAAGTGTAAGTTAAGTATTTTGCGGGGAGTTACCGCTGCACTGTAAACAGTTAGGAAATATGAGTACATCGTCTACGGCCTTTTCAGAGCGTTATCCTGCCAAACTCGTCGTGCCTGTTGTTGACGCGCTGGCGTTAGTGGTTGGTGGCGTTACCGCGTATTGGATGCGTTTCGACACCGTTGCCCTGCATGAGCGTTATACGCTGGCGATCGCCATTATGATGCTTCTCATCATCCTTTTGAATGTTATGCAAGGGGCGTACACACGGTGGCGCATCACGCGAATATCCACCTTACTAGGCAAGCTTTTACTCGTTTGGTTGATCGTTGCGATTCTCGCGGCCTCCATTATCTATTTTGCGCATGCGGCTGATCGTTATTCACGCCTTTGGGTAGGCTACACGCTGGTCATTTCCTTTTTGATCTGCGGATTAGCGCGTGTGTGCGCGCAGCTTATGCTACGACAAGCCAGAAGGAGGGGGATTGCGCGTCGTCCTGTCTTCATGATTGGACCAGGTGAACAACTCATTCGTGTCGCCAAAGGCATGCGAGCCTCTCCAGCCGAAGGATACTCCATCGCCGGTGTGTCGCGCCTGAACGGTGAGGTCGATGCAGTCTATTATCAAGAGTTAAGTGAGCGAGTGGCACGAAGTGGCGCGCGTGAAGTATGGATATGTGTGCCGCTCGAAATGGGCAATGTGGTACGTAAAATTTTGTTCTCACTTCGCAATCTTACTGCTGAGGTTCGTTTCATTCCCGATTTTCAAGATATGCAGCTGCTTAACCATCAAATGAGTGAAGTGGCTGGGCGCCTTTCTATCGATCTTAGCGTAACGCCCATTAACGGCATGGCACGGATCACCAAACGCCTTGAGGACATAGTGTTGGGGTCTGTTTTTCTCATTTTCTCACTGCCTGCTTGTCTCGTCATTGCTATTGTTCTGAAAATACAATCGCCTGGCCCCATACTTTTTAAGCAGTATCGAACTGGCGTAAATGGAAGATGTTTTAAAGTTTATAAGTTTCGTTCTATGGAAGTTCATGACGAAAAAAGCAATAAAGTCACCCAGGCCTCTCGGGGAGATCCTCGCGTCACTCGATTTGGGGCATTTCTGCGCTCTACGTCTCTCGATGAATTACCCCAATTCTATAATGTTCTACAAGGGCGAATGTCTATCGTGGGGCCCCGGCCTCACGCTCTTGTGCACAATGACTACTATAAAGAGTTGGTGGAATCTTACATGAAACGGCACAAAGTGAAGCCTGGGATCACGGGCTGGGCCCAAGTTAATGGTTTTCGCGGCGCTACCGAAACCATTGAAAAGATGGAAAAGCGCGTCGAGCACGATCTCTGGTATATTGATAACTGGTCGATATGGTTAGATCTTCGCATCATTGGCCTGACGATTGTAAAAGGGTTTGTGAACCCAAACGCTTATTAGGGGGTTGATACCTTGGATTGGTATCAACGATGGTTATCGTATCCCCTTCTATGAATCTTGGCCGTTACCCCAGCCCCTGCTATTAATGTTAGCGTGGTTTTTTTTATGGCCACTTTAGCTACAGTGTTTCTTTTTTGAGTGCCTTCTTCATCATGATGTCTCACCACTTGCTCGAATTATCCGCACGTTTACGCCTATATAATACCTGTGCGGTTTTCTTATTTGGCGCCCTTGCCTTAGTCGTCCCTTCTGGCTATTCGGTCGGTGTCGTTATGCTTTTGCTAGGCAGTGGTGTATTGCTTATCAACCGTCCACCCCTAAACCTAACCCGCCAAGATAGGTTGATAATAGGGGTGATGGTGGTATACGCCGTCGTCAGTATGGCGTGGGCTTGGTGGGATGGGCAGGGAACTCGTGGTTTCGATAAACCGAGTCGTTTTATCTTTGCGGTGCCCGTTGTGCTTACCATAATTGCTTACCCACCTCGCCTTTCTAGTCTTTGGGCGGGGTTGGCGGTAGGCGCTATTGGGGCAGGGGGGTGGGCAAGTTGGCAAAAATTAGCAGAAGGGGCGTGGCGAGCAACGGGATATACGCATGTCATTCAGTTTGGCAACCTGAGTATGCTCATGGGGATTCTGTGCTTGGCTGGCCTAGGGTGGGCATCGTGCCAACCACGTCGTCTACCTTGGTTTGTCTTCATGCTGCTCGGTGCATTCATGGGCATATTAGGGTCGTTGCTGTCGGGTAGTCGTGGAAGCTGGCCCAGTCTACCGTTTGTATTAGTCGTGCTTTACATCAGTTATGGCCGCCAATTGCCAGGCTTGATCAAAGGGGTATTATTGATCCTGCTGGTCACTGTCGGGACGTCGGTCTACATGGTGCCCCAATTAGGCGTTCAATCACGTGTTCATCAGGCATATGATGATGTGGCTCGCTATGCGTCGGGCGAGAACCTCAGAAGCTCTGTTGGCGATCGTTTTGAGATGTGGAAAGGCGCCTCTCATTTGATCCAGGAAAAACCATTCCTTGGATGGGGGCAAAACGGCTATCAAGACGGCATGCAGTCATTAGCGGATAGTGGTGTGATCAATCCTTATGTTACTGTTTATGGTCATTCTCATAATGATTTTATCGATACTTGGGCTAAGCGTGGCCTCGTTGGGCTCATTGCGTTACTAGCTCTTTATTTGATTCCTCTCCGGCTGTTTTTTGGTCAGCTTAATCATCCCAACCATGACCTTCGCTCATTGGCGGTCGCAGGCGTGCTGCTGCCAGTTGCTTATATCAACTTTGGCCTTTCACAAGCTTTTTTGGCGCACAACAGTGGAGTGATGATGTATGCCTTTTTGCTGGCGGTGCTGTGGGGATGTTTCACGGTACGTGCAAAGACATAATTAAAAACAAGCCACGCACTTTCGGCTCATGCGTGGCTTAGTTAGGCTAGTTAGCAGAGGACGACAGCGTATGAATGTCGTCAAGCTAGTTGGCCAAACGTATCATAATGAAAAGAAATCCCCGGCATTGTCCTCAAATTCGTCGGCGATTCGAATATAACGCTCAAAAGTATTCTGGTCGCGATGGCCACTGACACGTTTGATTTGTAGGTCGCTTTTACCACGCAGGTGCGCTTCGGTTATAAATCCGGCTCGAAAACTATGGGGCGTATAGCCGTGCGTTGTTAGTCCCGCTTTTTCCAATGCCTTTCCCATTCTTATATAAAGTGTTTGGGCGACCATTTGTTTAGCGCCTAGTTTGCCACGCGAGCTAATGCCGCGAAAGAGCGCCCCCTCGGTAATGCCCGAGACGGTTAGCCAACGCTCTAGCAGAGTGACGGGACAGTAGCGGCTTCCTGACGGTGCTCGCATCAAACTCTTTGTTTCAACCCTGCTCGAGCGATTGGTCTTACTGTGATGTAGAGTGATCACTATCCCTTCAGGACGCCATTCAATATCTTGGTAAGCAAGTACCACAACTTCACTACGTCGAAATGCGCCATAAAAGCTCAGTAAGAACACCGCGCTATCTCGCAAGCCATGCAGCGTCTCGCGATCTAATGTGTCGAGTAGGTGATGCAACTCCTTGAGACGTAGAGCAGGCGCTGAGGTTTGGCGCATACTTCGACTTTTCTTTATACCGCGCAATACGTTACGGACGGCGATTGTTTTCACGGGTGAAGGTAGGTTGTGGTAGCGATGCCACATATGGAGCGAGTTAGCATAGCGTTCTAGCGTGGCTGGTTTCTTGCCCAGCGCATTTTGCGCCGACAAGTAGTTAGCGATATCGATCTCAGTGGCTGGCAGGACGCCACCGGCTTTTTGATAGACGCTCAAATCGGCACGCATGGCACGCACTGTATTGGGTGAAACGCTTTCTGACAGCAGACGCTTTGCTTCACGTGACAAGCCAACGTGATTGCTGGTTACTTCATGATGGTGTGAGAGGTCGGATGCCGGGTCGAGTGGATGATCGTGTCGTGGTTTCATCGCAATATCCCCCCTTAGTCCGTAAGGCGTAAGGCAATGAGGCGTTCATAAAACGCCTGTGAAAACGCCACATCTGTCTCAGTGCTAGTGATATGGCTATGATGAGGGGCTTGAAAAGACAGTGTGATGCCGCTCGAATCAGTGGCACGCGCTTCACTCTTTTCGGAGGAGGGCGTAAATGCTTGAGTGGGGATGGAGCTGTTGTGCGCGATAGCGTCGACATTAGGGAAATGTGGCACGTCGTCGGCGGGGCGGTTTTTATTACCCGTGCTCTTGTAGTGGCATAGTGAATTTGGCCACCTAATTAGAGGTGCTAATATGCACCAAGACATCACTAGGTGGCAGCATGGCAACAAGACCAAAACGTAACTTTAGCCCTGAATTCCGGCTCGAAGCAGCACAGCTGGTCGTCGATCAACACTACACGGTTCGAGAAGCGGCTGAGGCCATGAATGTGGGGCATTCGACCATGGATAAATGGGTGCGTCAGTTACGCCAAGAGCGTGTTGGCCAAAGCTCTAAAGCAACGCCCATGACGCCTGATCAGCTCAGGATTCGCGAGCTTGAAAAGCGCATTCGTGACATTGAGATGGAAAAAGACATCTTAAAAAAGGCTACCGCTCTCTTGATGTCGGACTCCCTGAACACTTCTCGCTAATCGAGAAACTCAAGACGAGCTACCCGGTAAAAAAACTGTGTGACGTGTTTGGCGTGCATCGCAGCAGCTTTAAATACTGGAGACAACGTTCAAAAAGACCTGTGTGTGCCACGAAAGCCAAGGAAATAGCCAAGGTCAGAGAACTATTTCGCGAGAGCGAAGGCTCTGCAGGTGCGCGCAGCATTGCAGAGATGGCGACAAGGCAGAATATTCCGTTAAGCCGCTATCGCGCTGGCCGCTTGATGGAAAAACTTGGTTTAGTTAGCTGCCAAGTTCCTGGGCACACCTACAAGAAAACAGGTGATGAGCATGTTGAGATACCGAACCACTTAGAGCGACAGTTTAACGTCGAGGCACCCAACCAGGTTTGGTGTGGCGACGTCACGTATATCTGGACTGGCAATCGCTGGGCTTATCTAGCCGTTGTCATGGACTTATTTGCTAGGAAAACGATTGGCTGGTCAATGTCGTTGTCACCCGATAGCGAACTCACCAGCAGTGCATTAAAAATGGCTTATGAGGGTCGGGGGCGGCCAAAAGGGGTTATGTTCCACAGCGATCAGGGCAGTCATTATACGAGCCGCAAGTTCCGTCAGACGCTCTGGAAATGTCAGATAAAACAAAGCCTAAGCCGACGTGGGAACTGCTGGGATAATGCGCCAATGGAGAGGTTCTTCAGGAGCTTAAAAGTTGAATGGGTGCCAACGTATGGCTATTGCTCATTCTTGCAGGGGCAGCACCATATCGTGAACTATTTAATCGGGTATTACAGCCAGCTTAGGCCTCACCAACATAACGGTGGTATGAGTCCAAATCAGGCAGAGGAAAAATACTGGGTTAACTATAAACCGGTGGCCAGTTTTACTTGACCACTACATCTCGACCTTGGCTAACTCATCGGGAAGGTCGTCAGTCAGTCGTCGAGCAAACCGGCGCAAAAGAGGTTCATTAAGCGCGTAGAAATAGCAGTGCCCATCATGACGGGTTTGGCGGCGAATAATGCGTCCGAGTACCTGACGAAAGAACTGTTCCGTTCGCACGTGGCTGAGATAGCAGCAAACTCGTAGCCGAGGCAGGTTAACCCCTTCAGTGACCATCCCAACGGAGACAATCCAGGCGGTGTCGGCGTCCCGGAAGGTTTCTAATTGCGTATGCGCCGTTGGATCATGACTGGTGACTAAACAAACCGTTTGGTGTGCATCTTCTAAACGCTGCGTAATCTCCTCGGCATGCTGAATGCTAGCAGCGACCACTAAGCCACCTGCTTTCGGGTCGTGTTGGCGGAGGGTGCTTAAGCGGTTGATGCCGAGCGTTAATACATGCTGAAGCGGAGCATCATCGTGCAGAAGGGCGGCATAGTGTACGCCTGGATGCTTGAGCAGTTGCGGAATGCTTGCATACTGACGTGCTTCCTTGCGCCCAGTCCTGGGATGCGTTCTTGTTATCCCGATAGAGTGGTTATCGACAAGCTCTATCGTTGGATAGCGGCATACGCCGTCTTGAATGGCTTCTTTTAAGGTATACACGTAATCAGGTATTAAGTGCTTTTGCGTCGGTACGCGGGGGAGCGAGTCACTAGAATTGCTTGGTAGGTCGGTTGCTTCAACATAGCGTAGTAACGGTAAACAACTGCCATCCGTCCGCCAGGGCGTCCCTGACAAAGCCAGCGTAAAGCGTACATGCCGCTCTAGCGCAATGAGTGCCAGCCCCCATTGGTTGGCTTGATGTACTTGGCCGCCTGGGGCGGAGGCATGATGACTTTCATCCCAGATCAGAAGTACATGGCCGTTCTGGCCTAGCTGTTGTAGAGAAACCAAACGGTTGGAAAGCGCGTGGTACGTTAATGTCACGCCAATGGATCCCAGCCGACCATCAAGCGAGCGGTTGAGTACTTTTTCTAGTGTACGACGCGCGTCATTTACCACTGCTCGCGTGGGGCCAAGATAAACTACATAGTCAATATCACCCCGTTTTATTAGCGCCTCGGTGAGCACGGCGGCCAGCAACATTTTTCCTGCCCCTGGCGTGGCTTGGCAGAGAAAGTGCGGCATTTTTGATGATAGCTGTATGAGCGCACGTTCTAAGCATTCTGTTTGCCACTGACGTAACATCGGGATAGATGCGTTGGTGTGATTCACTTGTTGCGCAGGAGAACTGGAAATCATGAGCGCAACTCCTGACTTGTCAGCTGAGAGCGCAAGGTGAGGTTAGCGTCCCACTTGCCTTTTAGATGATTGCTCTTTTCTGTCGCAGCTTGAAGTAGGGGGATAATGCGCGCTTTTTCGGTGGGGTATTGGTCGAGGATTTTCTTGTAATACTCAGCTTCGCTGATCGCGATATGCATGCAAGTGTTGAGATGCTGACGGTCTTTTTCAAGAAAGGTAAGGAGATCGTCGTTCGTGCTAAGCCGCGCTGAAACCGGTGATGTATCGTCGGTTGTTGGTTGTTCACATACCGTTTCTTCCACATCAAAATGTAAGCGAAAAATAGCGCGCTTTTTATCGACCATTCCTACGCGAGTCGCAAGTCCTAGACGTTCTAGTGCATGTACGCGATCGCGAACATAGTAGCGCAACCGTGTTTTGTCGTAGTCGGCAAACTCTGGCAAGGCGTGCAGGACGTTTCGTACGTCTGGGATAGTGAATTCAGTATTGGTGTAAGCGTAGTGGAGCAGCTGGTTGTCTAGTGCCTCTGCGATCATACGCCCCAGTGGATTATTGTGACGTGGTTTACGAGGTGGTAGTGAGGAGGAGGTTATTTGGCTCATGAGCGCACCTCCTGAACACCATCTGCTGGCGCAAAAAAAGCAACGCAACAATTAAACGTGGAAGTACGCAGTGCTGAAATACGTGAAAAGTGAGAACAAGCGGGGTAGGAATTAACGATAAACGGGGCAGAAGTAAGTGTCTGCTGATAATGAAGGGACGTGATGATACACAGTGCCATGGGTAAGCTCCTTGGATATTAGAGCCATCCCCTCTGTCGCCAAACAGTATGGGGGCGGCCGTACGCAGGTTGGCGAACCGGCATCCAAGAGAACCGGCAGACTTAGGAGTCTCCCACGCACGACCGCCATAATTTGGCGTAACGATATATGCTAGCCATGGCAGTAGCGCTGAAGCGCCTTGGATTTGTCAGGTCGCCAAACCTGGTTAAGACAATTATCTTAACAGCTGTAAAAATATCAGGGCTTTTTTGACTTGTAAAGGAGTTGTGCTTTTCTTCGGTCAGAGGCAAGGCCTAGTGGGAATGCGGGGAATGTCATAGTAGCTGCCCTAGCAAGTAGGATGCCAGGGCAGGCATGGGTTTCAGTGGGAGGCTTTTAGCCTTTTAGTTTGGTTTTTGGTGCCAGTATATCGCTATGAATGAGGCCAAGTGTGTGTGCATAGTTTTCTAGCAATGTGCCAGGCTCGCGATGGCCTATCCATTTCGCTACTTGTAAGAGCAAGGTGCCCCTCGATAGTGTGTCACTCCCTTCAGCACCGCAAAAGTGCTGCAGTATTAGTTGCAGTGGTTGTGGTTGAAACATCCAGTGATACTGGTGCTGGAGTGTATTTCTAAAATGGGGGAATTGAGCAGCATGCAACCTGAGTAGTGTCCATGAGACTGCGGCGTGGCGTAGGCCATGAAAATCAATGTCATCGCCGAGCATGTGGCGCATCCACTCGATAACTGGCTGAATTAACGATGATCGCATATAAGTCTCTGGGGAGTGCCGAGGACCGAACAGCGCTATCTCTTTGAGTGGCAACGTTGAACATTCGAGACGTCGTGTTTTTACCCATGTATAAAAAGCGTTAACGATTGAGGGTGGAGCCATGATATGCAGTGCCACCCGTCGTCTCGCAGCGGCCGTTTTTCCACCCAGAATCTCGACCCAGCAGTTGCGATACCCTTGTTCATTCGCATCGCCAAAAACGATGGAATTTAGTGTGAGAGATTCGACTTCAGAGGCGCGTAAACCACCGTAAAACCCTAATGCAATCACCAGCCCCATCATTTGGCGTGGATCGCCGGGCGGCGCATTATGTGTCAGCGTATTCCATAGCAGCTGCATATAATCCGGTGATATAATGCGCGTTCTTAACACGCTGGGGGCGAGTGATCCGGATTGCTTTTTTGGGATGGAGACATCTTCGAGCACCCCATATTGCTGACAAAATCGCATAAATTGGCGGAAACTTTCGTTGAATTTTTCTAGCGTGCTAGTAGACCATTGAGAGCCTGATTGAGCCTCTATCTGTAGCTCTAGGACTACGTCGTCATCCCAGTCGCTCAGATCGAGCACGCCGTCATGAAGCAGCATGCTCATAGGCGTCAATCTAGAGAGCAGTGTGCGTGCGGTACTGAGCTTATTGCCTTCGGTTCGCAATTGATAATACAGGAACTGCAGTACCCACCCTAGGTAGTGGCCCCGATGTCCTATGAGCCTATCTAATTTTTTTTCGTAGCGAACCAGTAGCGTCGGCATATCTTTTTTATGTTTCTTCGCTGTCACTTTTTTCGGATTTAGCTGTTTAACTTCAACTAAAAACTGTTGCAATAGGTTTTTAGCCCGACGCTGCCAATCAATTGGCAGATGCTCGATGTGAACAGAGGAAATACCTGCTTGGCGTGTTTTTTGTCCAGCCTCAGGAAATGACGCTGGTCTAGAAAGAGGCTTCGAGGTTCTCTCTGGTAGGCGCCCTTCGCTCTCCCCTGGTGCGTAGTAGTGAGCGCAACCGCTTTTCGTGAGAAGCGGCACGGGTGTGCATGTTGGTAGGGGGTATTTTCGGAGCAACGTTGCCCAAACTGGCGGTATGCCTCGCATGACCGCCATGTGTCGGCTCGCAAATACTACTGAGGACCATCTCTTCAACGATTGCCACTGGTAGCTGTCAGGGTGCATGCGGAGTGATGTCAGGCACTCTTTGGTGATTGACGTTAAGCGTTGGCGTAACAACAGGCGTCGAGCTTTATGCGTGAGGTTGTCGCTATCGTTTTTTCCTAATAACCAACCTGCTGCGTTAGTATATTTAGTCAGCGTTATGATGGCCCTCAATGGCACCCAAATATCGTCATTTAAACTTATCCGATAATGGCCATCTGCAGGCCACTGTGCGTTTGGCGAGGAAGGAATAGATAATTCTCTTCCATTGATATGTTCCGGTGAGATCATGGCTAGTGTGCCAATCATCACGGTCTCACTCATACCCAGGCGGGACATGAGCCGGATAGCTAGCAACATCAGCCATGCATCATGGCATTTATGTTGTCGGCACCAAGGTGATAAGTGCTTTTCCAGAGCCTGCATCTGCGCGTGCATCGAAAACATACGGGGTGTCGTTGGCAGAGCAGACGGTCGATGTACAGCAATGGGTTCTGGCATCAACACGGCACGCATGCCTGGGACGGTGTTGATTGCCGTCATTACTCGATTAACGCGCTCTAGTGCTTGTCGACGCGTAACTGCACGTCCGGCAGCTTGCCGCCAAGTAAAAAAAATATCTATCAGAGTTTGTACATCGTTCTGATCAAGTGTCAGCTTTTGAGTTGGTTTTTTATCCTCTAAAATAGTACTCAATATCAACGTCGTGTCAGCGAGTTTTAATGAATGAACCAGAGGATGCTTTTCTTGTTTCCAGATGCTTATTAATTCCTCCGCATTTATCAGTTCCACGGCATGTGACTCCAATCGAGAGGCTGATAACCACATGTTTTTAACCATGCTTGTAATGTATGTCGCAGCTGAGATTGCTCGTTAATCGCTGGCATTGTATCCGCGCGAGGTGAGGATAAACTGCGACCATAACTGGCGTGTCCGAGTAACGCATCTACCTGGGCATCAGAAACGTGGCTGCGAAGGTGGGTCGCGAGTGAGTGGCGGGTAACATTGCTCGGCCAGCCAGATAAATTCGGCAGGCTGAGAGCTGATAAATCGGACCATCTCATGTCGCGAATCACAACTTGCTGGCCGCGTTTTGCTCGAAATAGCCATCCGGGGGTGTCCAATCGTCCGTTTCGCTGATCATCGATAACGACGCCGGCTGAGTTAGCAACGGAGATGAGTGACGCGTACCATCGCTGTAGCGAGCACAAACTGTTGCGAATACTAGTGAGCAGTGGAACTACTCGCGACTCGATCCCGCGTGC
This sequence comes from Vreelandella andesensis, assembly GCF_003989795.1. Classification (GTDB taxonomy): domain Bacteria; phylum Pseudomonadota; class Gammaproteobacteria; order Pseudomonadales; family Halomonadaceae; genus Vreelandella; species Vreelandella andesensis. The sequence continues at coordinate 98,604 of NZ_RZHG01000027.1, forward strand.
CGAGTCCTTATCATGAATCCATTGATGTTTTTTACCGATACGGTTTTCGCTGCTGGGTCCAATCGGGCGGGCTCCCGACGCGAGTTGCCACCCGAGCAGTTCATGCGCTGACACTAGCTGAGATAGACTGATTAATGCATCGATAGGAAACGGTTTTGTCAGCCACCATCCGCTCATTTGAGCGTGTGGTTCGCGCATAACCTCACGAATCTTCTCAAAAATTGGTTGAAAAAATTCGGCTGACTGAGCGATCGCTGAACCAATCGTGGTTGGTGTGCTAAGAGTATTAATACTCGCTTTGATAGGCGAAATAAACTCAGTAATACCCAGGTGTTTCAGCGTTTTATTAAATAGTTGCTGACATTCAGCACGTTGCAGTTGGCGATATGCCGCTGGTGCTGCTAATCCCAGCCTAAACTGTCCCGATAGTGTGGCGGCTGACACGTCATCAATTGCGTGTGGTCGTCGATAGAGCCAGCTACTAGCACTCAAGCGGTTAGCCGTCGGCATAGTGCCTGGTTTGTTCTGAAAGTGTCTTTTTAGCTGACGATTAAGATGCCCCCGAGCGCCGCGAAAGGGGCGCTCATATAATTCTAAGCTATTGAAAAATTGAGCCATTCCGTGGGGGAGTGTAATTTTAACCCACTGGTTTTTTGGATTATTATGATACGCTGAGGGACCATCTAGCAGTCGGTAACACAGCATACTCTCAGCGATACACCAATATGGGCGTTCATCTTCTTTATCGCTAGTGACGGCGTTGGCATGTTGACTGATGGTGAGTCGCATCAATCGCTGGGGTGGTAATCCGAGAGATAGCAATAAAATAGCGTACTGCTCTAGTGTTCTATCTAGCGGCAACCCCAAAATCTCATAGATAGTCTCATCCGTTAATCTAGCTAGATCGGTAACGGCCGCTAGCGACGAGGCCGGTGCGTGTCGGGTAAAACGGCGTACTAGTTGCTGGTCATCTGCCCGAGTGAGCATGTTAGGAGTTGATCGCTGGAGAGTAATCTCCTCACTCACCTCTTCAAGACCATTGTTTTTTTTATTGCGATTATTGTTTTGGACGATCTCCATTTCAACGCCAATAATGTCTCTTTGACCGACGCTTGAATCGTATTGGTCAGAAAGTTCGTTGCGAATTAAGATGCGTCGCGGCGAAGATACACTGGCTAGCATTGATAAATGTTGGTTATGCCAGGGATCATTTTTAATAGTATTACTATTACTATTACTATTACGGGAGCCCTTGATCTGGTAGTTTCGTAATTGTTTCCCCGGACTAATCTTCTTTGTTGCTAACATGGTAAAGATGTCGACTTTTCCTTTTAAGCTATTTCTCTGTGCATATAAAGAATCACTATTAATAGCGTCAAGGAGCTTTTTTTCAATAGGCTCTTGGGTGCCAGTGATATTGTAATCAGACTTAAGGATGGCGCAAATAACATCTCTCGATGCGATCACGTGATCGTAAAATTTTCTTGGGGAAATTTTTTTATCTTTAGCTACGCTGGCGAATAAATGACTAAAATACCGTTTTGCTCTTATAGTAAAAGCGTTAGAGTTTCGTGGGAATTGGTGTCTGTTGGTTAGAGCATAGTAAACCGGGTAGTGAGTGCCGATTAACTGTGGCGCAGTGCGGCCAATCAGATTAGTTTTCTGTAATGCTATAATTGTCGAATTAAATTCACGTGCATGAATATCACTGGCATATAAAGCAGCTGCCGTTTCTAACGTCTCAAACGATAGGGGTGGTTGTGCGTAGCGAATAATATCATCGGCATATCGTTTCTCTATGGCCGAGAGAGATGATCTGTTCATAATCGACCACCATTCTTTACGAATTTCATCGGGGTAAGGTAATCCATTAAGCATTTGTTATTTGTCCTTTTTAATGGCATTAATTTCAGCTTTTTCGGCGGCACGTTTGATGTTGGATAACGTTTCTTTAATATCAATTGCTCTTTGTTCATTTCTTTTATTTCTAGCATTGCTTGAGAGCGAAGTTTGGTTGTTCGGTGCTGGGGTCATAATCGAATTATTAGGGTCGTTGCTTTTGTTAGTGTCTAATTGTAGGTTTCTTGTCTTCTTTTTAATGTGGCCTAGTTCGTGTGCGATTGAGCTATCAGAAAGATTGGCAAAGCTTAGTAATTTTTTTAAATGGCTTACAGATAGCTCATCACCATTGAGTAGTGTGTTTTCTATACACTCATTTAGAGCTGTGTTTTCAAAGATATCGTTTATAATTTTTTTCCAAATAAGGCGACCTTTCGAATCTTTCTTTGCGTAATTAAGCCGCTGAATGGGGCCGAAAAGAAATTTCGCAAGCATAATTAAATCACCATTAAGAGTTTTTTCGTCGATATAATAAACAATCAGGCTGCTGGGTAGATGAATGTTATTTTTTTGTGATTTTTTGCTAAATTTTAATTGTGCCTGTAATGACATTCTATTCACTAGTGACTGACCTCCACCCTCGTGAACCAATAAAATGGGAGGATGTGTCAGTAATATATTGTGATCGCCATTCAAGGCGGCACGCTGATAGTTTTGGTTTTCTGTCAGATTGAGCAGTTCTAGCGTTGATTGAGTCGCCATACGCGATTTAATGGTAAACGTGAGATTTGGTAATGGCTGTAGATATATGTCCAAAGTGTGCGCTCCTGCTGATTTTGTGGCTGCTTGACTGATAGTTGGGTGTGATTATCTGTGTGCCCCAGCCGCTAGGAGCGTTTTAAAAATTCAAGGCGGCAATCAGCGCACACCACCCATATAGCGGGCATGCGAATGCCATTTCCCCAATGCTAAGCATCAGAAAAGTGGCGTTATAAATTAAAATCAGTAAGGTAAGCCCAGCACGGGAAGCCAAATTTAGTTAGGCAGTGGTGCTAAAGCGTTAATGATGAACAAGAGAGTCAATGCTACCTAAAACTCACCGCAACCACTCTCAGCCACAGCAATAGCTGACGTAACCCGCAGTCTGAGTAAGCATGCAGTAATGATGGGCAGTTAATGTTCATTTTTAGGAGTAGAAATGTGTTGAGGCCAGAGGCGTCCAAGAAATTTGGACGTGACTCCCATCGTATAGGCACATTTATGTTGGGGGACTCAATTCACCCGATTTTTTAAAATGCCGAGTGAGAGCCGGTTAGAAAAGTGGGACATAATAGTAATCCGCACTTGGGTAGAATGCTGGTGTTCTCAATCAGCTGTTTAGCAATCAAGAACGTTAGCTAGCCTTTATGCTAACTCAGAATAAAGTACCAAGCCAAGTGTTTTTGTCCTGCAAATCTAAGCGTACATCGTGAAAAGCTCAGCGCGTTGTGATCCTGCCCAGTAACAGTGGGCACCCACTGTTCCACGCTTTACTAATCGATGCTTACCCAACAGCGCGTAAAGCATCGCCCACTCGAGGGTGTCGCGAAGGGCCCTGATATATCATGCTAGTTGTACGCTAACCGCTTTGAGCAAGCCAATGGGTAAGAATAAAAGCCAGTACTGCTTTCAGAAAGCCAATTTACGTTGTTTGACGCGCCTGCTGCCGGGCAGCTGGAGCGTTAGCCAACGCCTGTTGCCTGTCAAACGGGGCGCCGTTTCCTGCGAGGTGACCCGGCGGCCCTCTTTATCGGCAACCGTTCAGTTAAAGCGCACCTTAAGCAGCTTGGCATCCAAATGCCGTTTGCTGTCGCCGACATTCTAGATGCTCAGGACTGGCAATCTTTCGAAGCTCAGTATGCATCGACAGGCCGAGCACTCTATGCTCCGCGCTCCATGATGGGATTAATTCTCCATGGGGTGATGCAAGGCATTTCTTCTTTGCGAGGTATAGAACACCTGGCGCGTGTTGATGTGGCTTGCATGTGGGTCACCGGCGGCATTACCCCGGATCATGCCAATATCGGGCGTTTTATCGCGCGTCATGAACATCAACTGACGCACGGCTTCTTTGAAGCCGTTACCCGCACGGTTCTACATCGCATGGGGTCAAAGAGTGATCGGTTGGCGGGAGATGGCACGGTGATTGAGGCCGCCTGTTCGCATTACCGGCACCTCAAAGCAGAAGCGGTAAATGCCTGGGTGCAACAGGCAGAGCAGGAGGTTGAAAAAGCCGTTACCCATAACAACGCGCCTGCAGAGCAGGCAGCCCATAAGCTGGAACAAGCCCACCATTGCTAGAAAGTACTCCATGAACGTCAGCAAGCTCGTCGGAAATGGGGAAAATCAGAGGAAAGCTTAAAAGTAAGCTCGACCGAGCCCAAGGCTGCCATACAGAAGCAAAAGCGAGGGCGTAGGTTTGCAGCGGCCTACACGCCTTCGGTTCTTGCCAATGAACACCGTGTGATTATCGCTTATGTCGTTGATGTCATGTCTGAGACACGCGTAATGCCGACCTTACTTAATCAAAGTGACTGTGTGGTACCTAGCCAACAGCGTCAGCTGTTATTGGATACGGGATATTTTACCGATAGCGTCATCCATCAGGCACTGGCACGCGATATCGATTTATTGTGTTCTCCAAAGAAAAGTACGATGGGCGCACCTTATCATAAAAAACAATTTCACTACGATGAACAAGCCGATGTTTACCATTGCCCTGCAGGGGAACGTCTTCACCGTATCAGCCATATCCAAAAGTCAGAGCATTCCCGCGAGGCTTCACCACACGCGTTTTGCGATGAATAACTGTTGGTGGCACAAGCAAGGCTTCCGTGGTGTACGCTTTTATATGGATCGGTGGTTTGTGAACACTTGACCAACCGCCGTGGTACGTATGTGGAGTCCTCCTCGTTAGCAAGCATGGGGCACGATCGGCGTTAGGTACGACTGCACATGTATGACGTAGGGTTTGACGAACTGTGCGGCGATCAGTTTGACGTGATAACCGCGTGCCTGCAGCTCACACGCCCAGTGGTGGGCGGAGGCACACGCCTCCATGCCGATCACGCCGATCACGGTCCCCGTGGGGGGGCGCTTGACGATGGCATCAAGCCATTTGTCGCGCTTGTACTTACCGCGCCACTCGACCTGGTCATGACAATAGACGCCGTGAACATGAAAGACGGATTTAGCAATATCGACGCCACCGCGTGAAATGCTCATGGGGTGCTCTCCTCAGCTGGTGACCTCACCCTCTCAGTATGGCGCATGGCGACGACTTGGGTGAAAAGGGCTCCATCCCATTGGATCCATACGCCAGGTGGTGTATGCGGACGGGGGCTAGCTCCCCGCCGACACGGTCGAGTTCGATCAATTGCTACCGCGAGAGTGTTGCTCCTGGGCATCTTTATCAATTTTGGCCTGTCCCAAGCGTTCCTGACTCATAGCAGCGGCGTGATAATGTATGCTTTTTTACTAGTTTCGTTTTGGGGTATCTATGCAAATCTTACGAGGGTAGGAGTTAATGCTAATGGTTAAAATTAATTGTTAAATCATTGATCCCGTGCTGAAAAAAGTAAGCTTTCACAAGGCTATCTCTCTTTATGTTCGTCAATGTTAATGTAGCAAAATTTAATAAATAGATTGTATAGGGTTTGTCAACGTAGAGCCTTACCATTTAATCCCTTACAATGGCATCGCTTCAATAGTACAGGTTAACCATTTTTTAAATCCGCACAGCGTAGGGCAAGGGAATGCGTCCGTTATAATCCCTGGGCGGTAGCGTGCCTTTTTACTGGAAATTATCATGTCAAATACTCAATTTTCTCTAACGCGGTCAGCTCGCATGCTGTTGTCCGCGTTAAGCGTTGCCGTAGTAAGCGGCTGTGCTACCTACCCCAATAGCACACAGCAACAAGCCCAATACGTGTTGAATACCGACTCAGCCAAATTGCTGAGTGACGACAACCTCAACGGCTTTTTATCCCAAGCACCCGCCGGTGCCGTTATTAATCTTGCGCGTAGCCCATGGGGCGATAACGTTGAAGTCATTGCTGATGCCCCTTATCTAGCGGCGAGCGGCAGAGAATGCCGGCAGCTGCGGGTAGTAGAAGCAGGAAGTGGCGCTGCCCGCACCGCACTCACCTGCGAAACTCCTAACGGCTGGGTTAATCAGCGGGTGCTGAGTCAAAGCACCTCCGTTACATCCACTGCAGCACAAGGGCGCTACTAATGAACGCTATTCGTCTTCTTAAACGGCTTTCGTTTAAACGCCCCCTAGCCGTTGTATCTTTTATTGTGGTCAGTAGTGCCATGAGTAGTGCGGGTTGGGCGCAAAGCATTAGCTTGCCTAATACTATTTTGCCAGAAGAGCAGGCCCGCGAGCAGCAAGAACAGGTAGATGACACGCCCCGTGCAGATTGGCGTAGCGGTACTTACGGGCCCGTCAGCGCACAGCCGCAAAATCCTAATGCGCTACCGCCTTTCGGTGCCAATCTTTTTAGCGGTGGTTTTCGTGGTGCGATGGGCGATGGCTTGAACGCTAGCTACCAAGTAAAACCCGGCGATCAAATTACCGTTCGTGTCTGGGGCGCATTTGAGTTTGAAAAAGTGCTGCCCGTGGATGCCCAAGGCAATATCTTTATACCTGGTTCTGGCCCGTTAAATGTAGAAGGCCAAAACAGCCAGCAAGTAGAAAGCAGTGTACGCGGTGCCATTATGTCGGTGTATCCAGAAAACGTACAGGTCTACACCAACGTACAGGGCGTTCAACCCGTTGCCGTTTTCGTGACGGGCTATGTTGAAAATCCTGGCCGCTTCGCAGGCACGCCAAACGATTCAGTGCTCTATTTTCTTGATCAAGCTGGCGGCATCGACCAAGACTTGGGCAGCTATCGACAAATTCGCGTAATGCGTAACGACCGCACTGTTGTAACCGTCGATCTCTACGACTTTCTTATCAATGGCTCTATTGCCCGCCCGCAGTTTCAAGACGGCGATACCATTGTGGTTGAAGAACGTGGTCCCGCGATTGCAGTGGGTGGCGATGTCCACCGTGAACATCGTTATGAATTACTGGGAAACCAGTTAAGTGGTGCTGAACTCGTTAACCTAGCGCGGTTGAGAAGCGGAGTTTCCCATGTGCTTCTGCGCGGTAACCGGGAAGATGGGCCCATTGCACAATACTTCCCGATTGATATGTTCTATGGTCAGACCATTCGCAGCGGCGATGACGTGTTGTTCAGCGCAGACAAGCGCAGCGAAACCATCGTGGTTGAAATAGAAGGGAGCTACTATGGGCCTTCACGTTACGCGCTACCTCGCGATGCTCGCTTAAGTGAACTACTAGATGCTATCCCAGTGCCGGAAAACATGACCGCGGTACAAAGTATTTCGCTGCAGCGTGAAAGTGTTAGGCAGCAACAAAAGCAGTCGATGGAAGATAGCTTGCGTCGTTTAGAAACGACGTACTTAAGCGCCGAATCCAGAACTAACGAAGAAGCGCAAATTCGTGCCCAAGAAGCCGAACTGATTCAAAACTTTATTGAGCGCGCCCGCGAGCTAGAGCCCAGCGGCCGTTTGGTGGTTGCCTACAACGACCGCATTTCTGATATTCGTTTGCAAGATGGCGATGTCATCACTATTCCTGAATTAAGCGATTCCATGCTTATCAGCGGTGAAGTGCTAGTGCCCCAGGCAGCGGTGTTCCGTCCGGGTATGAACGTGATTGACTACATCGAAAGTGCCGGTGGCTTTACTAACCGCGCTGATGAAAATCATATCCTAGTGGTTCGTCAGAATGGTGCGGTAGAAAACGCCCGCAACGTCAATCTGCGCCCAGGTGATGAAATTCTTGTCATGCCCGCCGCACCTACCCACAACCTACAGCTAGCCTCTACGCTGACGCAGATCCTATTCCAAATCGCCGTCGCCACCCGCGTCGCAGTTGATTTGTAAATAGTGAAGTGTGAGGTGTGAGGGGTAATACCACTGACACCTCACAACTCACGCCTCACATCTCACTTATTTAAAAGTAGAGCTATGGCAAATGTAAAAAGCGCGCCGAAGGGCGCCCGCACGCCTTGGCAAGTTACCCGCAGCGTTTGGTACGCCATGTTCGTGCGCGAGGCACTCTCGCGCACGATGGGTGACCGCATGGGCTGGTTCTGGATGATATTTGAACCCGTCGCCTTCGTAGGAATTATGATTGCGGTTCGCAGCTTTATTCGCGGTGATCGATTTATCGCAAATGCTGACTTTATACCTTGGCTAATCGCGGGTTTATTAGGGTTTACCCTAGTACGTGAAGGCATGATGCGCGGAATGGGGGCAATTGATGGTAACAAGGCTCTCTTTGCTTACCGGCAAGTGCAACCGATTGACCCAGTATTAGTGCGTAATTTTCTGGAAGGTGCGCTACGTAGTTTGGTATTTCTGATCTTTATTGGTGGCGGACTAATGCTGGGTTTGGATATGTACCCAGATAACGGCATCCGTGCAATTGCCGCCTGGTTATCACTCTGGAGCCTAGGCCTAGGGGCTGGATTAGTTACTTCAGTGGCAGCAACATTAGTTCCTGAAATAGGCGTAATCATTCGCATGATTTCGCTGCCCTTATTAATTGTTTCTGGCGTTATTTTACCGCTCAATAGCCTGCCTCACTGGCTGCTGGAATACCTAATGTGGAACCCGATCCCTCATGGGTTAGAAACACTTCGTTTGGGCTTTTTTGAAAACTATCAGGTGGTTCACGGCACCAGCATGCTTTATATGTGGTTGTTCACTTTCACGTTAATTTCGCTAGGGCTACTGATGCACCTGCGCTTTGTTGATAAGTTAAAGGCAAAATAATTCATGCAAGTTTCCTTACGTCGATTTGTAAAAACTTCTCCCCATTGGGCGTTAGCATTTGTCGCTATTGTGCTGGTGTCCTTTTATTGGTTTGTATGGGCAGAAGAGCGCTATGTGTCCCGGGCCACGGTGGTGCTAGAGAGTCCTCAGGTAGCCACGCCGGAATTCAGCTTATCCTCACTAATGGGCGGTGGCGGAAATACAGCTGATCTTCTATTGCTGCGTGAGCATTTGCTGTCTGTTGATATGCTGCGTTTACTAGATGAACAGCTCAATATTCGCCAGCACTACAATGAACACGGCGATATTTTTGCCAAATTACGCGATCCCAACGTGCCCATTGAAGACCTGCACAAATACTATCTGCGCCGGGTAGAAGTAGAGCTAGATGAGTATGCCGGCGTGCTGAATATTCACGTTCAAGGCTACACGCCCGAATTTGCCCGAGATATGGCAGCATTGCTGCTAAGTGCGGGTGAAAACCACATGAATGAAATGGGCCATCGCTTAGCAGAAGAGCAAGTGCGCTTTTTAGAACAGCAGATGATTCGTTTGGAAGATCGCTTCCGTGACACACGAACAGAGTTGCTCGATTTTCAAAACGAATACGGCTTAGTATCACCCACCTCAACGGTTGAAAGTATTAACCAGGTAGTCGCGACGCTAGAAGGCGACCTAGCCCGCCTGCAAGCGCAACGTAATGCCTTAGCAAGTTTCCAAAGCTCACAATCAGCTGAACTACGACAAGTGGAGCGCAGCATCACCGCGCTGCGCGACCAAATCGTTGAACAGCGTGACCGTTTAGCACAAGCAACCGGTAACTCGTTAAACCGCGTATCGGCTGAATATGAAACGCTGGAGCTTCAAGCCCAGTTTGCCCAAGAAACCTACTCAAGTGCGTTAGCGGCATTGGAAAACACCCGATTAGAAGCCGCCCGGCAGCTTAAGCAGGTTAGCGTGTTGCAAAGCCCGTTATTTCCTGAGTACCCAACTGAGCCAAACCGGCTCTACAACAGCAGCGTGTTCGCCATTATCACAATCTTCCTAGCCTTCATCCTCAGCATGATCATCATGATCGTGAAGGATCACAGGGATTGAGGGGTAAGGTGAAAGTTGGCTGCCAGAAATATAAAAGACGATGAGTTAATTGAGTTGATAGAGAGCGGCAAGGTTAGAAATAATAATTCGAATTACTTACGATGAGGCAGATGACATTTTAGTACTTCATTTGTCGGAAAAATCTACTGTTAAAGAAGTGTCTCAAGACTGGAATACGCACATTAGCTATGCAGAGGACGGGACGATTACTGAAATCGTTATTTTAGATGCCTTTAGGCAGGGAGCTTGGCCGTTGTTAAAAAGTCAGGCCGCTTAAAGGCTAACGCTAAATGCGTCCCGTCGCGGGTGCGCTTCGCTTACCACGTGCTATAACACCAATAAGTGCAAACGCTGGCCCCGCACCATCCTCCTCGTCCACGGTGAACAAACCGCCAAACACGCACTCAAAACTGAAGTAGAAGCGCTTTATCAGCGTAAAGGTAAAAAAGTGAGGTGTGAATAGTGATTGGTGAGGCGTTTTACTTTCACCCCTCACAGCGAAGCACTCACACTTCACCCCTCACAAAGCAAATCAAATGATTGAAATCAAACACCTCTATAAGCGCTACCACAATCATCATGGTAGTAATTGGGTATTAAAAGACGTCAATTTCACCATTCCTATGGGCGTTAGTGTGGGCTTGATAGGCGCGAATGGTGCTGGTAAATCGACTCTTCTGCGTCTTATTGCTGGAATGGACACCCCAGAACGCGGTGAAGTCATTCGTCACAGCCGTGTTTCCTGGCCAGTGGGACTTTCTGGTGGCATGCAGGGGAACATGACGGGCCGACAGAACGTTAAATTCGTGGCCCGCGTGCAAGGCAGTGACCCCGATGAAGTTAAACGGGTGATTAAATTTGTAGAAGAATTCGCAGAGATTGGCCCAGCCTTTGATGAGCCAATTCGCACATACTCATCGGGTATGAAGTCACGTATTTCGTTTGGTTTATCGCTTGCGTTTGATTTTGATGTTTATATCTCCGATGAAGCCACCGCCGTTGGTGACAGGGCATTCAAAGCCAAAGCAAAAGCATTATTTGAATCGAAGACAGGTCAAGCCTCTCTGATAATGGTGTCTCACTCGGAAGGCATTTTGAAAGATCTCTGCCAGGCAGGGGTTTATCTCAAAAAAGGCAATGTTTTTTGGTACGACGATATTAACGATGCTATTGCTGCCTATCACTCCGATGTCGATCAAAAGAAACGCCATGCCGATTTACCAAGCGATGTGGTTGGTGCTCGAAAATATCTCCAAGCCTGCCACGCTGATTTAAAAGCCGCGCAAGAAGCACTAACCGATGCCAAAGAGCAAGCAGACCAAAAGGCACTCGCTGCAGCGAAAAAGGCGGTTCAAGAAGCCAGTAAAAGAGCCAAAGAAGCGCGGGCAAATTTAGAGTTACGACAAAGCGAGCGCTAGTGACAGCGTCATTGAGGCCGTTAATGAGATGCAAGTATGCGTGAAACGTTTTTAATTACCGGCGGCGCAGGCTTTATTGGCTCGGCAGTTATTCGTGAATTAATCCAACACACCAGCCACCGTGTTGTGAATGTCGATAAACTCACTTATGCAGGCAACTTAGAATCGCTGGTAAGCGTGGCTGATAATGAGCGCTACACCTTCGTGCAAGCAGATATTTGTGACGCACTCACCATGCAACAACTATTTGAACACCACCAGCCCGATGTGGTGATGCACCTAGCTGCAGAAAGCCATGTAGACCGCTCCATCGACGGCCCCGCTGAGTTTATTCATACCAATGTGGTAGGCACCGCCGTGTTGCTAGAAACTGCCCGTGCTTATTGGAAGAGTTTGCAGCAACAAGATACCGCTAAATCAGAAGCGTTTCGTTTTCATCATATCAGTACGGATGAAGTGTATGGCGATCTCGAAGGCGCCGACGATCTCTTTACCGAAACCACGGCTTACGCGCCCAGTTCGCCTTATTCAGCAAGCAAGGCCAGTTCAGACCACTTGGTTCGCGCTTGGCAGCGCACCTACGGCCTGCCCACGCTGGTCACTAACTGTTCAAATAACTACGGGCCTTATCACTTTCCGGAAAAGCTAATTCCGTTGATGATCCTCAACGCCCTGGCTGGAAAGCCGTTACCGGTCTACGGCAACGGTCAGCAAATCCGCGACTGGCTATATGTAGAAGATCACGCCCGTGCGCTCATTAAAGTAGCCAGTGAAGGTGAAATAGGCGAGACCTACAATATTGGCGGCCATAACGAACAAACGAATTTGCACGTAGTAGAAACCATCTGTGAGATTTTGGATGAGCTAATGCCAAGTGGTATGAGAGGAGTTAGGAGTGAGAGATTAGGAGTGATGAGCAACCCCTCACCCCTCACAAGCCCGCAGGGCGCTCACCCCTCGCTAGCGCGGCGCTCTTACAAAGAACTCATCACCTTCGTCACCGACCGCCCCGGCCACGATATACGCTACGCCATCGATGCCAACAAAATAGAACGCGAACTCGGCTGGACGCCAGAAGAAACCTTCGAAACGGGCCTACGTAAAACCGTACAGTGGTACCTCGCCAACGAAACCTGGTGGAAACGGGTACAAGACGGCAGCTACCAGCGGCTGGGTACGAATACGTAGCGCGGCGTAAGCGTCAGCGCACCCGCGGGTGCATCGCGAAGCGGTGCTGTTTTGGCACCATCGGCCTTATGGGGCGGCTTCGCCGCCGTTGCAGGTGCCTCGGTTTTGCTCGTACCTCAAGACCTCGTTGCACCGCACTACGATGTGCCACCCTCGGTGTTGTAACGCATGCCAAAACAAGGCTTTACCATGAATATTCTTATCACCGGTGGCAATGGCCAAGTGGGCTTTGAACTCCAGCGCCAGTTTGCTCCCTTAGGCACTATCCTGGCCCCAACCCGCCACGAACTCGACCTAACCAGCGCCGAAGCCATTGATGCTTATCTTCAACAACACCAGCCCAGCTTACTACTTAATGCAGCGGCGTATACCGCCGTTGATAACGCAGAGAGCGAGCCAGAACAGGCGAAACGCTTAAACGCCGAGCTGCCCGCGCAATTAGCGGAATATGCCGCGAAGCAGGACATCCCGTTGGTTCATTACTCAACGGATTACGTTTACCCAGGCAACGGTGAAACCCCTTGGCAGGAAGACAGCCCGACAGGCCCGCTAAGCGTTTATGGACAAACAAAACTAGAAGGGGATGAATCGGTTGTTAAAAGCGGAGCCAGCTACCTGATTTTTCGCACCAGCTGGGTGTACGCCGCTCGTGGCAACAACTTCATGAAAACCATGCTGCGCCTAGGCCGTGAACGTGACGCCCTGAACATCGTTAACGATCAAATCGGCGCGCCCACCCCAGCACGCCTAATCGCTCAAATCACTGCCTTGTCTTGTACCATTCACCATTCACCATTCACCATTCACATCCCCCCGGGCATCTACCACCTAGCCCCCAATGGTGAAACCAGCTGGCACGGTTTCGCTAGTGAGATTTTTAACCAAGCCCGAAAAGCAGGGCAGCCACTGGCGATTACGCCTGAAAAAACCGCAGGCATCCTTACGTCAGAGTACCCAACACCCGCCCAACGCCCGCTGAATTCGCGCATGGCACTGGGCAAGCTAGAAAACGCACTTGGCATCACCCTGCCAACGTGGCAAAGCCAGCTAGCCCTTACACTTATAGAACATTTAGAAAGTTAAAATAAACCGAATTAGCCACAGACCACACGGACGGCACGGACAAAAGCACAAGATTTTTGTTTTTGTCTTTTTCCGTGTTTTCAGTGAGTGTCCGTGGCTAATAGTTAAACGATTAAAGAGACCCCAATGAGTCGAAGTGCACCAAGAAAAGGCATCATCTTGGCTGGTGGCTCGGGCACGCGGTTACACCCCATTACCCGTGGCGTATCCAAACAGCTCCTGCCGATTTACGACAAGCCGATGATCTATTACCCGATCTCGGTGCTTATGCTGGCAGGCATTCGCGATATTTTAATTATTTCAACGCCGGAAGATCTGCCCCAGTACCAAAACCTACTGGGCTCCGGCGAAGACTTTGGCATTCGCCTGCAATACGCCGAGCAGCCTAGCCCTGATGGCTTAGCCCAAGCGTTTATTATCGGTGAAGAATTCATCGGTGACAGCCCAGTTTGCTTAGTATTAGGCGACAACATTTTCCACGGCCAACACTTTTCCGATCAGCTAAAACGCGCCAGTTCGCACACCTCGGGCGCAACGGTATTTGGTTATCTCGTTAAAGACCCCGAGCGCTTCGGCGTGGTGGAATTTGATGAGCAGGGCCACGCGATCTCCATCGAAGAAAAGCCGAGAAAGCCCAAGTCAGCTTATGCCGTTACCGGTTTATATTTCTACGATAATGATGTTGTTGAAATCGCCAAAAACGTAACCCCTTCAGAGCGTGGCGAGCTAGAAATTACCAGTGTGAACAACGCCTACTTAAAGCGAGACGATTTACGCGTAGAGCGCCTTGGCCGCGGGTTCGCTTGGCTGGATACCGGCACCCACGACAGCCTGTTAGAAGCCAGCCAATACGTCCAAACGATTGAACACCGGCAAGGCCTTAAAATCGCCTGCCTGGAAGAAATCGCCTGGCAGCAGCAGTGGATCAGCGACGAACACCTAACCGAACTCGCCAAACCACTCGCCAAAACGCAATATGGCCAATACTTACAGCGTCTTGTGGCAATCAAACGATAATTTTTTTGCCACGGACTACACGGACAGTACGGACAAAAACAAAAGATTCTTTTTGGTTTTGGTTTTGGTTTTGGTTTTGGTTTTGGTTTTGGTTTTTGCCCTTGTCCGTTTTTTTTCAGTGAGTGTCCGTGGCCAAAAAAACTGGCAATGGCTTAAGGATGTAAAATGCAATACGAAAAACTCGCCATTCCCGATGTGGTGTTGTTAACCCCGCAAGTCTTCGGTGATGAGCGAGGTTTCTTCATGGAAACCTTTCGCCAACGTGAATTCGAAGCCCACTGCGGGCACCACACCTTTGTGCAGGATAACCACAGCAAATCCGCCCATGGTATTTTGCGGGGGTTGCATTACCAGCACCAACAGCCCCAGGGCAAGTTAGTACGGGTTACCCAAGGGGAAGTATTCGATGTGGCAGTTGATATGCGCGCAAGCTCGCCAACCTTCGGCCAATGGGTAGGCGCAACGCTAAGCGAACACAACAAACAACTGCTATGGGTGCCGCCAGGCTTTGCCCATGGCTTCTATGTCACCAGTGACGAAGCCGAATTTCAGTACAAATGCACCGATTACTACGCCCCGGGGGATGAAGTATCGCTGCGTTGGGATGACCCCACCCTGAATATTCAATGGCCCTTGGTAAACAATCACCCCCCGACACTTTCAGCCAAAGATACACAAGGCCTAAGTTTGCCAAGCGCCCCGCGTTTTAATTAAAATTAATGATTGCAAAAGAAGAGAATGGAGCTGCTCTCACCATGTCCTTAGTCGTGTACGTAGGAATAGATAAATTCAAGGCCGAATCAGGCGCCCACGTGCGCGAGCAAAATGCAACTGAACTAACGTTAAGCGATATCGTGAAGGGGCTGCCCAACACGGATGAAGCCAATGCCGCTGAAGGCCATCCGGTTGTGCTTGATACGTTTAGTGAAGAAGCGTTAACGGCACTTAAGAACTGGTTAAAAGAAAAGGCAGCGCGTAAGTGCATCATCGCGTGGCCACAGCCTAATGCATGGCTAGCGGCTAGCCTGGCAAGCGGGGTAAAAGGCGAAGACGCGCTTAATGATTGGGTGGCGCAAGCCAAACGCTTACTGGCACTGTTTCGCTCAGCGCGCCGCCAAGTAACGCTGGCAGGCTATTTGCCTGGTTGCGAATTAACAGTGGTGAAAGCACCCGTGTTAGAGCGTGCTGAAAATGCGATTTATCAGCTAGCCGCGGCTTACTTGAGCAGCCAATTTCACGCATTAAAAGAGACCCATGCCTATCTGGTAGCCAGCAGCCAAGAGTGTTCGGTTGAGGAAAACCGTGAGATAGCGGTGACCCAAGCGGCACTAAGCGAATATCACGCTCGCCGAGCAGAAAGTGAAAAAGGGCAGCGCAACGGGCGAGCACTACAAGAGGCAGAAGCCGCTCAGGAACGCCAGCAGCAGCATATTGCCCGCCTGAAAGGTGAATTGAGCAGGGCTCACGATGAGCATGCACTGGTATTACAACAACTTCAAAGCGCGCAGCAGATTGTGTCTGAACGAACAAATGAGCTGAACGCACAGCGCGAACAAGCCAAGCAAGATACCCAACGCCTGCAAGAGTTGGAGCAGCAGCTTCAAACGCTGAAAAAAGAAAACGAAGCACTCAAGCAAGCATTTGAAACCCGGCGCAAAGAGACTGAGATTGACAAGCAAACTCTGGTCACCGTGCAGAAAGAGAATGCGCAGTTGCTGAGTACATTGCAACAGGTTCAGCAGGCATTTGAATCACTAAGTACTGAACATCAAGCACTATCCGAACAGGTATCTACGGAATATCCGCAAAACCAACAAGAGCTTGTGAAAAGCGCTTCAGATCAAGTGTATCTCCGTCAGCAGTTAGAGAAACGCCAGTCAGAGCTCAATGTGCTGCGCACGGAAAGTGAACAGCGCATACACCGCCTGGAACGTTTGGTGCAGTGGCTACGGGTGCATGCCCAGCGCCATGCATCAACGGCATATCGCGAAAGCCGCAGTTACAAAAAGGCATTGCCCAAACAGGTAGCCATGCTGGAAGCCAGCCCACTCTTTGATACCGAGTGGTACTGCAAGCAATACCCCGATGTGGCTCAGGCCAATATCAAACCCGCCGAGCATTTCATCAAGTTTGGTGCTATTGATGGCCGCCACCCAGGGCCGCTGTTTAGTACTGATTTTTACCTTACCCACTATGAGGATGTCGCCGCTTCTGGCCAGCATCCTTTACTGCATTACCTTCGCTATGGGAAAGATGAAAATCGCGAGATACATCCACCCCAATACCAATTGTCAGCGCTGCAAACAATAGCGAAAGGGGCGAAAGCATGAGCCAGAAGGTTGACCTGCTAGTACACATTGGCCCACTTCGTGAAGAAAGCGAAACGCTGCTCAAACATGTGAACCACGTGACACTGGTGGCAGCGCTTTCTTCATTGCCAGAGCGGCAACAGACGTTAGCGAAAACCTTGCCGGCGTTGCACCTTGCGGAACAGCCGGTAACGCCGCCGGGTGGCGAGGCCGTGTGCTATGCCTATACGCTGAAAGACTTCAACAGCTTGGCCCCCGCCAGTGAGCTAACCAGCCTCTATCCAGGGCTTGGCAATGCTCGCCAACAATCAGTGGATACCCAAACGCTGCCGCAGGCGCTGGCACAGGCTGGCCTTAGCCAAGCAACGCTCACTCATTTAATTATCGAACAACCGGAAATCGCTCTAAGCTTGTTGCAAGCGTTTAACCATGCCGGTTTGCTAAATCAGTTAACCCATTTATGGGTGCGTACCAGCCCGTTGCGCCTGTATGAAGGAATGGCGACCACCGATGAGCTAACACAATGGTGCGAGCAGCATGGCTTTGAAGTGGCGGCTCAGGAAGCAGAAGACCCAGATTTTTTCTTGCTGGGGTTTGCTCGCAACCCCCTTTATACCCAACTAAAAGATGCCCAGTCTCAACTAGCGGAAGCTCAGCAGCAGATAACTGAAAAAGACGCCACGATCAGCCAGTTCAGTCAACAGCTAGCTACGTTACAGCAAAGTAACGAACGTTTTGGGCAGCTAGAAAGCAAGCTGGAATCACTGTTTGGCGAACAGCGCAGCTATATTCAGCAAACGACCAGCGCGCTTGGCCAGCACGTTACCCGTAGCGCCCGCCAGCAGCGTGATGAACAGGCGCTGACACACTATCTGCAATATGGGCAGCGCCCTGTGAGTACCCAGCTTGCGCCGGGTTACGCCATGGCGTTGCTAGAACACTATGATACCCACCGTCATGATGTGGTAGTGATTTTCGGTAGTGGGAACACGACAGAGTTACTTGCCCAGAGCATTATCAATGCACGGGCCGAACAGCCACGGCTTATTAAGCAAAACGGCCAGCATCAGGAAGCTCATCATGAAGTGACGCTTTCCCACGATGATTTGCCGCAAACCATTGTCAGCCTTCAGCATCAGAAAACGGCCAGTGATGAGCTCAAAGAACGGTTAAATAACAAACGCCTTAGTCACGCGGTGAATGTGGTTTACGCCCCGTGGTGGGAGTGCCAAGCCAATGATCAAACAGCACTGTTTTACGCAGCAGACACAACGCTGCAACGCTTAAACCAATGGTTACCTGAAGATGCCCGCGTATTGGTCATCGTTGGAGAAACACTGCCAGAAGCAGGCCACAGCCGAGAAGTGGCACTGCCGCAGTTATTAAAGCAACTACCTACCCAGCGGCTAGATATCGTGCTGGAAGGTAACAGCTACCCTCAGGAGAGCGAGCTAACCACCTGTTGGAATACGCTACTCGAAACCCGTCAACGTCCCTCCCAGTGGCTAATCCTGCCCAATGCACACAGCCTGAGAATCGAAGGCTAGTTAAAAATAAATGGAAAGGAGCTAGGCCTGCGCCCCTCATGCCTTACTCCGCACACCTCATAAACTACGAGCCAATCCCATGGAAAAAGATCTCGTCAAACGCGCGCACGACGCCTTCAATCAAGGCGACTACCAACACGCGATAACACTGTATCAACAGGCGGCCTTTCAATACGGGCAACATCTTTTTGATATAAACATTAGTATTTGTGAACAGCGGTTGCAGAAGCCTAATCAAGTTATCAAAAGTGCACCTAAAAGCGCTGATGCTGTTCCCGTTGCTCAGCAACTGGTAGAAACCCAAGAGCTATTGGAACATTACTACCGACGCTGTCAGGAACTGGAATACAGACTGCAAGGCGCAAGCTAGGCGTGGCACAAGTAGTAAAAGTGGCAAGCTAAAACGCCATAGAGCTGTTAAGGCATGTCACTTAGTCCAACATTGGATCAAAAATTGAAAAGAAGGTAGGGAATGAAAGTACTCACAGTATTCGGTACACGCCCAGAAGCTATTAAGATGGCACCGCTTGCACTGCAGCTAACCATGGATAAACGTTTTGACGCTCGTGTTTGCGTCACTGCCCAGCACCGTGAAATGCTGGATCAAGTGCTTGCCCTATTCGAACTGACGCCTGACTATGACCTGGACATCATGAAGCCAGGGCAGGATCTTAATGACGTTACCTGCGGTATTCTTCAAGGCCTTAAGCCAGTACTAGAAGACTTCAAACCTGATATCGTTCTCGTGCATGGCGACACCGCCACCACATTTGCAACGACCCTGGCGTGTTACTACCAGCAGATTCCCGTCGGGCATGTTGAAGCAGGCCTGCGTACCGGCAACCTTTATTCTCCATGGCCGGAAGAGGGCAACCGTAAGCTTACCGGCGCGCTGGCAGCGGTTCACTTTGCGCCCACAGCCACCTCGCAACAAAACTTGCTTAATGAAGGCATTGACCCAGGGACTATTCACGTAACGGGCAATACCGTCATTGATGCGCTGCTGGAAGTGGCTAACAAGCTGGAAACTAATCAGGCGCTAGCCGCTGAACAAACAGAGCGGTTCCCGATGCTGGATGAAAGCAAACGCCTAATTCTAGTTACCGGCCACCGCCGAGAAAGCTTTGGCGGCGGGTTTGAGCGTATTTGCCAAGCCCTAGCCGATACCGCAGAGCGTCATCCGGATACGCAAATTCTCTACCCCGTACATCTCAACCCCAACGTACGCGAGCCGGTTAACCGCTTGTTAGCCACTGTCGATAATGTTCACTTGATTGAACCGCAGGACTATCTGCCGTTTGTTTACCTGATGAACCGGGCTCACATTATCCTCACGGACTCTGGTGGCATTCAGGAAGAAGCGCCTTCGCTAGGCAAACCCGTACTGGTTATGCGTGATACCACCGAACGCCCGGAAGCGGTTGAAGCAGGGACCGTTAAATTGGTAGGAACCGATGCAGCGACCATTACCAGCGAGCTAACCCGGCTATTAACCGATAACGACGCCTACACCGCCATGAGCTACGCCCACAACCCCTACGGCGACGGCAACGCCTGCCAACGTATCCGCGATATCTTAGCTAACTAAGCGTTTGGCGGCGGCCTTCTTTTGCCACGGAATCCACGGAAAACACGGAAAAAAATGATCATGTATTTTGTTTTTGACCTTTTCCGTGCTTTCAGTGAGTGTCCGTGGCCCAGTAATCAATTAATTAGAGAAAGCAAATGACCTTCGACACTATTTCCATGATCGGCTTGGGCTATATCGGCCTACCGACCGCTGCTGTTTTCGCTTCCCGCAAGCAAAATGTTATCGGTGTAGATGTTAATCAACACGCTGTTGATACGATTAATAACGGTGAAATTCACATTGTTGAACCAGAGCTGGACATGATTGTTCACGCGGCAGTGAAAGAGGGGTATCTGCGTGCGACGACGACGCCAGAGCCTGCCGATGCGTTTCTGGTTGCGGTTCCCACACCGTTCCATACCGATGAAAACGGCCAGAATCACAAAGCAGATTTAAGCTATATCGAAGCCGCCAGTAAAGCAGTGGCCAAGGTACTTAAGCCTGGCAACCTAGTGGTGCTGGAATCTACTAGCCCTGTGGGCGCTACTGAGCAAATGGCTGCGTGGTTGGCTGAAGCCCGCCCGGATCTAACTTTCCCCCAAACTCACGGTGAAGCATCAGATATTCGCATTGCCCACTGCCCGGAACGCGTATTGCCCGGTCACGTTATTCGTGAGCTGGTTGAAAATGACCGCGTGATTGGCGGTATGACGCCTAAGTGCGCAGAGGTGGCCAGTGCGCTTTATAAAATCGTGGTAGAAGGTGACTGTGTAACCACCACCGCCCGCACCGCTGAAATGGCCAAGCTCACTGAAAATAGCTTCCGTGATGTGAATATTGCCTTCGCTAATGAGCTTTCCACTATCTGTCATGAGTTAGACATTAATGTATGGGAACTGATTGCCCTGGCCAACCGTCACCCACGCGTTAATATCCTTTCCCCGGGCGCCGGTGTTGGCGGCCACTGTATCGCCGTAGACCCCTGGTTCATTGTCGATTCCTGCCCCGAACAAGCGAAAATCATTCGCGCTGCACGTGAAGTAAATGACGACAAGCCCCAATGGGTATTGAGCCGCGTGAAAGAAGCGCTAGATTACTACCACCAGCAAAACCCAAGTGCCACGCGCAGTGACTTAACTGTGGCTTGCCTGGGCATTGCCTTCAAACCGGATATTGATGACCTACGCGAGAGCCCTGCCTTGGGCATTGCACAGCAAGTGCAGCAGCTAGGCTGCCACCTGCAAGTAGTAGAACCCAATATCAAAACGCTACCGAAAACACTGCAAGGTGAAAACACCACGCTGGCCACGCTGGAAGAAGCACTTACCCTAGCGGATGTGGTGTGTGTTCTCGTCAAGCACAAGTCGTTTATCGTTAGTGCTGAAAAAGTACGTGCCAAAGAAAGCGTGATCGATGCAGTAGGCCTATTAGGTTAAAAGGTAAACGCTCCGAGCATGTAAATGATAAGTAGGGGGAGCTAAAACCTCACTACTCAACATCTCGCTATTCACTATTCACCACCTATTACTCACGGCCAGATACATGGATGACTTGTTACACCACGCCCAACAGCTTGCGAGCCAAGCTCAAAAACCCATTGCCCAGCCGATAGAAGGGCGTGTCGCTTATGTAGTGAGTCATGCCAATGCGAACGATGGTTACTCAATACGCACACATGGCATAGCCAGGGCACTTAACCAATGTGGGCTTGAGG
Organism: Vreelandella andesensis; assembly: GCF_003989795.1. GTDB lineage: Bacteria > Pseudomonadota > Gammaproteobacteria > Pseudomonadales > Halomonadaceae > Vreelandella > Vreelandella andesensis. The sequence goes on from NZ_RZHG01000027.1 coordinate 120,278, forward strand.
CACTCTGCTTTGTCGGGCCTTACTGCCCAAGAGAGTTAGCAAAGACTTCTCCAGAGTCATCATATGAAGAAGTAAGGTATATTCACAGCCGTTGGCCACATAGCGCTGTGCGCAATAACGAAAATGCTGAACTCGATGCCAGTGTTGACTATTTTTTAACGCTATTCAGTGTCTTTCGACCCAGCGCAGTGTTGGCAGAAACTAGCTGGTTAATTGGCCTACCAGCTTGGATTGCTGCTAAACGACTAGGGTTACCATTTTATAGTGAGGTGAGAGGATTTAGGGATTTGATTCGTGATAAAGCCGAGCCGATCCATAGTGAACTTTTTGAGCTTAAGCAAGTAGCTGATCGTGAAACGTTCCTAACTAAACAATCTCAGAGAGTTTTTACGCTTAACCAGCTAATGAAAAACGAGTTGATTAAGCGAGGAATAAAGGCAGACAGTATTGCATTAGTGCCTAATGGAGTGAGTCAACTACCAGCTATCAAAACGGTAAGCCCAACGCTTAAAAAAAGGCTGGGTATTGGTGAAGGCGAAAAAGTAATTGGATATATCGGTAGCTTCAGCCCCTATGAAGGTCTGGATGTGCTGCTACAAGCCTGCACCGAGCTGGTGCAAAAGGGCGAAAAACTCAAGCTGCTACTGGTGGGCGATGACCAGCCCCTGACGTTAAAAAACAAGAGCGGCGCTTCAGCTGCCGACATAGCCGACACCGGCCTGACGGATACCCCTCCCTGGCTGATTCAGGTCGGTCGCGTGCCCCATGAGCAGGTCGCGGGCTACTACGCGCTGCTGGATGCGGTGGTGATCCCCCGCAATCCCCTGGCGGTGTGCCAACTCGTGCCGCCGATGAAAGCCGCCGAGGCGTTGGCCTATGGCAAGCGGCTGGTGGTCTCCGATGTGGCGCCCCTGGCGGAATACGCCCAGACGTATGAGGGCGTAGTGACGTTCGAGGCCGGTAATGCTACAAGCCTGGCGACAGCCCTTCAGGGGTCACTGAAGCTGCCTGCGCCAAAGCCGAGTGCCAAGCTACTGTTCTCGGCGCACACCGAGCCGATGGTGAGGGCATTGAAGGGGAAGGAGAGTGGGTCTGCTACCCAGCCAATTCTTGGACAGTCGGTCCAGCTGATGGCTACAAAAAGCATTGCTAGTCTGTCTGCTGGATCAGATCCCAAAAATGCTGAGTCTCTAACTAAGCTTGCAACTAAGAGTGCCGAAGAGCTCCACGAAAAAGTTGAATGGGAAAATTACGATCTTAATGAAGGAGAGATATTATCTCTCTCTGGCGAGGTGATAGGAAAAGGTGTCAAGGGAAGAAAGTCAATTCTTTTGGTTGAAGCCAAAAGCGCTTTAGGTGAAGTGCTTGACCTTTCAAAGTATGGATATTTGTGGTCCGGTAACTTCAGTCATTGGTTTAAGTACTTGTATCCCAATGAGACCACGGGGAATTTTTTTGAATTTAAGAATGATGACGGAGAAGTAAAAATATCGATATCTTTGCTTAAGTTTGGCTGTAAAAGTGGGGAGAGAGTATTTATAAAAAATAAGAAAATAGAAAAGACAACAGCTAATGGGATTGAAGAGTCGCTGCAGCGATTTTTGATTAATCATCCATCGTTGCTGGACGTAGAATGCCTGCTTTATGCTGATATTACACTTAATGTCATTGATGGATCTTCTATATGGCTATCATCAATGGCGCAAATTTTAGCATCACAACAAAAAACCATACTTTTCATGAAAGAAGGTGTTCGGAACTTTCAGATATTTGACTCTTTGAAGTCCGTTGATAATCTAATTATTCTCCAGCCTTCTGACTTTTTAGGAGAGGGAGCCATTGCTCTGGATGTTATGCAGTCTATCCAATGCTTGCGTATTATAGATAATTATCTTCCGACTATAAAAAATGTTGTTATAAGAGGGCTGTCGGCAGCAGTAGAACTACATAGAACGAGACAGTTCAAGCATCGTTCCTTTGTATACCTGACTGATTTTTACAGCTACGAGAATAATTTGTTAACCATAACACGTGAGCAGGAACATTCTGTTAAGCAAATTTCCAGGCAAGTGCACGAGTTTTTTGTGCAAACTCCTGAAATTAAGGAAAAGCTTAAAGAGTTATCTGAATTCGACATTAAAACAACACTTATTCCGCCTCCCTTGCCGAAAATCGAATTCAGGCGCCCCAAAGCCATTGAAGGGCAGGAAGTGAATATTGTCTATGCCGGAAAAATAACCCCTGCATGGGGTGTTATTGAACTTTTTAATTGGACTGAAAGGCTTAAGGAAAAAGGATTCGATATAAAGCTTACGGTAATTGCAAATAAAATATCAGCTCCCGGTAATAATGTGAAAGAGTTTAGAAATTTAATTCAAAAAAGATTCAAAGAGTTAAGTGTCTGTCATATACCAGGATTGCCAAGAGAAGAGGTGTTAGAGCACCTTGCTGCAGCTGATTTCGTATGGTGCTATAGACCCAAAGAACTCGAAGAATCTGTTCTTGAGCTTTCAACTAAGCTAGTTGAAGCCGTTGCTTGTGGTGCTCGAGCGATCAACTACCCTAGCTTGATCCATCAGAATTTGTTGGGGAAAGATTACCCATTTTTTGTTTCATCTGTCGATGATTTTGAAAAACTTATAATGAATTCGAAAGCTTTAGATGCTTTTGACACTTCAGTAATTGCTCAGAAAGTATTAAGTAATCACTCAATTACAGTTGCCTCAGTTAAAGTTGGTAAGGTTATTAATAGAAAGTCTTCTTTTGATGAAAAGAAAATAGTCTTCGCAGGACATGATAGAAAATTTATTGACGCGTACTATAGTTTCTTAAAGTCAAAGGGTGCCCATGTTAGGTTCGATGAATGGGAGTGGGGGAGTCCTGGAAACGAGAAAAGAAGCAAAGAGTTTCTTAGTTGGAGCGATAAAGTCTTTTGTGAATGGGGGTTGGCTAATGCAGTTTGGTACTCTACTAATAATGTTGAACAAAAACCTTTGTTCGTTAGGGTTCATCTTCAAGAGATAAATCCGAGAGCCAAAAAGTTTGGTAAAAAAATTGAGCAAAGTAATGTTACCCAATTTATCGTTGTAAGTGAGCGTGTTAGACAAGAAGCTGAAAAAATATTTGGCTGGGCTTCAAGTAAATCTGTTCATATACCAAATTTTGTTTTCGATGATGAGTTTACTATTTCGGAAAGTCGAAAAAATAGTAATAAAGGAAAGATAGTGCTTGGAATGGTTGGTATCGTCCCGCAAAGAAAACGTTTTGATAGAGCTATTGATCTTTTGCTAGCGCTAAGACAGGATGGGTACAATGCAGAGTTAGTAATCAAAGGGCCGAGACCAGAAGAATATGATTTTATGCATTCGGCTAGCCGCTCTCCTGAGCTTGAGTATTATAATAGTTGCTACGATAAAATAAATAGTGAACCCTTGGTAAAAGACAAAGTGAGTTTTGCCCCTTGGGGAAACGATATGCCGCTTTGGTATGAGGGTGTGGATTATATTCTTTCACCTAGTGACTTTGAGTCATTTCACTATGCGGTAGCAGACGGAGTACTTTCTGGATGCTATCCAGTGATTTGGCCTTGGGAAGAATCTGAGAGTATTTACTCTGAGTGTTGGAAAGTCAAAAATGCTCATGCTGCTAAAAAAATAATCGCCGCTTTTAAAAGTTTGGATTTGGAAGAAAGAAAAGATGAGCTTATGGCGAATAGGACGCTCATTTACTCTAGGTATGGATTCGATAACGTTGCTGAGAAGCTAGATGGAAGGTTGCTGCGAAATGAATAAAGCAGAAAAGTTATATAGGGAAAATATATTTAACTCTAAGCGAGTCTTGTCAAAAAATGAAGTTAGCGAAATTTGCGATGAGATTCTATCTTCAAGTGTTAGTTTAGAGGTTTTTTCTTCTACATTATCTGTTTATACATATAAGAAAATAGAGATGAGCGATGCTTCGCATCCTCATTTTATTTATTATGAGTCATGTATTCAAAAACTTTTGGATCGACTAGAGATTGACTCCGAGGCTAAATTTAAAGATAAGAACGTTCGTCAGGATGAGTTTCAGCTTGTCATATCTTTAATTACATCCAGGTGGCATTGGTTGATTTTTTCTGAGCACCCTTTGCAGTTATTATTGAGTGATCTTGAAAAAGATTTTAATATTATTTCTGCAGCCGGTTATCTTAAAGAATCCTATTCACTAAATATATTTAAGACGCTTTTGTTTTTGTCTGCAATTAATTTTGTGTGTGGCAATTATTCTCGTCAGTTAGATGTTGCTAGTAGTGGGATTGCTATATATAAGAGGATTGTGGAAAATATGGAGAGGGGGAAACTACCCAGCTCATCTCACTTTTCAGATTTGGCAAGTGCTAATAATGCTATTGAAGTTATGCTTTCAGGTGTTGAGTGGGTTAATGGTGAGAGGTTTAGGAAAGAGAGATGGAATCCATCTAGAATCATGCACGCATCATCGAGAATTAACTTGACGAAATGCCCGGGTTTTATGGATAAGGGACTGAAGATTATCAGCTCTTCCGGTTTTAATGAGGTGGGTTTATAGTTATGAATTTTTTACTTGACTGCACTTTTCGTGATGGCGGCTACTATAACGCCTGGGATTTTCATCCCGAGTTGATCCACCAGTACCTCGATGCCATGCAGGCCGCAGGAGTAGACGTAGTGGAACTGGGTTTTCGCACCTTGAAAAACCAGGGCTTCCAGGGACCCTGTGCCTTCACCACCGATGAGTTTATCCGCAGCCTGACGATTCCTTCTGGTTTGACTGTGGGCGTGATGGTCAATGGTAACGAACTGGTGAGCGAAGTTCCCCAGCAAGAGGCGCTGGAGCGCTTGTTCCCCAATGCGGCGGAAGACTCTCCCGTAGTTCTTGTGCGTATTGCCTGTCACGTGCATGAATTCGAGGAGGCGCTTCCCGCCGTGACGTGGCTGAAGGAGCGTGGCTATCAGGTCGGCTTCAACCTGATGCAGGTGGCGGATCGCACCGAAGAAGAGGTGAAGGCACTCGCCCGTCTGGCCAATGCCTACCCGATGGATTCACTCTACTTTGCTGACAGCATGGGCAGCATGAGTCCTAACCAAGCGGCGCAGATCATCCAGTGGTTCCGCAGCGAGTGGAAGGGCGCCATGGGTATCCACACCCATGATAACCTGGGTCTGGCGCTCTCCAATACCCTACGTGCGCTGGATGAAGGCGTGACCTGGGTTGATTCCACCGTCACCGGCATGGGTCGAGGGCCGGGCAATGCCCGCACCGAGGAGTTGGCCATTGAGATGGCAGAGCGCCGCGGCAAGCCAGTCAATATGGTGCCGCTGATGGTATTGCTGCGTGAGCACTTTAAGCCTATGCAGGCCCACTACGGGTGGGGTACTAACCCTTACTACTACTTAGCGGGCAAGTACGGCATTCACCCCACCTACATCCAGGAGATGCTCAGCGACTCCCGCTACAGTGAGGAAGATGTGTTGGCGGTGATTGAGCACCTGCGGGTAGAAGGGGGCAAGAAGTTCAGCCTCAACACCCTGGACGCGGCACGCCATTTCTATCGCGGTGACCCTACCGGCCAGTGGTCACCCAAAAAGCGCTTTGCTGGGCGCGACGTGCTGCTGTTGGGCACCGGCCCCGGTGTGGCTCGCCACCGCGAAGCGCTGGAGCGCTATATCCGTGATTGCAAGCCGCTAGTGCTGGCTCTCAATACCCAGAGCGCCATCGATGCCGAGCTGATCGACCTGCGGGTGGCATGTCATCCGGTGCGCTTGCTGGCGGATTGCGAGTCTCATACGCGCTTACCCCAACCGCTGATCACCCCGTACTCCATGCTGCCGACGGATGTGCGCGACTCGCTGGGAAATAAGGAGGTGCTAGATTTTGGCCTCAATGTCCAAACGGATAGCTTTGATTTTTCAGAGATGCACTGCACCACACCGACCTCGCTTGTTGTTGCTTATGCTTTGGCGGTTGCGACCAGTGGCGAAGCAAGCCGTATCCTGATGGCTGGGTTTGACGGCTACGGTGCCGATGACCCGCGAAGCCGCGAAATGCATCAGCTGCTGGAGCAATACCAGGCGGCTGAGGGAGCACTGCCGATGATCGCCATTACGCCGACCCGCTATGGGTTACATAGCGAGTCGGTCTACGCTCTCTGAGTTCGCGTGTTCCCGTCGGCTCTTTTCCTTTCCTCTTACACTATGAGTGAGGCCGCTATGCGCAGTGTGGTCATGATTCCCGCCCGATATGGGTCTAGTCGCTATCCGGGCAAGCCGCTGGTGCCCTTGCTGGGCAAGCCGATGATTCTTTGGGTCGCCGAACTCTCGGCCCGTGCCGTTGGCGCCGAGAATGTCTATGTTGCTACCGAAGACCAGCGTATTGCTGAAGTCGTTGAAGCCGCCGGCTTTCAATCGGTGATGACCACCGACGACGCCCTGACGGGAACTGACCGCTTGGCTCAGGCCGCGGAGCAGATACCGGCAGACCTCTATATCAACGTCCAAGGCGATGAACCGCTAGCCGATCCCGCGGATATTCTTAAGGTGCGCGATGCTAAGCTGGCTCATATGGATGCCATCATCAACGGCGTTAGCTGGGTGGGCGACAACGAAGATCCCCACAGCATCAATATCCCCAAGGTAATCACTAACGAGCGCGACGAGCTGGTCTACATGTCGCGTGTTGCGCTGCCAGGATTCAAGGATGCCAAGTGTGCCCCAAAGCGCTATAAGAAGCAGGTCTGCATTTACGCCTTCACTCGCGACGAGCTAGCCGCCTTCCAAGGCTTTGGTCGTAAGAGCGAACTGGAGCACGCGGAAGACATTGAGATCCTACGCTTCCTGGAGTTGGGTAAGGCCATTCTCATGGTGGAAACTCAGCCCGGCAGCCTGGCGGTAGACGTGCCCGAGGACGTAGTTAAAGTTGAAACGGCTTTAGCAAATAATTCTTATTAAAGGCTTCCCTGTATGCATTATGACGTTTGGTTGTTTTTTGGGCTTCAGCGCAGCGGTAATCATGCGGTGATTAACTGGTTGGCAGGGTTGTCTCCAGACGACCTTTTAATTTTTAATAATGTTAGGCCTGGAGGACCTCTTTTAAAAAACAGGTCAGGAGTATCATTTCCTACTGAGGTAAAGGCTTATGCTGAGAGAATTGATGGGAAAATAGTAATTAATGAAGAGTATGTTGATTTTTTCAAGAGTATAGGAGGTCGCCTTCTGGTTAGTTCTGAAAATTATCCAGTCAGGCGTTTTAACGAAGAGTCAATTTTGAATCCCATTGTTTCTGTTTTTGGCCCTCCGCAGAAGTGCCTAAAGTTATTTGTTTTGAGGAACCCTATAAATATGCTGCCTTCTGCAGAAAAGATGCTCTGGAAGGAGATGAAATATAAAAAAGAAAATGATGACTGGGTTTACTCTACGTTGAAAAAAAGGTTGTCTAACTGGAAAAGCTATGCGTTTCTAACTTCTAATCCATCTTCTATAACTAGGGGTGAATTTTTCCCAGTAATTTTTGATAGATGGGTTAAAGATAGAGAGTATCGAGATGCTCTGGCAAAGTCTTTAGGTTTCATAAACAGAGATAAAAATGTCGACTTTGTGTCAGATGCAGGTAAAGGAAGTAGTTTTAGTGGGCTGGAAATTGATGAGCGTGAATCTGTTTTGCAGCGATGGAATGAATCAAGTGATTTCTGCAGAGAGATTATAAAAAATGACTCCGAAGTTTTGGACTACATCGCTAGTATTTTTGGTGAGAGTTCGTTGCCTGATTTTTTTAGGAGTTAGTGTGCGTCTAGGTAAATATCATTCGTTAACCTTTGACTGCGATGGCGTAGTGCTCGACTCCAACAAGGTCAAGACTGAGGCCTTCTACCGGACTACCTTGCCTTATGGCGAGAGCGCTGCGCAGGCCATGGTCGACTACCACGTTGCCAACGGCGGGATATCACGTTACAAAAAATTCGCTTACTTTCTGGAGCAAATTGCCCCGACTCATGCCAATCTGCAGCAGGGCCCCTACCTGGAGGAGCTGCTGCAGGTGTATGCCGACCATGTTCGCGAAGGTCTGCTGAGCTGTGATATGGCCCCCGGCCTGGAAACGCTGCGCCAGCAAACACCCAATGCCCGCTGGCTGATAGTTTCCGGTGGTGATCAAGCTGAACTACGCGACGTGTTTGCCCAGCGTGGTATCGTCGATTGGTTCGATGGCGGTATCTTTGGCAGCCCGGATACCAAGGACGAGATCCTGGCCCGTGAGCTGGTTTCTGGCAACATCCAGCAGCCGGCACTGTTTCTGGGTGACAGCAAGTACGATTATCAAGCGGCCAGTGTCGCTGGACTGGATTTTGTTTTCTTGAGTGGTTGGAGTGAAGTTGATAATTGGCAAGTATGGGTGGCCAGAATGGGTCTATCGCATGCTGTATCAATTCAATGCTTGCTGCAGCCATAGGTGAGGTTTTTGCGCGTGATATATAAATCAAATAATCCAATAAACAAAACGAACTTTTCTCCGGATTTTTTTTTTGAAGCCGAAGACGTTTCTTTTTTTTTCACCTATATCCGGAAGAACGCCTCCACCTCGTTTAAGAAGTTGTTTCAGTTGCTGTACCCTGGTGCCTGCTCCGGTGACCTTCCCTCTATCCACTGCCTGATAAAGCATGCCCAAGTTAAAGAACTGACGCCTGAAGAGATAGACAAGCGCTTTAGCACTAAGTTGTTTGTCTACCGAGACCCGGTTGACCGGGTTTTCTCGACCTACAAGAATAAAGTCATACAGCAAGATGGAGCAGAGGATTTGCTCAGGCGGTTGGAAAAAGTAGTGGGACGTGATCCGGCGTTGCTGACGTTCGACGAGTTCGTTCAAGAATACGTCGTGTTGCTGAAGACCGAGCGTTGGGAAGAGGTTGACGGCCACCTCTACCCGCAGGTTTGGCATCTGTTGCCGATTACCTATAACAAGGTGATCCGCATGGATAATGTCTATCATGAGATGTGCGAACTGCTGCCTGCCGAACTGTGCGATCGGGTATTCAAGGAGCCCACCAACAGCACCACCAAGGGTAGCGTGCCGCTGGCTTGGGCCGATCCTGACTGCCCGGCGATCTACTTCCGCAAGAAGTATGCGCGAGGCAAATTATTGCCGTCACTGAGCCAACTGCTAACGCCTGCTACGGAAGCTCGGCTGCGAGAGGTCTATGCAGATGACTACCGTATGATCGAAGAGATCGAAGTCGAGCCTGATTCTTTCATGCTTACCGAGTCATCTCAGCCCGCAGGTCTTAACTTCAGTATACCGGCCGCTGTGAATGGGGTAGCCCCCGAATGCGCTTTAGGGCTAGATTTCTCCCTGCTAGAAAAGCGCAGCAGAGGCTGAGAGCATGTTGAATCGGCTGGATACGATCTCTTTACTGTTATGTCATGATATCTGTTGAGGATTAAACGAAATAAAGCACTGTTATAGTAAGTAATTTTCACTTTTTGACCAGGTATTACATGGACGCCCTGATTAAGCACGCGGAACAGTTAGCGCAGCATCGCCTTACCTCAATTGCTAAGCCGATTGCTGGGCGGGTGGCTTACGTCGTCAATCATGGCCAGTACGACGCGACCCATGGTGAGGCGGTTCGCACGCAGGGAATTGCGGAAGCACTGAACCATCAGTGGTTAGAGGTGTTGTGCTTTGTTCGCCCCGGGTGCCAATGGGCGTTTTATGCTAAACGCGATCTCTCGCCCGACGTCGCGGTGAACGGGGTAACCTACGTTCATTCCCGCTGGCCTCATGGCGTGGTGCCGCAGGGTCAGGTGGCTAATTTAAATGCCAGCGTTGAATGTTTTGTCGAACGCTTTCGGGTGTACCGTCCTGCGGTTGTCGTGGCGGCGTCTAACTGGGTGACCGCGCTGCCTGCCTGGGTAGCGGCTAAGCGGCTGGGGTTGCCGTTTTGTTTTGAGGCGCGGGGGTTTGGGGAGCTTGCCACCGATGCCCGTGAACCCGGGTATGCCCACACGTTAAGTTTTCGGGAAGAAGCGGCGCGGGATAGTTTTATTGCGCGTGAAGCCACCCAGGTATTTACCCTTAATGCCCCGATGAAGGCAGAACTGATCAAGCGTGGCGTTCAGCCAGGGCGTATTAGTGTTGTGCCGAATGGCCTGCGTGAGTTGCCCACCCTTCAACCTATCGACCCCGCGCTGAAGCGTCGGTTGGGAATCTGGGAGGGTGATAACGTTATTGGTTACATAGGCAGCTTTCATGCTTATGAAGGGTTGGATGTGCTGTTTCAAGCTTGTAAAGCGCTGGTAAACAAAGGCATTAATATTAAGTTGCTGCTGGTAGGGGATGAACAGCCGTTAACAAACACTGTAAGTGATCAACAGCGTGATGCTGATAAGCCGTGGCTTATTCAGGTAGGCCAAGCGACTGGTGAGCAACTGGCAACGTATTACGCGCTGATGGACTGTGTGGTTATTCCGCGCAAGCCGCTGCCGATATGCGAGCTGGTGCCACCCACAAAAGCATTGGAAGCGCTGGCGTATGGCAAGCGGCTGGTCATGTCGAAGCTGCCTGCGTTAGAAGCTGCCTGCCCGGTAGTCAAAGGCGTTAGCTTTGCCAAGGCGAATGATGTTGGGGCGTTAGTCGCAGCCATGGCCCAGGTGCTGGAAGATGTCCGCGTTGAGCAACTAAGCAACGAACAGAACACTGAACAAGCGAGCGTGCAGGGTAATGCTGTTCTTCAAGGGTTAGACCCTAATGTACTGACGTTTAGCCGCCTGACCCAGGGAATGGTAGAAACCCTGGCGTCGGTCGCGCAAGGCACACTACCTGCGCCTGCATTGCCGCACCCCCTGCAAGGGGTGGAAGTGCTAGAAGAGGTTGATTATTCCACTGCCAGCCAGTGGTTTTATAAAGAAGGCCGTTTAACCGATACGCTGCTGGCGCTAAAAAGCCTGCAAGCTCGAGGGGTTAAATTTGATAAACCCAAGCGCGATTTCGAGGCTTTTGTCGCGGGTTTAGCGCACCTTAAAGGTGGGGTGGCGCTGCCGCCTCGCCAGCCCAACGCCGGGCTAATGAGCCGCCGCCAACAAGTGTTGTACTGTTTACACCAGTCGGTTCCCCACGCCACTAACGGCTATTCGACTCGCTCTCATGGTATTGCGGTGGGTTTACAGGCGTCCGGCTGGAACGTTCGTGCGACGACGCGCCCTGGTTTTCCGTGGGATGGGGGCGCTAAGGGGTTGGCCCGTGGTTACCATGAAACCACGGTTGACGGCGTAGCGTATGCGGCGTGTGCTGGCTGGGATCTTGCCAAAACCCCGTTGGATCTCTACCTCGCAGAGGCGGCAGACCACTATCTGCGTGAAGCGCAAACCAGCGGGGCGGAAATGCTGGTGGCAGCCTCAAACCATATTACGGCACTGCCGGCCTTGATGGCGGCGCGCCGCTTGGGCTTGCCGTTTGTGTATGAAGTGCGCGGGCTGTGGGAAGTCACGCAAGCATCGACTCAGCCTGAGTGGGCAGGCTCTGAACGTTACCAGCTGATGCGTGAACTGGAACAACAGGCTGCCCTAGAGGCAGATCTTGTCATTACCTTGACCGAAGAGTTGGCCGATGAACTGGCCAGTTGGGGCGTCGCGCGTGAGCGTATTACGGTAGTGCCTAACGCGGTGAATGCCGAGCGCTTTACCCCCAGGCCTGCAGATACCGATGTAGCGCGCCAACTTAAGCTGCCTGCAGAGGTGCCGGTAATTGGTTATGCAGGTAGCGCAGTTGCCTATGAAGGGCTAGAGCTGCTGCTGGAAGCGTTAGCCAAATTGAAGGAACGGGGGCAGGACTTTGTTTTTGTGCTGGTGGGGGATGGCAAGGTTATTGATACCGTTAAAGCCACCGCTAAAACCTTAGGCATTGAAAATCAGTGCCGCTTCACCGGGCGGGTAGCGTTTGAGGAAGTGCCACGTTATTTATCGTGCATGGATATCATGCCAATACCGCGGCTTTCTTCGGCAGTTACCGAAATGGTGTCGGCGCTCAAACCGCTTGAAGCCATGGCAATGGGGAAAGCGGTGGTGCTTTCCGATGTATCGCCCCATCACGTCATGGCGGGGCCAGGGGGCGAACGTGCACGGTTGTTCGAAAAAGACAACGCAGCAGCGTTAAGCGATGCCATTGAAGCGCTTATCAGCAACCCCGCCGAGCGTGAGCGCCTGGGCAACGCGGCGCGTGCATGGGTTGATCGCGAGCGTACCTGGAATCACGTCACCAGTATTTATGCCCGTAGCTTGCAGCAGTTGCGTGAATCCGTGGTGGCGCGTCCACACAAACAAACCGCTAAAGGTGAAGTGAAGGCTAAAACGTTGGCGCAGCTAACCCTGGGGTTAATTGGCGATACGTTTACGACCGACACGCTGGCCAGCGCCGTCAAGGTGGTGCCGCTTTCACCGGATAACTGGCGTGAGCAGATTAAGGCACAACCGATTGATGCGTTGTTTGTTGAGTCTGCCTGGAAGGGCAATGATTGGCAGTGGTTCCGTCAAGTTGGGCACTACAGCGTGCATGAATTTGCAGCGCTAGATGCCTTGCTGGCGCATTGTCGGGGCAAAAGGATTCCGTCGCTGTTCTGGAATAAGGAAGACCCGGTTCACTTTGACCGTTTCCGCGCAACCGCCGCTAAGTGTGATCATGTGTTTACGACTGACAGTCGGCGGATTATTCCTTACCTCACCACGCCTGATGCGCTGACGCAAACCGCCAGTAGTGCACCGTTCTATGCCTCCCCGAAAATCCATAACTTGCTGCCGTCTACTCGTGAATGGCAGCCAACGGCCGCGTATGGCGGTACGTATTATGGCAAGCGCTACCCAGAGCGCACCGAGTACATGGACAAGATCATGAGCGCGGCAGCGCCTCTAGGCCTAACGCTCTATGATCGCCAGCATGATGACCCCGCATCGCCCTATAAATATCCCGGCGGCCTGGGTAACTATGTGGCAGGTAGCCTCAGCTATGAAGAGATGATTCAAGCCTACAAAGCGCACCCGGTGCAAATTAACGTCAATTCGGTGTTAGATTCCCCGACGATGTTTTCGCGGCGCGTGGTAGAAACCGCGGCCTGTGGGTCGCCGTTGATTTCCGGCCCGGCCTTGGGTATGAACCGCTATCTGGAAGGGGTTGGGCATGTGGTGCGTACTGAAAGCGATGCCGCCCAGGCACTTGAAAACCTGATGCAGTACCCTGCGTACCGCTGGCGTGTGGCGCTGAAAAGTGCCCGTGCAGTCATGCGCGCCCACACCACAGAGCTACGCCTGACCCAGATGCTGCGCACTGCCGGTATGGTTATTCAAGCCCCCGAGCCACCGGCTTATTCCTTATATACATCTGAAATCACCCCGGCTAGCGCACAGCGCGTGTTAGCTCAGACGGTTCGCCCGGCGAGTATTATCAGCCGTGAATGGCAGGCAGGCACTCGCGCCCAACTAGAAGCAGAAGGTATTCGCTGTGCAACGCCGGATGGCGAGCGCGCGGCGCCTGGGTCGCTTTGGTTACTGGCCAACCCCCGTGCATTGGAAGGGTTGGAAGCAGAAGACCTGGAAGACCTTATCTGGCCAACCTTTTATGCCCCGCATAAACGAATTGCTTTCAGCCGTAATGCGGTGCTTGAAGAAGGTGGCTGGCCGGGGGTAGCGGTGGAAAATTCTTCAATTGATACGTCGTTACAGTTACTTCGCCCAGACACGGAAATGGTACTTTCCAAGCTACAGCAGTGGGCATCGCGTCAGTCAACCTTAACGCTTCGCAAGCCGCCTCAGGTGCATGCCCAGGCACCCGATGTGCCGCCGAAGAAGACCATCGTGATTGCCGGGCACGATCTCAAGTTTATCAAGCCGTTTTATCCATACTTCACGAAAGCAGGGGTGCGGATACTGCTAGATTTCTGGACCGGCCATAACCAGCACAACGAAACCACCAGTAAACGCTTGGTGCGCCAAGCCGATACGGTCTTCTGTGAATGGACCCTGGGTAACGCTATTTGGTATGCCAAGCACAAAGTCAAAGGGCAACGATTGGTAGGGCGGTTACACGCTCAGGAACTGCGCAATGTGTTGTTTGACCAAGTGCCCTTCGATGCGTTTGATAAGGTGATATTTGTAGGCCCGCATATGCTGCGTAACGCCCAGCAGCGTAACCCTGCACTGAAGAAAAACGGTGTAGTAATTTACAACGGCGTTGATATCGACGCCATGCAGGCGGTGCCGCGTCAACCCACCAATGGCAAAGTGTTAGGCTTGGTTGGTATGGTGCCACAAAGCAAACGCTTAGACCGGGCGTTAGATATCCTGAAAGAACTGCGCAAGGAAGATACCGGTTACACCTTACGGGTGAAAGGGAAGCGGCCGGAAGACTTTGCTTGGATGGTAATGCACCGGCCCGAAGAAATGGCTTGGTATGAAGAGCAGTATCGTCGCTTACAAGAGGACCCGCTGCTTCAAGATGCCGTGATCTTTGACCCGCATGGCAATGATATGCCCCAGTGGTACGCAGGGGTTGATTTCATTCTTTCAGTAAGCGATCACGAAAGCTTCCACCTAGCGGTAGCCGAAGGCGCTGCCAGTGGCTGTACCCCCATTGTATTGCCATGGGAAGGCGCGGATGAGATTTATCCGAAAGAGTGGATCTATACAAGTACTAATGTCGTTGTAGAGGGCATAGCGGCTAATAGCTGCAATGCAGAAAAAGTTTTTAGTTTTGCTAAAGATTACTTTGATATTGACTTGATAGGAAAAAAATTAGTGGCAGTTGTTGCAGCTCAGGGGTAAATATGAGCTAAATATAGTTGTTGTTTAAATATATAATATTTAGGATGAGGTTTGTGAAAAAAAATATTCGCCATGGTTATAGTTCGGGAAAAGTTTATCCAGATTTTTTAAGCGCTTATAAGGAAGTTAAAGATGGCGAGTTCTTTATATACCTGAATGGAGTAATATACCCATTTAAATGGAATTTGACAGACGAATTTCATTCTCCTGTTGTTTTTTTTACTCCAGGGCGAACTATAAGAGGTAAGTCTGTTCCTATATTTCAAAGATCAAAGTATTTTGGTTTTTTAGAAGACTATAACTGTATTTCATGTTTTGATCCCACATTGTTTAAAGATAGTGAAATGAATCTGGCTTGGTTTCAAGGTGAAAGGGGGCGTTTTTATGCTTTGGAAGTCGCGAAATTATGGGGAGAATTCGTAAAAGAAATTCAAATAAATCCTGCTAAAATTCTTTACTATGGAACTAGTGGAGGCGGTATTCTGGGTTTTTATCTTGCTAAGGTTACCCCGAAATCAACGCTTTATATGTCAAATGTTCAAACTGATATTAGGAATTACGATGCTAAGACATTACAGAAATTGGTAGACGTATCATTTTGTGGTGATTTTGATTATGTGAAAAATGCTGGTGAAACTCAGAATCGATTCACCATAAACGGGCATAGTGGTGCATTTAATTTAGTATATGCACAAAATAAGGTCGATGATTTTCATTACTTCAATCACTACAAAAAGTGGAGAGAAAAAACGGATTTGACTTATTTTGAAAGTGTTAAATTTATTGAGTATGACGATCCTATTAGTGGGCATGGTCCTCTGAGCGCTGAATCAGAGGTGAAAATAATCCGCGGAATTCTAGATCAAAAAAATTACGAAAGTGTTTTTCCGAATGTCGATATCGAGAATGTATTTCCTAAAAAAAAAGATGAGGTATCAAGCAAAAGTTTTTTTTTAAAGCACAGTGCATTTCCTTCTAGGGAAATTATTTTTCCGATTAATTGGAGCCAAGACCCTTACAAATCAAAAAATTGGCAGCATCATCTTAATAGCTTGAGATGGCTTCCATCATTGGAAAAAAAATTACAAAAAGATATTGTTGTTGATTTTTATAATTATCATCTTAGAGATAGAAAAAAGAATAAATATTACAATACTAGAACTGGGGATCACACTACAGCTATAAGAATTGATGTGCTAAAAGATTTAAAGAAGAAATTTAAAATAGATAATATAGTGTTGGTAAGCCTTTCTAATATTTTAGAAGAAGATATAAAAACGCTCCTTTCGGATCATGTTTATCAAAATAACAATCATGGATTGATGGCTGATGTTGCTATTATAAAAGCACTGCGCTCCGAGTTTTCTTCTAATCGTTTAACGCTAAATAAAGTTTTTAAAAGACTTGGTGAAACTCTTCAAAAAATGTACGACGGTGAGGGCGTGTGTTTAGAGCACTCCGTTTCATATCAAGAATATAATTTAGAAATCATTTCTGAGATTAAGTTGCTACTGCCTAAAGATAGTCGTTTGAATTATATTATAGATAATATCGTGATAAAAAGTAAAGAATTTTTAGGTTTCTTTTTGTTGAATAATGGACAGTACATCCCCTTAGGTGACTCATTTCGCCTTCCTAACAAAAGAATATTACATAAAGTATACGGTCATGAGGATCCCAAAGAAGCATTGTCTCCTTTTTCAAATATGTCAGGTAGTTTTTATTCTAGAGCAGGGTATTTTTCGTATAGATGGCCAACTAAATTGACCCATTTATCACTAGTGTCGGGTTGGCACTCTCATGTTCATAAACAAAATGATGAGCTTTCAATATTTCTTTTTCATAAGAATTTTATTGTTTTTGACGATCCGGGGTATACCGATTTTAAAACATGGGAAGAAATAAAAAAATTTAAATCAGAAAGGTGGCACTCCAATTTTTGGATCGAAAACCATGAATGGTCTGATGTGTGTGACCATCCTTCCGGCTCTGATTTAAAAGTGCTTAGCACCGATTTTGTAAGCGTTGTAGCAAAAAGCGCTAGACAAAGAGGTTTCACACTAGCTCGTGAAGTTGTAATTTCACAAAATAAAATTTTGATATCAGACTCTGTTGAAGGAATAATAAAAGCTGTTTCTAAAGTAAGGCATCAATTTCTTTTGTCCGATGTTTATGCTTTGATAGAGGGTCAGGTCGTTTTTTTATTTTCAAAGGTTGGTAATCAAAAAATTGTAAAGGTTGAAGTGACTGGCTCCGGAGAATGGATAGTGGAAGAATCTTATCGCGTTAATGAAGATCGTAGAGCGGTCGGTCATGCTGATTTGCTTGTGTACATGTCGAGTGATAAAAAAACTGACTTTTCGGTTTATCTTTTGTAATTCTAAAAATTAACAATCATTGATAGTGTTTTAAAAATAGAGACGTTGGAGCCCTATATGAAAAAAGTTCAAATACTCGGCCCATCTTATTCTGGAACCACTGTTCTAGGATATATTTTAAACACTTCGGATGGATGGTTTTTTGGCTCGGAAGTTCACAGGCTTTTGTATAGTTATGTTGAAAAATATGGTGCTAAGAATAAGAATATAGCGAATCCTAAGTGTGATTTCTGTGGCATGGACTGTAAATATTGGACAAGAAATCTTCTGATGGAGTTGAAAGATAATAAATCTGATACACTTCAAGATATATATGATGTTTTTCAAAAGCATCACCCTGAAATATCTACCTTTGTAGATAGTTCCAAAAAGCTAGAATTTTTCCATGATACAAAAATTGATTATACATTAATTGCCTCTAAACATCCTGTACGATTGCTGGCTTCACGGTTTTATAACAAGCGCGAGTCTTTAGGAGTCAACAGCGAAGCACTTTCTTCAGTATTTAATGCCATCCAAGGTGATAAGGCTAAATTTTTAGATTATGCAAAAGAGGAAGTTAATTATTTTTATCTTACCTACTCCGATTTTTTTAAAAATTCAGCGAATGGCATGCTGATTAAAATGGACGAAATTGTTTTTGATGAGAATCATAAAAATAATTTTTTAAATTTTTTAGATTTATCTTATGGTAACGTTCCTTTGATAATTTTACAAATTATGAGGTTCACTCTATAGGGGGAAATAAGGCTCCTTATTGGGCAAGACTAGAGAAGAGTACAAATAAATTAGTCAACAACCCCAGGCATGAGTATTATAAAAGTGCTGAATCAGTCGGGGATTTTAAAGTGGATAATAAGTATAAAGAAATTTTCAATATTGAATTTTTGACCGAGCTCGAAATGCTAAAAGGATATCAAGATCTTCTAAAGCTACTAGGATATAAAAAAATAATTATTTAGTCACTGTTTATCTATTAAATATAAATTATTTTTGATTGTTAAGATATCTAGGGATTTGATTATTTATGGTGATTGATGTGGCTGCTAGTCCGGACTCTGTTCTGAAGTTAGAGAGCAGTGTTACTGATAAGTTGATATATGTTTTAAATGCATCTAGAAATCATACTCTGGGAAAGGACCTGTTCGTCAGCAGAGTTTTGACACTAGGCCCTTTCAAGCCAGTTAACTTCACTCGTTGGGGCAGTTGGGAACAGAACCCTCTTGATAACCGCAGTTGGCAGTGGCGTCTGAATTGGTTGTCGTTTTTATCTTATTTGATGGCTTATCACCATGCCTCTGAGAATGATGCGGTGCTGGACTTCGCCCGCGAATCAGTTGAGTCGTGGTTAGATACTTACCTGGAAACCGATACAACGTATCCATTTGAGTTCATCTGGCATGATCATGCGACTGCCCTTCGAGCCGAACAGCTGGTATTGCTAGCTTATTACAGCCGCCGCTATGCGCCTAATTGGGCAAAACTAAACGCTAAGTTTTTAGTGTATGTGGAAAAGGCACTTAAAACACACGGCAATTGGCTAGCCAAAGACAGCTTTTATTCTGAACATACTAACCATGGGCTTGAGCAAGCCCGGGTATTACTGTTGCTTGGCACTGTGTTTGAAGGTGAGCAGGCTAAGCAATGGCAGCAGATTGCACAGCAGCGAATCAGCAGCGAACTGGAATTTTCATTTACTGATGAAGGCGTCCACGTTGAAAACAGTCCTGCTTATCACATTTTTGTGTTCAAGGTTTTTCTGGGAATCATCAAAGACTATCCCAAAGAGGTACTAGGGGGGCTATCGAGTCAGTTCGATGTGTTTGCCCACAAGGCACTGCGCTTTATTACCCATATTCTCCGCCCAGATGGTCTTTTACCGCCGATTGGTGATACAGAGCAGCTGCCTACGTCTAATATGTATCGCGATGCTTTCGGCCACATGCCGGAATATCAACACCTGTTATATGCGCTGACGAACGGGAAGCAGGGGGAGCGACCGCCAGAATCTAACGTGGTTTATCCCCATTCTGGCTACGCGGTGTTTCGTGATTTATGGCCTGGTCAGGAAGATTATCGCAACGCACTTCACTGCATCGTGAAAGTAGGTTGTTCTAGCCGGTATCATCACCAGCAGGATGAGGGGCATATTAGTCTTTATGCAGGCGGCGAAGATTGGTTGATTGACTCTGGTCTCTATAATTACAGCGGTAAAGACCCAGTGCGCCGTTATATGCGCAGCCGTTCAGCGCACAATATCCCTCTGGTGTCGGATGCTGGTTATGATGCGGACTTTGAGCATCGTCTGAGTGCCTGGGAAGTAACGACGTTTGATGACTCGCCATCTCTTCCTTTTGTAGAAATGGCCTTAAACGTTCTGCCTCAAGTGGCACATAAGCGCCGCGTAGCCCTAGATTCAGCACTGCACGAGTTAAGTGTGGTTGACCAATTCCACTGTAACGATGGGCAGCCTCGTGAAGTAATTTTGCAGTGGCACTTTCCACAAGATAAGCAGATCAGCATTCAAGGTAACCGGGCGATCATCAGCAGTGCAACCGGCAGTCAGCTGTTAATGGACATTCAAGGCGCGCAGCCGGATAGCTTATCAGTAGTGAAGGGGCGGCAAGGCGAGCGTGTATTTAGTGCCTTTTCTGCTAAAGCAAACCAATTTGAGTCTAGCCAGTTGTTAAGAGTTGTGTTTGCTCCCAGCAGCGCATTAGAAGTGACGAGTCGGTTTCATCTTGCATTATCGCCGCAACGAAAACTTGCTGCCTCTCATGCCCGATTGGTCAAAGGAGAGTCACTTGAAGCACTAACTGCTTTGATGGATCGAAGTGGTATATGGCAACACACGTTGGTGCTGGGTAATACATCTTTAGTTTCCCGCCTTGGTAAGTTGCATCAAGACAAAGGGTGCGGCTTTGTGTCTGTTTTAACTGATAATGACAGGGCCAGCCAGCACTTAGATGATCAGCTAGAAGACGAAGGGTTGAAGCTTTGGGCACAATCTCTATCGCTAGCAGGTTCAGCCAGTTGTGATGCAGTGGCAGGGGATGTATCAGACCATGCCTTAAGGGGCCTTAAAGGCATCAGCTTGTTGATAATTGGTGCGTCGGATTTTTCAGATAGGCACCTAGAAGCGTTGCTGGGTAAGCTTTTACCCATGCTTCTGTCACGCTTGGCACCTACCGCTCAGGTGTGGCTGACAGCTGACATGAATGTATCCTTAAAAGCTTTGTGCCAGCAGTGGGCAGATCGGCATGGCCTCAAAGTGGCTGAGCTGGCTTTTTAGGTGCTGCGTTCCATAGTGCCCCTAAAAAGGAAACACCATAGGTGTTATAACCAATACCGCAGCCGAGTAAGTGATACTGACAGGTAAGCCGATCTTGAAAAAATCAGTAATCTTGTAGCGCCCTGGTGAATACACCATCAGGTGCGTTTGATAGCCAAAGGGAATTAAAAAGCAGGCGCTGGCACCGTAGGCAACCGCCATCACAAATGGCATAGGGTCAACACCAAAGGCTTGGGCGGTGCTCCAGGCAATCGGAAAAGCTAGCGCGGCAGCGGCGTTATTGGTGACTGTTTCGGTGAGCAGTAGTGTTAGTAAGTAGCAGCCAATAAAGGCAGCGTAAACGCCATAACCGCTAAACATCCACTGCATTCCCTCTGCTAACACAGCAGCAGCTCCAGAGTTTTCCATTGCTTGAGCTATGCCAAGGGCAGAGCCAATGATTAGCCAAAGCTCAAACGGAAAGCGCCTGCGTAATTCTGCCAAACTAATCACTTTTAATAGCAGTAGGCCGCCTAATAACAGCAGTAACCCATGGAACAGCGGCAGCAAGTTAGCAGTCGCCAGTGCAATAACGCTGGCAAACCCACCTAGCGTCATAACACTTTCATTTTTCGTAAGCTGAGGACGTTTGAAGCTGCCGCTGAGTAGATGGAAGTTGCGGTCTATGTTTCGGTGTTGGCGAAAGTCTGCACTTACGGCTAAGAGCAAACAGTCACCCACTCGCAGGGGGATTTTTCCAAGCTGGCCTTCTAGGCGTTTACCACCACGGCGTATACCGACCACGCCAGCGCTAAACATACTTCGGAAATCTACGTCTTGTAGTGTTTTGTCGGAGAGCTCTGACTCGTGAGAAATGACCACTTCTACTAAGTTGGTGGCGAGTAAATTATCAGCTTGGTGGCCAAATAAATTGAGTCCTGGGAAGCGCTGCAGCGCCTGAACCTTGCTTACTTCTCCTGTAAATACCAGCGTATCGGCGGCTTGAAGCCGTTCATCTGGCGCGACGGGGCTGATTAGACGTCCTTGGCGTTCAATTTCTAATAGATAAAGCCCATTTAAGCTTCTAAGGCCGTTTTCCTCAATGCTTACACCAATCATCGGTGAGTCGGCTTCTACATCGGCGGCAAGAAAGTAGGAGAGTTTCTCGTCTGTGTCTTCCAGGCGGTGGTGAGGCAGAGCGTTCGCGCGCCACAACAATACGCATAGTGTAATCAATGCAACGGGTATCCCCACTAGGCTGAATTGGAACACGCCAAGTTCACTACCACTGGCGCTGAGATTAAATGAGTTCACTACTAGGTTGGTGGATGTGCCTACCAGCGTGGTGATTCCTCCTAAAATCGAGGCGTAGGAAAGCGGAATTAATAGCCGTGATGGCGCAATGCGCTGTTGACGTGAAATAGCCCCTAAAAAAGCCGCAACGACCGCTGTGTTATTTAAGAAGGCAGAAAGCACCGCAGTACTGCCCATTAGCCGGGCCGTGGCTAAACGGGGATGACCTTTAAGTAAGTGGCGGGAAAGCCAGTCCAGTAAAGGCGAGCGTTCTAGCGCGAGCGATACCATTAGCAGCAAAAGTAATGTCGCGAGTGCAGGATTCGTGTATTGCATCAGCAGCGTACTGGTATCCACAAATCCAAAAAGCAAAAACAAGCCTGCAAGTGTTACAAAGGCAATCGCAGGTTTAACTTTTCCGCTGATTAACAGTAACAGTAATACAGCAATTGAAAATAAAACGGCCCAAGGGGTCATGTGAATCCTTATAAAACATAAATTATGTTAGAAACTTGCTGGATTCTACGCGGGCTTTTATGATGGTGTCTAATAATTGCCAACGATAGCATTATGTTATGTTTTTTAACTATTTATAATCAAAGGTTTATGCTCAAAATTGGCCACTAAACATTTATCGCCTGAAGTGCTGAATGAGCGCCGTAAACAGGCCGTTAGGCTTCGTTTGGATGGCTATACCGTTGCAGTAGCAAGCCAACAAACTGGGCTTTCCGCGCCCACTGTTTCAGCCGCTTGGAAAGCCTTTCGCGAGGGTGGATGGGCGGCGGTGCCGGTAAAGCCGCGTGGGCGGCTAAAAGGTCAGGCAAATGTACTCAGTGCGGACATTCAAGCTTTACTTTGGCAGATGCTTTATCAGGAGCCACAAGACAACCTATTACACACAATGCCAGGTTGGGGCAGTGCAGATTTAGCTGAGTGGCTTAATACATATCATGCTGTCGAACTTTCTCAGCGTGCCATTGAGCACTGGTGGGAGGCGGAAGGGCTGAAACATGAACCTTGGAGGCTCAATCACTTCGCAAAACAGCGTTCTCAAGAAGGCCGTTGGTTTCGGAAGTCGGTATTGCCGCGCTTTGCACAGTTGAAAGATGCAGATCAGCGTTGGCAAGGTGGCGTTCGCCGGGTTGCGCATCCATCCGGTTCGATTTACCAGATTTATTTGCATGGCTCCAGGGGGCGCTTATTGATGCGCTGTTTTAAAAAGCCACCTGAAGCCAAAGCCTACGTAGCAGTATTCGAGGCATTAGCTTCACTGGGTGCCGCTGCCTTGGTATTTCATGGGGCTTTGTTTTCAGCAAGCCCGGAAGTGACCGCATGGTTAGATCAGCAACCTTCATTTTGGTTAGTGCCTGTACCTGCTGATTTGGTATTGGACGAGTAGTTAAACCAGATATGCAGATTTTGATATTTGATCTTTTTGGTACTCAGGGTTTTTAAGCTGGTGTCGCAATCGGCCACTTAAGAACAAATTTACACACAACATTGAGAAAGATGATGACATCACTCACCCATCTGCAGCGCCTGGAAGCAGAAAGCATCCAGATTATGCGCGAAGTGGTCGCCGAGGCTGAAAACCCGGTAATGCTGTATTCCGTCGGTAAAGACTCTGCGGTCATGCTGCACCTAGCGCGCAAGGCGTTTGCGCCCGGACCACCGCCGTTTCCATTATTGCATGTGGATACGCGCTGGAAGTTTCGCGCTATGTACGAATTCCGCGACAAAATGGCAGAAGATATCGGCATGGATCTTCTGGTGCACATCAACCCCGAAGGTGTTGAGAAAGATATCAACCCGTTTACTCACGGTTCGGCAATTCATACCGATGTAATGAAAACCGAAGGCCTGAAGCAAGCGCTTGATAAGTATGGCTTCGATGCTGCCTTCGGTGGTGCCCGTCGTGATGAAGAGAAATCGCGCGCGAAAGAGCGCATCTTCTCTTTCCGTTCTGCTCAGCATCGTTGGGATCCTAAAAACCAACGTCCTGAACTGTGGAAGCTGTATAACACGCGCAAGAACCCTAAAGAGTCGATTCGGGTTTTCCCGATTTCCAACTGGACGGAGTTGGATATCTGGCAATACATCCACCTGCAAAATATCCCTATTGTGCCGCTTTATTACTCTGCAGAACGCCCCGTGGTTGAGCGCGATGGCGCGCTGATCATGGTGGACGACGAGCGTATGCCGCTTGAGCCGGGTGAAGTGCCAATGATGCGTAAGGTGCGTTTCCGTACGCTGGGTTGCTACCCGTTAACCGGTGCGGTGGAATCTGAAGCCGATACGCTTCCTGCCATCATTCAAGAGATGCTTCTGACCAAGACGTCAGAGCGTCAAGGCCGCGTGATCGATCACGATAGTGCCGCCTCCATGGAGAAGAAAAAGCAAGAGGGCTACTTCTAATGTCGCATTCATCTGAACTTATTGCCGAAGACATCGAAGGCTACCTGAAAGCCCACGAACACAAAGGCCTTCTGCGTTTTATTACCTGCGGCAGTGTTGATGACGGTAAAAGTACCCTGATTGGCCGTTTGCTGTTCGAGTCCAAGCTGTTATTTGAAGATCAGCTGGCTGCTATTGAAGCTGACTCTAAAAAGTACGGCACTCAGGGCGGCGAAATGGACTTTGCCCTGTTAGTTGATGGTTTGGCAGCAGAGCGCGAACAAGGCATTACCATCGACGTGGCTTATCGCTATTTCTCTACCGAGAAGCGCAAGTTCATCGTTGCTGACACGCCTGGGCATGAGCAATACACCCGTAATATGGTAACCGGTGCTTCTACAGCAGACGCCGCCATTTTGATGGTTGATGCGCGTCACGGAATTTTGACTCAGACACGCCGCCATAGCTATTTGATGTCGCTGATTGGGATGCGGCATGTCGTCGTTGCCATCAATAAAATGGATTTAGTGGATTACTCTAAAGCGCGCTTCGATCAAATCGTTGAAGAGTACCGCACGTTTGCTAAACAGCTTGGTTTGGAAAACATTACGTTTATCCCTATGTCAGCACTTAAAGGCGATAACGTTATTGAGCCAAGCCCTCAAATGCCTTGGTATCACGGCACCACGTTGATGGGCTATTTGGAAACCGTTGAGCTGGATGCTGAGCATTTGCAGCGCTCTCCCTTCCGCCTACCGGTGCAGTGGGTGAATCGTCCTAACTTGGATTTCCGTGGTTTTTCGGGGATGGTGGCCAGCGGGGTTGTTCGCCCAGGTGACCAGATTCGAGTTCAGCCTTCTGGCAAAATCAGCACGGTGTCGCGTATCTACACCCTTGATGGTGATTTGGACGAGGCGGTGGCAGGGCAATCGGTAACACTGTTGCTGGAAGATGAAATTGATATCTCCCGCGGCGATGTGATTTCCGGTGTGGAGCAGCCTGCGCACACGGCTGACCAGTTTGAAACCACATTGGTGTGGATGCATGAAGCGCCACTGCTGCCGGGCCGCCCTTACTTAATGAAGTTGGGCACGCAAATGGTGTCAGCGACGGTGACCGATATTAAATATCAGGTTAACGTTAATACGCTGGAACACATGGCTGGCAAGCAGCTCGACTTAAATGGCATTGGTATCTGCACGATTAGCCTTAACCGTGCTGTCGCTTTTGATGCTTATAAAGAGAACCACGATACCGGCGGCTTTATCCTGATTGACCGTATGACAAATAATACGGTTGGTGCCGGTATGCTGCATTTTGCGCTTCGTCGTAGCCAAAATATTCATATGCAGCATGTGGATATTGATAAACAGGCGCGTGCGTTGGCGAAAAGCCAGAAGCCAGCGGTGTTATGGTTTACTGGCCTTTCCGGCGCGGGTAAATCAACCATTGCTAACCTAGTTGAGAAGAAGCTGTTTACCCAAGGCCAGCATACGTACTTGTTGGATGGCGATAACGTTCGTCATGGACTAAACCGTGATTTAGGCTTTACTGATGCTGATCGCGTTGAAAACGTGCGTCGCGTCGCGGAAACCGCCAAGCTGATGGTGGATGCTGGGTTGATCGTGATGTCGGCGTTTATTTCGCCTTTCCGCAGTGAGCGTCAATTGGCGCGAGATTTGTTGGAAGCGGGTGAGTTCATCGAGATTTTCGTCGATGCGCCGCTTGATGTGGTGGAAGCTCGCGATCCTAAAGGTCTTTATAAAAAGGCACGCCGCGGTGAGCTGAAAAACTTCACAGGCATTGATTCAACGTATGAAGCACCTGAGTCGCCAGATATTCATCTGAAAACATCAGTGATGAGTGCCGAAGAAGCAGCTGATAGCGTAATTAGCGCATTGCGTGAGCGTGGGCTAATTAGCTGATCACTCATAACCATGCATGTTAAACGCAAAATGTATGTTAAATGCGTAATGCATGTTGAATGAGTAATTAAAGTATCGATAAGCCATCAAGCAGCCAGCGGCTGTTTGGTGGCTTAATCACGAGGGAATGACAGTATGATTGATCAAGCGTTATTGGATTCTGTCGAGCGTATTGCTCGTGAAGCGGGCGATGCCATCATGGCGGTTTATGCGCGCGAATTCAGTGTAGAAGAAAAAGAAGATAAAAGCCCTCTGACTGAAGCCGATAAAGCTGCCCACGACATTATTATGCGCGGCCTTCAGGGGCTTTCTTTACAGTTGCCTATACTCTCTGAAGAAGACATCGATGGTTTTGCCGGAGCAGACAGCGATGGCCGCTATTGGCTGGTAGACCCACTGGATGGCACTAAAGAGTTTATCAAGCGTAATGGCGAATTCACCGTGAATATCGCGCTGATTGAACACGGTAAACCGATCTTGGGCGTTGTTACTGCGCCTGCGCTTGAAACTGCTTATGTTGCCGCTGAAGGGTTAGGCGCATTTAAGGTGGAAGCGGATGGTCAGCGTCATGTCATACATGTTGCGGGTCAGCCGGATGCTAACGCTGCTTGGCGTGTGGTAGGTAGCCGCTCGCACCCTAGCCCTGATCTTGCCGCGTGGCTTGAAACGCTAGGTGAACACGAAATGTTACCCATGGGTAGCTCTCTTAAACTATGTTTAATTGCAGAAGGCAAAGCGGATGTTTACCCTCGTTTAGGGCCAACTTGCCTTTGGGATACCGGTGCTGCCCATGCGGTTGTGCTTCAAGCCGGTGGCCGGGTTGAAACGCTAGTGGGTCAGCCGCTTAACTATGCTAATCCTAGTGAGAAGCTCAACCCGTATTTTGTTGTTTGGGGACAAGCGTGAAGACCGCGCTTTGAAGGTTCACCCAGAGGGAGTGTAAGATATTCCCTTGAAGAGGCCGTTCATTGGATACTTTCTTCTTACAGCTTTTTTGTGGTTGATTTCGTGGATAGCCCATTGCAAATAGTCTCTTGCTAATTGTTTTGCAAGCATTTTCATAATGGCCTGCTGTTTATGAAAAAAAGCCATCGTCGTTTTGAGTCTTTGTTAAAGGATTGAGTATGTGCGGAATCGTCGGCGCCGTTGGCGCAATGGAATGTACCCCGTTTTTGCTTTCAGGCTTGAAGGTGCTTGAATACCGCGGCTATGATTCCGCAGGATTAGCAGTGCTGAATGCGTCTGGTGAGCTGATCCGTGCTCGCGCCAAGGGCCGAGTCTCGGAGCTGGAAGCCCGGGTTGCTGAGAAAGGGGTCGAGGGGAAAGTGGGCATTGCTCATACCCGTTGGGCGACCCATGGTGTTCCTGCTGAGCGTAACGCTCACCCGCATATTTCGAGTGGGTTGGCGGTGGTTCACAACGGCATCATTGAAAACTACGAAGCCCTGCGCGAGCAGCTTCAGGGGTTGGGGTACGAGTTCACTTCCGATACCGACACTGAAACCATTGCTCACTTGATTCAAGCCTGCTTCAAAGGCGAGATTGGCGAGCCAGCGGAAAACCTTTTTTCTGCGGTGCGTTGCGCCGTGGCGCATTTGCATGGTGCTTTCGCTCTGGCGGTGGTTAGCGAAGATGAGCCAGATTGCTTAGTGGTGGCCCGTGAGGGGTCACCCTTGATGTTGGGTATTGCTGATAATGGCCACTATGCCGCGTCAGATGCCTCGGCACTACTATCTGTTACTCAACAGATGATGTATCTGGAAAATGGTGACGTGGCACGCTTGACCAGTGATTCGATCACCTTGGTAGATGCCCTTGGCCAACCCGCTCAGCGTGACGTGATTACCTCTAGCCTTTCTGCGAATTCGGTAGAGCTGGGTGAGTTTAATCACTACATGCAGAAAGAGATGTTTGAGCAGCCCCAGGCATTAGGTAACACGCTTGAAATGCTGAGCGGCGCAGGTCAGCTGCAGCCGGGTATTTTTGGTGCAGAAGCGCACGCTGTTTTTGAACAGGTGGATTCTGTTCTGATTCTGGCATGTGGTACGTCCAGCTATGCGGGTATGACCGCGAAGTACTGGATGGAGCAAGTGGCGGGTATTTCGTGCAATGTTGAGATTGCCAGTGAATATCGTTATCGCCAAAGCGTGGCGAATCCTAACCAGCTAGTGGTGGTGATCTCACAGTCGGGTGAAACTGCTGACACGCTTGCTGCTTTACAGCACGCGAAGTCAATGGGCCACACCCATACGCTTGCGATTTGTAACGTACCTGAATCTGCCATTGTGCGTGAAACGCTGCTGCGCTTTATTACTCGCGCTGGCCCGGAAATTGGTGTTGCGTCCACGAAAGCTTTCACTACTCAGCTTGGCGCGCTGTTTTTGCTGACGCTTTTATTGGCCAAAGCGAAACATCGTTTAAGTGAAGTAGATGAAAAAGCTTACCTGGATGAACTGCGCCACTTGCCCATTGCGGTTGAAAAGGTGCTGGCATTAGAGCCCAGCATTAAGGCGTGGGCGAAGCATTTTGCCAATAAGCATCATGCGCTGTTCTTGGGTCGTGGCCGCCACTTCCCGATTGCACTGGAAGGTGCGCTGAAACTAAAAGAAATTTCTTATATTCATGCCGAAGCTTACCCAGCAGGGGAGTTGAAGCACGGCCCGCTAGCCCTGGTCGATGCGGAAATGCCGGTAGTGGTAGTAGCCCCCAATGACGAGCTGTTAGAAAAGCTAAAAGCCAACATGCAGGAAGTGAGCGCTCGTGGCGGTCAGCTTTATGTGTTTGCTGATGGTGGCAGCGCTGTGAAGCCAAGTGAAGGCGTCAATGTACTCGTGATGCCAGAGCACTACGGGTTGCTTTCACCCGTGCTACATGTGGTAGCCCTTCAGTTGCTGTCCTATCACGTAGCGCTGGTCAAAGGTACCGACGTAGACAAACCCCGTAACTTGGCGAAAAGCGTCACGGTGGAGTAAAACCATTCACTCCTCACTATCTACTCCTCACAATCCAGGTTTTAACATGCGACAGTATTTTGGTACCGATGGCGTACGTGGACGTGTTGGCGAATTCCCCATGACCCCAGACTTTGCGATGAAATTAGGCTGGGCGGCAGGCAAAGTGCTGGGGGCTGAAGGTATTAAAGAAGTGTTGATCGGTAAAGATACCCGCGCCAGCGGTTATATGTTGGAGTCTGCGCTGGAGGCGGGCTTTTCAGCGGCGGGTGTTAATGTGGCGTTGGTAGGGCCACTGCCAACACCCGGGGTGGCTTATCTCACTTCTACCTTCCGTGCGGATGCTGGGGTGGTCATCAGCGCCTCACACAATCCCTTTGACGACAACGGTATCAAGATTTTTGGCCAAGGTGGCTACAAGCTGACCGATGTTCAAGAACAGGAAATTGAGAATAAACTGCATATTGCGTTGGAAGGCGGTATGGAGTGCGTAAGTTCAGAAGCATTAGGCAAAGCACGCCGTGTAGAAGATGCCGCCGGACGTTACATCGAATACTGTAAAGCCGTACTGCCCAGCACATTAAGCTTGAGCGGGCTGAAAATTGTGGTAGATAGCGCCAATGGCGCGGGCTACAGAGTGGCGCCCGCTGTTTACCGAGAGTTGGGTGCTGAGGTTGTTAGCATCCATGACCAGCCTAGCGGGGTCAACATTAATGCGAACTGCGGTGCGACCTCCATGCGTAGCCTATGCACAGCAGTGCTAGAGCACGAAGCCGACCTTGGGATTGCGCTGGATGGCGATGCCGACCGTCTTATGATGGTTGACCACACGGGGGCTGTAGTCGATGGTGATGAGCTGCTGTTTTTGCTGGCGAAAGATGCCAAAGCGGCGGGCTATACGGGAGGCATTGTTGGCACCCAGATGAGCAACTTGGGGCTTGAACAGGCATTGACTGCCATTGACGTGCCTTTTGTACGTGCCAAGGTAGGCGACCGCTACGTGATGGAGCAGTTAAAAAGTACGGGGTGGCGCTTAGGCGGAGAAGGCTCCGGTCACTTGCTGACCCTGGACCATGCCTCTACCGGTGATGCGGTGATTGCATCGCTTCGTGTGTTAACGTCATTGCTGAACCAGGGCACCACGCTTTATATGGCTAAGCAGGGCATGAATAAGCTCCCGCAGGTGCTGGTCAATGTGCGCTTCAAAGCCGGTAAAAATGAAGACCCGCTCGACAGTGAGACGGTTCAGCAAGCGGTCACTGAAGCAGAAGATAAGCTCGCTACTAATGGGCGAGTGCTGCTTCGCAAATCCGGCACCGAGCCATTGATTCGTGTGATGGTGGAAGCCAGCGACGCTCAGCTTGCTAAATGGTGTGCTCAGCACATTGCTGATGCGCTACCCTCTCTCTAATCTGTTGGCTTTGCAGATGATCGTTGTTAATTAATAAGTTGCTATCACATGCATTTGTTTATGCATGTGATGACTTTAGGTGAGGATGGATGAAAATTGCAGTCGCTGGCACGGGCTACGTGGGCCTTTCAAACGCGATGTTACTGGCGCAGCACAACGAGGTGGTGGCTGTTGATATCGTGCCTGAAAAGGTTGAAAAGCTAAATAACCGTGTTACTCCAATAGAAGATGCTGAGGTCTCGGCGTTTCTAAAAAGGGAAGACCTGCACTTTACGGCTACTCTGGATGGTGAATCCGCCTATCAACAGGCGGATTTCGTCATTATCGCCACGCCAACCGATTACGATCCTGAAACCAATCACTTCAACACCACAAGTGTTGAGGCGGTGATTAATCAGGTAATGCGCGTTAACCCTGACGCGGTCATGGTGATTAAATCTACCGTGCCGGTAGGTTATACCACCGAGGCCGCTGAGCGTTTTAATACTCAAAATCTGCTGTTTTCCCCAGAGTTTCTGCGTGAGGGTAAGGCTCTGTACGACAACCTTTATCCTTCGCGAATTATTGTTGGTGAGCGTTCCGAGCGTGCGGCGCGCTTCGCGGGCCTGCTTGAGCAGGGGGCAATCAAGCAAGACATTGATGTGCTACTGACAAACAGCACTGAAGCTGAAGCTATCAAGTTGTTTGCCAATACCTACTTGGCAATGCGTGTGGCGTATTTTAATGAGCTGGATACTTACGCAGAATCTCATGGGCTAAATGCGAAGCAAATTATTGAAGGGGTTGGCTTAGACCCACGTATTGGCAAGCACTATAACAATCCAAGCTTTGGTTACGGCGGCTATTGCCTGCCGAAAGATACCAAGCAGTTGCTGGCTAATTATCAAGATGTGCCTAGCAACATGATTCAAGCCATCGTCGAGGCAAACCGTACCCGCAAGGATTTTATCGCCAAATCCGTTATGCGCCGGAATCCAAAAGTGGTGGGTGTGTATCGACTAATTATGAAAACCGGCTCTGATAATTTCCGTGCCAGCGCGATGCAAGGTGTGATGAAACGCCTGAAAGCGCGGGGCATAGAAGTGGTGGTGTATGAGCCGGTGCTTGATGCCGACGAGTTCTACAATTCGGAAGTGATGCGCGATTTTGATGCGTTCAAACAAAAATCCGATGTGATTCTGGCGAACCGCATGGTCGATGAGCTGCAGGATGTTGCGGATAAAGTGTATACCCGCGACCTGTTCGGTAGCGATTAAGTGTTGTGTGTCTTGATAACAGGTTTCCATGTTCTCTTTTTTAGCTAAATGGTGGCGTAATCCACGTGTTGTTGAATCACCTGCAAGTGCCACCATTACAAGTGCGCCTAAGAACGAGTTCTTGGACGACGCCGCTTTTGATGCTCAGTGGTA
Organism: Vreelandella andesensis; assembly: GCF_003989795.1. Lineage (GTDB taxonomy): Bacteria > Pseudomonadota > Gammaproteobacteria > Pseudomonadales > Halomonadaceae > Vreelandella > Vreelandella andesensis. The sequence goes on from NZ_RZHG01000027.1 coordinate 152,129, forward strand.
TCTTGCTACTTACCCCGATGTGGCAGACGCCGGTATCGACCCTTGGAGGCATTATCTGCAACACGGTAAAGCAGAAGGGCGTTTGCCGTGCCGCAACCTAGCCATTGGCTGGGGGCACGCGTTGTGGCGGGGGGCAGAAGCGGTTGTTTTGCCCCGCTTACAGCGGTTATTGACGGCCAAAAATGTCACGCCAGTTGAACAACTGACGGCGCGTTGGGAGCTTGCCCGGTGGTATGCCTGGCAGGCGAACTGGCCTGCCGTGTTAGCGGTTCTGCTACCGGAAGGGAAACTTGCTAGCTTCAACGTTCCTGGCCCAGCGTTGCTAGTCGTTGACGCTTGCTGTCAGCAATCTGAAGACTTCGCCCAGGATGATGACGCGTTAGCGCAAGCGCTGGCATTTTTAGAAACGCATTACCCGAACCATGCCGATACGGCGCTGGCAAAGGCAAATGCACTTAGTCTATCGAAAGCGATTGCACCGCAAGGTACCAACCTAGACCTGGAACGGTTGGCTTTGATCAATCGTTATTTTCAAGCTCAACGGTTGCAGCCAATTACCTTGGCTGACCCTAAACAGCCGCTACATTTGTATAACCTTGCGCCTGACAATTCTGACAATCTTTCTGACACCGACTTCGACGAAGGCTTACCACGCGTTAGTAAGGCTATTCCTCATTCCTCACCATTCACTCCTCACCCCTCACCGCTCACCCCTCACGCTTCGCTGCCTTTTATCAGTGTCATCATTCCGCTCTATAACGCGGAGCGTTCGATCACGATGGCACTCAACAGCCTGCTTTGTCAGCAAGGGGTGCGTTTAGAAATTATTGTGGTTGACGATGCTAGCCCCGATAACAGCGTTGCCAAGGTGGAGCAGTTAAAGGCCAATGCGCCGCCGCATATCGAGTTGGTGCTGCTTCGCCATTCTCAAAACCAAGGGGCTTACGCTGCCCGCAATACGGGGATGGCAGCGGCCACTGCGCCGTTTATTACCACCCACGATAGTGATGACTGGTCGCATCCTCAAAAGCTTGTTCTGCAATGCCAGGCATTAATAGCACAGCCAGCCATAAAAGCTTGTTTGTCTCATTGGGTGCGGGCAACGCCTGAACTTAACTTTCACCGCTGGCGGTTGGACGAGTACGGTTGGGTCTACCCGAATATGTCGTCGTTGATGTTTCGCCGTGAGGTGTTTGACGCTCTTGGCTATTGGGATAGGGTGAGCATTAATGCAGATACCGAATGGCGTTGGCGGGTAGAAGCGGCCTTCGGTGCGGGCAGCGTTAGTGACGTGCTGCCAGGCGTGCCGCTTTCCTTTGGGCTTGCCGATGGTGGGTCGTTAAGCCAGCATGCCTCGTCTCACTTAGTGAGCCAGTTCACCGGCAACCGCTTTCGCTATATGCAGGCTGCACGTCGCTGGCATCAGTCGTTGCCTAGTGAATTAACCATGCCTGTTGCGCCTAAACAGCGCTTATTTAGTGCACCGAAAGGCATGCTGCGTGGCATCGCGCCTCCTAATCCTCCGCCGAGTGAGTTTGAGCTGATTAGTGAATCTGGCTTTCTGGAGGCGGGCTGGTACCTAACCCGCTACATAGATTTGCAACAGACCCCTGTTGAGCCGTTAAACCATTATGTGGAAACCGGGGCAAGCGAAGGGCGTGATCCTGGCCCCAGCTTTTCGACGTCAGGTTATGTGCGCCGTTATCCTGAGGTGGCAGACACCAAGATTAACCCGTTGGCCCATTTTCTGAGCGTGGGGCAGGCAAAGGGATACCAGCCATACCCTGAATGGCAGGGTGAGCGAACGTTTGCAAACCGTCCTACCGTGATGCTGTGCGCTCACCAAGCGGGCAGCACACTGTTTGGTGCGGAACGTAGCCTGCTAGATGTGCTGGAAGCAATGGGCGAACTGCGCTGGAATGTGGTGGTGACCCTGCCGGAAGCCAACAACGTGGCCTATGAACAGGCGCTGATAAAACGTTGTAAAGCACTGGTTGTGCTTCCCTATGGTTGGTGGCAGGTGGGTAAACACGCCGACGAAACAACCGTGGCGCAGTTTGAAGCGCTTATTGCCTGCTACGATATCAATGCACTACATGGCAATACGGCCGTGCTGCATGAGCCATATATTGCCGCGAAGCGGGCGGGCATTCCTTCGCTCGTCCATGTCAGGGAGTTACCCGCTTTTGATGAAAGCTTATGTGAACTGCTCGGAGCGGCGCCCGATGAGTTAGTGAAGCACGTCCACCAACAGGCCGATATTGTTGTGGCTAACTCTCAGTGCGTGGTCGATGCGTTTGCGTTGCCTGATTCGTCGTCGCGCCTTGCAATTGTGCCCAATACGATTGATATGTCGCCGTTGCTTGCACTGCCAGAGGTGAGCTTCACACCGCAGGCCGGCGTTCGCGTGGGGATGCTAAGTAGCAACGTCGCTAAAAAAGGGTTGAAGGATGTAGAGGAAATGGCCAAGCATCTAGACACCTTGGTACCCCGCGTTGACGTCGTGCTATTTGGTGCGCAAACGCCGGCTATCGATGACTTGCTTCGCCGCCAAACTCAGGGCAAAGCGCCCAGCAACATACGTTTTGCAGGTTATGTCGAAAATCCTGGGGCGGCCCTGGCTCAGCTGGATATCGTGGTGAACCTATCCCGCTTCCAGGAGTCTTTTGGACGTACCGTGTTAGAAGCGATGGCAGCGGCTCGGCCCGTTGTGGCTTACGACTGGGGGGCGTTAAGTGAGCTGGTCGTTACCGCTGAAAATAGCGATGCTAGCACGGGTCTATTGGTACCCTTTGGTGACTCATTCGCGGCTGCCGAGCAGGTGGCGGCATTGGCGAATGATGCTGCTCTTTGCCGTCGATTGGGGCAAGCTGCCCGTCATCGAGCGCAAACGTGCTTTGGTGCGACTGAGCTGCAAAAAGCGCTGATGAAGGCTTACGGCCTCACACAGCGCGATGAATTTTCCTCATAGGAAATCGAAAGATTAAGGGTTTTATTTGAAGCTTGCGATTGCTGCCATTGTTAAAAATGAACTAGATAGTTTGATCGAGTGGCTGGCATTCCATCTTGCGGTGGGAGCCAGTCATTTTTTAATGGCTGATAACGACAGTACCGACGGCACTAACGAATTCTTGTCGCTGCTAGCTGACCAGGGGTTAGTAACGCTGATTACGGTGCCAACGGGTAAGACGCCTCCTCAGTTGTCTGCTTACCAAACGCTGTTGTCAAAATGCCCTAAAGACATTGATTTAGTTGCTTTTATTGATGCTGACGAGTATTTATTACCCACGCTTGAAGGGCAGTCGTTACTGGCGTGGCTAGAAGAAAGGTTTTCATCGTCTGACGTTGGGGCATTGGGCGTGCTTTGGTTCTAACGGAGCAAAGTTTCGTGAGGAGGGCTTGGTTATTGAGCGCTTTACCCAGCGTGCCAATCAAACCTTCGGGCCTAATCATCATTTCAAAAGCGTGGTTCGCCCCCGTTATGTTAAGCGTTTTGACAATCCTCACTATGCACGTTTAAAGCGAGGTCACTATATTAACAGCCTGGGTCAACCTCTGGTGCCACGTAAGAAGCAGCAAGGAAAGCCGTGGTATGGGTTAAGTGAGCATGTTACCTGGGAAGGTGCACGTGTTAATCACTATTTGGTGAGATCGGTTGAAGAGTTTGTGTTGGGCAAGTCCAAGCGGGGCAGTGCGACAACAGCTAACTATTACAAGCAGCGCGACTATTTTATGCGCCATGACCGCAACGATACCGCGTGTCATTTGGCCGCTGAACTCGCGCCTAAGGTCAAAGAACACATGAAATGGTTGCAGCAGCTTGCTGATAAAAAGCAGGCTATGAGCGGCTCGAAGACCAACGAGCAGGCCAATAAAGCATCTTCCACCGAGTCGTCTTCGGGCTCGGAGTTAACCCGCTGGTTTAAGCGCCGATTAAAAGAGCTTTCTTCTACAGCAACAAGTGGGCAGCCGCCCATCGAGCGTTGGGCGTTGGACTACCCTTCGGAGCAGCGTGGTGCGCGCTTTCTACCTTCTGGTCGCGTGGTGCAAGGTTGGCTGTTACTGACGGAAGAGCTAGCCGACATGCAGTCGCAAGTTCGCATTGTGGCTGAATGGCACTCGGCCTTTGAGCTGTGCCACCCTTTGGATGTTGATCGCCCGGATGTTATCAAAAGTATTTTTTCAGTGCCCGCGGAAACCCATCCCCAGCGCACGTGTGGTTTTCGTTTTACCGTCCCTCCCAAGCTGGGTAACTTCCGCTTATGGCTAGCGCTTGATGATGCACGTTGGTTGTTGCATGAGGTGACGGTTGATACTCAGGATGTAGAAATCGCAGAGCAGCTAAAAGTATTACAAGGCAAGCAAGGTTGGCTGTTTTTGGATAACGATACGAACGGTAGCGTTGACCAGTTCATGGGGCGCATGCGTCTAACCAAGGCCGGTATAAAAGGGTGGGATAACTATCTTCACCAGCTTGAAAATGCCGCTGGAAACGTTCCTTGGGCGTTATTGGTAGCCCCCTCTAAAGAGAGCGTAATGGGGGCAAGCTATCATCCTCGAGAAGAGGGTGTTTCCGGCCCTATGCATCAGTTGCTTAACCTAAGCGCTTCTGCTGGTGTGGTTTATCCTGTTAAAGAACTGAAAGCCCTGGGTGACGGTGCGTTTATTCCTACGGATACCCACTGGACCCATCATGGGGCGTTGGCTGCCACCATAGCGCTAGCGGTAAAGCTGGGTGTGGGGAAAAAAGCCTGTATGGCGCTGTTTAAAAAAGATCGCTATAAAAATAAATCCATGGGCGGTGATCTTGGTAATAAGCTCACCCCGAAGCAGACCTCCAGTGTTGATGTGTTGGTTTCTTTTGGTCATACGCGCTACAAAACCTACGATAATGGCTTGCCCAACTTTGGCCGATTGTTGGTGATTGAGTATCCAGAGGCGTTAATGTCAGGCACGTGTTTGATATTCGGCTCTTCCTCTAGTTATTCCATGTTCAATTATTTATGCCGTGTGTTTCAGCGGATTGTGTTTGTGCATAGTGCGGGAAATGTTGATCCTGAGTTGGTTAAGGCGGTTGCACCTGCGTATCTGGCCACTCAGACCAATGCTCGGTTCCTAGTGCAGATACCCACGGTTACCCATAGTTTGGATGAGGTGATTCACCAAAAGTGTGCACAACTGGATGAGAAGGCGTTTGAAGACGTTCATGAAAAGCGTATCATCGCACCAGATGACTACCTTCAAACCTTGGGATTGCTGCGCTGGGAACAGGTCGCTAGCAGTCTTCTTGTGTAAGTGTTGCCTTGGTAACAGAATGGGTTAAGGATGGCGATGAGGCAGCATATTGTCAGTTTAAAAGAAATGATGGCTGCCATTGGGAGGCACAGCGGAGTGCCCCCATTCTGGCGGCGTAACCCCAGTATTTGTATAGCAGAAGCACCTGCTTTTAAGAGCGAAGTTGCAGCAAACGTCAATACAGCCGTTAAGGCGAATACCTACTGTGTTAGTCATGGGGAAAAACCACTTCCCGGCTGGAACATGCTGGAACTGGATGGGCTAGGGGCGGATGCTCATGGCGCAGCCACGATTTTTTTCTATACCCGTAAGGGCATCATCGAAACCTCGGTGTCGTTGCGCCCGGGTAAAACGACTAAGCGAATTCTTTGGGTGCCGCGAGGCGTAAAAAAAATCGCGTTCTCTTTTTTGGCTAGCGAAGCCGCTTTGGCCCATTTAACTGTTGAATGGGTTTGGCTCACGCCTTGGTTTGCCCATAGCCGCTTAGCGCGTCGTTTGATTAACAATCATGCCAGTTATAAAGGTATGAGAACGCATGACGTTGTGCGTTATCTTCACAGGGAATCGGTTGCCCAAGCGCGTAGCTGGCGCAGCATCGCCCAGGAGGAATATAACCAAACTCACGCAAAACAGCATGTGTCTGAAGATTACGCTCGGTGGGTTAGCACAACAGAAACAGAGGCTATCGAAGATCCTCAGTCGATTATTGCAGGCCTAAAAACAGCGCCGCTGTTTTCAATTATCATGCCGGTAACGCTGAGTGATTTGGAGCAGGGTGAAGCATCTTTTATTGCGACCATTAACTCTTTAAAAGCTCAAAGTTACTTCTTTTGGGAAGTGTTCATCGTGCTCTCCGCTGACATTACCGATAAACAGCGAACAGTGTTAGAGCGCTATATCCCTACGACTAGCCGCATCAATCTGATCCATAGCTACCACCGCACGTTGGCAAAGTTAGATCATCAGGGGTTTATTCAAACCCAGGGTGATGGCGTCATGCGCATTAGCTGGGGCGACCAGTTAGCGAAAGAAGCATTATGTCAGTTGGCGAAAGCATGGAATGATCACCCAGAAGCCCAGCTGTTCTACAGCGATGAGGATGTACTAGGTGCCGATGGTAAACGGTGTCAGCCAAACTTTAAGCCGGAATGGAATCCGGACTTGTTGCTTTCGACCAACTATATCGGTCGCGTTGCTCTGTATAAGCGGCGGTTGCTTTGGCAACTGGAGTCTGAGCAGGCTGATTTGCTTTCTCATTTGACCAGCCGGGCCGCAGTAGATTATGCGCTAGCGCTCACCTTTATGATGTGGAAAGTAACTCACGGCAACGCAAAGTCAGTGTGTCATTTGCCTGCTATGTTGTATCACCGTAATGAAGACTTTCCCCATCCGCTTCATCAACAGGATGCTGTTTCGCTGGTTAGCAGCGTATTGAAGCAGCAAGTGGCCAGTGCAAAAGCGGTGGTGCATCCTGGGTTGCTGGAAAGCGCAGTGCGAATTGAGTGGCCAATTCCACACCCTGCGCCGCTGGTAAGTTTGTTGGTGCCTACCCGCAATGGTGTTGATATTTTGCGGCCTTGTGTGGACGCCATTTTAGAGCGCACGGCTTACACCCATTTTGAGCTGCTGATTCTGGATAACCAGAGTGATTGCCCGGAAACCATCGCGTACATGGATGACGTGGCAAAGCGAGACCCGCGTGTTCGTGTTTTGCATTGGGATCATCCGTTTAATTATTCAGCGATCAATAATTTTGGCGCGGCGCAGTCTCATGGCAGCATTATTGGCTTGATTAATAATGATGTAGAACCGGTAAATGAACACTGGCTAACTGAGATGGTTAGCCAAGCCTGTCGCTCTGAAATTGGCTGTGTGGGAGCCAAACTTTATTACCCTAATGGCATGTTGCAGCATGGTGGGGTAATACTCGGTTTGGGCGACGTAGCGGGTCATGCGCATCGTTTCTTCTCGCGTGAAAGTGATGGTTATACGGGACGCTTGAAGCTGGTTCAGAACTTATCTGCGGTGACAGCGGCGTGTTTGCTGCTACGTAAAAACGTGTTCAATAACGTGGGCGGTTTAAATGAACAGAAATTAAGCGTGGCCTATAACGATGTGGATTTATGCCTAAAGGTTAGACAAGCGGGTTACCGCAACTTGTGGTCTCCGTTTGCTGAACTCTACCATCATGAATCTATCTCTCGCGGTGCCGATGATACGCCTACCAAACGCGCCCGCTGGCTAAGCGAAGTTGCTTACATGCGCCGCACTTGGGGTGAGCATCTAGACAACGACCCGGCTTACAATCCTAATTTGACTCTTGTGCATGAAGATTTTTCGCTCAAGTGAGGATAAGGTGAGAAAGTGAGGGGTAAGGCGAGAAGTAGCCAAGTGCGCTGGGTCGTTGTTAGCGATGGTGGCCTGCCGACTGAAGACATCTACTTTCTAGAATCTGCAGCGCCCACGCTGCGAAGCCAGGGGGTAACGATTGAACGCGTTGTTGCCTCACGCTCTTTTGGTGCGGCTTGGCGTCATGGGCGCTCTTTTTTGCGCCAATATGCTGGGGCAAATATAGTGCTGTGCCGCTCGTTACCCTTAAGTTGGTTGCGTTGGCTAGAACGGCATCGCCAAGCCTTTGGCTATATCGGTTACTTAATTGATGATGATATTGAGGCGGCTGTCAGCGATCCAACGCTACCGCCTGCCTACCGAAAGCGAATGGCGGGTATTGCTAAGCGTCAGCCCCGTCTTCTGGCAATAAGTGATGAAGTGATTACTTGTAGTGATTCACTGGCTGAGCATTTTCATCCTTACCATCCTTGTGTTTCAGTACTAACGCCGCCTCTTATCGCTAAGCTGCCAGTAAAAGATCACTTTGAATCCTTCCCTTCATCTTTGATGCCTTGGCGAATTGGCTTTCATGGTACTCGGGCGCACTTGTCTGATTTGATGCACATTGCCCCTGCGTTGCAGGCTCTTCAGCGAGCGCGCACCGATACGCAACTTGAGCTAATGCTGGGGAAGCACACCCCCAAAGCCTTGACGGAATTACCCAATGTTTTGGTACCAGATCCGCTACCTTGGCATGCTTTTCGCAGCTATCAGGCTAAGTGCAGTCTGCACATTGGTTTGGCACCATTGTTAAAAACACCCTTTAATCAGGGTAAGTCGTTTATAAAGTTTCTGGATATTGCTGCGATGGGTGGCGTGGGCGTCTACTCTAATCGTTACCCTTATACCGAAGTAGTTAATCATGGGGTGAATGGTCTGTTGGTAGAGGATTCCCCTGAAGCTTGGCAGGCTGCCATTGAGCAGCTGCTCAATAATCCAGCCGCGACTGCTAAGATGGCGCAACAGGCTGCAAAAGACGCCGGTAAAATTGGTAACCCGCAGCGTGCAATAAGGTTTTGGCAGACGCGTGTGACCCAGCTAAATGTTAATAAGGAAGCTAATAGAATGGATGCCATTGTTAAGGCGTTTTTTGATGAAACCCCAGATGCCAATGTTGTAAAAGAGCGTGTGGCGTTCGGTACGTCTGGCCATCGGGGGCGCGCCACTGAACGCACCTTTAACGCGGCGCACATTTATGCGATTACTCAAGCGGTGGTTGATTACCGCACTGAGGCAGGTTACCAAGGGCCTATGTTTCTCGGCGTTGATACCCATGCGCTTTCAAAGCCTGCCTGGGAGTGTGCCTTGCGGGTGCTGGCTGCTAATAAAGTGCCCGTGTTCGTCGAAAAAAATCACGGTATTACTGCCACGCCACTGGTCAGCCGTGCGATTTTGCAGCATAACCGTCCTCACGATCAGGTAACGCACGATGCGGCATTGGCCGATGGTCTGATTATTACGCCGTCCCATAATCCTCCGGAAGATGGCGGTATTAAGTACAATCCGTCTCATGGCGGGCCGGCTGATACGGAAGTAACCCAATGGATTGAGCTTCGTGCCAATGTCTATTTGCTAAGACAGCTAGGTGATATCTCCCTAGTACCGTTAGAGCAAGCGTTAGCTCACGCTCAAGAGTATGACTTTACTGCCCACTATGTGGCTCAACTTAGCCGGGTTGTGGATATCACCGCCATCCAAAAAGCTAATCTCACCCTGGGCGTCGACCCGATGGGCGGTACCGCGCTACCGGTATGGCAGGCAGTGGCCGAACACGTTGGCTTGAATCTTGAAGTGGTCAATACCTCCGTAGATGCCTCATTCAGCTTTATGCCGCCGGACCATGACGGCAAAATCCGCATGGATTGTTCTAGCCCTGATGCCATGGCTAACTTGCTGAAAATTAAAGATCGCTTTGATATTGCGTTTGGCAACGACCCGGATGCAGATCGCCACGGCATTGTGGATGCCAACGGCTTGATGAACCCTAACCACTTTTTAGCCGTGTGCGTGGATTACCTACTCAGCCACCGGCCTGAGTGGTCAGAAACACTCAAGATCGGTAAGACACTAGTGTCTTCTTCGATGATTGATCGGGTAGTGGCTTCCCACCGCCGTGAACTTTATGAAGTACCGGTGGGGTTTAAGTGGTTTGTTGAAGGCTTACATGATGGCTGGTTAGCCTTTGGGGGCGAAGAAAGTGCAGGGGCTAGTTTATTAACCCGTGATGGCAAGGCGTGGTCGACTGATAAAGATGGCATTGCGCTGTGCTTGCTAGCCGCTGAGATCACCGCTGTCACCGGTAAAACGCCCAGTGAATACTATCGTTCGTTAACCGAGCGCTTCGGCGAGCCGTTTTATAAGCGTGTCGATACCGCCTGTACTACTGACGAAAAAGCGGCCTTCAAGCAACTCAGCGCAGACAGTGTGACTGACAACACGTTAGCGGGTGACCCTATCACGGCAGTGTTGGTCAAGGCCCCTGGTAACGGTGCGGCTATTGGCGGCTTGAAGGTAACGACCGAAAACGGTTGGTTTGCCGCTCGCCCCAGCGGTACAGAGTCGCTATACAAAGTGTATGCGGAGAGCTTTAAAGGCCCTGAACATTTAGACGAGTTAATTGAAAGTGCCACCGCGCTGCTCGGTGGCATTTTGAAAGCGTGATGTTTGGAAATTACGTAAATAGCCTGGTTTTGTAGCGCGGCGTATGCGTCAGCGCATCCGCAACAAAAAGGACGTTAATGATGACCCAAGTGCGTAAAGCAATTATTCCTGTCGCCGGTTTTGGCACACGTCTGTTGCCCATCAGCAAGGCGATCCCTAAGGAAATGGTGCCCGTTGTAGATCGTCCACTTATTCAGCACGTGGTGGAAGAAGCGCTAGCGGCGGGGATCAATGAAATCATTTTGGTAACGCGGGCAGGAAAATCTGCCATTGAAGACCATTTTGATGCGCACTTTGAACTTGAGCACTCACTGGCCAGCAAGGGCAAGAGTGCATTGCTAGAAACCCTATCGGCTATTTCGCCGAAAAAACTTAAGGTGACTAGCGTTCGTCAGCCTAACGCCAAAGGTTTGGGCCATGCGATTTTCTGTGCCGCGCATTTGTTAGATAAAGACGAGCCGTTTGCGGTCATTCTTCCGGATGTATTGGTCAAGCCACAGGTTGGAAGCACGGCTTGTGACCTGGGAAGCATGGTAGAACGCTGGGTTGCTAACGATGCGTCGCAAATCATGGTGGAAGCGGTGCCCCGCGAAGAGGTTTATCGTTATGGCATTGTTGACTGTGACGAGCCTGCGGCGGGCGAGAGTGCCACTATGCGGGGGGTTGTAGAAAAGCCCACGCCTGAAGAAGCGCCTTCACGACTTTCGGTGATTGGTCGTTACGTACTGCCGTATCGCATTATGGAGCTGCTGAGTGATCAACCACCTGGCGCGGGTAACGAAATTCAGCTGACGGATGCCATCGACCGCTTGATGCAGGAAGGCAAAACGGTGCAAGCCTTCCGCATGCATGGGCGCACCTTTGACTGTGGTCACATTGAAGGCTGGTTGAAAGCCAATACCACGCTTGCCCGCGAAGCCGGTTACGACATTTAGCACCTATATTAATCAAGTACCAACATACGAAAGTCGCTCAGTTCACTGCAGCGGCTTTTTTTTTGCTTTGTAAAAAGTGGAAAGGGCCGACTGAACGGCTACAGCATAGACCTGGCGGGTGTGCGTTGTTAGAGCTGCAGGATATCCATAGGCGCAAGCTCACGCGCTTCGCCGGGTGTCACACCAAAGCGTTCTTTGAATGCGTTATAGAACCAGGAAAGATTGTTAAATCCAGAACGGTAAGCCACTTCTTGAACATAGGGTGGTGTTAAAGAGGTGCGGGTGAGCTCATTAAATGCGCTATTTAATCGTTTATCTAATAAGTAATCCGTAAATGAGGTGCCTTCGTCTCTGAAAAGAGACCGAATATAACTGGTTGATACTTTATGTCGCAACGCTAGGTCATCTAGTGATAACGGGAGCCTAAAATGAGTATTAATATCAATTTTGATCGCTTTTAACCGCGCCTGCTTTAGGCTACTGCGGCTGGCTCGGTAACCGACACTCCGTTTAGCCCCTAAGGTCAGGCAGGCAAGGTCAAAAAGCTGGCTAGTAACTTCTAGCGTGGTGGCGTTATCAATGTCGTTACGTTGCTGGGTGAGATCAAGCGATATGCGCGTGATGTGGTTAAGCGTCTCGCTATGATGCAAAAGGTGGTCGTAGAGCTTGTTAGAGTCTTGTAAAAAAGGAGCCAGCTGGTTGCGTGAAAAGGCAACACTCAAAAACTCCACGCTATCGCCCTGAAAATCAACGCTGCCTGACTGGTAGTTCATAACAACACGCGCTGATCCTGGCTTACATAAAAGTGACGGGTTCGACTGTAAGTTGGATTGCCAAACTCCCGAGCCACCAGGGTGAATAAGAAACGTAATATCGTCATTACCATCTGTCACCTGTCTTGCTCCACGCAACGCTTTTAACGTGGACGTGGTGACATGGGCAATGGAGACCCCGGGAAGCAATCGAACCCTTGTTTGAATATTGGGCGGTGTGTTTTTTTCAGCGTGAAGCTCAACGTTCGCCATTGCGCCATAAGCTTCTTGAGCGGCTTCTAATCTATCCTCTGGGTCAAACTGGTTAGTTGAGAATGAAATATACGCCATGGTTTTATTACCTATCCGCTAACACTATGTTGGCTGTTTTAATACTTATACAGCAGCCATAGTGCTGATGTTTCCTATTACCGAAGAAGCAGGTACGCGGTCAAGGATGGTGCCGTTGGCTGACAATCTGTGCACGCGTCTATTGGCTCTTCATCCCGCCCCTCGTCTCGTTTTGCTTGTACTTAAAGTTCTAATTCTTTTAGAAATTTAGTCATTCATTGTACCGAGGTAGTTCTTTAAGTCAGAAGCCTAGTTCCACGCTCATTAAACTAAAAATTATCAATTCGGTAGCGCTGAGTGGAAGCCGTAACTAAGACGTTAATGCTAGGGTGAATTTTAAAATAATATAGCAGTGATGTTGCGAGGGTTCATTTATTGCCAAGATGTAGGCGATTTCTAGCAGAGGATGTTGTTGCAGGTGTTAGACGGTTGAGGCCGGACGGGAAGCGTGGTGGTGAATTAGCAAAATAGGCTGCTCGTTGAGATGAAAGAATAAATATCAGATGTAGGGGAACATAATGTCCGTCGTGCGATACATGCATTCAGTGACCAGCACAATAACGATTTTTTTTGTTGTGATGGCGTCAGGCGCAACATCCAACCAGGCCCACGGTGGTTTATTAGATATTTATCTACTGGCGAAAGACAACGATCCCGTCTACCGAGAGCAGTTTTACGGCAAACAGGCAACTGATGAACTTTACTATCAGGCGCGCTCCGCTCTTTTGCCTCAGGCGTCGGTCACGGCAAGTCAATCTCAAACCTATCAAAATATCAGGCAATCGGATAACCAAAGTTTTGATGCGGGCTCTGTTTCATACCCTTCAACACGCTATGGCGCGTCTATTTCACAATCAGTCTATGACTACGCACGCTGGTCATCCTTCGCTCAAGCGAAAGAAGAAATCCGTTTGGCAGCGTCAGAGCTAGAAGCGGTGCGCCAGAACTTGCTATATCGAGTCGCAGAGCGCTATTTCAACGCCTTATCTATTTACGAAAACCTTTCTTATCTGCAGGCTGAAAAAGAGTCCGTTGAAGCCAACTACGAAGAGGTGTTTGCACGTTTTGAAGACGGCCTGACACGCTCAGAAAATATGTTGGACGCTAGGGCCCGCTTAGAGCAGGTGCGGGCGCGTGAACTCGAAGTTCAAAACGCATTGCGTGATGCCATCGAAGCACTAGCTGAAATGACGGGTGCACCGCCACAGCAACTCGCGTTGCTTGGTAGCGATTTACAGCTCTCACGTCCAGATCCCGATTCCCAAGAAGCATGGGAGACCTTAGCTACCGAACGCAGCCCTCGGCTCAGGGCAGCAGAGCTGGCCACAGAAGTTGCAAGTAGGTCGATAGATGTTAGAAGAGGCGGTCACTTTCCAACGCTGGATCTACAGCTGAATTATGATTTTGATGATACTGACGGCTCCCTATTTGGTGGCGGCAGTGATGTCGAAACACAAGAAATAGCATTACGCCTTAATGTGCCGGTGTACAGCGGCGGACGAACCTCTTCAGAAGTGCGTGAAAGTGTGAGTCTCTTAGAAGCCAGCCGCTCTCAGCTAGAAGGCGTGATGCGTGAACTTCGTCGTGAGGTTAGATCGAGTTATCAAAGTATTCTTTCAGCGAAAGCACGTGAGCGTTCTTTGCGCCGCTCGCTTGAAGCCAGCGAGCAAGTGGTTGAATCACGGCAGCTGAGTGTCGACACGGGGATTGTGCCTTTACGCGACCTGCTGGATGCCGAAAGAGATTTGTTTTTTGCGCGTAGTGAGCTAGCCGCTGCCCGTTATGACTACCTGATCAACGTACTGAGGCTTAAGCGTGCGACGGGCGTGATTAACATCGATGACCTTCGCGAAATTGACGAGAGGATGAATGAGCATGTCAGCATCTCAAACATCTTTTATTAAAACGTCGACCGATGTTTCAACTAAACAGCCGACTTCACATGCACCACCAGGCATGACGACGGGTAGTGTTGTCACTGATTTAGAGGCACTGGTGAAAGGTTTGGGTGTTTCTTATCTCGTGGAGCCTTCTGCAAAGTTTCAGCCGGATCAGTGGCGAAGTGATCGGTGCCTATTGGGCATCGACGTGAACACCTTAACAGCGCGGCAGTGGCAAACACGCCTACCGCCTGTGCTAAAGCACTTAGGGATGTTAGGTGAGGGTCAGCAGTCGTTCATGCATCTACTGTCCGCACCCGACGCCGAGCAAAAAGCGGCACCTCATTATCTGCTTATAGGATTGGAAGGGCAGACCAGTAAAGTTTATTGGGAGCATTCCCTAGCTGAGCTGCGCCACCATGACCCCAGCACCCCCCTCGTGCTCTACAGCGCATGGAAGTGGAAAGCTGAGCATCCGGCGCTTATTACCGACTACGTGATGGCACCGGATGCACAGCAAGCAAACCTGCTTATACAGCGTGAGCTTCAAAAGCTGCCCCCCGTGGTAGAGGACTTGCTGGAACAACTGGAAATCATTGCGGCTTTAAAGAATACGCCATGGCCACCCCTCACCGTTGACGTGATTGAGCGAGCCCCATCACCCTCGCAGGCTAAGGAGTCGTCGACATTTGATGACCGCACACAGCGTTGCTCTATCAACTTACATTTACATCACTTTGCACCCCGGCTAGGCGATATCGCGGCACCAATTTTTACTCTTGCGCGGGAGTGGCTTAGTGCTGAACGCGACGAGCTGAGAGATTGGCTAGCGCAATATGGCGATCAGATGCTGAGTAATGTGTCTTTAGGTGTTGACCAACATGCAAAGCCTTTTATGACCTTTTATTACGGTGGGGAGGTGCGGACACCCTCAAAGCGGTGAACTCGCTATTTCTACCAACGACGCCTCGCGCGGGCGATACCTTTAAGTACTTAATAATGCATCATTAGGAGAACCGTATATGTCTACCCAACTGCTAATTTATCGTGACATACAACCGATTACTCGCGACAAACATAAAGAACGCTATCTAAAAGTTAGTCGCGACTTCCGCTTTGCGAGCACCGTCAATTCTGTTCCGCTCATGGCAGCTGAATTTCCTGCCGCCGCCACCGATCTGCCGATTGTGTTTACCACGTCAGAAGATGGTGGTGTGTTACCGGTGGCGATCTTGGGCTTACAGCAAGATGAAAACTACCTGGTGGATGATGATGGGCAGTGGCGTGGCGAATATGTGCCTGCGTTTTTCCGCCGTTATCCCTTTGTGTTTGCGTCCAGCGAGTCGGGAGATACGTTTACGTTATGCGTCGACGAAGCGTATGAAGGCCTCAATACGGACGGTCGCGGCGAGCGGTTTTTTGATACTGATGGTGAGCAAACTCAGTATTTAGAGCGAATTTTGAGCTTCTTACAGGACTATCAAGCTCATTTCCAGCGCACGCGGGCCTTTGGTAAGCGTCTTGTAGAGCTGGATATTCTTGAGGACGTTCAGGCGCAGGTTAGGCAGTCTGAAGGTAGTCCGCGAACCTTAACCGGCTTTAAAGCTGTGAACCGTGAAAAATTGAAAGGATTGGATGAGCAAGCACTGCAGAAAATGCTGGCGACAGATGAGCTAGAGCTGCTGTACATCCACTTACAGTCAATGCGTAATTTTAATCGTCTAAACCGCTTATCGGCAGGCGGCGAGCATGTTGATGCTCAGTCCAAAGGCGACCCTGCTGATGAGGGTATGCCCAGTGATTCAGATCCTGTGCACTAAGTAGACGTTATGTTGTAGCCCCTATGAACGTTTCACGTTTAAAAAAAGACACATAGGGGCACTTGACGCTTTGTTGAGCGTGCACGTGCCAAGCCACTGTCCATCCCCCGCTAAACAGTGGCTAATCTAGTAGGAGTTTTCTTATGAACCGCCCTTTCCAGCCAACGCGTAAAATGCTTTCTACCTTAGTAGGTCGTTTGTCACGCAGTGACAAGACGCAGCGTGCGTACGCGACTAAGTCCCGCTTTATTTTTGAAGGCTTAGAACAGCGAGTGCTTTTATCTGCCGACCCGTTTACAGCGGCGTTGGAAGGGGGCGGTGATTTTGAGCTTCGAGTGGCCGAGGAGGAAGGCGAGCAGCAACTAATAGTGATGCAGCTGACCGATGAGGGTGATGAGCTGGTCGAGAAGTTCCAGATTGATAAAGCTCGCGAAGAAGGCACAGTGACGCTGAAGGCTGATGATGGCGAGAATATTGAGACAAACCTTTCCTTCTTGCTGGGTAATCACGCAGATGAAGTGAATGGTATCGAGTTCGTCTTTCTCGGGGGAGAGGGCGACGAGACGTTAGATATTAGTGATGCGGGCGGCGTCACAATTGATTTTCTGGCAGGTGATGGCGATGACCGTATTATTGATCAGGGGAGCGATGATGGACGCTGGGAGATTGACGTTGACGAAGGAGCCGGTAAGCGAGATAGCTGGCTGTCGTTTTCTGGCGTAGTTGATGTTGAGCTCGCTGAAAGTAATGGCCAGCACACGCTCAGCAGTGTTGAAAACACAGCCGCTACATTTTCTGTATTCGATCAGTCGCTGGTACTGATCGGCACCCACGACGACTCTCCAGAGGAGCGTGAAGGAATTACGTTTGACGGTGTGGCGACGCTTGAAGGACGCCATGAAGACACGCTCAGCTATGCCACGTATTTCGACGGTGTCGACGTTGATCTTTCTCAGAGCACAGCTACTGCACTAAACAGTATCTCAGGCTTTGGAGTACTCGAAGGTTCGAACGCTGACGATGTTCTGATCGCAGATGATGAAGGCATTACGCTGCGCGGCTTGTCGGGTAATGACATCCTCCAAGGCGGCAGCGGGAATGACACCCTGATAGGCGGCCCTGGCGATAATCTGCTGATTAATACGGGAGGGACAGACACCTTTGTTAGTGATACAGAGGGGGGTGATGCTTTTCTCATAGAGCGCAACGAGGATGGTGCTGTCCTACGTCTTAGCAGTGATGAGAACGGAAATGCTGAAGTTGTCCTGAGTCACAGTGACGAAGGCAGTAATGAAAGTACATTATTGCGTTTTGTCGCTCCGCCTAGCGAGATCATTTTAGGGGCCGGTGCCGATAGTCAAGATATGACGTTAGATGCCAGTGGCTATGGCCTCGGCAGTGTCACTTTTCAGATACAAGGCCGAGATGTAACGGCCACCGGCAGTTCAAGTGATGACTTGTTTGTGTTGTCGCCAAACGGTAGTGGCACCCTAGACGGCGGTGGCTTCAACGATGAAGGTGATCTGCTCCAGTTGGAAGTAGATCAGAATATGGTCCTGGACGAAGACACCCTGTCGGTGTCTGGGGCCGCGCGTTATACCTTCGAG
Source organism: Vreelandella andesensis (assembly GCF_003989795.1). Classification (GTDB taxonomy): domain Bacteria; phylum Pseudomonadota; class Gammaproteobacteria; order Pseudomonadales; family Halomonadaceae; genus Vreelandella; species Vreelandella andesensis. The sequence continues at coordinate 169,821 of NZ_RZHG01000027.1, forward strand.
AATATGCAAGCCGCGATTCTTACCGGCGGCATCAGTGATAATACGCTAGATGCTTCTGGTTTTGAGGGCAGTGTACGGCTGGAAGGCGTTGCAGGCGAAAACGTACTAACAGCTAGCCAAGATGACAGTGTTCTCGTTGGTGGCAGTGGTAATGATGAGCTCATTGGCGGCGCGGGTAATGATGTCTTGACCGGTGGTGGCGGAAACAACGAGCTTGACGGTGGTGGCGGTACTAACCAGGTGTTTGGCCAAACCGCACATCGGCTGACCCTAAGCGATAGCAGCTTAATACGCGGTGACCAGGAAGAGATTGTCAGGCTTACCTGGGACGGCAGCCAGGATGAACAGGTTCGCTTCTTCTACGGCGAGGATAATGATTTTGATCGCAGTGTAGCGCTGGCTGCCAACGCAGAAGCGCTGGAAGTGCAATATGCGCTGGAACAGCTCGACGGTATTGGACGAGGCAATGTCCAGGTAGATCGCGAGCTATCTGATCAAGATGGCGTGAAGTGGTTGGTGCGTTTTGTTGGCGACTTTATGTCGGCCGATGCGCAAGGTAATGCCAGCAAAGAGCTTCTCACGCTAGGTGCGGCTGCCGCTTCGCAAAGTGCGCTTAGTGTGCAGGCGCAACGCGAGCAGGCGCGCCGTTTCGGTGTTGATTCCCTCACCAATATTCAAGGCGGTCTACTACAAGCTCTGGAGTCGGGCGACGTGCGCCTTGACGCCAGTGCCTTTAGCGGTGATGTCTACTTTGAAGGCAGCGGCGGCCAGGATACGTTTATTGGAAGCCTGGGGGATAACACCTTCAATGCCCTGGCAGGTGATAACCGCATTATTGCGGGCCAAGGGGTCAATACAGTGACAGGGGGGACGGGGACTGATCATCTGATCCTGAACCTGTCCAGCGATACTTCCGATGTCACTCTGGAAGGCAGTGAATTTCGTATTACCGCCGATGGCAATGTAGTGACGTCGTCCTACCAAGATATTGAGCGTGTCTCAGTCAATAGCGCTAACGACGGTGGTGCCCTTAACGTCGTCGCAAGCGACTACCACGGTGCATCGCTCTCGACCCGCTTAGCGGACCTCGTCAGTGACACTGTATTGAATACCATGATTGCCGAGGAAGAGAAGGGCGGCAGTATTAATGATGAGGGCCAGATTATTGACCCGCTGCGTCTGGGTGTTCAGGTAGGCGGCGGTGTTCAACAAGCAATCTCTTTTAGCGGCGCACGCCAGCTAGAAGATGTTGTAAATCAGCTGAATAACCTCGATGACGTTGAGGCAGAGTTTGACGCCTCATCGGGTCGTATCAGTGTGACAGCGACCGGCGACCTAACGCTCAATGCCTTGGGTAACGCCAACCAACAAGCAGCGCTTTCATCGCTGTTTAATGCACTCGGAATGCCGCTAGAAAACGTATCTGCCAATGAGTGGGAAAGTGACCGACTCGCTGCCAGCGGTATCAGTGTGGTGATGGCGGCCGATGCGGCGTTAACGGCAGTAGGTAGCCAAGGTAACGACCGTTTCCAGGTTAATCACGCTCAGGCACACAGCATTGATGGAAATGGCGGTGCGAATACGCTTACGGCGTTCTATGCCGGTGACATGAAGCTTAACGACGCGTCGCTGACCTACGACTTTAACAACGTTGTAACAGACGAAGACGGCGAGATTACAGCCGATCAGCGGATTACTGCTGATCTAGCCAATGTGCACAATGTGACACTGACCGTAACTGATGATCCCACCGGGGCGCATATCGATGCCACTGACTTCAGCGGTCATCTTGTCCACATAGCCACCCATGTAGGTGGTTCCCTAATTGCTGCAGAGAGCGATAACACCCATACGCGGTTTGATGTCACCACCGATGGCCTCGCCGTAGACGCGGTCAACATTACGACCCATTCCGTGACACAGACCAGCCAAGTGCGTGCGTTCTCTAGCAATGTCGATACGCCTACGCTCGAGGGCCTTAAAGCCGTCAGCATTGATGGGTCTGCCGATCTTGTATATGCCTGGAATGGGGATGTAACACTGCAGGGACAGCCGGATCAGGAGCTTGAGATTGATCAAGCGATCACCCTGGCGGCGGATGGTGTTCTGACGCTACAAAATTTCTCAATCAAGACCACCAGTAACGATCTACTGTTAACCGGTGATGCGGTTCGCGTTGAGGGCGGCGAAATCTCCACGGGTGGCGGTAATCTAACCATCGAAGCGGCTGCTATTTATGTTGGGGAGGCCGCTGAACTCAATACTCGGGGTGGCTCAGAAGATGGTCAGCTGTCTTTGAATGCTCGCCCAATGGGCTTCCTCAATGGTGGCCCAACCAATGGGTTTGTGGACGTTGGGCTGTTTGACCTAAGTGTTGTTATTGAAGAAGCCAAACTCAAGGCGGGAGATATCAATGTAGATGCCCGCATCATTGATCCTGATCGGTCTTTAATCCGTTTGGACAGCGGCAATGCCACGGTTAATAGCGGTATTGACGCCGCCGTTGGTTTTTTAGAAGGACTATCGCTGTTCGGAAGTATTTCTGTCTTGTTGGCAAGCGCTGATATTGAGATTGGTGCCGGTGCCGAGCTAATTGCAAGCGGCGATATTAAAATTGATAACGAAATTGAATTAACCGCTTCCATGGAACCCACCATGGCGTACGGCATTGGTGTATCTGTGGGCGTATTGACCGCGTATGCCAATGTCAATGTCCACGGTACGTTGACGGCGCAGGGAGACGTCGTCATCAACACGCGTGTTTCTACCACACAGGCGGCTACCGCCAATCCTTCGGGTATTAAAGGGTTTGCAGGCTCCGCTGCAGTCACGGTGTTGAAAACAGAGTCACGCGCTATGGTGTGGGAGGATGCCAAAATCACTGCTGGGCGCGACGTTATTGTTGATGCTCGTACCATAGACAGAGGTGCTGTATCGGCAACCTCTAGTGTTGAGAAGGGTAAAGTGGGTGTCGCCATCGCCGTTGCAGTGGAGAACGGGCTGACGGAAGCGCAGCTAGCTGGCAACGTCTCGGCTGACGGTGCTATCAAGGTTAATGCGAGTACACAGCGCGAAAGTATCAGCGGTTCACGGTTTATTTTCCTGCCCACGTCTTCTAATGGCGTCTCTGCTTCGGCGGGTACTGCCGAGCCAACACCGGGTAGCGTGATTGACGGTATTAGCGATAGCACCGAGGATCTGGCCAAGTCGCCACTGACGCTGCTTGACCCGCTAAAAGAAAAAGTAGGCGGCTGGGCAAGCCAGTTAGGTGAAAAGCTAAAGGTTGATCAGCTCAGTGAAAAGCTGTCGTTTGGTGGCGGTGGTGATGGCGAAAAGCTTGATCTTGCTGCCGGTATTGCAGTGATGGTCGATATCAACGTTGCGGAAGCTCGCTTGGGCTTGAAAGACGGCCTTGACCGAGAGGGCAAAGCGACGGCGGTGCGCTCGCAGATCGCCGCTGGCGGTGCGGTGGACGTCACGTCGTTGAGCCAGCATCGCCCGAGCGTGAGTGCGTCGGGTTCCGCAGCCAAAGATGGTGAGGCAGGCAAGGAAACCGACAATCCATTAACTCAGGCTATCAAGAAGCGTCTGGCTAAAAAGTCAGACAGTAATGCCAGTGCAGCTGGCAGCGCCAAAGATAAAAAAGACGAGAAGAACAAAAAGTCAGAAGAAGATCAAACCGCCACCGTGGCGATCTCAGGGGCGGTGAGTGTCAGTGTATTGGACAACCAAGCACATGCCACGATCGAGGGGAATGTTGACCTTGATGCAGGAACGGATAATAACCAAGACGACCGCGCCATTCGTGTCGATGCCCAGAGCATCAATGCCTTGGATCTTACCAGCGTTTTCGGTGCGAACCTGGTCACTAGTATTATTGACTTGGTCAATGCAGAAGACGGCAGTGACTTTAGCAGTGATGACGGTGAGAAGCGTCTAGATAAGGGCAACAAGGTCATCGTCGCTGACGACCATACCGTCGGTGGCGACGCAGGCCATGTTTATGAATTTCTGGGAGACAACAATACGCTCATTGATCTGGCGGATGAGAACTTTGATAACCCAGATCATTGGGAAAGCCTAGGCACCCCACTAGAACAGCAAATTCCGGCGTTGATCGACACGGTTGCAGGGTATTTCTCCAGTAACTTCGGTCTTAACGGCAGCTTTGATACCTGGACGATGGCAACGGCTTCCGGCGAGAAGCTTGCCTTGGCCGGTGCAGGTACTGTCTTTGTTTTAGATCAGACCAGCGATGCGCGTATTCGTGAAGGGGCACGTATTAACGTAGACGGCACCGATAGCGTCTCGAACATTGACGTGGACAGTGGCCGATCGGTCAGCGTGACGGCGAGCTCGCAAAACGACGCATTGAGCGCGGTAGGCAACATCAAGCTACCTGGGCTTACCGCTCCAGGTAGCTTTAATCTTGAGCGCTGGAAAGAGTCGTTCAGCAAGGACAAGTTCAATCCAAAAGAAATAGGCAATAATTTCCTCGCCACCCAGGCGGATTCCGTGGCGATTGGCGCAGCATTTACCGCCAATATTCTCGGCAGCCAGACGCGCGCTGAAATTGAATCCGATGTCGTGCTAATGGCAGGCAGTCTTGACGTTAGCGCCGACCACCAGTCGATTGTGTTGGGCGTTGGCTCATCCGGCGGTAAGTCTCAAAAAGTGGCATTTAACGCGTCTGCGGTTGCCAATGTTGTTCAAAACACCACCCAAGCTTGGATCGCTGATAACAGTTTCATCCGGGTGGGCAGTGGCTCTGTCGATAGTGATGATAACGATAGCCCCGCCTTGCGTGTAAGCGCCAATGATGCAACTTACATGATTAACCTGACTGGCAGCTTCAACACAGGCGGTAAGGCGGCTGTGGGTGCATCAGCCGGGGTTAGCGTACTTGAACGAGACACTCGTGCCATGGTGGGCCGTGAAGTCAGCGGCTCTTGGGATGACAGCTCGCTGTCTAATCTACAGGGTTCCCTCGTTGTAGGCGGAGATGCCCAAGTAGCGTCAACCAACAGTGGTGTTGTGATCGACTTGGCCATCGCGGGCAGCATCGCAGGTAAATCCAAATCGGGTGCCAGCAGCAGCTCCTCAACGGCGCCAGCTAAAGACGACCCCGGTAAGTGGCCTAATAACCAAGCAAACTATGACAACGTTCTTGGTGATATGCAGGGCAAGCTGGGCAGCGGTTCGGGTGGTTCGGGTGGTTCGTCTAGCAGTAGTTCCAAGATAGGCGTCAGTGTTTCAGGCTCTGTGGTTGTGCATGTGGGTAACGATAACACCACTGCGACAGTCCGTGGACTGGACACGATGGAGGTTGATGGCCGCGTCGATGTGGCCGCAAACGATGCCACGCAGATGGGAATGTTTGCCGGTGGTGCGGTGATCTCATTAAGTCAAAAGAGCGTTGCGGTCGCCGGCGCTGCGACTATCGCTGTGCAAAGTGGTTCGACGCAAGCAGGCGTTGCGGACATTGATTACTGGCAGAGTGGCGATGTGGCGATTATTGCTCAGCGCGAAGGTTGGAGTGTGTTAGGTGCTGCTGCCATTGCGGTAGCAAAAGGCGCGAAAGGCGCAGGGGTCGCCGGCTCAGCCAGTGCATTAGTATCGACACGTACGGTTGATGCACGACTGCTGAATATTCGTTCTGGCAGCGCGGGGCACTTGAACGTGCAGTCACAAGACGCTGCCAACACCATTTTGATCTCAGGGGCTGTCGCCGCCAGCGGGATGGCGGGTGTCGGGGCCTCTGCGGCCGTCAGCTATATTGAGCATGAGGTCACTGCACTCGCTAGGAACGTAGGTGATGGTGATATCTCTGGTACCGCTTTTGGCGCTGAGAGCATCAGTGTCATGGCTGATAACGATGCCTTAATTATCTCGGTCGCGGCATCTCTGGGTATTGGCGGGGGCGGTAAAGGTTTCGGTATTGCCGGGACGGTCGGGGTGAATATAGTCAATAACACGACTCTAGCCGCCCTTGAAGACAGCAACTTGGATCTTGGGGGCGCCAGTGATACCAACGTCCTTGTAGACGCGACGGATTCAGCGAGTGTGTGGAGCCTGGCCGGTGCCTTAGGTTTTGGTAGTAAAGCAGGCTTTGGTGTCGCGATCGGTATCAATACGCTGACGAATAGTACCGAAGCGCGCTTGGCCGATACGCGCATCAACCACGCTGATAGTGTGACCGTCGATGCGTCAGCCAGGGGGATTATTCGCTCAGCTGCCGTTGGGGTTGGTGTTAGCTCAGCCGTTGGCGGTAGTGGCAGTGTGTCGGGCAATATCATTGTCAATGAAATCAACGCTAACCTCACACGCGCTCGTTTAGAAAACACCTCCGGTGATGTGGCTGTCAGCTCTGACAACCAAGCCGTGGTTTTATCCTTTGCGGGGGCCGTTGCCGGTGGCACAAAAGCCGGTGTGGCGGGCAGTATCGCGGCTAACTTTGTCATTTTTGACCAGTCGGCTCTGGTGCATGGTGGTGATATTAATGCCAGCGCGCTTAAGGTATCCGCCATTTCCGATACGCTCGTTTTCTCTGTTGGATTTGGTGCGGCGGCGGCCGGTAAGGGTGGCTTCGCAGGTGCCGTCACGATTTCGACGATCGCTGGGCAGACCTTGGCTGAAATTGGAAGCGGTGCCACGGTGTCAGTGGACGGAGATATTGATGTTGAGGCGCAGGATATAACGCGTGTCGCGGTGATTGCCTTTGGCGCGGCTGGAGCGAGCGCGGTCGCCGGTGGTGGCAGCCTGAGCACCACGATTCTGGATAATGCAGTGCTCGCGAGAGTGGCAGGTGACGCTGATTTAGATGCGGACGGTGGCATTAACGTTTTTGCTGGTCTGTCGGAAGAGAGTCAGCCGGTGCTGAGCTTACGCCAGCTTGGTATTGATGTTGACCTACAAGAATATGGAACCGGGTCGAGCGATACTGACGACCCGGGAGAAGCAGGGTTGGCCGCTCGTTCAGACGAGTTTGATTTGTCTGCTGGGGTTATCAATATTAGTTTTGCCGGGGCCGGTGCTGGAACCGCTGCCGGCGCCGGCGCCGTTGGCCTGAACTGGCTGAGAAGCTCGGTGCGTGCAGAAGTTTCCGGTGGATCAACAGACCTTGATGCAGCCGGCGACATTAAGGTCATTGCGAAAGATCAATCTGCTGTGATTAACGTGGCCTTCGGTGTGGCCGGTGCCGGCACCGTGGCCGGTGGTGCAGCGATTGCATTCAACTATGTGGGCGGAGACCCAACCAACCCGTCTCGCAGCTTACAGTCTGAGGACGATATTGATACGTCTCAGGATCTGCTCATTACCAATGTGCAGGACGATAATGAGCGTGAATTCGTTGCAGGTGAAGTCGCGGCTGTCGTTAAAGGGGCTGCGCTTACCGCAGGTGGGGAGATCACCGTAGATGCCCAGGCCGAAAGTATCTTAGCGAACTTGACCGCCGGTGGAGCAGCCGCAGGCACGGTGGCGTTATCTGGATCTATTGGTATTAACTTTATTCGTCACCAGGTGGTTGCTGATATTAGTGACGGTGCGCAAGTCCTGGGTGACACCGTGCGGGTCAAGGCGGGCCTTGCGCCGATTTCGATCAATATTGCAGGTGCTGCCAGCGGTGCTGGCACAGTGGGCTTAGCTGGGGCGTCGGCCACCACGGATATCAACACCGCAGTAAAAGCCTCGATCAGGGGCAGCGCGACGTCTGTCACGGCTAGAGAAGGCGATGTGGTGGTTGAGGCGTTGATGCGTCGAATTACTGATGGGGCTTATGAAGGTCTAAAAGACCGTGATATTGCACAGGCTGATGTTGATAACACCGATCCTAACGCTGATGTCGAAGATGAAGATGACGATAAGTCTCCCCTCAGCGTGCTTGAAAGTGTGGGTCTTGTGGATACTGACGAGGCTCCCGACCTGCCAACACCCACCCAAGCGGGCGATCAAATCTTCACCGCTGCCATTAGTGGTGCTGGGTCAGGCACAGTATCGATTGCCGGCGCCTTATCACTGAACTGGATGCGCAGTACAGCGGAAGCTGTCATCGAAGGCGCAACAGTAGAAGCTGAAACAGGTGATGTTGTTGTCAAGGCTGAAGACCGCCTGGGCATGAATGCGTTTACGATTGCCGCCGGTGCGTCGGGTGCTGTCTCAGCGCTGGGTTACATGTCGTATAACTATATTGGTGGAAACCCCGGTAGCAGTGGCGATGATGACACCAATGTTGTCCGTGCGCGCATTGATGATGCCAACGTCACCGCCAACAACATTGATGTTCAAGCGATCTCTGACTCGGCGATCAGCTCCTATACGGTAGGTGCCTCGGTCTCCGTGTATGCCAGCATGGTGGGGTCGGTTGCACTTAACTTTACGTCAAAAGTAGTGGAAGCCCATGTGACGGGCTCTGAGCTGTTGGCGCGCGACGGCGATATTGTTGTCAATGCCCAAGACACCAGCACCATTATTTCGGGTGCTGTCCAGCTGAGTGTAGCGGTCTACGGGGGCAGTGTGGGTGTCACCGTGTCGCTCAATGACATTACGAATACCATTAGTGCAGGGGTTGAGGAATCAGAACTCACCGCTGAAAACGGCGGTAGCATTATTGTGACGGCGGATGCGTCAGCCATCACTATGAACGTTGTTGGCGGCGTGAGTTTTGGCACCTTTGTGAGTGCCGCTGCCAATGCTGCGGCGACGGTAGGCGGTAATACGGTTGATGCTTATATTAAGGGACGCAGCAGTGATGCGAACTCCGACGATATCGTAGCCGATGGCCATGTGCTGGTTCACGCCAACAGTAATGATCGTAATTTTGTAATTGCCGGTACCGTATCAGCAGGTCTAGTAGCTGGCGGCATTGCTGTAGGCGTCAACCTGATGGGCACCGATACGTCGGCGACCGTTGCGGATGAGGTCAGGGTGCTGGCTAAGGGCAACGGCAGTGAAGTTAACATCCTCGCCGGATGGGACAGCGATAAGGGTGAGTTTGAAACGGAGTCAAACCGTGGCGTGGCGGTTCTAGCGACTAGCCGTATGCGTTACACCCACTATGCTGTCGCTGCAGGAGGTGGTGCAGTAGGCCTCGGCGCCAACCTGTCCGTTGATTCGATGGGAGGCTCCACGAGTGCCCGTGTTGAAAATGCACGTATTACCTCTGATCAAGATGTCACTGTGCGTGCGCTCCACGCTACCCAGGCTGATAGCGGCGGCGGTACTTTAGCCGGCGGTATCTTTGCAGGGGCCGCGGCTATCGACACGTCACTGGCCTCTCACCGAACACTGGCTGAAATTGTTGGTAATCGCAGTGATGTGATCAACGCTGATGGTGATGTGCGGGTTGATGCTCAGAGTGACGTGCGTCTTGAGACATCTGTAGTGGGTGTCAGTATAGGGTTGGTGTCAATTGCGGGCTCAGCCAGTGCACTGGACGTCTCCTCATCGACGTCGGCGCGAATCATTGGTGTTGCAGTCGATGCTGACAACATCTTGGTCCAGTCCAAAAGCGAAACGTTGTTAACCTATATTGTTGGGACTGGAGCCGTAGGCATTTCGGCCAGTATTGGTGCTTCACTATCCGTTGGCTTACTTAATCCTGACACCGTTGCCGAAGTGTTAGGCGCGAAGCTGACCGCCAGCGGTGACATCACAGTGGCTGCCGATCAGCGCGCTGCTGTTGAAGTCTCTATGGCTACTGCTTCCCTTGACGGCCTAGCGGCGGTAGCGGGCTCCGTCTCAGTATTAACTTCTGATGCGTCAGCCAGTGCTTTTGTCGGTGATTTGTTAGATACCGATGGGAATGTTGTCGCTAATAGTGTTTTAAAAGCTGACGACGATATCAATATCACGGCAGTAAACCGAACGATCATTAATCCCTGGGAAGAGTTCGCGGCTAATTTTATTGGCACGCTGGGTGCCGGTGGTGTGGCGGGTGCAGGGGCGTCCGTTGATGTCATGGTGCTGCGAGAAACGGTGTACGCCACCATTGGCGATAACACCACACTTCTGGCAGGTAAGCGGATTAACATTGATGCCCACCTAGAGCGTGACTTGACGTCACTGGTGATGGGGTTTTCTGCATCGGTTGGGGCTGCGCTGACCGGCTCAATTTCTGTCCTTAGCCTGGGTCAAGGGCTACGTGATGGAACCCGCGATACGTTTATGGACGAGGACAACGACCTTAGCGAGCTATTCAGTGACAGCTTTGGTAACGCGGACAGCTATCAACTCAATAATGATCGTCAGCAAGACGTCGACGACGTGCGTGTTGAGGGAAGTAATGATCCAGATGCTATTAACGCGCCTGTTGGCAGCGAAATCGATAACCCCAATGCTGACACTCAAGCTTCTCGTGATCGCGTCAATAATGGTTTGCTTGCCAATAATCTGAGTCCAGAGCTCCCCAGAACTAACCTTTTAGAAGGTGACATCACTGTTGGCGATGTGGGTGCCACCGTCGGCCGAAATGCGATCTTAACGGCAGGCACTGATATTGATGTGTCTGCCAGGGAAACGCTGGACGTTGACGTTATTGTAGGTTCCGGCGGTGGGGCTTTAATCGGCGCGGTGGGGGCGTCAGTCTCAACCGTGGATAACGCTACCGCGACGACTGCAACGGTTTCTAGCAAAGCTGAACTACGCGCTGGCGATCGCATTCGTGTGGCAAGTGACTATGATGCCAGCGTGAGCCAGGGCGCTTACGGTGGCCAACTCGCGCTGGGACTAGCGGCCTCGGGCCAGGTGGCTGTTCTTTGGGATGCCACACAGCAAATTGCGTCCGTAGAAGACGGTGCCCAGATTGCTGAGGCGAGCCACCTAGACATTATTGCCAATGCAAACCGCCACTACGCACTCGAATCGGCGGGCGGCGCGATTGGCATTGTGGGGATAGGGGTATCGGTCGCTACAGTTGAGCTAACCGGTTCGACCCGCGCTTATATCGGTGAAGGCGCCATGATCGGCAATGCCAGTGATGTCGGCTCTGCCGATAATGAAGGAGCACTCTCTTCAATTATTGATAATGTCAGCCTGACCGCTTCATCCAATGACAATATCGACATTTATGCTTTATCTGTTGGTGGCGGGATTGCAGGTGGTGCCGGCGTTGAGGTTACCGCCACACTTGAGAATAACGTAGACGCCTTCATTGGCAGCGGTACTCAGGTGTTGGCAGGCAATGTGTTGCTTAATGCGACACAAACGCCCGTCATCGTGACTGACACCGTTGGTGTGTCAGCGGGTGGTGTGGCTGTCGATGTCACAGTGACTGAGATTACACTCGGCGCGGACATCATGGCGACGTTAGGGACGATTACCAATGATCGTCAAGTTAATGGCGAAGACCTTCATATTACCGCTGAAACGCTGGGCGTGCAGGCGGCTCTCTTGCGTGACGAACACGACAGCAGTGTTAGCAGTGAAGGAACGGGCGCCAGCGGTTCAGTCATCGGAGTGTCAGCATCGGTACTGGACATTATTGATCGCACGCGTGTTATTGCTGAGGTGGGTGCATCAGCGGCTGTGACGTTACAGGTGCTTCCGGCATTTCAGACTCAGCGTTTGCAAAAACTTAGAGAGGAGACTGCTGAGGGAGGGCTAGACGAAGAGTTATGGAGCGGCTGGACGGTTCCTGATGTAAACAATGCAGAATCACTGACCCTTGCGGATCTGCCATTCCAAGATGTGTGGTTTAACGTTGATGCGCGTCAGGAATCTCGTATTGATGCAGACATGGGCAGCTATGCCGGTGGTGGTATTGTTGTGGGTGTCGCCATTGCGCGCCTTAATCAGACGACCAACACCTTGGCTAGCGTTGGCGATGATGTGCGTATCGATATAGAGCGTGGCTATATTAGTGATGCTAGCGAAAACGCCGACCAGGTGCTGTCTGTGAGGTCTGTGACTGAGCAGGTAGCACGTCTTAATACCGAAGCTGTTGCCGGTGGTCTGGCAAGCGGGGCAGGCGTTGAAGTATCTATTTATAGTGAAAATAGTGTGCATACCAAGGTTGGCGATTCCGCTGAAATTGTAGCCTTTAATACGGATGCAACGCTGAACCTCTTGGCACGTCAAACGTTAGATGTGGATGGTACCTTGTGGGCATTGGGGGCTGGTCTTCTATCGGGCGCTGGTGCGCAGGCAAACTATGCATTGACTCCGGACACTCAGGTCATCATTGGTGAGGATGCGCTCTTAGATGCCGATGCGATTGCCGCACGCGCTACGACAGAAGTGTTCAAACGTGATGTAGTGCAGCGGGACTCCGGTGAAAGCTACAACATACAAGGGGAAGCCTACGGCCTTGTTTCTGGAGCGGGTCTCGGGTCTAACATCACGCTATCAATTGCGACCGCAGTGACGGTACTCGACAACGCTCAATTAACGGCCCGCGGTGAGTTTAATGCGGCGGACGGTAGCGGCGATATTAATCTGCGTGCCTTTAACAACCTCGATATTCGCGATCAATCTTCGATTCTGGCAGGTGGGTTGCTGGCAGGTACGGGGGCGACATCATCGTTTTTTGGAGTGGACGTTGAGGCCTCGGTTACCGTGGGTGCCAGTCATATTGATGCCCGTCGTGACCTTTACTTGGCGGCCAACACCCAGGCCAATATTGCCATTGTTCTCTTCCTGGATGCTTACGGCGCGGTAACCGTGACGGCTGGCACATCAGAAGCGTATCTCGCACCAACGAACAGCGTGACGCTTTCCCAGTCAGCTCAGGTAGAGGCAAGCGGTAATATTTGGCTTCTGGCGGGACGCGACAGTAATCGCATTGGGGATGCTTATCGCGTGGTATCGACCGTCGATACGCTGTCGGGCAGTCTGGCACCGGTTGACGTAGTCGACGCTCAAGCCATCCTTCAGCGCAATAACCTAATCACCGTCGAGCGTGACGCTTATGTGTCAAGCCTTGGTGATATCACAATATTGGCTGAAGATTTTGACGGTGCGGCGATGCTGGCCCGTGCGAAGGCGGTCAATTGGATTAATGCGGCACTGGGCGGCATCAACTCAGCGCTGGGTGGCACAGAGGCCCAGTCGGGTAACAGTACGGCTTCATCTAACGGTATCGTGACCATTGATGGTCTTCTGGAAACTGGTCGTGAGCGCGTGCAGCGCCTGGTGATTGACCTTGCCGACGGATTTTCTATTGACGATTTGGATAATGCCGATCGCCCCCTGGAAGACATTTTTGTCGCTTGGGATCAGTTTAACGATATTGGTTTTACGCTCCGCCTTGGCAATGTTGAGACCAACCTGTTTGAGGAGTGGAGAGAAGCCAAATCACGCTTGGCAGAATACCGTGGCGTTGGTTCAAATAATGTCATTTCCAGCCTCCGTGACGAAGTGTCGCGTATTGAGGCCCGTCTTGAAGATCAAGGTTTCATCGATCCTGTCAGTGGAGCCGTCAATGATCCTGGGGTGATAGAGATTGTGCTTGATGATATTGATGCAACCGCTGGTCGCATCGATATCTTTGCTGACTACTTAGGGGGCAGCGGCGACTTTATTTCACCACGTGGCTCCGATGTCACTATCGTGAACAAAACCCCCGCATGGATTGTTGTTAATGACATTACGATTGATGACGGTCAGTCAGGCTTTTTCTATAACGGTTTGCAAGTTGAAAACGACACAGATATTGAAGATTTCAATAGAGAACCTAGTGTAGAAGTGTTGGCGTTTTTAAATCTGTCGTTGAGCAATATGACGCTTGGCGATACGGCCATATTGAACGACGTAGCTTTTGGTTATTCGAACTCATCAGGCGATGAGGACGACGCAACGATCACTATTGCCAACACCTACTCAAACCCTGATGCAGTCCTAGCTACGCTTGCCGCGTCGTTGGGACTCGAGAATACAGAAACCAATCGAAATAGCTTAGTGGTACAAGCGTTTGATCGTACGACCGTTGCGTCTAGCATTGCGGTGCGTGGTGCTATTTATGCGCCATTAGCGGAAGCCGTTATCTTTGCGGGTAAAGACTTTGATTTAAGTACTGATGCGAACGGCCTAACGCAGGGTCAGGCGGCGTCGATTAACGTTGCGGATCTGGTTCTTTCTGCTCAAGACTCGATTAACATTGGTGGTGTTTCACGTTTCACACTGGGTGAAGCGCCCTATCTCACCATGAGAGGTTTTACGAGTAATTGGACGTCCGATGCTGATCTTAGTGGCGGCAACCCCTATACAGATGAATTCATAGCAAACCAGCCTGATTTTATGGAGGCTTTTTATAAAAGCTTGCAAAGCCTCTATAACGACTTGGATCGCACTAATGGGATGCTCAACGCTCTTAAAAACATCGATAATTCGACCCCAACGCAAGCGCGACGTATCAATATCCAGGCCGATGTTATTAACTTAAATGGCCGTATGGTAAGCGGGGTTGGTGAATACGACATCCAAATTAACAAGAGTGATGAAGCCTTTATTGAACGCCAGCTGAGCCGCGGCATTAGCAACACGTTTAGGCTCGGTGATGCCAGTAACCGAAGTGGTGTGAATATCGGTTTTAATCCTGACACTATGCAGATTGAAGTGCAGGATACCGTGATTGGCGGTGGTGATGTCACCATTGATGGGCACTTAATTAATACCGGCAGTGGTGAAATCGATATTTTTGCTGGCTACGGTGATATTAACGTCGACAATCGCACACGTTTTGCCATTTCCTTGGCAGACTTAGATGTATCCACACCCGGGCGTGGCTCACTCAGCATTACCGACCGAGATCTGTGGTCGGGTGATGATGAGCGCGACATAACGCTAGGTGATCAGGTTGACCAGGTCATCATTCAGCGCAATAGCGATGGTCAATTCGACGTTGACCATAGCGGTCGGAGCGCTAATGCAAACAATTTCAATCAAGGCACGCTCTCCCAGCAAGCACTGATTAACGGTGACTTCACTTATGCCATTGCTGAAAACCGCCGTTATGCATTTGAAGTGGCACAAGTACAAGAAAAAAGAACTGAATATGTGTTAAGGACATCAAGCTGGCTTGGTATTGATGCATTTGCATCAGATCCCCCTGATGAAAGTTCGAAAGACACACGGACGCTGTCAAAGCGGCTGCTGCCGGTCGGTTCGGGCGACAAAGGGATTGTCTATACCAGTGATGGGTCATTAGATCGCTATGATTACGATAGACAAAGGACGAATAGTTCAACAGAACCCGGCAACGCCAATGGAGCTGGCGTCCTTAATGTTGGCAAAAATAAGATTAAGTTTGATAAAGATAGCTATGTTGACGCGGGTATTTACTTTACGTCCGGTGCCGAGCTGGTCGAGTCGACTTGGTATGGGAAGAAAACCTATGAAATCACACTAACCCAGCGAGAAATCACTTCCACACGACATCGCCACGACATTCAAGCCGATAATGACGTTAGCATCAATTTCTGGGGACAAGAAACTGGCAGTATCACTGTTGATTCGGTAGGCGATATTGTTATTGATGGTGCTATGTCGAGCGCCAATGGCGATGTCTCACTATCCACACAAGGCAGTATTCGCAATGGTTCAGCCGAGATTGGCACGCCTCGTATCGAAGGCATCAATGTAACGCTGGATGCGGTAGACGGCATCGGCAGTGAACAAGCAGACGGCACACCGGATCCTATTCAGGTCAGTTTGGTTGAGTCAGAGGGTGTGCTGAACGCTGAAACGACCCGCGGCGATATCCTGCTTGCTGGTGGTGCTAATAATTCACTCTCAGTCGGCCAAGTGACAACGGGTTCAGGTGATGTCTGGATAGAGTCTGCGATAAATCTTCATGCGGTTAACAGCAACTCGCTTGTACAAGGTCAGGCAATTACGCTGACGGCAGGTTCTGATATCGGTAGCAGCGAGCAATCGTTGCGTATCGATACGAGCAATCGAGATGAGAATAGTGCTGAAGCTCAACGGCGTAATGATGTCTTAACGATTAATAATGGCGACAGTGGCCGTGATGTCTTTATTGAAGAAATCTCTGGCGACTTACGTCTAAAGGAAATCATTACGGGCGGCGATGTCTTTATTGAAATCAATGAAGGAAGCCTGCTGGATGCCAACACGGAGTCCAAGCGCGATGAACGTACCTATGAAGAACTGAGAGATGGCGTTTGGTCAGCACTTTCACTTACTAACGAAAATCGTGTTGTTGAAGCTATTGAGCGCCTAGAGGCTCGCCGCAGTGCAGAGTACAGCGGTTACTGGCATGAGCGCCTTCAGTTGTCTGACGATGAGTTGGGCACGTTGGAAAATGAGACACGCTATCAGGTGTTCATGCTTGATGAGCATAACGCTGTCTTACTAGAGCTTGGCACCGACGATAACGGTGATGAAAAACTTGTTGGTCTGGCTGATTTAGCCCCTCAAGGTAGCGAGGGGGCTGAGCATCGCCTATATACGTCTGTCGACGATTTCGAAACCGTATCTCGCAATCAGGTAGAACTCGTTGATAGTGACGCCGTTGAAGGTATTGATCTTTCTGAACTCGATGACGCCCTTGCCGATGTGCTGAGTCGACTTGTGGAACAGGGTGGTTATGTCATTAATACCAGTGGCATTGCGCTGGGTAATGAAGACAAAGTAACTTACCGTCGCTTCGTAGCGTATGACGAAAATACCCAAATTACCCTAAGCGATAATGAGAAGGCCGGATTAGACCAAGACCGAGTTGATACGTTGGAAACAACGCGTACAGAGCGCTTCCATCAGTTGCATGCGACCTACGGTAATGAGACGAATGTCTTCCGCAGCGATCATGTCATTGTTGTCAGTGAGGCTGAGAAAGATGAACTCCGTGACAACGTCAAAGTTTGGACAGAGGAAGAGCTGTTAAGTCTTGTCGGTGAAGGGCTGTTAAAAGAGACGACTGATACGCGCTTTGAGATTCAGGCACCCAATATCAACGCGGGTGGCGCGATCACTATTTTAGCGCGTGATGGCAGCGTGGGTTCTACGGATGCTTATACGGTTATTACGCTCGAATATGAGACTGATAGTGACGGTGGCGAGCGCCTCAAAACATTAAGCGACGATGATCGCGTACAGCTTTCGGCGTCTGAACGGAACGACATTTCGTATATACGCGATGGGCTTTTAGAGGACGTTAATGTTGATTTTGAGGTCAGTGATGACGACGGACAAAATACTCTGACGGCTATTCTCCGCGGTGGAGAAGATAACCTCGACGATTGGTCGCACTTTAACGTGGGCGACATGCTCTACCTGAACGGTAGCAGCACACTTAACTTTACCGAAAATGCTCGATATCTCACGGTGACATCTATTGATGGTAATCGGCTTGAGATGAGTGCAGAAGGTGACATTGTTAGTGAAACGGACCGAGACATTGAGCTAGGTCGTGTGGTGCTGGACCCTCTAAACGTAGAAGAAGGTGTGCGCTTTACACACATCGTGATTGACCAGCGTAGCGATGTGAACATCTCCCAACGTGATACGTCTGCCGGTATCACCATCGAAAGCGGCGAGTCGCTATACCTTGGCTCTGATGGCGATATTGTGATTCGCTCGCTTGATGTAGGGGCAGATCTACGTATTAAAGTTGACGGCAGCATCTTGGCCGATGGAGCGGTCATCAATGCAACTGACGCTATTCTTGAAGCCGCTACTGGAAGTATCGGTTCGGAAGGCAGTGCCATCGAACTGCAGTTAGATAGCGATGGTCTTATCACTGCACGTGCCCGCCAGGATATCCACCTAATGACAACGGAAGAACGCGATGCGCGTATCGCGACTCTGTTTTCAAGCGGTGGCGACATAGTGATCAATTCTGACGGCAAGATTGTAGATGGCTTAAGGCACGATCTGGTTAAAGTACTAGCCAGCAGCGGTGAGGTTATTCTTAATGCGAAAGCGCGTATAGGCGATCTGGCAAACGATAACGTTCTGGAAGTTCGTGCTGCCGAGGGTGTTACGGCGACCTCTCAAAACGGTGATATTGCTCTCGATAGTGTTGATGGAAACTTGGTGGTGAACCAAGTTGAGGCACAAAACGCTAGCGTTTGGTTGGCTGCTGAGGGCTCCATTCTTAACGGCTTAAGTGGCGATCCCATGACTGCTAACGTTACTGCAGGGGGGTTGCAGCTTCATGCGCGTTTTGGCGGTATCGGTAATATTGAGCGCGATTTACTCACTCAACTGAGTGGACGCTTGGACGTTGATAGTTTTGACTCTCTATTCCTAACAGATCGGTCAGACGTGCTAAACCTCGGTACGGTGCGTGCCGGTAGTGAGACGAGTGATCGACTTGCCTTTATCACCTCGTTTGGGGCGATACGTAGTGCGCTATCGCCGGATGAACAAGAGAACCTTCTTTCTGCCAATGTTCATTTGATTGCGACTGACGACATCGGTGAAGCAGATAACGTTATCACCACCAGAATTGGCGATCTGCAAGGGCAGTCGATTAATGGCAGTGTCTTTATTGATAACCAGGGTGCGATGGCCATAACCAGTGGTCTTGAGGCCGCCAACGATATCAATCTTATTGTTAATAGCCCGATTACTATCGACAACTCCACGATTCGCAGTCAGGGCGACATCGTCATTACATCCAATGCGAGCAACGATGACATCGTTACGTTCACTAACGGTGCTCAGGTTATCGCTGAAGATGGCAGTGTTATTGTTAATTCTGCTGAAGGTATTGTGATCGATGACAGTGGTGTACTCATCAAAGCCGCCTTTGATGTTGCGTTTAATTTACAGGTACATGAATCCAGTCAAAAAGAGGGATTTGCGCAGCTAAGCACGGGTCGTATCGAAGCAGGTAATACGTTCCTAATGAAAGGAGGTGACGGCCTTCAAATTTGGACGCTGGGTAATGAGCTGATTGTTGAGGCAGATGACATCAAGATTACTTCGCTTCAAGGAGATAATGTTTATCTGTTGGGTGGAGCGCTAAACGCGAACCGTTTGGAATTTACGGGTGGTGCACAACAAGACACGCTTGTTTTCCAGGGGGACCATACGCTTGGTGACGTAGACCTTTCATTAGGTGGCGATAGCAATAGCGTACGTTTTGACGGCTCTCTTAACGCTACGTCCCTGGTGTTGAACGTCAGCGACGGTAATGACCATGTGGTCTTTGATGGCAACCATACGCTTGATCGTTTAGACGTCCACCTTGGGGCCGGAGACGACACATTACGTGTACATGGCACTATTCATGCTGTCGATGGGATGCGCTTTGATGGTCAATCCGGTGATGATGATCTGTTGTTCCATGCTGATGAGCTCATAGGGCCAACCGAGGTATTGGGCGGCGAAGGCGATGATGTGATTACTGTCGTTGAGCTTAATAGCCGCAACGAGCTCATGACCCTAGATGGCGGTAGTGGTAGTGACATTTACCGCATCATAACGCGCCAAGATGCCAATGCTGACTATGAAATCACCGTTGCGGACAGTGGTGCTGCTAACGACGGTGTTGATTATCTCTTCATCGAAGGGCGTGGCTACGATGCTTACGAAGGCTCAGTCGAGGCCAGTAGCTTAAATGCGGTTTCCAATGACGCTGAAGACTTGTTTTTAATACGTCGTAACTTCATTGCGCGACTGGAAGGCGATAGCACGCAAGGTGTTTCTGGCGACAATGTCGAGCGCATTAACTACGATCAAAATCTTAATGGCCGAGTCAGAATTAACGGCCATGAAGGTAATGATGCCTTCATTGTAGATGACGCCTCCGCGGTGATGACGCTTGACGGGGGGAAAGGAAATGACCGTTTCCAAGTCGGGCAGATTTTTGCCGAAGACCCTAATGCGCCTGAAAACCTGTTTAACGGTGTTTACGTCAATTCAGGCGTTCGCGCAGGCGATGAAATTGAAACCACCAGGACAACGCAAGGCTTCTTAAGCAGTGGTAACCGTGAGTCTATGGTTATTTATGGCGGCATTGGGGCCGATGAATTCGTTGTATACAGTAATAAAGGCCTGCTGCGGATGGAGGGCGAGCGCGGCAATGATAGTTTTGTCGTTCGGGCCTTTATCGTTGAAAACGACATCCAGGTTCGTGGTGGCGATGACGATGACTTGATTGAATACAACATCAACGCACCTGTCGATATTGATGGGGGCGGTGGTTTCAATACGCTCGTAGTGTTGGGCACAGAGGTCGATGACAACTTTGTTATCACGCGTGATGGTGTGTTTGGCGCAGGGCTTAATATTGGCTTTGATCGTATTCAGGCCGTTAATGTTGACAGTCTAGAAGGCGACGATACGTTCTATGTCTTATCAACAGCATTCGATGTTGTTACCCGTCTAGTAGGCGGCCTAGGCAGCGACACGTTCCGTATCGGTGGTGATGTCACCGGTCGCGTAGTGGCCTCTGATGTGGAAGGTCGCAGCAGTCTGATCACTCATGGTGTCAATAGTGCGGATAGCGCTTATGACAACTTGCTCGTTGATGGCGTCCCCGTCTCTATCGCTGATGAATCTAGTGGTGCAGTCACCATTGATCAGGGTAGTGGCACCCGCATCCTAGAAGGTGGGGATATTGCGAGCTACTTATTAGGTCTTGCGTTGCCCACCGATATGTCTATTGCTGACGGGGCTATGGTTACGCTAACAGTGTCAGCGGCCATGTCGTCAACAACTGATCGTACACGTGCTCAGGATGGCAAAAAGCCTCAAACCGTATTGTTGTCCAAAGAAGAGAACGGTGAGTTTACCAATGCATTAACAGTCGATTTTGTCTTTGACAGCCAAGATGGCTGGGGAAGTGATCAGGAAATTTTTGTTAAGGCACCTGAAGATGGTGTTGTTGAAGGAACGCGTAATGTTGCCGTGAGTCACCTTGCCACGATTACTATGCCGAACGGCGAACCTGTCCCGGGTGTATTGGCGCAAATTAAGGATCAAGCGATCGGCAATGCGATGATTACCGTTTCTGACCGTGATCAAGGTGATATTTTCATTGAGCAAACGGAATCTCGTTTAACGGTAATCGAAGGAGATGCTGACAATGGCCAGTCGGATACCTTCTCCTTTAAGCTGACAACACCGCCCGCCGAAAATGAGATTGTCACGGTTTCGCTGTCTTTTGATGACCGTTTAGCAGTTGATCAAGATACCTTTACGTTCAATGCAGATAACTGGCAAGAACGTCAAGAAGTGGCCGTGTCGATGGTGAAAAGCGATGCGGTATCAAACCGGTTGGATACCCGTATCAACTTTGATATTACCTCTAATCAGAATGACTCGGTATATCAAAACACTCAGCCAGGCTCTGTGCTTGTTAGCGCCTACGACAATAACAGTGCGGATGTGGTCGTTCAGGAAACAGGCGACGGTACCAGGGTTGACGCTAGCGGTGGCACTGATACTTACACGCTCCGGCTGACAAAAGCCCCTACTGATGATGTGCTTGTTCGGCTCAATAGCGATGGTTTCAGTGATTTTGATCTCGATAACGAGCGTATTGTTCTAGATACCGTGGTTGATGAGTCCTTAGAGGTCGATGTGCTTGATCCGGAGGAGTCCGGTCCGCGGCTGGTTCTTCAGGATGGGCGTACGTGGTCGTCGCTCGGTGTTTCAGTAGGCATGATACTGACCACTGAAGATGACCAGCAGTTTAAGGTCAATAACCTCTCTAGGGATGGCAGCGAATTAAACCTTACGAAAAGTGCGAAAGGTTTAGCACAAGATACGCTGACGATTAACCGCATATCTACGCCAGCCGTTGTCTTTACTTCCGAAAATTGGTTTGAGCAATTTTCTGTCGAAGTAAGCTTAGATGCAGATTACGTTGCGGCGATTGGTAGTGAAAATGATCGGCAGTTCCCTCCTCAAGACAACGTGCTCGATCGTATTCAGGGACCGCTAATTTTAGAGGGTGGAACCAGCGATACAGATCGCTCTATTGCTGATGCTGTGATGCTGCCTTACGAAGATGATGGCGAGCGTGATGAGCTTGTTATCGTCACACCGGAAGAAGCGGCTAAACAAGACACCAATTCGCTCATTATGTCAGCGGATGCCAGTGTTGGTGATCTTGACGGTATGTTGACCAGTAATCACGTCACTGGGTTAGGGATGAACGAAGGGGTACTTACCCAAGATAATGGTTTCGGTGACACGCTTGATACTCCCCTGGGAATTACCTATTACGGTTTCCATGCGGTTGAACTGCGTATGGGGAGCGGTAATGACCATCTAACTATCGACGCGGATCCTATTAAGTTCACTGGCGTAGACGTTAATGTCCGCGCTGTGGGCGATACTGTTCGACTTGAAAGGCAGGATGATGGCAGTTGGTTTGAAGACGGTTTCCGGCGCGCGGATGAAGTCTTCGTCAATGGACATCGTGCGGTGGTGGGTGAAGTGTCTGCAGGCCAAGCGACATTAATACTGCTGTCATCGCTTACCGTTTTGGATATTGAAGTCGGCATTCAGAACATAGATGTTATCCGTGAAATGCCGCTTACCGTCGTTCATGGCGGTGGCAACAGGGTCGATGATGATGTACGTGGTGGCGACCACATCGTCGTTAAAGGGGGCTACGATGCTCAAATGCCACTCATTGTGTTTGGCGATACGGCTAGAAACGGTGGTCCCTATATTGCAGAGGGTGGCGCGCTCACAGATTTAGCGCAGCGCTTTGGAGAGTTTGGTAATAATACCCTGAACGCTTCTCAAGCAGTTGGTGGCGTTGTTCTAGTCGGTGGGCGTGGTGAAGATACTTTGATTGGTGGCCTAGGCGATGATCAGCTCTTCGGTGGCGGTGGTAATGACACGATTGATGCAACGCGTGGTGGCAACAATCACCTTTATGGTGATGGCAGTTTAGATGTCTCGATCGGTCAACGTCTGCGTCAGGTTGATAGCGTGATGACGCTTTATCATGCGAAAGGTGATGTGGATGTAGAAACCGGCGACCGGTTAGTCGCTGGCAATAATGACCTTATGGGTGGAGATGGTGATGATGTACTGATTGGCGATCAGGGCATCGTAACGCTGAGTGCTGTCGACGACATGAGTGGCATACGGTTACTGAATTCCCAGCGTGTTGTGAGCATAGAAACGAAGAATCCAGAAAACTACGGCAATAACACACTAAACGTTATCGGTGGTAACAATGTGTTGTTAGGTGGTTCTGGAGAAGACAGCCTATACGGTGCAGATGGTAATGACATTCTCATGGGTGATCATGGCCTTATTGAGTTAGCAGATGTCAACGCACTAGATAACCCGGCTCGGATAGTGTCACGCGACGAGCAGTATGACGGTAACGACACCTTAGTAGCTGGAAACGGTGACGATGTCATCATTGGTGGTGGGGGGCAAAATGCCCTCTATGGAGGTACGCAAAATACTCATCAACATAGCGGGAATGATGTGTTGATCGGTGGTTATGCTGAACTCACCTTTGCTGATGGTACCTTGCGCCAACTTAACTCTTTGTACCGTGAAAATGGTGATGGAGACATTATCTACACAGGCGACGGTGACAATGTTGTCGTTGGAGGTGAAGGTAGCAATGAGATCGTTGCGGCAGAAGGCGCCACAAGCACGACAGTTCTTGGTAACAGTGGTCGTTTGGAATGGAATGCTGACGGTCGCTTGACTGCTTTGCAAACGTATGTCACTGATTTTGATGGTGACGACTCCATAACGATAGCGACAGGTGACGTAATTTGGGCCGGTGGTCTAGGCAGCGACATTCTGAATATCACTGAAGCAGCTCACGATGCCCAGCATGTGCTGATGGGTGATAACGCCCAACTGGGTTGGGCCGATGAGGGTGTCTTAGTAAGTGCCGAAAGTCTTGCGCCAGAGGCTGGTGGCAACGACATTGTCTCGGTTAACGCGGGTAATGTTACCTGGATCGGCGGTGTAGGTAACGATGTCTTAGACATCACTGAGGCCGACCAAGCCAGCGAGCACGTCCTGATGGGTGATAACGCCCAACTGGGCTGGGCCGACGAGGGTGTCTTAGTAAGTGCCGAAAGTCTTGCGCCAGAGGCTGGTGGCAACGACATTGTCTCGGTTAACGCGGGTAATGTTACCTGGATCGGCGGTGTAGGTAACGACGTCTTAGACATCACTGAGGCCGACCAAGCCAGCGAGCACATCCTGATGGGCGACAACGCCCAGCTAGGTTGGGCTGACGATGGCGTGCTGATCAGTGCCGGAAGCCTGGAAACCGACACCGGCGGCATTGATTCGATGTCCGTCAATGCCGGCAACGTCACCTGGATTGGTGGCGGGGTTGATGACACCCTCGAGGTCACCGACGCAGACCAAGATAGCCAACACGTTCTCATAGGTGATAACGCCCAGCTGGGTTGGACTGATGACGGTGTGCTCATCAGCGCTGAGAGCCTCGCATTTGAAGACGGCGGTGACGATGCGGTATCTGTCAACGCCGGTAACGTCACCTGGATCGGCGGTTTGGGTGATGACACCCTCGAAATCACCGAAGCCGATCAATTCAGCCAGCATGTGCTGATGGGCGACAACGCCCAGCTAGGTTGGGCTGACGAGGGCGTCTTAGTCAGCGCGGAAAGCCTAGCCACTGATATTGGCGGCGATGATGACGTCTTCATTAACGCGGGCAACGTCGCCTGGATCGGTGGCGTGGGTGATGACACCCTTGAGATCACCAACGCAGCCCAAGGTAGCGAGCACGTCTTGGTGGGTGATAACGCCCAACTCGGCTGGACGAATAAGAATGTACCGGCTAGTGCTGAAAGTTTGGCAACCGACATCGGCGGCGATGATGCGATGTCCGTTAATGCGGGCAACGTCACGTGGATTGGTGGTGTGGGTGATGACTCATTAGATATCACCGACGCAGTTCAAGGTAGCGAGCACGTCTTGATGGGCGATAACGCTCAGCTCGGTTGGACTGAGGGTGGCGTGCTAATCAGCGCCGAAAGCCTCGCCTTTGAAGAAGGTGACGACGACACCGTGTCGGTTAACGCGGGCAACGTCACTTGGATTGGTGGCGTGGGTGACGACTCACTAGATATCACCGACGCAGCTCAAGGCAGTGAACACGCCTTGATGGCCGATAACGCCCAGTTAGGCTGGACGGATGACGGTGTCCTCATCAGCGCTGAAAGCCTAGCCACTAATATTGGTGATGATGACGTCTTCGTTAACGCGGGCAATGTCACCTGGATCGGCGGTGTGGGTAACGACTCGCTTGAAATCACCGACGCATTTCGAGGTAGTGAACACGCCTTGATGGGTGATAACACCCAGCTGGGCTGGACGGATGAGGGCG
>NZ_RZHG01000028.1 GCF_003989795.1 Vreelandella andesensis
CCCCCTCTGTCAACCTAGTTGTCCGGTTGGCGATATTGCCCAAATCTATTCCAGAGGGAGCGGCATGGAGCACGTGTGCCACGTTATTCTGCAGAGCGTAAAGCCGCCGTACTGAAAAAGTTGTTGCCCCCCCATAATCGCAGTGTGGTGTCGGTCGCCACTGAAGAAGGCATCTCTGACGCGACGCTGTATAGTTGGTTAAAACAGTGTCGAGAAAAAGGAGTGCCTGTGCCGGGTTACACCCAAAGCGACAACGAGTGGTCGCCTGACGCCAAGCTTGCCGTGGTCATCGAAACCGCCACCCTCTCAGAAACAGAGCTTGGTGCTTACTGCCGCGAAAAAGGCCTTTATCCCGAGCAAATCCAGCAGTGGAAAGCCGCTTGTCTCCAGGGCGCTGGCCAACAAGAAGACCAGCAAAAAACGGCACAAAAGCAGCGTAAACAAGACCGTAAGACGATCAAACAACTCAAAGCGGAAGTGCGCCGCAAAGACAGAGCCCTAGCGGAAACCACGTCGTTGCTGGTGCTCTCAAAAAAGCTCGACGCCTTGTACAGCGAAGACCCGAACAGCGGCGAGGACGACTGACGCCGTTTGAGGAACGTGCAAGGCTCATTGCGTTATTTGATGAAGCGATAACGGGGGGTGCTTCCCGTTATCAAGCAGCGGCGATTATCGACGTGAGCGAGCGCACACTGAAACGCTGGCGTTCTGCGTGTGGCGCGGTGGCTGAGGATCAGCGTCCACACGCGGTACAAGGCCGTCAGCCGCATCAACTGACTCACGAGGAGAAACAGGCCATTTTGAACGCCTGCCATCGCCCCGAGTATCAGAGCCTGCCGCCGTCTCAAATCGTGCCGTTACTGGCCGATCAAGGGGCCTACTTGGCGTCCGAATCGTCGTTCTACCGGGTGCTGAAAAAGCACGAACAGCAGCACCACCGAGGGCGAATGAAACCACGCCGACCAGTACCTGAGCCGACGAGCTTTACGGCCACTGGGCCGAACCAGGTCTGGTGTTGGGATATCAGCTACTGTTCTTCCGTTGTGCGTGGTCAGCACTGGTATCTCTATCTGATCATGGATATCTACAGCCGCAAAATCATCGCGTGGGAAGTCCATGAGGCGGAATCAGGCGAGTTAGCGAAACAACTGCTGGAACGCGCCTTATTGCGAGAAGGCTGCTGGCATCAGCCCCCGGTGCTGCACTCAGATAACGGTGCGCCGATGACGTCTTATACGCTTAAAGCAAGATTAACAGAGCTGGGAATGTTGATGTCTTACAGCCGGCCGAGAGTGAGCAATGACAACCCTTACTCGGAAGCGTTGTTCCGCACCGTCAAATATTGCCCCGCGTGGCCTACGAAGGGGTTTGCATCGCTGAGTGCGGTACGAGACTGGATGCTGGCGTTCGAACGCGCTTATAACGAACAGCACCTGCATAGTGGCATTCGGTACGTGACACCCGCTGATCGGCATCGAGGTGTCGACCGAGAACGTCTTGAGCACCGCAAAGCGGTTTACGAAAGGGCTAAGCGCCGGCATCCACAACGCTGGTCGGGCAGCACCCGAAACTGGGAGGTGCTCGGTTCGGTGTCGCTCAACCCTGGAAAAATGCACGAAATCGAGCGTAATAAACAGGCTGCTTAGAGGCAGCCATTTGGACAACTGGGTTGAAAATCACCGCTACCCTCGCGCCTAGAATCTGTAAATTTTTGTGTTGATAACACACTAAGCCACCTAAATTACTTTACAAGACTTCTAACGTCTAACACGCAGAGACAATTTTTCATGCGGCAGTGGCCATAAAAATTGCGCTGCTATTGCGTCACTCGCTAGCTTCTTCCTCTACGACGCCACCTTATTTATCAACTATTTTACTGATTACCCCCCCCCACATCTGTGTAGTTCTCCTGGCGTACCTGACTGACAGTCACTCCGTTCCCATACGGAATTTAACTACGTATTGTGCATCTCTTTTATATCGATTTTCTTTTCAAATAATTGATTTTAATAATTATATTAAAGTGCGTCGCTAACCACACGAATGAGTGAAAGTCGAGCTTTCAAACGGTTGCAGGCCTGTCATACGATCCCATTACATGATGCCTATCTCAATAAAGTTATACTAAAGTTGATAAAAAAATTGCTATAGATCAAATCGTGAATAATATTTGTATAAGGGTGTTGCTAATTTATTGTTGGTGTGACTAATCTATACAGAAGTTAATCAGAAGATAGTTTCTGAATAACTTTTTGTTGGTATGCATTAGTAGATCATTGCTTATTGGGTAAGAGATCTGTGCTGACCCCAACAGCAATGACTGCTTACAAAAATTAGTGCCGCCGGAGATATTTATGGAACTTGAAGCTCTATCCGTAGGGCAATACTCCTTTGTCCAGAATGGCTATTCATTCGGCTTTGCCGTGATGGCCGCAGCAACGCTTTTCTTCTGGTTAATGAAGTCTGAAATTGCCCCAGCCTACCGCCTAGCCATCACCATTACCGGGCTAGTAACCGCGGTTGCTGCTTATCACTATCTACAAATCATGCTGTCTTGGGGTGCCGCAGTTGATATAACGGCTGGAGAAGTCGTCTCAACAGGTAAGCCTTTTAACCAAGCGTATCGGTATGTTGATTGGCTATTGACGGTACCACTATTACTGATCGAGCTAATACTGGTCATGCGCCTGTCCAGAAAAGAAACCATTAAGAAATCAACGGTTTTAGGTGGTGCAGCTGCGTTAATGATCGTACTAGGGTATCCAGGTGAAGTATCCAGCGTGGGCGGTCTCCGCTTCGTGTTCTGGGTGCTCTCAATGATTCCGTTCGTCTACATCGTTTACCAGCTTGTGGTGGGCCTTAAAGAGTCCATTTCACAGCAGCCGGAAAGCGTGAAGGGCTTAATCAACATCGCTGTCTACTTGGTCATCGGTTCTTGGTTATTCTACCCGATCGTCTACCTCTTTCCGTTGGTCGGTTTGGAAGGCGGAGCTGCTATCACAGCCGTTGAAATTGGCTACACGGTAGCGGATATCGTTGCTAAGGCTGTCTTTGGTGTCTTCATCTTCGTGATTGCCATGCGTAAATCACAGGATGAGACGCAAGGTGCTCCAACAGTTCACCATGCAGCAAATGTAGAAGCAGACGACGAAAAAGAAACGTCAACGCTCTCTTAAGTGACGACCTTCAAAAAAAGGAGTTGTTTTGGCCAAGGATGGCCCCGTTAAAAAGGACGTTGGCATGGTCACTGCAACACCCATTCAAACCGCCAATTTCAACGCTGATGGTGGCAATGAAACAATGAAAGCACCATCCAATGCGAGCGATGTCGATCGCGAACTTGAACACGTTAATGCATTAATGCGTAAAAGCCTTAATGCCACCGATCAATGGCCAGCACATGCTGCGAGCCTCTATCATCTTGAAACGGGCGGCAGTCAGTTGCGCGCCCGTTTAGCGTTACTTAGTGGTATGGCATTTAAGTCATCAAGCGCTCATCGAATTGCCGCTGCTGCAGCTTCCGAGCTCATTCATAATGCATCGCTTGTGCATGACGACTTGTGCGACGGCGACAGTGAGCGCCGTGGACAACCCTCTGTCTGGAAGCGTGACAACCGTGGGGTTGCACTTTGCACGGGTGATCTTTTACTTACTGCGGCCTTCCGCGCTGCCCTTTATAGCGACCAACCCAAAAACAGTCTGGCGCTGGTTCAGCTCCTCACCGAGCGGTCAGGCCAAGTCATTGCTGGTCAAAGTATCGAATTGGCCTCACGTGGCTCCAACGATATCGATTTTCAGCGCACTACTCATCATCAACGCCTGGTTCCTTCGTTTACCAAGTATCTGCAAGCCACATTAGCTAAGACAGCGCCTTTGATTGCACTGCCCCTGGAAGCTGCGGCATTGGGTGGAAATATTACCGAACGGCAATGCGAACAGCTCCAACGGTTTGCAGAAGCAGTGGGGCTGGCTTATCAGATTATCGATGATTTAGATGATCTAGATAGTCCTTGTTCGCAACACCTTCAGCCAGACCATTATCATTGCTATCACGCTTGGCCGCGTCATTGGCCGGTTAGGCCACAGCAGCTGGCGAACCCTGCCTCTCAGGCCATGCGCCGTGCCACTCGCCACGCATCCGCAGCGTTATCCCGCGGGGATGCTCTTATCCAGCGCTTTCCTGAGACCCTTGGTGTGGCATTAAAAGAAGTGTTGGCAACGCTGCGCCGCCGGCTTGATAAACATCAAATGACCATGGCGGCCTATGCGGATCAATCATCTGAGCCGCACCAGGGTATCTATGCTATGACGGGGCAGGCCTTATGAACGAACTGATGGATAAGCCAGTATCGGCGCAAGGCAAAGCAATTGTCATCGGGTCAGGGTTCGGTGGCATTGCCGTTGCCATACGTCTGTTGTCTGAAGGTTGGGACGTTGAGTTACTTGAGCGCCATGCCGATATTGGCGGGCGAGCTCGTGTTTTCCATTTAGACGGCGTGACCTTTGATGCCGGACCAACAGTCATTACCGCGCCGTTCATTTTTGAAGCGCTTTTTGAACGCTTCGGCGAACGCATGGAAGAACATGTCACCCTATTGCCCGTCGAACCTTTCTACCGTATGGATTTTGCCGACGGTAGCTATTTCGACTATAAAAGCCGTATTGATGAGACTGTCGCAGAGATTGAGCGTATATCGCCAGGAGAGGGCGGCGCTTACGCGGATTTTTTGAAAGCGACAGAGGTCATGTACCAGCGCGGTTTTGTCGAGTTGGCGGAGCAGCCCTTCACACGCGTATCAGATATGCTCAAGGTACTACCCGACTTGGTGCGACTGCGGGCCGATATTAGCCTTTATGATTTTGTGTCACGTTTCTTCACTGATGAACGCTTGCGTAAGGCATTTTCAGTGCCTTCGCTGCTGGTAGGCGGGCACCCGTACCGCACTTCGTCGCTTTACGGCTTGATTCACGCCCTTGAACGTCGTGGAGGTGTCTGGTACCCAAAAGGGGGGACCGGTGCGCTGGTTAAGGCACTTGCCGACTTGTTTAAACGCAACGGTGGGTTCATACGGACTAATCAGCAAGTCAGTGCGATCAGTGCGGAAGGTGGCCGTGTTACCGGTGTGGAGCTGGTATCGGGCGAGCACTATTCGGCAGACATTGTGGTCAGCAACGTTGATCCGCTGCATGTTTATGAGCACTGGCTACCGATGGGGCGCTGGGGCCGCTTATTAAATAGTTGGCGACGGCGTATGAAGCAGTCGATGGGGCTGATAGTGGTGTATTTCACCACCCAACGACGTTATCCAGAGCTTGAACACCACACAATTGTCTTCGGCGATACGTTCAAAGAGATTCTAGACGCCATTTTTGATAAGCATGAACTGCTCGACGACCTTAGTCTTTACCTGCATCGGCCGAGCGCCACTGATCCGCAGATGGCGCCTGCCAATAGCGACGCGTTCTATGTATTGGCGCCGGTGCCAAATCTTAGCGGTAAGCAAGATTGGGAGACGCTTGAGCCGGTTCTCACCCAACAGATTTTGCTGACGTTGCAACAGCGGCTAATGCCCGATCTGTTTGAACAATTAAGTGCCACCCATGCGATAACGCCGCGCTATTTTCATGACGCACTTTCAAGCCCTTTTGGTAGCGGTTTTTCAATTGCGCCGACGCTGACTCAGTCTGCCGGGCTGCGTTTTCATAACCGCTCCCCACATTTCGACAACCTGTATTTTGTGGGTGCTGGAACACATCCTGGTGCCGGTGTGCCAGGAGTGGTGTCTTCTGCTGGCGTGGTCGAACGGTTGGTCAAGGAAGATAGCCATAAACGTCAACAGTGGCTGGCGTCTGTACAAGACAGGTCTGTGCAGGGCGGAAAAGTCACATGACTACGCCAGCCAGTAGGTCTCAGGCCACCCTCCGTCAGCATGGTAGAAGCTTTCATTGGGCGGGACACTTTTTACCTGCCGACCAGCTGAAGTCCGGAGCCCGGCTTTACCACGTTTGTCGGCAGGTGGACGACATCGCCGATAACGCCACTACTGATGCACAGTGCCAGCGCGCTAAGCAAATGCTTTGCTGTTTGCAGCAACAACTTGCAGCGCGCTCACCTAATGCGTCTTCACCTTCGTTAATGTTTCTTGAGGATCAATCAATCGCTTTAGCCGCAGATGGCGTACCAACCTCGTCGCTATCAGCAACAGATCGAGAGGTCGTGGCAGCGCTTGAGGCCGATATTTGCTCACTATTTAACCCAGATTCATCGGCCTTTCATGCTATGCAGGACCTGCTTGCGACCATGACTGCTGACCTTACCAGGCTTCATCTCAACAGCCAGTCAGCATTGTTGCATTATGCCTACGGGGCCGCAGGCACGGTTGGCGTGATGATGTGCCACTTGCTCGACGCCAACGAGCATGATCGTGCACTGGCCTTTGCCATTGATTTAGGTATCGCGATGCAAATGACAAACATTGCGCGTGATGTTCTTGAAGATGCAAAGGAGGGCCGACTTTATTTGCCTGCCGCCTGGATGTCTGACGACGTCACGACAGCCCAAATTGTCGCAGGTGATGTTCAGGCACGCCAGCAGGCCTGGCAAGCGATCCAACGATTGCTGGTGCTGGCTGAACATTACTATCTCAGCGGTTGGCAAGGGTTAGCGTTCTTGCCGGTTCGGGCGCGGCTGGCGATAGGCGTTGCGCTGCGTGTCTACCGTGATATCGGTCGGCGTATTCAGCGACTTGATGCGGCGCAGTACTGGGGCTGTCGTGTGGTTGTGCCGGGGTGGGCAAAGGCGTATCAGAGTGTGTTGGCGTTGTCCGCTCTTACGTCTGGTAAGCCGTCGGTTCATAACGCAGCGCTTCATCAACCTCTTGGCAGTACTCTTTCTTTTTACGGTATTGCGCAGCATAGTGATCTCAAGTGTTAACCATGCACCCTTATACCGACGTCGCTATTTTAGGTGCTGGTTTAGCAGGGCTTAGCATTGCAAGCTGGTTAGTTGGCATGACACCGCAGCATGTATCAGCGCCGCGCGTGCACCTGCTTGAGGCGCGTCAAGAAGATACCAACGACCGCACGTGGTGCTTCTGGGATCAGCAGCCGCATCCTTTTCGTGAGGTTATCAGTCACCGTTGGCCCCGCTGGCAAGTCCGGTTTGGAAATCAGTGCGTCGAGCGCGAAGATTCCGAACACTGTTACTCTTTGCTATCCGCCAACGCTATGCGGCGCTCAGCCTATGCGGCAATCGCGACACGTCCAGAGTTCCGTTTAACTCGTGGTATTGACGTTGGCACGATTTCCCCGCAAAACGATGGCCTGCATATTGCCACTTCCCAGGGCGGGCTAACGTCTAAACTGGTCATCGACACTCGCCCACCCGATACCACTATGTTGCCTTCCCATCGTGGCGTCTGGCAGGTCTTTCATGGGGTTGAAGTGCATTGTCCCGAGCACGGGATCCCACTTTCAACCGCGTGCCTGATGGATTTTCAAACAGGGTTCAGCGGCGTTAATTTTGTTTACCTGCTGCCACTCGATGATCATCGACTGCTAGCTGAATGGACGTGCTTCCACAGCGATAAAACGCACCCCGATTGCCAGCGGTTGTTGTCGCGGCAGATCCCCGTTCAACTCAGTGATTGGTTGAATCAGCGGCTGGGAAGCCAGTGGACGCTTTCGCGGCAGGAAACGGGCTGCCTACCCATGATGCCAGTGACGCCGCCGCAGCTGAATTCGCGCTACTTGGCGGCCGGCATACGCGGCGGGTGGATGCGTCCCGCCACGGGGTATATGTTTGCCAGCTGCCAACGGGGAGCGGCTGATGTGGCTAGGCAAGTTCATCAAGCTAGCCAAACTGGCCGCTGGCAGCTAACGCCACCTTTGCTGCGTTCTCCGGCACTTGAGTGGATGGATAACGTGTTTTTACAAGCACTGCGTCAATCCCCTGAGCAGGCACCCGGCTGGTTTATGCAGCTGTTCGAACAGACCAGTGCGATTGAACAGCGTCGTTTTCTAGGTGATGAGCCTCGTCTGCGTGACCTGCTGGCCATTATGCGAGGACTGCCGGCAGGGCCCTTTTTAAGCGCCGCCTTTCGTCTGACGCGAAACTCCTAGCCTGCCGGCTTTGTGATTAGAAGCTGCATCTATAAAAGGTCAGGTAGTTTTTGTACGGGGAGAAATAACATGCACGCAATCAATTTTGCCACGGCACAGCGTCACCGCGTTTGGGCGGTAATGGCCGCGTTATTTGCTGGTGCTGTGGCTGTCTGGCTGCCTAGCGTTGACCTTGCTTTGCAGTTCTGGATGATAGTGATACCGGTTGCGCTGTTTGGTCTGTCCCACGGCGGCGCCGACCCGGTGATTATTAACGCTGTTAAAGTTGCGCGCGGGCGCAGTAGCGCTCAATGGTTGGCTGGCTATGTAGCCCTAATGGCACTCACCGTGGCTTTTATTGTTTGGCAACCGACGCTCGCTTTAGTGGGGTTTTTGGGGCTTTCAATATGGCACTTTGCAATAACGGATTGCATGTTCTTACCCAAAGGCGGGCATGCCGGGGTAGGGTGGCTGAGTGGCAGTTTGCCTATTATTGGCCCAATGGCAGGGCACCCGGAACAAGTAGCGATGCTGTTTGCTTGGCTATTGCAACAGGATCCTGCACTGGTTATGAACATCGTGTTACCGGCTGGGCGAGTGCTGATGTTGGGATGGGCATTGTCGCTGGTTGTCGTCATGGCTCTAACGCGACCCAGTAGTCGTAGTGCAGTTCTCCTTGAACTATGTGCCTTGGCCGCGCCCATGTTGCTTTTACCCCCCTTGCTCGCCTTCGCTTTTTACTTCTGTATTGTGCATAGCCTGCGTCATTTTTTGCTTTTACTAGGCGCGGAACGCCAAGCTATCAATGCTATTGACGTTAGAATGCTTGCACGTCGTGCAGCACCCGCAACTGCTGGGGCTATTGTGCTAGGGGGAATTTCCTGGTGGGTCATGAATAGCGGGGCTGCTAACCTGGAAAGCGCCTGGCTTGTTGACGCTGTTAGGGTCGTTTTCTGGGGGCTGGCCGTGTTAACCGTTCCGCATGCGTTGTTAGTGGCTTTATGGATAGCTCCCAAGCATGAAGTTAACCACTAACACGGCAACATTTTACGCTTACGATTTAACCAGCACAGAGGCAAACCGCATGGTGCTAACTCGCAACGCCATTGTATCTTTTGATAACGAACCCTTAGTCCTGGTTGATGAACATAATCAGGTGCAAGGATACGACTCAAAAGTGGCATGTCATCAGGGCCAAGGTCAGCTACACAGGGCTTTCTCTGTTTTCGTTTTTAATCGACACAATGAAGTGCTTCTACAACAGCGCAGTGCGTTGAAACCGCTGTGGCCACTTTACTGGTCAAACAGCTGTTGTAGCCATCCACGCCGGGGTGAAGATGAACTGGCTTCAGTAAAGCGTCGCCTGAAAGAGGAACTTTCCATCGCACCTCATCCCGAGTTTCTCTATCGTTTCCGTTATCAAGCTGAGTTTGCTGATATAGGAGCAGAAAACGAACTCTGCTCGGTTTACATTGCGCGCTCGGATAAGCGCGTTATCGTTAATGAAAGCGAAGTGGCAGACTGTCGCTATATCGCACCGGAAGCCCTGGACAGAGAATTACGTGAAAACGCTTCACACTACACTCCCTGGTTAAAACTCGAATGGCCTTGTATACGTGAAAAATTTTGGTCCCAGGTAGCGTCACTTTAAATCGCTTAATAAATGGTTGGTAAAAATGGTTGGTAACAACCTAGCAGGTGTCTGACGAGAGCACCAAGCCCGTTATACTGCGGTATGCTGTCGGTTCTTATTTGCCAACGAGACTTTTCATGCAAACATCACGAATTGCCATTGTTGGCGCTGGTTTGGCGGGGCTTTATGCCGCGTATTTGTTGGAACAACGAGGCATCACCGATTACGTGGTGCTGGAAGCGCGGGAGCGAGTGGGAGGGCGTATTGCATCGGTGGTGCTTAATGATGAGGGCGCTCAGGACAGTGTGACAGCGGCATTTGATTTAGGGCCATCGTGGTTTTGGCCGGGCTTTCAGCATGCGTTGGGGGAACTGGTGCAATCGCTGGGGCTTGTGTCGTTTGTGCAGCATGAAACTGGCGATATGATTGTAGAGCGTTCCCATCAGACACCGCCTGTGCGCATGCAAGGCTTTGTGAACCAGCCATCCTCTATGCGGCTGCGGGGCGGTATGAAGGCGTTGACGGATGCGTTGCATCTGCGAATCGATCCCTCACGTATTCTCACTGGAAAAGCCGTCCAGTCGATGACGCAAACGCCTGATGGACCTGTTGAGCTGTTGTGCGGTGCCGGGCAGCGTTATGTCGCTCAGCATGTGCTGTTGGCGGTGCCGCCTAGGCTGGCTTCACAGGCGATTAAATTTTCTCCGCCGCTGCCGCAACAATTAATCCATCAGTGGGCGGGTACCGCGACCTGGATGGCTCCCCACGCCAAGTATGTGGCGCTTTATTCCACCCCGTTTTGGCGAGACCAACAGCTTTCGGGTGAGGCGCGAAGCCTGCTGGGTCCGTTGGGTGAAATCCACGATGCCTCACATCCAGGAGGTCACAGCGCGCTGTTTGGCTTCTTTAGTTTGCCAGTCAATGCCCGTGAACAGCTTAGCGACGAGGCACTGCGCCAGCACTGCCGCGCGCAGCTGGCTAGGTTATTTGGCCCCAACGCCGCTAGCCCGCTCTTGGATGTGATTAAAGATTGGGCGCGGGAACCGTTCACTGCCACTAATGCCGACCAAATACCCAGCGAACATCATGGCATAGCACCGTCTAACCGCGCTGCGGAAGGGCCTTGGCAGCACCGGTTGACGGGTATTGGTAGTGAATGGGGCGAGCATTACGCTGGGTATTTAGCAGGCGCAATTGAAGCCGCCGAGCGTGGCGTGGCGGATTTGCTTGCGAAATAGGGCTTTTTGTTTGCACTGGCGCTAATTCAGCAGTGCTAATCCAGCAGTGCTAATCCAACAGTGCATCTTCAGAGCGTGTTAGCAGCGCTTTTAGGCTTGGCGATTCAAATCGTCGTTGAATGGTAATGGCATAAAACTCCTCCCACACGCCTGGCAGCGCGCCATAATCTTTTAGCGTGCCGTTGTGTAGTTCGTCGCGGACGACAACCGGCGGCATAACAGCGATGTGCTGCGTGTCCCTGGCGAGTAGGCGCATCATAGCCATGTCGTCTACCTCGGCAGCAATTTTGGGTGAAAACCGGTAGTGGCTACAGAGCTGATCAAACGCATGACGAGTGGCATTTTCAGCGCCAGGCAGGATAAAGGCGTGGCCGCTTAGTCCGTCAGGAAATACAGGGGGCGGAGAAAGTTGGGACGAGGCAATCAAACTGACCGGCTGACGTGCCAAGCGCTGCGAGCGCCAGGGGTGTTCGCTATCGCCCCGCACGGGCTGATTCGAGAGCACCACATCCAGCTTGTGAGCGGAAAGGCGGCGCAGTAAGTCATCCATTCCGCCACTTTGTAGAATTAGGTCTAAATCGTCTCGACCCAGCAGCGGCCGCACAAACCCTTCCTGAAAATTACGTGACAGCGTAGCGACAGCCCCCACCCTGACTACCTCCCGGTGGGCGTGACCGCCTTCGGCAAACAGCGCGCTGAGTTCCTCCCCTTGAGTAAAAATGGTCTCGGCGTAATCAAAGGCAAGCCTGCCCGCTTCGGATAAGTGTAACTGCCGCCCTTCGCGGATAAACAGCGCTTGGCCTAGGCGATCCTCTAACTGGCGAATTTGCTGGGAAAGCGATGATTGTGACACGTGCAGCGCTTCGGCAGTGCGGGTCAGGTGGCCCGACTTTGCCACTTGCCAAAAATAGTAAAGGTGGTGGTAGTTAAGCTTCATAGAGGCTAGGTCTCGGGCAGCATTATGGCTATCCGTTCTGTTTTAAAGAACGATTTGTCAAAAATAAACTATTTTTTACATGGTGACGAGGTAGGCATAGTCGGTGGCACACGACTAAGGGGGAAAGGCTATGCCAAATTTCGTCAACATAACGGTGCTTTCGCTATTGGCACTGTGGCTATTGATACCTGTATTGCTGTTGGTGGTGGCGGGGATAAGCGCCAGGGCGAACTCGCACGCGTCGCTTCAACGCGCATGGAAAATGGGGCGTGGGCTTACCGCCAGTGCCTTGGTTGCGAGCTTGGCAGTGGCCGTGCTGCTAATGCTCGATGCGCTGGGAGTGCCTACGAACCTGCCAGAAGCAGCGCGCCCGTTAGGGCTTTATCCTGATGGCTTGGCTGTGTGGATGGCGCTGTTGATTAGCTTGTTAGGCACGGTGCTGCTGCGGTTTGCAGAAGGCTACTTAAAAGGCGACCGTGGCGAGCGGCGTTTTTTACCCTGGTGTTTGGTAGTGCTGGCCAGCGTCATGCTGTTGGTTTTTACTCACCACTTGGTGGTGATGCTGATTGCCTGGGTTGGCGTTAGCGTGGCGCTGCATCATCTGCTCACCCTTTACCCTGAGCGTGTGGAAGCGCAGCGGGCGGCATGGCAGAAATTTGTGGTAAGCCGCCTGGGTGACATCGCGTTGATCGTGGCGGTGGCACTTCTTTACGCTCGTTTCGGCACGTTTGAATTATCCGAGCTGTTTGCAGCAGCGGCCGCCACCTCTGGCGGTTGGCAGGTGGAAGCGGCATCGGTGGCACTCGCTATTGCGGCTCTGTGTAAATGCGCTCAAGTGCCACTGCATGGTTGGTTGATTAAAGTGATGGAAGCGCCTACGCCCGTTTCTGCGCTGCTACACGCCGGGGTGATTAACTTAGGTGGTTTTGTTTGGTTGCGGCTATTCCCGGTGTTTGACGGCCTTACCCTGGGGCACTACCTGCTGATTGTTGTCGGTGGCTTCACCGCGTTGGTGGCTGTGATGACGATGCTGACTCAAACCTCGGTGAAACATGCCTTGGCGTGGTCTACCTGCGCGCAGATGGGTTTTATGCTGTTTGAGATCGGGGTGGGGGCGTACACCTTGGCGCTGGCTCACCTGTTGGCGCATTCCCTTTATAAAGCCCACTCCTTCTTGGCATCCGGTCGTACCGTGAGGGCATCCCGCTGTGAGCGCTTTCTGCTTGCGCCGCTGCGTCAGCGGCTTTCTCTTGCACTGCCCGCTGCGGCACTGGCGGCGGCGGTGTTGGTGGTCTGGCCTGCACTGGTTAGCCATAACCCGCTATTGGGCGTGTTATTAAGCCTGGCAGTGGGCAGTGCGCTACTGGGCTTGCCGGTAGGCATTGCCAAACCTAAGCGGTTAGCGCTGTTCGCAATGGCATTGGCACTGGTGCCGCTGTATGCCTTGCTGCATGGCGTGCTGGCACCGGCACTGCCTAGCACCTACACACCCTTAACTCTTACCGCAGGCCTGCTGGGTGCGCTGATGCTGGCAAGCCTAGTGCTTGTCGCTGGGGCAGTCACGCTGTTTCCCCAGGCAACCTGGGTGGCCCGCTGGCGCGTTCACTTTAGCCAGGGGCTGTATCTGGCGCAGCCGTTGCAGCGCGCGGTGGATGCAGCGGCCCCCGTTCGTCCGTGGTCTCGTTCTGTATCGAACACCTCTGGCCTAAAAGGAGAATTATCATGAGTCAGTCTATCGCGTTTGATACACCTATATCGCTTAGCCAAAACCATAGCCAGTACCATGATGCGCTGAAACGAGCTACCGATGCGATTGCCCCGATATGGCCGTTAGACCAGTGGATTGCAGTTAACCCCTGGTGGGGCTTGAAACATCAGCCTATTGAGCAAATAAGTCATTCGCTACTACGCCGGGCAGGGCAGCCAATGACTATGCCTGCTGAGTTTTACCGTCATGCTTGGGAAACGGGTCGGATTAGCCCGCAAGACTTGCAGCAGGCGATTCACCAGGGTGGCTACCCCTATAGCGAGCAAAGCCTAGTGGGCTATTTGACATCAACCCCACAAGCGGTGACGCCGCTGCGCAGTGCTTGGGACACGTTGCTGGGGCAGCCTGGGTTCGACGCATTGGCGGAAAGCTGCGCCAGCTATTTTGATGATCATCAGCAGCGCTGGGCCAATTACAATGCACCTTCGCTGTATCAGTTTTGGAAAGCCGCTGCTCAGCACGACCTTCGCTGGCCTAAGGCTCAGCGCAATGCCTTACAAGCATTACCACAGGAGGCCACCGCTGCGATTGAACAGGTGGCGGCTGAATGGGGACTAACGCCAGCCACCTTCGAAGTGCTGGTGCATACGCTGCTGCTCAGGGTTAACGGTTGGGCATCGTGGTGTCAGGGGATGGAATGGCATTCGTCTCATCGTCAGGCAGAGGCAGGTATAACCCAGCTCGCAGCAATGGTGCTGATATGGGAATGGTTGGGGGTAAGTCGACTTACCCGCGACCAGCAGAATGAGTGGCGCGTCCAGTGGCAAACCGAAAATAATGCCGTGCCTGCGTATTATGATGCGCTATGGTGCTGGCAGCACGCCTATGAGC
Source organism: Vreelandella andesensis (assembly GCF_003989795.1). Lineage (GTDB taxonomy): Bacteria > Pseudomonadota > Gammaproteobacteria > Pseudomonadales > Halomonadaceae > Vreelandella > Vreelandella andesensis. The sequence goes on from NZ_RZHG01000028.1 coordinate 14,508, forward strand.
TTGGTTACCAGCGTGGTTTGTCTATTACGTTGGCAATGCCTGGCCAATCTTCACAACGTGCTCCGGAGGTGCAAGCAGCCTTTTGTATTGATGTGCGGTCAGAACGTTATCGTCGCCATTTAGAGTATGCAGCGCCCGCTGTTGCTACTCAGGGTGTAGCAGGCTTTTTCGCGATGCCAGTCGCTGATGTCGCCATCGGGCCTGAGCGTGCTCAGCCGCGTTTACCTGGGCTTCTAAAACCGCGCTATCGGGTGGGTGTGCAGAACCCCCAACAGCAGGGCGTAAAGCGATACCAAACAGAGAGCCAGCGGCAGAGCGTACGCCATGCCAAATATGCACCGCTCTCGACGTTTACGCTGGTAGAGACAACCGGCATCGCTTGGGGCTGGAAGTTGATAAAAGATAGCCTGCGCAAGCAAGCACCAATGCCGCAATGCGATGTGCCTGCCGGGCTTTTTCATGCCTATGATGGTGAGCCGATTTCTCGGCAGGAAAAGGTAGCGCTTGCCATGAACCTGTTGACGCTATTGGGCCCCCTCTCTGCCTCGCTGCTGGTACTGGTGGGTCACGACTCGCAAAGTGAGAATAACCCGCATCATGCAGGGTTAGCCTGCGGTGCCTGTGGTGGGCAGGGCGGTGGTAAGAACGCTCGGGTGGCTGCTGCACTGTTAAACGACTCGGATGTTCAGCAAGCCGTTAAAACCGCTGGGATAGCACTGCCAACCCCATTTTTTGTGCTGGCAGCAACTCACTGCACCCTTACGGATCGAGTAAATGTGTACCGGGATAAGCAAATGCCCACGGCATTAGAGTCCGCTTTACTCACGTTTGAAAGTGCTGCAAAGGCCGCTGGAGAAGCCACCCGACAAGAGCGAGCCCCAGCCTTAGGCGTTGACGAGAGCAACCACATCGAGCGCCTAAAAAAACTAGCCATACGGGGGGCTGACTGGTCGCAGCCTCGGCCAGAGTGGGGGTTAGTTAACAACGCTGCGCTGATTTTAGCGCCTCGGTCGCTTACCCAGGGAAAAACGTTGGATGGGCGTACATTTTTGCATGACTACCATCCCGATCAAGATCTCGACGGCAAAATTTTGGAAGGGCTGATGATGGCCCCGATGCTGGTAGCCAGCTGGATTAATCTGCAGTACTACGCTTCCACCGTTGTGCCAGGGCTGTATGGGGCGGGGAATAAGCTGCTGCATTCAGTAGTCGGTGGCCATGTGGGCGTCATCGAAGGAAATTCGCCTCAGTTGCGTATCGGCTTGCCCGAGCAAGCTCTCTTTGATGGTGACACACTGCACCATGAGCCGTTGCGCCTGACCGTTGTCATCGACGCGCCTAAAGACCGCATCGAAGCCATTATCTCGCGACAGCCAGTAGTGGCTGACTTGATCAACCATCGCTGGCTCTGGTTAACCCAAATGGGGGAAAAAGGGTTAGAGCGCTATTCTTCGCAGGGCTGGCAACCGATTGCTGCGTCTTAATGCCGACGACGCTGGGCGCTGCTTGCCGAATAGAGCACGCTGGGAACCCCAATGCTAAATAGGACAGTGTTGGGGCCAGCCCTTTTTGTTTTTGGTGCCTGCTCATTAGTAAATAGTGACAGGTTTCTCTCGCTACACTACTGTCATCTTAAGCATCATGAGTAATCGCAACAGACTTATCTCGACCTTACAACAGCTTTTTGGCGCTTCGGCACCCTGTGCTTATGCTCCAATTCATGTCGAATGGAGCTGAAAAATAAAAGGGAAGTAGACATGTTTAAGAAAATCAACTTACTCACTATTTCAACCGCTACGGCGCTTTCTTTGCTGTTATCTTTTTCTACGTTTGCGTATGAACTGGCTGTTGAGTCGGGAGATGGTTTGGCTGTTGAGTCGGGAGATGAGTTGGCTGTTGAATCGGGAGATGAGCTGTCTGTTGAGTCGGGGGATGAGTTAGCGGATGAAGCCTACAGCGAGACAGCAACAGGGATGGTTGAAATCGTTGTCCAAGCAATCTGCGATGGCGATAAAGAAAGGCACCTTGGAATGCATCAACGTAAAATTGAGTCAGATCGTTATTATGAGGAGAAATTTACGGCTTTCCATGAGGCATGTAACGATTCGGGTGTCGCGGAGATTGAAATAGAATCGGATTTCGACGATGCCGTCATGCAAGAGCAAAAGCGTCGGTATCTCATTAACGCAAACATTATTATGGAAGATGGTGCTGTTTATACGACGTCGATTCGAGTGGCTTGGGGATCGATCCAGGGGCCAGAGGGTAGCGAACCCGTTGAGACGTGGAGATTGGATGGAATTAGCAGGGTACAAGTGCCCACCCTTAGTGAAGCCCTATCGAGAAATTAGATTTCCTTCCTCTGTGTAGAAGACTTATTTGAGCGGTATGATGCTCATTAATTCTTGGTCGCGATGTTTTTGTGCGTTAAAATGCTCACAAGTTATCGATTAAAAAATATTTGAGCAGTTTTTTGCGCACAAATGAATTATATATAAATGACTTTTTATATATGCGGCTTGTGACATAAATAGCTTGTGACATAAATAGCTTGTTATGTGGATAGCTTGTTATGTGGGTGACGCGTGAAATTAACGATACAGGTTCATTTTGAACAAGCTTGGCATGATGCGGCTGAATTGTCGTTGCCCACTCCTGAGAAGGGTACTCGCGGGGTGTCTCGGCTGCGCTATGCGTCCGACTATGCCGTCGAGTGGCTATTTCAAGACGACCTTCACGCCTGCAGTATGCAGTTACCCATCGAGCTAATGCTGACCCACGAATCACCACGCTGGTTCGGCTTCCTGGAAGATATTATGCCAGCCGGAGCTAGCCGCCGATTTTGGGTAAATTATCTGGGTCTTCACGATTTGCCAGTCGGACGACAAGATGCTGAGTTACTGGCGCGTGGCACTATTGCACCGGTAGGTAACTTACGTATCAAAGAATCAGTGCCTGACCTTTCCGCAAAGCCAGCTTTAGAGCAACGGCGCTTTCCGATGGAAAGTGTCGTAGAGCGTCAGGTGGACTTTTTAGAATATGCCCAGCAGATGGGGGCGGCCAGCGGTGGCGCCACAGGCGCTGGCGGCGAAGCACCAAAATTGCTGCTCAGGCTGACGAATGATGATCATGTTTGGATCGACACTTGGCAGGATGAGAACCACCGGCCAGATCTACCCATGCTGGTAAAATTTCCACGTGGTAGACGCTCAACTGACGATTGCGACATATTACGAGCTGAATATCATTATTATCAGGAGCTTGCTTCTCTTGGTGTCGATACGATTGATACTAAACAGATGCGTCTCATAGAGGGTGAGCGTTACCCGTCTCTGTGGTTACCCCGTTTCGATATGCAGTACCTCGACGGTAACTGGGTCCGCTATGGCCTGGAGTCGGTCTATTCCTTGGTAGGGGCAGCGCCTGGTACCTTTCTGCATCACGGGGACACACTTGGCAAGTTAATACGTTTGCTTAAGGTGCAGTATCGGGTGCAAGAACAAGGCGCGATGTTCGAGAGTGGTCTATTTGTTCTGGAGTGGGTTAAGCGTGATTTGTTGAATATCGCCTTCGGAAACTCTGATAACCATGGCCGTAATACGGCGCTATTGAAGCGCCCCGAAGGCATTGAGCTTGCCCCAGTGTATGACTTCGCTCCGATGAAGGCCGACCCCGAGGGCGTGACGCGAACGACGCAGTGGGGGGCACCTTTGGAGGTTGGTGGTGAATATGATTGGCGAGCGATAGCCGACACATTGGCAGGCATCGTTGAACCTGAACGTATGATGATGGAGCTGCGTGCGCTTGCCGCGCGTCTTGAAGGTGTCGATGAGCGTTTGGCTGCCCGTGGGGTTCCGACTCGAATTCTTGATATGCCTGCGGTAGGCCTGCGCACTGTTACTACTCGACTCACACGCTGGGGTTTGTTATGAAACGACGCTATTCGGATGATCGCGAAGAGGCGTTGGTAGCTCTGCTGAAACGCTTCTATGCCGAAGAAATTACCGATGGAGAGTTATTGCGTGCGCTGCGTCGTGATGTGTTGGGTTTGAATCAGACCCGCTATGCCGCTTTGGTTGGCATCAGCCGGCGAACCTTGTCAGATCTGGAAGGCGACAAAAATAATGTCACTTTAGACGTTAAAAACCGCGTATTCCGCCCACTAGGGTTGGAAGTGAGCTTGTTGCCGCGTAAGCGTTCCCTGTTGGAACAGATACTGGCGTTCAGCAAGTAACTAGCGTCGAAGACGTATCGGGTAATAGCCCTAAACTTTAAGTACTTTTAACCCGTAATTAAAGGGGTTGACGATTCCTTCTAGCTTGCCAATCTGGGTTATGTCGCCTTGGGAGATAACACTGCTGATGTTGGTCTCAGGGAAACGCAGGTTTTTAACGATGTGAACCTGATTTGGCATGCCTCTAGCATCGATATCCATGACCCAGGCAAGAAAATTGCCCGAGTATTTTGCCAAGCACCCAATCGGGTAAAGTCCGTATGCTTGGATGTACTCTACTAACACTGTTTTGTCATAGGCCGCGTCTGCGTTACTGACAATGCGGTAAGCATTAAGGGGTGAGTGTGTGGGTTCTCCATTACGTGAATGTAACAACTTATTGACTATTTTGATGACCGATATCAGACGAATTAGTTTGGAAAGCTGATTGCCGCGCCTCGATGCGGGATAGCCTGAGCCATCTAGGCGCTCATTGGCGTTTTCAATCACATCTCGGCATGTGGGACTTGGCTCCCAGCCTAGCGTGTTTATTTTCTTTAGGAACTCTTCAACATGGCCGCTGAGGATTAACTTCTGTGCTGGGTTCATGTTTACCTTCAGCGAGGGCAGCTGTTCGCTTACTAATAGCGGCTTGCCAAGGGTGTGTAGCAATCCCCCCAACATGGCTTCACGAACCTGAGGGTCATGTGGATCGCGGGAGAGTAGTAAATCAGCGAGTAGGCTTGTTACCTGAACAGCATGCCTAACCCAGTCGGGTTCTTCCCTCAGAGACGCCAAAGCAAAAAGAAACGCCTTGCGATCTTGTTCGATAAGATAGCGAAGCGTATCGACGCAATCATATAAAATCTCGCTAGGAAATAAGTTGCGGTTTTTCATATACATAAGCGCTACTTGGAGTTGATGGGCGACATCCATCACCCCGCGCTGCATAGGCGACTGGCGAGCCTGTTTTTCGCGCTCTTGGGCTTCTCGCTGCAAAATTTTCTTCTCTTTAAGACCGGGAATGAAAAGGGAAGAGTGATATGCCAATTTATCGTTGGTCCCAGTACGGTAGGCAGCTTCTCGCTCGGACTCATTGACGAATTGAAATAACGTTTCAGCTTGTGATGTCGACAGACTGGTAAACTGGATGCCCACCGCCGCATAGCCATGATTACCAAATGGGCGTATGTGGCGGACGTTGCCCTCGGCAAAAAAGCTGTCGCCATTAGGAAACTCGAGTGTCACCCCAGGAATACTCTGGTCTAGACCGATTGCTATGCTGTCAGCCAAGTCGATATCGACCATGCAACCACCAATCGATAAGTTACGTAAACGACCCGGCACATTAAGGTTATTTGAGTAAATTTCCAGGCTGACCCGGGCTTGCATGCCCATGATAAAGGGAATGCGAACCGCCCCCCTATTTTCCTGAACAAATACTGATTCTGGAAGCTGACACTCCAGGCGATAATGCGTGCTGTCCGATTTATGCAGTTTTGCTGACACATTGCTGAGGCTGTATGTTTCTCGCTCAATGGCGTGAGCACCTTTCAATGCCTCTAAGTCGAAGTTTACGCTACCATGGGCAAAATAACGCTCAATGCCCAATCCTGCGTATTCGATTTCTAACACCATGTGCCCAGTACTCAGGTTCAGTTCTGCGACCTCCGCCGTTAAGGCATAGGGCATGTCTTTAGAATAAACCGACAGCTCGTTAGTATGCTTCAGCAACGAACGGATAATGCTGGCTGAAGGATTCTGGTGCTGGTCGGAAGAGGTCATCTGAGATACCTGCGCATTTGATATTAATAGTTATTTTCCAAGATCATGGGAAAAAAATCTGATTATAATCGTCGATAATATACAATTTAATTAGCAGAGCAATCACTTTCAATTCGATGCGTCTAGGTAGCCGATGCTTCTAGGTGGTAAGTGTTTCAAATCGGAGGCTTATGAATTACCTTACCCTTGCCCGTCAAGCTAGCAGCCCCTCAGTTTACCCGCCAGCACCATCGTTTTTGTATCAATACGTCTATGTCTAAAATAATTATGTCTAAAACATATAAGCCTAAAAGATTTATGTTTAAAAAATCTATGTCTAGCAGGGTCATCAGTAGGTAATAGCGCCATTGAAAAGCCCCGTTGGCCTGCATACAAATTAAGAAGGTGCTACAGAACTACTGACGCTATGTGATAAACGTTTAACTATCTTGCATATGATGGGGTGCTGGTGCATTGTCGCCTGCACTAGGGATGGTCCAACAAGCGGCTCAACTGTATGGAGAACCACGATTGTTTAATGAACTTTCGCTGATGGAGAGCCAGCATGAGGTGCATGAGCTAATTGCTCAGCAGGCGCCGCTTGGTTGCACTCTAGATGCTATTGCCTGCTGGATTGAGGTCATGCTGCCTGATGCCATCGTCGCGTTTATGCGGTTTGATTCTGATCGTCAGTCTCTAAGTCTTTATCCCTGTCAACGCTTTTCCGATCGCTATCACAAATTACTTCAGGGAGTGCCGATTGGGTTTGAATCGGGCTCTTTTGGTAATGCTGCTTACTTACGCCAGCAGGTAGTAACTGAGAACATTGCCGTTGATCCTCGTTGGCAAACACTCCGCGATGAAGCTGAGAACGAAGGGCTTCGTGCGTGCTGGTCGAGCCCAGTAGTGACCGCCACGGGAGAGCTATTAGGCACGTTCGGCACCTATTTTCGACATGCCTGTTGCCCTAGTGAAAAGAGTTTGCATCGGTTGCGTTTGGCGGCTGCGCTGGTGGCGTTGGCCATTGTTCGCGACCGCGATTCTTTTACGCATCGTAATTTGTCAGAGTGGCATCGGTCTCTGTTTGTGAACCATCCGGACGGTGTCTATGAACTTGACTTGGAAGGTCGTTTCCAACGCGGGAATACTGCCCTTTCACGCATTACGGGCTATTCGGAAACGGCGCTCATTGGCCAACACTTTAACGCGTTCGTAGAACCTGCTTGTCATGCGCATACCCAAGCGAGTTTTGATATTGCCAGGCAAGGGGGATCACGCCAGTATGAGACGACGGGCATCCATAGTGATGGCCACGCTTATTTTTTGGAAATCCTCAACTTTCCAGTGTCTGTCGATGGCGAAATTATTGGGGTTTATGGAATCTGCCGAGATATAACCCAACGTAAAAAAGAAGAGGCGTTACGCCGTTTGTTAGAACGCGGTATCCAGGCTACTCCCAATGGCATTGTTATGGCAGATGCGACTAAGCACGATATGCCGCTGGTCTATCTGAACGACGCTTTCTGCCGAATGACGGGATACTCTTCTGAGGAAGTGTTGGGCCGTAACTGTCGGCTCTTGCAAGGAGTAGATACAGACTTAGGCTCTATTTCCACCATGCGACAAGCGATTGCGGAGAGGCGGTGTGTGGATGTGACATTGCTTAATTACCGCAAGGATGGAACGCCCTTTTGGAACTTTTTGTCACTTAGCCCGATGCTCGATGAAGCTGGAGTGTGTAGTCACTATATTGGTATTCAGCAAGACATTACAAAAACACGTGAGCAAGAGTCACAGCTCGCTTATCAGGCGACCCATGATTTGCTGACTGGATTGCCTAACCGTACAGTACTGGATGAACGTTTAAACGAGGCTTTTGAGCTAGCCCAGCAGGCGCACACATCGGTTGGGATCATGCACCTTGACCTTGATGGGTTCAAATCTATCAACGACGGACTTGGTCATCACATCGGTAATTTGTTGTTAATAGGCGTAGCAGAACGCCTACAACAGATTGTTGACCCAGGGGATACCGTTGCGCGGCTAACCGGTGACGAGTTTGCTATTTTGATGCCCAATCTGAAGGGGCATGTGGCGGGTGGCAACGTTGCCAATCGTATATTGAACGCATTAACAACCCCTTTCCAGATTCAAGGTCGGCCACTGCACATCAGTGCCAGCATTGGTATAGCCTGCAATGGTGGAGTTGTTGAGCACGCTCACGAGCTGATGCAGCGCGCTGATCTCGCCATGGGGGACGCTAAACAGCAAGGTCGTAACACCTGGCACTGGTACAAGGGCGACGAACAGCGGGCTACTGAAGAAGCAGTACGCTTGCGCCATGACCTGCATTACGCGCTGCAGCACGAGCAATTCGAACTTTACTATCAACCTATCGTAGACGCGGTAAGCGGACGTACTCGGGGGCTTGAGGCATTGGTTCGATGGCATCACCCAGAGAGAGGGATGATATCACCAGGAGTCTTTATTCCGCTTGCTGAGCAAACGGGGCAGATTATTCCATTAGGACGCTGGGTATTAATGCGTGCATGCCAAGATGCTGCAGTAATGCAAGCTGCAAATATGCGAATGGTGCCAGTGGCTGTCAATATTTCATCACTACAATTTCGCCGAGAAGGCTTTATAGAAGATGTACTGCAAGTACTCGACGAGACGAAACTGCCTTCTGAGTTCCTTGAGTTAGAAGTCACCGAAAGCGTTTTATTAGATGGCGCTGAGAAAGCAATCGCTTTGATCAATCAGCTCAAGGACATTGGTATTCGTGTTGCTCTTGATGACTTTGGAACCGGCTTTTCTAGTTTGAGTTATTTGCGAGATTTACCTATTCATAAAATTAAGCTGGATCGTGCCTTTATCCAAGATATTGTCAGCGATCGCAACAATGCTGCCATCGTGCAAGGGGTTATTACCATGGCACATCATATGGGCTTAGTAGTTGTTGCTGAGGGTATTGAAGCGCCAGAGCAACAACAAGACCTAGTGCGTCGTTGCTGCGATCTTCTTCAAGGTTTTCTGTTTGCTAGGCCTATGCCTAGAGACGCAATTTTATCCCTTCCTGATGTGCTGCCCAGCGAATAAATGATTGATAGCAGTGGCAAGTAAATTCATTAACTAAAACGTGGGCCAGCGAGCTGCTCTGGCTCTATGCCGCATTGGTTGGCGTTAGACGATAAATCTTATTTCCTTGCCCGAGGTGACGTCTACGTTCTCTGTACTGGAGTTTATGTTGCCTCCGCCAGAGAACATGCACATCAAGGCGGCGACTGGGTCAGAGCAGCTGGGCCTTGATTAGTACCCGGTCATTTCTAAATAACCCACGCCAATCTGGTCTTGGCTGGGCGTATCTCGCACCACCACGTCACCTTCCCAATAGGGCACGGTGGTTGGCATCCAGCGGTTGGCGTGTCGCGCTTCTACGGTGAATTCAAGATTCGCCTCAGGAAGTGTTAACTGCCAACGGGTGGGAATATCCCTTTCTGCTACCTGCTCTGTGGTGAGAGGGGTAAGCACAATGCTGTCTCGACCGATCAGTTCGGTTTGGCCAGCCGCATTAAACAAGTGGGCAAAGCGGTAATCCGTACCGTTTTCACCGCCGCCGCGCAATCGGTATGCCATCAGTTTGCGGCCATCATCCAGGTGCAGTGAAAACCAGTCCCAACCTGTTTGTTCGGCGGTTAGTAATTGGCTGCTCCATTCTCGGTCTAGCCAACCACGGCCTTGCACCGTACGGGATTCGCCATTAAGCATCACGCTTCCTTCAATGCGTAAAAATGGCTGACTGTAGTAGTGAGACCCCTGACCCTGAATCGTTTTGGCATTGAATCCGTTTTCTCCATGCCACACCAGCGGGCCTTCCGCGTGAAGGGTGAGGTCGTAACCACTCCGTGCGTCGCCCTCACCGTGGTAAGCGCTTAACGAAAAACGTTCAAAGTTAGCATCTGGCGGACTTCTGAAAGACCAATCATCAATCCAGGCATGGAAAGGAGCCGCCACTACGCCTGCTTGGCCCTGTTGTTCGGAACGTTGTTGAGGACGCTGTTCAGAACGTTGTTGAGAACGTTGCTGAGCCAATGGTTGAGCACTGTGGCTGCGGGCAAAGCGCTCGGCGGCAACGTGGGTGGCGTGCTGTGAGATGCCCAGATGAGCCATCCACACCTGATCTGCGGCCCAGGGGGTGAGGGCTGGTCGCTCTTGTGGTGGCATAAGGGCTTGCCGAAACAGTGTCCACTGCAGGCCTAACGGTTCTCCTTGGCTATCTTCAAGGTTTGCCGTGAGATACCACCATTCAATGCGGTAGTCGGGATGGGCTCCGTGGTCCTCTGGAAACATCAGCGGTGTGGAAGCATCGGCTTGAACGAACCCTTGTGATTCCGCGCCTAAGCCCGCAAAGCCATCTTGTGCTGTCTGTTGAGGCTGCGCGCTTTCTTGTGAATCACCACAGCCCGTCAACATAAGGCAGGCGGCTAAAATTGAAAGTGTTTTAAGCCAGCGTGGAAAGCTCATTGGGTTTCCTCGTTAAGCAGTGCGCGTGGCGATGTTCGCCAAAGCTGCAGGGTTGGCAAGGCCGCAGCAAAAAGGGCAACGCTAAAGGCGGTGAGTAGCATGACCGCAATATCCAGGGGGAATAGCTGAAGTGGTAGCCGCCAACCGAAGGCGGCGACATTAATGACGGCTACTAGCAGCCAAGTAATCGTAATGCCAAGGGGAATAGCCAACAGGCCAGTGATTAATGCTAGCCCTCCTAGCTGGATCAGCGGCAATAACGCAAGGGTGGCACGCGGGACGCCTAGCGCCCATAGCGTAGCAAGTTGTCGTTGTCGCTGCTGTGCTTGGGCCAATAGGGTCGCTAGAAGTGCGAGTGCCGCTACCCCTAACGTTAAGCCATTCAATGCCCGGGTAATGCTGAAGGTGCGCTCGAAAATTTGCGTAGCTGCCTCTTTTATCTCTTGTTGGTTCACCAGGGTGTCAGGGGATAGGTCAAATTCCGTGCTCAGCGCTTGGCGAAATGCATCGGTATCAGCTTCACTGTGTAATACGATCCCTGTCGACGCTAGCTCTCCTTCAAAGCGTTGCATAAGCGTGTCAACGGTGACTAATAGCTGTTGCTGAGGGTTGCCGTAATCTGGGTAAATGGCTGCCACTGTAAACCAAACAGCGCCTTGTAAGGTTTCAAGTAAAACGCTATCGCCTGGTTGAAGCGCTCGGGCTACTGCCATCTGTTCATTAATAAAGACGCTTTGCTGTGCAAGAGCTTCCCAAGCCCGTGGAATGCCATCAAATGTCTCAAGTAACGGCCATTGTGAGGTTAGCGTTGGCACCGTGCTAATACCGAAAACAGCAATGGAGCTGAGCAAGGCTGATTCATTAGCGTTGCGTTCATTTTCCATAGCAGAATTAATAGCCAGCAACCTGGTGTTGCCCCGCGCGGTAGGCAGGGTTTCAAGTACTTCTGGCTGTGAGGTCAGCCACTCGTTGAGAGGGGTAAGTGTCGATGGGGTGGCATTGATGTAAAGCGGCGCCGCTAGTCGCTGATCTAACCACTCTAAAAACGTCAGACGAAACCCGCCTACCATGCTGCTAACGCCCAAATTAGTGGCAAGGGCAATTAATAGAGCCATCATTGCCAGAGATAAGCGGGGCAGCTGAAGTTGCATATCAGCAGCCAACCACTGGCCTAGTGGGCGGCGCCGCAGCAGCCGTTGTAACAGCTGCAGTAAGGCGTTAAGCGCTGGTGGCAAGCACAAGGCACAGGTAAAAAGTAACGCAGCGACCAAGCTGAAACTGACCACTAGCCCTTCACCCGCAGGAAGTAAGCTCAGACAAGTGGCTAAGCCTAACGTTATCGCTCCGGCTAGTCCGCCAGCCTGCAGCATTCGCATTAGCTGGCGCTGATAGCTAAATCGCCATGCGTAAGATTGCCCAAGAGCCAACACTTGCAATTTTGTGGCTCGCCACAGTACACCACTGCCTGCCAATAGTAAGCCGCCTAAGGTGATGGCTACGCTGCCAAGCCAATAATGCCAGGGTAGTGCTAGCGAGCGCTGGACGTCAGCTTGGTACAGTGAGGAAAGTGTACTGGCCACATCAGGCAGTAATTTGCCAGCTAGCCATAGGCCGCTTATTAGCCCTAAGGCAGCGCCAATCAGACCAAATAGCAGAAGTTCTAACAGAATGGCGAGGGTGATGGTTTTACCTGGCACGCCGAGGGCTCGAAATGTGCGCAGGGTTGTCATGCGCTGCTCCATGGCTAGCCCTAAGGCGGCTTGAACAATAAACAGGCCAACCACAAGCGACAGCAGCGCTAACGCGGTTAAGTTGAGATGAAAACTATCGGTTAGCTGTTCCGGTGAGGCCAGACTGGTTGCTCGAGTGAGACGATAGCCTTCCGGCGGTTGCGATAATGCGCCAGACGCGGTGACTAAACTAAGGGTGGCCTGCTCGCCAAAAAGCGCCCAGACAGCAGCAATATCCATCACCAGTGTGTTGGGGGGAAGGTCATTCCTTAGAGTCAATGGTGGTAGGCGCTGCTCACCAATGGATGGAGTTGCGCCGAGTGCCTGTTGGCGGTCAAGGCGAAAGACTTGCAACGTATCGGGGGAGAGTTGGGTTTGCCAAGGTGGCGAAATAAACTCGGTAAGCGACCCGCCGTTTGCAGTTGTACGACTGTTCCCATTTGAAGCAGGAAGTGTAAGCAGGTCGATGCCTAACACCGTTAACCGCGTATTCTCTATCGTCAGTGAGCTTTCAAGTAATGGCGATACGGGCAGGCCAGCCTGGCGTAATAAAAAGTAGTCATCGATGCTAAGGGCGATGCCATCGCTACGGGCGAGTTGATCGGTTTCAAGGCTAAATAGCGCGTTAGCACGGGCATAGCTTTCTTTAGCAGTTGCGTTAATCGCTTGAACGCTACTCCACAGCGCACTGGCCACCCAAAGACCTACTAACAGCATGGCGAGCTGACCAGGATGACGACGATAGTGGCTCAGAAGCGTGAGCACCACCCGTAATATCATCGTTTCGTTTCCTTTAGACTGCCTAAGTGAAGATGAAACGTGCGATCCAGTGGTGCCGCGACTCGTGCACTATGAGTGACCATTAATAGGGCGCACTGTGTTTCTTTAACCAAATCAAGCAGCAGTGCCAACACCGTATCGGCACTCTGCTCGTCAAGATTGCCGGTAGGTTCATCGGCCAGTAGTAACGAGGGGCGCACTGCCAGGGCACGACCGATTGCTAAGCGCTGCTGTTGGCCACCTGATAACTGCTCAGGGTAATGACGTTCACGACCGGCAAGCCCAAGTCGATCAAGCAGATAGGCACTCCATTCACCATCTTCTTTGTGGGCAAGCCGAGCTTGAAGCGTGAGGTTATCAATGACGTTTAGGCTTGGCACAAGGTGAAACTGCTGAAAGATAAGACCTAACTGTTGGCGGCGTAGTTTCGCGCGGGCGGGTTCATTTAACGATGAAAGTGATTGTTCGTCGATAACGACATGCCCTAGGTCTGGCGCTTCTAACCCGGCGGCGATGTGGAGCAAGGTTGATTTACCACTACCGGATTCGCCCATCAGCGCAAGGCTTTCTCCTCGGGCAAGGGTAAGGTTTATCTCATTAAGCACGAGTAACTGGCCCTGCGGGGTAGTGAACGTTTTGCTTACCTGCTGCAGGGCTAACATACCTATCTCCCGTTGACTATTTCTCGTTGCAGAGACTCGGCACTATAGCAGAACTTTCAATACTTTCACTAAAGCTGTATAAGAATATTATCTTGTACAGCATTTACAATATGCCTGTTTAGCAAATGATAGTCGAGCAGCTAAATTAGGGAATGTCAGGCATTTTCAGGCCCGAACGTGGCTCAAAAGAGCGGCAAAGAATATTTACTTGTGCAGTGTTCGAGAACAAGATAGAGATCGTCTGTTTTAGATGTATATGAGAATAATATCTATTGAGGGTGCGTTATGCCGATCTACACCAACATTGAAGACCTTCGCCGCCATTATGTTCGCCGTACGCCCAAAATGTTTTATGACTACGCTGAGTCGGGCAGTTGGACAGAGCAAACCTTCCGCGAAAATACCAGTGACTTCCAGCATATTCATTTGAAACAGCGCGTGGCAGTCGATATGTCAGGGCGCTCTACGCGAAGTACGATGATAGGCGAAGATGTAGCCATGCCGGTGGCGCTGGCACCCGTGGGGCTAACGGGAATGCAATCGGCGGATGGTGAGATTAAGGCAGCACGGGCGGCTGAAAAGTTCGGTGTGCCGTTTACACTTTCTACCATGTCGATTTGCTCAATTGAGGATGTCGCGGAACACACGACGCAACCGTTCTGGTTCCAAGTGTATACATTGAAAGATGATGATTTCATGCGCCGCTTGTTTGAACGAGCTAAAGCGGTTAACTGTTCTGCTGTTGTGGTGACCGTTGATTTACAAGTGCTCGGACAGCGTCACAAAGACCTCAAAAATGGGCTCTCCGCACCGCCTAAATTGACTGCCAAGTCGATTGCTAACATGGCGACGAAAATTCCTTGGGGTTTGGAGATGCTGAAAACCAAACGTCGCTCATTTGGCAATATTGTAGGGCACGCCAAAGGGGTTACGGACCCTTCTTCATTGTCAGCGTGGACAGCGGAGGCGTTTGACGTTTCGCTAGACTGGAAGCGCATTGCTCAGTTTAAGGCGTGGTGGGGCGGTAAGCTGATTGTGAAGGGCATCATGACTCCCGAGGATGCGCGCTGTGCTGTGGAAATAGGCGCTGATGCAATCATTGTTTCTAACCATGGTGGTCGTCAGCTTGATGGCGCAATGAGTTCCATTCGCATGCTAACAAGTATTATGGATGAGGTGGGCAACGAGATAGAAGTGCATCTTGACTCCGGTATCCGTTCGGGGCAAGACGTACTGAAAGCGTTGGCGCTGGGTGCTAAAGGAACCTACATTGGACGCGCTTTCACCTATGGCTTGGGAGCCGCTGGTGAAGAAGGCGTTACTAAGGCACTGCAAATTATACATAAAGAGCTTGATACGACCATGGCGTTATGTGGCGAAACTGACGTTAGCCGCTTGGGTCCTCACAACCTTTATGTGCCGAATGGTTTTGCTGATCCCACTGTAAAACTCTAAGCCTTATCTCCTTAGACCTATTTTATATTTTACGCATTAAAAAGGGTGCCTGAATGGCACCCTCTCTTTGTTTCAATGAACTGCAGTCCTAAGCTCAATTGTGTCTTGTGAAAAGCAATCGATGAGTAAAGCAATCGATAAATAGTGAGGCGTCAGTGGTAGCCTTCGCCCACTTTTACCTTTCCACGGAACACCCAATAGGTCCAGGCGGTGTACGCTAACACGATAGGGATAACAAACAGCATACCGATCAGCAAAAATAACTGTGACTCCGGTGCAGAGGCGGCATCCCAAATCGTATAGTTAGGCGGTACGATAACGGGCCACTTGCTGGCGATGAGACCTAGATAGGTGAAAATAAACAGGCCTAGCGTGGCAACAAAGGGCAAGCCTTCCTGCTGGCGCTTTACCGACCGATAAAGAACGCCTGCGCACGCCAGAGCGAGAAGCGGCAGGATACCAATAATGTGTATTTTGGTTAGCCAGCGCTCCATTACTTCAGGGCTTATGATCGGTGTCCAAAGGCTGACAATGCCGAATACCACCAATACCGCTAGCAGCAGTTTTGGTGTGATTTTGTAAGCCCACTGTTGAACATGGCCCTCTGACTTCAGGATCAGCCACGTAGAGCCAAGCAGTGCATAGCCTGCCATTAGGCCAAGCCCTGTCAAAACAGTGAAGGGCGTTAACCAATCCAGAGCGCCACCGACATAGCGAAAATCTTCAACGGCAAACCCTTGAATGTAAGCGCCGACGACGGCGCCTTGTGCAAAAGTGGCAATGGCAGAGCCCCAGCAAAATGCACGGTTCCACCAGCGGCGATTTTTCTTCGACTTGAAGCGAAATTCAAACGAGATGCCGCGAAAAATTAAGCCAGCCAACATTAGGAATACACCAATGTAGAGAGCGGGCAAAAAGACGGAATAGACTAAGGGAAAGGCGCCAAGTAGGCCTGCGCCACCTAATACCAGCCAAGTCTCATTACCATCCCACACGGGGGCAACAGAATTCATCATCACATCTCTGGACTCTTCATCGGGTGCGAAGGGAAATAAAATACCCAGCCCCAGATCAAAGCCGTCCATCAAGACGTACATAATGACGCCAAAACCAATAATGCCGGCCCAGATGAGTGAAAGATCAATGCTCATGCGTTGGCTCCTTCTAAGTCATCATCAAAGGGGGTGTGTGCCGCAGAGAACGGCCGTTTTGGACGCCCAACTTCACCTTCAACTTCTGTTTGGGTTTCTTTCATACCATTTCGAACAACACGAGTGAGGTAATAAATCCCGGTTAAAAACACCACGCTGTAAACGGCGATATAACCAATTAAGGTAAACAGCGCCATACCACCGGTTAGGGAGGGCGTTAACCCTTCAGCATGGGTCATAACGCCATATACTAACCAAGGTGCACGTCCTGATTCGGTAACAACCCAGCCACCTAGAACCGCTAGGAAGGGCGATATAATCATGAAGGTAAGCGTTTTTAAGAAAAGCGGGTTTTCATAGACACGCCCTTTTCGACGCAGAAACAACCCAGTCAGTGCAACGGCAATCATCAGTAAGCCAAGGCCGACCATGACGCGGAACGCCCAAAATACAATCATGACGGGAGGCTGCTCTTCTGCGGGAGCAGCGTTAAGCCCGGGCACTTCGCCATCTGCACGGTGAGTCAGGATCAAGCTGGCAAGGTTGGGAATGCCAATTTCAAAGCGATTGGCCTGGGCATCTTGATCTGGAATGGCGAAGAGCAGGAGTGGAACGTTGGTTTGCGTTTCCCAGTTACCTTCCATAGCGGCTACTTTCATTGGCTGATGTTCTAAGGTGTTCAAACCGTGGAAGTCACCGACCACTGCTTGAGCAGGCGCCAAGATCAGCAGTAACCATAAACACATGGAAAGTGCTTTTTTATTAGCTTCTACATCGCGCTTACGCAGCAAGAACCAGGCGCTAACACCCGCAACCACGAAGCCACCGGTTAGGAAGGACGCCATGCCCATGTGAACGAAGCGATACCAGAAGGAAGGATTAAACAGGGCTTCCATCCAAGAGGTAATATGGAACCGGCCGTCAATCAGCTCAAAACCTGCCGGGGTTTGCATCCAGCTGTTAGCTGAAAGTATCCAGAAAGAGGATATAAAGGTGCCCACCGCTACCATAATAGCCGCAAATAAATGCACCCCTTCAGGCACTTTATTACGGCCAAATAGCAGCACACCCAAAAAAGCGGCTTCTAAGAAAAAGGCCGTCACTACTTCATAGCTGAGAACAGGACCTAAGAAGTTAGACGTTGCGTAGGCGAAGTTGCTCCAGTTGGTACCAAACTGGAACGACATAACGATGCCCGATACGACACCCATACCAAACACAACGGCAAACACTTTTGTCCAGAAAAGCGCCAAGCGATCCCAAGCAGGATTTTCCGTTTTGTAAAATAGCCCATGCAGCAGCGCAATGTAGGAAGCCAGCCCGATGGTAAACACCGGGAAAATGGCATGAAAGGAAACAACAAAGGCGAACTGAAGCCTTGAAAGCAACAGGGGATCTAATTCCATGGCGACCTCCTAGATCGTGTGACACGAAAACACTGAAAATCAGTTTTGTCGCAGGAGCTATATTTTTTTAATGGCTTTGGCTGTATTTCTTTGCTCATTGATAATAGTTGAAACTATTCTGCGACGTAAGTTGAAAGTACCCAATGACGCAGGGCGTATTGTCGCATCGCTACTGTCCGTCAATGTTTTTATGAATCCGTTTTTATGATTATGTCTTGCGAAATTACGCAGGGCTTTCTAGCGTTGCGTGCCGGCTGTGATTCTGCTGACAAATGTAACTTTGCTTACAAACTTTGCTAAGCTAGCAAACTGTTTTTTGCTGGCACCTTCTATGTCTCCATTTCAATCTTCGTTTCCATTCCGATCTTCACGCTGGCTGCCAGGTGGGCATTTACAAACGCTCTATAGCTCGCTATGTCGAACATCGCCTCAGTTGCATCGTCGTCGGGAGCGGATGACGCTTCAAGATGGTGATTTTATGGATGTGGATTGGTTTGGGCCTGAAGAAGGGTCGGAGCATTGCGTGCTGTTGCTTCATGGCCTAACTGGAAGCTCGTCGTCACTGTATATTCTCGGGCAACAGCAAGCGTTAGCGGCGCGGGGTTTGCAGAGCGTAGCCGTGAATTGGCGTGGTTGCTCTGGTGAGCCAAACCACCGTGCAAGGGGATATCACTCAGGGGTGAGTGAGGACCTGGCTGATGTGGTTAATCAACTAGCGGCACGCTATCCAACCAAACTGTTGACCGCGATTGGCTACTCACTGGGTGGCAATGTGTTGCTAAAATATTTGGGCGAAGAGGGTAGCCATACTCCGTTGAGGGGGGCTGTCGCTGTTTCAGTGCCTTTTCGGCTGGACCACTGTGCGGATCGAATAAGCAAAGGTTTTTCCAGAATTTATCAAGCACGTTTTATGCGAGATCTTCGGCGCTATGTTGAGCATAAGCAGTGTGCCTTCTCACACCAAGGGCGTCGTGAGGAGCTGGCGCGTTTAGCATCGCTTGAAACATTGGAAGGGATGACGACGTTTTGGGACTTTGATGGCCGTGTCACTGCGCCATTGCATGGCTTTGAAAGTGCCGAGGACTACTACCAACGCTGTAGCAGTGCTTTCTTTGTGGAACACTTGCGTATTCCAACGCTTATTATCCATGCACAAGATGATCCTTTTATCTATCCGCAGAGCGTGCCGCACGCCGAAACCCTGCCAAGCCATGTCACATTGGAGCTTCATGCCACGGGTGGTCATGTCGGATTTATAGAGGGGTCTCCATGGAGGCCGCGTTATTATCTTGAGTACCGGTTGCCAGATTGGCTGCAATCGCAGGATTTCAGTCAGCATAATTAACGTCAATGACCTAGAGGTCGCTATGTCCGCCTTTTTTGAACGATTAAACGACGTTTCATCTCCTCGTATTGGCCTGGGGTGCATGAACCTGTCACACGGCTATGGTCAGTATGTGCCGGAAACAGAGGCACTTCGGGTATTAGAAGAAGCATTTGAAATGGGGTACCGCCATTTTGATACGGCAACGCTCTATGGCGGAACGGCAAATGAACGGCTGCTTGGATTCGCTTTAAAGAAAATCAGGCATCAACTGTTTCTTGCCAGTAAGTGTGGAATGGCTCTGGATGCTGAAACGGGCAAGCGTGTGATCGATGGGCGTCCTGGCACGTTGCGTCGCCAGTGTGAAGAAAGCCTGACACGACTGGAAACCGATTATCTGGATATTTACTATCTGCATCGTCTTGATCGCAGCGTCCCTATTGAAGAGAGCGTAGGGGCGTTAGGTAGATTGGTGGAAGAAGGCAAAATTGGCTCGGTTGGTTTATCGGAGGTATCGGCAGAGACACTACGCAGAGGTAATGCGGAATATCCCGTTGCAGCAGTACAGTCAGAATACTCACTGTGGACACGTAACCCTGACATTGCACTCAAGGAGGTGTGTCTAGAGTTAAATACGGCGTTAGTGGCGTTTAGCCCGCTTGGGCGTGGCTTTTTGACGGGGGCAGTGGAAGAGAGTACGCAGTTTTCAACAGGCGATATGCGCGCCGTAATGCCTCGCTTTAGTGAAGAAAATCTATCTCACAATTTATCTTTGCTGAAGGATATTAAGGCAATTGCTCGTCGCCTTGAGATTTCCCCGGCACAGTTGGCGCTGGCATGGCTAAAAGCCCAGGGTAGTCATGTTATTCCCATTCCTGGTTCCTGCTCAGTGGCGCACATACGCGAGAATTTACGCGCTGAAACGATTACTTTGGATGAGGCAACAGTGGCTCAGCTCAACGGCATGATGTTGCCAAACCAGGTCGCTGGCGCTCGTTACAGCGATGCACAACAAGTCGATATTGATACTGAAAACTTTCCGGAGCAATAAGGAAACGGGTGGTGTTAGGGAAGCATAACGGGGACATAGACATTATTTACTAAAGCCCGTTGCTTTCTTTCCACTCAGGGCTATTATTCGCTATCGATGGCGATATTGTTAGCCTACTAAGGAGCACTGCCATGTTGAAGGGTCTAATTATTTGTTTTGCAGTGCTATTCGCTCAGCTAGCAGTGCTGAGCATGATAGACGCACGTTTCTACAACGCTCAGGATGCACGGCAGGCAGCCACAACCCAACAACCGCCTCACAAAGATGAGGATGACGATAACGCTTTGCCCTCATAAAATAACAAGCGGCGATGGACAGCTACTTGCCCATCGCCGATGTTATGTAGATGTTTTAAAGCATCTCATTTAGCCACTGTTTAAACGTTTCCCAAGAACGTTCGTCGGCGCGCTCATGGTAGCGATCACTGCCAAATACGCTAAACGCATGAGGTGCTCCCGAGTAGATACCTACTTCATAGGTGACGCCCGCTTGTTCTAACGCTGTTGCCAAGGTTGCAACATCTTTTAAGCTAACCGACGTATCAGCACCACCATGGGCAATATAAATGGGCGGTGTATCACTGGAATAAGATTGATCCTCAGGGGTATCTAGCCCGCCATGAAAACTTGTATAGGCTGCGATATCATCAGCTTCTCCGGAACGGGCAATCTCCAATGCCACTGCGCCGCCGAAGCAGTAGCCCATGATAACGGTTTTCGGAGCGGCGCCCTCCTTTCTGGCTTGGTTTAGACCTGCCAGCGTCAAATGGCGCATCCGTTCACGATCTTCGTAAAGAGTGCGTGTAGCCGCTTGTTTATCTTCTGTCGCTTGAGGTCGGTTGCCTGCGCCAAATAGGTCTACGGCAAACGCATCATAGCCTTCAGCTGCTAACATATCTGCACGTTGTCGTTCATAGTCATCAATGCCATCCCAGTCGTGAATGATGAGCACACTGCCTTTTGCATTGTCGCCAGCAGATGTAAAGTAACCTTCGTAGGCTTCGCCATCTACTTCATAGCGAATATCGTTGCCGCCGGCAGTGAAGCCGTAAGCAGAAGAAGCGAAGGCAACAAAGCTAAATATGGTGATAGTGAGGGGAATTTTATAGCGCATTTCTATGTCCAAAAAATGTGTGGAATGTTAAGCATAGTCAACGCAGGAGAAGACAGGATCTCAAAACACAGTTGTTTGCGTGGAACACAAATACTTGCGTCTGGAACTTGGTAACGGCATTCTTGTCCGTTGTTAGTATTAACATTATGGAGCATAGATAAATGTCTTTTAACGATTCGAACACGGCGAGAGCGCAAACGCGCAGCGAAGTAAGTAGTGTTGGCGCCAATAAAGTGCTACGTAATACTTATGCGCTGTTGGCCATGACATTGCTATTCTCCGCAGTTACTGCGGGTGCTTCGGTAGCAATGGGCATTCAGCAAATGAACATTTTTGTGTTCTTCATCGGTGCGTATGGACTGATGTTCCTGGTACACAAAACTGCTAATTCGGCAGCTGGCTTGTTAGCTACTTTCGCATTCACCGGATTTATGGGGTTTACGCTTGGTCCCATCATCTCCGCTTATCTCACGCTGCCTAATGGTGGCGCGTTGATTATGAATGCCTTGGCAATGACCGGTCTGACGTTCATCGGCCTCTCTGCGGTTGCATTAACCACCAAAAAAGACTTCAGCTTTTTAGGAAATTTCCTAATGGCGGGCGCCATTGTGCTGATTTTGGCCATGATAGCCGGGCTGATCTTCAACATTCCCGCGCTTTCTCTGATGGTTTCTGCTGGCTTTGTGCTGTTCGCATCAGCCGCGATTCTCTACCAAACCAGTGAAATTATTCACCGTGCGGGAGAGACCAATTATATTCTTGCAACCGTTACGCTTTATGTGTCCATTTATAACTTATTCATCAGTCTTCTCTCGATACTCGGTATCATGAGCAACGATTGATTACCCCCGCAGTATGATCACGACAGACCCTACCAGTAGGGTCTGTTTTTTTTAGAGCGAACTGTGTCGAGATAACCCAATGGAGTATGGCTTATTGGTTATGGGTGCGCCGTATCGTAGTGCAGCCCCTCATTCCGCACTGCGATTTGCCCAATCAGTGCTAAATAAAGGGCACCACATTAAAGGCGTATTTTTCTATCAAGAGGGCGTTCATAATGCCTCCCAACTGATGACACCTCCTCAGGATGAACTCAACATACGGGAAGCCTGGGTTGAACTACACCGTCAATACGGTGTGTCATTAGATGTATGTATTGCGGCGGCATTACGCCGCGGTGTGATGAGTGAGTCAGAAGCAAAGCGGCATGGGCAAGTGAACTTCAATCTTGAATCCCCCTTTGAATTAACCGGGCTAGGTCAACTGCTTGAGTTACAGCAGCGCTGTGATCGATTGATTACGTTTGCATAGAATTAAAAGATAGATCTGATAGATAGGATTTATAGATGACTGAGCCAAATGAGCGACTTGTTGTTATACGACATGCGCCCTATAGCTCAAATGAGTTACGGGAAGGGCTGGATGTCGCACTGGTGGCTGCTGCCTTTGGCCAAGCTGTTAGCCTTCTGTTTTTAGGGCAGGGCGTGCTCGCGCTACTAAAAGAGCAAAAAGCTGGCGCACCTGGCCAAAAATCAACGCTGCCGACGATTGATATGTTAGAGATGTACGATATAGAGACTATTTTAGTGCCTACCGAGACACTACAGAACTTCAATATAACTGCTGACCAGCTAGTTGATGGGGTCACTTTACTACCGATTTCTGATCTGCCGGATCTATTTCAGCGTTATGACTACGTACTTAATTTTTAACTACATGCTCAATTTTTAGCAGAGTAGCCAAAGATATGCTGCATATTTTAAATAAGCCACCTCATAGCGATGCTGCCGTGCAAATGCTCAGTACACTTAGTGGTAACGACACCATTGTGTTAATCGAAGACGGCGTGCAAGCGGCGTTACATCCTGAATGGCAAGGGTGGGCAACAAATGAGGTTTCAATATTTTTGTTAGTCGAAGATGCTATCTCAAGAGGTATCCATTCCATTGCCGTTGCTCATGGGCTGCCTTTGATAGAGGTGGATGACTTTGTTGTATTAACTGAGCAAAATGAGCAGATTATTTCCTGGTATTAAGTATGTGTAATCAAAATTTATACCGTTATCTTGATGAACAACAAAAAATCAAACTTGACCCTGAAGGGTATCTTGTTAAGCAGCAGCAATGGAACATTGAGGTTGCTAATTTACTAGCTGAAGATGAAGGGCTGGTTCTTACAGAAAAGCACTGGGAAATTATTCAGCTGGTGCGCGATTTTTATAACCGTTATGAAATGGCGCCCGCCATGCGCCCCTTAGTTAAAGCCACAAAACAGGCTTTGGGCAACGAAAAGGGGAGTTCAATTTATTTAATGACGCTATTTCCAGGTAGCCCACCTAAGCGTATTGCTCGCATAGCCGGCTTACCTAAGCCTACCAACTGTTTGTAGCGTTTTAACGTTATACCAAGTCGCCCCGTGTACAAACAGAAAGCACGACCGCGTCCTCCGGGCTGGTAGAAACAAGCGCATGCCCCATATCACTATCAAAATAAATACTATCGCCTTCAGAAAGCATCAGTGGGGCATAAAACTCGGTGTAGAGTAAAATATCGCCTTCTAAAATCATCAAAAATTCTTCACCGTCGTGGCGCACCCATTGATGATACTCATCAAAACTGCGTGCCTTGACAATGGTTTTGAACGGAATCATGCGCTTTTGCGCAAGCTGATGGCCTAGTAGCTCATGCTCATAAGTGGGAGTAGGATGCAACTGGCCCTTGCCTTTGCGGGTCAAATCTCTACGTCCCATGGTATAGCGCTCACGCTTTGGCGGCGTAAATAATTGAGGCAAGTCAATGTTAAGCCCAGTAATAAGCTTTTGAACCACACTGAACGATGGCGATACTTGGTCATTTTCGATCTTAGAGAGCGTTGATCGAGCTAAGCCTGTGCGCTGGCTAACGTCTTCCAATGTCCATTGGTTGGCAAGACGTATCTGTCTTAACCGTTCACCCAAGCGTAAAGGTTCAACGAAGGGCTTGCGCCCTGAAGCTATGCGCAGTGCAGCATGCTCTTCAGAAGTAGCAGTCATAAAGTCACGTGAGTAAACGTTAATAAAAACTGTATATTATCACAATCCTCGATTACCAAAATCGCCAAGCAACCTAATGCGTCGACTCACCATGGCTGTTGACATGCTTACGAAGCATCCGAATAGGGCAAGCCCAGCAACGCCTTTAAGTGTGCTTCTACACCACTAGCAAGCGTTTTCGGGTTATATCCCCCCTCAAGTACAGAAACAACGCGGTTTTCTGCATAGAGAGCGGCAATTTCCATCGCTAGATGCGTTATCCAATAGAAATCCTCATCCTCTAAGCAGATATCGCCCATAGGGTCATCACGATGGGCATCGAAGCCTGCAGAAAGCATAACTAAGTCTGGTTTGAACGCATGAAGCGCGGGAAGCCACTGACGCTCGATAATACGTCTAAACTCAGTACTGTCAGTGCCTACTTCCAACGGAGTATTCACCACGTTTTGCCATTCACTACGTAGGTAGCGCCATGGGTAAAACGGATACTGGAAACTTGTACACACCAATACTTCGGGGTCATCTTTGAAGATATCGATAGTGCCATTGCATTGATGGACATCGAAATCAAGGATCGCGATACGCCTAGCGCCATATTTTGCTTTTGCGTGGGCAGCACCGACGGCAACGTTATTATAGAAACAAAATCCCATTGCATCAGCAGCTTCTGCATGATGTCCAGGAGGACGTACGGCACAGAATACGTTGTCCGCTTGGCGCTTAAAAACTTGATCAACCCCGCGAATAACCGCGCCGGCGGCTACTCTTGCCGCTTTCAAACTATCGGGATTCATCATTGTGTCGCTATCAAGAGTAACGATGCCTTCCTTTGGCAGACACTTTTCTAGCGCATTAAGGTGTCTTACGGGATGCACCCTAGCTAACGCTTCATTACAGGCTTCTTTGGCATCCGCTTGCATGGTTTGTTGAAGGAGTCCTGCTAGAGACAGGCGCGCGCGGATTGCCTCGAGACGTTGGGGGTTTTCAGGGTGCTCAGGCCCCATATGGTGCAATGAGCAGTCGGGGTGGGTAAGGTAGGAAGTAATCATGCGAGCGCTCCGAAGACAATATCGACACCTTAATCTTCCCAGGGGCTTGCGCGACAGTGTCAATAAGTCGTACACAGTGGTTATTAATTTCAGAGGAGACGCATTCGTGAGCACACGTTTTTTGCATCATTTTTTCGAACCGCGCACAGTGGCTGTGTTCGGTGCCTCTGAAAAGCCAGCCTCATTAGGAGGGTTGGTGCTAAATAACCTTCAAGAGGGTGGTTTTAAAGGAAAAATATGGGCAGTAAATTTAAAAGGCTATGACACTGTATATGAAGTGCCCTGTGTTCGTACCGTCAGCGAGCTGCCTGAAACCCCTGATTTAGCCGTTATTTGTTCCCCTATCGAAGGTGTGCCTAGTCTTATTAAAAAGCTTGGGCAGTTCGGTGTTAAGGCCGCCCTGGTGCTTTCCGGTGGTGCTTACCTTGATCGTGAAACGGGCAATAAGGGCTCTATCCGCCAGCGTATGCTGCAGTCGGCGATAGAATCAGGCATCCGGGTGCTTGGGCCGGAGTGCATGGGCTTGATTGTGCCAGGAAAGAAACTGAATGCCTCTTATGCGAGTCAGCCAGTAAAAGCGGGGAAAGTGGCCTATCTAGGGCAATCAGGCATGTTGGCAAATGCCATGATTGATTGGGCAGCTGGCCGAGACGTTGGTTTTTCGCATTTGATCACGGTAGGCGATAGTGTTGATGTTCTATTGCCAGATTTGATTGATTACGTAAACCAGTTTTCTCCAGCACAAGCGATCTTGCTACACCTTGAGCGTGTCATGGATGCTCAACATTTTATGACCTCCGTGCGTGATGCCTCGCGTAATCGCTTAGTCGTTGCCATTAAAAGTGGACGCACGCCACAGTCAGATATTTCGGGGTTGGCTCCCACCCCAGGTATCGCCAATCGTGATGTGGTATTTGATGCAGCTTTTGCGCGGGCTGGCGTAGTTCGCGTCAATGATTATGATGAACTGCTGGATGCTCTTGAAACCTTATCGAGAATGAAACCGCTACGCGGTGACCGGTTGGCTATTGTATCCAATGGATTAGGGCCTGCGATGCTGGCAATCGATAAGCTGATTAGTGCTGGCGGTAAACTGGCGGAATTTAACGAAGAGACGCAACGCGTGTTGCATAAAAGCCAGGTAGATATGAGCAAGCCTGGTGAAAATCCCGTGGATCTGGGCGGCAATGCGTCGCCGGAACGTTTCGTTGAAGCGCTGAAAATTGTCACTGCCGATTCGAACGTAGATGCTGTACTGGTGGTTCACGCGCCTACGCGCTTAGCCCCGTCACTGGCTACCGCTCAGGCGCTGATTGATCATCGCAAGTCGTTTAAACGTAATTTGTTGACTAGCTGGATGGGCCTAAAAGAAGCCCTAAACGCAAGGCATGTGAGTAATTTGGCGGGTATACCCACCTACACATCGCCGGAAAAGGCAGTGAAAGCGTTTATGCATATGGTGGACTATCAGCGTGTTCAGGCATTGCTGCATGAAATCCCACCTAGCCTGCCATTTTCAACTAGCGCAGAGATTCGTGCGGAGTGTCGCGCGCTGATTAAAAATGCCAAGGAGAAAGGGCGGCAAACGTTGACCCATTCCGAAACGGCCCAAGTTTTAGAAGCCTATGGCATTCCGGCAGCACCTAGTGTTTATTTGGCTAATCCTGAAGAAGCATTAGCGATGGCCGATCATTTTCCTGGGCCCAAGGCGCTAAAAGTTATCCATGAGGGCAACTGTCGACCTTACCGCTACCGTAAACATCCTCATAAAATATCCGCGGGGCTACTGCAAGATTTAGAAACGCCAGAACAAGTTGCTGAAGGTATCCGCCAGTTAGGCGAAAAGGTAAATGAGAAGTTTCCAGAATATGCCATTCGTGAGTATTGTCTGCAGCCAATGCAGCGGGGCAAGCATTCGATGCAGATCTGTGCCGGGATCACTCGTGACCCGGTTTTCGGACCGCTAATTGTGTTCGGGATAGGCGGCTAT
Organism: Vreelandella andesensis; assembly: GCF_003989795.1. Taxonomy (GTDB): domain Bacteria; phylum Pseudomonadota; class Gammaproteobacteria; order Pseudomonadales; family Halomonadaceae; genus Vreelandella; species Vreelandella andesensis. Next base: position 41,751 of record NZ_RZHG01000028.1, read on the forward strand.
AAAGTAAATGTGCTGGCAGACCGCCAGATAGCACTACCGCCGCTGAACATGAGCTTGGCCGCTGACGTAGTGGGTAGAACCCACGCGGCCTCACTGATTCGTGAGCATTCGGCTGATCCCGAACGTGATATTGAGAGGCTTTGCCAGCTATTGGTCAAGCTGTCTCAAATGGCTTCTGATTTGAGCGACTTGAGAGGGCTGGAACTTAATCCGTTGCTGCTTAACCGCGATGGGATGCTAGCCGTCGATTTTGCCATGGATTTAGGCACACCTGCACGTTTTGCTATCATGCCTTATCCTGAAGAGCTGCGTGAGTGGGTAACACTGAAAAACGACTGGCGGGTAGAGGTTCGTCCCATTCGTGCGGAAGATGCACCGCTGATTACAACGTTTCACCGTCAGCTCTCAGAGGAAAGTATTCGTTTTCGATACTTCCACAATAAATCCAACCTCACCCAGCGAGATTTATCGATTCTTTCGCATATTAACTATGATCGGCAAATGGCCTTCATTGCCGAGCATCAGCATGATGATGGCAGTAAAGAAATGCTCGGCGTTGTAAGGGTTTGGAACGATCCTGACAATATACGCACAGAGTTCTCTGTGATTATTCGCGATGATCTTCAGGGATTGGGGATTGGCAGTTTATTGATGAAAAAAATGATCGATTACTGCACCAACATTGGCACGCTCGAAATGATCGGCAAGATCATGGTGGATAATCACCCCATGCGGGCGTTGATGAAGCATTTAGGTTTTAGGTGCCGATACAACATGGAAGAGCAGGTGATTGATGCCGTGCTAAGGTTGAACGAACCTGAAAGTGAATGGCAGCGACATCGCCTTGAGAGCCAACCGGATTAGTAGAGTAAGAGCCGCCACAAAAATAGGCCTGTATCTCAACGATACAGGCCTATGTAATTCAACAATATATTGGCAGGATTATGGCGCTAAGCGGAACCGGCTCCAATCGCCGCCGTCCCGGCGCTCAAAGCGCAGGCGGTCATGAAGACGACTAGGTTGCCCCTGCCAGAATTCAATCATTTCTGGTTTGACTCGATAGCCGCCCCAATGATTCGGACGAGGAATATCCTGGCCTGCGTAGGCTTGTTCAAAACGTTTTTGGCGTTCTTCAATCCAGTTGCGATCAGGGATCACGACGCTCTGTGTCGCAATCCAAGCGCCCAACTGGCTGCCACGCGGCCGGCTCGAAAAGTATTCATCAGACTCTTCATGTGGCACCTGCTCTACGGGTCCTTCGATGCGGACTTGGCGAGACAATGAAGGCCACCAGAACGTAATGGCGGCAAAAGGAACATTGCTCAACTCACTGCCTTTGTGGCTATGGTAATTAGTGAAAAAAACCATGCCTTTTTCGTCAAACCCTTTGAGTAGCACCACGCGAGCATGAGGGCGCCCCTGACTGTCTACGGTAGAAAGGGTCATAGCATTGCCATCTTTTCCTTCAGTTTCTAGCGCTAGACTAAACCACTCATCAAACAGTGCAAATGGATTGTCGGGGGCCTGGGCTTCATCAAGGCGGCCACCTTCATAATCGCGCCTAATATCAGCTATATTGCGTGTCATTGAATACTGCTCCCTTTAAATTTCACTCATGTTCGCTGGTCTGTCCGTAAAGCTCAAGCCCTGTCACTGGGCTTTGATTCCACGCACTATTCAGAAACTGTAGCCATGGATTGATGACGTTACGGCTAACTTAAAATTGCGTGATTGTATAACGTGTCGGTCCGGTTCTGTAATGCGTTCTATCAGAAACATTAAAGAAATGAGAAAATGTATGAATTGAAGATAAAGGGCAACGTAATGCAGAACGGTAGAAAACAGATAGCTGTCTGGGATGTCTTTGTACGTTTATTTCATTGGTGTCTGCTGGCTGCGGTGCTCATATCGTTTTACACCACTAAAACCGACGGCGCACCGTTTTTGTTTCCGATTGAGGTTCACGCCCAAGCGGGTTACATCATTATTGGTTTGCTGATATTTCGCGTGATATGGGGCGTATTAGGTCCTACTTATGCTCGCTTTAGTACGTTTGTTTATGGGCCCAAGAACACGGCCAGTTATGCAAAAGCACTGCTAAAGCGTCAAGAGCCCCGCTATGCAAGTCACAACCCTCTGGGGGGTTGGATGGTGGTCCTCTTATTGCTCTCGCTATCCTTTCAGGCAGTGAGTGGGCTTTTTCTGAGTGACGACATTTTCTTTCAGGGGCCGCTTTATGGCTTGCTGGGCCGAGACGTGAGTGGCGAACTAGCCAGCTTGCATGCGCTCAACAGCGATTTACTGCTCATCCTCATTGGGATTCATCTTGTTGGCATCGTTGTGCACGCGTTGTTAGGAGAGCATTTAGTGCCTGCGATGGTGACGGGTATCAAACGTTTCACTAGCGCGCCAGTTGATGAAAAACCTGCCTACCGAACTAAGTACCGACTGCTTGCGATTGGGGCGTTTTTAGTTGCGGCAGGCGTCTGTGGCTGGCTATGGTTTTATCCCTATTAGTATCGCTAGGTTAACTATCTGCGCTTAGCCCTGGAGCTGTTGGCGGCTGCGAAAACGAGCGTATGCCATACAGCCAGTGAATAACGCCAGTGAGATAACGGCTTCAAGTACGCCGCGCATCCCTTGCCCTGGCAAGGTGGCAAGCATGATGCCTTGGGTAAAGTAGAGCAAGCTGACAAACGCTAACCAGGCATGCCCTCTGGCACGTTGGCCAATGATAGATGGCAGAAACAATACCAGGGGCAGTACAAATGCAACGACTGGACGCCAATTAAAGTTATCTCCTTGAATAAAGAAGCCACGGTAGATAACCAGAAGTAGCAGAATGCAAAAACTGACCAGCACTAATTGTCTAGATTGCTGTGTAAGCCTGTCCAGTCCATATCGTGTCTCGAGACCTTCTAACCACTGTCTCATGCCTTTTCCTCCTGGCGCATTTTGTGTAGCGCTCGTGCCAGTCTGGCTAACCGTTTGCCTTGAGCAAAACACAGTGCACGCTCGTGCTCGTCGACAGAACGATCACTACGCGCTCCAGCGACATGACTAGCCCCATAAGGTGTACCACCGGTTTGGGTGCTAAGCAGAGCGGTTTCGTTATAGGGAATACCCGCGTAAACCATGCCGTGATGGAGAAGGGGAATCAGCATGGTCAGCAAAGTGCTCTCTTGTCCACCGTGAAGGCTTGAAGTGGACGTAAATGCACAGGCCGGTTTGTCGATCAACGCGCCATTCATCCATAAACTACTAGTGGTATCTAAAAAGTATTTGAGCGGCGCAGCCATATTGCCAAAACGCGTAGGGCTACCTAATGCTAACGCACTGCAATGGCGTAAATCTTCGAGGTCTGCATATACCGCTCCCTCTTCTGGAATCTCGGGGTCAACGGCTTCGCAGGTAGTGGAGACAGGGGGTACTGTGCGAAGCCGTGCATCAACGCCCGTGATGCTTTCGACACCTGCAGCAATTTGGCGTGCCATATCTGCCGTGGCTCCGGAGCGCGAATAGTAAAGAATTAAAACAAACGGCGTGGAATCACTCATGAGGTATCCTAAAAAAACGACGTTAGAGGACATTGCATTAATTGCTTATGGTAACAGAGCTACTGGTTGGACAGGAGATGAGTTAAGCAATTGACTGAGCATGGGCAGTCGCACATAAACCCATGCAGCCGAACCGTCCGTAAGTGTATGTTTGATCCGCTCATAGCGAATGCCCAAGCGCTCGTAACGATCCAGTCGCAATAACTGGCTAGCAGTAACGTCTAACCGCAAGCCTTCGACATAGCTATTCGCCTTGGGCGCCAAATCCAAGCCTTCTTTTGTAAAGCCTTCAAGCCTTGCTGGTTGTGGGTTACCTGAGCTGCCCATCACCACCCAGCGCACAGGGAGGTAGCGCAGCGTGCCGTACACGAAGACATGGTGAGTACGTTCTTCAATGACCGGCAAGTGAGAGGGGCGTTCATAAAACCAAGGGCTCAGCATTGTCAGCCAAAGCCAGCCTGCAGCGCCGATCATGAGTGCTGTGCTACATGCGATCAAACGTTTTAACCAAACCATGCCCACTCCTTACACGATGTCTGCTATTAGCGTGGCGTTAGATGTTAATGAAAACAAGTCTTAAGCAATGTCGGCGGGTTTGTTAGGATAAGAGGCTGTGTTTAGGCGTTAGCCCTTATGCCTAGGCATTAGACCCTATCGGAGGAGCCTGTTATGAATCAATCACTTCGTGATGAGATGGATTTCAGTGCGTTGGTTGGCGATGTAAAGCCGCTTCCCAAGCATAACCGCGCCGATACAGGCACTCAGCGCCAGCGACCTACAGAGGCCCAGCTAGCTCGTCGTGAAAGTGCCGAGGAGCGATTAGAAGAGCGCAATTTCTTATCCGATGATTTTGTTGATCTGTTGCCGCCTTTCGATCCGATCGAATACCGCCGTGAAGGTATTCAGCAAGGTGTGGTCGATAAACTAAAGCACGGTGGCTACAGCGTACAGGCGCAGCTGCATCTTTTACGGCGGCCTTTGGCGGAGTGTCGACGAATGCTGTTCCCGTTTATTCAAGAAGCGTATGCTCACGACCTTCGCTCTGTGCTCATTGTGCATGGGAGAGGCAGAGACATAGACAGCCCAGCGAATGTTCTACGTTCCTATTTGGCGAAGTGGCTTAGCCAGTTTGAAGAAGTGCAAGCTTATGTTTCTGCGCAACCTTCTGAGGGCGGCCTTGGTGCCACCTGGGTTATGTTGCGTAAAAGTGAACGAGCTAAATCTAATAACCGCGAGCGCCAGCAAAAACGTCGTGGCTAACACTCCATTTATTAGCAAGCCTTCATTCGTTATCAAGCAAAAGGGCAGCTGAGAAGCTGCCCCTTCTGTTCTAACTATATCTATCACTAATTTGCGTGCGGCTACGGCCTGCTATCCGCTAAACGACGCTCGAACAATGCCTGGCGCTGCTGAACATCGGGTTGGTAACGAACACTAAAGGCGTTGATCGCCCGTATAGCGTCCTCAGGGGGCTGGTCATCTCGCAGTGCCATGGCGGTAAATCCACAGCGGCGCATGTAATCCAACTGGTCGACCAAGACATCGCCGACTGCACGTACTTCGCCAGCATAGCTGTAGCGTTCGCGCAGCAAGCGAGCCAGGGTATAGCCACGTCCGTCTGTAAATGCTGGGAAATCAATAGCAATGGCACTGGTGCTATTGAGCTGACGACCAAGTTCAGGGGTTAACTCAGTATCGCTTAAGAGCAGCGGCGCTAGCTCGGTATCGTCCTGGTTCGCTTGCCACAGTTCTAGCGGCACAAAGGCAGGGCGCTGCTCAGGGAGCGTTGCTGTGTCATAGGACACGCACCAAGCATTTTCTGCTGCCAATTCACCCTCAGCGATAAGGTGATCGACATGGTCCGGTGTAAACTCAACGGTGTCGGTCTGGGTTTCATTGCTGAGCATAAACACGCTCCTTAAAGGGTTTCAAGCCGATACGGCGATAGGTATCGAGGAATCGCTCGTCTTCGTGGCGTTCGGCCACATAGACTTGAAGAACCTTATCGACAACGTCCGGCACGTCTTCACGGAAGAAAGAGGGCCCAAGAATTTTCCCTAGCGAGGCATCATCGGTTGAGTTACCGCCAATCGAGATTTGATAATACTCTTCACCTTTTTTATCGACACCCAGAATGCCAATGTGACCAACATGGTGATGCCCACAGGCATTCATGCAGCCGGAAATATTAAGATCCAGCGGGCCGAGATCGTAGAGGAAATCCAGATCTTCAAACCGCTCCTGCAGCGCTTGAGCAATCGGGATAGAGACCGCGTTGGCCAAACCACAATAGTCGCCACCAGGGCAGCAGATAATGTCGTTCAGCGTACCTACTGTTGGGTTGGCCATGCCCAGTGCATCAAGTTCTTTCCAGAGCGCTTCTAGCTCGTCGACGGGAACATCAGACAGCACTAGATTTTGTTCATGAGTGACGCGTACTTCACCAAAGCTATAGCGATCCGCTAAGTCGGCCACGGCTTCCATCTGGTCAGCCGTGACATCGCCAGGAGCGTGTTCGCGACGTTTCAGAGAGAGCGTTACCGCTTTATAGCCGGGCACTTTATGATCGGTGACGTTGTTCGTCACAAAGCGGGCTAGACTGCGATTTTCGCTGCGTAACTGTTCGAAGCTAGCGATAGCGCTCTCAGCAACGGGGCGACGCTCTGGCTCGGGGAAGTGCACCTTGGCCGCATCGATCGCTGCTTGGTTGAGCGTTTGCGGGCCATCTTTTAGGTGTGCCCACTCTTCGTCCACGCGGCGGCGAAACTCTTCAATGCCCAGCGCCTTCACCAGAATTTTAATACGTGCTTTAAACTTGTTATCGCGGCGGCCAAATTGGTTATAAACGCGAACACATGCTTCCAGATACGTTAACAGGTGCTGCCAGGGGAGGTCTTCGCGAACGACGTCGGCAATCATTGGCGTGCGACCAAGACCACCACCCGCTAGCACTTTAATGCGTACTTCGCCGTCTTCGTTGCGCCAAAGCCGGAGACCGATATCATGCACTTGGATGGCGGCACGATCATATGCGGCACCGCTAACGGCAATTTTGAATTTGCGCGGCAGGTAGGCGAACTCGGGGTGTAGCGTCGACCACTGGCGAATCAATTCACACCAAGGGCGTGGATCTTCCACTTCATCGTTGGCGATTCCCGCAAACTGGTCACTGGTCGTATTACGGATACAGTTGCCGCTGGTTTGAATGGCGTGCATTTGAACCTTGGCCAGGTCGGCCAGAATATCGGGTACGTCTTCTAGCGCTGGCCAGTTTAGCTGCAAGTTTTGCCGGGTCGTGAAGTGGCCATAGCCGCGATCGTAACGGCGGGTAATGTCCGCTAACGCGCGAAGCTGCCCTCCCGCTAACATGCCGTAAGGAATGGCAATACGCAGCATTGGCGCATGCTTCTGAAGATACAGGCCGTTTTGGAGTCGCAGCGGGCGAAACTCTTCCTCTCCCAAACGCCCGGCACGGTAGCGGTCCATTTGGTCACGAAACTGAGTAACGCGCTCGTCAACCAACGTTTGGTCGTGAATATCATAACGGTACATGTGGCACGATCCTGCTTAAAGCGAAATGGTCACGTCGAGAAGGACGGTAATGTGCCAATACTTTAACGCAGGCGTTATATTCTTCAAAAGAATATATAATTATTTTTTTATTTCTAAATGGTATTTAAAACGCTTAATTCACTGTTTTTACGCTAGCCAGCGCCGACGCTGCCATACCCATAAAAAACTGCCGGAATTGAGCGCACGGTAAATAAGCTGTACTAGCCACACACCGGGTAGTCCGTATTCCATTTCAATGCCAACCCACCAGGCTAGCGGTAGAAACACTAACCACTGTATACCCAAGGTAAGCAACATCACGGTACGCTGAGCACCAGCGCCCATTAATGCTTGGGCTAGCACCAGGGCGGCAGCATCCAGCACAATCATCAAGCCAGTAATTTGTAACGGTAGGGTACCCAGCTGAATGAGCGAAGGGTCTTCAAAGAAAATAGTGAGAACAGTTGCAGGAAACAGCAGCATAGGTATCGCTAATGCTGTCAGCAGCATCCCAGCAACACTTAATGCATCGATCCCCCAGCGGTATGCCGCTTGTTGATCATCCCTTCCTAACGCTTCACCTACTAGGCTCATCGTCGCTACACCCACTCCAATGCCCGGTAAAATAAGCAACAATGACAAATTAACCAGCACATGGCCGACGGCGACACTCTCCGTGCCCATCCTACCTAATAGCCAAAAAAGCACCACATAACCCGCTGCGAACCACACTTGTTGCATTGAATGGGGAAACGCAAGACTCAGCGTTGACCATAGTGAGTGTAATGTCTGCTTCTGCTGGGTAAGCGCATCAGCGTTATGCGTCACACCTGCCCAAATGATCAGCCCCAGCAGTAGAGAAAGTGATGTGCCTATGCCCGCGCCACTAGCACCCAGCGCTGGGAGGCCTACCATGCCATAAATTAACCCGGCACTGGCGATCACATTAAATACATGCACAATCACGATAATACGTAGGTAAAGGTGCGTGTGCTGTCGACCGTTCCAGTAACCGCGAAAGCAAAGTGTCAGGGCAACGGCGGTTAACGAAACAACACGCCAGCGAAAGTAGTCAACGGCAATAGCGGTCACGTCATCGGCGGGGGTTATCAACTGTATTAACCAGGGGGCCTGCCACCATGCGAGACACGACAAGGGGACGCCCACTAAAACGGCGATGAGCAAACCCGAGTGAAGTGAACGTGTCAGCGGGAAGTGTTCGGCGCCTAGGTCTTGAGAGGTTTGAGACTGGACGCTGGAGGAAAGGCCAAAGACCAGCGCTGTCATCATAAACATGGCATAACCGCCGATACCAACACCTGCTAATGCTTCTTGGCCTAAGTGGCCCACCATAGCGGCGTCAATAAGGTTGAGCATGCTTTGTGAAAGCATGCCCAGCATGATGGGTAAGGCCAAGCGCATGACCCTACTTTGGCGGCGACCCACAGGCGACATTAGCTAGGGTCGTAAGAGAGCACCGGAGAGAGCCAGCGCTCCATTTCCCCTAATGGCATTTGCTTGCGTTGTGCAATCGTCTCCACTTGATCTCGGGTGATTTTGCCGGTGGAGAAGTATTTTGATTGGGGGTGGGCGAAGTACCAGCCAGACACCGCCGCCGCTGGCCACATGGCAAAGTTTTCAGTCAGTGCCAAACCGGTGTTTTCTGTGGCATCAAGCAGCCGGAACAGCGTGGCCTTTTCCGTATGGTCAGGGCAGGCTGGGTAGCCGGGAGCAGGGCGGATACCCTGATATTTCTCGGCAATTAACGCATCATTATCCAATGTCTCTTCCGGTACGTAGCCCCAGAACTCTTTACGCACACGCTCGTGCATGTGCTCGGCAAACGCTTCCGCTAAGCGGTCAGTTAACGCTTGCACCATAATGGCGTTGTAATCGTCACCGGCCGCTTCATAGGCTTTTGAAAGCTCATCAACCCCATGGCCTGTGGTGACGGCAAAGCCGCCAATCCAGTCGGCTTTGCCGCTCTCTTTGGGGGCAATAAAATCTGCCAGGCTGTAACAAATACCGTCACGCCCTTTAGTGGTCTGCTGGCGGATATGATGCAGGCGCTCAACCACCTCGGTGCGGCTTTCATCGGCATACACTTCAATCACATCGTCATCGACGCTGTTAGCGGGCCACAGGCCAATAACACCCCGTGCCTGTACACGTTTTTCATCGATCAGCTTGCGCAGCATTAATTGGGCATCCGCAAACAGGTTGCGAGCGGCTTCGCCGACAACGTTATCTTCAAGGATTTTGGGGTACTTGCCGGCGAGCTGCCAGCTCATGAAAAACGGTGTCCAATCGATCCGTTCTACCAGCGCTTCAAGATCGTAGTCGTCAAAGGATTTTAGGCCCAATACCTGAGGTTTAACCGGCGTGAGGCTAGTCCAATCAGTGCGGAAGCGACGTTTGCGGGATTGAGTGTAATCCAGATCCGCCGCTTTAGGTCGGCGTTTGGCATTACGCTCGCGCACTTTTTCATACTCTTCACGAATCTCGCTAACGTAGGCTTCTTTAAGGTTCGGGGCCAGTAAACGACCCGCAACGCCAACTGCCCGGGAAGCATCTGTCACATAGATCACTGGGTGATCGTATTGTGGCTCGATTTTCACCGCGGTGTGAGCCTTGGAAGTCGTGGCACCACCAATTAACAGTGGCAAATTCATGCCCCTGCGCTTCATCTCTTTAGCAACATGCACCATTTCATCAAGCGATGGGGTAATCAGTCCAGAAAGCCCGATGATGTCAGCGTTATGGTCTAGAGCCGCCTGCAGAATTTTTTCCGTAGGTACCATCACACCCAGGTCGATGACTTCATAGTTATTACACTGCAGCACGACACCGACAATGTTTTTGCCGATGTCGTGAACATCCCCTTTGACCGTGGCCATTACGATTTTGCCTTTGGCCTTGGTCTCTTCGCTTTTTTCTGCTTCGATATAGGGAATCAGGTAGGCCACCGCCTGTTTCATGACACGGGCCGACTTAACCACCTGAGGAAGAAACATTTTCCCTGCACCAAACAGGTCGCCGACCACGTTCATGCCATCCATTAGCGGGCCTTCAATGACCTCAATCGGTCTAGTCGCTTGGGCGCGGGCTTCTTCCGTATCTTCTTCGATATGAACGGTCACACCTTTAACCAGCGCATGCTCGATACGCTTATTAACCGGCCAACTGCGCCATTCCAGGTCTTCTTTCTTGGCAGCGCCGCTACCATCACCTTTATATTTGTCGGCCAGATCCAATAGGCGTTCGGTGCCATCGCTACGACGGTTTAGTACGACGTCTTCAACTGCATCACGCAGCTCGGCGGGCAGGTCATCATAGACGGCCAGCTGACCCGCATTGACGATGCCCATGCTGAGGCCCGCGCGGATAGCGTGGTAGAGGAATACTGAGTGGATGGCTTCCCGTACCGGATTGTTACCACGAAATGAAAACGAGACGTTCGACACGCCGCCGGAAATCATCGCGTGGGGCAAGTGTTCGCGAATCCATTGGGTCGCCTCAATAAAATCGACGGCGTAGTTATTGTGCTCATCGATACCAGTGGCGATGGCAAAGATATTTGGGTCGAAGATAATGTCTTCAGCAGGGAAGCCAATATCGTCAACCAGCAAGCGATAGGCGCGCTCACAAATTTCGGTTTTACGCGCAAACGTATCCGCTTGACCTTCTTCATCAAACGCCATGACCACAATGGCCGCACCAAAACGACGGCATTTAGTGGCTTGTTCACGAAACGCGGCTTCTCCTTCTTTAAGCGAGATCGAATTCACAACTGCTTTGCCTTGAACGCACTTTAGGCCCGCTTCGATGATGTCCCACTTAGAGGAGTCGATCATAATCGGGACGCGAGCGATATCGGGCTCACCAGCAATCAAGTTCAAGAAGCGAACCATCGCCTCCTGTGACTCCAACATGCCTTCATCCATGTTGATGTCGATAATTTGCGCGCCGTTCTCGACCTGCTCCAACGCAACTTCAAGCGCGGTAGTGAAATCTTCTTCGACGATTAACCGCTTAAAACGCGCTGATCCTGTCACGTTGGTGCGCTCACCGACGTTCACGAACAACGAGTTTGCTTCGATATTAAAGGGCTCTAAGCCAGATAGGCGACACGCATGGCTGCGTTTAGCTACCTTGCGGGGGGGGAATGAGCGAACAGACTCAGCGATAGCTTGGATATGTTCAGGGGTAGAACCACAGCAGCCGCCGATAATGTTGACCAGCCCGCTTTCTGCGAATTCACTAACAATGGCTGCCATTTCCTCTGGCGTTTGGTCATATTCACCAAATTCGTTGGGTAGGCCCGCATTGGGGTGCGCAGAGACAAAGGTGTTGGCTTTTGTAGATAGCTCTTCGATGTAAGGGCGCAGTTCTTCAGCACCCAAGGCACAGTTCAAGCCAACCGATAGCGGCTGGGCGTGGCGAACAGAATTCCAGAAGGCTTCGGTAGTTTGGCCAGAAAGTGTGCGACCAGATGCATCGGTAATTGTGCCGGAAATCATCACTGGCAGCCGAGTACCTAAATCATCGAACAGTTCTTCAAGCGCATAAATAGCAGCTTTGGCATTCAGGGTGTCGAAGATGGTTTCGATCATAATCAGATCGGCACCGCCTTCAATTAATGCGCTAGCGGCTTCGTAATAGTTTTCACGTAGCTCGTCAAAGGTGACGTTGCGTTTCGAAGGGTCGTTCACGTCCGGCGATAGAGACGCTGTACGTGAGGTTGGCCCAAGCACCCCAGCAACATAGCGGGGAATATCGGTTTCAGCAGCCACGGCATCGCAAACGCTGCGCGCCAATCGTGCCGACTCACGATTCAGCTCGGGCACCAAGTCTTCCATGCCGTAATCTGACTGCGAAAGACGCGTACTATTAAATGTATTCGTCTCAATAATATCCGCGCCAGCTTTTAAATAGTCGCGGTGAATACGTGTCACCAGGTCAGGGCAAGTAAGCGCTAATAAATCATTATTGCCTTTAAGATCGGATGGCCAATCCCGAAAACGGTCGCTACGAAAATCGTCCTCACTGAGTTCGGCGTTCTGCAACATGGTACCCATGCCACCGTCCAATATCAGGATACGTTGGGCAAGGCGTTGAGTTAGGGAAGCAGTCAAATCACTAGCAGCCATGGCAGGGGGGAATCTCCAGCATCTCAGTCAAAAAGGATATTTTTGTAGTCATCGTCATAGTGTGAGCGAACACATCATAACAAAGGGCACACCTTAGGGCAGTAAGTAGGGGCGTGAAGTTATTGCAGCATCTTGATGAGGCGCGCTCATAGGCATCAACAATAGCCTACTAAAATAGTCGGGATTGTGCTGGCGAGTAGTTTTGCTTACCATAGAAGTCAATGAAGTAGTTACAAATGACAAGTGATGTGGCAGCGCCACTACCACGGGAGGATAACATCCCTTATGACCACGACTATCGAAACTGATACCCAAGGTATTGATATTACTGACAGTGCTCAGGAATACCTTGCTGAACTCTTGGAAAAGCAGAACGTTGAAGGCATTGCTGTACGCATTTTCATCACCCAGCCAGGTACGCCTTACGCAGAAACGTGTTTAGCGTATTGCCGCCCAGGTGAAGAAGAACCTACCGACGTTAAGCTTGAACTTGAAAAAATTAACGTATTTCTCGATAAAAACAGCTTAGCGTTTTTAGATGAAGCGATAGTTGACTTTAATGCAGACCGTATGGGCGGCCAGTTAACCATCAAAGCCCCGAACGCGAAAATGCCCAAAGTTAACGCGGACAGCCCCCTAGAAGATCGCATTAATTACACGCTTTACAGCGAGATTAACCCAGGGCTTGCGGCTCATGGTGGTGAGATTAAATTGGTAGAGCTCACCGAAAATAAGGTTGCTATTCTTGCCTTTGGTGGCGGTTGTCAAGGTTGTGCAGCGGTAGATTTGACGCTAAAAGATGGCGTTGAAAAAACGCTAATGGACCGGATTCCTGAACTGGCTGGCATTCGTGACGTTACCGATCACACAGATACGACGAACGCGTATTACCGCTAACGAAATATCAGTGCACCGCGTTCGCTTCGAAAAGCCCAGCAGAATTTTGCTGGGCTTTTTTGTGCGCAAGGGCTCACTCTCTAGGTGAATTGTCGTCTTTTTCCTGTGATGAAAGCGCCTCAGGCAGGGCTGTTAACTGTGCCTGAAGGGCTTCCATTCGTTGCCAAAGCTGTTGTTGCCAGTCTTCATCTTTAAGCGCCGATTGGTGCTGCTTTTCCAGTGCTTTATTGGCTTTATCAAGCTCGCTTTTTAAGCTGGCGTTCTGGTCATTTAGCGATACGTGGTTGCGTTCAAACTCATCAACTTGCTGTTCCAAGCGGCTGTTATCGACTTGGTAGTGCTGCAGTGTGTCTTTATTGAGCTGCAGCTCTTTGGCCAAGCTGTCTGAGCGTTGCTCCATTTTCTGAAGGCGCTTTTGTAGTGCTTTCTCTCCCTGGGCACGCTCTTGCCTAAGCGTATCTAGCAACGCCATTAACTTTCCTTCTGCAGCTTCGTTACGCTGCTCTTCCTGAGCTAAACGCTGCTCCCAAGTGGCTCGACGTTGTTGCTGCTCTTCAGCGAAGCGCTCTTTCTGCTCGGCTATATCATGCTCAGCCTTTGTAAACCGCTGTTGATACTGCTTGGCGTCTTGGGTGGCTTGCGCTGCCTGCTGTTGCCATTGATGCTCATTTGTTTGGCTAGCTGCCAACTCGCGGTTCAGTGTTTCCAGGCGTTGTTCCGTATGCCGCAAATGCTCTGCGAGGGCACTCTCTCGTTGCTCTGCATTTGCTGCCTGCTGAAGGGCATCGGCAGCTTCCTGCTGGGCGCTTTCTACCTGCCGATTCGCATCTTCACGATAGTGGATGAGAGCTTGATTGGCGGCCTCTTGCGCTTCTCGCCACAGCTCACTTGCCACATTAACGATTACCTCTGGTACGCCCTTAGGTGGCGGAACGTCACGATTTTGCTCTCGCTCAATGCGCCAACTACGGAAATGTTCGCTGATTGTAGTGAAGCTGCCCGTTCCTAGTACTTCCCGGATACGTTGAACGCTTGGTGTATCGCCGCGGGCGAGCAGGGTGTCGACTGCTTGTTGAACATCACTGTATTGAATCCCGCTGCGCGCCATGGTGCTTTATCCCTTAAGGTTGATCACGCTATTTTCATAGAGTTTCATCAAAATTACAATAATTACGTAATACATAAAACGTAATTTTATTTACATTAAAGTCAATAAATTCAAGATTACTCCCATAATCTTGAGTTTTAGCGCTGATAACACCACACTTAGCCACTGAAAGCGTATGCAATGACCGAGGAAGTGGTGGATGCCCAGAGAAGTGTCAAAACAACAAAAATCAGCCAGTAAAGTCCTAGAAAAAGACAGTTGGCCTGATCTTCTGCCTATATTTTCCTCGCCAGTTACCTCGCGAATTGACACGCTATTCATTGATGTCAAAAATGACTTTGAGGCGGTAGCAGCATGGCTCCAGGAGTATCAAGACAGTCCCCAAACACTGAAAAGTTACCGCCGAGAAGCAGAGCGCTTGCTGCTTTGGTTGACCAACCAAGATAAGCCGTTATGCGCTATGAATCGTGAATTGTTGCGTCAATATGAGGTGTTTTTAGAAAACCCGCAGCCAGCGCAGCAATGGGTGGGGCCAACTAAGCCACGCCACCATGCACAATGGCGACCCTTCCGCGGTGGGCTTTCACCGGCAAGTCGACGGCAAAGTCTGATTATCTTGCAGGGCATGTATAGCTGGCTAATAGAAGCAGGGTGGGTTAGCCACAACCCTTTCGTGCTCATGCGTGACAAGGCGAGGCGACTGAATAATCAAACGCAGACAATTGAGCGCTATTTAGAGCGCGATCTGTGGGCATGGTGTTGGGAATGGATGAATGCGTCAGCAAAGCCTATCAGTGAACGAGAAGCTTACGAGCAGGCGCGACGACGGTTTATATTTAGCTTCGCTTATTTGTTAGCACCGCGTATTAGTGAAATGGCCAATGCGCAGATGGATGATTTTCAGGAGCGCGAAGGACGCTGGTGGTGGGTGGTGGTCGGTAAGGGGAGTAAGCTTGCGCGTGTACCAGTACCTGATGATATGCTTGAATGTTTAATAGAATGGCGAGAAGCGCTTGCATTAAAAGGGCTGCCCAGCTACCAAGAACCAACTCCCCTAATACGGGCGCTGGATAAGCATCGCGGAATTACCGACAACCAGCTATATCGATTGATTAAAGGCGTTTTTAGCGACGCAGCCGATGCACTAGAGGCACAGCATGGCAAGCCTGCCTATGTCAGCGCGCTACGTCGGGCAACACCTCACTGGTTGCGGCATACGGCGATCACGCACCAAGCCCAATCGGGAGTAAGCCTGCGCTATTTAGCGGAAAGCGCCCGTCATTCCAAACTGGATACGACTAGCCGATACTTACATACCGAAGATCATGAGTGGCATCGTGAACAGCAGCGTCATCGCTTGAAAACACCCCCAAAAACGCCTTCTAACCCGTTATAATGCAAGTGACATTGAGACACCAACCCAAAGGAAACGCCATGGCAACTTCAGGCGCTGAGCTGGCCCAGCAAGAACTGGTCGAAGAGTTTGAGATATTTGATAACTGGATGGATCGTTATCAATACATTATCGATATGGGAAAGCAATTGCCTGACTTTCCGGAAAAGCAGCGAACGGAAGAGTTTAAAATTCAAGGCTGTCAATCCAACGTATGGATGTGTCACGAAGAGCAGGGCGACAAGCTGATTTTTAAGGCTACCTCGGATGCTGCCATCGTCTCAGGATTAATTGCGTTACTGCTGAGAATCTATAGTGAACGCACACCTGATGAGATCAACCATACCGAGCCGCACTTTTTGAAGGATTTAGGGTTAGATAAGCACTTATCGCCTACCCGCAGTAATGGCTTGCATGCCATGTTAGAACGTATCTACCAGGTAGCTAAGCAGCCACAATAGAGAGCGGGTTTGTAGTATCAGCGCCGATGATTGCACTTAGAGTGTGGCGGCGCTGTTAAGTCAGGGTCTTCCTGACACAGCTGTTCGCTTCTGCCGCCAGGCACTGGATCAATACCACCATCGCTACCTGGATGGCAGCGTACAATGCGCTTTATTGCCATCCATCCACCCTTAAAGGGGCCATGTACCTGAATAGCTTCAACGGTATAGGAAGAGCAGCTAGGCCAGAAACGGCAGCGCGGCCCTAGTAGCGGGCTAAGGGTGTATTGATACACTTTGATAAAGCCAATCATCACCATTGCAAGTGCTTTCGAAGCCCTGCGCTTTGCTGAGGTTAGCAGTCGTGACACTATTTCTTTCCGTAGAGCGTCGCAGGGTCGATAAGCGGTTCGCTGGTAATAGTGGCATGCTCATTGCTGAGCGATACATAAAAGCAGCTTCGTCGACCCGTGTGACAAGCAGGGCCTGTTTGGTCAACCTGGAGTAACAGCGTGTCACCATCGCAATCGAGGGTAGCAGTTTTCAACTGCTGTTGTTGACCAGAGGTTTCCCCTTTGCGCCAAAGCTTTTGACGTGAGCGTGAATAGTAGCAAACACGCTGTGTTGCTAGCGTTTCTTCGAGTGCCTCGCGGTTCATCCACGCCATCATTAATACTTCACCCGAATCAAACTGCTGAGCAATGGCTGGAAGCAGACCAGCTTCGTTAAAGCGAACTGCATCCAGCAGGGTTTTCGTACTGGGCAAGGTGTCGGACGGGTTAGCAGACTCAAGGGCTTTAAAGAGGTTGCGTGGGTCTAATGGGGTAAAACGGGACATTACTCATTACTCGCTGGTCGGCAATTTTGGCATAAGCCTTGAAGCTCTATCGTTTGGCGCTCGACGTTGAACCCTTGACGCTTGGCTAAGTCAGCCAGTTGGTCACTTATTTCATCTAAGTGAAGCTCTTCAACATAGCCACAGTGGCGACAAATCAACAGCTGAAAGCCATGGGCATGCTCCGGACATGCGCAGGCAACATAAGCATTCTGAGACTCGATGCGATGAACGAGGCCTTGTTCGATAAGGAAGTCGAGCGCGCGGTAAACCGTAGGCGGTCTTGCTGCTGCATGCTCAGTGGAAAGCTGGTCTAGTAAATCATACGCTTTTAGGCCGCCACCATTATCAGCAATGAGCTCCAATACCCGGCGACGAATAGGCGTAAACCTAACGCCACGGTTGTGGCACTGCGATTCCGCTTGTTGTAACAGCGTATTAGCTTCAGTCATTAGGGTACTCGTTGAACTTAATATGCGTAGTTTACGCCGTCGTCGAAGAGGTGTCAGGCGTTTCTACGAGTTCGCTTTTTCGAGCAAAGTGATGCTGTGCAAACGCCACTCGCTCAGCGACGGGAATACCATCTGGCTGCTGTTCAATCAGATCAAGCCGACGACGGAGTCCTTCACCGTTAGTCATTTGAATAGCAAGCCCCGGGCGTGCGTTAAGTTCAAGCAGCATAGGGCCATGCTTTCTATCTAGCACCATGTCAGTGCCAAGGTAGCCAAGCCCCGTCATCTCGTAGCAGCCTGCTGCTAGGTGGAGCAGTGTATTCCATTGAGGAACGATTAGGCTGGCAAGGTCGTGACCTGTATCGGGGTGGCTAAAGCAAGGTCGATCAAACTGTACCCCCCGCAGGGCAGCTCCTGTGGCAATATTCAGGCCAACGCCAACAGCCCCCTGGTGTAGGTTGGCTTTGCCATCTGATGCCGCGGTAGAAAGCCGCATCATGGCCATCACCGGATACCCTTTAAAAACGATGACACGGATATCCGGCACACCTTCATAGGAATAGTCCATGAGGCTTTCATTAAAATTAATCAGCGTTTCAATAACCGCTACATCTGGCGAGCCACCAAGTGAATAAAGCCCAGAGAGTATGTTCGAAACGTGGCGTTCAATATCCTCGATCGATAAGCTAACGCCACTTGGCTTGATAAAGGCCCGATCTTGTACATTTTCAATGACGAGTATGCCTTTCCCGCCACTGCCTTTGGCTGGTTTGATGACAAAACCGGCGTGGCCGCTCAGCATTTTATCGATGTGCTTGACGCCGAACTGAGTCGTCACCGTGCCAATAAGCTCTGGCGTCGTAATGCCGTAGCGTTGAGCGATAAGCTTAGTTTTCAACTTATCGTCAACAAGTGGATAAAGGCGCCGGGGATTATAACGGCCAATGTAGCGGATATTTCGCCGGTTCATGCCGATAATTCCCTTGTCTCTCAGTCGACTGGGCCACGTCCAGTTTTTTAACCAACTCATGAGGTTTTCTCTTCGTCGGTAATTGGCTTAAATCGGCGTAGTTCCAGTAAACGGTAACCTGTGTAATTACCAAGCAATAAAATGAGTGCCATCAGAATGAACTGAACACCGAGGAAGTTGAATGTGATGTGGCGAACCCAGGGGTTGTTCATTGCTAAGAAAGCTAATACAGCCGTTAACAGGCTACCCCCGCCTTGAATCAATACCTGCTTCGGACCTTCCTCTTCCCAAAGAATCGACATCCGCTCGATCGTCCAGGCTAGAATGATCATCGGGAAGAAGGTGACGGTTAAACCAGCGCTCAACCCCATACGGTAAGCAATCACAGTAAAGATTGAAATAATTGCAATCACCGTGATGATGACCGCCGAGACCCTTGCTACCAGCAATAAATTTAGATATGACAGGTAGTTGCGAATAATCAGACCCATGGCCACAATCAGCAGGAAGCCAATTAAGCCCGTTAGCAAGGTGGTTTGAATAAACGCTAATGCAATGAGCACCGGCATAAAGGTGCCCGATGTTTTCACCCCAACTAGCACTCGTAAAAACACGACTACCAGTGCGCCAATAGGTATTAATAGAATTGTCTGGAAAAGTGCCTGTTCTTCCAAAGGGAGACTATGGATAGAGAAGTTCAGCAAGGTATTGTCGGAGTAGTGATTACGAACCGCAGCTGATGCAGGCTGATAATGGGTTAACATAGAAAAAGTGACACGGGAGTTAGTACCGCCCTGAACCTCCAGCACTGCGCGGCCACCCGTTTCCCAAAGCAGAAGGTTATCAGGTTTTCCCTCTTCGCCACTGGCGGGATTGAATAGTGACCAAGTTTCAGCAGATTCGTCGAACACTTGAATCCAGCTACTGAGCGTTTGTCGACGACGACCATCTTCCATCAGCAAACCGCTTACTTCTCTCGCATTGACGCCCGCCTGGTTTAATAAACGCACAATCAAAGCTGAGGGCTGTTCTTGGGTTAATAGTAAACGGGCATTTTCTTCTTGGCGGTCGCTATTAATATCTAAAATCAGCTCCCTCGCAAAGGTGGCGTTATTTGCACTGCGTGCCCAAGCGCGATCAATCAATTGGCTAGCTGCTGTGTCGTATGGGCTTTCCCAAGGGGGGGTAGACGACAATTCTGGTGGTGTTTGTACCGGCGAGCGTGCATCCGGCGAAACAAGCATCTGTACAGAATAATATAGCTGTTGGCTACCGGCCGCATCGCGGATAGTCCACACAGCTTGGCGACCAAACTCATCTGCTTTATAGGCAAGACCGTACCCGGACGACGCCGTGTTTTCTGTTAATACTCGGTATCCCGCCTGATGTGAAGGCAGCGCTAAATCAACCTGAACGGGGCCGTCCTGAGCATTAAAATTAATAACCGCTTCGATTTCCCAGACTTGGCGTTGTTCGCCGGGTAACCAAGGGATTTCGAACTGAACATGTCGATGCACACTGGCGGCAATGCCAACCAACAATAGTAATCCAACGATCAAATAAAACGGCAACCGTGACATTATGATTCCTTTCGGCCAAAAACGGCGGGGGAGAGTTGTTACTCTTCAGTATCGTCTTGATCTGCTGCTTCATCATCAACGGCTTTGTCGGCGGGCTCACCACCAGGAAATTCTGGGCGTTCATAACGATAGGTCTGAGCAACATCAATGGTTGCAATATCCATCATGAACCGACGCCCCAGGAGCACTGGGTAATCCAAATGTGTGCGGTCATTGAGGGTGAACTCAACGTTTTCGCGAATTGGCCCTAGGGTCATTAATAGTGAAATCACTGGACGAGAATCTTCACCTGACGCCTGAACAATACGTACTCTGCGTACAATTGGCGTTTCAATCCATTCATCTCGCACGCGATCTACGACAACGTCATCGTCGTTTAGTGCCAACTTGAAACGCACCCAGTTTTCGCCATCACGCTCAAAGCGGGTAATGTCGGCAGCAGAAAGTGAAGAAGTGTTGGCTCCTGAGTCGATGCGCGCTTTCAAGTAGGTGCCAACACTAGGCAATCCAACCCATTCACTTCGGCCCAGCAGCGCTTTGTTGTCCTGAACGGTATCAACATCACACTCTTCGCGAACAATGACGGGCTCTTCACCACGTGCTTGCAAACCTGCAACATCTTGACGCAAATAACGCAATAAACTGCCGACTTCGCGTACATCAGCAGTCAATGCTTGGTGGTGCTGCTGTTGGTTAAGCTGCTGTTCACGGAGTGTAGGTGCGGAAACGCATTGCTGGGCAATAGAGGTTTCAAGCTCAAGGATACGCGAGTTAAAAGACGCCTCGCTCAATGGCGGCGGATCATTCGTTTCTGGCGGCGTCACAGCGCAGCCTGCAAACGAAAGCGACAAACCAGCCATCAGACACAATACTCCTAAGCGCATAACGTGAGGTATCCTTAAACAAGAAGAGGTGAGTCATTAGTTGAAGAACATTGCATTATCTAACTCGAGCGCACGGTTTTGAAACCTTTATTTATCTGATTTAACATAATATATATTATACGAACCTATATGGTTCAAAGGATATATCGCGTAACAGTACTGTGTTGCACCATTTTCTCCTACAATAGCTATACGTAAAACATTCGCCATTTAGGAAATCTCTAATGATCAGCATACGCAAGTTCATAATGGTAGCCACCCTATTCGTGTTGGCTGGCTGTGCCAATGTCGAGGTTGAAGATTATGCCAATACAACACCTCGTTTAGATATCGCTGAGTACTTCACTGGCAACACGCGCGCCTGGGGCATGGTGCAAGACTACTCTGGCGAAGTACAGCGCCGTTTTACGGTCGACATCACCGGAACGTATAGCGATGATACGTTGACACTTGATGAAGCTTTTTTGTTTGCCGATGGTGAGACAGATCGTCGGGTATGGGAATTTGAACGCGTTGACGATCATCGCTGGATCGGCACAGCCAACGACGTTGAAGGCCAGGTGGATGCTCGACAGTATGGGCACGCTTTTCATATGCGCTATCCGCTTGATATCGAAGTAAGCGGCCGTACTATCCGTTTTACAATGGATGATTGGATGTATTTACAGCCCGATGGTCGTTTGATAAATCGTACCGCAATGCGCAAATTTGGCCTTACCTTGGGTGAAATTACCCTGGTTTTTGAGCAAGTTGACCCTTGATTCACAAATGCAAAAAACAGCCTGCTTAAAAGCAGGCTGTTTTTATTATCAGCTAATCAAAAAAACTAACGTAAGCGATCTACTCACCAGCGGGTGCGTATGAACCGTCTTCCTGATGTACTTCATTGCCAGTAATAGGTGGCGTGAACACACATGCTAAATGCATAGTTTTGTGGGCACGCAACAGGTGTTCATCGTGCTGGTCAAGAATATAAATATCGCCTGGCTTAATTGGCCAGATTTTACCATCTGCCAGGGTCTCTACCTCTCCCTCGCCTTCAATGCAGTAAACAGATTCATAATGGTGCTTATAGTGAATATGCGTTTCGGTACCTTCGAAGATGCGTGTAATGTGGAACGAGAAGTTCCCACCATCATTGGCCAGTACCAAACGCGTGCTATCCCAGTTACCATTTTCTGCGGTGACAAGACGATCTGTTTTACGTGCTTCTTCAATATTGCGAACGATCATAGATGTACTCCAATGCGAGGCGTTTGATTTGAAACCAAACGCCTCAGTACTGAATTGATGCTACTTACTAAACCTACTACGAAAGCAGCTTAATCCTGAATTACGCCTGGATAACAGCATTGACGGAAGCTTCAAGAATATCCAGTGCTTCCAGCAAGTCCTCATCTTTGATGGTCAGCGGGCATAGACACTTTACTACTTCACCGTCTTGGCCGCTGGTCTCGATGATAAGGCCGTGCTCAAAAGCTTTGCTGGTGATTTTGTCAGCAATATCACCGGAAACAACGTCAATCCCGCGCATAAGGCCACGTCCACGTTCGGTGGCAGGCATACCGTTCTCGCTGAGTAAAGCCGCCAGCTTTTGGAAACGTTCTTCAACAATACGCGCTTTGCGCTGGACGTCACGCTCAAAAGTATCGTTTGACCAATATTTTTTTAGCGCAGCTGTGGCGGTTACCATCGCTAAACTGAAACCACGGAACGTGCCGTTGTACTGACCAGGCTTCCACTTATCAAGCTCAGGACGCATTAATACATGAGCGAATGGAAGCCCGAAGCCAGAGAGAGATTTTGAGTTAGTCACGATGTCAGGCGTAATGCCGGCATGTTCGAAGCTGAAGAACTTACCCGTGCGGCCACAGCCCGCTTGAATGTCATCGACGATCAACAAAATATCATGAGCGTGGCAGATGCTTTCCAGACGCTTGAGCCAATCAAGGCCTGCTACGTTAATACCGCCCTCGCCTTGCACGGTTTCAACAATAACACCCGCCGGAATATCGAGACCGCCAGATTTGTCGTTAAGCAATTTTTCGAAGTAATCCAGCGTGTCCGCGTGCTCACCCATATAGCCATCAAAGGGTAAGAAGCTTGCGCCTTGTGTTGGAATGCCACCGGTTGCTTCGCGGAACTTGCGGTTACCCGTGGTCGCCAGTGCGCCCATGGTGACACCGTGGAAGCCGTTGGTAAAAGTCACTATGTTGTGGCGACCTTTAGCAACACGGGCCAAACGAATGGCCGCTTCTACTGCGTTAGTCCCTGTTGGGCCAGGCAGATGCACTTTGTAGTCCAAACCACGCGGTTTGAGTATCACCTCTTCTAAGGTTTCGAAATAATCGCGCTTTGCTGCGGTCCACATATCCAAGCCATGAACAATACCGTCTGTCGATAAATAATCGATCATCGCCTGCTTAAGATGAGGATTGTTGTGGCCGTAATTGAGAGTGCCAGCACCGGCCAAAAAATCGATGTATTCACGACCATTCTCGTCCGTTAAACGCGCATTCTGAGCTTTCGTAAACACAACGGGGAATGAACGAGAATAAGTACGTACGTTAGATTCCATGCGTTCGAGCGTTTGGGTCTGCATTAGCGACCTCCTTTTTTAATCATTGAGCCAAGCGAGGGACAAACTGGCGGAAACGAATTCAAAACTCACCCGGTATTAACGGTGATGTATGAAGCAATAGCTGGTTAGTTTCGTTACATGCTGTCTGTTTGAAAGGGACCTATACGAACTAGGTTTTCTGGATCATGTTCTCCACCGAGTTGTTCAGTAGAGAAATATTCACGACTATTTAAGGGGGCTTGCCAACGCGCGGCAAGACGGCGAAACAATCCCCATGAAGCTTGGTTGTCCGGGGTGATCGTCGTTTCTAAATGATGCACATTATTGAGTTCAGGCCGCGACATAATGGCTTCAACTAAGCGACGCGCCAGGCCGGTACCGCGTGCTTTTTCGCCTACAGCCACTTGCCATAGGAAATAAGTATCTGGCGCGTTATCTTTCACATAACCAGATACAAACCCAACTATTTCGCCTTCTTCATTTGTCGCAACCGCACAGCTGTCACGAAACTGGGTTGCCAGTAGCAGATAGGCGTAGGCGGAGTTAACATCAAGCGGTGGGCAAGCTTTAATTAGTTCGTAAACGCCCCAACCGTCATCTGCATTCGGCTTGCGAATAAACAACGGTGTAGAC
This sequence comes from Vreelandella andesensis, assembly GCF_003989795.1. GTDB lineage: Bacteria > Pseudomonadota > Gammaproteobacteria > Pseudomonadales > Halomonadaceae > Vreelandella > Vreelandella andesensis. Next base: position 65,783 of record NZ_RZHG01000028.1, read on the forward strand.
GCATGTCCGACGACAGCATCGGCAACTGTCGGTCGAGCAAGGTCTGCAGAAGGAGTAAAAGGTGTTATTGGCGTACTCATGGTTATGCTTCGCTGTAGCGAATTTGATTGTCATTATAACAGCTGATTATGAGCAATTCAAAAATCATATTATTCATCCAAGTCTTATCCATAAATTTTGGTTATAAACTGATGCGCAGCCTTTAAAAGAATGATTAAAAACAGCGGTATTGCAAGAGTTTAGGTCAACCACGCATAGGCGCGAGATAAAAAAGGCGAGCTAATGCTCGCCTTAACAATATGAACTTTATGTAATCAATTGCGCGCAGGTGTTCTCATTGTCACAAATTCTTCAGCACCTGTTGGGTGGATACCGATTGTGCGATCAAAATCTTCCTTCGTTAGCCCGGCTCTAACCGCAATGGCGATCCCTTGAATCAATTCACCTGCCTCATCACCTACCATATGAGCCCCCACAACGATATCCGTGGCATCATCAACAATTAGTTTCATTAAGGTGCGCTCTTGACTACCAGACAATGTGTGTTTCATTGCTTTAAAGTCCGCACGATAAACACGAATTTTGCCAATCTTTTCTCTGGCAGCTTCTTCAGATAACCCGACCGTTCCGATATTTGGATGGCAAAACACAGCCGTTGGAATCGTCTCGTAGTCCAATGGCTTAGGTAGTGTGTCTTTGAAGTGAATATCGACGAGCTGCAACGCTTCAGCTAGAGCAACGGGTGTTAATTCCGGCCCCTGGGTTAAATCGCCCAGCGCTAAGATCGAAGGAACCGACGTTTCGTAATGCTCATTTACTGGGATTTTGCCACTGCTGTCGAGATGAATACCTAGCGCATCAAGCCCCAGCCCTTGGGTATTGGCGTTGCGTCCTGTGGCGGCCAAAACGGCATCTACCTCTTGAATATCACCGTTAGTTAAATACACGTTAAACGCCGAGCCATGGGGCTCAATCCGCTCAATATTGGTATTGAAATGAAGGTTGACGCCCTTTTTGCTCATTTCATCCCGAGTAAATGCACGAACTTCTTCATCAAAGCCTTTTAAGAACAGATCACCACGGTAAATCAAGTGTGTGTCGCTACCAAGGCCGTTAAAAATGCTTGCGAACTCGACCGCAATATAGCCGCCACCCAAAACGAGAAAACGTTCTGGAAAAGTATCAAGGTCAAATATTTGATTTGAAGTGACGGTATGTTCACTGCCAGGAAAATCAGGAACCCATGGCCAGCCACCTGTCGCCAGTAGTATCTTTTGCGCGGTAACCTCTGAAACGCCCTCTTCAGAGGACAGCGAAACCGTATGCGTTCCAGCTAGGGTTGCTCTGGCATTAATCAACACGACTCCAGCGCCTTCTAACATCCGCTGATAAATCCCATTTAAGCGTTTTATTTCACTGGTCTTATTATCGCGTAGTACTGACCATTCAAAAACAGCAGGTCCTGGCAATTGCCATCCAAAGCCCGCAGCATCATCAAAGCTATCGTGGAAGTGGGCGGCATAGGAGTAAAGCTTTTTAGGGACGCAGCCGACATTGACGCAAGTACCGCCCAAGTAACGATCTTCTACGATGGCAACTCTGGCGCCCGTTGCCGCCGCCATTCGTGCCGCGCGGACACCTCCTGACCCTGCCCCTATCACCAGTAAATCGTATTCATATTCTGCATTTGCTGCCATGTGCTGCTCCTATCCTGAACTACTGTATATGCTTGCTGATCATGTACTTGTCGATAACAATCGCGAAACACAAAGATTGACCTTGGATTTCAAGGAGGTTAAAAACGCTCTCTTTGTAACCGAGTTTGCTCTATCTTAAACCTAACAGCTCCTAACCTGTGACGGAGATTCAATGTCTAACTCTATTGAGACACTGCTCGATAATAATCGCGCTTGGGCAGAGCGCATGTGTGAGGAGGACCCCGAGTACTTTAAACGCCTTTCCAACCAGCAAAACCCTGATTACCTTTGGATTGGTTGTTCTGACAGTCGCGTGCCCGCCAACCAGATTATTGCCCTTCCCCCGGGCGAGGTCTTTGTCCATCGCAATGTTGCTAACCTTCTTCACCATACCGACATGAACGCACTTTCTGTTGTGCAGTTTGCGGTGAATGTACTCAAGGTCAGCCACGTTATGGTTGTGGGGCACTATGGTTGTGGTGGCATTAAGGCGGCAGTTACCGGGGGTGAATGTGGTATCGTCGATTATTGGCTGCATTCAGTGCGCGAACAGTATAACCATCACCGCGAGACGCTTGAGCATTTGCCAATGGAAGAGCAAATTGATCGGATGTGTGAATTGAACGTGAAAGCTCAAGTTAATAGCTTATGCCGTACTAAAATTTTACAACGCGCCTGGCAGAGAGGCCAAAATATTTCAGTGCATGGCTGGGTTTATGGTTTGAGCGACGGCCGTATAAAAGATTTAAACTGCACCATAACCGGCCTGGAGCAAGTTGAAACCCTCTACCGTATCGACCGTCTTCAGCAAACCGACTAAAAATTTCCGCGTCTATCTCGACTAAGAGTACTTACTTTAGCTAGTCGTAGCGGTAGGCGCGATGACAACTTTTACAGCTCAATCCAACGTCAGAAAATGCTCGGGTGGCCGCGCGATAGTCCTCTTGCTCGGCCGCGTCGATTAGTACCGCTACTTTTTGTTCAAGATCTTTGAAGCCTGCAGCAAAATCTTCCCACTCCTCCCATATTTCAGGGCGGGCATCAGACCCACGCCCATGAGTGCCGGCAATAAACGCGGGCAAAAAGTGCGCTTGGGTAGCTTTTTCTTTCAGCGTTGCTAAACGCGGGGCAGCGCCGCGGGCATCTTGGTTATTCACCAAGTCAAAACGTAGCTGACGAAGAAGCCTTTCTAGCTCTTTTAATTCATCTTGACGCCATATCACCGCATCTCGCTCACTTGCAAACGGACTCTCTTCAACCGTTTGTGGCATAGCCAGAACGGCATCTTCAGACATTTCTTCTGCCATGGCAGGCATAGCAAGCGTACCAAAGGCAGTTAAAGCCCAAGCCGAAAGAATGCGCCATGGCCGTTTTAACGTGTGTGGCATTTTACTGACCTTATGATGGATAATTTGACGCGCTTATCGTTACTAACCAATGGGGCACGTTACGCCAGTACCTTTGAGTCCGCAGTAACCAGACGGGTTCTTCTCCAAGTACTGTTGATGATAAGCCTCAGCATAGTAAAAGACATTTAGCGGTTCGATCTCGGTAGTAATGGCGCCACGGCCCGCACTGTCGAGTGCCTTTTGATAGGCGTCAGCGCTCTTTTCGGCGGCAATTAACTGGCTATCCGTCGTCGTGAAAATAGCAGAACGGTACTGGCTACCCACATCGTTGCCTTGACGATTTCCTTGAGTAGGGTCGTGTTGTTCCCAAAAAATTTGTAACAACGAATCCAGTGATACGATATTGGGATCGTATACTACTTTAACTACCTCGGTATGACCTGTTAGTCCTGTACAGGTTTCTTGGTAAGTTGGGTTTTGTGTTTCTCCCCCAGCGTAGCCTGCAGCCGTTACATAAACCCCCGGCACTTGCCAGAACAGACGCTCAACCCCCCAAAAGCATCCCATTCCTAATACAATTTCTTCATGACCTTCTGGAAAAGGAGGATGAAGCGAATGGCCGGTAACGGTATGGGTGCTACTCGTTTCAATCGGCGTTACGCGGCCAAGTGGTACTGATCTTGCTTTAGAAAATAGCGTCATAACGCCCTCTTATTGCCGTGGATAAATGGTGGGGTCACCTGATCGAGTAAAGGTGTAAATTAAATCGACGGCTTGGTTAGCGCCCGATACTGCCTGCACATACAGGTTACGCCAAAGTGTGTAGCGTAATGTCAATTCTGCAATAGGCGAGAAAATACCAACACCGTAGCTAATTCGGATATCGTCGGTTAACTGCCCTGTTAGTGCCACTTGACTGCTGTCACCAGCCCCGGTGGTATCCAGAGTTAAGTCGCTAATTCCAAATGCTTCTCCAATCGAGCCAACAGCTCCGCCTGTCTTGCCGAGAGACATCCCGATTAAGGCAGTGGTAAGCGCACTGTCAATTCCCCCACCCGATGCATCGGGTGCACGCCCTCTCAGCAGATAGGACAGCGCACGGGTTTCATCCATTCCTGGTTCAGAAAAAATCACTACATTGGGTTCTTCTGCATTGCCACTGACTCGAATACCTGCAATGACCTCATCTTCGGTGATGTCTGGATTACGAATTGCCTCGAAATCTAAAATTGGAAGTCCTGGTGGGCCGCTGAATATCAATTGCCCTCGGCGAATCAAGAGGTCCTGGCCGAAGGCCTGGAAACGCCCGTCCACTAGATTGACATCACCAAACAGCTGAAGTGCGCCACTGTCTTGACGAATTTCTAGCGTGCCACCTAACCCGGAATTAAGCCCATATGCTGAGATCTGCATGTCACTACCCAAGGTCAGGGTGATGAGTACATCAAGTACCATTCCTGATTGCGATAACACATCAGCAGCACTAGGCTCACCATTGACCGCCCGTTGTTGGGCAATCCGCTCAGCTTCTCGATCGTCACGTTCGGTGATAATGACTTCATCACCGCTTGTGCTAATGGCTGAGGCAGGGAGTTCCCCAACTTCTAAACGCGCCCACGGTACATCAACGTTGCCTCGTACTTGTAAGCGATCCGGTGTCACTCGAATACGAATATCCGGCGCAGCTTCTAAGCGACCAAATTGTGGCAGAACAATTAATAATGGCTCTTGGGTGGCGTTAACATCAACACCAATACGCCAGTCGTTACCTTTGGGCCAGTAAGCATCGCCAGTGATATTTAAACGGCCGCGTTCAGCAGCGATAAAGCCGTTTATATCCCCTTGTTCGCCATCGAAGGCAACGACTAGCTCACCATCTTTGATATCAATAGGAATATCTGGGCCATGAGCGCTTAGGTTACGAAGGGCAAGCTGCCCCTGTAAATCTGGTTGGCTGGTAGTTCCAGAGATTTGTATTCGGCCACTTAAGTCGCCCTCTAAGCGATCCATACCTACCACTAATGAGCGGTAAGGCGTTAAAGAAACTTCTTGGACTCGTAACTCTCCATTTAAACCGCCACGACCAAGAGGATCACTGATAGTAAGGTCAAGGGCAAGCTCGCCAGCGTCTTCAAACGACAACACGACATCGGCATCCGCCTGAGCTTGATTAGCTTCCAACTGCGTGTTTAAACGAATCACAGGCAGTTTTACAGGCTGGCCGTAATCGTTGACCGCCGTAATGGCTAACTCACTTAATACCTGAACATCCGCTTGCCACTGAGCCCCTCCTTGACGCCAAGCTGCAACGATGTTAGCGGTCGTGTCACCCTCAAAGCTCCACTCTTCAGGCAATAAGGGCTCTAGCGCTTCCATAGGCACTTCTCGGATGCTCAACACCGCACGTCCTTGGTCGGCTGATGCGGTAACTGATTCTTCCGAGCAAACTACCCCTCCTTCTTCGCGACGCACGCAGAAGGGTGAGAGTTGTGCTTGGCCATTAGCAAGGTTGTAGCGGATATCAAGCGGAGCTTCCAGGCGCAAATTGCCAAACTCGGAGTCAATTTCCAGTGGTGTTAGTTGCCCCTGGTACTGCTGTGCCTGTTGATCAAAACGACCATCCAGGGAAACAAGCGCACGACTCAACATGTTATTAGCTTGTCCGTCGACACTGACAGTGAGCACATGCTGAGATAAACGGCCATTCAGCTCAAGGTTAATACTTGAAAAAGCCTGACCACCTGCAGTGACTTGTTGCAGGCCAACATTAATGTCTAGCGATGGGTCTTCGATTCCCTCGATATTGCTGGTGAGGGATAAGGCTTCAATACGGTTTTCAGCAAACTGCAGGTCGCTGCCGGATAATTCGGCAGCCACACTAGGTTGGCTAATGCTACCTCTAGCGAGAATACTTCCTGTTAACGTGCCCGCTAAGTCTGGATGAAGCGTCTGTAATTGCCGCAATGCAATCTCGGCATCTAGCGACATTGCTTGCTCACTGACCTGACCAGAGGCCGTTAATCGGTTGTCTCCTTGAGTGAAAAGTAGCTCTTGAATATCAACTTCAAGCGCACTATTGGCATCTAAGGTGGCCTGCAACGTTAAAGGATATTCCTGTAGCTCCCCATTAATGTTAAGTACTGGAAGGCTAACTTCCCAAAGGTCGCCTGTTTGGCGCACGCTAGCGACAATATCGCCATTTAGATTACCGTTGAGTTGTTCGACAAAATGTGATGGATCAAATTGATTCAACCGGATGGTGGTGTCCACTCGAAGCGACGATTCCCAATTGACTTCACCTTCACTGCTGAGCGAGCTTTCATCAATCGTGAGGTTCAGCGGCGTCCAGCGGAATGATGAAAGATCGCCGTCGCCACTGAGTCGAATATTGGTGAGCGGCACTTGAGGGCCTTGGGCGCTCAAGGAAAGCGTTGTTTGGTATGCTTCCAAGCTGCCGCTGACAACGATATCTATATCTTCAGCTATGTAAGGTGCTTGTGCTGGATCATCGCTGCTTGGCTGTGTGAGTGGCCACTGTAAGCGGTTGCTTTGAAGGTGTATATCAAAGGGTAGTGTCGGTGCCAGTGCATCGACTTGAGCATCCAGTGTCGCATTAATGATACCAGACGCTTCTAAACTGGCTGTTAGCTTATTTAGTGATCCTGATAATTCCAAAACAAGCTCTTCGCCACTTAGCTCAGGAAATATCTCGGGTAGAAACAAGGTTGATGTTAATCGAGCATCTAACGGATAACCGCCTGACAATGTGACGTTGGCTGATAAGTTTGCCTCGGCATCAGGCGTGAGCAATGCTAGTGACTCGAGGGCTATTTGGTTACCTTTGCCACTGGCAACGACTGCTAAGCGTTCCACTTGGTAATCGGCTGCTCCACTGACAGTAAAGTCGGTCACGGTGAGTGACGCTAAGTCGATATCAATAGGCAGCATTATTTCAGGTAGCTCAATTCGCTCACGTGCGAGTAATGTCTCTGCTGCTTGTTCGGATTCCGCTATGACGGGTTGACTAGCCAAAATAGCACCATCAATACCTTCCGGCTTTAGCGGTGTCTGGATACCTTCAGTCAGTTGAGTGCCCGCAGAGGGCGGTAAATACAGGGTTGGTCGCACAAGCGTGGTAGGCGCGATATTGACCAGATGTTGCTGTGCAGTAATCGCTGTTGAAAACGAATCCCAGCCAACTCGTGTTCCATCAGCTAGCTGAATTTGAACGTTATTTAACTCAACTGAGCGTAGCTCAATAGGAAAAGGGAGGTGGATGCTAGCTAGCCCATCTGATTCTGGTGATTCCGTTTCAGCACTCTCGCCCAAACGTATGTCCACACCTTCTAGATGAAACCTATCCAGACAAAGCTTACCTGATAGCACACAATCATCCGCCCAGACCAACGCTAGACTCTCGATGTTGACATGTGTCTCGCCGAACAATAGTTGAAAACCGCGCAATGCAAAGTCGTCAAACAGTGCACCTTCTTGGTGTTCATACGTAAAGAACCCTCGTTGCTCGCCTAGAGAAAACAATTGTCCAGTGCCCCAGGGAGAGAGCGCTACGCCGAGCAGCAGTGCGACCAAGCCAAATAGCCATAGCGGTAACACAATGACTAGCCGCACTAAACTCCATAAAAACAACCCGATTCGATGTTTAACTGAGAGCGGTTGACGCTTAGTAGACACCGCTGTTTCAACCTTAGTCAAAATGCTCTCCTAAAATTCCGGTCCGATGGAAAAATGCAAGCGCCAATCATCTTCGTGGTCAAAAGGGTGTGCTACATCAAACCGGATAGGACCCACTGGTGAAACCCAGCGTACGCCAACTCCTGCGCCCGTTTTTAGTTCCTCAGGGCCCCAGTTATCAAAGGCATCGCCACTATCAATAAAGGTTGCGCCCCACCAATCTCCTGAGACCCTACGTTGGTACTCGAGCGTTGAGGTCAACATTTGCTGGCCGCCACGTAAGCGCCCTTGTTCATTTCGAGGGGATAGGCTTTCGTAGGAGTAACCTCTAACGCTTCGATCTCCCCCTGCAAAAAAGCGCAATGATGGCGGTAGTTTATCGAAATTATCTGTTTCGATAGCACCAATACTTAGCCTTGCTGAAAAACGGTTATCATCATTGAATGTTCGAATCCATTCAGTGTCACCTTTTACCCGCGCAAACTGAGCATCCGACCCCCACAGGGTATCTGAATACTCAACCGATAGCTGTTGTCGGTCTCCCCATAAGGGGAATCGCTGAGGGCGTGTTCTTGAACGAGACCACTGAATGCCTGGATAAAACAGTAACACCTCGTCTGACACCCCACCTTGAGTAAATTCTTCGTAAGTAGTACGAAAGTAAAGTGTTTGCACCCAGCGGTTTTCAAATTCCCATCGCCGAGCGATTTCAACCGCGCCTTCCAACGACTGGGTATCACCATCATTTACGTTACGTACGCCATACTGCAGACGATAACTATCACGTAATGGATCATCTAACGGAATATTGTAGGTACCAGTAAAACGTTGGTCAGGTGCTGAAATATATAAATCATGATCCAAGCTATGGCCAAAACGGTTAATCCATGGCTGTTTCCAGCCAAAACGCAGGCGAGGCCCCACATCGGTTGCAAAGCCAACGCCTACTTCGAACTGATGGCGGTCAGCAGGTTCTACTATTACGTCAATGGGTAAGCTGATATCACTACGCTTTGTGACACCAAGTGCACTGGCAAGCGCTACGCTGGAAAGTCGTGGGCGTTGGGGTTGTGATGCTGTTGCCTCATCCCACCACGGAGAGCCACCGGTAGAAGGCGATAATGTCAACTCTCTTGCTGTCTTTAAGCGTGGTCGAACCGTCACAGAACTGAACCATCCTGTTTCAGCTAAGCGTTGATTATAACGAGCGATAGACTCGGCTAGATAAGGCTCCCCTGCTTCAAAAGTCTGTATTTTACGCAAACGGTCAGGTTCAATATGGCTACCTGAAATAGACGTATTGCCAAACTGATAGCGCGGGCCACTATTGAAAGCCATATAGAGGCGAGCACTTTCAAGATATGGCCTTATTTCCATTCGACGATCAGTGAATCCCCAGTCAAAATAACCGCGCTCTAGTGCTAAGCCTGTAAACTGGTTGCCCAGGCGGTCCCAAGGTGCATGGCGTAATGTATCGCCTTCCTTTAAAGGGAAGGCATCCAGCGCTTCCTGAAACGATGGGTCATCGTTTGCTTCACCGATAATGTTGACAGACAGCACCTCGATTTTGACCTGCGAACCTGGTTCGATAGTTAACGTGATGGGCGAGCTATCAACGTCAACTGTCATGTCTGGCTCATAGTAGCCGAAGACGCGCATGGCTTCTCGGGTGCGTTTACGTATTTCACCTTCTAACCTGGTGTCGGTGTACTGGTCTTCGTCAATATTTTGTAAATAGGCACCAATATTGTCTTCTACTTCACTACTGACACCATTGATAGAAGCGTTGAGTGCCCATATAGGAGCCGACCACGTTACAAAAAATGGTAAAACTAGCCCACGAGTCGCTTTTTTAACGGTGGGCCATCGCCGTTTTCTTTCCATGCAGTTCATCCCTAACTAAATCAGCGACTCGGTGGCTTGATTACCAGTTGCTATATGCTGCCAACAATGTCTAACAATGTATTTCTAGCGGAGCATTTCCATTTGAGCACTAAAAGCCAATTGGGCTTGCCGCACTTGTCGAATGTCGCTCTCTAAAGTGCTTAAACGTTGAGCCACCTGTTGCTCGAGTGCTTGCAAGGCTTCCCGAGTAGCTGGCGTATCAGTATTGCTTAACGTTTCAAGGAATGAGTTTACCTCAACAAGGCGTTGATCAACCTCTTCTTGCCATTTTGTAACGTTTGTTACCAATTCGGCGCTTTCGTTTTCTAGCTCAGTAATCGCATCGAGCCGGCTTGTCGTATTAGATAAGCGTTGCGATAACATGTTTTCCAGGTAAGTCACCTCTTCTGCTAAATTTTGTCGTCCGGACGTACCCGCCTGTTCAAGCGCATCAAGTGAAGTCCGTATGGCTGCGAGCTGTTGATCACGCAGCGCTGCCTGCTTTTCCAGCTGGCTAATACGCTCAGCGATGCCACTGAGCGCATCGCTATTCACAAGTTCTTCATTGGACGTTAAAAGCCCAAACAGCTCTTCACGTGTATCCGTTAACGTAACGGCTAATTGCTCCTGCTCTTGGAACAGCGTGGTCATCTGAGCTTGTACAAAGGCTATCGAATCTTGTGCGTCGGTGTCGCCCGAGTCTAGCCTTGCATGAAGATTTGATACCTCTCCGCTTACTCGGTGAACCTCTTCTACTAAGCGCTCTCTTTCATACCAAAGGCCCGCCGCTGCGGCGCCTAGTAAGATGATAATAAGCACCATCAATAGCCACAATGGCCACAGTTTCGGCCCCTTGCGATGACGCAAGTGTTGTGCGGTCAAGCTTTGATCCACATCGGGAACAATGCGAGAAGACGCAGTACTGTTGGGCATGTTTTTTCCTCAATACGTTGTAGGATCGGCTCGACGCCCGATTCCTCTATATCGCAAACCACAGCTAGCCACGAAGGCTGGGTCATAAATATTTCGTCCATCCAACACTAACTTAGCGCTCAGTAACGAGGCTAAACGATGCCAGTCAGGGTTCCAATAAGATTTCCACTCGGTTACTAACATCAGCGCATCTGCCCCCTCGCATGCGAGGTAAGGGTCATTGGTAAAGGTAGTTAGGTCATTTCGGTCACCGACCGCGTCAAGCAGCGCTGGTGTTGCCGCTGGGTCATGTAAATTTACCTTAACGCCTTGCGCCCATAAGGCAGCAAGAAGCGTGAGTACAGGTGCATGATCGATTCGAGTGGTGCCTGGTTTAAAGGCAGCCCCCCAAATAGCAATCGTTTTGCCCGCTAAATCACCCTCAAAGAATGTCCAAAGCTTCCTAAACAAGGTCTCTTTTTTCTGCTCATTGATGTCCATCACCTGTTCTAGCAACGCCGAATTTCGACCACTGGCTGACTGAACATCCGCTAAGCGCATTAAGTCACGAGAGAAATTAGGGCCACCAAAACCACAGCCAGGATATAAATATTCATAGCCAATTCGAGTATCTGCCCCCATGCCCTGACGTACATGCTCAACGTCAACCCCAAGCGTGTCTGCAAGCCCTGCTATCTCGTTCATGTAGCTAATACGTGTTGCCAACATGCCATTGATAGCCAGCTTAGTCAGCTCAGCAGCTCTGCATGGCATTCGCTGGAACACGTCATTGCGGCGATTAAAGGCACGCAAAAGTTCACGAGCTACCTGTTCGCCAGTTGCATCATCACAGCCTAATAGCCAGCGTGAAGGGCGCGTAAAGGAAACCCACGCCCGCCCTTCTTCCAGTGTGTCGGGTAAGGCAACACTGCTGTGCTGAGGACCCATAAGCGCGTGTAGCTGTTCTGTTTCTCCTACTGGGAATGTGGAATTATTAATTAATACAGCGCCGCTATGCTGATCGAATATAGGTGCTTCTAGCAGCGCTTTAGCGGCTTGGCGCTGATCAGGCGATAGAGCCAGCCAAACCACATCAGGAGAATGAGCCTGCGATGGCGCTTCAATAATTCTCAGTGTGCCACTGGCTAACGCTTGTTCAATATGCGTCATTAATTCGGGTTCACTGCGCAGCCAATCTGCTTTTAAAAGCTGTGGCCAGGGCGCGCTTTCGTGTGGCAGCCACTCAACTTGATGACCTACCCAGGCTAACGCAGCGGCGGCGGTGGCAGCACTTAGTTCACTTCCGTGGAGTAATACTCGCATTCATCACGCTCCCTGAGAAAATAAAATTCGCGAAAATAGGGGGTTAAGAGTCATATCGCGTTCCTTTTCATGCGTTCCTTTCCTGGAGTGGTTAGAATGACATGATACCTTACGACTGGTTGGACGCTACCTTCATGCCAACTTACCGACAAAGAGAGTTAAAACATGCAAGCGATACCTCAGGATAGCACTACTCATCGCAACCACGACAATGTCGACCCGGCGGAAGTCGCTAAATTTGAAGCACTTGCTAGTCGTTGGTGGGACACAAAGGGTGAATTCAAGCCGTTGCATGATATCAACCCCTTGCGACTTGACTTTATCGACGCCCGCGCAGGCTTGGCCGGTAAAAAAGTGCTAGATGTGGGCTGTGGTGGTGGAATTTTAAGCGAATCAATGGCCCATCGGGGTGCTGATGTTACCGGCATCGACCTCGGAGATGCGCCTCTCAACGTCGCTCTACTTCATGCTGAAGAAAGCGGTGTTTCTGTTGACTACCGACTGATAAGTGTTGAAGCGCTAGCGGCAGAAGAGCCTGGGCATTATGACGTCATCACCTGCATGGAAATGCTTGAGCATGTGCCTGACCCAGCATCGGTCATTCGCGCTTGCAGTGAGCTGGTTCGCCCTGGGGGCTATGTGTTTTTCTCAACACTAAATCGCACCCATAAGTCGTATGTTTTTGCGATTCTAGGTGCTGAGTATGTGCTCAAGTTATTACCACGTGGCACCCATGATTATGCGAAGTTCATACGCCCTTCTGAGATGGCAGCCTGGGCAAGAGCATCTGATTTGGAGATTAACGAGCAAACCGGACTTACCTACAACCCATTGACTCGTCACTACCGTTTAGTGGCAAACGATGTATCGGTTAACTATATGATGTACTGCAGAAAAGCGAGTCAATAAATGTCAACGTCGATGCCTGATGCCATCCTGTTTGATTTAGACGGAACCCTTGTTGACACCGCCCCCGACCTTGCTAACGCAACGAATGCGTTGAGACAGCATCATGGGCTTGCACCACTGCCCTATGCGCAAATACGTGGCCAGGTTTCTAACGGAGGCAGTGCCTTGGTTACCCTTGCTATTGGCATTGAAAGCGGTTCTAAAGAGCATGATACGGCGCGGCAGTATTTGTTAAATAGCTATGAGCAAGCCGTCGCTGTTCACAGCCGACTATTTGAACCATTGGACCAATGGTTAGCCCGCTGGCATTCAGAATCACGCTTATGGGGGATTGTTACGAACAAACCGAGACGCTACACCCTTCCGCTGCTTGAGGCGTTGGCGCTCGCGCCAGGGGCGCTTTTGTGCGCGGATGATCTGGCGGTAAAAAAACCAGCCCCAGAGCCTCTTTGGGAAGCTGCACGCAGGCTAGGTGTGACGCCGCAATCTTGTTGGTACGTTGGTGACCACCTACGTGATATTGAAGCGGCAAAGGCAGCAGGAATGACGGCAGTTGCGGTTGGCTATGGCTATATCAGCGAGGAAGACGATTACCAACAGTGGCCAGCTGACTTGTGGTTTGAAACATGTAAAGACTTAGTCGATGCTCTAACTACTTTTCATTAACTACTTTTCATTAATTACTTTTTAGAAAAGCTTTTCAGAAAGCGATAATTGAATGAAATCATACAGAGCATCGACAAGCGGTACGTCGTTTTCATGCGTGCTCATACGCGTGGCGGTTGAGCATCAAGCTTTTGGCCGCTAATACCGACACTGTCTGGCCCCATAAGCCATAAATAGGTAGGCATTATTTCTTCAGGGGTGCGTAGCGTCAATGGATCTTCACCAGGATAGGCAGTGCGGCGCATTTGGGTTCGTGTTGCACCAGGATTTAGCGTGTTAACCCTTAAAGTTGACTGGTTTTCAAGTTCGTCAGCGAGTACCTCTACAAAACCCTCTGTGGCGAACTTTGAAACTGAATAGGCTCCCCAATAGGCTCGGCCTTTTCGTCCGACGCTAGAGGATGTGAATATCACTGAGGCATCAGCTGACTGTTGAAGCAGAGGTAGCAGCGCTTGGGTCATCCAAATAGGGCCATTGATATTGACCTGCATCACTTGTTCCCATAACTCAGGATTGTACTGCTCAAAAGGAGTAATTTTGCCTAGTAAGCCCGCGTTATGAAGTAACCCATCTAACCGACCAAACTCTTTGTCCAACGTCTCAGCCATATCGTGAAAATCTTTGAGCGTTGCGCCCTCAAAATTGAGCGGAAAAATAGCAGGCTGTGGCCCGCCTTCTGCTTCAATTTCATCGTAAACACGCTCAAGCTTAGCAATTGTACGGCCAAGTAGTATTACGGTTGCCCCATAGCGGGCATAAGTAAGTGCAGCAGTACGTCCAATTCCATCACCCGCACCGGTTACCAACACGACGCGGTTTTCCAATAGATTGGACGCTGGTTGATAGTCGATTTTGCAGCTCATGAGGTTTCCTTGATGCAAAAGGGTTAACAGTCGTTATCCTGCAGACTGACGCAAAAAGTCACTTGCCAGTCCAGCGGCGCTACTCTGCGGATAATCATCACGTACTTGTTCAAGCAGTTCACGACTGCGCTCAGCCTCGCCTTGGCGCGCTTTTACTAATCCTAGCTTATAAAGCGCGTCAGGGACTTTGCTACTGCCGTTGTATTGCTCAATCACACGGCTGAATGACGCATCAGCATCGCTTAGCTCACCCTCAGCAGCGTAGAGTTCGCCTAGCCAGTAATATCCGTTTGCAGTCAGACTGCTATCGGGATGATCAGTGACAAAGGCTTTAAACGCATTGATTGCATCTTCAAATTGACGTGCCTGAACATGAGCAAATGCTGCCTGGTAGTCTGCTTGAGCGTCTTCACTGACGTTTCGAGCAGAAGGCGCGTTAGCGACTTGCTCAGCCGCCTCAGGCGCCACTGAAGGAGTAGATTGTTCAATCTGACTAGGGCCGCTATTCAGCAAACGATCTTCGATATCCAGGTATTGTTGCTGTGATTGCCGGCGAAGTTGCTCTAACTGGTGTCGAAGCTCTTCGATTTGACCACGTAGCTGCTGAATTTCTTTCTGGTGTTCTTGCACTTGGTTAAAGAGCACCAAGTTACCACTGGATGATTCCTGGCGTTGAGTTTGCTGGTAAAAACCACTCGAACCGCTTGATAAATCTTGAACGAGGGGCTGTTGACCAAAGGCCGTTAAGGGCAATACGGACAGCGGGAGCACTATGGCTCCCGCACCGCACAGCCTCTCAAAATAACGTTTGAGACTGTGTTTCATGATGACTCCAATGATTACTTAGCTAGCGTACCTAGCACCTGTACCAGGCACTCAATACTCGTTATTCAGCACCTAATAGTCCATAACTAGGTACGCCAATGCCATCAGTAGTTAAACACGACGCGACGGTTTTGAGAGTAGGCGGTTTCACCTTGGCCGCTAGCTGCCGGACGCTCTTCACCATAACTCACAACGCTCATTTGCGAGGGAGACACGCCTTGGATATTTAAGAACCGCTGAACTGCACCTGCACGACGCTCACCAAGGGCCATATTGTATTCGCGAGTGCCACGCTCGTCGGTATGGCCATGCAATACCACTCGAGCACCTGGGTTAGCACGTAAATAGCGAGTGTGAGCCATGACTACTGATTCATACTCGCTTTTAATTGTATCGCTGTCGAAATCAAAATAGATGGTACGCACTTCTGGAATGCGAGAATCAGCTTGTTGTCCAGCGCCCGCGCCCGCGCCGGAACCAGACGTAGAGCCGTACTGGCCGCCGGTGCCAGTCCCAGTGCCAACACCAGAGGTGCTCGTTCCCATGCTGCTGCCATCCTGGCTTCCATAAGAGTCCCCATCCTGGGTTCCGCCGGTGCTGGAACAGCCAGCGATAACTACGATAGATAACGCTACTGCCAATGAGCGAGCCAACGGTTTAAGTTGCATAATCAGACTCCTTGCCTGAAAACAAAAAATTAATACTTTTCGTCAATCAATTTAAAAAAGGTGACCACGCGGGATCGCGGACATCACCCTGCGCTGCGGGTAATCTAAATGACGAGCGGCCATCCGCTGAAACGGCACTTAGTACCCCATTGCTACCCTGTTGGGTAGCGAAGATTACCATGGTCCCGTTCGGCGCAACACTAGGAGATTCATCTCTTGTTGTTTCACTTATTACAACCAGTCGACCTCCGTCACGATCTTGTCGCGCCACTTGGTATCCACGGCTGGAACGGTGGATCAAAAAGATTTGCTCACCGTCAGGCGAATAACGCGCACGAGCATTGTAATTGCCGGTAAACGTGACGCGTTTTGCTTCACCGCCACCTAGCGAGTATTCATAAATCTGTGGTCCACCACTCCGGTCAGAGGTAAACAGCAGAGTACGTCCATCAGGCGCCCAAGCTGGTTCAGTATCAATGCTACTGTTTTGAGTGATACGTTCTACTGATCGATTATTGATATCCAAAATATAAATTTCAGGCTGCCCGTCTTTAGACAGTGACATAGCAATGCGTCGTCCATCAGGTGACCATGTGGGAGCACCATTGATACCTTCAAAAGATGTTGCTTGTATCCGTTGGCCGGTCGAAACATCTTGAATATAAATAGCCGGGCGTTCTGTCTCGAAAGAAACGTAAGCCAGCTTTCGACCATCAGGGGACCATGCAGGCGACATGATCGGTTGATCGGAAGTAAGTACTTGTTGGCTGTTACGCCCATCTGCATCGGCCACATACAAGCCAAATTGCATATTATCACCCAGTCCTTGAGCGGTTACATAAGCAATTTGAGTTGAGAAAGCTCCCCGAATATCGGTAATTTCTTCAAAAATTTGATCGCTAATATAATGAGCAGCGCCACGTAAATCGTTCGCACTCACAGTGACCGTTTCGCCAATCATGCGACGCTGGCCACTGATGTCCATTAGCTCAAATTGAATCTGATAACCGCTGTTTGTCTGCTGCGCGCTACCTACCACTAAATATCGCACATCTAGCGAACGCCAAGTACCAAACTCAACTTCATCCGCTTGACTTGGTTTGTCAAACATAGAATTGCGTTCTAAGGGTGCAAAAAAACCGCTGCGTTCAAGATTGTCCTGGATGATTTGAGCCACGTCTTCAGGCATGTTGTCGCCGCCTGAAAAGGGAACAATACCAATCGGTAAAGCTTGGTCGCTTCCTCGTGTTATTTCGATTGTTAGGTTTGCATTTGCTATTGCATAGCTACTAATAAATAGCAGTACGCAAAACAGCCACACTTTGCTCATGGTTTGCATCAGCGAACATCCCCCGGGGTAAATCGCAGATTAAATTGACGTAAGTTACGCTGCAGCTCTGCAGGCAAATCCCTCAGCTCGCTAAATGGTGCAGCGTGTTCAACGGCCTGCATAGCAGACCGGTCAAAGGCACTATCACCGCTGGATGAGGCGATAGTGGTTAAAAGTACTTCTCCTGACGGGCCAAGCCTTACTTGAATCGTAGCACTCATCGTGTCACTGGCGCCTGCTGGAATTAACCATGCCTGCTCTACCGCGCGACGCACAATATTAATAAAACTATTCGCTGCTTGCTGTGCTTGCTGTGCATTAGCGGCAGCCTGAGCTTCTCCTGCTAGCTGACGCTGTCTGGCCGCCTCGGCCTCACGCTGGCGTTGGGCTTCTGCTTCGGCCTCAAGCTGGCGCTGAGCTTCTGCCTCGGCTTCACGTTGGCGTTGGGCTTCTACCTCGGCTTCACGTTGGCGTTGGGCTGCTGCTTCGGCCTCACGTTGGCGCTGAGCTTCTGCCTCGGCTTCACGCTGGCGTTGGGCTGCTGCTTCGGCCTCACGCTGGCGTTGGGCTTCTGCCTCGGCTTCACGCTGGCGCTGAGCTTCTGCTTCACGTTGGCGCTGAGCTTCTGCTTCTGCTTCACGTTGGCGCTGAGCTTCTGCTTCGGCCTCACGTTGGCGTTGGGCTTCTGCCTCGGCCTCACGTTGGCGCTGAGCTTCTGCTTCGGCTTCACGTTGGCGTTGGGCTTCTGCCTCGGCCTCACGCTGAGACTGTTCTCGGGCTTGAGCTTCTGCTTCCTGCTGCTCGGCTAGACGCTGTGCTTCTTCCTCTCTCCGTTGCGCTTCAGCTTCGGCCTGAGCTTGAGCCTCTTGTAGCTCACGCGCTTGCTCTTCTGCACGCGCTTGGGCTTCTTCCCTAGCAGCCGCTTCATCGGCTTGTTGTTGTAATGCTTCTTGCTCACGTGTATCGGGTTCTTCAAGCGCTGGTTCGGCCACGTCGGGTTTGTCTGAACCATTGAGTGCGGCTTGCTGCTCTGTTGTCTGCTGAGCCTGGTCAGTAAATGTCTCAGTGCTAACGAGAGTTGCTTGCACGATTGAAGAAGAGTCTGGCTCTGCCGTAGAACTTGGCAGGCTAACTAAGCTGAAAAATACAACTAACAGGTGCACTGCAACCGCTAGAACGGCAGGCCAAGTATAGCCAACATCCTGGGGGTCGCGTGGTGGTTTAACTGCCATGTGCGCGCTACCTTTAACCATCTTGTGGCGGTTCAGATAACAGGCCCACATTCGCGACACCTGAACGCTGAAGTGTGCTCATCAATAAAACTATTTGCCCGTATGGCACATTGCGATCGCCACGAACCATGACTGGCGTGCCAGGGCGACGCTGTAGTATGGCCATTACTCGTTGTGACATTTGTTCAAGAGAAACAGACGTCGAATCTTCTCCAAGCGTGATGAAGTAGACGCCCTCTCGGTCGACAGAAATAATGATGGGATCACTTTCATCTTGGCTTTCTATTGGCTCTGATGTGACTTGAGGCAGGTCTACTTGTACCCCTTGAGTCAGCATCGGTGCGGTGATCATAAAGATCACCAGCAAGACCAGCATGACATCAATAAAAGGCACTACGTTGATTTCAGCCATCGGCTTTTTACTGCCGCTACGATTAAACGGGCCTTGCATAGCGTGCTCCCTTAGCTAGCGCTGGACTGGCTTTCGCGACCCTGCAGGTTACGGTGCAAGATGGCGTGAAACTCCTCGGCAAAGTCTTCGTACTTGCCCAGCAAACGAGCAGCGTCATTGGATAAACGGTTATAGAAAATTACTGCTGGAATAGCTGCGAACAGACCCATCGCCGTTGCAATAAGCGCTTCGGCAATCCATGGGGCTACGGTTGCCAAGGTAGCTTGCTGTGTCATAGATAGGGATTGGAAGGACCCCATGATCCCCCAAACCGTACCGAATAATCCTATGTAAGGACTCGCTGATGCCACGGTGGCGAGAAATACCAGATGCTGGGTGAGGCGATCCTCTTCTCGAGACCATGCGACGCGCATACTCCGTTGCACGCCTTCTAAGATGGTGTCGGGGTTACGTGTTTTTGGCATCAACCGATTAAATTCACGGAAGCCAGCCTGGAACATATGCTCTGCTCCATAACGTGCGTTATCAGCAGGGATTTCTCGATATAACTCGTTTAAATCGACGCCTGACCAAAAAGCTTCTTCAAACTGGTTGTATTCCTGTTTTGCCCTGCGCAAGGCAATGCTACGTTGGAAAATAACCACCCATGAGAGTATTGATGCCACCACCAGCAACAACATTACCAGCTGAACAACCGTGCTAGCGCTCATTATCAAGTGGGGAATAGACATGGTGTTATCGTTCACAGTTACCCTCATCAAGCTGTTAACGTCGGAAATTCCGAGCAGTGGTAGTATCTAAAAATAACGGAGTACACACGCAACATCGCGCTATCCACTCCATAAGTTTGGGCACGTTTTCAGCGTTCGCCTTGAATTAATCAACCAGGCACTTTCAGTATATTGGGCCATGCCTTTGGCCGCATCTTATGAGCGCACAAACAGGCTATCTCGACTGTAGCCGTGCATAAGAGTTCCTCATTTCGCCGTACTTGCTGCAAAAAAGTCATGCGGCATCGACCAACACTCTCAACATTTGTACTGACAATAAGCGAGTCATCTAAGCGCGCAGGCTTACTGTAGTGGCAGGCCAAACGAAATACCACTAGCTGGGTACCATCGTCTAGCAAAGATTGCTGATTAAGTCCGAGTGTACGCAACCACTCGCTGCGGGCGCGCTCCATAAACTTCAGATAGTTAACGTAGTAGACAATGCCGCCGGCGTCAGTATCTTCCATGTAGACGCGCACCGGCATGGTAAACCCATTTTTCATGGGCGACGCTCTCCCTCTGGGTCAATAGCATGTTCATGAGGCGTTTTGTTGAAATGTAGCCACGCTTGACGCGTCACTACGCGTCCTCTTGGTGTGCGCATCATTAACCCTTGCTGGATTAAGTAAGGTTCGATGACGTCTTCAATAGTACCGCGCTCTTCGCTGATAGCGGCTGATATCGAATCGACGCCGACAGGGCCACCATCAAATTTATCGATCATTGCCAGCAAAAGGCGCCGATCCATATGATCTAAGCCATGGTGATCTACATTTAGCATATTGAGTGCTGCATCGGCGAGAGTGACATCCACAATGCCATTGCCCTTTATTTCTGCATAGTCACGGACTCGGCGGAGCAGCCTATTGGCAATACGCGGGGTGCCTCTTGAACGCCTAGCAACCTCCACGGCTCCTTCATGGCTGGTCTCAACACCTAGTAAGCGTGCTGAGCGAGTAACAATCTCAGTAAGCTCTTCAAGATTGTAAAATTCCAGGCGCTGCACAATGCCAAAGCGGTCGCGCAAAGGCGAGGTGAGCAAGCCCGCGCGCGTTGTCGCACCTACCAGCGTAAAGCGAGGCAAATCTAGTTTAATTGAACGTGCAGCAGGACCTTCGCCAATCATAATATCTAGCTGAAAATCTTCCATCGCTGGGTAGAGCACTTCTTCTACCACAGGCGATAGACGGTGAATTTCGTCAATAAACAACACATCACCAGGCTCTAAGTTCGTCAGCATGGCGGCTAAGTCACCTGCACGTTCAAGCACAGGACCAGAGGTTGATTTCAGCCCTACGCCCATCTCAGTGGCAATAATATTAGCAAGCGTTGTTTTACCAAGCCCCGGCGGGCCAAATACCAAGGTATGATCCAAGCTTTCCTGACGTAGCTTTGCGGCCCCCATGAAAATTTCAAGCTGCTCGCGTACGCGCGGTTGCCCAATATAATCCTTTAGATGTTTGGGACGAATAGCATGATCAATACGCCCTTCCCCATACTCGGGCTCAGCCGCGATTAATCGGTCATGTTCTAACATAAAGTACGCACTATCAGTCGTTCCATGAAATGACTCACGTTGTTACCCCGTCATGCGTTTTGTCAGCGCGGCTTTTATAATTGCCTCTGTTGACTGGTTGGGATTGATGTCAGCCAACATTTTTAAAGCTTCAGTGAGCTTGTATCCCAAGCTCACCAGCGCAGCTTCTGCATCTGCCAACGTATCACGTGGAGCAGGTTCGCCATTAGCCGCTTCTAACGCGAAGGGTGCATCGGTCGTGTTCTCCCATTCTGGGAACCGGTCGCGCATTTCGATAATTAACCGCTCCGCGGTTTTTTTACCAACGCCGGGTAGTTTAGTCAGTGCTTTACTATCGTCGTCACGGACGCAGCGCATAAAGGCTGCTTCATCCATTCCAGATAAAATGGCCAACGCTAACTTTGGCCCTACGCCGTTAACTTTAATCAAGGCACGAAACAGTGCGCGCTCTTGCTCGCGCCCGAAACCGTATAACAAATGGGCATCATCACGAATGGTAAGGTGCGTATACATCGATACGCTCTCTCCCACAGCAGGAAGCGCCACTAAGGTATTCATAGAGGCTTCTAGCTCGTATCCGACACCATGCACATCAACCACAATCCAAGGGGGATGCTTCTCTAATAACAAACCATTAATACGACCGATCATAAGTATGCTCGCAATAATAAAAAGCTAACATTCACTATAAAGACACTCTGTACAAATGACCAGTTAGTAGCTATAGCCGCCACCGCCCGGTGCTGCGCCGCCGACCTGCTGTTGAGGGCGCAGTAAGTAAGCCGTGCCCTGCATACGCATGGGTAAGCGCGATTGCTAGCGCATCGGCAGCATCGGCCTGTGGCGTTGAAGAGAGCTGTAGAATCGCGGTGACCATGTGCTGTACTTGGCTTTTATCCGCGCCTCCCTGCCCAGTGACGGCTTGCTTGATTTGCCTTGCTGCGTATTCCGCAATGTTCAGGCCGTGATTCGCGATGCAGACGAGAGCTGTGCCCCGTGCCTGACCAAGCTTCAGTGCTGAATCAGGATTTTTGGCCATAAAAACACGCTCAATAGCGACTGCCTCGGGTCGATGCAAACCGACCACTTCACTCAAACCTGCATAGATTTGTGCCAAGCGCTGCTCTAATGGGCCCTCGGCTGTCCTAATACAGCCGCTGGCGACGTAATGAGGCTTAACACCCACTAAATCGATGACACCATAGCCCGTGATACGTGAACCTGGATCGATACCCAAAATTCTGATCGAGGAAGCAGGCTGTTTTTCATCCATGTCACCTTTCCTATTAATAGAGAACTGTTCAAACAAAAACACCGACGCCTAAACGTCGGTGCAGAGCTAAAAGTCAGAGTTGAGCGATTATTCGCTAGCTGTCTCTGCTTTCGCTTTTTGGCGCAAACGGATGTTTAAGTCTTTCAACTGGTCTGCACTGACTTCGCCTGGTGCGTCAGTCATCAAACAAGCGGCACTTTGGGTTTTCGGGAAGGCAATAACTTCACGAATTGTCTTAGCTCCGGCCATTAGCATAACTAAACGATCCAAGCCGAACGCAAGACCCCCATGGGGAGGCGCGCCATATTGCAGAGCATCCAGCAGGAAGCCAAATTTTTCTTGTGCTTCTTCTTTGCCAATGCCCAAAATTTCAAAGACAGTGCTTTGCATGGTTTGATCATGGATACGAATAGAGCCGCCGCCTAGCTCGGTTCCGTTAAGCACCATATCGTATGCGCGTGACAATGCGTTTGCTGGATCAGATTTAAGTGCTTCTGGAGAGCAAGAAGGTGCTGTAAACGGGTGATGTAGTGGGCTAAGGCGACCGTTGTCGTCCGCTTCAAACATCGGGAAGTCGACCACCCATAACGGCGCCCACGCCTGGGTGTATAGCTCAAGGTCAGCACCTAACTTGACGCGTAATGCACCAATGGCTTCATTGACGATGCGAGCTTTATCCGCACCAAAGAAAATAATGTCGCCATCTTCAGCGCCTACGCGATCAAGTAGCTCTTCAACTACATTTTCCATGAACTTAACGATGGGTGATTGAAGACCATCAAGCCCTTTCGCACGCTCATTGACTTTAATCCACGCCAGCCCTTTCGCACCATATATGCCGACAAACTTGGTATATTCGTCGATTTCTTTACGAGACAGTTTGGCGCCACCCGGCACTTTCAATGCCGCTACACGACCGTCCTCCGCACTTGCAGGGCCTGAGAAAACCTTAAAATCAACCTGCTGCATCAGATCATCAACATCGGTTAATTCTAGCGGAATGCGCAGATCCGGCTTATCAGAACCAAAGCGATCCATTGCTTCTTGCCAGGTCATCCGCGGGAAGTCAGGCAGCTCAACGCTAAGCACTTCTTGGAAGAGTTGACGAATCATGGCTTCGGTAATGCTCATGATGTCGTCTTCTTCAACAAAAGACGCCTCGATATCGATTTGCGTAAACTCAGGCTGGCGATCGGCCCGCAGATCTTCATCGCGGAAGCATTTAGCGATCTGGTAGTAGCGGTCGAAACCGGCCACCATTAACAGCTGCTTAAACAGCTGAGGCGACTGAGGTAGTGCAAAGAAGCTACCTGCATGTGTCCGGCTAGGAACGAGGTAATCGCGAGCACCTTCCGGCGTTGCGCGAGTCAATACCGGCGTCTCGATATCTAAGAAGCCTTGATTTTCCAGGTAGGCGCGAACGTTATGAGAAATACGTGAACGCAAACGCAATTTCTCAATCATATCCGGGCGACGAAGGTCGATATAGCGATGCTTTAAGCGAACCTCCTCACCGACTTTGTTGTGCTCATCTAGCTGAAAAGGGGGGGTAGCAGCCGTATTAAGTACTTCCACCTCCTTGGCTAATACCTCAATCATGCCGGTTGGCATGTTGGGGTTTTGCGTTCCTTCAGGACGCAGCCGAACGCGGCCAGTAATACGAAGCACGTACTCACTGCGAGCACGGTCAGCATTAGCAAATGCCTCGGCGGTATCAGGGTCTACAACGAACTGAGCGATGCCATCGCGATCGCGCATATCCAGAAAGATAACCCCACCATGATCACGGCGGCGATGAACCCAACCGCAGACAGTGACCGTTTGTTCCACCAAAGTTTCGTTAAGCTGGCCGCAATAATGGCTGCGCATGTCTAATCCTGTTCTGTTGCGTGGCAATGAGATTGTCGTGGACCGTTCTGGTCCTGACAACCGCGGCTAAGCCGCGGCGCCCTTGTTCGTTGATGCGCTACTGGTATCGCTTGTGGTACCAGTGCTGGAAGTCGATTGGCCTTCTGCCGCCAAGTTTTTCTTACTTCCTGTTTTAAAGTCGGTTTCATACCAACCGCCGCCCGCAAGACGGAAACCAGACGCTGAAACCAAGCGTTCAAGACTAGCTCGCTGGCACGCGGGGCAATCTTTCAGCGGATCTGCGCTGATTTTCTGCAATTTTTCCATGCGATGACCGCAGGCCTTGCACTCGTACTCATAGATGGGCATGTTGATAACTCCTGAAAAGCTCAACTCCGACAAGCTAAGTTCTTTATGTAGACCAGTGGCAAATTTGACGGTTGCCAAGCTAAGACTATGTGGTCTGCCGGGATAAATTCCAAGACTGCGGTTGATAGAGCGACACATTATACCCTTTTGTGCCCCCTGCTGAGCAAGGCCAAGCGCCTTTCGGTAGATAATGGAGAAAAGAAAGATGCCCAACGCGGTAATGCTGGATGCCGAGAGCCTAGGTGCGGATATCGATCTATCAGCAATTCGGCACCTTGTGAGTCACTTAGATGTGTATCAGCAAAGCACTTCCGAGCAGGCAGGTGAGCGCCTGGTAGAGGCGGATATAGCGATCGTCAACAAAGTCGTGCTGGATGCTGTAACCTTGGCAGCACTGCCTAAGCTCAAACTTATATGTGTGCTGGCGACTGGGCTTAACAACATCGACCTTAATGCTGCTAAATCCCAAAATATTCGTGTCAAGAACGTAACCGCCTACGGAACCGCTAGCGTTTCTCAGCACACATTCATGCTTATACTGGCATTAGCTAATCGATTGCCACGTTATCAGGCTGACATCGCTCGTGGCGAATGGCAGCACAGCGATTTCTTTTGTTTACAAGGCCACCCGACGCTGCAACTTGCTGGCAAGCATTTGGTGATGGTGGGGCAAGGCGAGCTTGGCTCAGAAGTGGCGCGTTTAGCCGAAGCGTTTGGAATGAAGGTTACCTTTGCCGCTCGGCCAGGAAACGAAACAGACGACAAACGGCCTACTCTTGACGAGCTAATACCGAGAGCAGATGTTATTAGCCTGCATTGCCCGCTTAACGAAACAACCCAGCACCTTATCAATCGCACCCGATTGGCAAATGCGAAACCATCTCTGCTACTAGTCAACTGTGCGCGTGGCGGAATCGTTGATGAGGAAGCTGCGCTCGAAGCGCTTCGCAATGGCAAGCTTGGAGGGCTAGCGGTTGATGTGCTACCCAACGAGCCGCCGAAAGAAGGACATCCTCTATTAACAGCGTTAGCAGAGGGCGAAGCGCTCAATCTAATTGTTACCCCCCACAATGCCTGGATCGCTCCAGAAGCTCGCCAGAACATTGTGATGCTAACGGCTGAGAATATTAAGCAATGGCAACGTGAGGTGACTTGATTAAACGCCGATTAATAGGTGGCGAAATGATCGGGAGCGCGGTGGCCCTGCAGCACTTCAATGGTGACATGGGTTACCTGCGCCCCTTTTGGCCCCTGCCATAACCATTCGGTTAGCAAAGACACGGCAGTTGAACTACCGCATAGCAATACCTCAACACGTCCATCGGCTAGGTTTTTGGCATAACCCGTCAGGCCTATTTGCAGCGCTTGTTCCTGTGTTGAGCGCCGAAACCAAACCCCCTGCACTTTCCCTGTCACATAGGCACGCACACAACAAGTAGTCATATATTGCCCTCTTAGTGCTTTTGAACTCTGTCAGAAAAATGTACAAACTGGGTTCTTTTAATTTCCGCTCTTTTCAAACCGGCTCTATTAATTACCCTGGCCATGCTAAACAAACGATCGCTCCACCAGTACAGCACTGTTACGTGGTATCAAGGGCCGTCCACGGCGGAGTAGCAAGGACCGAGTAAAAGCAGCACCAAATAGTAAAATTAATGAACTGTAATACACCCATAGCAAAATCATGACAACAGAACCCGCTGCGCCATACGTTGACGCCGTGGCGGTGTAGGCTAAATAAATAGCGATTACGTTGCGACCAATCGTAAAAAGCACAGCGGTGACTACCGCGCCAATCAGCACATCTTGCCAACCGAGGACAACATCTGGCAATACTTTGAAAATGGTCGCGAATAACAACGCCACCATTGCTAGCGAAATTAACGACTCAAGCGACGTGGTTAACAAGCTAGCATAAGGTAATAAATTACCGGCTCCTTGGAGCATGCCCCGCAAGATAACACCGAGCACCAACGATACCAGTAGAATGAAGCCAATGGACAAAACGACCGTTAAGGAAAGTAGCCGATTTTTTAAGAAAATAAATGCGCTATTGGAGGTGGGTTTAGCAGCAACGCCCCAAATGGTGTTAAGCGAAAATTGCATTTGAGCAAAGACCGTCGTGGCACCCACTAACAAGGCCACAAAGCCAAGTAGTGTCGGTAAAATACCGGATTCTTCGATACGTGACTGAGCAACGGCCTGCTCAATGGCAAGGGCTGCTTCTACACCTAAAGCATCTTGAAGCTGAGCAACAATCTGGCCTTGAGCAGCATCTTCACCCAGTACGACACCGATAACCGTTACCGCTATAATAATGGTGGGAGCCAGAGAGAACAGGGTGTAGAACGCAAGGGATCCTGCATAGCTGAAGGCATTTCGCTCCAACCATAACGCGGTTGCATCTTGAACGACGTTCCACCAAAAAATAATTGTCTTTTTCAGCATATTTAATCCCTTAACAATAGAATGTCCCTATCAAGCTCTAACGCAAGATACCGCTTGTAATTATACCGAACTAAAGCGTTGAGCGCAGGCGGAGACACATTGCACGGTTCGATTGCCACCTCCATAATGGCTCCCCTTTCTCTCCTACGACCAAGGAAGCGTTATGAATTCGGATGCTGTTAAGTCTGCTACGGCCTACGACTTTGATTGCTTGGTGTTTATTGGTCGTTTCCAGCCCCCTCATCTTGGCCACCTTGCCATTATCAGTGAAGCGTTAAAACAAGCTCGCCAAGTCATCATATTAGTGGGGTCTGCTTGGCAGGCACGTTCTTTGCGTAACCCCTGGAATTTCGATGAGCGTCAAGCAATGATTCGTTCTGGATTTGATGATCAAGACAACGAACGACTGGAAATCACGCCTCTGCTTGACGCACTTTACAACGATGATGTGTGGGTACGTGACGTTCAACGTAAAGTGCGCGATTTGGCTTCGCCTGCCAACGCTCGTCTACCCCGTATTGGTTTAATTGGCGCAAGCAGGGGGCAATCAAGCTATTATCTATCGCTTTTCCCTCAATGGGAGTCCGTTAGCGTTCCACTTGTTGAGGGTATTTCAGCAAGTCAAATACGTGAGCGGCTGTTTCGCTCCCCAGGCTCTACCGATGACTATTTAAGCACCGGTGCTTATCATGACTTGCCCCCCGAAGTCGTCAAAAGCGTTGATAAGTTTTGCAAAGGTACTGCCTACCACCGCTTGCTAGAAGAGCAGCAACTACTGGATCAATATAAGCAAGCTTGGGCACAAGCCCCCTACCCACCCATTTTCGTAACCGTTAATGCGGTTGTTGTGCAATCGGGTCATATTTTGCTAGTAAAGCGAACGTCCGCGCCGGGTAAAGGACTTTTTGCATTACCTGGTGGTTTTATAAATCCTCATGAACGCTTATTGGACGCCTGTTTAAGAGAGCTTCGCGAGCGGTTGAGGCTTAAAGTCCCTGAACCCGTTTTAAAAGGCTCGCTACGCGGACAACGATTGTTCGATGAACCTCATCGCAGCTGGAGAGGACGTACATTAGCAGAAGCTTTTTATTTTGCGCTCAGGCCTGATCAACAGTTGCCTCGTTTAAAGCATGTCAAAGGCGGCGACCACGCTCGTTGGGTTGCTCTTGCTGATCTAGAGCCTGATAGTTTATTTGAAGATCACTTTTTTATTATTCAAAACTTTCTCGGTTTACCGGCAGATTTAGGTACATTTTAAAATCTAAAATCTTTTATTAATCACCCTGTAGGCTATGCCTGTAGGAAATCTCGGGGTAGCTTCATCATTTGACGCCAAAGACGCTCAACGCCAGGTTTATGAACCAACGAACAGCGATAAAGCCTAATTTCTAGAGGAATATCCCAGCCTTCATCGCCAGCTCTTACCAACTTGCCTGTTTTAAGCTCTTCACGAATACAAAAATCAGGAATCCAGGCGATACCTACACCTTGAAGGACCATACCTTTTAATCCTTCTGCCATGGCTGTTTCATAAACCGTACGCAGTTTCAGCCGCAATGGATCGTTTTTGAGCAGCATTCTTACACTTCGCCCCAGAAAAGCACCCTGCGTATAAGCTAAATAAGGAATTGAACTATCATTCTGAATTGAGAAAAGCGGCTTGCCATGTTCATCGGGCAGTGAAACCGGCAACATTTTCACCTGGCCAATAGAGAAAGAAGGAAAGACTTCTGCATCTAACTGCATGGTGGCAAAAGGATCGTAATATGCCAGCATCAAATCACAATTACCCTCACGAAGAACATGAATAGCCTCTCCGACGTTCATAGCCACCAAACGTGTGGGCAGTTCCCCCAACCCTTTTTGCAAACGAGAAATCCAGGGCGGGAAAAAACTTAATGCCAATGAATGAGCCGCTACGATATCTAGGGCTTCGTTAGCAATGGATACGCCTCGAAGATGGCTTAAGGACTCATTCAACTGTTCTACTAGATTGCGAGCGGTAATCAAAAATAATTGGCCCTCAGAGGAAAGGCCAATTGGTGTTGTAGAACGATCGACTAATGTAACCCCCACCGCTTGTTCCAGTGCACGAATACGACGACTGAAAGCAGGCTGAGTAACGTGGCGTTGTTTGGCGGATGCCGAAAAACTTCGTGTATTGGCTAACGCAACAAAATCTTCGAGCCATTTTGTTTCTAAATTCACCCAAAACTCCTTGTGCCTAATCGTTGTAAGCGGCGTGCAGGATTATTATTTGTTACTGAATAGGTGCGGTTAAATATGCCGCACGAGAGATCACTTTTTTCCACATTGGGCGCTGACTAATTTCGTCGATAGTAACACGGCGACACTGAGCAAAATCCTGCTCCAGCATGGCATGCACTTTACTGGCAAACGTCGAACTGGGAATAAAAGCGGTTATTTCGAAGTTAAGCCTGAATGATCTGTTATCCAAGTTTATGGTGCCAACTGTTGCTGCGTTGTTGTCAATCAGAATGACTTTTTGATGTAAGAAGCCTGGTAGATAACGGTATATTTTTACACCCGCTCTCAACATGTCAGGTAGAAATGAAAATGCAGATAGAAACACAAGCAGATGATCAGGTCGCTCTGGAATCATAACGCGAACATCTACTCCGCGCATTGCTGCCAGTCTAAGTGCATCCTGCACACCTTGGTCTGGTACAAAATAGGGGCTGGTTACCCAAAGCCTTTCATTAGCACTGTGAATTAGCTGTTGAATTAAAAGGCTAGCCGTATCCTGCTTATCAGCAGGGCCGGATGGCACAATAACCACGTGATGATTATCTTGTGGATGACTTTCCGCATGCCAATTGAGTGTGATCACTTCCCCTGTTGCCCAGTGCCAATCTTCCCAAAAAGCTTCCTGTAAACCCAACACACACGGCCCACTAAGTGCTAAATGGGTATCACGCCAAGGGCCATGACGTGGATGTTGTCCAAGGTATTCAACGCCAACGTTAAAACCACCTACCCAACCCTGCTTACCGTCCACTACTGCTATTTTGCGATGATTGCGGAAATTGAGCTGGAAGCGATGAATGAAACCACGAGAAGAACGAAACGCTTTTACTTCTATGCCCTCGTTCATCATCTCATTTAAAAACCCGTCGTTTAGCTTCCGGCTACCTACTTCATCGTAAAGAAAATAAACGCGCACCCCTCGCTGTGCAGCTTTAATTAAATGGTGCTGCAATCGTTTGCCTAAGGCGTCGTTACGAACAATAAAGAACTGCAGAAGCAAATAATCTTTAGCTTGATCAATACCGTCAAATAAGCTTTTGAAAGTAGCTTCACCATCAATCAACAAGTCAGCACTATTGCCTTTCGTCAACGGCATCATGGCTAACTGCTCAACTGCTTGAATATCAGTGCTCGCCGGCAAAGAAAGGTGCGGTTTAATGTTATGGCGATAGCGCACGAGCACGCGTCGTAACACATTATCTCGTGCTCCCCTTGCCGTCACATAACCATAGAATCGCGGACGGCCAAAAAACCAATACGCAGGTAGCGCTACATAAGGAAACGTTAACAGTGAAATAATCCAAGCAATTGCGCCCTGTGACGTTCTGCTCGACATAAGCGCCATGACCGCAGATACGATACCCAATAGGTGTATCAGCATAATGCCGGTCCCTAGCAACCATGATGCCATTGCCTTTTCCTCGCTATGAAATGAGCTGTTTATCGAATTATTTAACTGATAATGCACAAAAGCCCCGCAAAAGACGGGGCTTATTTGACACTAATTGCAGTTTTACTGCCATCAGTTTGCTACGCCTTTTGCGCAATGATCTCCTTCCATTTGGCAGGGCCTGTTTGATGGACAGAGGTTCCCAGGCTATCAACAGCTACCGTGACCGGCATATCTTCAACTTCAAATTCGTAAATTGCCTCCATACCCAAATCTTCAAAACCAACAACACGGGATTTCTTAATTGCCTGGGCAACAAGGTAGGCAGAACCGCCAACAGCCATTAAATAAACCGCTTCATTATCTCGAATGGCATCAATGGCGCTCTGGCCACGCTCGGCCTTACCAACCATGCCAAGCAAGCCAGTTTCTTCAAGCATGGTGCGGGTGAATTTATCCATCCGGGTAGCGGTGGTTGGACCAGCAGGCCCAACAACTTCGTCACCTACCGGATCAACAGGACCAACGTAGTAAATAAAGCGGCCTTTCATATCAACGGGCAATGGCTCGCCCTTGGCAATCATATCCACCATACGTTTATGTGCCGCATCACGACCGGTTAATAACTTGCCGTTCAGCAGTAACGTATCGCCTGGTTGCCAGGTTTTTACTTCCTCAGGAGTAACGGTATCGAGATTAACGCGTTTAACGTTGTCTCCCGCTTCCCGAGTAATTTCTGGCCAGTCTTCAAGTTTAGGCGCAGCAAGTGCCACTGGGCCGCTGCCATCAAGTGTGAAATGTGCGTGACGTGTGGCTGCGCAGTTGGGGATAATAGCCACAGGCTTATTCGCCGCATGGGTTGGGTAGTCTTTAACCTTAATATCCAGCACCGTGGTTAAGCCACCTAAACCCTGCGCACCGATACCGCTCTTATTCACTTTATCGAACAGCTCCAGACGTAGCTCTTCGGCGCGGTTGCTAGGACCTCGCGCTTGTAAATCTTGAATATCAACAGGGTCCAATAGCGCTTCTTTGGCAATGATCATCGCCTTTTCAGCGGTACCACCGATACCGATACCGAGCATACCTGGCGGACACCAGCCTGCACCCATTTTAGGCAACTGTTCCATCACCCAGTCAACGACACTATCGGAAGGATTTAGCATCGCAAACTTAGACTTTGCCTCACTGCCACCGCCTTTGGCGGCTACGTGAATATCGACCTTATCGCCAGGTACAATCGAGTGGTGAATAATTGCCGGCGTGTTGTCTTTGGTATTTGCTCGCTTACCGTCGGGATCAGCGAGAACGGATGCACGAAGCACGTTATCCGGCAATTGATAGGCGCGGCGAACGCCTTCATTAATCATGTCATCGAGGCTCAGCTCGGCCTCCCATGTGACGTTCATACCCACATGAACAAATACCGTCACGATGCCCGTATCTTGACAAATTGGACGATGGCCAGTGGCACACATTCTTGAATTAATTAAGATTTGTGCAATCGCATCCTTTGCAGCAGGGTTTTCTTCCCGCTCATAAGCATCCGCCATTGCATCAATAAAATCTTTCGGATGGTAGTAAGAGATGTACTGCAGAGCATCGGCAACGCTCTGAATGACGTCGTCCTGGCGAATCACGGTCATGGACTAACAACTCCTCTGTTATCGTCTTAGCTGCGGCTTCTATAACGGCCGTCTAGATGTGTAGTTAGTATACCTTATTGGCCTTTATACGGCAGCCACAACCAGCACCAACCTGTTTACGCTCAGTACGTCTTCAGTCTTGCGTATTTTTGTAGTTTATAAAAGATAACGGTATAAGTTTATTAGCCAATTGGTTGGCACGTTGGACACAAATACAAGCGACGAGATCCAACCATCATCCGCTCTATAACCGAACCACAGCGGTGACAGGAAAGCCCAGCACGTTCGAACACACTAAAACGCCATTGCCTTCGCGGCTCACCGGAAGCAACCGCTTGTTTAATCCAGGCCTCGCGATTGGTGACGCCAGCTTGTAAATACGCCTGACGCGTCGTTTCCACGATCATAGTGCTAAGCACATCTAATTGATTCGTCGTTAAGTCAAAAGGACGCTTCTTGGGGTGCACGTTAGATAAAAACAGAATTTCTGAGCGCAAGTAGTTCCCCAAGCCAGCGACTAGCCGTTGATCAAGTAACAGCGCACCAAGGCTTCTGCGCATAAACACAGGATCAGTTAGACGTTGCCTGACATCATTAGGAGCTACCTTTTGGCTTAGCAAATCTGGCCCAAGGCGAGACAAGAAAGGATGATGTGGCAGCTCGTTCTCATGCCACAGCGAAATATCTGATGCACTGTAAAGGCTGGCTGCCTTACCCTCAGCGACCAGCCGGACACGTAATGACCTTTTTGTGTTTGGCGGCTTATTTTCGCTATGCAACTTCCAAACGCCATAGAGCTGATTATGGGAATACAACACTCGTAGGTCTGCAAAACGGATCAGCATGGCTTTTCCCCATGTGTCCACTGCCTGAACCCGCTGTCCAATCAGGGAGCCCGCCTGCTTGGCGAGTTCGGGAAATGCGAACCAAGCATCATCAAGATGCTTGCCACCTATCTGCTTCTCTATTCTATCCGCTGCACGGCGGATCTCGGGGCCTTCAGGCATCGTTTATCCTAGCGCCAGCTGTTTTTCTTGCATTTGATGAAGTTGATCACGAAGTCTCGCCGCTTCTTCAAACTCCAGGTTCTGTGCAGCTTCAAACATAGCGTCTTCTAGCTTACTGATAGCCCCCAACAGGTCATGTTTACTCATTGTGGCCACATCATACTCAGCAGCACTTTCCGCCACTTTCCGCTCATTGCCACGCCGACGACTGCTCTTTTTACCCGGTGTCTGAGCGGCTTCAAGAATATCCGCCACAGAGCGCGTCACAGTGGTTGGCGTAATACCATGCTCTTGGTTGTGGACAGTTTGCTTTGCTCGCCGACGCTCGGTTTCATCGATTGCTTTGCGCATTGAATCGGTGATTCTGTCGCCGTATAAGATAGCTTTGCCATGGGCGTTACGGGCGGCACGGCCAATGGTTTGAATCAACGAGCGTTCAGCACGTAAGAAACCTTCTTTATCCGCATCCAAGATGGCAACAAGCGACACTTCGGGAATATCTAAGCCTTCTCGGAGTAGATTGATGCCTACCAAAACATCGAACTTACCAAGACGCAGGTCGCGGATGATTTCTACGCGCTCAACGGTATCAATATCCGAATGTAAATAGCGTACCCGAATACCGTGCTCATCAAAGTAATCGGTAAGATCCTCTGCCATACGTTTGGTTAGCGTCGTCACAAGAACACGCTCGCCTACAGCGGTGCGTAAGCCAATTTCCGAGAGCAAATCATCGACCTGCGTACTGGCAGGGCGAACTTCAATTTCTGGGTCTAACAACCCCGTTGGACGCACCACTTGCTCGACAACTTGACTGGCATGCTCAGCTTCATATTTGCCTGGTGTTGCCGAAACAAAGATAGTTTGTGGGGAAATAGATTCCCACTCTTCAAATTTCATTGGACGGTTATCGAGCGCCGATGGTAGCCGGAAACCATATTCAACCAGGGTCTCTTTCCTAGAACGGTCTCCTTTATACATACCGCCGACCTGGGGCACGCTTACATGGGACTCATCTATGAACAGCAGCGCATCGTCGGGCAGATAGTCGAAGAACGTTGGGGGCGGCTCGCCAGGAGCGCGTCCAGATAGATAGCGTGAATAGTTTTCAATGCCGTTGCAGTAGCCAAGCTCCAGCATCATTTCTATATCGTAAAGGGTGCGCTGCTCTAAACGCTGCGCTTCAACCAATCGCTCATGTTTACGCATCCACTCAAGACGCTCTTTAAGCTCTGCCTTGATCGCGTCAATAGCGCCTAAAATGGTCTCTCGCGGGGTGACATAGTGCGATTTCGGGTAGATGGTCATGCGGGGCACATGGGTGCGCACCTCGCCTGTCAATGGGTCAAACAGGCGAATAGAATCAACTTCGTTGTCGAATAACTCCACCCTCACTGCTTCTTCCTCAGAATCTGCAGGGAAAATATCAATGACATCGCCACGCACCCGATAGGTGCCTCGACGGAAATCCATATCGTTGCGTGTGTACTGCAGTTCAGCTAACCGACGTAAAAAGGCACGCTGGTCGATTAACTCACCTCGAGTGAAATGCAGCCGCATCTTAAGGTACTGGTCGGGATCACCAAGACCATAGATCGCAGATACCGAGACAACGATAAGCGCGTCACGCCGTTCCAACAGTGCCTTCGTAGCGGATAAACGCATTTGCTCGATGTGGTCGTTTATTGAAGCATCTTTCTCAATAAACGTGTCTGAAGAAGGGACATAGGCTTCCGGCTGATAATAATCATAATAAGAGACAAAATACTCTACCGCGTTATCGGGGAAAAACGACTTGAACTCGCCGTATAATTGAGCGGCTAGCGTTTTATTCGGCGCCATCACGATGGTTGGTCTCTGCTGCTGCTGCACAACGTTTGCCATCGTGAACGTCTTACCCGAGCCAGTCACCCCTAATAAAGTCTGATGGGCAAGTCCCGACTCAAGCCCACTGATCAGGCTGCGTATCGCGGCGGGCTGATCACCAGCAGGCTTAAATTTTGACTGCAGCCGGAATTCCTTGCTCATCATTACTCCTTCAGGAGGATAGTGTACTACTCGGTAAACGTAGAAATTTCTATCGTCGCTTGGGTCATCAACCGCTGTATCGGACAGCGGTGGCTTATATCTTCCAGCTTGGCACGCTGCTCAGGGTCATCAATGCCATGCAAGGTAAGCGTGACAGCTAGTTTATAGACACCTTTTCTTTCCTCACTATCATCGCGCTGCACTTTAACGGTGATGCCTTCGAGAGGCCATTCTTTGCGTTTGGCATACATTTGCACAGTAATCGCTTTGCAGGTGCCTAGTGCGATATCAAAATAATCATGCGGGTCAGGCGCACTGCCGTCACCTCCTACTATCGGTGGAACATCTCCATACAAATCTTCCAAGCCGTTAACTTCGATACGCTGACGAAATGTATGATTACGTTCACTAATAATGGTTATTGGCTTGTGCATCAGGATACCTTTATGCCCAGGTTTAACTTTTCGACAGCTTTTATAAGCGTTTCACGCTTAGCACGCCCCTCTACCTCAGCACCATAGCGCCCTACCTCAGCACTATCGACGCCATCCAGTATCATCAGCGCCGTGGTTATCTTATTCACTTGATCTGCCGTTGTGACACCGTTAAACGTTAATGATTGATATGCCATTCCTTGCCCTTTCCTTCACTAGGTTGAAGTAAGTGTGCTGAAAAAAAGCTATGCAGAACTGATACAGGCGTAAAAGTCTAGCACGCATTAGAACCCTTGCAATCTGCGAGCAGTGCCCGCACCTTTAAAACAAATACGATTACGTTACGTTTACCCTATTTTGCCTTATGGAGTCACTATGGCGACTACCTCTTCGCTACTCAAGATGAGCGGCTGTGCTCGTTTGCCTCACCTCGCTGCCTTAGATGTCAAAGGTGCAGATGCTGAAAAATTCTTACAAGGACAAACAAGCGCGCAGGTTAGTTTAGCCAATGGCTTTTTCGCGCCTCTTACCTGCTTTTGTACCCCAAAGGGAAGAATGCTAGCCAATGCTCAACTGCTGAAAATCAGCAACGAACATTATAGGCTACTGCTGAGTACGTCACTGGTCGATATGCTCGTCAACCATTTAGCTAAATTCGCCGCTTTTTATCGCGTCGAATTGCAGGCTCAGCCATCAATGGTCATTGTAGGCGCCAGCGAAAGCGCCAACGAGGCTGCTCAAGCGTTTGGTTTGTCCCTCCCTGATCAACCTTATACCCATCACACCAATTCACAAGCAACAGTTCTGCGCCTGCCTGGCCAAGGGCGCTGGCTAATCAGTGTAGAAAACACTGCGGAACATCACGCCCTAAAACCAAACGACGATAGAGATGCGCTCAACACGTGGCTATTAGAAGATATTCGCAGTGGTTTAGCGTGGTTAACGGCCCAGCAGCAAGAACATTTCCTACCGCAGATGTTGAACTGGGAAGCCCTTGGGGGGATAAGTTTTAAGAAAGGTTGCTATACGGGGCAAGAAGTCGTCGCACGAGCGCATTTCCGTGGCCAAGTGAAAAAACGCTTGGTACGGGTAACAACCACTTCTGACAGTTTACCCAGCGTCGGCGACTCGATAGTCGATGAACAAGACAAAACCGTGTGTGAAGTGGTTAGTAGTGCGTTTAGCGCTGACCAGCAAGTTGAGCTACTCGCCGTCGCGAGTACTAAAGCCATTGAAGCGCTAACTCCTCTCTATTGGCAGGGGCACCCGATAACACTCTGCGACCTCCCCTATACCATTGAACGTCTGGATCCTGAACAATTAGCCAGCAGCCTAACAGCCTAGTGAGAGTTATAAAGCGGGAGTTGAAATAACCGAATAGCATTTGCACTGCTCTGTGACGCTATCTGTTCAAGTGGTTGACAACGCAGCTTTGCTACTGTGCTTGCCACCCTTACTACCCTGCTCGGTTCATTACGCTGGCCCTGATACCCGCTAAGCGGCATATCAGGGCTGTCAGTCTCTAGCACAAAGCCATTGTCGGGCAAGCGCGAAACCACGCCACGCAGACGCTTTGCCCGCTCGTAGGTAATCGTGCCTCCTAAGCCCAGGGTATACCCCAAATCGAGAAACTTAGCGGCCTGCTCATAAGAACCTGAGAACGCATGAATAAGGCCTCCCTTGGGAAGCGCCAACTCGCGGAGCCGTTTGCCCACCTGATCATTGGCGGTTACGCAGTGCACTACAACAGGTAGATCGAACTGTTTAGCAAGGCGAAGCTGCGCATCAAAATAGACCCACTGCTTATCTAGTGTTTCCGTAAAACGGCCATCGATACCGCACTCACCTACTGCCACAAAGCGCGTTCCCGCCTGAGTTTTCTGCTCAGCTAATAGCTGTTCCAGTGCGGCTAAATCTTGATGTGAGTGCTCGTCAACAAAATAAGGGTGTAAACCCACACACAGACTTACATCTTTACGCGCGCCTAGCGCCAGCACACATGGCCACTTGGAACGCGTCGTTGAAGGCACAATAAAGTGTTCAACACCCACCGCCCTGGCATTTTTAATAACCGCATCGCGATCATCGTCAAATGCCGCAAAATCCAAATGACAGTGAGCATCAATCAACATAGAAATTCAACGCAGAAAGATCAACGTAGAGAGTAGCTAAATCAATGCTCTCGGGTGGGTTGAAAGCGAATATCCGGCCAGCGCTCTTGCGTCATCTGCAGATTCACCCGCGTTGGTGCAATGTAGGTCAGATAACCACCACCATCGATGGCGAGGTTGGCGCTGGCTTTACGCTTAAACTCCTCTAGCATCTTAGTATCTTCGCAATAGACCCAGCGCGCCGTTTGTACATTAACACCTTCATACACGCAGTCCACTTTGTACTCTTCCTTCAATCGATGGGCCACCACATCAAACTGAAGCGTACCAACGGCTCCTAGGATCAAGTCATTATTATCCACCGGCATAAAGACCTGGGTAGCGCCCTCTTCAGAGAGCTGTTGCAGCCCTTTTTGTAACGCTTTCATTTTTAGTGGATCTTTTAAACGAACGCGTTTGAACAACTCTGGTGCAAAGTGGGGAATGCCGGTAAAGCGCATATCTTCACCCACTGTAAAGGTATCGCCTATCTGAATCGTGCCGTGGTTATGCAAGCCAATAATATCACCTGGCCACGCTTCCTCCACCTGAGAACGGTCTGATGCCATGAACGTTAGGGCATCGGCAATCTTCACATCTTTGCCTATCCGTACGTGACGCATCTTCATATTCTTTTCGTACTTACCAGAACACACACGCAAGAAGGCAATGCGGTCACGATGATTAGGATCCATATTCGCCTGGATTTTGAATACGAAGCCAGTAAAACGATCATCGTGAGCCGTTACTTCGCGAGTATCTGTTTCGCGCGGCTGGGGCGGTGGCGCATATTCAACAAATCCATCCATCATTTCCCGCACGCCGAAATTACCCATTGCAGTACCAAAATACACGGGCGACAGATCACCACGACGATAGGCATCAAGATCAAACTGATGGGAGGCTCCGCGCACCAATTCAACTTCCATACGCAGTTCTTCAGCTTGCTCTTCGCCTAGCACAGCATCGACTTCAGGGCTATCTAACCCCTCAATTCGCTTGTCATCTGGAATACGGCTGCCTTGCCCTTGCGTATAAAGATGAATGACATCGTTGTAGAGGTGATACACGCCCTTAAAGTGCCGCCCCATGCCAATGGGCCATGTTATAGGCGCGCACTGAATGTTTAGCACGGTTTCTACTTCATCCATCACTTCAATGGGATCGCGAATATCGCGGTCCATCTTATTAATGAACGTAAGTATGGGCGTTGTGCGCAAGCGACATACTTCCATTAGCTTAATGGTACGGTCCTCAACACCTTTCGCACCATCAATCACCATTAATGCGGAATCAACCGCTGTTAACGTACGATAAGTATCTTCAGAAAAGTCTTCGTGCCCCGGGGTATCCAGCAAGTTAACGATACGCCCGCCGTAGGGGAACTGCATCACTGACGTTGTGACCGAGATACCACGCTCTTGCTCCATCTTCATCCAATCGGATGTCGCGTGACGATCATTACGCTTGCTCTTAACAGAGCCTGCTAACTGAATCGCATTCCCGAACAACAGCATTTTTTCGGTGATGGTGGTTTTACCGGCGTCAGGGTGCGAAATAATCGCAAACGTACGGCGTAGTTCTGCTTCGCGCGCTAATTTGGCGTCAGACATGGAGTTCTCTAAAAATGGTGCAACATTAAGACTGGGTTGGTGCCGTACATACCGGCGTTCACATGGATATATGTTAACGCAACTAGGCCGTTGCGGCATACCATGGATACCAAAGGGGTGATCAAGAAGGTAGGCACTAGCATTTTAAACAGGGGGACTACGACAGCTACTAAAAAAAGCCGTTGCAGATTGCCTTTAAAAAAAGCGCCGAATTAGTCGGCGCTTTGGTCATCCATGTTTGCCCAGCTAGGCATACGTATTGATTTGCGTACCAACATTACCCTCTTGAGCAAGGTCTGGCTGAGCCCCCATGTTGGCAGAAGCAAGTACTTCTGACACTTGCTGTGACTGCATATCAAGAGATTGCTTAAACAGCTGCATTTGCGCTTGCTCAGCCGTTTGCGCTTGGTTCATATATAGTGCGGTGCTCACTGCGTTGCTTACGGCAACATCCATCTTTCACCTCACAATTGTGGAATGTAGCTTTAAGATAGCAAACACCATGCTTTATCACCAAGCGCTCATCCTATTAAACGCTTAGAAATAAGTAGCTCATTAGCTTAAAAACGGTCAGCTCTAAAAGGTGCCATATCAATCTCGGTCGGCTTACCTTCCATCATATCTGCTAGTAACTGCCCGGTAGCAGGCCCCAGCGTGAACCCCTGGTGACCATGACCGAAAGCTAACCACAGGCCAGAATGCTTAGGAGCCGGGCCAATCACAGGCTTCATATCCGGCAAGCAGGGTCGCGCTCCCTTCCAGGCAGACGCTTCTCTCCGCTCCCCGAGAGGAAATACTGAACGGGCAACTTTTTCTGCATCAGCTAACTGCTTCTCATCTGCTGGCGACTCAAGGCGATCAAGCTCAGCACCTGTGGTTAACCTCACGCCTGCATTCATAGGGGCAAGTAAATAACCGATCTCAGCATCCATCAACCAATAATGAAGTTTTGCGGAAGGTTGCGTGGTGTAGTGCATATGGTAACCACGCTTAACAAAGGTCGGAAAATGATAGCCTAAGCCTTTCAGCCAACTACCCGCCCAAGGCCCAAGGGCAACCACCACCTCGTCCACTTCCAAACATTCTGCGGCAGTATCAACTTGCCAGCGCTTACCTTGCTGCTGAACACCCTTTATATCGGTTTGCAGAACACGCCCACCTAACTGAGTAAACGAATCAGCATAGGCAGCAACCAAGGCACCTGGGTCAGCGACCGTCCACGGGTCGAGCCAGTGAATAGCGCCTATAATATCGCTGCCTAGATCAGGCTCTTTTTCAGCCAATCCTTCTCGGTCTAAAACTGCGAACTGAACACCGTAATGGTCGCGTGCTTCTTCTGCTTCTTTCACCCTTTGAGCAAGCTTTTTCGGGGTGCGATAAATCTCCAGCCAACCTTCCCTACGAACCAAATGATCAGCATTTGCTGCTTCAATCATAGGTTCGTGAGTCTTTAAACAGAGCTCTATCAATGACGCATACTCTGGCACTATTTTTTTATACAATCGGCTAGAGGAATTATGCCAGTAACTCAACAACGGCGAGGCAGCATTAATCATGCCAGCCGGCCGATAGCGAATATCAACACGTTTGTTTGGCAACACACTCATAATGGTTTTCATATCCCGCGGGAACGCATAAGGACGCACAGCTTCCCGCTGAATAATGCCGGCATTGCCAAAAGAGGTTTCTCGACCCGGCTGGTGACGATCGATCAGTGTTACTTGATGACCACGCTGCTGCAGTTGCCATGCAATGCTGACACCGACTATACCTGCCCCTAAAACCACCGTTTGACGCGCCATTGCGTTGCACTCCCTAGATAAAAATACCGACCAGTGTTCAGATGTCTATTATCGCCTAATAACTTACTGAAAAATATCACTAACTAAAAAGCATTAACATAGCTTAAAAAACTGTTTTAAGGTCAAATATTAGTAATAAACATTAAAACCACGGATAATACAGATGAGTTCACTATCTGCGTTGTCAAGATCATTAACATACCGGAATACTTCATACTAAAACCCTTTCCAGGCATCTCTTCAAGCGCGAGTTTTCACGGTTATTGAAGCGATATCGTGACAAGAAGCACAAGAAAAATTCGTGGCAATATCAGGTAGGGTATTTGAACTGGCGGTATAAATCTCAGGCAAAGCCTAGCGCCTATCACCTATTACCTATTACCTAGTAAAGATTTGCATGATGAACAATCAGGAAGGATGTGCAGAAGGAGGCTTATAAAATACGAGAATTTAAAAAACAAAAAAAGCCAGACACTGGTCAGCCTGGTTCTGGTGCAAAACATCTGGTGCAAAAACAATAGAGGAATCAAAAAAAAGGAGGGAGGGGAATAATTCAGGGAAAAATAAAACTTGATGGGGTGGATGATGGGGATCGAACCCACGACCACCGGAGCCACAATCCGGGGCTCTACCACTGAGCTACATCCACCACAAAAGAACTGAAGATTTGTAAATATAGTACTGGAATCAAATGGGGTGGATGATGGGGATCGAACCCACGACCACCGGAGCCACAATCCGGGGCTCTACCACTGAGCTACATCCACCATTGATTAAGTACTGAATTACATGCCTAACCGAATGCGTCCACAAAAAATTGTGGATGGCGCGCCCAGCAGGACTTGAACCCGCAACCTACGGCTTAGAAGGCCGTTGCTCTATCCGGTTGAGCTATGGGCGCACATGAAGCATTCAATAGAACCGAATACTAATGAGCACTTGACCACAACCAAAGTTTGGAAAAGCAATTTACTACCTTCCGCGTTAGGTATGTGGTCGGGATGGAGGGATTCGAACCCCCGACATCCTGCTCCCAAAGCAGGCGCGCTACCAGACTGCGCTACATCCCGATTTCTTACCTTTGACGCTGTTGCATGTCCGTCTCAAGCGAGGCATATATTACTATTTCTGAGATTAAAGTCAACACCTAAAGTGATTGATTCTTTAGAAGCTTTGCCTTGTCGCCCTAGCGTGCGAAAATCAGCCTTCTTCTAAAGTCCGTGACCGCCCTGCGCTTGAGCACGTTTTTTAGAAAAGCAGTCACTCAGCTTCGACTCCAACCTCAACAGGGATTCTATTACATGACCGCCCAACTTATCGATGGTAAAGCCATCGCCGCTAATGTCCGCCAGCAAGTTGCCGAGAAAATCAGCGCACGCCAGAAAGCTGGCGCTCGGGCACCTGGACTAGCTGTTGTTGTGGTCGGCGAGGACCCAGCCTCACATGTCTATGTGAGTAACAAACACCGCGCTTGTGAGCAGGCAGGAATACACTCCTTTCAACATGCACTGCCAGCCGATACGAAGCAGCATGAATTAGAAGCACTGGTCGATCAGTTAAACGAAGATGAAACAGTTGACGGTATTCTTGTTCAACTACCGCTGCCAGCGCACTTAGATTCTCGCCCTATTCTTGAGCGAATTCGTCCAGACAAAGACGTCGACGGCTTCCACCCTTACAACATTGGTCGGTTGGCACAGCGCATGCCTTCACTTAGACCCTGCACACCTAAGGGCATTATGACCATGCTGTCCCAAAGCGGCATTGCCGTGAGAGGCCTAGATGCCACTGTTGTCGGCGCTTCTAATATTGTCGGTCGGCCAATGGCTTTGGAGTTAATGTTAGCAGGCTGTACCACAACGGTATGCCACCGTTTTACCCAACAGCTAGAATCCCATGTACGCCGTGCTGATTTGGTCGTTGTGGCTGTCGGCAAGCCGGGCATTGTTAAAGGAGAGTGGATTAAACCCGGCGCTATCGTAATTGACGTTGGTATTAATCGCCAAGAAGACGGCACTCTTACCGGCGACGTTGATTTTAAAGCAGCAGCAGAGCGCGCCAGCTTCATAACGCCTGTGCCTGGCGGCGTTGGGCCAATGACCGTTGCTACATTACTTGAAAACACACTTGAAGCCGCTGAACGGCACG
The DNA here is from genome assembly GCF_003989795.1 of Vreelandella andesensis. Taxonomy (GTDB): domain Bacteria; phylum Pseudomonadota; class Gammaproteobacteria; order Pseudomonadales; family Halomonadaceae; genus Vreelandella; species Vreelandella andesensis. The sequence goes on from NZ_RZHG01000028.1 coordinate 109,276, forward strand.
ACAAAAGCTTAAATCGATAGGGCTACTAACGCCTCTGCAGATAACGATTTCTTAAGGAGTAAATACGCGTGCAACGTATCGGAATTATCGGCGCTATGGCGCAGGAAGTGAATATACTGGCTGAACAGTTAGAAGGTGCTGAACGTTATGAGCACGCTGGCTTCGTTTTTTATACAGGCACACGCCATGGCCTTGAGATTGTTGTACTGCAGTCCGGGATTGGTAAGGTCAACGCGGCAGTAGGTACCGCGATTCTACTTGAGCGGCACCAGCCTGATGCAATCATTAATACTGGCTCCGCAGGCGGCTTTGCATTTGATCTTAATATTGGCGATGTGATTATTTCGGATGAAGTTCGTCACCATGATGTTGACGCTGTGGTCTTTGGCTATGAGCTTGGCCAAGTGCCTGGAATGCCCGCCGCCTATCAGGCAGATAAGCAACTTCGAGATATCGCCCGCAATGCCATTGCAACACTAGGTGAAGTTAACGTGCGCGAAGGTCTCATCGCCACGGGTGATGCCTTTATGGCCGACCCAGAACGTGTCGCGACCACCCGTAAACAGTTTCCAACCATGTTAGCCGTAGAGATGGAAGGCGCTGCTATTGCACAAACATGCCATCTTTATAACTGCCCATTTGTGGTCATTCGTGCGCTTTCTGATATACCCGGCAGTGGTGACAACCATCTATCATTTGAGCAATTTTTAGACGTAGCAGCTGACCACTCATCACGCATGGTCGACCAGATGCTAATTGAACTCGGTAAGATCAAGAAATAGCCGCTAGCAAATACCGCTTAACCTATCAAACACGGAGCCAGTCGGCTCCGTGTTTGATCTGCTATCCAGCTATACACGTTATGCTTTCAGCTTCCATGCCAAGCTCTCACCCGCCATTAACGGAATAATATGCTGACCAGCCGTATAGGGATAATGCGCTGGAAGACTCCACGAACGACGCTCCAACGTGACGCTATCAGCATTAGTCGGCAATCCATAAAAACGCGGCCCGTTTAGACTGGCAAACGCTTCTAACTTGTCCAAGGCATCCATTTCTTCGAAGGCTGCTGCATAAAGCTCAATAGCAGCAGGCGCGGTGTATGCCCCTGCACAGCCGCAGCTAGACTCTTTATCCCCCTGGGCATGCGGCGCACTGTCGGTGCCTAGAAAGAATTTAGCGCTGCCACTGGTCGCCGCTTTCAACAATGCCTGGCGATGCTGCTCACGCTTTAAGATAGGCAAGCAGTAATAGTGAGGCCGAATACCACTTGCCAGCATTTTATTGCGGTTAAACAGTAAATGATGAGCCGTAATCGTGGCAGCAATGTTATCAGGCGCTGCAGCCACAAACTCAGCAGCTTGCTGAGTCGTAATATGCTCAAACACCACCTTGAGGTTTGGGTGTCGAGCCAAAAGGGGCTTCATCACCTGCTCAATAAACACCGCCTCTCGATCAAAAATATCAATCTCATGGTCGGTCACTTCACCATGAACCAATAGCGGCATACCCACTTTCGCTAGCATCGCAATCGTGTCATCGCAGTGCGCAATATCGGTAACACCTGATGCAGAATTAGTAGTAGCTCCCGCAGGATAAAGCTTAACGGCTTTTACAACACCGCTCTCGGCGGCACGCTCAATTTCTTCAGGGGGCGTCGTGTCCGTTAAATAGAGCGTCATCAGCGGTTCAAAGGCACTCCCTTCCGGCAACGCTGCTAAAATTCTCTGCCGATATGCTAGCGCTTGAGCAGTCGTGGTTACCGGCGGTTTTAAATTAGGCATAATAATCGCGCGACCCATTTGGGTGGCGGTATGGCCTACCACAGCGCTTAGCGCCTCATCATCACGTAAATGAAGATGCCAATCATCGGGGCGAGTCAACGTAATAGCGTCCACGGCAAGTCCTGTGCAGCAATGAATTGAGTAAAAGAGTTAGAACAGTATACCCAATACGGGTAACGGATAAATCTCCCCTATCCATCCCACAGCCGTTCTCAAGTGTCGTATCATGGCGACACTTTGTAAGATCAAGAGCGCTGTTTTTAGGGCGCTGTTTTTAAGGACTCGGTTTTTTATGCAGAATGTGCGTCGCTATGCGGACATTATCGCCAGTATTGAAGGATTACTATGGCTTGGTCTTGCCTGGTCGATATCCTTTTCAATGTATTTTGGAAGTACTGAACCGACAGTGGCTGTCCTATTCGTTGTTGGTGCATTGGTACTATTTGGTTGGGCGCACCGTCCAATGCGTTATTTATTGAAGCGCTACCATGTACGTAAACGCCGAACTGACATGTGGATTCATACGCTAGCACTGCCACTTTTGCTCGCTATGTTTTTCCATATCATGTTAGAGGCTGTAGTAGGCAGCACTTGGTTGCCTCCTAAAATGCTGTTATTTAACTTGCTTGCCTCAGCGGGATGGCTGACGTTCGTTATGACGTTATTTATAAAATATGTTATTCACAACGTAAAAGCATCGAGCAAATAACCACACCATGCCTACCGCCCTGCCGCTGCCACTTTCGACACCAAACCGTAACCTCGTTAGATTAACGATTGTTCGAGGGATTACCTGGACCGGCTTTTTACTGGCCATTATCGTTGGCATTGAGCTGCTCGCTTTCGATTTGCCCGTGACAGCAGTCGTCAGTGTTGTGATTGCCATGGGGATCCTCAATATCGTCACATGGTGGCGATTAGGCAGACCAAAAGCGGTTAACCATTTAGAGTACCTTGCCCACTTACTGGCAGATATTGCAGGCCTAACGCTGCTGTTTTATTTTTCAGGCGGTTCAACTAATCCCTTTATTACTTATTATCTAGTACCTGTCACCATTGCTGCCGCAACCCTTCCGTGGCGGCACGCCTGGATCATTGCCGCTTGCGCAATGGCGGGTTACACCTACTTGATGTTCTTTTATCACCCAATACCACAGCTTGGGCACATTAACAGCGACAGCCCGCTAAGCCTTCATGTATTGGGTATGTGGCTTAATTTCGGCTTATCAGCCGGTTTGGTCACATTCTTTATCTATAAGATGGCTCACGCACTGCGTAATCGAGACAAAGCACTATCACGCACACGAGAAGCTGCGCTGCGCAATGAACAAGTTTTAGCAGTCGCCACCCAGGCAGCAGGCACGGCTCATGAGCTCGGCACACCGCTTTCAACTATGGCCGTGCTGCTAAATGAAATGCAACAGGACGCGCCCGATGGCTCTCACTTACAACAAGATATCGCGATACTTCGTCAGCAGGTAGATGTGTGCAAATCACGCTTGCAGCACCTTGTTACGACAGCTGATCGTCGGCGTATGGCAGAACCAGAAGTACTAGACGCAGAGGTTTGGTTAGCATCCGTTGTGCAACGCTGGCTTGTTATTCGACCGGATGTTAGCCATTTTTTTGAAGTTGCTGAAAAACGTGGACGCCCCTGGATAGCCGTTGATGCCACCTTAGATCAAGCACTAACCAATTTACTAAATAACGCCGCCGATGCTAACCCAGAGCAAATTGGTATTCGTTTGGATTGGCAAGATGAAAGCGTTGTTATTGATATACGCGATCATGGCCCCGGCATCGCCATGTCGATTGCTGATCAGCTAGGCGACACGTTTATTTCCACCAAAAGCAAAGGCATGGGGATTGGTCTGTTTTTAACCCATGCCACCATTAATCGTTTCGGTGGTGGGGTAAGCCTGTACAATCATCCAGAAGGCGGTACGCTAACAGAAGTGACGTTGCCCCTTTGTTCCGCCCCTGATAAATGACAGCAGCGCAGCATTCGCCAGAAAATCGAGGACATCATGCAGACGCAAGACCAACGCCTTTTAATCGTCGACGATGATGAAATGTTTTGTCACGTGCTTAGCAGGGCACTTACACGCCGTGGATTTGAAGTCAACGTTGCACACGATGCTGATCAAGCAATGGCGCTAATCACACAGTTTATGCCCACAATGGCAACACTCGATCTTAAACTTGAACACAGCTCTGGCCTTAAGCTGCTTCCAGACATGCTGGCAAGCGCACCAAATTGCCGTATTGTGGTATTGACGGGTTATTCAAGCATCGCCACAGCGGTAGAAGCCATCAAACTTGGCGCCATTAACTACCTCTGTAAACCAGCAGATGCTGACGATGTTATTGCAGCCTTTGATCACCAGGATGGCGATCCAAATATTGAATTGGCGGATAATCCTCCATCCATCAACCGTATAACCTGGGAGCACATTCAAAAGGTGCTACAGGAACATGACGGCAACATTTCAGCAACGGCTAGAGCACTCGGTATGCATCGGCGAACGCTACAGCGGAAATTACAAAAGCGCCCTGTAAGACGCTAGCTTCCCGCCCTTTGCGTTACTGCAGCGCAAAGAGCGGGAAACTAGCTCGGTATTATTGGGCGGTCCATCCCAAATCGATGTTCCAACTAGAGCCTGTCACAGCCCCTGCCGCATCGGATGCCAAGTAGGCAACTAGTTGAGCAACTTCGGCAGGCTCGATCAAACGTTTTATAGCTGCGTTTTTCAGCATGATTTTTTCAATTACCTCTTGCTCTTCCATACCATGCAGCTTGGCTTGGTCGGCGATTTGATTATCCACTAAGGGTGTTTTTACATAGGCGGGGCAAATAGTATTAGCGGTAATCCCCTGCTCACCGCCCTCTAAAGCGGCAGTTTTCGTCAGGCCGATCATGCCATGCTTGGCACTGATATAAGCTGCTTTACCTGGCGAAGCAACCTGCGCATGAACAGACGCAATGTTGATCACACGTCCCCAGCCTTTCTTACGCATATGTGGCCATGCTGCTTGGGTAAGCAAAAAAGGAGCCGTCAGCATTAAATCAATAATTTGACGCCACTTCTCTTCAGGAAAAGTCTCAATAGAAGCAACGTGTTGAATGCCCGCATTGTTAACCAAAATATCGACACCACCGAAGCGTTTCACTGCATCAGCAATTGCCCCGCGACACGCGTCTGGATCGGTTAAATCCCCTTGATAAAACGCCGCGCCCGCCGCATCAGCCACCGCTTTACCAGCAGGGTTAAAGTCGACTGCTAGCACTTGGAAACCTTGATCACAGAAGTGCTTTACCACCGCTTCACCAATACCACTGCTGGTGCCAGTAACCACGGCGACACGGGGTGTAATAGCTTTTTCAGAGGACATAAACGTTCCTTTTAATAAGATTATGCATAATAAAATGAAAGGACAAACAGTTTAGATAGAGGTTGACGTTTCTGCCTAGTCGACCTCTGGAGAAGATTTATCAGATACCATTAGCTGCATCATCATACGCTGAGCCAACCTCGCAGCCTCCTGCATACTTTCAAGATCACTTAAACTTTCCAGAACGACGCGCTTATAAAGCTTGCTGCCATTAGGCAACTGCTCACATGAGAGCGAATAATGACCGGAAGGAAAGCAGAGATACAACGTCTTGCCCATCGGCTCGTGCTCAATATTGCTTGGCACAGCCACTAACCACATCGCACACGGTGTTATTAACGCACCCACCAGCAGCGACGCATACTTCCCTTGCCAGGGCTGAAAACAAAGCGCATCGACCCCAAGGCGAGGGTTATAATGATCCGCCAGCTTCATTGAACGCAGGTGTGTATCGCGATAATGCGATGCTAGTTCGGCTAGGCGTTCGTATTCTTGGGCAGTTAAGGTTCGCATACGATTTCCGATGTTTAAACGATCGCCAATAACACGACTTAATGGCGAGTGTAGTGTGGCGCTATTGGCCAAACTAAGCGGGCTACGCCACAATAGGCAACCTATTTATTCTATATTTTTATCTTAAAGGAGTTTCTGCAATGTTCGTGGTAATTTTCGGCCGTATGTCATGCCCTTTTTGCGTTCGTGCAAAACGTCTCGCTGAACAGTTGGAGAGCAATGGAAAAATAGAGGGCTATCGCTACGTTGATATGCCTTCAGAAGGTGTTACAAAAGAAGACATTGCAAAAACAGCTGGCAAGCCTATTCATACCGTTCCCCAAGTATTTATTGACCAACAGCACATCGGCGGCTTTACCGAGTTCGACCAATTTGTACGCCAACGGCAGCTTTTGGCCTCTTAACGCAGGCGTTAAAAGTGACGTTTATACCCGTTGAACAACCATGTCATCGCTTGCCTATACTGAAATAGGATATTTCAAATGACGTTCGATTAGGCGGCGAGGATATACCAATGCAGCGAGAGGAGTTTGTTCAACAGCTTTGGCTGGACTATGTACATACACACCCAGACCTTGGGGGACTCAGATTGTGGCCACTCAGCACATCGGCCGAATATTTAGCTTTAGTCACCCTAAACCATGGCCCTTTTGCTGCTAGCAAACTAAACGTCACCCTTGCACGTATGGGTTACCGCTCTGTTGGGTATTACGCCATGGCGGATAAAGGTCTTCTGGTGTACTTACTTGCACCCAATGACAACAGCAGTTGGTTAGTATTGGCAGAACTGCAGCTTGGTACGCTTTCAAAAGCCCCCCGGGAAGCGCTGACGCAGCTCATTTCACAAAGTCACCCAGCCGATTGCAAAGGACAAAACTTGCTGTGTCGAGGACGCCCATGGCCAATGCCCTCCTGGGCACTTTATCAGCAACTGCTACAGGCACACCCTCTCGCAGCTTGGTTAGCGGTCATGGGGCCCAGACTACATCACGCTGGATTTGACTGTTCAACGATTGGCGAATCCATCGACACTTTGCACAGCCATCTTGAAGGCTGCGGCATGATCAGTTTCGAAAGCCAACAAAACGACATATTTTCCGTTTCACCACTCATTAAACATCGGTTTTATCCTGCGATGCCGCAAAAAACCGTCTTCAATTTAGGTGATGAACATCGTCTTTGCTTGGGCGGCCTGGCGCTTGTGCAAAAACATGTTGGTGACGACCATGAACGTATTGCTGAAATACTGCTGCCGTTTCACACTCGCTGTGAAATGGCGTGAGCTATAACTCTATAGCCCACGCCTGTTGGGTGTTATTCAGCGTCGAAGGTCATTTCAGGAACGTGATCAGGCACGATCAGTTTCCCAGCGGTTTTTTCAACAATTTCTTCAACACTAACCCCCGGTGCGCGCTCTTTAAGAACAAAAGCACCATCTTTAATTTCCAAATAGGCAAGGTCGGTCAATACGCGATTAATGCAACCTGCCCCCGTTAAGGGAAGTGTACACTTCTCTAATAGCTTGGATTCACCGTGTTTCGAGGCATGCGTCATGGTGCAAATAATATTTTCTGCGCCAGCGACCAGATCCATGGCACCACCCATTCCTTTGATAAGTTTGCCTGGTACCATCCACGACGCAATATTACCTTCTTGGTCGACTTCAAAAGCACCCAGTACGGTCAAATCTACATGACCGCCACGAATCATAGCGAATGATTCTGCCGACGAAAAAATAGCCGCACCCGGGCGAGCAGTGACCGTTTGCTTACCGGCATTGATCATATCAGGGTCAATCTCTTCCTCGGTGGGAAAACGCCCCATTCCTAATAAACCATTTTCGGACTGCAACATGACATCAATGCCATCAGGCACATAGTTAGCAACCAACGTAGGGATGCCGATACCTAAATTAACGTAGAAGCCATCTTCAAGTTCACGTGCAACGCGCTGTGCCATTTGCTCACGTGTTAAAGCCATGGTGTATACCTCTTATTGAGTAAATATGTCTAAACCTGGGAGCGATCAGCTACGAACTGTGCGTTGTTCGATTCGTTTCTCGAATGAGCCTTGAATAATGCGATCCACATAGATACCGGGGGTATGGATCTGGCTTGGTTCCAATTCGCCTGGTTCAACAATTTCCTCAACTTCTACCACCGTTATTTTTCCAGCGGTAGCTGCCATAGGATTAAAGTTCTGTGCTGTATGGCGATACATGACGTTGCCATACCGGTCCGCTTTCCAGCCTTTAACAATCGCAAAATCACCGGTAATCGCTTCTTCTAAAATATAATGGCGACCATTAAATTCACGCACCTCTTTCCCATCACCAATGGGCGTGCCGTAGCCTGTAGCGGTATAAAATGCGGGAATACCTGCACCACCAGCACGCATTTTCTCGGCCAGCGTGCCTTGGGGTGTTAGTACAACTTCAATTTCATCATTGAGCATCTGCCGTTCGAACATAGCGTTCTCGCCGACATAAGAAGCGAGAATTTTACGAATCTGACGATCCTCGAGCAGCACACCCAGCCCAAAACCATCAACGCCGCAGTTGTTAGAAACGACCGTTAGATCGGTGACAGCCCTGCGCTTAATCTCGGCGATCAGATTTTCGGGAATACCGCAAAGGCCAAAGCCGCCAGCAATGACGGTCATACCGCTTTCGATACCTTCCATTGCTTCCTCATAGGAAGCTACACGCTTATCAAATCCTGCCATTGTTATGCCTCGCATTATTATCGGTGGTACGTTGCACGCGTCGTTATGATGCGGTTGGATCGGTAGAGTTAGTGTTGTCCTAGATGATATATTTGTTAAGTTTGTTTTTCTTATCAATTTATATAAATAATTTATAAAAGGGTCAGTATGACCGTCAAGCAACTCCGTGCTTTTCTTGCAGTAGCTCAAACCTTGAGCTTTACACAAGCCTGTGAACGCCTCCACCTGTCTCAACCAGCGCTCAGCTTAGCCATCAAAGGGCTGGAAGATTCGCTAGGGGGAAAACTGTTGATACGCAGTACCCGTAACGTTCGGCTAACGCCTGAAGGCGAGTCCCTACTCCCCCTGGCAAAGCATCTACTTGCCCAGTGGGATAATACCGAGGAGCGACTACGCCAGCGCTTTACTCTTCAGCTAGGCCGTTTAAGCGTAGCAGCAATGCCCTCTTTTGCGTGTAATTTACTGCCCAGCGCGCTGGTTACCTTCCGTCGGCAATACCCTAAAATTAACATTACTGTCCACGATGTCATCAATGAAGAAGTCATCGACATGGTGCGTTCCCGCCAAGTGGAAATCGGTATTGCCTTTTCACCAGAAGGAATAGGCAGCTTAACGTTTACGCCCCTGTTTGAAGATCAGTTTATCGCTGTTGTGTCGCCTCAGTCATCTCTGGCCGAAGCCAAAACCCTAAGCTGGGCAACGTTGTTAAAACAGGATTTTATTACCCTACAGCGCCCATCAATGGTGCGCAGACTGCTAGAGCAGGAACTTGCCAAGCAGCACATTGAATTGCCCGTTGCGTTTGAAAGCCACCAACTCTCAACCGTTGGTAGAATGGTGGCAGATGGATTAGGCGCAAGTGCAGTTCCTTCTATGTGTATTCAGCAAATGCATCAGCTCGGCGCGCGCTGCGTCCCCTTAACATCTCCTGGCATTGCTTGCCGGGTCGGGATACTAACGTACCAAGAGTTATCGGTCGCGGCCCAAGCACTGCGCAAGGTGCTTATCGAAAGCATTAATACGCCCTCTCTAAGGCTTAGTTCGGCAATTCAACACACAACGGTTTTGTAATGTACTGGGCAGCGTGAGCATGATCCTTTAGCATTAAGGCTGGGTTGCATATACCTTGCGTTGCTTATCGCTAGAATCACACCCCTAGTATCATCATTCGTAAAAGGAAATGTGGTATGTCTACTGCCAAAGGAGTTGTCAGTCTGTTATTACTGACGCTAACGACGCTGTTTTGGGGTGTACCACTAATTTTGTTAACACTGTTAAAAATCATCATCCCAGGTCAACATCGTAAACAAAGGGTTCTTAATAGTCTGTGCAACGTTGCACTCAATTGGGTTGGCGCAAATCTCTGGTGGATGCGCCGATGGATAAAACCTAACGTAAATATCAGCATTCCAGACTCACTCAGTCCAGATCAATGGTGGTTAGTCATCTCAAATCACCGCAGCTGGACAGATATTTTTATCCTTTTTATGGCACTACATCGCCGTATTCCTATGCCCAGGTTCTTTTTGAAACATCAGTTAATTTGGATTCCTATCGTCGGGCTGGCATTTTGGGCGTTAGAATTCCCGTTTATGCGACGGTTCAGTCGTGAACAACTTGCTAAAAATCCTAAACTTGCCGCTATTGACCGAGAATCAACAGAGCGCGTTTGCCGGCAAGCTCGAAATGCCCCCATCGCCATCTTTAACTTTGTCGAAGGAACACGATTTACCATAGCAAAACGGGAAAAACAGCAAAGCCCATTCCGGCATTTACTTAGACCCAAGGCAGGCGGTGTCTCACAAGTGCTTAGCCTGCTTGGCGACAAACTAGATGGCATTCTGGATGTAACCATTAGCTATGAAAATCCAACGCCAACTTTTTGGGATTTTCTATGCGGAAAAGAAGCTCGCATCACGCTAAACGCAAGGCAGCTCGCTATTCCCCAATGGATGAACGAAGCCAACTATCACGAAGAACAGCAGCACAAGGAACGTTTCCACGCATGGATCAATTCACTCTGGCAGGAAAAAGACGCCTTGCTAGCCAAACAAACCAACCACGACTAGCCCGATGGTTAGCGGTTTGCCTGCTAACAACCGTGTTAGCAGGATGTGCTGGCTCTCCCTCTTCAAATGGCCAGAATAATCCAGTGCCCAGCAGCACTGCTGGCCAAATAAACGGTGAATGGATAGAGGTACAACGCGGCGATACGCTGGGACAACTTGCCAACCGAGCAGGCGTTCCACTGGAACGTCTCGAACGTTTCAACCCTGGAACAAATGCTCAGCGCTTAAACGTTGGCCAGCGTCTGTTGATACCAACCCAGCAGGAGCGAGCGCCCTCTGGCGGACCGTATCGCTACCAGATTCGTTCCGGCGATACCTTCTCAAGTATCGCCCGCTACTTTGGTACCACCACGGGGCGTATACAAAGCGCCAACCCCGGCACTTCACCCACAGCACTAAGAGTCGGGCAAATTGTCAGTGTACCGCTTAGCAGCAGTACTGCTTCAAGTAGCGCTAGTACTAACCGTACAAGCCAGTCAGCATCATCGCCTCCCCCAAGCGCCAGCTTGCCTGCCTCCGCACGCCGTTGGCCTTGGCCCTTAGAGGACTATCGCATTGTGCGCCGATTTGGTGCCGATAGCCGGGGTACCTTACAACCGATGCTGCTGGCCACCCAAGCAGGTGCCAAAGCCCAAGCCGTAGCACCGGGTGAAGTACGCTTTGCTAATGGAATGCGCCAACTCGGAGAGGTCGTCATCATTCATCATGCAGACAACTTGCAATCCGTTTATGCACTGTGCGAACGCATTTTAGTGCGTGTCGGCCAGCAAGTGAGCACTGGCGACCCATTATGTGATGTCGGCCAAAGCAGCGCGACACAGCGCTACGACTTGCTTTTCGACCTACGCCAAGGTGGCAAGCCAATTGACCCTCGCCAAGTATTAAGATGAAAAAAAGCCCCTGATTTTATCAGGGGCTTTTTCATGAAAGGTGGTTGTAAAAACCGTTATGAAAAAACCGTTATGAAAAACCCCGATGAACATTTACAGGATTATCCGCGCCAGCATTAATCACGACAGCATTAATCATGACAGTATTAACCACGCCAGTATTAACCACGCCAGTATTAACCGCGATAATAGCCTGGCTTCACGAAGGGGGTAGAGGTCACGACCATAGGTAGCTGTTTCCCCCTCACCAATGCGTAAACGGTGGTTTCTGGTGCTTCCCATTCACGCGCCACATAACCCATGGCAATCGGCTTACCAACGCTTGGTCCAAAGCCACCAGACGTCACGACACCAATCTCATTGCCCTTAACATCAACTAAACGTGCCCCCTCTCTTACTGGCGCACGCCCTTCTGCCACTAAACCTACCCGCTTACGCGTGTGATCTTTCGCGGCTACTTGGTGAAGAATAAGGTCCGCGCCAGGAAAACCTGCAGGACGATCCCCTCCATGTCGGCGGGGCTTACCAATCGCCCAAATAAGACCTGCTTCTACAGGCGTCGTCGTCATATCCATATCGTGGCCGTACAAGCACAGTCCAGCCTCTAAACGAAGCGAGTCGCGCGCGCCCAAGCCAATCGCTTCTACTTCGGGCTCTGCTAACAATTGTTCCGCAAATGCCTGACTAACGTCAGAGGCCACTGATATCTCAAAGCCATCTTCGCCGGTGTAACCGCTACGGCTGATCCAGACCTCCTGACCAGCCACCGTGAAGCGGCCATGCTGCATGAATATTAACTCACATGCCTGGGGGCATAGGCGTTTCATGACGTCTCTAGCCTTCGGCCCCTGTAGCGCCAGCAAGCCACGGTCTAACACCTCAATGTGATGAGTAGCACCGAGATTAGTACGCAGATGGACAATATCCTGCTCTTTGCAAGCAGCATTAACGACCAAATAAAAGTGATCACCTGCATTAACGGCCATTAAATCATCGATAATGCCGCCATCTGTTCCGCTAAACAGCCCATAGCGCTGCTCGCCTTTGCGCAACCCGACCAGGTCTGCAGGAATCAGTGACTCTAGCGCTTCGGCAACGTTGTCACCCGACACCGCTATTTGGCCCATGTGAGAAACATCAAACAGCCCACACTGCTGACGCGTGTGCTCATGCTCTTTTTTGACGCCCAATGGGTATTGCACCGGCATATCATACCCCGCAAAAGGAACCATCTTGGCGCCTAGCGAAAGATGCAATTCATGGAGTGGTGTCTGTTTAAGGTCGGTCATGGGATTTCCTCAGTCGAGAAAGAGAAACGGGAAGCCATAACTGGCTTCCCGGCTCTATTACATCGTATCGGCCCCTGTTACGTTGAACAGGGCTTACTTATCATGATCAAGCGCTTCGCCTGGCAGCACGTCTTTGCCTGCAAAGTAATCACGCGTAAGTTTAAATACCACCGGCGAGAGCAGCGCCAGGGCAATCAAGTTCGGTATGGCCATCATGGCATTAAAGGTATCGGCCATCAGCCAAATAAAACCAAGCTGCGCAATAGCACCTAGCGGAATTGCCAGAACGAACAGCACGCGGTATAGCATAATCGAACGTGTGCCGAACAGGAACTGACAGCACTTCTCACCGTAGAAAGACCAGCCAAGAATTGTGGTGAATGCAAATACAGCCAAGGCAACAGCCACAATTTGGTTACCAAAACCGGGCAATGCTGCATCAAACGACAGTGCTGTTAGTGAGGCACCCGCCTCACCATCGATCCACACCGTAGAGGTTAGAATAACCAAGGCGGTAATAGTACAAACAACGATGGTATCAATAAAGGTACCCAGCATCGCGATGAGTCCTTGGCGAACCGGGTTTTTGGTCTGCGCTGCGGCGTGAGCAATTGGCGCACTACCTAGACCTGCTTCGTTAGAAAAAATACCGCGTGCCACGCCAAACCGGATAGCGGCCATCACTGCCGCACCAGCAAAGCCACCCGCTGCTGCCATGGGATTAAAGGCGTAGTAGAAAATCAAACCAAACGCCTCACCAATTTGACTAGCGTTAACGATCAATACCAACAGACCGGCAATCACGTAGGCAATACCCATAATAGGGACAAGCTTGCCAGCCACTTTCGCAATGCGCTTAATACCACCCAGGATAACCGCACCTGCCAGTACCATAATAATCACGCCAGTTAACCAATGCGGCACACCAAAGGTAGAGTCCATGGCATCCGCCACAGAGTTAGACTGAACGGTATTACCGATACCGAAAGCCGCTATCGCACCAAAGAATGAAAACAAACCGCCCAGCCAGAGCCATTTTTTACCCAAGCCATTTTTTATATAGAACATCGGGCCACCCACGTGATACCCGGTGCTATCGGTTTCACGGTAGCGCACAGCGAGAACCGCTTCGGCAAATTTAGTAGCCATCCCCACTAAGGCTGTGATCCACATCCAGAACACCGCACCTGGGCCACCAAGCGCGATAGCCGTTGCGACACCCGCAATGTTGCCTGTGCCTATCGTTGCGGAAAGTGCTGTCATCAGCGCATCAAAAGGCGAAATCTCACCGTCTTTGTCAGCTTTGCCAGATGACGCCTGATCAGTATCTGCTTGGCTAGGCTTCGGGGTGCGACCTTGCCACATTAGCTTGAAACCCACACCGAGCTTTCTAATTGGCATCAGTTTCAAGCCAATCTGTAAGTAAATCCCAACTCCTAGCAGTAGGACCAACATTATCGGGCCCCAAACAACACCGTTAATTGCCCCTAGGAGGCTAGTTAATGTTTCCACACATTTCTCCTTACCCTGTTGATTAGCTCATTTGTTATGGGTACCGGGCAGTCAGGCTGCCTTCATTGTTAATACAGCTGTGTCGTCAAGCGTTTCTACCATAGCGCGTATCGCACTATGAAAAAACGCATGATCTGCATGTTTTACACTATTTTCCTAGTATGTATCTATTGCAATGTCGCGAATCTGCAGAGAAAAGATCTGTTTTTACATATCCCGACAGCTATAAAGCATCATGAAACTTTAGAATGCTTTTTACCTTCCATGAGTCGATTAGGAAATTTATTTCCAATTGGAAACACGTTAACATGTACCTCAGACCGTCTTATTTAGCGCTGGCCAATAGTCGCAAAGGCGAACGACAGGCGTTAGTATGCTTCTGTCCAGATAACTGTTTCATAAAGGGAATCACCATGAGCAATCTTCCTGCCAATCTTCGTTATGCCGAAAGCCACGAATGGGTACTTGATCACCAAGACGGTACCGTCACCATCGGCATCACTGACCATGCCCAAGAAGCGCTGGGTGACGTTGTTTTCGTTGAGCTGCCAGAAGTGGGTCAGGCACTCAACAAGGGTCAGGAGTTCGGTGTCATCGAATCTGTTAAGGCTGCTTCTGATCTCTACTCGCCGGTTAGCGGTGACGTTATCGACGTTAACGAGGCACTCGAAGATTCGCCAGAAACAGTCAATGAAGCACCTTACGAAGCGGGTTGGATCATGAAGGTACGCCTGACCGATACAACCCTAGAAGGCTTATTAGACGCAGATGCTTATCAAGCAACGCTTAGCTCAGATGATTAATTAACCGGAATGCCTGTGACTAGCAGGCTTTCCAGTATCGCCCCTGCACGGTTTTCTCATTACGTTCGGAACCTTTCCATGTCATTTGAAACACGCCGCTTGGCCGAACTGGCCGACCACGATGGTTTTATCAAACGCCACAATGGGCCTAGTCCCGCTGATGTCGACACCATGTTAAAAGCGCTCAATATGCAGCGCATGGAAGATCTTATTGAGCAGACCGTACCAAGCGATATTCGCCTTGGCCGTGAGTTAGCCCTTGACGACCCACGCAGTGAAGCAGAAGCGCTAGACTACTTAAGCCAACTGGCGCGCCAAAATCGAGTGACTAAAAGCTACATCGGGCAAGGCTACTACGGCACCCACATGCCCGCCGTCATACAGCGTAATGTGCTGGAAAACCCAGGATGGTATACTGCCTATACGCCCTATCAGCCAGAAATTTCCCAAGGCCGCTTAGAAGGCCTGCTTAATTTCCAGCAGGTGATTATGGACTTAACCGGCATGGAGCTTGCTAATGCTTCCTTGCTGGACGAAGCGACTGCCGCTGCTGAAGCGATGGCGCTATGCAAGCGTAGCAACAAAAAAAGTAAATCAATCGCTTTCTTTGTTGCCGATGATCTGTTTCCACAAACGCTGGACGTTATTAAGACCCGTGCAGCGTTTTTTGGCTTTGAGCTAATCAGTGGTCCCGCAGAAACCCTGGCAGAACACGATGTATTTGGTGCACTGGTGCAATATCCTTCCGCGAGCGGTAACGTTACGGATATTTCCCCTCTTCTGAGTGCTGCCAAAGAGCGCGGCATCATGACCTGTGTCGCCACGGATCTACTGAGCCTTGTGCTGCTGAAAGAGCCAGGGGCAATGGGCGCTGATATCGTCGTAGGAAACTCCCAGCGTTTTGGTGTTCCCATGGGCTTTGGCGGTCCCCATGCTGCTTTCTTCGCCACATCCGACAAACTTAAGCGCTCGATTCCTGGTCGGATTATCGGTGTTTCTAAAGATAGCCGCGGTAACACGGCACTGCGCATGGCCATGCAAACCCGCGAGCAACACATCCGTCGCGAGAAAGCGACCTCAAACATTTGTACTGCTCAAGCATTACTGGCCAATATTGCTGGCTTCTACGCCACTTACCATGGTGCAGAAGGTTTGCGTAAAATTGCAGGCCGAGTGCATCGGCTCACCAGTTTATTAGCGAAAGGCATTATCCAAGCGGGCGTCACGTTAGCTCACGATAGCTGGTTTGATACGCTGCGCCTAACCCAAGTAGATGCTGGTAAGATTCATGGCCGAGCCATGACTCATGATATCAACCTGCACTACTTCGCTAATGGTGATGTCGGTATCAGCCTGGATGAAACCACCACTGCTCACGACGTCGCGACGCTGTTTGATGTGTTGTTAGGCGATGAGCACGGCTTGTCGGTAACAACGCTTGATGAACATGTAATTAACGAGGAAATCAGCGGCATTCCAGAAAACTACCGTCGTGAAAGCCGCTTTTTGGAACACCCCACGTTTAAGCGCTATCGCAGCGAAACCGAGATGCTACGATATTTGAAACGTCTCGAAAATAAAGACCTGTCGTTAGCCCATGCCATGATTCCACTGGGCTCGTGCACCATGAAGTTGAACGCTACCAGTGAAATGATTCCGATCTCCTGGCCTGCGTTCGCGCACCTCCACCCGTTCGCTCCTCGCGATCAAGTGGCAGGCTATCACCAAATGATTGACGAGCTAGCAGCCTTCTTAGTGGAAGTAACGGGTTACGATCATATTTCCATGCAACCCAACTCGGGTGCCCAGGGTGAATATGCAGGCCTGCTGGCCATTCGTCGCTATCAGGCAGCACAAGGTGAAGCTCATCGCGACGTGTGTTTGATCCCCAGCTCTGCCCACGGTACTAACCCAGCGTCTGCAGCTATGCTAAGTATGGACGTTGTGGTTGTTGAGTGTGATGTCAACGGCAACATTGATCTGGATGACCTAACGCGCAAAGCACAGCAGTACAGTGATCGTCTTTCTGCGGTAATGATTACCTATCCGTCTACCCATGGCGTATTTGAGTCTCATGTTCGCAAGGTTTGCGACGTAGTACATGCGCATGGCGGCCAGGTGTACGTAGATGGTGCCAACATGAATGCTCAGGTAGGTTTGACGCGACCCGGCGACTTCGGTGGTGACGTCTCTCACCTCAATCTACACAAAACTTTTTGCATTCCCCACGGTGGCGGCGGCCCGGGCATGGGGCCCATTGGTGTCAAAGCTCACCTTGCGCCCTTCGTTTCCAATCACGCGGTCACGCCTATTAAGGGTGTTAACCCTGAAAACGGTGCGGTCTCTGCTGCGGCATTTGGCAGCGCGTCTATTCTGCCAATTTCCTGGGCCTACATTAAGATGATGGGTGCGCAAGGTCTTCGCGAAGCAACCGAGCTGGCTATTCTTAACGCCAACTATATCGCCAAGCGATTAGAGAGTGCTTACCCTATTCTCTACCGTGGCCAGAAAGGCAATGTCGCCCACGAATGCATTATCGACATTCGCCCGCTCAAAAGTGCTTCTGGCATCAGTGAAGAAGACATTGCTAAGCGTCTGATGGATTACGGTTTCCATGCGCCGACCATGTCGTTCCCAGTGCCAGGCACACTGATGATCGAGCCGACGGAGTCAGAGTCACTGTACGAAATTGACCGCTTTTGTGATGCCATGATCGCGATTCGAGAAGAGATTACTCGCGTCGAGAAAGGTGAATGGCCGCTGGACAATAACCCGTTGGTAAATGCCCCACATACCCAGGCAGATTTGATGGATAGCGAGTGGCAACGCCCCTATGATCGCAAACTGGGTGCCTTCCCAACCGACGCGGTTGCTGCGTCCAAATACTGGCCTACTGTTAATCGCGTTGATAACGTATTCGGTGACCGTCAGCTAATCTGCTCTTGCCCAAGCATTGACGAATACCGCCGTTGATTCAGCAACGTTAGTTAACCGCTAAACGCCCTTGGTGCTCATTGTCCGAGCGCCAGGGGCGTTTTTTCTTGCATGCGCTGGTGATGAAAACCATCCAGCAGCTTCTCATAGCGTTTCGGTAACACCGAATCTCGCCGGCGCAGCAAATAAAGTACTTCATTAATACTGTGGGGTAATGACAGCGCTTTGACTTGGCGCTGCCAGGGGGAGGTCTCTAACACCAGGCGTGAGACAACTGTAAAACCCAAGCCTCGAGCGACCGCATCCAGCACCATGCTTACTTCGTTGGTAAATCCCTGGTGGCGAAAATGCGTCATCGAGCGAAATTCGTCTGGGTAATTGGCGCGCAACAGTACATTGGCGTAGTTAATACCGTCATAATAATTAACAAAGCCAATGCCCATCAGATCTGATAGCGTACTGCCGGCAAAATCAGCTGGCACGACTAAACATAGTGGCTCTTTATGCCACACTGTACAGGTAAGTTCGGTGTGATTAACCTTCTCAGTCACAATGCCAATATCGTACCGGCCTTCAAGCAGGTCATTAACGATTTCATGATTAAACGCAAAACTGTAATTTACCGTTAAATTGGGATGCATCTGCTGCTGGCCAAGAATGAAGGGATAAAACATCAGCCCAACACTTCCTGGTGAGCCAATCCGACACTCGCCGCTATCCAATGAATCGTCATCTAACGCATGGCGAAACTGTTCATGTTCGGCAAACAGCTTCAACGCATAATCGTAAGCCCTTCTCCCAGACTCCGTTAGCGTAAAGCTTCTGGCCTTTCTTTCTATCAGCGGTTTATCTAAATAGCTTTCCAATTTGCGAATATGCTGGCTGACGCCAGGCTGCGTCATTTCCAAACGGCGCGCGGTTCGTGTGAAACTCCCCGTTTCAACTAACGTTATAAACGTCCGAAAATACTGGGCATTAAACATAATAAAGCGCCATCTTGACTAGTCACTGTGTGCTCTCAACGAAAGCACAGGGTAGCACAATCACTTATTAAACGGGCGCTTAGGGCCGACACTACTCTTATTGCTTGAATTCAGTCAGTAAAGGCCGTGATAGTATGTAGTCTCGTTAACAATATGATTAGGGACAGCCAAACTAATGACGCAACTCTCCGTGCCGCGCGCCACCATTTCCAGCATTATCTCCCCGGAAGGAAGCCTCGAAGTGCTTTCCCAGCATGAAGTCAACCGCTTAAAAAGCACCTCGAAAAGTGGCTTGCATGACCTACTACGCCGTTGCGCACTCGCAGTGCTTAACTGTGGTAGCCCAACGGATGATAGTTTGGCCATTATGGAAGCCTATAAAGACTTTGATATTGAAGTCTTGCAGCAAGACCGAGGCATCCGTCTTAAGTTAACCAATGCCCCTGCAGAAGCCTTTGTCGACGGGCGTATGATTCGCGGTATACGTGAACACTTATCATCGATTCTTCGCGACATAGTTTATGTTTATAACGAAATTCAGCACCACAAGCGGTTTGATCTAACCACGGGTGAAGGCACAACCAACGCGGTGTTTCATATCCTGCGTAAGGCAGGCGCATTGAAGCCAGGACGTGACCCCAGCTTGGTGGTGTGCTGGGGTGGCCACTCGATTTCCAGGGAAGAGTACGAATACACCAAGGACGTTGGTTATCACCTTGGTCTTCGGGATCTAGACATCTGCACTGGCTGCGGCCCTGGCGCCATGAAAGGTCCTATGAAGGGCGCAAATGTCGCCCATGCCAAGCAACGCCGTAAAGATGGCCGCTATCTGGGCATTTCTGAGCCTGGCATCATTGCCGCCGAAGCGCCAAACCCTATTGTTAACGAACTGGTGGTCATGCCAGATATCGAAAAACGGTTGGAAGCATTCGTGCGTCTGGGACACGGTATTGTTGTTTTTCCTGGCGGTGTTGGGACTGCAGAAGAGATTCTTTACTTATTAGGCATACTGCTTCACCCAAGCAATCACGATATCCCCTTCCCGCTCGTGTTTACCGGCCCAGCTAACTCTGCCGAGTATTTTCAGAAAATCGACGAATTTCTAGTATATACGTTGGGCAAAGATATCCGCCGTTATTACACAATTATTACTGGCGACCCAGTGGCCGTCGCTCGCAAAATGCGTGACGAAATTGATGAGATTACGGACTTCCGTCGCAAGCACCAGGACGCCTTTTACTATAACTGGCGTCTGACTATTGCGCGTGACTTTCAAGCGCCCTTCGAGCCCACTCACGACGCTATGCGCGGTCTAGCGCTTCATCGCGAGCAACCTACCCATGAATTGGCGGCCAACTTACGTCGTGCATTTTCTGGCATCGTCGCAGGTAACGTTAAAGAGCCCGGCATTCGGGCAATTGAAGCGCATGGTCCCTTTGAGTTAACCGCCGAACCAGAACTGATGCAGCGTTTAGATGAGCTGTTAACCTCATTTGTCGCCCAAGGACGCATGAAGCTTGATGGGAATGCTTATACACCCTGCTATGTTCTTAGGTAACTAATCCAAGTCAGTACATCATCAGTACATCACTAAGCAGGCACAGCTTGACCGTTGTGCCTGGCGCGCCAGGAAACCCGCCGTGATTATTGCTCTTTTAACGCTGGTTGCAGCAGGCATTGTCAAAGGTGCTATCGGTTCTGGTGTACCGGTCATTGTGGTACCTGTACTCACAATGCTCTACGACGTGAAGCTGGCCATTGCTGTGTTAATCGCCCCCAATTTGTTCAGCAACCTTTTACAAGTATGGCAATATCGACACCATTTATTACCACTGCGATTTCTCGCTGTCTTCTCCCTTTCAGGAGGGTTAGGCATTGTGCTGGGCACATGGGGGTTAGTCGTTTTGTCACCAACTTTTTTGTCGCTTGGTGTGGCAGCGTCGATAGTGCTCTATTTGGTTATCAAGTTGGCACGGCGAAAGCTCGCGCTTCCTTTCGCCACTGCAGAACGTATCGTGCTGCCTGTTGGTTTACTAGCCGGCGTATTGCAGGGCGCAGCGGGCATGTCAGCACCTGCATCGGTGACGTTTCTAAATGCAATGCAGCTCGAGCGCCAAGTATTTATTGGCTCTATCTCTGTATTTTTCGTGGCTATCACCTGCGTTCAAATACCTGCGCTGCTGAGTGCGGACATACTAACGCTGGAGCGCACGTTTTACAGTTTCATAGCTCTATTCGTCATTCTCGCCGCTATGCCCATCGGCGCCCAGCTTGGTAAACGCTTGTCACATCGCTGGTTTGATAACCTCATCATGCTATTGCTGGCAGGAATTGCAGTCAAAATTATTTTGGATGCTGTGCTTTAAGCCATTACTGGCTCACCGCCGAGCAGAAATGGGATCAAGCCGCTACACTCATGAAGCAGTCGTGACTCCTTCCCTAGGTGTCAATGGCAAGGTGGATATCACCACCAAGGAAAGGATAAAGAGTATGGAAATGATTGATCAGCTTCGGGATGGAAAAACCAAAGCGTTCGCCAAGCATTGCTTTGAACGCTACTCCCCTGAAGAGCTGAATACCGCCTCCGAAGGTGCGCCAGATCAGGACGAAATGGCCCACTGGGAAATTACCGTAGGCCAATGGGAAGAAGCCATTGCAGCCGCACTTGCGGATCACCACGCCCAAGGGTAAATAGACTGCTCAGCTAACGTGAGTAGGGTTAGCGCCACCTATGGCTTGTTATTCAATCCCCTTAGGTAGCGCTGATTTTTCACAAATAGGCTATTGGCTTATTTCTGCTTGGCCTTGAGCATGCGCCACCCCATCTTTTCAGCCTCAATTAACAAATAAATCACCCCGCTACTAAAAATGATGGCTAGCCAATGCGCGGGATTTAACCCTTCGCTACCAAAAATGATCTGCATAAAGGGCAGGTAAGTAAACGCCATTTGTAACAACATCACCATGATGATGGCGATCCAAACCGGTCGACTACCGAAAATACCGGTTAGCGATAGCGTACTGTTAATTAAAAAGCGGCTATTGATTAAATAAGCTGCACTCCCTGTAACCAGCATATTAACCGCTCCTGCCCGTGCCAAGGCTTCGCTACCTCCTTGGCCTAGTATCCAAGAAAACATCCCGAAAACACCGATAAGCAGCAGCACAGAAACAAAAAACACTCGCCACAATAAAAACAGATCAAGCAGCGGTGCCTTGGGGTCTCTGGGTTGACGAGCCATCAAATCTTTCTCACCGATTTCAAACGCTAATGCTAGCCCTAATGTAATTGCCACCACCATATTCACCCAAAGGGCCTGCAGTGGCGTTACCGGCAACACCGAGCCGGACAGCACTGCCAGCATGATGGCCAAGCCCTGAGCGCCATTGGTGGGTAGAATAAAGGTAATGGTTTTACGGATGTTATCGTAAACTTTTCGGCCTTCTTCAATAGCACTGACTATCGTTGCGAAATTATCATCCGCCAGCACCATCTCGGACGCATCTTTTGCTGCCTCAGTTCCTTGCATCCCCATAGCAACGCCGACATCTGCCCGTTTTAAAGCGGGTCCGTCATTAACGCCATCTCCAGTCATTGAACAGACACCGCCCCGCGCCTGCATTGCCTTAACTAAACGCAATTTATGCTCTGGCGATGCCCGAGCAAACACATCAACGTCTAAAATGATCTCTTCAAGCGCTTGATCGGACATCGTTTCAATTTCTCGTCCAGTAAGCGCTTTTTGGATTTGCGAAAAACCTAACTGCTTAGCAATAGCAAGCGCTGTCGAAGCATGATCGCCAGTAATCATAACGGGACGAATACCCGCTTGTTGGCAAAGCTTAACCGCTTCAATAACTTCTTCTCTTGGCGGATCCAGCAAGCCAATAATTCCTAATAAGCGCAAGCCGCCTTCAATATGATGATGGTCAAGCTCGTCGATCGCAGTCGCAGTGGCTGGTTTATCTGCAATGGCTAAAACACGCAAACCTCGCGAAGAAAGCTCGTGGATACGGTGTTCCCATTCAGTACGATCAATGTCGACAGTGCCTTGCGAGGTAGCAACACTATCGCACATCTCTATCAAGCGATCAGGCGCCCCCTTTACGATGACACGCTGTCCATCGGTTTCTTCATGCAGCGTGGCCATGTACTTAAAATCTGACTCAAAAGGGATCGCATCTAACCGTGGAAACTGCTCGCGCACCTTCGACGTACTAACGCCTGCTTTCTCTCCAGCAACCACCAACGCGCCCTCTGTCGGGTCGCCATAAATTTGATGCTGCCCCGCCTGCTGATGCAACTCAGTGTCGTTGCACAATACGCCGGCACGTAAAAAGTCACCTAATAAAGAAACACCATCGACATCAACAGCCTCTGATTCCTGTTCACCGTTGGCGTGCAGTCGATAAAAAGCGCCTTTAGGCTCAAACCCAATACCATCGATGAAAAACTGCTCGTCACCCAGCCAAATCGCTTGGGCTGTCATTTCATTGCGCGTCAGCGTGCCCGTTTTATCAGAAAAAATAGTCGAGATAGAGCCTAGCGTTTCCACCGCAGGAAGCCGGCGAATAATAGCGTTGCGCTTCGCCATATTTTGCACGCCAAGCGCAAGTCCAATGGTGACGATAGCGGGTAAGCCTTCGGGTATAGCGGCAACCGCCAGCCCCACAGCAGCCATGAACATATCCGCTGCGGGCTGATCATGAAGTATCGTGCCCAGCAACGCAGTGATGGCTGCCGCCGCTAAGATA
The DNA here is from genome assembly GCF_003989795.1 of Vreelandella andesensis. Taxonomy (GTDB): domain Bacteria; phylum Pseudomonadota; class Gammaproteobacteria; order Pseudomonadales; family Halomonadaceae; genus Vreelandella; species Vreelandella andesensis. Next base: position 132,925 of record NZ_RZHG01000028.1, read on the forward strand.
AAAATTGCGAGAACCCTGCCTGCTCGATCTAACTGCTGAAGCAATGGCGTTTTGATTTTTTCAACACCGCGCAGAAGTTCAGAAATTTTGCCAATTTCGGTGTAGCGCCCCGTTTCAACTACCAAACCACGGGCATTCCCTTGCACCACGATCGTACTGGCAAACGCCATACTACTTCGCTCAGCAAGATCCGCATCTTGGTCAACTGGATCAATCTGCTTTTCAACAGGTACCGACTCTCCTGTTAAAGCCGCCTCGTCGGTGCGAAAACGCCGCGCCTCAATAAGCCGCACGTCTGCAGGTATTCGGTCTCCGCTCTCCACAAGCACAATATCCCCCGGCACTAATGCTTCAGCAGGAATGGTAGTGCGCTTGCCGTCACGTAAAACATTGGCCTGAGGAGACAGCATGTTGCGGATGCTATCGAGTGCCTGCTCAGCTTTTCCTTCCTGAATAAATCCAATCAGTGCAATCACGGCCACCACACCCACAATGGCCGCCGCGTCTATCACATGTCCAAGCAGAAAACTGGCAATAGCAGCCACCAGCAGTATAAGAATTAAAATATTATTAAGTTGATCCAATAAACGTCGATACCAGGGACGCCCCTTGGCCTGCTGGAGGCGATTTGGCCCACAGCGCTCTAGCCGTGCTTGAGCTTCAGTGGTAGTTAAACCATCAGGAGTAACGGCCTGCCACTCAAGCGCTTTATCAATAGAGGCGCTGTGCCAGTCTGATGATGGCTGGGCAGGTGATTGAGGGTTTTCCATCGATAAGCTCCATTGATGAAGATATCGTCAGCTTACATCAGGTTGCTGCGCTGCAGTACTGCGCTTGCCTATAAAGTAACAAGGAAATGATACAGCGCAAAAAAACTACTCCCCCAAACTTCTTTACACTAGGCGTATTCTCTCAAGAAAAAATGGCTTTTATCTACATTTAATCTAACATTATGCTGCTTCGTATATTTAAACAACTAACTGTTCACTGATAGAAAAAGCATGGGCGGAGCACGGTTTAACGCTATCATCGTTTCTTAACCATTATCATCTTAAAATGCTATAACTTACAATATCTTAAAAATACTAAAGGTCTAATTTTATAATAAAACTATACGACATACATACATAAAAAGCATGATTGTAATGAAAAAACTCCACTTCATATTAATAAGCTAACTCATTATTTTTACAGAAATCATCACCCAGAAAAAATACCGAATCAGAAAATATATTCAAAATTGTATTGAATTATTTAAAAAATAAAATAATATTATAATTTATTAGATCAGCAAAAACTTTCCGCTTAAATTATATTTTAAAATAAAAAATTAACAACAGCTTTACACACGCTTGACGTGTAAAACGCTTGCACACCAAAGGTGGACGACGTGGATACCCCTTACATTTTTTCAAAACTTAAAAATAAAAAAACAGAAATATTTACATCAACCAAAATTAACGAAATAAAATCACTCAGGGATCTTTCTCAACCTTTATTTACATTACGCAAAAAGACCCTATTGATAACAGAAAGAGATAAATTTAATGGGTTGTATCTTGTTCATAGCGGCTTACTAAAGCAAAGTCATATAAGAAAACCAGGAGAAAGTGAAATAATCACTCACTTTTTCTTGCCTGGCGATATAATAGGGCTAGACTCGATATGTGAACATCACTATTGCGGTCCTGTTACATCAATAGAAACATCTTCACTATCGCTAATAAAATTCAGAAATATAGATGAGTACTTAATAGCACAAGAGAATCACAATAAGCTATTAAGAGTCTTAAGCAGGTCAATTCGTACGGAACATGCGCGTTTGTGGCGGACACTAAGTCAGCCATCAGACGCCAGACTCGCGTATTTTCTTATCACTATGTCTAATAAGTTTAGTGAACTAGGGTATTCTCCGAACGCCTTCAGGCTAGCCATGTCAAGACAGGAGATAGCAAATTATTTATGTATGGCCTCTGAAACCGTCAGTCGTATTATTAGCCGCTTCGAAAACGAGGGTCTGCTTTCAGCAAATAGACATGATTACTTTATTCTAGACCCTATCGGTTTAGCCACTATAGCCAAAAAAAACAGATCATCACCAAACTTTAGTGGGTGATCGATCAACATCATCAATAGCAATAGATTCAATTCTATTGCGCCCGTTTTGTTTAGCTTTTAAAAGCAAATAATCCGCTTTATTAATTAGTGCCTCAATGTAAATATCTTCATGTTCTAGTTCTGCGATACCAATACTAATAGAAATATTGACACGATTTAAAGCAGCTCGAAGCCGCTCAGCAATTAATAAAGCACCAGAAACATCTGTTTCTGGCAGTACAACCATAAACTCGTCGCCACCATACCGCCCTACGCTGTCGCATTCACGCACGGTTTCAAGGATAGTTTTCGCAACTTCCTTTAACGCTTGATCTCCCACAAAATGTCCTTGTTTATCATTAATTGATTTAAAATTATCAAGATCAAGCATCATGAGACAAAGCGATAGTCCATAACGACAGACGCGCTTTATTTCAGCATTAGCAAACTCTAAAAGATAGCGTCGGCTGTATGTACCCGTGAGATAGTCGTGATTTGCCAGGTATGACAACTGCGCGTTGGTAGCCATTAATGTTGCAGTGCGCTCAATGACCCGTTTTTCCACTTCATTTTCAATATAATCATTCAGCGACATTGCTTTTTCCTTAACATTATCTTTATGGATAATTCCAAGCAAGTGAGTCAAGCATCCTTGAAAATTAGCAATAGGCGTTAAACAAAGCTGGCAGTCTTCATCAAGTTTTCTTTCGTAAATATTTACCTCTAACGCATTATAATGAGATAACGAATACTCTTCTAAACACCGAGCACAGTTAACCACTATTTCTTCACCGAGCGGTTTTGTAAACAGCTGATTAAGGTGTTTGCCAACATACTCAAGGTCATCATCCAGCCTGGCTTTCTGGGAAGAATTGATTGCTACGATAATAAATTTCTTATTATCATCAATCCGGACTATAAACATTTGCTCAGAAAAAAAAATCCCAAAGTTTATTTACTAACAGGAAGGCATTAGACAAAGGCTGATTTACTGTTTTTTGATTTTTCAATAAATTCGACATTGCACACCCCCATTGAAAATATAAAATCAAACTAGTTATACTTTTTCTGTTACAGAATCACCCTCTTAAAATATTTGGACTTTCCAATTTTCACGGCATTCTTTAATTATATTTAATTCATTATTTTTTTGATTAACGCAATTCCACAACGGCCGATAAAGTTCAGGCGTGGCGTTAGTTTCTAATAGCCAGTTAAAGAAAACATACGTTTCGTAGGCAGCCTCTTCAGCATGCTCAAGTAGATGATGCCCCATACGCTCATCAACAACAAAAAAATGTCGACTGTTATTCTTATAAAATCTTGGAAGTTCCCATGTAGGTGAATTATTTATACAAGCACTTAACCCTATCTGCAGGGCAGCTTTTTGCAAGCTACTAAGACGGTGTACACACTCTAGACCGATCGAGCTCATCAAGCGGCTGACAGAGGGGTCAATCGGAAGAAAACTAAGTGCCAACCATCGGTATCGGTTAAGCTCTATTGACTCGTGAGAATAAGCTAAATCGAGCTGCTCTTGTGGTAGAAAATTATGCGCTACTTGTTTATTCATATGCTTGCTTCTCCATTTGGCCTAAGGCGGCTGTAAAATCGTCGATAACGCAATCGTAGACCAAGCCGAACTTTTTTTTCCATGACATTTATCAACTTTATTAAAAAAAGTGAATGAATATAACCAGCTGAACCGCTAATCATTTTTTATAATTATTTATCATGTGTTAAATATAAGTACTTATAGCTAGAATTTGAATGCAAATACGTTATCAAACTCCTACTGCATAATTAGTTTTTTAAACATCAAACCACGGCCGTTCTCTTAAGCTATTGTATTACAATAAAATTTTTCAAGCATGCAGTTCAAATTGATAATTAAACTTAACCATATCTTCAAAACTTTCGCTCATTGAAATTATATATTCATGACTAAAATCAATAAATAACGAGTGAGCGTGACCTATCATAACGTTCGATTCTCTGTATCACTTTCTGTGCTCCTACCATCTCGTCCATAAATAAATTATACAAAACATTTACAATCGATTTTTATTAAAAAGGCTAAATAAAATAATTTGAATTTAAAAACTAGAATTTTAGCAACCAATAATAAAACGTACAGCCCACTAACAAATCCGTAAGGTATTAATAAACCGAAAAAAAAATAAAACACCATTTTAAAATTAACGAGATATTCTTAGATATTGATCAAACTAAAAAACAAAACCTATTTGCAATGAATTAAAAACATGATCAGCGTCAAATGAATAGCTAATAACCACCACGTCTACGTTGAGTGTGACTATGCTTTTTATAAGTACACATGAGGAGTCAACACAATGACAACATTAATGTTCCCCAACCTGACAGCGAATGACATCAACAACGATACTATGCTGATGCTTTGGTATCACCCTTGGGTAGAAGCCACTCATTCAGCTGCCAAGCTACAGCGAATCTGGCTAGAAGCATTCAACGATGCGCTTCGACATGAATTGGATTTTATTACAACAGTGGCTCCTATTTACAATAAGTTAGGCAGCTGCATGCTAGGTTTCGAAGGACCTCAAACACCAGGATCAATGGCAACTTGCTACCACAACATCGCAGGAGACATGGCAGATGCCGCGCTCAATCGTATGCGTAAGGTATCGGAACTCAACGATGACTTGCGTGAGCGAATTTGGGACGAGCTATGAGTAATGTCCTTAGTCGGGATGCGTTTTATCTTTATGCAGGCAGGTTGAACAATGACAGTCGAAACGATTCAAGATGTGCTGGAACTGACACGTAAACTACATACTGACTTGGCTGATGTTTTCGAGCATGCCTCACAAGCATCTCACCAGGAAAGACTTCGTATGCTTTTTGATTACCTGTCAAAGCATGAACGAGAGCTCAGCCAGGTGGTAGCATTAACCATAACGAGTGGTAGGCCTGGGGTCCTTGATACGTGGTGTGCAGAGTATTTCGACAAACACTCCTTCACATTCGAACAGCTCAACACCACTAATTACCTGCAAATGAATTCCGAAGAGGTTATGCACTCATTACTTTTGATACATAACCAGTTAATTGATCTATATCGTTATTTATCATCAAGAGCAGAGACTAGTGCTGTCGAGGAGTTATTAAACGGCGTACTTGCCCTAGAGCAGCATGAAATTATGCGCATGATGCGTGATGCTGAGGAATTGGAGGACCTTTAAAGTGACATTAGCGTGAGGTCACATCGTGCCCACTCCAAGTCGTGAAAGCCTTCTAGAAGAACATCACCCTGAAGCCGTGCGCAAGCGGCTGGCGACCCCTGTAAAAGCATCAACACTTCCAGATGCTGTGCTGGGTGGTATTGATGGCTGTGTGACAACGTTTGCGGTGGTTTCAGGCGCTTTTGGCGCAGGTTTTTCACCACAGGTGGCGCTGGTACTAGGTTTTGCCAACCTACTTGCTGATGGCTTCAGCATGGCTTTTAGCAATTACGAAGCTGGGCAGGCACAGTTGGCTCAGATCACCAGTACAGAGCGCATCGAACGGCAGCATATAGACTTAGTGCCCGAAGGCGAACGCGAAGAGATTCGTCAGTTATTCCATGCAAAAGGCTTTGAAGGGGAGCTACTTGAGCACGTTGTCGATACCCTATGCAGCGAACCCGATAGATGGGTAGCCACCATGTTACAAGAGGAGCATGGCCTGTCGTCTGCTGGGCTTAGCCCCCTTCGTTCAGCGTTAGTTACCTTTGTTGCTTTTTTAGTAGTAGGAACCCTGCCATTACTGCCTTATACATTAACTGGTTTAGAAACCACTTCGCAGTTTCTAGCTAGCCTGGGGCTAGCAGGCATCGTGTTCCTGGCTATTGGTATGCTTAAGAGCGCGGTTTACGGCCTTCCCGCTTGGCGCTCGGGCTTTCGCACTTTTTTGATGGGCACCGCCGCTGCCGGGCTTGCCTATTCAACAGGCTATTTTGCGCAGTGGCTATTACCCTAACTAGTGTTATGTTTTGCGCTGCGTTTGCTTTCAGCGATGGCTTAAGCTGTGTTGCTTGAATCAGACAATTAAAAGATAAGGTTCAGGCGGCTTACCGCTAACAATCAACAGCAATAAAAAAAGGCCACCGCTTAAAAAGCTAAGTGACCGTTTCATCTGTTTGGTCGGAGTGACAGGATTCGAACCTGCGACCTTTGCAACCCCATTCCGTTTATCCCATATTTAAGCAGACACTGACAGAAACAAGAAAACACCATAAGCCACTGATATAATATATAAAGTAAGCCTATTAGAGTTTGCTTGTTGTTTCCCGCTGTACCCCGTTATATCCTTCGAGTGTCACCTATTTGTCACCTAGAAATTGAGGCCATCATGGCAGGCACCGAGACCCGAGTGAAACTGACCGCTAAAAGCGTGGAGAAGCTGGCAAAAGATATACCGCCGGGAGATGTCTGGGACACCGACTTGGCAGGTTTCCATGTGCGCCCTGGTAAACGCGGCCTGACATTCCGGCTCTACTACCGCACCAAGGCCGGCAAGCGCCGCTTGATGACGCTAGGGACTTACGGAACACTGACGCTCACTCAAGCACGCACAAATGCTACCGAAGCCTTAGCTATCGTCGCGCAAGGTGGCGACCCACGCGCCGTGTTAGAGGAAGCCAAGGCCGAGCAGCAGCGCCAGCAAGATCAAACGCTGGGAGCTTACCTAGATGGCCCATACACCGCCTATCAAAATCGCAAGAAGGACGGCAAAGGCACGCTTCGCAGAATCCAAAAAGATTTTGCTGACTGGCTCGACAAACCTATGAGCAGCCTCACCCGTGCGGAGGTTGAACGCTGGCAAGCTCGGCAAGAAGCCAAAGAAAAGCCACTCGCCTTTGGTAGCCTCAAGCGTTCTTTCGACGCCATGCACGCCATGCTGATGCACGCCACCGAGCGCAAGGTAATACCGGCCAACCCACTGGCGGGCGTCAAGCTACAAAAGCCAGCGATGAATGACGACGATATGGCCGAGCAAGCATCACAACGTCGCTATCTGGAGCATGATGAAGCCGAGGCACTATTTACTGGCCTGGATGCGTATCAAGAGCAAAAGCGTGAGCAGCGCCGCCGTAGTCGAGCCCATGGAAAATCATACCTGCCCGACCTGGATGGCGCGGCTTATGTAGATCACGTCAAGCCGTGGGTTTTGACCATGTACTACACCGGTTTTCGGCCCGGCGATATAACCGGCCTTCGCTGGGAACACGTCAATCTGACCTTTGGCACGATCCGCAAGGTGATAGAGAAAACGGCGCACCACCATTCCGAGCCTATGACCTTCCCGTTATCCTCAGCGGCCTTCAAGACACTGGCCACTTGGCACCAGCACGTGGGCGAACCAAAGACAGGCCTGGTATTCCCCTCGCAACGCAATGGGCAGCGTATGGATAGAACAGCCATGCAAAAACCGTGGGCAAATGTGCGCAAGCTCGCCGGGCTGCCTGATGACCTGCTGCTGTATAGCTTGCGGCATAATTTCGCCAGCCAGCTGGTAATGGCAGGTATCGACTTGCTGACAGTTTCCAAGCTGATGGCGCATTCCGATATTCAAACAACCATCCAGCACTATGCCCACTTACGGCCTGACCATACCCGCGATGCAGTGGAGGCATTCGTGAATCAAGGCCCAAGCCGTCAAGCTGAGCAAGAGACTGCTATTCCCCTAACGATAGTTCGATGAGGCTGGCGCCGATGGCGTAAGCCTGCCCCGCTTGGCTGGCCTAGGGTAGCTCCCGAACGTACGGATCACTTCACCGTGCTGGCCGGCCACCTTTCATGAAGTGAGCGCGAGGAGTAGCGCATGGCACTTTCACCCTGGCACGTTGCCGCTAGGCTGAGTTTTGATGATGTTGCGGCATTACTGACCGGTTTTGATATTTCCTTGGCTAAAACCGGCAATATTTTTGATCACGAGATCAAAGAATATAAGGAATGGTGTCGCGTCATTATCTGCGCAGCCAAAGATGGTTATCTGACGCCATATCATGTTGAAGTTTTACATAAGGAGTTCCAACAAGATTTATACCCGACCACAGTAGATGAAGAAACGGGCGATGAGGAGTTTCTCCTCAGCGTCACTGATACATGGTGGGTAGACTGGCGGCATGGGGATGTGCCTTGGCAGACTAACGCGAACGAGGATATTCGTATAACCATCGAACGCCAAGAGGTTTGCCGATGGCTGAGAGCGTCAGGTATTAAGGATGACGACATACCCGAAGCGCTGCGCGTCATGCCTGCGGGGAAAAATGCCAGCGAGAGCGAGAATGACGAGCTACACCCCAGGCGAGAAGCTACCTATCAGCGCATCATCGCGGCTCTGATGGCTTTGCAGTACGGGTACCGTGAGATAAGACAGCCATACGAAGTGGCTGATGAGCTTCTGGATGATTTAAAACTGAGCGATATTAGAGCGCCAGCAAGTCGCAACACACTAGGCCCGATTTTGAATCGGATGCTGCCGGTTCAAAAAGCTGACTTGGATTGATACTGGACTAGCCCCCAGTCCAACTGCACCTATGCCGGGCGAGATCACGCCACCATGAGAGCGTCAACTAGCAACATACAGACGCTTTCATGGTAGTACGGCAACTTGGCAATGTAGCTTTTAATGTTGCCCATATCGGTTTCATTGCTTTCGCCAACTTCACCATGGAAGCGTCAACCAGCAACGTGGAGACGCTCAAATGCCTACCAAGCAACACGACTCAAGCAACACCCTCGCCAATGCCCTGGCCCGCTACCGCGATGGCTTCGACCCGGCGCTTATCGAACTTCCCGAGACGGCAGTATTCCCCGGCCTGATTCCCGCCGCCCCTACCACTGCACGCAAGAGCCGTTGCACCGGCACCCTTCTGGGCAAGCCCGCACCACGTTTTATTCGCCGGGGGCGCGCGATCCGCTACCGGCTTAAGGATGTGCTCGATTGGCTGGCCGAAGGTGAAGGTTATGCCAGCACCGCTGAAGCAGCCGTTGCCGGGAGGGCTGCATCATGACCCTTCAAGATCAGCTTTATTTCAATAATGCGGGCTTAACGGGTGACGTATTCATCATGCGCCGCGCCAGCCATGCAGTGAGCGCGATTGCGAGCGTATTGCACGATGAGGATACCAGCACCTATTGCCGCGAAGGCTTGCTGGAAGCGTTGGAAATTATCGCCAATGACCTGGATGAGCGCGCCGCCTTTATCAGCCATGAAGTATTGATGAGAGGAGGTGATGACGATGTATGAACTTGCTCACCTACTAGCTAACGGCTGGCGCTGCTTAACGCAACGAAGCACAACATCTCAGCAAGTGGCGGAGGAAAAAGCCAATGACTGAGTTTGCAAAAAAAACCCCGGCCTATGTGGGCCGGGAGCATGGGAGTATCCATAAGTCAGAGTGCCGCCAGTATAGCACCATCGAGCAGGCGCTAGGCGATGCCCTGGCCGCGTATGGCGTTACCGGGCTGGCGATCCGTGCAGATGGTGACGTTCACCGCTTCGATACCGCCGACAAGGCCAAGGGCAACCGCAACGGCTGGTACGTCTGCCCCTCGCTGGAAGTGGCTGTTTATGGCTTCTGGCATACCGGGGAGCAGCATACCGTCACCACTGGCAGCAAAGCTGACCCCGCCGCCGCTGCTGAAGCCCGGCTGGCTGCAATGCGAGCCAAGGAGCAACGCGAGACCGAACGACGCCAACAACAGGTCAATACAGCCGAACAGGCCCGCCGCTGGTGGGCCATGGCTGGCGCTGCTGACCCTGGTCACTCTTACCTGACCAAGAAGCGCCTGGCACCGCATGGCCTACGCCAACGTGATTCTGCACTGCTGGTGCCGCTGTTCTATGACGGCGAACTGGTCAACCTGGAACGTATCTTTCCCGATGGTGCTAAGCGCCCCCTATTTGGCGGACGTGTTAAAGGCGTGGCCGGGCTGGTGGGCAAGCTGGCTGGCGCTGAGCGCGTCCTGGTCGCTGAGGGCTGGGCAACCGCCGCTGCGCTTTACGAGGCGATGAACGTGCCCGTGGTCGTGGCGCGTAATGCGGACAACCTGGAAGCCGTGGCCCGCCGTTTGCGCCAGCACCTACCGGACAACATCACCATCACCCTAGCTGCTGATGACGACCGCTTCACCGATGGCAACCCCGGCGTCACTAAGGCACGGCTGGCTGCGCTGGCTATTGGGGCCAAGGTGTTGATGCCGACCTTCTGCGCTGACTGCCAGCGCTGCACCGACTTTGCCGACGTGGCCTTGTGCCGCAAGGAGCATGGCTTATGAGTTGGCAGCCAGACGATAACTTGGACTTGTTTAGGAAAGTCAGCGACACGACAGCCCCCATTAGCAGCCACCCTTCTCGAATTCTAGCGGGAACACCGGGAACAGCGGGAACAAGCACCAAGGAGCCAAGTAAAAACAGCAGGTTAGCAAAAAAACCTGACACCGTTCCCACTGGGAACACGGCGGGAACACCGGGAACAAACGCGCCAATGGGGCAGGAAACCGACCCACAAGACGGCGATCCACTCACCCCAGAGATCAAGCGGCCATGTTTCGCTAACCATAACGCACCGTTTGTGGTTGATGACAAGGTTAAGCCTGCCGGGCTGTGGTGGCATGGCACCAAGCAGCGCAACGGGGAACTGGTGAGCGATGATGTGCGCATTGCTGACCCCATCGAAGTGACAGCAATCAGCCGCGACGAGCATGGTGGTAACTTTGGCCGTCAATTGCGATTCAGAAACAGCGAGGGCCGATGGTGTGAGCGTGTGCTACCCATGCGGCTACTCAGTGAAGGCGGTTCCGAGCTTCGCCGGGAATTGCTAGACATGGGCCACACTCACAGCCTGAAACACCGTGCCAAGCTGGCTGACTTCATCATGGACAGTCACCCCAAGGGCCGCATTGTGGCCGCTACCACGACAGGTTGGCATGACAACGCAAGCGCCTTTGTGCTGCCCCACCGCACGCTAGGCAATCAGGATTACAGCTTTAGCGCTGAAGCCATGCGTGCCACGTACTTTGAAACGCGGGGCACCTTAGCGGGCTGGCGTGAAGACGTTGCCAGCAAGGCCAACAACAATCCCATCATGGTGATGTGCGTATGCGTAGCACTAGCGGGGCCGTTGATATGGCCCGCTAAGCAACAAGCAGCGGGAGGCTTGGGTTTCAACCTGCGTGGTGGCTCCAGCAAGGGCAAGACTACCGGGCTACAAATAGCCGCGAGTGTGTGGGGCAGCCCGCAATTCCTACGCCCATGGGCTGCGACCGGAAACGGCGTGGAGGCGCTAGCCGCGTCTCAAAACGACACCTGCATGGTGCTGGATGAACTGAGCCAAGCGAATCCACACGAAGCCGGGAGCATGGTGTACATGGTAGCCAACGGCGTCGGTAAACAACGTGCTGCACGTACAGGCGGTATTCGTGAAGCGCAACGCTGGCGCTTGATGTTGCTGTCTAGTGGCGAACGCAGCCTAGCGTCTCACATGGGCGAAGCAGGCAAGACAGCCAAGGCGGGACAGGATGCCCGCTTGTTGGATATTCCCGCTACTGGCCGCCGCTACGGTGCCTTTGACGATACCCAGGGCATGAACCCTAGCGACTTTGCCAACGCTATCAAAAGCGCCACGGCAGAACATTACGGCCACGCAGGCATGGCGTTTATCAACTACTTGCTCAAGCGTGACGACTTACCCGCGCTGTATCACGAGATCATGCAAGACCCGGCCTTCATTGGCACACAGGATGGCGTTTCCAGCCGTGCCGCTGGCGCGTTTGGCCTACTGGCAATGGCGGGTGAACTGGCAACAGAGGCAGGCATTACAGGCTGGCAGCCGGGCTACGCGCTTGATGCTATCGCCACTTGCTTTGCGCTATGGCAGAACGAGCGCGGGAGCCTACCCCCCGAAGACACAGCGATCCTGGAAGGAGTAAGGAGTTTTATCGAGCGCCACGGGGATTCTCGCTTTAGTGAACTAGTGCCCACGAAGCCTGACTACCTGCCAGACCAACACCAGCCCACCGTTCACCAGCGAGCAGGCTACTGGTCAAACGTAGGTAATGACCGCGTGTTCTATTTCCAGAAGGCCGAGCTTGAAGAAGCTGCCAAAGGCTTTGATGCCAAGACGATTGCGGCTGTCTTGGATGACGCCAACTGGCTGTATGAGAAAGAAGCCGGGCGCTTGGCCGTCAATAAGCGCGTGAACGGCACAATCAAACGTCTATATGCGGTACTTCCCAAGGAGGCTGACCAATGAGCTTGCGCGATGTGCTCCAGCAGCGTCGGTTAAGGGCAGGTGTTCCCGCTGTTCCCGCAACGTTCCCGCCACCGGGAACAGAAAAAGGCCATACAAAACAGGGATGTTCCCGGCGTTCCCGCTGTTCCCGTTCAGATTCGACAGGGACGAATCAATGGGCACGGGAAGTTCAGGCCGAACACTCGCCCACCACCCCGGCAGAGATTGCGGCCATTATTGGTGGCCTGAAAGCCGTGGGCCGTTCATTGGGATTGGTAGAAGCGCTGGCGCGTGAGGCCATGGCCCAACTAACACAGGAAGCCGCTGCCGAGTTGGCAGTGGTACTGGATGACGTTTTTGAAGTTGCACCGGATGACGCCACCGCCCGCGCTCATTGCCGCCGCCTGCTGAACGATCCGCAAGCGCTGGCAAACGCCAAGGCGGTATGGCCGAGTTTGCCGCCTACCCTTGCCGCTGTTACTCAGACAACTACCACCGCGACCGTGGTCGATCATGCCCCGCAATGGCTGCGATTGATTCGCCAGCACTGCGCTTTGGTGCCAGAGGATGAACGGCTGCTGACCCGCTGCCTTGGGATGCGCCCAGCAAGGGATGCTCTACAAGCAGCACAGCGCTATGTGACCACTTGGCAGCAAGCCGCCAGCGCTGAACCACGGGAGGCTGCCCGCGACAATTCAGGCAGACGCGCCGCTAACAATGAACTACGGGGAGGTAGTCGCCATGCTGGATGAAACCACCATTGAAGCACGTCGCCTTGCCGCCAGCCTGCGCAGTATCGACGCTGACTTGGCAGAGAGCGCCCACGCTGTGTTGCTGGCGCTGGAACCAACACCCGATCAAGACACGTTGATGGGATGCGCGGATACACTGGAAACCATCGAGCAGCGACTACCACCGGGGGCACTTGCTGCCCTGGTGCGTTTACGCCTTACACGCCTGCAAGGGCTGGTGAATACTATGCTAGATAATGATTTACCGCCAACCGCCGCGTAGTAACCACCAACAATAACCACCAAAAGTAACCACTCTAAATTGGTGACGATATGATTATCACACGCGAATCACTGACCCAAGCCGCTAACAGTGGGCAACCGCTGGATCACTTAACCGCTGGGCAAACATGGGCAGCGCATACGCTGTGCGTACCCCCAGAGCGCTTGCAGAAGCCACTAGCCAGCCATATTGCCGCGTTACTGGATAGCGTCGAACGCAAGGCCCGCCGTGAGTTCTTCGGAGGCATCGAGCGTGGCGATACTGATGCAATGGTTGCCCGCGCCTATGATGAGCAACACCCGCCGTTCCTGCGTCTGCCGATCCTTGAAACACTACGGGAGGGAATGAACGAACACTTCCCGGAACTGAAGCCCGCCGGGTACAACGATCAAGGCCAGCCAGTCTATGCCCTTGCTGATATTGCCCAAGCGCTGGACACGTCAGAGGATGAACTACTCGAACATGCAGAACAGCGGGGAATGCTCGACCAGTTGAGGAAAACACCCGCACCGCACCGGGTACACTGACCACATCATTAACCGCGCCCTGGCCTTTGCTGGGGCGTTTTACGTCAAGGGTATTGATGCCAAAAGCACTAAGGTCGCATTAAGGGAGCGAGGCAGGAATACCATAAGGTTTCTATAAGGGAGATTGCACTGGTTCGCGCCTTAGGTTCGCATTGTTCGCGCGAACTTTGTCCGAACCCTATGTCCGAATTGTGCGTTCGTTATGGTATTGGTGCGCACGTCTGGTGCGCAGCCGGAAGCCTAGCAATTCCTAGCATAGGAACCTGTCAAAACTTAACATTGGAACCTGATAAAACCTGATATTGCTGGCGCTGAACTACTAGGGAAAACTCAAGGCGCGAACAGTGGTACGAGGCTCCGGTACGAATTGTGCGTTCGTACCAGTACGCAATCCAGAGGCAAAAAGTACGCACTGTTGGTACGCATTTCACGCACCGCCTTCACGCACTATCTTCACGCAATCCGCGCACAACTTCGCGCAGTAAAACCGCGCACTTTTAATGCGCGAAACCACCGGGGGATGCCATTCGGTTTCATCGTCAAAATCATCGGGCGCTGGCAATTCTTCAGGCTGGTAAATTTCGAAACCGTTTCCTTTTTTACCATCCAAGACATTGCCTACGGTTGGGTGGGTTACCCCCACCGCTTCCGCAATTTCCCGCTGCGTTTTGCCTCACCTGAAAAAACGCTAGGTTCCTCTGTGCGACACCCCACCAGCCACGAGGCGTAGAGTGCCTGGAGCTCGGCACTTTTCCGGCATTGCAGGTGCTCCACCACTGGCAGCTAAAAAGCCCGTAGCTGTAAGGTTTCGAGATGGTGGAGGTGGGGATTGCTACCGCGTGGATGCCGCGATGATGTACAGGTGGTTCCGTTGCGGGTGACGGTGCGCTCGGATGGCTGGCTATCTGTCGAATTTAGACAGATGGATGACTTGACGTTACGCACAGTGCTGGCGCTGATGGCCACCGGATAACCGGAAGTCATGTTGAAGCGCAACCGCCGGGGAAAGCTGGGGCTTGTTAGGGTATCGGTGCCTGACTGCTGACGTGGTGAAGCTGGGAATAAGGGATTTTCCCTATTATCAAAGGAAAGCCGGAATCTGCCTGTTTGCTGGAAACCTTAGTGGATACCACTTGCCCTTGCAGGCACCTTTTCGGAGCAGTACGCGCACGGGATTTTCTATTCGTATCTACTTCAGAAAGTGTTAGCAAATGTTCGCATCGAGCAAGAATGCACGCTGACAGATGTTGGCATGGGAAACGCAACGGCAGAGGCAACAAAAAACAACACCCGTGGAGCAGTGCAACGGCTGACCTACTGTGAAACCTTCAGGGTGAAAAACCCGCCAAAGAACTCCTATTAAGGACGCTATTCAATTCCCCATTTCTCTACAGAATCGGCTTGCAAAAGGTGAAAATTTCGGACGGCTGTCACCTATATGTCACCTAGAAAGTTAAGCAACAAAAAACGGCCACCGCATGATTCGCTAAGTGACCGTTTTATATAATTTTTTTGGTCGGAGTGACAGGATTCGAACCTGCGACCTTTGCAACCCCATTGCAACGCGCTACCAAGCTGCGCCACACTCCGATGCCTTGATTAGCAATGATTGTTAGCCTACATCGTTTGCTTCAAGACGGTGCGTATACTAGCGTTTTATTAACCAAATGAAAAGCCATTTTTGCGCTTTCTATTCAGTTGCTTGCCGCTTTTATTCAATCGATGCTTTTGAGCAGCGATGCCATTGCATCGTAAACCTTCGGGGTCGTTACGAGCAGTTGCTTAGGGTAGAGGTCCGCTGGCACGCCGTCAGGTACTTCTGTTAAGTGCCCGACTTTCGCACCTGCTTCGCGGGCTATTACCCAGCCTGCAACGAAATCCCAGGGTGAAACACTTTCGTAATACGCATCCAATCGACCACAGGCGACATCGCAAAGGTCAATCGCCGCGGCGCCATTGCGGCGAACATCTTGGCAGTATGTTAATACGGCTTCTAAACGGGGTAAGAGTTGTTTACGCGCCTGTTTATCGTAGGGAAATCCAGTGGCTACCAACGTATTTTCAAGCGTATCCGCCCCACTGGGTTTTATCGGCTGCTGATTACAAAACGCGCCCAACCCTTCTGCTGCGCTAAAGGTGTCACCTAGGAAAGGCGCGTGAACCACACCTACTTTAGCAACGCCGTTTTCAATCCAGCCGATCGACACCGCCACATGGCGTAGGCCTTGGGCAAAGTTAACGGTACCGTCGATGGGATCTACTACCCACAGCTGCTCGGCGGGGGTATGCAGCGCACGCTCTGGGCTTAGCTCTTCGCTCAACCTTGCTTCGCCAGGAAAATGCGCTTCCAAGCGCTGGCTAATTAGCGTATCCACTGCCACATCTACATCGGTTACCAGCTCAATACCAGCTTTTAAGTGCTGGCTAAAGTCTTGCTGCTCGCGGGCGCGGCGAATCATCTCGCCCGCTTCTTCGGCAATGCGCACTGCCAGTGCCAGCCGCGCTTCTAGGGTATAGGCCGTCATTAATGCTCCTTGCTTGGGTCACGTTACCTAACGTTAAGCTCAGCTTAAGCGGTGGCGCATGGCATTACCATGACAGCAGGCGAAACAGTTGTTAAAGAAGCGCATCGACCAGCACATCAACCACTACGCGGGTAGCGGCCTCAATAAGCACAACATCTGCGCCTACGCGCTCCCATTCATAGCCGGGGTATTGGGGCAGCTGAGAGGCCAACGGACCATCAAAGCGTTTTGCAATGCCCGGGGGCAATGGCCTACCGCGTTCTACGTTGCGCTGAATACCCGGCGGCAATGGTTGGGCACGTGGCGCATCGTAGTGGCGCAACAGACGAAGCAGTTCACGTTCGTTGATACGAGGAAGGTCGACAGTGCGCTCGTCGCGATGGCGACGCTCATGGCGGCCTATATCCTGCCCGCCACGCTGGCGCTCGGCATGTGCACCGTTGTCTCTGGCGCTATTGTCTCTCGCACTATTATCTCTAGCACCATGGGCGGGCGCGTGGGCAGGCTGCGCAACGGCAGCCACCTGCCAAAACAGGGTGCAAACTAATAGGCAAGCGCTAAGAGGGATCGATTTCATCATCGGCTCCTTATGGTCAGGAGCGTTAAGTGTAGAGAGGAAATGAGCAGGCAGTATGGATGTTTAGAAAGGCTTTGCGAGGGATAAGGATAACTATGGTGCTGTTACACGCTCAACTGTGCCCTGCTGGGTAATTTGCGCCTGAACGCCCTGGCGTTGGGTATCGAGTATCAGCGACGTTGCTTCGCCCTCAAAAACACCGCGAAAGGCCGAGGCGACAGCCGCTTGATTAGGCTGGCCATCATCACCAACGGCGCAGGCACCAAAGCTGAACGGCGCTAACGTATCGTCAAGGTGATTACTTGCTAAAGCCTGGGTCTTAAACGTAGCCAATTCCCGCTGGCAAGCACCAAAGGCAGAGTGGTCGAGGTAGGTTAAGTAGGCGGGTAGACTGAGTGCTGACAAAATCGCAGCAACTACAATGGCTAAAAGAAGCTCAATCAAAGTATAGCCGCTAACTCTACTGTTATTATCCATATATGACACCAAAAATTAAGCTGCCCGTGAGGCAGCTTAATTTAAAAAAACTACTGGAAGTTCAGGTACCTGGTGCATCGGCCTCGTCAGTACTAATTTTCCCCTGGGCAGTTACATATACGCTCGGATCACGACCAGTTTCTATTGCCAGACTCGCAGAATCAGGAGCGGCTGTGCCTAAAAAATATGTTTCCAAAGAAGTGAGTTGAGCGGGAGTAGGCTCACAAGACTGAAACTCGTAATTGTCAGGGTCATTAGGATCGGCTGGATCTACATTTGCAGCCACAACTAACGAACGGTATGAGTTTAGCTCAGCAAGACATGCATTCGCTTCAGCACGATTAAGATAATTACCATACTGCGGCACACCCACAGCGGCCAAAATACCGATTATCGCTACAACGATCAGCAGCTCAATCAAAGTGAAACCGCGTTGCTTAAAGCGGCGGGGATGTTGCATTTGGGTAGGTTGCGTCATAAGAATCCCTTGCGTTTAGTCATCATTTTTAGTGGATGTAACAAATTTTAACGATTTAGGTAAGTTCATCTTACATTATCCGACCCTTTCAGTGTTGGCAATGACCGATGTCATGCTTTTATCACCCGTTATTCAACCTTTTGAACCAATGCCGGCATCGCCTGATCATTAGGGCCACGAGTACCTTGCGTACGCTGAATATGGTACAAGGTGGCTTACATTTGCCATACCGCCGAGATCACCATGAGCCAACCTGCCCCAGAGTCTACGCTGAGCCATGCGGCTTCACATGGTGGCCTGCGCGGTATCGCTGAACGGTTAGTGAAGCACGGCATACTCACCGATGCCCAAGCGACTGTTGCGGAAAGCACGGCAGCCGAGCTTGAAGTGTCGCTACTGCAGCATGTAGTTGATAGCGGGCTTGTAGAAGCTGATGCAGCTGCACTGGCTGCTGCCTGGGAGTATGGCTTACCCGTCGTTGACCTGGATGCCATTCGTATTAATGCGCTGCCCCCCGCAAACGACTACCCCGTTAAAATACTAGAGCGCCTGGATATTCTTCCCCTGGCGCGTCATGGGCACCGCCTTACCGTTGCGGTGCCCTACCCCGCCACGCTTACCCAACTCGATGAATTGCAGTTCGCCACCGGGCTAAGTGTCGATGGCGTGCTGGCACCTGCTGATCAGCTTAAAAACACCTTAACGCAATACCTGGCGCAAAATGAACGCAGCATGCTAGATGAGCTAGAAAACGTTGATGATGCGGTCAGCGCGTTGAATATTGTTCAGCTTGGCGAAGATGAGGCAACGTTTGATAAGGCAGTAAAAGATAGCGAAGACGCCCCGGTGGTTAAATTCGTGAATAAAATACTGCTAGATGCCATCAGCCGTGGCGCGTCCGATATTCATTTTGAGCCTTATGAAACTCAGCTCCGGGTGCGCTTTCGTATCGATGGCATGTTGGTTGAAATTGCTCGCCCGCCGTTTGCGCTGCGGCACCGCATTGCAGCCCGATTAAAAATCATGTCACGGCTGGATATTTCTGAACGGCGACTGCCTCAGGATGGCGCGATCAAGCTACAGCTTTCACGCACTCGTTCAATTGATTTTCGGGTGAATTCATTGCCCACTGTGTTTGGTGAAAAAATAGTACTGCGTCTGTTAGACCCGGCCTCTGCTCAACTGGGTATCGAACAGCTGGGTTTTAGCCCTGAACAGCAAGCCGCTTATGAGCATGCGCTTGGGAAACCCCAGGGAATGATTCTGGTCACCGGGCCTACGGGTAGCGGTAAAACAGTGACGCTTTACACAGGTATCAATATTCTTAACCAAGTTGAGCGCAATATTTGTACGGCAGAAGACCCGGTTGAGATTAAAGTATCGGGAATTAATCAGGTTAACGTTTTGCCTAAAATCGGCCTAAACTTCGCCAGCGCTCTGCGGGCCTTTTTACGCCAAGACCCTGACGTGGTCATGGTGGGCGAAATTCGTGACTTGGAAACCGCCGAAATTGCCGTAAAGGCCGCCCAAACAGGCCATTTAGTGCTATCTACCGTACACACCAACTCTGCCGCTGAAACGCTAACTCGTTTAGCGAATATGGGTGTTGCCTCTTACAACATCGCAAGCTCCGTTAGTTTGATTATTGCCCAGCGCTTGGCGCGTAAGCTATGCAACCTGTGCAAAACACCCGCTAATATTCCTGCCGAAGCACTGCGTAAAGCAGGCTTTAGCCAGCAGGATATTCGCAACGGCACGATTTATTCGGCCGTCGGCTGCAAACAGTGCACCCACGGTTATAAAGGTCGTGTCGGTATTTATGAAGTGATGCCCATTACCGATGCCATGCGCCAGTTAATTATGCGCGATGGGGATGCACTGGAAATTGATCAGCAGGCCCGCCGCGAAGGCTACCCAAGCCTGCATCAACGTTGTTTAAGCCGTGTGCTGGATGGCAGCACCAGCCTGGAAGAAGTTAACCGCATCAGTAAGGAGTAACCCGCGCCATGGCTAACGCTAAAGCACGCCGCAAAAAGCCAGCGCCGCTGCATCGCTGGAAGTGGGAAGGCAAAGGCCCTCAAGACCGTGTCATGCGAGGCGAGCTGATTGGTCGCACGAAACCCGACGTTATTGAACAACTGGCGAAGCAGCGTATCGTCGCCACCAAGGTGCAAAAGCGCAGCAGCTTTAGTGGCCGCGGCAAAGTCACCAACGTCGACATTATGATTTTTGCACGGCAAATGGCCACTATGGTGCGTGCAGGCATTCCTATTCTGCAGGCGCTACAAGCCGTATCTGAAAGCTTAAAAAAACCCGCGATGGTGGCGCTTACCCAACAAATCATGGAAGACGTCTCTTCCGGCGATAGCCTTTCCGGCGCCATGGCAAAGCACCCCAAACAATTTGACCGCCTGTTTGTTAACTTGGTAGATGCAGGCGAGCAAGCTGGTGCGCTTGACCAAATGCTGGAACGGATTGCCAGTTATAAAGAGAAAGTTGAATCACTCAAGAACCGTGTCAAAAAAGCGCTCTGGTACCCTACTGCAGTCATGACCATCGGCGTTGCGGTTACCATGCTGCTGCTTATTAAAGTTGTGCCCGAATTTGAAAGTATGTTTCAGGGGTTTGGTGCGGAGCTACCGGCGCTTACCCAGTTTACGGTTAACTTATCAGACATGGCGCAAAAGTACTGGCTACAAACACTTGGCACGCTGGTCGCTAGCATCATGCTGCTTAAAGCCGCAGCACGACGCTCGCCGCGCGTTGCTTATCGGCTGGATAGCCTGATGCTTCATCTTCCTATTCTTGGCGATATTTTGCACAAATCTGCTGTTTCGCGATTTACACGTACCTTGGCGACAACGTTCACCTCAGGCGTGCCGCTTATCGAGGGGCTAGAAACCGCCGCCGGGGCAGCGGATAACCGTGTTTATATCAAAGCCATTAACGAAGTGCGCCAAGATGTAACGACTGGACAACAGCTGCATTTCGCCATGCGTATGACCAACCGTTTTCCCGCGTTGGCCGTTCAAATGGTAAGTATTGGTGAGGAAGCCGGCTCGCTGGATGCCATGCTTAACCGTGTCGCTGACTATTACGAAGAAGAAGTGGATAACAAAGTCGATGCCCTGACCTCGTTGATGGAACCAATTATTATCGTTGTCCTTGGCGCGCTGGTGGGCGGCGTGGTTGTCTCCATGTATTTGCCGATTTTTGAAATTGGCACCGCGTTATAAATTACTCGTGCACCGGTAGCTACCAATCGTCAATGACACTTTCCAATCTTCAATGACACTTTCCAACTTTTACCGATGCTTTCCCGCGGTACTGATACTTTCTAACGCTTATCGGCACTAACAAAACAGCAGGAATACTATGGATTTACCGCCAAGTTTTTACCTTTTTTTTGCTTTATTGATTGGCCTCTGTTTCGGCAGTTTTCTGAACGTTGTCATCACCCGTTTACCCGTTATGTTGATGCGCAGCTGGCGCAATGAAGCACGCGCTTCTCTGGAGCTTGCCGAAGAGCCGTCACCCCGCTTTAACCTTGCTACTCCAAAGTCAATGTGTCCACGCTGCGAACAGCCGATTGCCTGGCACGACAACCTTCCCTTACTAGGTTGGCTAAAAAGAAGGGGGAAATGCGCTCATTGCAAAACGCCCATCAGCGTTCAGTACCCACTGGTTGAGCTAATGGGCGGGGTGCTTGCTGTAGTAGTTGTCGCTTTGTATGGTGCCACCCTCAGCGCAATGTTTATCTATGGCGCCTGTTTAACGCTGCTTGCCTTGGCAGTCATCGACTTTCGCACCTATTTACTCCCTGATAGTTTAACCCTGCCGCTGCTTTGGGCCGGCTTTGCCTATCAACTGGTCTTTCAGCCTTTGTTGCTCCCTAGCGCTGTCATCGGCGCAATGGCAGGCTATCTGGTGCTGTGGAGCTTTTACTGGCTATTTAAACTGATAACAGGCAAAGAAGGCATGGGGTTTGGGGATTTCAAATTACTCGCAGCGCTTGGCGCTTGGCTAGGCTGGAGCATGTTGCCACTGCTGCTTATTTTATCTGCTGGTATTGGCGCGGTGGTGGGATTAGCTGCCCAAGCAGTATCACCTAAGCTGCGTGGCCAGCCTCTCCCTTTCGGCCCCTTTCTTGCGCTGGCGGGCTGGATTTGCTTGCTTGTAGGAAACGAGTTAATGGCACTCTATACATCGTTACTTCATTAACGCTAACACCAATTTTGGGTCAACCTTTTCGGGAGCAAATATGATCATTGGGCTGACAGGTGGTATTGGTTCGGGAAAGTCTACTGTTGCCCGTACGTTTGAAGAACTGGGGGTTGGCTGGGTGGATGCCGACGATGTCGCAAGAGAAGTCGTTGCCCCTGGTGAGCCCGCGCTAGCGGCCATTGCTGAACACTTTGGTACAGAGATATTGAACGCTGACGGTACGTTGAATAGGTCGGCGCTACGTACCATCATTTTTGAAGACCCCGCACAACGCCAGTGGTTAGAATCTGTCACTCACCCTAGGGTTCGTGAGCGCCTTCTTTCACATCTTGAACGCCTGCAGCAGCAGTCGCCCTATGTTTTACTAGTATCGCCACTGCTGTTTGAGTCTGGGCAAGATAAACTGGTAGATCGCACACTCGTCATCGATGTACCCGAATCGCTGCAATTCGCCCGCACGCTTGCTCGGGATGGGGTGAGTGAAAACCAAGTGCGTGCTATCCTCGCCGCCCAACTTCCACGCGAAGAACGACTTGCGAAGGGCAATGATGTCATCGATAACAGTGGCGACCATGCAAACATAATGCGCCAAGTCATCCAATTGGATCGGCGTTATCGTGCAGACTGCGCTTAGCGACATATTTGAAACAGTACTTGAAACAGTACTTGAAACAGTACTTGAAACAGTACTTGAAACAGTACTTGAAACAGTTTTTGAGACAGGAGTTAGTCATGCCCACGCCGGCGAATGATTCACCGCTAGAAGTTGCCTGCCCTCAGTGCGGCAAGAAAATCATCTGGGGGCCAGAAAGCACCTATCGCCCTTTTTGTAGTAAACGGTGCCAACTACTTGATTTGGGCGCCTGGGCAGAAGAATCGCATCGCATAGCCGGTGAATCGGCCATGGATGAAGCAGACTTAGATACCCTGCTTGCTCAAGCAGATAGAGACGCCCCGCTTTCCTGAAAGGCCCCGGTTTCTTAGAAGTTAAAAGAATAGTGCAATTCGTTTCTAACTTCTTAACGCTGCTATCTGAGGGGGCTTCTGAAAGACGGTTGTTGAAGGAGAACTCCTAAAAGAAAGCTCCTGAAAGAAAGCTCCTGCCTGAACGACAGCATACAAAAGGAATTACTAAGAAAAATTACTAAGAAAAATTGCTAATAAAAGTACTAATAAAGAGTTGTTAAAAATAGTTATTAAGAGTAATTATTAAGGACAGCGGTTAAGAAAAGTTACCACGAAAAACATTACTGAGCGTGTGTCGCTGAAAAAGTCTCGCTTTACTAGCTTATAGGTCCGCCTTAAATGACCGATACCCCGCCGCCTTCGTATCACCTTCTGCATGAGCTTGATGTCCACTTCGACCAATTAGTGGCTACCATCGAGCGGGCTTCAGCACTGTATGAATCAGAACAACCGCCTACCTGGCGGTTTCATCACGCGGCTAGCAACCCTGCTTGGCTGCGGGAAGCCCTACTGGATATGTGGCATCAACAGGGGCAGGACGGGCGCGAAACGCGTAACTATATAGCTGTCATCGCCGCTAGTGATGAATTACTTGAAGCTTGCCATCAAATTAATCACGCGAAAGCACGTATCAGCGATTTAATCGCGCGCATTAAGCACTCTCATCCAAACGCGTTGAGTGATGCTAAGGCTCGCTTACCCAAGCGACATCCACATATCGATGAAATACTGCGTAAAAGCGGATTTGCGAGGCTCCATCTAAAACAGTGCTGGCGGCAACTCCCCATTGCTCCGGCGCCCGTGTCCAGAGTTAGGCTAGCGTGGTACAGCAGCGGTCGCTCAATCAAAAGAGTCAGCGTCCAGGAGGCTGAGCAAAAATTATTACAATTAGATAGTGATGCGCCACACATTCGCATCCAGCTACGCAAGCTTGCCAGCATTCCAAGTAGGGAAATATTGGCGCAGGTACAAACCCAAGCCCCGTTAATGCGCGCTAATTTGTTTTTTGTCGAACCGCTTGCCGATGGGCATACGCGGCGAGCGCTTAATATTGCAATGCCGTTAATCGTACCCGCTAATGAAGGTCGATTGCCCCACCTTAAAGCCCCTGCGGAAACGCCTCCAACGACTCGTACTAGAGCTAAGCGGCGCGATGAAAAACTAGAAGACGACGTCTATTTACCCAGCCTACGTATCTTTCGATATCGTTAACAGTTAATTGCTGTCTTACTATTTTAACGTATTAACTGAACGCTGCTGGCACGCTTTCTAGCTCCCACTGCTTGGCCTCAAGCAATGTGTGAATCATCTCTGCAACATCTCGCTCTGACAAATCATAGGCATCAATCAGCGCTTTTAAGCGCTGATCAAACAAGCAGCTTTGCTCATGAGAGTATGCTGCTTTGTGAGCCGCTTGGTCGTCTGCTTCTAACGCCGCAATTGAACGTACTGGTGGACCCGTTGGAATATCGAAATCGCTGTTAGGATCGTCTAACTGACGCAGTGCGTGTGCGAAGGCATCATCCAACTCACGGAACTTACGTAGTTTTTCACGCTCATCGAGCTGCTTTTGAACCTTTTGATATTTCATCGATGTTTCATTTACACCTTACTTGAAATGGGTGACAAGCCTGCTAAAACAGACCTTTTTTTGTTAAAACTGTGCACAAACGCGTAAAACCTCTGGGCAAACTTGCCTTTGCACTCTCTTACCATCATAAAGGCATCACGGCTAAGCAATACACGAACGGATACTAATTATTAAGCGGTATGCTTCTACTGATAAAGCCAAAAAACGACCAGCAAAGTAGCTTAAGGCCGCGCATATAGCGGCAAATTCATCTGGCAGACAGAAAGCAATCTTAATCGCCTATCAGATTACTAGCAACGCAAGCACCGGGAAGGTGCATTACAGGTGAGATGAGTAACGACCTGTACGACTCAAGCATAGGAGGCCAGATAATGTTCAATGCAATGATGCGTGCTGAGATCTGGCTGCAAGACACACTCGATAAGCCATTCGGAATCGAAGACCTTGCTAACCACTTAGGATACTCAGCGTCACAAGTACGCCGACAGTTCCGCCAGTGCTTCAACATATCGCCGAGCGCTTACCGTGAAAAAAGGCGTCTTGAACGAGCCGCTGTATTGCTTTCACTCACCTCACAAAATATAGCGCAAATCGCTATTCGTTGTGGATATACCAATCACTCTTCTTTCTCACGCGCCTTTCAGCGCCGCTATCAACTGTCACCCCGCGAATACCGTCATGCGGTAAGAAGCATGTATCTTCAGAGCAGGCCTGACAGACATTATACGACCAGCATTGAAAAAAGCCGGCCTGCGCATGTTGTTTTAATGCGCATGTACCAAGCACCAGACCACATTCGTGGACTAGGCTACACCAACTATCACGCCAATCATTTAGAGTGCCTACAAGCCCAGCTAGGGATATCTACTCCAACAATGGTGTTGCCAGATCTCTTGGCAGAAAAAGCAAAAGCAGTTATTGAAGAACCTAGCTTAAACCAAACGAGAACTGATATTGGATTCTATCTTGAAAGTAAAAATGCTGCCAAGCACGTGGCGTTGCCTGTTACCTATCGGCGAGTTGAAATTCCTTCTCGTTACTATGCAAAAACATGCTTCGACAATATTTCACAACTGTCTAATGTAATGTCTGAAACACTAGTGGCTTTAATGAATAAAAGAAACCATTTAAATATCAGTGGTGACGCACCTCAGGTATTATGGCAACCGCAGCACATTGAGTTGAGAATACCTCTGTCTTTCTAACTCGATCTGAGTAATTTTTACCGATCATATCAAACCAAAACCGGCATTTCTCGTTAGAAATGCCGGTTTAAAACGACTTAGTCTTCCATGCGCTCTAGCCAAGACTCAACGGTTTCATCACCATGCTCGTCTTTCCAGCTACGCAGGCCTTTATGATTGCCACCACGGGTTTCAATCACTTCACCGGTATGCGGGTTTTTATAAATCTTCAGACGACGCTTACGGCGCGTAGAAGAAGCAGCATTGCCTTTTGAACCACGCTGTTCCGCGTTAGGGTCAAGCAATGCAATAACGTCAGAAGGACGCTTGCCAAACTCGTTCATTAGCGCTTCAAGCTTCGCTTTAAATTCAAGCTCGCTCTTCAAGCGCTGATCGCCTTCCAAGCGCTGTAAATCTTCTTGCAGTTGTTTTAGCTGCTGTTCCTTTTGAATGTACTCATTCAATAACGACATAGGGGTTCCTTTCAGCATAGGTTTAACTGCGCGAGTTAATCAATTTATCAACTCAATACGCACGAGTTCAGGATGCGCGTGTATTATTGCTGTAAATGCGCTAACTGACAATAGTCTAGTTGATTTTACCTTAAATACTAATTGATTTTTATTGCTAAGTTAGCACTATAAAAACCAGCTTATACACTCAGTTCAAACATAGGCTAATTATTTATTTCATGTCGTACGCGTTTATAAAAAAACGCCGCCCATTGGGCGGCGTTTTTACAGGCTTTCAACTACTTAATTAATCTTGGCCCATTTGCTGCTTGATTAGATCACCGATGGTGGTTGGACCACCCGCTTCCGGCTCTTGATCACGCAGTTTCTTCAGATTTTGACGAGTATCGTCTTGCTCTTTCGCTTTAACCGACAAATTAATCTGACGGCTCTTGCGATCGACGCTAACGATACGCGCTTCAATGCTGTCGCCTTCATTCAGCACGTTGCGGGCATCTTCAATGCGATCAGCACTGATTTCAGACGCCTTGAGAATAGCGATAACATCAGTCGCCAGCTCAACGTGTGCTTCTTTGGCATCAACTTCTACAATACGGCCTGTAACGATACTGCCTTTGTCGTTAACCGACAGATATTCAGCTACTGGATCGGAATCCATTTGCTTAATACCTAAGGAAATACGCTCACGCTCAGGATCGATTGAAAGAATAACGGCTTCTGCTTCGTCACCTTTCTTGAAGTTGCGTACGGCTTCTTCACCGGTTTCTGTCCAAGAGATATCAGACAAGTGAACCAGACCATCAATGCCGCCTTCAAGGCCGATAAAGATACCAAAGTCAGTAATTGACTTGATAGTACCTGAAACACGGTCGCCCTTGTTATATTCAGCGTTGAAGGTTTCCCACGGATTAGCAGTACACTGCTTAATGCCCAGAGAAATACGACGACGCTCTTCGTCGATATCAAGAACCATCACGTCAACATCATCGCCCACTTGGACAACTTTAGACGGATGAATATTCTTGTTCGTCCAGTCCATTTCTGAAACGTGAACCAGACCTTCGACACCCTCTTCAAGCTCAGCAAAGCAGCCGTAGTCAGTCAGATTGGTGACAACAGCGTGCACTTTGGTGCTTTCTGGGTAACGGGCTTTGATGTTGACCCAAGGATCTTCACCAAGCTGCTTAAGACCTAGTGATACACGGTTACGCTCACGGTCAAACTTGAGCACCTTAACGTTGATTTCGTCGCCAACAGCCACGATTTCAGACGGATGCTTAATGCGCTTCCACGCCATGTCTGTGATGTGAAGCAGGCCGTCAACGCCGCCCAGATCAACAAAGGCACCGTAATCAGTTAGGTTCTTAACGATACCTTTGATTTGCTGACCTTCTTGTAGCGTCGCCAGCAACGCTTCACGCTCAGCGCTGTTTTCGGCTTCCAGCACGGCGCGACGCGAAACAACGACGTTGTTACGCTTCGGGTCAAGCTTGATGACTTTGAAGTCTAGCTCTTTGTTTTCCAGGTGCGCAGTGTCGCGAACCGGACGAACGTCAACCAAAGAGCCTGGCAAGAAGGCACGGATAGAGTCGACCTCGACAGTAAAGCCGCCTTTGACTTTACCGTTGATCACGCCCTTGACGACTTCATCTTTCTCGAAGGCTGCTTCCAGAATCTTCCAAGCTTCAGCGCGCTTGGCTTTTTCACGGGATAGACGGGTTTCACCGAAACCATCTTCTACGGCTTCAAGCGCAACATGCACGTCGTCACCGATAGCGATGGTGAGTTCACCGTTCTCATCGCGGAATTGTGACGCAGGGATCTGACCCTCAGATTTCAGACCAGCGTTAACGGTAACCCAGTCACCGTCAATGTCGACAACCTGAGCCGCGACAATTGCGCCTGGCTCCATGTTGATGTCGTTAAGAGACTGTTCAAACAGTTCAGCAAAGCTTTCGCTCATGGTTTTCCTACGTGATCAACGTTGTTGAGGCATAAATGCCTTCTCCGTACCACCAGCAAGTACGGGCCTAATGTCATTCAGCTTTTGGAGGTGTTAGCGCTGGTTAGACCTGACCGGGTTCTCTGATATGGAGTTATCGCCCTGCCACGTCGTGACACCTTTCCAAAAACGCCGCAAGCGAGGATCAAATGCCGTTTGTTATGCCACGTTGAGCTAACAATCCAGACAGCTGATCAACCACTTCCGGTATGCTCAGGTATGTGGTATCAAGCGTTATGGCATCATCTGCCGGCTTGAGAGGAGCCACACTGCGTTGCGTGTCGCGTGCATCGCGCACCTGAATCTCCTTTAAAAGACTCGATAGACTAGCACCCACCCCTGCTTCCTGCAACTGTAGATGCCTTCGCCGCGCACGTTCTTCTGCACTTGCGGTTAGAAAAATTTTCAATGGCGCATCAGGGAATACTACCGTTCCCATATCACGACCATCAGCGACCAAACCCGGCGACTGTTGAAAGTCTCGCTGACGCTGAAGCAACGCTTCACGGACTTGCGGCAGGGCCGCCACACGAGACGCTCGCTCACCCGCTTGCTCTGTGCGTATCGCTCGGGAAACGTCCTCACCTTCTAGAAGCGTTCGAGGCTGCCCATCCTGCACGGGGAAAGCAACATCAAGCTGAGCTGCAAGCAGCGCTAACGACGTCTCATCATCCAGTGCCACGTCATGTTTCGAGGCTGCCTGTGCAGTAAGTCGATATAACGCACCGCTGTCTAACAGATGCCACCCCAGGCGTTCGGCAACTAAGCCACTGATGGTGCCTTTACCTGCTCCACCTGGGCCGTCAATGGTGAGCACAGGGATCTTAATCGTCATTAACACCCTCCACACTTACACGCATACCGATATGCTGCGCCAACGCCACAAAATCAGGGAAAGAAGTAGCCACATTTGCGCAATCATCGATGATGATGTCATCGCTTGCGCGCAAAGAAGCAATCGCAAACGACATGGCAATACGGTGATCACCCAAGCTGTCAATGCGCCCACCGCCATAACTCGGCACGGAATCATCACCATTGCCGTCGATATCGATACCGTCTTCAACAACCGTGTGGTTAACGCCTAAAATTGCCAGACCATCTGCCATTGCCTGAATCCGATCAGACTCTTTAACACGCAGCTCTTCAGCGCCACGTAAGCGTGTCTTACCTTGCGCGTTAGCGGCGGCAATAAACAGCGCAGGAAATTCATCAATGGCAAGCGGTACTTGATCAACAGGGATATCAATCCCTTTTAAGGGCGCATAACGGATACGAATATCCGCTACCGGCTCTCCGCCTACCTCATGCGCATTTTCAAGCGTTAAGTCAGCTCCCATCAAACTAAGAATATTAATGACGCCAATACGCGTAGGGTTGATGCCTACGTGCTCAAGGGTAATATCTGCCCCTGGTGTGATAGCCGCTGCTACTAAGAAGAATGTTGCAGAAGAAATATCGGAAGGAACATCTATCGGACCTGCTGTCAGCTTGCCGCCCCCCTGAAGCCAGCAGGTATCTCCCTCGCGCGATACGTCATAGCCAAAGCCATTAAGCATACGCTCGGTGTGATCTCGAGTAGGAGCGGGCTCCCGCACACGCGTTTCACCTTCAGCGTACAAGCCTGCCAGTAATAAGCACGATTTCACCTGTGCGCTGGCCATAGGCATGGCGTAGTCAATACCCTTCAATGCTGCGCCACCTTTAATATTAAGGGGCGGTCGGCCGCCTTCAGCAGTGTCGATAGTTGCACCCATCAAACGCAGTGGGTCAGCCACACGTCCCATTGGCCGCTTGGTTAATGACTCATCACCGGTTAGCTCGCTATCAAACGCTTGACCTGCTAATAGCCCGGCAAACAAACGCATGGCAGTACCGGAATTACCCACATAAAGTGGGCCTGCTGGGGCTTTCAAACCATGCATTCCCACCCCATGAATAGTGACTCGCCCTTGATATGGCCCTTCAATGGCAACGCCCATCTCACGGAAAGATTGCAGTGTCGCAAGGCTGTCTTCACCTTCAAGAAATCCTTTTACCTCGGTGACTCCCTCCGCCAAAGCGCCTAGCATAATAGAGCGATGGGACATTGATTTATCGCCCGGCACGCGTAGACGTCCTTGCGCCTTACCGCCCGGCTTCACCCGATAAGTCACTTTACCGTGTGGTTGCATATGATATTCCGCCTGATAGCTGGTTTTATTCAATAACGTATCGAAATAATGGCGTGCATGACTGGCACGATCAAAAGTTGCAATAAGAGAGTCGCTATCGCCACTTTCTACTGCCTGGCGTAACCGAGCGAGTCCTGCTTCAAAATCATCTAACGACGACAATACGGCATCTCGGTTGGCAATAAATATATCTCGCCACATAACAGGGTCGCTGCCAGCGATACGGGTAAAATCCCGGAATCCACCGGCTGCATAGCGAAAGATTTCTAACCGCTCGTCTTGACGCGCCAGCGTATCGACCAATGAAAATGCCAATAGGTGTGGTAGATGACTAGTACGTGCGAGCACTTGATCATGCCGTTCTACGCTCATTTGCAGCACGTCAGCGCCAGCGGCCTTCCATAACGCTTGGACCCGTGCAAGCGCGCCTGCATCTACATTCGGCTCTGGGGTAAGAATCACTTTGTGATGAACATAGAGGGCTGGATCTGACGCGCTAACACCACTTTTTTCAGATCCAGCAATAGGATGACCCAGCACCACCGAAGAGGGCATTTCACCAAAAGCACGCACAGCACAATCACGGATCGTCGCTTTTGTGCTGCCCACATCGGTAATCACAACGTTCTCAGAGGCGCGGTGAAGAGAAGCCGCCAAGGTGGTCATTACACTCTCCATTGCCAACACTGGCACGGCCAGAATCACCATGGAGACGTCATCAAGCAGTTCCGCTAGCTGTGAACCGCCATTATCTATTAACCCTAACTCAATCCCCTGGGCAATTTCTGATGCATTAGCGTCGCACGCTGAGATATGCCCTTTAAAACCTGAATGACGAAGCGCGGCGGCTAGCGACCCGCCGATCAAGCCAAGACCAACAATTAATAAACGTGACTCTTGGCAAGGTGGCCGACTATCAGCGCTTGTTTCCAACGCTTGCACAGCACACTCCGTCACAGCACGCCTAAAGGATAGGAGCCAAGAACCCGCAGCTCAGACGCGCGCAGCCTAACTTCTTCAAGCACAGCTGCTACCTGCGGCTCGTCCCGATGCCCTTTGAAATCAATGAAGAACACATAATTCCAAACGCCCGTCCGCGAAGGACGTGTTTCGATTCGTGTCAAATCAATACGGTGACGGTGAAACGGCTCCAGCAGATCATAGAGCGCACCGGGCTGGTTGCGCATAGCGACAACAATTGAGGTTTTATCCTCGCCAGATATTGGTACATCTTGATTACCAATAATCAAAAAGCGCGTGGAATTATCAGGTCGATCCTCAATTTTCTCGGCAATGCGCTCTAGGCCATACAGCTTGGCCGCCATATCCCCAGCAATCGCCGCACTGTGCCACTCTGTTTTAACCAGCTTGGCCGCTTCCGCATTTGAGGAAACAGGCACACGTTCAGCGTGAGGAAAGTGGGCATCAAGCCATTTACGACACTGACCAAACGACTGTGGGTGGGAGTAAATTCGTGAGACTTTATCTCGACGCGTGGTTTCGCTAATCAGAAGATGGTGATGAATACGCAGAACCACTTCACCACAGATCCTGATCGACGAATCCATAAAGGTATCGAGCGTATGATTAACAACCCCTTCGGTAGAGTTCTCTACCGGCACAACCCCATAATGAACAGCGCCTGCCTCTACTTCACGAAACACTTCATCAATCGCCGCCATCGGCATACTGACGGCACTTTCACCAAAGTGCTTAAGCGCTGCCTGCTGGGTAAACGTTCCCTCAGGGCCTAAATAGGCAACTTTCACAGGCTGCTCTAGAGCAAGACACGCCGACATAATTTCGCGAAACAGCCTCGCCATTTCTTCAGAATCTAGCGGGCCCTGATTCAACGACATGATGCGACGCAACACCTGCGCTTCTCGCTCAGGACGATAAAATATAGCGTCTTCGTCTTGGGAGAGTTTAACGTGCGCCACTTGCTGAGCGCAGTTGGCGCGCTCACTAATCAAGTGCAGAATATCGCCATCCAACTGGTCGATACGTTGACGTAAGTCGTCTAAATTAACCGGCGTATCGGACATTGTGGTTAGCCTCTTCGTTGTTCAAAGTCCGCCATAAAGGCGGTTAACTCATCAACAGCCTCTTCAGGCACCGCGTTATATAAACTGGCACGCATGCCGCCAACACTGCGATGCCCCTTCAGATTAAGCAGCCCCGCCTCGTCAGCTTCTTGCAAGAACACACTGTCTAAGCTGGCATCGGCCAGCACAAACGGAACATTCATGCGAGAACGATTACGACTGGCAATCGGGTTAGAATAAAAATCGCTGGCATCGATAGCGGCGTAAAGCTTCTGCGATTTGCGATGGTTAATAACATCCATCGCCTCTAACCCACCGATATCGTCTTTTAACCACTGGAAAACGAGGCCTGCCAAGTACCATGCAAACGTTGGCGGCGTGTTTACCATAGAACTGGCGTCTGCAAGCAGTTGATAGTCAAATAAAGACGGGATAGAGCTAGGCGCTTTGCCAACTAAATCATCACGAACAGCAACCAGCGTTAGGCCAGCTGGACCGATGTTCTTTTGAGCACCCGCATAAATCACTCCAAACTGCGTCACATCGATAGGGCCAGATAAAATATTTGATGACATATCACAAACCAGCGGTACATCTTTGCCATCCGCACGCTGAACCCTTGGCGTGTAGTCGAATTCTAAGCCACCGATGGTTTCGTTCGAGGTGTAGTGCAAGTAGGCAGCATCGGTGCTAATCGACAGTGCATCTTCCTTGGGAACCGCCGTATGGCCGTTGGCCTCGCTACTCGCTGCCACGTGACAGTTGAAACCCAACCGCCGAACTTCACTGATCGCTTTTTTGCCCCAAATGCCCGTTTGGATAAAATTAGCGCTCCCCCCTTGCCCCAGCAAGTTCATCGGCAGCATAGCGAACTGCATGCTGGCACCGCCCTGCAAGAAAAGCACTTTGTAGTTACTGGGAATACCCAGTAAATATCGCAGGTCAGCTTCTGCACGGTCCGCAATAGCGACAAATTCGTCGCTACGGTGGCTCATCTCCATGACAGATAAACCGCGCCCTTGATAATCCAGTAGTTCATTTTGCGCACGCTCAAGCACGGCGACAGGCAGGGCCGCTGGCCCTGCACAAAAGTTATAATGACGTGTCATTGGTTCCCGGTTCCTGTTCGCCATCGTCAATGTTGCCTAGCTCGCCAGTCTCATCTAAATCTGGCTCAACTGCATCAGACTCAAATGCGTCGATTTCGGCAGGCTCGTCCACGCGGACAGTTTTAACTAATTTTTCTTCTTTACCCAGGCGAATCAGCATTACCCCCTGAGTATTACGCGAGGTCGTTGACACTTCTTCAACCCGAGTCCGAACCAACGTGCCACGGTCGGTAATCAGCATCATTTCGTCGCTGTCGTAGATCTGCATTGCTGCAACCAACGCGCCGTTACGTTCGCTGGTTTGCATAGCGATAACACCTTGGCCACCACGACCGCGCAACGGGAATTCTTCCAGGCGCGTGCGCTTACCAAAGCCATTCTCACTCGCCGTGAGAATATAGATCTGGCCTTCTGCTTGAGCATTCTCGACCGAGACAACCTGCGTATCAGCGTTTGCATCGGCGTCATCTTCAGCGTCAATTTGCTGGCTCTTCGGAATGATCAAGCTGATGACTTCCGCGTTACCCGCTAGACGCATACCGCGAACACCCCGGGCAGTACGACCCATAGCGCGCACGTTCCCTTCTTCAAAACGGATCGCCTTACCGTTAGAGGAAAGCAACATGGCATGATCAGAGCCGGACGTAATAGCAGCACCTACTAAACGGTCGCCCTCTTCCAAATCAATGGCAATCAAGCCAACACTACGCGGACGGGAGAACTGCTCAAGACTGGTGCGCTTAACGGTGCCTTTCGCGGTTGCGAAGAAAATGTAGTGTTCAGGGTCGTAGTCACGTACCGGCAGAATAGCGTTAACGGCCTCGCCTTCTTCAAGCGGCAGCATATTGACTAGCGGCTTACCTCGCGAACCCCGACTAGCATTCGGCATTTCGTACACTTTCAGCCAATACACCTTGCCACGGTTAGAGAATAGCAGCACGGTGTCATGGGTAGAGGCCACCAGCAGGTGCTCAATAACGTCTTCATCCTTCATTGCGGTAGCTGACTTACCGCGTCCACCACGGCGCTGGGCTTGATAATCAGACAACGGCTGTGTCTTGGCATAGCCTGAGCGGGAAACGGTGACCACCATGTCTTCTTCTGCGATCAAATCTTCAATCGACAAATCAAGGTGGCTAGCCTGAATTTCCGTGCGGCGATCGTCGCCATACTGCTCACGCACGGCATGCAACTCTTCCCGAATCACCTCCATTAAGCGATCCGGAGAGGCCAAGATGATGGTGAATTCCGCTATTTTCTCAAGAATAGACAGGTATTCTTCTAACAGCTTTTCAGTTTCAAGCCCCGTTAAGCGGTGCAGACGGAGTTCGAGAATTGCCTGGGTCTGCGCGGGTGACAGACGATATTCCGTCGCTGCCGTGTTTAGACCAAACCCTTCCTCCAGTTCTTCTGGCTTGCAAGAGGTTGCACCGGCGCGTTCCAGCATGGCGGTAACTTGGCCAGGCTTCCACGTTTTGGCCAACAGCTTTTCGCGGGCTTCCGCAGCATTGGGGGATGCTTTAATTAGCTCAATAACTTCATCAATATTGGAGATAGCAACTGCCAAACCTTCCAATAAGTGACCGCGCTCACGGGCTTTTTTCAATTCAAACAGGGTGCGGCGTGTAACAACTTCGCGACGATGGCGAATAAACGCCTCAAGCATCTCTTTTATGTTGAGCGTGCGAGGCTGTCCGTTTTCAAGCGCCACCATGTTAATACCAAACACATTCTGCAACTGTGTTTGCGCAAACAAGTTGTTGACGACGACATCACCCGACTCGCCTCGCTTAATCTCGATCACCACGCGAAGGCCATCTTTATCCGACTCATCGCGAAGCTCAGCAATACCTTCGATTTTCTTCTCTTTTACCAGCTCAGCGATTTTCTCGATCAATCGCGCTTTGTTCACCTGGTAAGGCAACTCAGTGATAATAATGTGATCTCGACCACTCTTATCATCATGCTCAATGGTGTGACAGGCACGCACATAGATACGCCCACGCCCCGTGCGGTAAGCGTCTAAAATTCCCGCACGACCATTGATAATGCCACCCGTGGGGAAATCCGGCCCAGGAATGTGCTGCATCAGATCATCAACAGTGAGCGTATAATCATCAATTAACGCAAGACAACCATCAATTATTTCCCGCATGTTATGGGGCGGGATATTAGTAGCCATGCCAACCGCAATCCCTGATGACCCATTGATTAGCAGGTTAGGAACTTTGGTTGGCAGCACGGCGGGTATGCGTTCAGTACCGTCGTAGTTATCGACCCAATCGACGGTGTCTTTTTCCAGGTCAGCGAGTAGCTCGTGGGCGAGGCGCGCCATGCGCACCTCGGTGTAACGCATAGCGGCCGCGTTATCACCGTCAATGGAACCAAAGTTCCCCTGACCATCCACCAGTACGTGGCGCATGGAAAAGTGCTGGGCCATACGAACGATTGTGTCATAGACCGCACTATCACCGTGCGGATGGTATTTACCGATGACATCGCCGACGACGCGCGCCGACTTCTTGTACGGTTTATTCCAATCGTTGCTCAACTCATGCATGGCAAAAAGCACACGCCGGTGAACAGGCTTGAGGCCGTCACGCACATCGGGAAGAGCGCGACCGATAATGACACTCATCGCGTAGTCGAGGTACGACTGTTTAAGCTCGTCTTCAATATTGACGGGCAAGATTTCTCTGGCGATGTCACCCATGAAAGTCAGATCCTTTGCACTGCATTGGCACTGCGAGAGTTAAAAGCGCTTAAGTAAAGAGCCGCACTTGATACCACAACAAGGCGGCGCGCAGAGTCATCACCATCATACCACTGCATAAGCACCATGGGCAGTCAGTGGTACCGGCATTGCGATTTACCCTAAAAAGGCATCTTTATCGATCACAAGCCCCTCAAGCACTTCTCGCACCTCTCCTTCAATAGAAGCGGCCTTATTGGCCTTCATATCTAGCAGCACAAAGGTCAAATCTGCCTGGGCAACCAGGGTGCCGTCTTGACGCACGATGCGATGGTGGCAAATTGCACTGCGTTCTCCCACATCGACAATACCGGTCATAATCTGCAAATCATCGTTTTGAACGGCAGCCGCTCGATAATCAATATTCAGATTAACCACGACAAACGCTCGACCTGCCTGATGAAGCTGATTTATCAAACGCGGATGATCATCAAAAAAAGCCCAACGCCCCTCTTCCATGAATTCAAGATAGCGCGCGTTATTTACGTGGCCGTAGCCATCTAACTGGTAGCCGCGCACTCGCAGCGCCACACTGGATATTGCTGTAGACATAACCACTCCTTTTCTAAAATCTGTTAAGCATTAACAATCTCGCTCAAATCAAACACAAGTTTTAAACCAGTGCAACAACAAGGCAATCCCTTAAGGCGCTGGTAGGAAAGGCTTGGTTTCGCCATAATGTTCCACCTTTTTAATAGGATTGGTGACATGTGGTTCAAGCACCTGCATTTATACCGCCTTCACGGCGCCCCTGAGCTAGATAGCGAAACGCTGGAGAATGCACTCGACGAGCATGCAGCCAAGCCGCTAGGTAATGCGGATGCGCGCCGTTTAGGGTGGACAGCCCCGGCAGGTCGTATGGGCAGTGGTCAGCGGCTGCATGAAATACAGGGCCATAGGTTATTGTCCGCCCTACGCCAAGAACGCTTGCTTCCTGCGTCTGTGGTTAAAGAGGAAGTCGATGAAAAAGTCGCTGATATCGAAGCCAGTGAAGGGCGAAAAGTAACTCGCAAAGAAAAAACTGCATTAAAAGAGCAAGTCACTGAGGAACTAATGCCCCGTGCCTTTGTTCGCAGTCAAAAAATCGATTTATGGTGGGATACTGGTCGTCAGCTAATCGGCGTCAACGCCAGCTCCCGCACACGTGCAGAAGATGTGCTGGATCTGCTACGCGAGACACTAGGTAGCCTGAAAGTGACGCCACTCACATCGCAAACACTGCCCATCCGAGCGATGACCCAGTGGCTGGGCGAAGCGGATAGCCGCCCAGCTGATCTTCAGTTAGGGGATCAGGTTGAGTTAAAAGCGAAAGGTGATGACGGCGTACTGCGTGCTCGACAGGTTGATCTGGACAGTGACGAAATCCAGCAACTGCTTGAAAGCGGACGTCAAGCCAGCAAGCTCGCGATAAGCCTGGAAGGTCGTTTAAGCTTTGTGCTACACGATGATCTGGCGCTGAAGTCATTGCGTTTTGGCGATGCATTAATTGAAGAAGCTGATCACGCAGATGATGGCGACGATGCGCTTGTTCGCTTAGAAACTGATTTTATTTTGATGGCGCAGGCACTGTCAGACGATATTCCCCGCCTGATTGAGTGGCTTGGTGGTGAAGTTCAGCGCGATGCTGCTTCTCAGCCAGACGTATAATTTCACCGTTAGCCTAGACCTATACTGTTTATTTCTGCCTATACCCAACGGATCGCATGACTCATCACAACAACTTACTTAACGCAGACACCGCTAATGACCCCTGGGCTGATATTCGCCCCTACATGGATCATGAAGTAGCCAATGTTCTCGAGCGCCTGTCGCATGATAGCGAGCTTTTAAACGCATTGACTCGCTTCAGGCTGCCGCGCATGGCCAAGTGGGCACCTCCCGTTGCTCGCGCTCTGGCAGGTCATGCCATCCGTCGTGAAGTAAAGGGTGTTACATCAGTGCACGGCTTCCAGATGCGAATTGCCAGCTACATGGAACGCATGATTCGCACTACCACGGATGCCTTCGAGGTTTCTGGGCTTGACAAGCTCGATAACGATAGCGCCTACCTCTTTATAGGCAATCATCGTGACATCTCGCTTGATCCTGCCTTCGTAAACTATGCCCTATATCTGGCTGGCCGCGACACAGTGCGTATTGCGATCGGTGACAATTTGCTCAAAAAGCCCTACGTCACGGACCTGATGCGCTTAAACAAAAGCTTTATTGTTCCGCGCAGCGCACGGGGCAAGCGTGCCATGTTGGCGGCGTACCAACAGCTATCGGCCTATATTCGTCACTCGATCACGGTTGACCAACACTCTATTTGGATGGCGCAGCGAGAAGGCCGTGCTAAAAATGGCATTGATCGAACCGAGCCCGCTATCATCAAGATGCTGACCATGGCCAGACGCAACGCCGAGAGAGATATGGTGTTTGGCGAGGCCATTGCTGAGTTAAAACTGGTGCCGGTATCGATTAGCTATGAATATGATCCTTGTGATTTACAAAAAGCACAGGAACTTCACGATATCGCTACCGAGGGCAGCTACACGAAAAGCGAATTTGAAGATATTCGCTCCATTGTGTCAGGCATTACTGGCCCTAAGGGTCGGGTTCAATTGCGATTTGGTAGCCCGGTAGGTGCTGACATGGCGACACCTGACGAAGTAGCAGCGGAAATTGATCGCCAAGTAATCGGTGGCTATCGCCTATACCCCAGCCACTACTTAGCATTGGAAGCACTTGGCGAATCACCAGAACTTATTGCCCGCAAAACGA
The DNA here is from genome assembly GCF_003989795.1 of Vreelandella andesensis. GTDB lineage: Bacteria > Pseudomonadota > Gammaproteobacteria > Pseudomonadales > Halomonadaceae > Vreelandella > Vreelandella andesensis. Next base: position 172,161 of record NZ_RZHG01000028.1, read on the forward strand.
TAACGCGTCAGGACAGGGATCGTTTTAACGCTCGGCTGGCCAGCATACCTGAAGCGTTGCGGCCTTATTGGTTGGCGCAGTACGCCAACCCTGTCAAACATAAGGCAGGGCGCCTCAGCCTATAGCGCTTGCTAGTACTGGAAGAAAAAGAACTAGACGAGTGAGTACGGAAAGAATGAGTCCGTAAAGAATGAGTAAGGAAAGAGTGAGCAAGGTAAGAGAGCATGCTGAAAAACATAAATAAGCGCTGGCCAATGCCTTTTTGAACCCATGCTCAGCTGCAAAAAAAGTGCTATGGTCAAGGCATTCATTGGTCTCGCTTGAACATTCCTCAAGCGTGGTCTTAAGGAGAACTCTAATGTCCGCAACAGAAATTCAAAAAACGCGCATTATCAATGAACTGCGCGACTTTATCCGTAAGCTGCTTCAAGATCCAAAAATCTTAGAACAATCCCTGGCGATTGCGCGGCAGCAGTTAATCGAAGGCAATAACCAAGCAGTGATGGCCAAAATTGCTAACGAAATCTCCGATACGACAAGCGTCCATATTCCCGAAGACCCCGCTGAACATTCTGAAGCCGATAAACTTTTTCTGAAGCTTCTGCGTGAGGTCGTTCAGGAAGAACAGGGACTCTACTAGCAGAGATAAGTTGCTGTAAGTAGCATGTTGACGTTACCGGCGAAGCCCATCTCTACTTCGCCGTCTTTATTTGCACTGCCTAACCGGAATTATCATTCACCATGTCAAATACTGCCCCGCGCAACATTTTGGTGACAAGCGCGCTTCCCTATGCCAACGGTGCCATCCACCTAGGCCACCTTCTTGAATACATCCAAACCGACATTTGGGTGCGTTTTCAAAAAAGCCGTGGACAGCAGTGCTACTACGTATGCGCAGATGACGCCCATGGCACCGCTATCATGCTGCGGGCTGAGCAGGAAGGCATTACGCCGGAAGCACTAATCGAGCGCGTTTCTCAGGATCATCAGGAAGATTTCGCTCGTTTTGGCGTGGGATTTGATAACTATCATTCCACCCATTCAGAGGAAAACCGTTACTTCAGCGAACTGATTTACACCCGCTTGCGTGACAAAGGACATATTGCTACCCGCGATATTGAACAAATGTTTGATCCGCAGAAAGGCTTGTTCCTAGCCGATCGTTTTATTAAAGGAACCTGCCCCAAATGTGGTGCCGATGATCAATATGGCGATAACTGTGAGAAATGCGGCGCCACTTACACGCCTGCCGATTTAATCAATCCTGTTTCTGCTATTTCTGGTGCAACACCGGAAGTACGCACTTCAACGCATTACTTTTTCAAACTGCCAGACTTTGCTGAATTTCTTCAGCAATGGATTGATGACGATCATGTCCAGCCACAAATTCGTAACAAACTGATGGAGTGGTTCGAGTCGGGCTTTAATGAGTGGGATATCTCCCGCGATGCGCCCTACTTCGGCTTTGAGATTCCTGATGCACCAGGCAAATACTTCTATGTCTGGCTAGATGCGCCTATCGGCTACTTAGCTAGTTTTAAAAACTTGTGTGACCGAGAAGGTATCGACTTCGATACTTTTTGGAAGAAGGATTCAAAAGCAGAGGTCTACCACTTCATTGGCAAGGATATTGTCTATTTTCATGCCCTGTTTTGGCCTGCCATGTTGCATGGTGCAGACATTCGCACGCCTACTGCGGTCAACTGCCACGGGTTCTTAACCGTAGACGGTGCCAAGATGTCTAAATCGCGTGGCACGTTCATCAAAGCTGCCACTTACGCTGAGTACTTAAATCCTGAGTACTTACGCTATTACTTTGCCGCTAAATTAACCTCCAAAGTAGACGATTTAGACCTTAATCTGGACGACTTTTCTGCGCGGGTTAATTCTGATCTGGTAGGTAAGGTTGTCAATATTGCTAGCCGTTGCGCGGGCTTTGTGAAAAAACTGGGTGGCGGTACGTTGGCGGAACACTGCGCAGAACCAAAAATGGTCGCCCGTTTTATCTCTGCTGGCGACGATATTGCTGACGATTTTGAGGCGCGTGAATTTAGCCGTGCCATGCGCAAAATTATGGAATTGGCCGACGAAGCCAATACGTACATTGCCGACAAGGCTCCTTGGGCACTGGCCAAGCAAGATGACCATGATGCTGAGGTACTGGAAATTTGCTCAGTAGGCATCAACTTGTTCCGCCAGCTGATGGTCTATCTTGCCCCCGTAGTGCCAACAATGGCCGAACAGGCACGCGAATTCCTGAATATTGGTTCATTAGACTGGAGTAGCCGCCGCAACGTATTGGTCAATCATCCAATTAACAAGTTCAAACCACTGATGACAAGGGTTGAACGGGATAAGATTGACGCTATGATTGAGGCTTCCAAGGAGGATTTAGTGGAAGAGGAGAAGCTAAAAAACACCCCAAAAGGACCATTAGCAGATGAGCCGATTGCGGCAGAAATCAGCTTTGACGATTTCGCCAAAGTTGATTTACGCATTGCCCGTATTGCCAAAGCGCAGTATGTGGAAGGTGCTGACAAGCTGCTTCAGCTTACGCTGGACTTAGGGGGTGAAACACGCAATGTCTTTTCAGGCATTCGCTCTGCTTACTCACCAGAAGCTCTTGAGGGTCGTTTGACGATTATGGTGGCTAATTTGGCTCCTCGCAAAATGCGCTTCGGTTTGTCAGAAGGCATGGTACTAGCTTCGGCTAATAAAGAAGGCATTTACCTGCTCTCCCCAGATGCGGGCGCGGAACCAGGACAACGTGTCACGTAATTTAGAAGGCATGAAGGAGGGCAGAGTCTGGCTCTGCCCTTCCCGGCGCTTAAGGTTCAACGAACACTCTAGCCAGATCCCCCTTTTTCAGCGCACAATACGCCGCTATGAATGAACTCTTTCTAATTTTGATCAGTACTGCGCTGGTCAACAATTTCGTGTTGGTACAGTTTTTAGGGCTTTGCCCGTTTATGGGGGTTTCGAACAAGCTGGAATCCGCCATGGGAATGTCGTTAGCGACGACGTTCGTGCTGACACTGGCGTCGGCCGCTAGTTATGTGGTCTATCATGGCTTGCTTGTGCCTTTGGATGTTACCTATCTTCGTACCATTAGCTTTATTGTTGTCATTGCCGCCGTGGTGCAATTTACCGAAATAATGGTGCGCCAACTCAGCCCCCTATTACATCAGGTGCTGGGGATTTTTTTACCGCTGATTACGACTAACTGCGCGGTACTGGGTGTGGCACTTTTATCACTTAACCGCGAGCTTAGTTTCTTTCATACCATTCTTTATGGTCTTGGCGCTGCGCTGGGGTTTTCAATGATTTTAGTGCTGTTCGCAGCCATGCGTGAGCGATTGGCCAATGCTGATATACCGACCCCCTTTAGAGGTGCCGCCATTGCGATGGTCACCGCGAGTCTTATGTCACTGGCCTTTCTTGGTTTTTCAGGTTTAGCGCAGGGGTAACCGCCATGGGGGATGCATTTTCTTGGTGGGGCATTCTTAGTGCAGTGAGTGTGTTGACCGGAATTGGAATAACGTTTGGCGCATTGCTTGGCATGGCCAGTGTGCGTTTTAAAGGTGAAGACAATCCACTGGTAGAACAAATCGACGCGCTATTACCACAAACTCAATGTGGCCAGTGCGGCTACCCGGGCTGTCGACCCTATGCCGAAGCAATCAACCAGGGCGATGCTTTGAATAAGTGCCCGCCCGGCGGCGAAGCAACTATTCACGCATTAGCAGACTTATTAGGCCGAGAAGCGGAACCGCTGGATGGCGAAGCAGCCACCGAAGATACCGTTGCGTTTATCCGTGAAGCCGAGTGCATCGGCTGCACTAAGTGCATTCAAGCGTGCCCAGTGGATGCCATTATTGGCGCGGCGAAGCAAATGCATACGGTAATAGAGGACGAGTGCACAGGTTGCGATTTGTGTGTTGCGCCCTGCCCCGTCGACTGTATTGATATGCTGCCCAGAGGCAAACCACTCAGCCAGTGGCAGCCTGTTGTTAATATAGCGCCCTTAATCGCCAGCGATCGCCAGCCAACCAGGAGCCAACATGCCGGCCTATGAATTTCCGGGGGGCATCACTTTGCTCGAACGAAAAGATCGCTCCAACCAATCGCCGCTTCGAAACGCGCCTTTGCCTGCGCAGGTAACGCTTCCACTCAAACAGCATACGGGCAATCCCGCCATCCCCTGTGTTGCTACCGATGATGCGGTTCAAGTAGGTAGCCTGATTGCTAAGCGAGACGGCATGGTATCGGCAAATCTGCATGCCAGTATTAGTGGGACGGTGACCCAGGTTAGTGATAGTGCAATTACTATCGACGCCGATGGTCTAGATAGGTGGCAAGCGCTACCGCCGCTTGACTGGCGAACTGAGAACCATGCAGTACTTATTGATAGATTGGACAGCTGCGGACTCGTAGGCCTCGGTGGCGCCGGTTTTCCTTCTTATATCAAAGCACAGATTGCCGACCATCACCGCATTGATACGCTAGTGGTCAATGCTGCAGAATGCGAGCCTTATATCACAGCAGACGACTTGGCTCTCCGCCATTATCCAACCGACATAATGGAGGGAGCGCAGATAGTTGCTAGGCTTTGCGGCGCCCAACAGATTGTGGTGGGCATTGAAGATAATAAGCCTGATGCGATCCGCGCATTAAAAGTTGCGCTCTCTGACTTTGAACAGATTAACGATCATCCAACTAGCGATCAGCACCGAGTAAACATAACGCTAAAAGTCATCGAAACCCGCTATCCAAGCGGTGGTGAACGCCAGTTTATCAAAAAATTGCTCAACCTCGATGTTCCCAGTGGCGGCCTTCCCGCGGATATCGGTGTCCTTTGCCACAACCCGGGCACACTGCTGGCAGCGCTGCGCGCAGTGCGTGATGGTAAACCGTTGGTTGAGCGAATCGTCACCCTAACGGGAGACGCTATCAGCGCACCGGGTAACTACTGGGTACGCCTTGGCACGTCTATTGAAACGCTGCTGCTGCAGGCTGGTTTAGAAAACCAACAGCTTTACCACGTCATTGTAGGTGGCCCGATGATGGGCGTACCACTCTCGACCCTTGACACGCCGGTAATGAAAACGACGAACTGCTTGATCGCAGCTACCCGTGAAGAGCTTCCGCCGGCCCCCGCTGAGTCTTCCTGCATCCGCTGCGGTGCCTGTGAAAGCGTATGTCCTGTCCAGCTCCTTCCGCAACAACTGCATTGGTATGCCCGCGCGGAAAGCGACGATACCCTGGAAAAGTTGCATTTATTTGATTGTATTGAGTGCGGCGCCTGCAGCTTTGTCTGCCCCAGTTATATTCCCTTGGTGCAGGATTATCGTTCAGCAAAGCAGCGCATTCGCGTAAAGCGCATTGAAACCGCCAAAGCCGATCACGCCAAACACCGGTTTGAGTTTCGTCAAGCGCGGTTAGCACGCGAGGATGCAGAGAAGCAAGCACGTCGTCAGGCAAGAAGGGGACAAATCCGTCAGCCTTCAGACAGCTCAAAGGCAAGCGACAGTGCCGCTTTGCAAGTTGACTTGCGCAGTTTGCGGATTGCGCAAACTGCCGCGAAAGCGGCGGTAAGAAAAGCTGAAAAAACGCTGGCAAGGGCTGCCGCGCAAGACCCCAACCAGCGCCATGATGATTTAGAGACCCAACTGGCCACCGCCCAAGAAAACCTTAAGGCAGCTGATACTCGGCTGACTGAGGCTCGCGCCACAATGGCACAACAGGAATCGCCATGAGTATGATGCACGCCTCTCAACTAACGGCTAAATCGACAAATGCTAAGTCGCTAACTGCCAAGACATTTAATGCAACGCCACCTACCGCTCAACTGATGCGATGGGTAATCATCGCCACCTTACCGGGGCTTGCCGTAATGACGTTTTATTTCGGCATTGGTGTTATCAGTAATGTGCTACTAGCGGGACTGTTTGCACTCGGCGCAGAAGCGCTGGCTTTGAAACTCCGCCAACGCTCGTTACGGCCTGCGCTTTCTGATTCAAGCGCGTTACTAACAGGCGTACTCTTAGGCGCGTCGCTACCACCTGCTAGCCCCTGGTGGCTCATTGGAATAGGTATTCTGGCGGCCGTTGTTGTCGCTAAACACCTATATGGCGGCCTAGGTCAGAACCCTTTCAACCCGGCTATGGTGGGGTATGCACTGTTACTGGTGTCGTTTCCCACCTACATGACGTTATGGTCGCCTCCGCAGTCATTTATCCCCGAAAACCTATGGGCCCAGATTGGCGGTACCTTGCCGGCTTCCATGCTAGATGCGCTGAGTGGTGCTACACCGCTAGATGCCTTTAAACACAAAGGCGAAGCAGTGCTGGCCAGAGAATTTTGGGCTACTCAACCACTACCCGAAGGCGCTTTGAGCGCTTGGCGCAACGTAGCGCTGGCCTGGTTAGCAGGCGGGCTTCTATTGATTGCTAAACGGATTATCAGTTGGCATATTCCTGTTTCAATGCTGGTCAGTATGGCTTTACTCGCAACGCTTTTTTATGCCAGCAGCCCAAGTCACTTCGCTTCACCGTTTTTCCACTTAACCACGGGGGCTGCGATATTCGGGGCATTTTTCATTGCCACCGATCCTGTCTCGGCAGCGACTAGCCGCCGAGGAAAACTCTTTTTCGGCGCGGGAATTGGTGCGTTGGTAATGATTATCCGCACGTTTGGCGGCTACCCAGACGCGGTTGCATTTGTCGTTTTATTGATGAACTTATGCGTACCACTATTAGATATCTATACCGTGCCACGCCCAACGGGTCAGCCTAAAGCACAGCAGCAAACAGAGCAGGTAGACAGATCATGACTCCCCGCCAAGCCATGCTGCGCGGCGCTTTCGCCTTAGGGGTGTTCTCACTGGTCACTGCAGGTAGCGTTGCGTTGACTCGGGCGGTGACTGCCGAGCGTATCGCTGATCATCAGCTAGCCTATCAACACCGCCAACTACAGCAGGTATTACCAGCAACGTTGAGAGACATCGCTGTTCAAACGGTTTTAGACGGTGTGTTCGAACTACCCAATCCAGAACAATTGGGCCATCGCGAACCTCAACACGGGTGGTATGTTCAACGCGATCATCAGCATGCCGTCATTCTGCCGGTTGTCACTCGTCAAGGATATAATGGTGAGATTCGGCTACTGGTGGGGATCGATCAGCAGCGGCGTATCACTGGTGTTCGCGTTACCCAACACCAAGAAACCCCTGGGCTTGGCGATGATATCGAGCGCCAACGAAGTGACTGGATAACTGAGTTTAATGGATTAAGTCTAAACAGCTTGCCGCCTGCTGGATGGGCAGTGCGTAAAGATGGCGGCCACTTTGACGCCTTTACGGGCGCCACCATTACGCCACGTGCAGTCGTCAATGCTGTTCACCTTGCACTGAATTATGTCGCCAGCACTGCCGTCGAAAACGAACTTACTATCACCTTCGAAGAGGCCACCCCATGAGCCAGTGGCGAGAACTAGCCCGAGAAGGCCTTTGGTCGAATAACCCTGCTCTCGTTCAACTACTGGGGCTATGCCCGTTACTAGCGGTGAGTGGTAGCGTCGTCAATGCTCTCGGGCTAGCATTCGCTACCCTGCTCGTCATGGTGGGCGCCAGCACCACCATTTCGTTGATTCGCCATCAGGTTCCCAGCACTGTCAGGCTGCCCGCTTTTGTGATGGTGATTGCCGCCTTTGTTACCTGCGCCGAGCTTTTAATGGCGGCGTTTGCCTATTCGCTTTACCAAGTCTTGGGAATTTTCATTCCCTTGATTGTCACTAATTGCGCTATTTTGGGGCGTGCAGATGCCTTCGCTTCACGCCAACCCGTCGTACCTGCCGCCATCGACGGTTTTATGATGGGCCTGGGGTTTGGAGCCGTATTGGTACTGTTAGGAGCATTACGCGAACTGCTTGGCCAAGGCACGCTGTTTAGCGATATGGCGCTGCTATTTGGGCCTGTCGCCGCAAACTGGCAACTCACGGTTATAGATGATTATCAGTTTTTGTTTTTTGTGCTGCCACCTGGGGCTTTTTTTGTTGCGGGGCTATTGATTGCTTTAAAAAATGTAATTGATCAACGGCGGTCCGCTCGCGCGCAACCTGCACAAGCAATGCCCAGAACAGAACGCCGAGTACGCGTTACTGGCACTATCAAATAACCAAGAGAGCGTCCGATGAATGCCCACAAGCGACATGAAATTTTTGCTCGCCTACAGGCGGAGAATCCGCATCCCACGACTGAGCTAAACTGGAGCACGCCCTTTGAACTTCTGGCCGCCGTGCTGCTGTCTGCTCAAGCAACGGATGTTGGCGTCAACAAGGCCACTGATAAACTTTTCCCTATCGCCAACACGCCCCAAGGGATCATTGACCTGGGTATCGATGGGCTAAAGCATTACATCAAAACCATTGGGCTATTTAATATCAAGGCCGAAAACCTGATGAAAACTTGCCACTTGCTGATCAATCAACATGGTGGCGAGGTGCCTGAAACACGCAAAGCGCTAGAAGCCTTGCCCGGGGTTGGGCGAAAAACCACCAATGTGATTCTCAACACTGCGTTTGGCCAGCCCACCATTGCCGTGGATACGCATATTTTTCGAGTCTCTAACCGCACAGGTATCGCTAAGGGTAAAGATGTCGTTGAGGTTGAGCAGAAACTACTCCGCCATGTTCCTAATGCATTTAAACAGGATGCTCACCACTGGCTAATTCTTCATGGGCGCTATACCTGCATTGCGCGCAAACCACGCTGCGGCAGCTGCATTATTGAAGACTTATGCGACTATAAAGACAAAACTGAACTTGCCTAAGCCTGCTGATCATCAATGTGAAAAGGTAGTACATTGGCCAACTCGGCGGTTGGATCCACTTACTCGAGCCTGACGTCGGTCAATGCCCCATCAAAAGCGCACGATAAGCGCGACGCCATTCAGGCCACTGCCACTGCTGAGTATTCAACAGTACTGGTTGACTATTGGGGTCAGTTAGCCAGGCATGCAGCCGTTGATATAGCCCCTCTTGCGTGCCATCAAAGCGGTAGTTACTGGGGTATAACTCAGGGAAACACAGCCTGTCTGGTACTAGCGGGATCGCTCCGCGCTGGGCGGCTTCCATAATAGCTAATCCCTGGAACTCATGCCACGTGGTGGAAACCACAATGCCACCGCCATTCAATAATGCCTGATATGCCCGTTCAGGCTGAGGGCCCCAACAAATCGTTTGCGCCGCCAAACGTTCTTCAGCCTCATCAAAAATGGCCGGCACATCGCGAAAGCGCTGTCCAAGTACCGCCAGTTCAAAAGGAATCTCCTGCTCGCTCAGCTTAAACAACACCGCAAAGAAATCCTCGGGATTTTTATCGTACTCCCAGCGATGATTCCAAATGATCCGCCGTGGGTGTGCGTTAGTCTGGGGAGTATCAATTAGCGGCATTATTGGCACTGGCAATACTTTCGCCCGCTGGCGTAAGCGTTCCAACGGTTTGGCGGCCGGGAGATTTTCAGGCATTTTTTTTAAGAACCGCCGTGCACCATCGAAAAATGAGTCCCAGTTGTAGGCGGTATTAAACACTAACGTATCTGCTGCAAGCGCCGCGTACAAATTGACTACTTTAGCCTCATTTCGTGGCATTTTCTGTTGAGATTCAGGGTAGGCAAACTGATTTTCATGAAAGTAAACGATTTTTCTAGCACGCCCTAGATGGGGAAATAAGCCAATGAGCGTGGCAACATCTACCATCGAAGTGGCTAGCACAACGTCGTAGGATTCACTGAGTGTTTCATACTCTTTTAACCACCAACTCAATGGATTACCGCGAATACGCCACGAAAAATGACGTGGCGGTAAACTCAGCAGCGTCCAAGATACATCATCAATTTCGGCCATCAGGCTTTGTGCCCAATAGCGATGACTAACAGCCTCATAAGCAGACAACAATAAAACGCGCATAGACACCCTAATTAAAGGCCCATTAAGCCTGAATTCAACTAAACAAAAGCGGTCGGTTGTAGATAACACTTTACGGGCATTCGGCCAAGGTCGTCTTGGCCTAACCTGTCGCGCTACATACACTCTAATCAAACACCTAACAACGACACCTTTGGGGAGGGCATCATGGCCAAAGTACTCGTGGTCGACGACGAGCCCAACATTGTACTGTCTCTGGAATTTTTAATGGAGCAGGCAGGCTTTCAAGTTGTTACTGCCTACGATGGCGAAGCCGCGCTCGAACGCATCAGCGATTCAGCCCCGGACCTACTGCTACTCGATATCAGCCTGCCGGGAATCAGCGGATTTGATGTACTCGAGCACCTTCGTCGTTCAGAAGCAACGGCCCAACTGCCGGTTATTATGCTGACCGCACATGGGCGAGACATCGAACGCGAGAAAGGCTTGGCGCTAGGGGCGGATGACTACATCACCAAACCTTTTTCGACCCAGTCGTTAATTGAAAAAGTTAAATCACTGCTCAATGGTAACTCGCAATGACCCGTAACGGGCTCCCTAAACGTCAGCGGCTCATTGGCCTATGGCTGCTGCTAAGTGGTGTCAGCTTGTTCGGGGGCGCTATTTTTGCAGCGTGGCTGGATGCTCAGCTTTCGCCCACAGGTCCTACCCGTGTAGCACTTTGGCTGGGCAGTTTTTCCGGCGGCGCGACAATATTTTTAGTTGGCCTGCTGCTAGAACGCATGCTGTTTACCCCCTTGCGCCATTTACAGGTTCAGCTTGCCAGATTAGTGGCCAACCCAGATGCCCGTGATGAACATCCGCCTGAAGGCTGGCTGAAAGGGCTTGGTCCTGACCTAAGAAAGGTGCGTGAAAGCTGGCGTATTGATCGTAACCAATTGGCTACCGCGCATGCGGATGGCGCTCGTAGCGCCGCAAAAATTCGCCGCGAACTAGAGACACTGCTGCAAGTACTCGAAACCCCCTTATTACTATGCGACCACCACCGCCGTCTGATGCTGTTCAACCAGGCCGCAGAAGATTTCTTTGTTGACAATACGGCGCTGGGCCTGGGCAAACGCCTAGAAGCGCTGCTGCCCGTTGCTAGCTTGCAACAAGCACTTAGCCAACTGCCGACGGATGGTTCGCCTAGAGAACTACTTGCCCCCTGCGATAACCGCTGGCTAAAGATTGTGCTACGCCGAGTTCCAGGCAGCGATGGTGAAACACTACTCACGTTTAGCGATGCAACCGCGTCCTGGTCAAATGAGATGGGTGTTAGAGCGGAACTCGCCACCAAACTCCCCCTGTTACGCCAACATACGGCAAGCCTGACCAGTGCGGCAGATGCACTGATACAGCTGCGCCATAACGGCGCGGAAAACCCTGCGTTACGTCAGCGGTTCGAGCAAGTGATTCAGGAAGAAGGTGCCACTCTAGGTAATAATGTTGGACAAATCGGACAGCTACTGGACGATTTGCAACATCAAGGTGAGCGCTTGACACCTATGTGGTCAAATGATTTCTGGCAAGCCTTGGACGAACGCCTAGACCCAGCCCATCGACTAATCACCCCTATCGGCATGCCCGCTTGGTTTAAAGGCGATGCACCGGCATTGATTGTACTGTTTGATTCCTTAGTCAAGCATCTTAATTCCCACCTTCCGGTCAGCCATTTTGAAGGTGAAATATGCCTTGGCAACAAGCGTGTCTATTTGGATTTAATTTGGCAAGGCAGCCCTTTACCTGAGCATGAGCTGGCGAAATGGCGGCGCCAGCCCCTGCCGTCGCTACCGCTTAATCCGCTGGTATCTGATGTACTGCGCCAGCATGCAAGCGATATTTGGAGTCTCGCGGATGATGGTGGCCTTTATGCGCGCCTTCGCCTGCCGCTGCCAGCGATGGAGCGCGTTGGTGCACCTAGAGAAACAGCGCCACCTCGTCCAGAGTTCCATGATTTCGGTATTGCTGACCTGCCGCCGCCAGATGAAGCATTGGCTAACCGCGCATTACGTAGCCTAGAAGTGGTTGCGTTTGACACTGAAACTACTGGCCTGGAGCTTCGCCGTGGAGATACGGTGATTAGCCTAGGAGCTTGCCGGGTAGTCAATGCACGCTTGTTGGCCAGCGAAGTTTTTGATCAAAAAGTAGATCCGAAACGTCCAATCCCCCTTAACAGTACAGCGATACACGGATTGACAGATGCTGACGTGGTTGGCGCTCCCCCCCTCGATATTGTCCTAGCGCGCTTTCGAGACTACGTCGGTGAGGCTGTTCTGTTAGCTCATAATGCTGCGTTTGATATGCTTGCCATTACCAACAAAGGCGTCGTGTTTGACCTGCCTGTCATCGATACCCTATTGATTTCAAGAGCTTTAGACGAAGCATTAGATGGGCATGATCTAGACTCGCTGGCAAAACGCTATGATCTAGCTTTTCCACCGGGTACTCGCCACACGGCGCTTGGAGATGCTCGTGTAACGGCTGAGTTATGGCTAGCGCTGCTACCCCGGCTTGAGGCACGTGGGGTGGACACGTTAGAGCAGTTGTTGGCGCTGCAGGCCAATGCGTTTGATCGCCAAGATGCGAGCGCCCCATGAAATCCACAAGCTCACGCAAACTAGAGCGCTTGGTTGCCCTATTCGCTATGGCAATACTCCTGTTCAGCCCCCCGCTGATTATCATGGTTGACCGGCTCCCCTCTTTAAGCGTGAGCTGGCTGCCGCTCTATCTCTTTATTGCTTGGGGCACGGTGATAGGCCTCACCGCATGGCTGATGGAACTACGTTCGGGACGCTGATCATGCGTACAGATGCACTTATTCTAGGGACTGCATTTGGCTATTTAGCGCTGCTATTTGTTGTAGCCGCATGGGGGGACCGTCGAGCCGAGCAAGGTCGATCGCTAATTGGCTCACCCACGGTATATGCACTATCGATTGCCGTGTACTGCACTGCGTGGACGTTTTATGGCAGCGTAGGGCGTGCAGCAGAACATGGCCCCAGTTTTCTGCTTATCTATCTTGGGCCAACGCTTGCGATGCTCTTAGCCCCTGTCGTTATTCGCAAAATGGTACGCATCGCGTCCCGCCAGCGCATTACCTCTATTGCTGACTTCATTAGCGCTCGCTATGGCAAAAGCACCAGCTTAGGCGCACTCGTTGCACTAATGGCGCTTATTTGTATAACCCCTTACATTGCGTTGCAGTTAAAAGCGATCACCGTTAGCCATGCGGTACTGGTGAACTATCCCAACACCGCTGATACCACGCTGGTTGATGAGCGTTTCTGGTTGGATAAATCGCTTTGGGTCGCCTTAGTACTCGCCGTATTTATTATTCTTTTCGGCACTCGCCATCTTGATGCGAGTGAGCGACATGAGGGAATGGTCGCGGCTATTGCCTTGGAGTCACTGGTAAAGCTAGTAGCATTCATGGCCGTCGGTGTTTTTGTGGTGTTTGTCTTGTATGAAGGCCCTGGTGCGCTATTTGCAAGTGTCGCTGGGATGCCAGAAGTGGCTGAAAAAATGGGGCTGGACAGTGTCCCAGGCGGTTCCACAGGCTGGGTCGGAATGCTGATACTGGCTTTTTTGGCCTTTTTAACCTTACCTCGCCAGTTCCAGGTCCTGGTTGTAGAGAACGTTGATGAGCAGCATTTAGCCAGGGCAAGCTGGCTATTTCCGCTTTATATGCTGCTTATCAATCTGTTTGTTATTCCCATCGCTGCTGCTGGCCTTTTGTTAGGTGCTGGCGCGGGAGATTCCGATAGTTTTGTGCTAACACTACCCTTATCTGCAGGGCTTGAAGGGTTACCCTTGCTCGTATTTATCGGCGGTCTTTCAGCCGCTACGGGTATGGTTATTGTTGAAACGATTGCGCTTTCTACCATGGTGAGTAACCAGCTTGTCATGCCCCTATTACTCAGAACACAACGCCTTCACCTGAGCACCTCCGGCGAGCTGGCAGGTTGGCTGCTGGGCATTCGTCGCATTGCCATTGTGTTAATTCTGCTGCTTGGCTATCTATATCACGCGCTGATTGGCGACTCTTATAGCCTTGTTACCATAGGGCTTGTCTCTTTTGCGGGGGTCGCACAATTTGCCCCGGCCTTATTGATTGGTCTTTATTGGCGCGGTGCAACTCGCCAAGGAGCCACCGCTGGCCTAATCGCAGGTTTTTTAGTCTGGTGCTATACGTTACTGCTGCCAGGCTTTGCCCAATCCGGTTGGTTAGATGCATCATTTCTTACCCAGGGGCCATGGGGCATTTCATGGCTAATGCCTTACCGCTTGTTTGGCCTTGAAAATTGGGATATTTATTCCCACGCACTGCTATGGAGCATGTTGGCAAATGTTGGCTTACTGATTGGCGTGTCACTTTTTACCCGCCCGACGCCACTCGAACAAACCCAAGCCGCCCTTTTCACTGAAGCCTTACACCCTAACTTGCAAACGACTTCTCTATGGAAGGGACAGACAACCCAAGGTGCCTTAAAAGAATTACTTATTCGCTACCTTGGCAATCAGGTCACACAGCGCGTGTTTAACCAGAGCCTTAGCAAAGGCGACTACCGCTCTGACGAACCGGCAACAGCCGATTTAATTACCCGTTCAGAGCAGGCACTAGCGGGCTCACTCGGCAGTGCATCAGCGCGGGTACTGATCAATTCGGTGGTGCGCGGCGAAGCACTGGATCTTGAATCAATTCTAAGTATTTTAGACACCACGTCTCAAACCCTGGAATACAACCGCCGGCTAGAACAAAAATCCCAAGAGCTATTAGCGGTAAGTAACGAGCTGCGCAGTGCCAATGAGCAGTTGCGTGAGCTTGACCGTTTGAAAGATGAGTTTGTCGCCATGGTCAGCCATGAGCTGCGAACCCCCCTTACATCGATACGTGCCTTTGCCGAAATATTACGCGATAGCGATCAACTACCTGATGAAAAACGTCAACATTTTTTAGGTGTTATTGTCCATGAGAGTCAGCGTCTTTCGCGTTTAATAGAAGAAATTCTTGATCTCGCGCGCTTGGAGAGCGGGCGCCTAACGCTTCATCCTGTCCCTCTTGACTTAGCTGCTCTAGCGAGACAAAGCATTGATGCGGTTGCCCGGCTGCATGAAGATCGAGGCATTATCCTCGATATTAGCTTAGAGGCTGACCCCGCCATAGTGATCGGTGACCAGGACCGATTAGAACAAGTCATTAT
The DNA here is from genome assembly GCF_003989795.1 of Vreelandella andesensis. Lineage (GTDB taxonomy): Bacteria > Pseudomonadota > Gammaproteobacteria > Pseudomonadales > Halomonadaceae > Vreelandella > Vreelandella andesensis. The sequence continues at coordinate 187,328 of NZ_RZHG01000028.1, forward strand.
TAATCTGCTGGATAACGCCAGTAAATTTGCAGACCGGCAGCAGCCTCAAGTGAGACTGGCACTTTATCGGCACCGCCAACACTTTCGTTTAAGCGTCGAAGATAACGGTCCTGGTATTAGCGCTGACGAACGTGAGCGTGTGTTTGAGAAATTTCATCAAATACAGCAAAGTGGCGAGACACCCCGCGGACGCCCGAAAGGTAGCGGTCTAGGCTTACCTATCAGTCGAGGCATTATCGCCCACCTGGGTGGAAGGCTTTGGGTAGAAGACGCTAAAACTCTGGGTGGCGCATGTTTAACCCTAGAACTGCCAGCAGCGCCAAGCGAGTCAATTCCGGGGGGCTCCACGCATATAACAGAGGAATAGCCGTTATAGACGCTTCACTTGGTTAACAAATGCTTTGATCTGCTGTAAATCAAATTTCAGTAGCAGTCGCTCATCATCGCGAAGACGTTGCAGATCCACCCATCCGTCGGCTGTTTGCCCATAGGATTTGTTATGACGCTGCTGTTCAAGAAGTAAGGCCTGCAAACGATTAAAAGCAGCCAACAGTAATTCAGACTGTTCTTTCGTTAACGCACTCGTGAAATGGACAAGTGCCGCAAGCCGCTCACGCGTGCCTATCTCACTTCGCTGGTGGCGCACGCACAACAAGCGGGCAGCGCTAATCAACGGCATCAATGCTTGGTGCTTAAGGTTAACCGCTTGGTCGTAGGGAGCCGCTAATGCAGGATGCGAAGCAATGCGATTAAATCGGTCAAGCGCCACCGGTAACTCGCCCAGCAAGGTCGCCATTTCATTCATAAATAAAGGCGCGCTAGAAAGTGTTGAGCGCACCCGATGCCCTAACGTCTGTGCAAGCTCAGCGTTCCCTGCCACAGGATAAAAATCGAGCCAGATATTGGTTTGCTGCACCCGCTTAACCTGGCGATCAGCACTCCAGATTTCAAATTGTTGCTGCCATTCGCTCAGACGCTTACGCCACATTGGCCAACGCGCCATGACATGGCCACGGCAAAGCGGAATACCAGCTTCATCTAAACGTTGCGTGAAACGTTCGCCTAACGCCTGGAAATACCCATCAATTTCAACGTGTCGAGCATCTGGGTAGTCGTCAATAATAAGAGCGTTGTCCTGATCAGGACCCAGTAAGCTTTCAAAGCGAGCCGCCGAGCCAAGCGCAAGAACACAGTAATCGACTGGCGGTTTCCCCCACCCTTGTGCCTGCATCTCGTCTAACGCCATGGCAATCGATTGGCGATAAAGCCAAGCGTTATGTTCACTGATGAGTTCGCTAATACGCCAAGCAGGCAAGTCAAAACGCACCAACACCTCAACAAAAGAGAGCTGGGCGGCATAGGCGTCAGTTAAAGACGGTGAAAAAAGGCCTGCATTTGAGTGAAAATCACGTAATGGTGCGGTTAGCGTTGCTGTATCTAACGAGCCATCATGACTAACCAAAGAACGCCAAGGTGAAGCACGGTATACGATTCGCATACGCTGCTCCTCAACTAAACGTAATAGAAAGCTTGCTAGGTTTGGCTAGCGTTGCGAGGATCAGGAATAAACATATCCTCTCCCACTTCATCTATAAAGCGCTGCGCTTTAGCAACCATCATCGCATCGCAAGCGTCACGACCCGGCAGCATGTCAGAACGCTCAAAGCGATGCTCGTGAGTAACGCCCTCGCCATCTAACTTACTGATCCAACCGCTAACCCGAAATTGCCCACTTTGGTTATCAGGCTGAGAGACGATTAAATACTCTTTATATTCAACAGGCTCAGACGCTTTGGTGCTTCCTTCGGAGTCTCCCGCACTCGCGCCACCCATCAGGCCAGAAAATAGTTTTTTAAACATTCGGGCTCTCCCGCGATAAACGCGGCCAGAAACTACCTGGCCGCTTAGCATGCTTAGCTCTGTTTACGACCTTTACCGGCGGCGATCCGAAGACGCAATGCATTCAGCTTAATAAAGCCCTCTGCATCTTTTTGATCGTACGCGCCCGCATCATCTTCAAACGTTGCAATAGACTCATCAAACAATGACTGCTCGGACTTACGTCCTACAACCGTTGCATTGCCTTTATAGAGCTTCATGCGGACAACGCCTGCTACGTTTTTCTGTGTTTCGTCGATCGCCGCTTGCAACATACGGCGCTCAGGGCTCCACCAATAACCGTTGTAGATCACCTCTGCATATTTTGGCATCAGTTGGTCTTTTAAGTGTGCTTCTTCACGGTCAAGGGTCAGCGACTCAATAGCGCGGTGAGCGCGGAGCATGATGGTGCCACCGGGCGTTTCATAACAGCCGCGAGACTTCATACCGACATAGCGGTTTTCAACGATATCCAGGCGGCCAATACCGTTATCGCCCCCCACCTTGTTCAGCTTTTCGAGCACTTCATGAGGCTTAAGCGCTTCACCATCGATGGCCACAATATCGCCATTCTCAAAGGTTAACTCTATATAAGTCGGCTGCTCCGGCGCGGCTTCAGGCGAAACACTCCAACGCCACATGTCTTCTTCTGCTTCGGCCCAGGGGTCTTCCAGAATGCCGCCTTCATAAGAAATATGCAGCAGGTTGGCATCCATGGAATACGGTGATTTTTTCTTTTTATTAGAAAAATCAACGGGGATTTTGTGCTCTTCACAGTAGGCCATCAACTTCTCACGAGAAGTGAGATCCCACAAACGCCAAGGAGCGATAACTTTCACGCCAGGTTTCAGTGCATAGCCACCTAGCTCAAAACGAACCTGATCGTTACCTTTACCCGTTGCTCCGTGAGAAATGGCATCAGCACCCGTCTCATTGGCAATTTCAATTAAGCGCTTGGCAATCAAGGGGCGAGCGATAGAGGTACCAAGTAGGTATTCACCTTCATAAATGGTATTGGCTCGAAACATGGGGAATACGTAATCGCGGACGAATTCTTCGCGAAGGTCCTCGATATAAATCTCTTTAACACCCAGTGCTTGAGCTTTAGCGCGTGCGGGCTCGACTTCCTCACCTTGACCGATGTCGGCTGTAAAGGTCACTACCTCGCAGTTGTAGGTCTCTTGCAACCACTTAACGATAACGGATGTGTCCAGGCCGCCTGAATACGCAAGCACAACCTTTTTGACATCGGACATTCTTTGCTCCTTGTTTATGAAAAGTAGTTCAACAACTGCACTGCGCTGAGCACAGTGCAATAATATAAACACTGAGTATAGCGCTCTCAATGCTCAGCGAATACCGTCAACGACGCCTAAGGGATAAAGCTGTTAGAATCACAGCCAACATAGAAGTAACTTTAACCGCTTATTTTACTAATAACTCGCTTTACTAAGGAGAGCTGCATGAGCGAGGCATTTGCCCGCGAATTGATGGCCCAACGTTTTCGCAGTTATCTGCCGGTTGTCATTGATTTAGAAACGGGTGGGTTTAACCCCCAAAGTGACGCAGTGCTTGAAATTGCTGCGGTGACACTCACCATGGACCCTGACGGTAACTTATTACCCGACGCCACTTATGCGTATCACATTCAGCCGTTTGAAGGCGCAAACGTTGAACAGTCTGCCCTTGATTTCACAGGTATAAATCTTGATGACCCGCTACGCCGTCAAGTGGCGCTTAGCGAATCTGAAGCGCTAGGTGAAATTTTTCGTCCGATCCGAAAATCAATCAAGGCCCATGGCTGCTCACGAGCAATTCTTGTTGGTCACAATTCTGCTTTTGACCACGGCTTCCTTAATGCGGCGGCGAATCGTTGTAGCGTAAAACGCAACCCATTTCACCCTTTTTCCAGCTTTGATACTGCCACCTTAGCAGGGTTTGTGTACGGCCAAACAGTGCTTGCCCGTGCATGCCGAGCGGCCGGTATTGAGTTTGATAACAAATCTGCCCACTCAGCTCGCTATGATACCGAACGCACGGCAGAACTCTTTTGTGCGATGGTCAACCGCTATAAAGATTTGGGTGGATGGCGGTTAGCGCAGCAAGAGCAAGAACTGGACGAAGGCGAGTAATAAGCCGCCAAGATGCACCCGCAGCGGCTTTGCGCTAAACTTTGTGGCGACTACAATCTTCGCGATTGTACAACCTGCTTTTAGCAGCGTGTTGCCAGCGCACATTTTGTTGTACGCACGATTATTAACACAAGCAAAGGAAAGTCATTTTCTTTTGCTTGAATATTGCTTCAACCACCCGTTTTCAGGAGATGAGACGTTTCCATGGCCCAGCATAATGCCTTTTACGCCCAGTCAGGTGGTGTTACCGCCGTCATCAATGCTAGCGCCTGCGGCGTTATCGAAGCTTGCAGACAGGCACCCGACCAGATTGGCAAGGTATATGCCGGTCATAACGGCATTATCGGTGCCTTAACGGAAGATCTCATCGATGTCACTCAAGAGAGCGATGAATCTATTGCTGCCTTACGCCACACCCCTGGTGGTGCATTTGGCTCGTGCCGTTATAAGTTGAAAGATATTGATACTCATCGTGCTCAATATGAACGCTTAATCGAGGTATTTAAGGCCCACGATATTCGTTACTTCTTCTACAATGGCGGCGGTGATAGCGCAGATACTTGCCTGAAGGTGTCGCAACTGTCTGAAAAACTTGGCTATCCACTGACAGCCATTCATGTTCCGAAAACAGTCGACAACGACCTTCCTATAACCGATAACAGCCCAGGTTTCGGCAGTGTTGCCAAATATATTGCCACTTCCACACTTGAAGCTTCACTGGATATTGCCTCCATGTGCGCCACCTCTACCAAGGTGTTCGTCCTTGAAGTCATGGGCCGTCATGCTGGCTGGATTGCTGCAGCAGGCGGTTTAGCAGGCGAAAGCGAAGGCGAGCCGCCCCACCTGATTATTTTTCCTGAAATCTCATTTGATCGAAAAGCGGTCATGGCACGCGTTGAAGAAAGCGTTCAGAAATACGGCTACTGCGTTATCGTTGTCTCTGAAGGCGCACGTTATGAAGATGGCACTTTCCTTGCCGATGCGGGCAATACAGATGCCTTTGGCCATCGCCAACTTGGTGGCGTCGCCCCTACGCTAGCAGGCATGGTGAAGCAAGATCTTGGTTACAAATACCATTGGGCAGTTGCTGACTATTTACAGCGCGCGGCGCGCCACCTAGCTTCTAAAACCGATGTTGAACAAGCTTATGCGGTGGGCCGCGAGGCGGTAACATTAGCGCTTGCGGGCAAGAACGCCATGATGCCCGCCATACGCCGCATATCACAGGAACCCTATCAGTGGGACGTGATCTCTGCCCCGCTGGCGCAAGTGGCAAATCAAGAAAAATTCATGCCACGGGACTTTATCAGCGAAGACGGTTTCGCGATCATGCCAGCCTGTAGAGCATACCTCTCGCCGCTCATCCAGGGCGAAGATTTTCCTCCATTCGAGAATGGCCTGCCAAAAGTAGCTAAACTAAAGCTCGCAAAAGTGGAACAAAAGTTGCCGAAATTCACGCTGTAAATATTTAGCGCGTAAATAAAAGGTTCATAAAAACAGGGCGATGAATGAATTCATCGCCCTGTTTTTATATAAGACCTTTTATTAGTTGAGCAACGGAGTAGCTAGCGCAATAGCCAGGAAAGCACAAGGAGTAGCAAAAGAATTCCAGCCACCCCCTGCCAAAAACGTCGTGACTCTTGACGAGGTTCCTCTCGGCTCGTCGTTCGACCTAGGGGAATCCGCAACGCATGAAGAAATTCAGAAAGTCTTCTAAAGCGCAACGCACGCTGGGGGTCTAAGGCACGACGTAACGCGTCATCGAGCTCTGGCGATATTTCTGGGTTCGTGGTGCGCGCACTGCGGTAGCTTAGCTCTTCAAGGTCTGTGTGGCTACGCAGTCGATTAGGCGTCAACGTATAGGGCAATGCACCGGTCACTAGCCAATAAACCGTTGATGCTAACGAGTACTGGTCACTACGCCGGCCAACGCTATCACCAAGTGCATACTCAGGTGCGGTATGTTCATTAAAGCCAATTTGTCGCAATAGCTCACCTGAATGGCGATGCCCATCCACTTCTCGCATATGGCAGGCACTGAAATCTGCCAGCACGAGTTTGCCGTGGGGGTCTATCAGCACATTATCAGGCGAAATTTGCTGATGGATGATGTCGCGATGGTGCAACGCTTGAACCGCTTTACCCAGTTGATTGGCGATATCCAGACGTTGCACTAAGCTGGCTTGCGGGTGCCTTTCCGCCCACTGACGTAGGGTTTCACCTTCAACGTATTGCATCAAATAGTAGAGATAACGGCGTGGCCGCGAAGACTCCATCACTTTGACGACGAAGGGTGAATTTACCCGCTCTACCACCCACTGCTGCAGTAAAAAATGTTCTAGATATGCATTGCGCAGAGAAAGCTCTGGACTGGGGGCTTTCATCACCATTTCACGCTCTGAATACACATCACGGACGCGATAAACTCTAGATTGCGCATTACGTGAAAGCACCGACAGCACCTCAAGCCCATCAAGCCGCTCCCCTGGCGCCAGCTCAGGCGGAATAGGCAGATCACCATAAATAAGCCCTGGATGATCTTCAGACGCCTCCGGCAACTCATCAATACGCAGCAGTTGGAAGCAAAATTGATCACCACCATATCCGCGGTCTTGTGCCCGCTGTTTCGCTTCGCTTGCCAAACACTCGCAGGCGGCGTCTAGGTCACTGGCATTTTGGCGGATAAGGCGAACATAATCCGAAGGCATTAAGGTGCCACGCACACCCTGGGTAGTGAAAACGAAAAAATCACCCTGCTTGAGCGGCAGATGGGAATAGTCAATATCGACGCTTCCATCCATGCCCAAGGCGCGTGATGGGTAGCGGTAGCCGCCAACATCGGTGACGTGATCGCGCGTTAGCTGCTCAAATTCAGCGCCTCGCAATCGAAAAACCAACGTATCTCCCATATGAAAAAGGTGCGCCTCTCGCTCGCGAAAAACCATCGCTGATAGCGAAGAAACAAAACTTCCTTCTTTGACATGCTGACTTTGGCTATAGCACCAGCTGTTAAGAGCATGAAGTACACGGGTTGCCGACGTTTTCGTATCCCAGTGATCAGGCGTGGAGTAATAGTCAGCCAAAAAGCCACGAACACTTAAATCACCCGCCTGCTTGGCCATAGTATTACGAGAAATCGAGTCACTAATAACCGCACAGCCCCCTTTTACTTTCAACAGCGGCGCATCAGGCAACCTCACCGACATAGAACTACGGTGTAAACGCCTATTAGGGGCAACAAAGGCTTGGCCATAACTAATTAGTAACTGGGCGTGCGCCAATTCATCCTCCTAGGCTTTAGGCTCAACATAGGAACCACACAGCGGTTATGATACACGCTGAACAATGGAAACGATGCTCGCCAAACGTCGCGAAGATCAAAAACGAAGCTCATTTTGGAACTCAAAGCCTTTATCGGTGGCACACACCTATGTCGCATTGGTAATCCACTGGCCAACTTCGTATAATTCTCGCCATTAATGCAATGCATCAACTGCTTAGCCACTGCACTACACAAGCCAAGCCAAGGAATCAACAATGAACTTCGATAACATCCCCGCTGGAAAGGATTTGCCCAACGATATTTACGTGGCAATTGAAATTCCCGCTAATCACGCACCGATTAAGTATGAAATCGACAAGGACATGGGCGCCCTTTTAGTTGACCGTTTCATGGCAACTCCCATGTTCTATCCGGCCAACTACGGTTTCATTCCTCACACCTTGGCCGATGACGGCGACCCACTGGATGCACTGGTCGTTACTCCCCACCCCGTGGCGCCAGGCTGCATAATTCGCGCTCGCCCTGTTGGCATTTTGAACATGACTGACGAAGCAGGCGAAGATGCAAAATTGGTATGCGTTCCGCATCCCAAGCTAAGCACTCTGTACGATGACATTCAAGAAGTCACCGATCTTCCTGAACTGCTACGCCAGCAAATTGCTCACTTCTTCGAAAACTATAAAGACCTCGAAAAAGGTAAGTGGGTGAAAGTAGAATCTTGGGAAGGTGTGGAAGCCGCACGCAAAGCTATTGAAAAATCAATCGCGGCTTACCAAAAAGCATAACCCAACGGGTTCAGTAATAAAGCCAGACCGATTTTGCTGTTAAAGGCTGCCCTCGTGGCAGCCTTTTCTGTTGTCGGCCGCTTTACTCTAACATCTTGGATTTTTACATTAACTAAGCATGAACATGCGCGTCACGTCACCGCAGCATCTACGCTGATATCAAAAGGTAGGATATGCTATTTCGAATTTCCCCTGATACGTCTACGTAAGGATACTTCGTGTTGTCTCTTAAGCGTTTAAGCCTGTTACTGTTACTCTGCTGGCTTCCCCTAATGGCCCAAGCCCAGTGGTTTTCCTCGGCCAGTAATCAAAGTGAATTTTTACCTGTTCTGGAAGCTTTTCAGCCTACTGCTTGGCATGATGGCAATGTTGTTTATGTTGGTATCGATATTGCTGACGATTATTATTTATACCGCCACCAATTTAGCGTCAGTAGCAAAACAGACGCCGTGTCTTTTGAAGACCCGCTACTTCCACAAGGAACCTTTACAACTGATGAGTTCATGGGCGATGTCTATATTTTTCGTGACACGCTCGTTTTCGAAACTCCATTTTCACCACCCTACAGTGGCCCAATCGATATTGAACTGACGTTCCAGGGCTGCGCCGATGCCGGTCTTTGCTATCCACCAGAAACTATTTCGCTCGAAGCCTCAGAGTCTTCCTCCCCCAACATCTTTGCAAGCTGGCAGAACACTGATGCTCAACAAATCAGCCAAACTGCTGGTTCGAATGACAACAGCGAATTTTCAGCACCACAAAGCGAAGATAGCCGCTTTAGTGCGCTACTCAACAGCGCCAGCCTGCCTCTCGCGTTAGGGTTGTTTTTTATTGCCGGACTAGGCCTTACTTTCACACCTTGCGTGCTACCGATGGTGCCCATTTTGTCTTCCATCATTGTAGGGCAAAAACCAACAAAGCCCCGTGCGTTTGTACTCTCGGCTAGCTATGTTTTGGGCATGGCGTCTACCTACGCATTAGTAGGTGTTTTGATGGGACTGTTTGGTGCGGGCTTGAATCTTCAGGCTCACCTGCAATCAGCACCGGTACTGATTACCTTTGCTGTTCTATTTACGCTATTTGCCTTAGCCATGTTTGGGGGGTTTGATTTACGAATTTCACCACGGCTCGCTTCTAAAATTGATGGCTGGCAAGCGCGTGCACAGCAAAGTGGCCCTACGGGCCTAGCCCTGGCTGGCGCACTCTCGGTATTGGTAGTTTCCCCCTGCGTAACAGCTCCACTTGCTGGCGCATTGGTGTTTATTTCATCGACGGGAAACGCAGCCATGGGCGGAGCCGTTTTGTTTGCACTAGGCTTAGGCATGGGTGTGCCGTTGCTATTAGTAGGCACCTTCGGGGCTACGTTGCTGCCCCGTTCAGGCGCTTGGATGAACGGCGTTAAAATTGCTTTCGGCCTGCTATTGTTAGGTGTTGCCATCTGGATGGTGGAGCGATTAGTGCTGCCTTCAGTGGCGCTGTTGCTCTGGGCAGCACTAGCCATTGGCAGCGCACTCGTACTAGGCGCTTTAAACATGAATCAGCCCCAAGGCTGGCCAAAAGCTCGTCAAACGTTAGGGCTAATGTTGCTTGCGTGGGGCGTTGCCCTAGTCATTGGCGCTGCTCAAGGTGGCAGCAACCCTTTACGACCTTTAACGGTATCCAGTTCATCAGCAAGTAGCAGCACGCCGCAAGCAACACTTGCTTTTCAGAAAGTCGGTGAACTTAGTGCGCTTGAAACAGCACTTACTGAAGCCTCAAACGCCCAACAGCCAGCCTTCGTTACTTTCACGGCTGACTGGTGCATCTCCTGCAAGTTAATGGAACGCGATGTTTTCCCCGACCCCAATGTAGTCGCCGCATTGAACGATTTTCGCCTTATTGAGGTCGATGTCACGAATACGGATGCTAAAAGTAGAGAGCTGTTAAACCGATTCAACTTATTCGGACCGCCAAGTTTACTTTTTTTTAGCCAAGGTGAGGAAGTTCGCGATGCGCGTATTCAAGGTGAGATAACCGCTGCAGAACTGGCACACCATTTGGAAACGCTACGCCGCTGGCAACGAGGCTGACCGAATGCCTTCAGCAATCTTGTGTCGCGAACGTCGTCAAACGGTTGTTTAAATATCGAAGAAAGAGCATATATTGGTCGCCACTGGACATGCCCGTACTTTTTCGGCAAACTTCGCAGCCATATAAGCTAAAATCCTCATTTTTTAGGACTTAGCACCGGGTAACGTTCACCATCGTGCAGCGTTCTCTGCATTTTCAAACAAGGTTTACTGCGCAAGTACGGCGCTCAATGCAGCTGAAAATACTCGACTAAATTGCATTGCGATTAACCTTCATTACTTTTGGGGCGACAGATATGGACATTCGTAAAGTTAAAAAACTTATTGAGCTTCTCGAAGAGTCAAACATTAGCGAAATTGAAATTCAGGAAGGCGAAGAGTCTGTTCGCATCAGCCGCCATCCTAATGGTGCCTCATGGCAGCCACAACCAATGCCCCAGTACGGTCAGCAAGCGCCCTTCCAGCAAGCACCTGCCGCTTCTATCGCACCGGTTGCGGATGCGGAGCAGCAAGGTACAAGCTATCGGGGTGAAGCAATTAACTCGCCAATGGTAGGTACGTTCTACCGCAGCCCAGCGCCAGGCTCAAAATCATTTGTCGAAGTTGGCGATACCGTCAAGCAAGGCGATACCGTATGCATCGTTGAAGCGATGAAAATGATGAACCAAATTGAAGCCGATCGCGACGGCGTGATCGAGGCCATCCTTGTTGAAGATGGAGAGCCGGTGGAATTCGATCAACCTATGATCGTTATCGCTTAATCTTTCAAATCAACACGGGTGGATTCTCCCATGCTGGACAAGGTACTTATTGCAAACCGCGGCGAGATTGCCCTTCGTATTCTTCGAGCTTGCAAAGAGCTGGGGATTAAAACCGTTGCGGTTCACTCCAAAGCTGACCGTGAATTAATGCATGTCCGCTTGGCCGACGAGGCGGTTTGCATTGGCCCTGCCTCCTCAGCCCAGTCCTACTTGAACATTCCTGCATTAATTAGCGCGGCTGAAGTGACGGATTCAAGCGCCATTCATCCTGGCTACGGCTTCCTTTCAGAAAACGCTAACTTTGCAGAGCAGGTTGAGCGCTCTGGTTTTACCTTTATTGGCCCGCGTCCGGACACTATCCGCCTCATGGGTGATAAAGTTAGCGCCATTGAGGCAATGAAGATAGCTGGCGTTCCAACCGTGCCTGGCTCGGATGGTCCGCTTGGTGATGATGAAGATACCAACCTAGCCACTGCGCGCCGCATTGGTTACCCGGTTATTATTAAAGCCGCTGCCGGCGGCGGTGGCCGCGGTATGCGGGTTGTACATACTGAAGGCCATCTCCTTTCGGCCATTAATGTCACCCGCACCGAGGCGCATTCAGCGTTTGGCGATGGCACGGTTTACATGGAAAAATTCCTTGAAAAACCTCGTCACGTTGAAGTGCAGGTATTGGCCGACGGCCAAGGCAACGCTATCCACCTCTATGATCGTGACTGCTCTTTGCAGCGTCGTCACCAGAAGGTTTTGGAAGAAGCTCCAGCCCCCGGCATTGATCCCGAAGCCCGCGCCAGAGTGTTGGAAGCCTGCCGCCAAGCGTGCCTCGAAATCAACTATCGTGGTGCAGGCACCTTTGAGTTTCTTTACGAAGACGGCGATTTCTTTTTTATCGAAATGAATACCCGTGTCCAGGTGGAGCACCCCGTCACCGAAATGGTGACTGGCGTGGATATCGTTAAGGAACAATTGCGTATTGCCTCCGGTTTTCCGCTGTCAATTCGCCAAGAAGACGTAAAAATCAGTGGTCATGCCTTTGAGTGCAGGATCAATGCGGAAGATGCGCGAACGTTTATGCCCTCTCCAGGCAAAGTCACGCTATTCCACGCGCCAGGTGGACTTGGCGTGCGTATGGACTCCCATCTATACACTGGCTACACCGTTCCGCCTCATTACGATTCGCTTATCGGCAAGCTAATCACCTGGGGCGCTGATCGCGAAATTGCCCTAACGCGTATGCGCAATGCCCTAGACGAGCTGCTAGTCGAAGGAATTAAAACCAATATTGATCTGCAGAAAGATTTGGTGAGAGATAGTTATTTCCGCCAAGGCGGCGTCAATATTCATTATCTGGAAAAGAAACTCAGTAGCTAATCTCCGTGTAAGCGCTGAATGAATAGTCGATAATGCCCAACGGGGTGGCCATAGCCGCCCCGTTATTGTTTTACCTTTGCGTGAATACACGTACGCAGCGGAGATTACTTATGCCCTGGCTCCAACTCAAAGCCCACGTTGCTCCAGAACAAGCCGAACTGCTAGAAGATCTCTTGATAGAGGAAGGTGCGACAGCCATTGGCCTTCAAGATGCCCATGATGATCCCGTCTTTGAACCTGAGCGTGGCACCACTCCACTGTGGCAGGACACTATTCTCACTGGCCTCTATGACGACTTAGACGGCGTAGAAGCGATGCTTGAGCGCATTAAAGCGGCGTGGTCTGAGCAAGTGCCCGACGAATCCTGCCCAGCAATTGAGTACGAGCTATTAGCCGATAGAGACTGGGAAAGAGAGTGGATGGATGACTTTACGCCGTTACGAATGGGTCAACGGCTGTGGATTGTGCCTAGCTGGCATGAACCACCAGAAGCAGATGCCGTCAACCTTATCCTTGACCCAGGCCTGGCATTTGGCACGGGCACCCACCCTACCACGGCGCTTTGCCTGGAGTGGCTGGATAGCCTTGCGATTAGCGGCGATTTGGAAAATAAAACCGTCTTGGATGTAGGATGCGGGTCAGGCATTCTTGCCATTGCCGCGTTAAAATTAGGGGCAAGCCACGCAGATGGTACTGATATAGACCCACAGGCGCTTCAAGCGAGCCGTGATAACGCAGCGCGAAATGAAATTACCGAAGCGCAACTATCTCTTTACTATCCCGAACAGTTAACCGGCGGCCACTACCCAGTCGTTACGGCCAATATACTGGCTGGGCCATTAGTAGAATTAGCCGCGATGATTGCAGGCCATGTGGCACCGGGTGGAAAAATAGCGTTATCTGGCATTTTAGCGAATCAAGCAGATGAGGTCTTACAGGCCTATGAAGCACAAGGCTTGTTCATCGAGGAACCCACAATCCGCGAAGGATGGGTTCGTTTAACAGGTTATCGCGCTGCTTAATCTAGTCAACGGCCTTCACCCTACCGACGAGTAGGCGTATCATACGCCCCCTTGAAACGCCTACTCGGCGATTTTTATCTGTACCAACAGCGCAGCATATGACCACACAAAATTTTCAGCCACCCATGATTGGGTCTCACCAGTTACCCAACCAAGTTATCTTGGCGCCGATGGCTGGCGTTACCGACCGCCCGTTTCGCCAACTCTGTAGGCGCTTGGGAGCTGGGTGGGTGGTCGGCGAAATGGTGACAGCCGATCCTTCTCTTTGGCATACCCGAAAGTCCAAGCTTCGCATGGATCACCAAGGAGAACCCAACCCACGAGTTGTGCAAATTGCCGGGGGTGACGCTGAAATGCTCGCGAACGCAGCGCGCCTTAATGCTGAACTTGGCGCCCAAGTCATTGATATCAATATGGGGTGCCCTGCAAAAAAGGTCTGCAACAAGGCTGCCGGCTCTGCCCTAATGCGTGATGAAGCATTGGTGGCTGATATTCTTGAGGCTGTCGTCAATGCCGTTGACATACCGGTTACTTTAAAAATTCGTACTGGCTGGTCTGCTGAGGCTAACAATGGCCTGCGCATTGCTAAACTCGCAGAATCGGCAGGCATTCAAGCCTTAGCCGTACATGGACGTCATCGAGAGCAGCGCTATACTGGATGGGCTGAGTACGACACTATCGCAGAGATAAAATCGCACTTGACGATACCGGTTATCGCCAACGGGGATATTATCAGCCCCCAAAAAGCCAAACAGGTACTGTCATATACAGGGGCTGATGCAGTAATGATTGGCCGTGGTGCGCAAGGCAATCCATGGATATTTGAGCAGATCACACATTATCTTGCTTACGGGGAACTGCTAACGCCCCCCACTCTTGATGAGCGCCGTAGCGTTCTCCAAGAGCATTTAAAAGCCCTGCATACATTTTATGGCGATACGATGGGTGTTCGCATAGCGCGCAAACACCTAGGCTGGTACTTAAATGAGGATCCGCGCTTTAACGAGAACCAATACCATCTGCTGAAGCAGCAATTTAATGCGCTTGCCACACCAGAATCACAATTCGATTGGATTAATGATGCCATGACGCAGGACGCTGTAGGGCGTCTGCTAGCTAAAGGAAGCCATGCTGCATGACCGAACGCGACCTGCTTTCGAACGAGCTCTCTCACCGCCTTTCAGGCACTCTGGCGGACCCGACTACGAGCGTGCCACCTCAACCACTCAGGGAAGCGGTTGAAACAGCAATACGTCGTTATTTCGAGCATCTCGATGGCAGCCAGGCAACCGACCTTTACGCGATGGTGATGGCCGAAGTAGAAGCGCCGTTACTAAGCTGCGTAATGGAGCACACCGATGGTAACCAAACCCGGGCTGCCGACGTATTAGGCTTGAACCGTGGCACATTGCGTAAAAAACTTAAGCTTTATGGATTGATTGAAGGTGACGCCCCATAAGGGGCGTTGTTGTTTATAATTTTCGACGTTAATTCCTTGACTCTGCATACGAGCACTCTAATGGCTGATAGCACTGCTACCCCCGTCCGTCGCGCCCTTTTGAGCGTATCCGATAAAACCGGCATTGTTGAATTCGCCCGTGGTTTAAGCGAGCACGGCGTAGAACTTCTTTCGACTGGTGGAACTTTTCGACTACTTCAGGAAAATGCCATTCCCGTCAAAGAAGTCTCCGAGCACACAGGGTTTCCCGAAATCATGGATGGTCGTGTGAAAACACTGCACCCCAAAATCCATGGCGGAATACTAGCGCGCCGTGGTCAAGATGATGCCGTAATGGCAGAGAATGACATCACCCCTATCGATATGGTGGTCGTTAATCTTTATCCATTTGCCGCTACTATTGCCAACCCAGACTGCACACTCGAAGATGCCATCGAAAATATCGATATTGGTGGACCAACGATGGTACGTGCATGCGCGAAAAACCATGCTTATACCACCATCGTGGTAAATGCAGATGACTATGCTCGGGTACTGGGGGAGCTTGCTGCCCAAGATGGTCTGGTGAGTGCAACCACCCGCTTTGATCTTGCCGTGAAAGCGTTTGAACACACTGCTGGTTATGACGGTGCCATTGCCGATTACCTTGGCCGAAAGGTCACTAGCGACAGCTCAACGTTTGCCCGCACCTTTAATCTGCAACTAGATAAAAAGCAGGACATGCGTTATGGCGAAAATCCGCATCAGCAAGCAGCGTTTTATGTAGATCCGCTAGCAAGCGAGCCAAGTGTTGCCACCGCAAAAACCCTGCAAGGCAAACCACTGTCTTTCAATAATGTGGCTGATACAGATGCAGCGTTTGAGTGCGTTAAAGCGTTTGAAGAAACGGCTTGCGTGATCGTAAAACACGCTAATCCTTGCGGTGTGGCAATAGGCGCTACCGCACTTGAGGCTTACGACAAAGCCTTTGCTACTGACCCGACCAGTGCTTTTGGCGGCATTATTGCGTTTAACGTAGCATTAGATGCTGAAACTGCTCGGGCAATTATCGATCGCCAGTTTGTTGAAGTTATTATCGCTCCGGGTGTTAGTAATGAAGCAGCTGCCATCGTGGCAGAAAAGCAGAATGTTCGCTTACTTGATGTTAGTGCACACTGGCCTGGCGAAGCACAGCCAGCGTTTGACTTCAAACGTGTTAACGGCGGGCTTTTGGTACAAGAACGCGATCAAGGCATGGTAACTCGCGAAGCGCTGACCGTCGTTAGCGAACGTACACCGTCAGAACAAGAACTTCGCGACTTGGGCTTTGCTTGGCGAGTTGCTAAATTCGTCAAGTCGAACGCGATTGTGTATGCCAAAGAAGGACAAACAATTGGTGTAGGTGCAGGCCAAATGAGCCGCGTTTACTCAGCGAAAATTGCAGGTATTAAAGCGGCTGATGAAGGTTTTTCGGTACCTGGCTCAGTGATGGCATCAGATGCATTCTTCCCGTTCCGCGATGGCATTGATGCTGCTGCAGCCGCAGGCATTACCGCTGTTATTCAGCCTGGCGGTTCCATGCGTGACCAAGAAGTGATTGATGCTGCTAACGAAGCGGGCATTGCTATGGTGTTTACTGGCATGCGCCATTTCCGCCATTAATCGTATCACCAGCCGAAAATGACGCAATAACTGCAAAACTGGGTAGTGATATAAATTTTACTGGGTAGTGGTATAAATTTTTTAGCTATATAAACGGAGTCGCTACATCAACAGGCCCCCACCGGAGAAATCCAGTGGGGGCCTGCTTGTTAGTCATACTGTTTATAAAAGCTCAGTTTATAAAAGCTCAGTTTATAAAAGTTCGGTTTATAGAAATTCAGTTTCTAAAAAATCCTGATTCTAGAACGTAGATTTTGCCTGGGTTTAACCCAAATCAATACACAGATATTTTGTCTCAAGGTACTCTTCTAAACCTTGATGCCCGCCTTCTCGCCCAAGCCCAGACGCTTTTACGCCACCAAAAGGCGCGGCGGCATTAGAAATAATGCCTGTATTAATCCCCACCATGCCGTACTCAAGTGCATCAGCGACACGCCAAACGCGACCCAGGTCTCGTGAATAGAAGTAAGAAGCTAAGCCATACTCTGTATCGTTAGCCATTTCGATAGCAGTTTCTTCTTCATCAAAGGGGAATACCGCTGCCAAGGGGCCAAACGTTTCTTCATGAGCTACTTTCATTTTATCCGTTGCGAAGCTAATCAACGTGGGAGTAAAGAAGTTACCGCCCAACGGATGCGGATGGCCGCCTAACAACAGCTCAGCCCCATTATCTACCGCATCTTGCACATGCTCGCTCACCTTTTTGACCGCATCCCCGTCAATCAACGGCCCAATGTTAATGTTGGGCTCAGTGCCATTCCCTACATGCAGTTCACTGTGCATGGCAACCGCCAATTTTTCACAGAAAGCATTAATAACACTGGACTGAACCAAGAATCGATTAGTGCAGACACATGTCTGGCCCGCATTACGAAACTTAGCTGCCATGGCACCTTCTACGGCGGCATCAAGGTCTGCATCTTCAAAAACGATAAAGGGCGCATTACCCCCCAGTTCAAGAGATATCTTTTGTATATGCTCAGCTGCCTGAGCCATGAGCTTGCGTCCAACTTCCGTAGAGCCCGTAAACGTAATTTTACGCACTTTTGGAGACTGAGTAAGCGCCTTGGCAATATCAGCTGCACTGCCAGGCACTACATTGAAGACCCCACGGGGGATGCCTGCTCTCTCTGCCAACATAGCAAGCGCCGTTGCAGAAAATGGCGTTTGGCTCGCAGGTTTAACAACAATCGTACAGCCTGCCGCTAATGCCGCTCCTGCTTTACGGGTGATCATAGCAGCGGGGAAATTCCAAGGCGTAATAGCGCCCACAACACCAACAGGCTGCTTTGTCACCACAATACGTTGGTTCGGTTTGGCGGCAGGAATCGTCTCGCCGTAGACACGGCGTGCCTCTTCTGCAAACCAACGTAGAAAACTAGCGGCATAGACGATTTCACCCTCAGCCTCTTTAACCGGCTTACCCTGCTCGTAAGTCATAAGCAAGGCAAGATCATGTTTGTGCTCGAGCATGAGATCATGCCACTTCAACAGCAGATCAGCTCGCTCTTGAGCGGTAAGAGCACGCCAAGCGGGTAATGCAGCATCGGCCGCATCAATAGCGCGCTCAGTCTCGACTTTGCCTAGTCGAGGCATGTCCCCAACGGGCTCACCCGTCGCAGGGTTTAAAACATTAATTTGCTCACCGCTATCGGCGGCTACCCAGCTACCATCGATGTAAGCAAACGGGCAATACAGCTGTGTTTCTTTCAGCGCTTCCATGACAAACTCCTGACCAAATAGTGGTCTCACGGGCTCATTGACCTGTTCATGCTAAGACGAAACCGCGCATTTAACCAAATCTTTAAAATGAAACCTGCCGAAAGCGCTTCGTTACATATCAATTGATAAGCATTAGGAACTCTTGACGAGTTGCCTGATTACTGCGAAATCCGCCCAACATCACCGAAGACGTCATGCTTGAATTTTGCTTTTCAACACCGCGCATCATCATACACAGGTGACGTGCCTCAATGACGACAGCGACGCCTCTTGATTGCGTAACTTCCTGCACAGCTTCGGCAATTTCACGTGTTAAGTTCTCTTGAATTTGCATACGTCTCGCATACATATCAACAATCCGCGCAAACTTCGACAACCCTAGTACTTTACCATTAGGAAGATAGGCGATATGGCATTTACCAATGAACGGCAGCAGATGGTGCTCGCACATTGAGTAAAGCTCTATATCTTTTATAAGCACCATTTCATCTGTTTGTGACTCAAATACCGCACCATTAACTATCTCTTCAAGTGACTGCCGATAACCAGCATTCAGGAACTGCATTGCTTTTGCGGCTCTTTTAGGTGTATCACGCAGCCCCTCCCGATCAGGATCTTCGCCAATTGCCGAGATAATATGGCGATAGTGTTGAGCAATGTCGTCGGTCATTTGAAGCCTCGTCAAAACTGTACGTACTGCGATTAAGTAAACGCCTGAAATTTAAGAACGTTTTGTCAACAGCAAAATATTGATACTCGTCAATAGCTGGAATTACGAACCAACCATGTACAAAAAATATACTCGAAACAACTTTTGCACAATAAAAAATCGTGGATTACTACTATTTTAACGCACCTACCTCTGCTGTGGCAGAGTGCCGCGCACCCCCCTTTGAGACTATTTAAGCTGTGCTATTATAGAGCGAATACTTAGCTTAATTCGTCGCGCTCATCTGAGAGTTCCTTATGCCATTCAAACCTGTATCGTTTTTCTTAACCGCCCTAATCGGAACTGCGTTGGCAACACCCTTGTTAGCCGCCGAACAAGCATTAACGCTTCCCAAGGGAGCCAGCGTCGGTGTCGAGGTCATCGAAAAGCTTGCTTTTACTGGCAGCCAAGCACGTCATGAAGGCATCCTGCTTCATCCTACTCAAACTGACAGCGCCTCCCATGAGCTACCTGAATATTGTGTCTTAGTTGCTAACGCGCAACTTACCAACGGTCGTATACGCATCACGACTCAAGACGCGACCTGCATTGAGACACACGATACAGAAAGCGCCATTTTTACCGGCGAATTTAGTGCAGGCGCATATGCAACAGATGGTCAGTACGGCCTTGCCTGCGATGAGTCGAATTGCAGCTTATCGCCAGGTCAAGCATTCGTAGTTACCCTGGATAAAAATGTCGACATTAACGCTCAAGACAACCCTTCAGCAGAAATTAATGCTGCTCGACGACAAGCTGATGGGGACGGCGTTGCCAACCCAATTCCATCAGATCGGCCTGACCCCGATGAGAGTGCTGAAAACCCACGCTCCATCAATCAACCAGAATAAAGCCAGTTATTAATTGACTACGGGGCCAAAAATTGGCTTGTACAAGTAGTCACGCTAGCCAAATAGGTTTTCCAAGCTGTAACAATTGCTGCTCAAGCTGGCGGATGTGCTGATCCCAATAACCGCTTTCCGCCAGCCATGGAAACGCACGCGGAAAGGCGGGATCATCCCAGCGAGAGACAAGCCATGCCGTGTATCGAATAAGACGATAAGCACGCAATGGTTCGATTAACGAAAGCTGATCGTGGGGAAATGCTTTCGCCTCTTCATATCCTTCCATAATTTCAATTAGCTGTGCTTGACAACTTGATGGGTCATCAGCGGGTAATAGCATCCATATATCTTGAATAGCGGGCGCCATAAGGCAATCGTCAAAGTCCACCAAGGTAAATGATTCATCTCTTCCCAACACATTACCTAAATGACAATCCCCATGCGTTCGAATCATTTGGTCGCGCGTGATGGGATGTTTCTCGAGATGGCAAAGAATTTTCTGCACAACATTGTGATAAGCACGTTGCTGATGCTTGCTTAGCCTCTTACTCTCGATTACACGTGTCTCTGCATCATGAATATCGTGCTGCCACTCTAATGTTGGTCGGTACTGAAACGCCTGCCGAGATGACACTGCGTGCAACTGACCTAACACACTACCTAACGCAAATAGATGTGAGGGATTGTCTAATTCAGGCGCTTGTCCACTGCACTGCGGGAAAATCGTGAACCGAAATTGCTGGTACGTATGCAGCGATTTGCCATGCTGATTTCGCCAGGGGGCTGCTACGGGCACACCCGCGGCAGCCAGCTCTTGAAGAAAATCGTGCTCTTCCTGAATAACCTCATCAGACCAACGCCCAGGGCGATAAAACTTCACCACCCAGCGCTTACCGTCATCGTCGCGAAACATCAGCACTCTATTTTCATAGCTATTAAGTGCAAACGGCTCGCCAGCCGGCCAAATCCCTACAGACTCCGCAGCAGACATCACTGCGTCCGGAGAGAGCGTGCTAAACGGGTGTGACATATAGCGCTCCTGTGCAGTTAAACTTTAATTCTATCAATTATGCACCAGGGGTGTTCGAGCAACTGTCCAAACATCGACACGTTTAGCACCCGCACTGAGCGCTTCTTCAGCGAGCGCTTGGCACGTCGCTCCAGTAGTAACAACATCATCAATAATCGTAAGGTGAGATGGGAGTGGCCCCTTATCAATACAAAAGGCGCCGACTAGGTTTTTCGCCCGCTCTTTTCTATTTAACGTACGCTGAGAAGGCAGTCGCTTGATGCATTCTGCCCTGATAACAGGCAATTTGACCCGTTTGCCTAGCTGCTCAGCCAGCCACTGAGACTGATTAAAACCACGCTGACGAGCCCGGGCAATGTGCATAGGCACAGGCAAAAGACCCTCTCCTAGAAAACTGGGGGCTTTAGCCATCATCAGCTCTACCAACAACATACCCGCACGGGGTGATGCATTAAATTTGAAATCATGAATGAGTTCTCGTATGGGTCCATCAAATAAAAGCTCCGCCGTCGCGGCGGTAAACGCTGGCGGCTGCTCCTGGCAGTGGCCACAAACTCGCTGAGAGGGATCTGTGTCCGCATTGAATGCCACGCTCACGCTATCCAGAGGCTCTTTACACTGCCAACACCCATTGTTGTTCCACGGCAACTGATCAAAACATTCCTGGCACCAACCGCTACTAGTCTGTCTGGAAGAAAGGCAAAACCCGCAATAGCCTGGCAGCGCCTTTTTGACCCAGGTACTTGAAGAATGTATTAACCTCGTCAGAATCATGCCTTCTCCAGACTGGCTTATTAATAATTTTAATGGCACGGCGTTGACATCCATACGAATGCTGTTAATATACGCCACGTCTTCAGCGGATGTGGTGGAATTGGTAGACACGCTAGATTTAGGTTCTAGTGCCGTAAGGTGTGGGAGTTCGAGTCTCCCCATCCGCACCAATTTAAAGGTGTTAGCCTTCAAGAAATTCGGTAGCTTAATGCTAACCGAATTTTTTTGTTTTTATCTTCCCATTTTATCTCTAACTAGCTGACTTCATCTTATTTTTGGGCTACGTTAGCGGCTACCAATTTTGTCGCGACGGTTTGAAAGATACGTTGACGTTATTACTTGATTGGCGCATCGCATTGCTCTCAGCTAACCCCCTTCCAGGAATTCTACGATGAAACCAGCGCTCGCTGTCGCTTGTCTTGGCGTATTTTGTGCATTGTCACCTCACGTTTTTGCAGTTGAGGAAGATAGCGACTTACCCGAGTGGGCTGAAGCACGTGTTGAGCCATTTCGAGCACGTATTGGCAATTGGGTAGACAGCACATCAAGAAATATTGACTCTTTTTTTGGTGGCGACCAATCATCTTCTGCCGATAACAGATCTTATCTTCGCCTAGGCCAAGAAATTGACTGGATGGAAGGTGAAGGGACAAAAGGCGATATTAGCGTGCGCTATCGTATTGATCTTCCTACCACAGAAGACCGCCTTCGCCTGATAATAGAGAGTGACCCAGAAGAATCACAAGGCACGCTAGCTGAACAGGGTTCTGGGCGACTCTACAATGACCAACGCGATCGTCGAACGTCAACGTTCGGTCTTGATTGGTTAGAAAGCAGAGACAAACGTGAGAATTGGAGTAATCGCTTTGGCGCTGGCGTTCGTCTACGCCTCCCTCTTGACCCTTACGTACGCTTTACCAGCGAGCGCCTGTGGGATTTCAAGGATAGTCTTTGGCAGCTAGAATCATTCAATCGACTTTCCTGGTTTAACAATGCAGGTTATTCAGCGCGCACCGAGTGGGATTTTGGCCGACCACTATCCACCAATCGCCACCTGAGATTTATTACCAATGTGCAGTGGCGTGAGGAGGAAGATACGCTTGAATACAGTGAAGTAGTGCAGTTAAACCAACGCCTGAACCGCCGCAGCGCGCTACGCTACTCAGCTATTGCTATTGGTGAAAGCCTGTCTAACCCGCGAATGACAAACTACTACTTGCAAACCCGCTACCGCAGGGACATCCACAAGGGAATACTGTTTGCAGATGTCATTCCAGAGCTACGCTTTCAGCGCGAGGTTAGCTACGACCCACGCTGGGCGATGACGTTGCGAGTAGAAATGTACTTCCAACGCGAGCTTCAGCGAGATTACTTTCACTTCTAGCGAATAGCTGACGAATAGCTGCTTGCGTTTGTCACATTAATGAGCATCAGCAGCGTCGCCAACGGCCATTAACTGATAGCAACCGCTAGCAATAACGATCAGTGGTTAAATCCGTAGTCCACCGTCACACTCGATAATGCGCGCGGTAAAGTAATCGTTTTCAAAAATGAAGGCGACGCTTTTCGCGATGTCATCAGGGTTACCCAACCGTTTAAGAGGAACACTGGAAGCGATTCTCTCGAGCATATCCGGGCGCATGGAGGCAGTCATTTCAGTCTCAATAAACCCTGGCGCTACAGTTCCAGTACGAATACCGTATCGGGCAAGTTCTTTGCCCCAAGTAACCGTCAACGCATGCACACCAGCTTTAGCAGCTGCATAATTGCTCTGCCCCATATTACCCGCACGGGAAATACTTGAAATATTGACAATAACACCTTGATGACCAGCTTCGATCATTTGCGTTGCTGCTTCTCGTCCGCAAAGAAATACGCCTGTTAAATTAACATCAAGCACTTTCTGCCAAGCAGACAGCGACATGCGCTTTTCAACCACACCTTCTTTAGCTTTAATGAGAAGACCGTCGTCAGTGATACCTGCATTATTAATACAACCGCCCACGGGACCCATGCGGTTCGCAATGTCAGCAAATGCCTGCTGCACCGACTGCTCATCTGCCACATTGGTCACAAAAGCGTTCGCTTGAACATCTTGAGCCGCTAACGCTGATACAGCATCATCCAATGCTTCTGCACTCATATCCAAAAGCGCCAGCCGAGCGCCTTGCTTGCCTAAACGCTCTGCCATGGCAAAACCAAGGCCTCGGGCACCACCAGTAATCGCAATCACTTTATTTGTCAGGTTCATTTGTTTCTCCTTAGGCCGATACTTAGTAAATTGCTTGCTAAGCATTGCCAACATCGGCTTATGAAATGCCACTATTGTGCATTGCAGCATAGAAGTTATTTAGCGAAATATCGAGCGTTAGAATGCACACGAGGGCAACTAGCCGATTGTTGGCTGCTTGTTTTCGTGAATTCCGTCACCATATTAACAAATTACGTTTGTTGTGGAGTTTGTCATGCCCATCCTTATTTTTATATCGCTGTTTACGTTAGTTGATTTTGTTCTACTGTTTTCAATCGGTAGCCAAATCGGTTTATTGACTACCCTGCTACTGGTACTGGTCACTGGTTTTATTGGGCTACACCTAATTCGCAAAGAAGGTGTTTCTACTTTGGCGCGCGCGCGCCAGCGCATGCAAGCGGGCGAAATTCCTTCTCAAGAACTATTTACCGGGGCCGCGCTGATTTTCGGTGGTGCCCTACTCTTGGCCCCCGGCTTTCTTTCCGACGCGCTCGGCATTGCCTGCCTATTGCCTAATGCTCGCCAGTTAATGTTTAAAGCCCTGGCTTGGTTGGGCTTAAAAAACGTGTCAGGCCAACAACAGCAGACACGTTATCAGCAGGACGAATCATCACGTTCAAATGGTCATGAAGGGCCAATCGAGGGTGAATTCATTAGCCGAGATGAAACGGCAAGGCGCCGCTAAAGGCATATCGAACAAAAATGAGGAAAAACCACATTTTTTTATTGCCTGCCCCTTGAAAGACCATCAGTAGCCCCCATTTTTTGGACAGCACACAAGTTCGGTGGATGCGTTAGCGTTCGCCATTAACATGAAGGTAAATTACCTTCACATTTCGTGGGCATGAGGCCCACGGAAATTTCATTTAGCTAATTGCCCTTATGGGCTCTGACGATACTCAGGAGAGCGTAAGAATGAATATCCGTCCTTTGCACGATCGCGTCGTTGTTCGTCGCGTGGAAGAAGAGCAGAAAACCGCTGGCGGCATCGTGCTACCGGGCAACGCTCAAGAAAAACCCACTCGCGGCGAAGTCCTGGCGGTTGGTAATGGTCGTATTCTCGATAACGGCGACGTTCGCCCATTAGACGTTAAAGTTGGCGACTCGGTGATTTTCAAAGACGGTTACGGCGTTGAGAAACAGAAAATCGACGGCGAAGAAGTTCTGATCATGAGCGAAGCCGATATTCTGGCAGTCGTCGAAGGCTAAACAACGCCTCGATCACTTACTTTTCCTTTTAAATTTCAATGTTTAGGAAATAACGAACATGGCAGCTAAGCAAGTTAAGTTTTCCGATGATGCCCGCAAACGTATGGCGCGAGGCGTTGACGTTCTCGCTAATGCGGTAAAAGTTACCCTCGGCCCGAAAGGTCGTAACGTGGTACTGGACAAGTCTTTTGGCTCTCCCACCGTCACCAAAGATGGTGTATCGGTTGCCAAAGAGATTGAACTGAAAGACAAGTTCGAGAACATGGGCGCTCAAATGGTTAAGGAAGTTGCTTCCAAAACCTCTGACGCTGCAGGTGACGGCACCACAACAGCAACAGTTCTGGCTCAAGCAATTATTGCTGAAGGCCTGAAAGGCGTTACTGCTGGCATGAACCCGATGGACCTGAAGCGCGGCATCGATCAAGCCGTTAGCGCGGCAGTAAAAGAAGTTCAGGCAATGTCTGTCCCTTGCACCGACACTAAATCTATTGCCCAGGTAGGTACTATTTCTGCCAATGGTGACAAGCGCATCGGTGAAATCATCGCTGAAGCGATGGAAAAAGTCGGCAAAGAAGGTGTCATCACTGTTGATGAAGGCCGTGGCTTCGAAGATGAGCTAGAAGTCGTTGAAGGTATGCAGTTTGATCGCGGCTACCTCTCGCCCTACTTCGTCACCAATCAAGACACTATGTCAGTCGAGCTCGAAGACCCCTACATTCTGCTCGTCGACAAGAAAATTTCCAACATCCGCGAATTACTTCCGGTGCTGGAAGCCGTTGCTAAGCAAGGCAAACCGCTCGCGATTATCGCTGAAGATATTGAAGGCGAAGCGCTTGCAACGCTGGTTGTGAACAACATGCGCGGTATCGTTAAAGTGGCTGCTGCCAAGGCACCCGGCTTCGGCGACCGTCGTAAAGCGATGCTGCAGGATATCGCTATCCTGACCAATGGCACCGTCATTTCTGAAGAAGTTGGCTTGACGCTTGAGCAAGCGAACCTAGATCACCTAGGTACCGCTAAGCGCATGACGATGTCTAAAGAGAACACCACCATCATTGATGGCGCTGGTGTAGAAAATGACATCGAAGCACGTGTGAATCAAATTCGTGCGCAAATCGAAGAAACTTCTTCTGATTACGACAAAGAGAAGCTGCAAGAGCGCGTTGCCAAACTGGCAGGCGGTGTTGCTGTTATCCGCGTCGGTGCGGCTACCGAAGTAGAAATGAAAGAGAAGAAAGCCCGTGTTGAAGATGCTCTGCACTCAACTCGCGCTGCTGTTGAAGAAGGCGTTGTACCTGGTGGCGGTACTGCCTTGGTTCGCGCAATGGCTAAAGTACAAGGCCTGACTGGCGACAACGAAGACCAGAACCACGGTATCAACATGGCGCTGCGCGCTATGCAGTCTCCGCTGCGTCAGATCGTTACCAATGCCGGGGAAGAAGCCGCTGTTGTTATCAACCGTGTGAAAGACGGCGAAGGTAACTTCGGTTACAACGCGCAGACTGGTGAGTATGGCGACCTGTTCGAAATGGGTGTTCTGGATCCGGCTAAAGTAACTCGTACTGCACTGCAGTCCGCGGGTTCCGTTGCTGGTCTGATGATCACCACTGAGTGCATGATCGCTGACGACCCAGAAGAGAAAGACGCTGCCCCAGACATGGGTGGCATGGGCGGAATGGGTGGCATGGGCGGCATGATGTGATGCACCCCTGAGCCTACCGCTCTGACGTTTATCGTCTTGAAGAACCCCGCCAAGTGCGGGGTTCTTTTATTTAGCGTCTATCCCCTTCCTGCCTCAAATGGGATTTAAAAGCATGCTACCATCATCGCCTTTATCCGGCAGCTGTAGGTCTTCATTACCGTGCTTTCCAATATTCGTATCGTACTGGTGCAAACTTTCCACCCAGGCAATATCGGCGCCGCTGCGCGTGCCATGAAGACCATGGGATTAACAGAGCTTGTACTGGTAAATCCACGCGCCTTTCCTGATGAAGAAGCCACTCGCTTAGCTGCGGGTGCCGTAGACGTGCTGGAAAACGCTCGCTGTGTAAACAGCCTTGAAGAGGCAGTGAGTGACTGTGTTCAGGTTGTGGGGGCCAGCGCAAGGCTTCGTAGCCTACCGCTTCCCCATTTCGACGAACCTGATGACATGGCACAGCAAGTGATTCAGAACGCCGTACAGGCCCCGGTGGCGTTGGTGTTCGGGCGCGAGCGTTCAGGTCTCACCAATGATGAGATACGCTGCTGCACGCATCAGGTCAGTATTCCCGCCAATCCTGAATACGGTATTTTAAACCTCTCCCAGGCTGTGCAGATTCTTGCCTATGAAGTACACCGCGCCTGGCGAAAACGCGATGATAACCACTTCATGTACCAACGGCCGCTTGAAGCAACACCTCCCAGCCGGGATCAGTTTGTCCACTTCCAAGACCACCTTGGTCGTTTGATGCAGCAAAGTGGCTTTATTACCCAGCCCCATGCCCGTACTGAAGAACAACTTCAGGCGTTGTTTTCCCGCGCCCAGCCCAGCCGCAAGGAGCTCTCTTTACTCCGCGGCCTACTCAGCGCCTTTGAGTCTCATCTGCCTGATAGCCGGAAAGGCTAAATACCTCTTCTAACACACCAATTTGGCAAAACATGCATACCAAAAGGGGCAGCCACGCCGCCCCTTTTGTTGCCAATAACATTCGCCTAGCTGTTGCTGCGAATATGGGTTTAAAGCGACATCGCTGCCAACCACCCAAAAGCAATCAGCGGTATGTTGTAGTGCAGGAAGGTAGGCACCACGCTGTCCCACATATGATCATGCTGGCCATCAACATTTAGACCAGAGGTCGGCCCCAGGGTTGAATCAGAGGCTGGCGAGCCAGCATCGCCTAATGCCGCTGCTGTACCCACTAGCACAACTGTCGCCATTGGCGAGAAACCGAACTGTACCGCTAGCGGTACAAAAATGGCCGCGATAATGGGAATGGTTGAAAATGACGAACCAATACCCAGGGTAATAAACAGGCCCACCAGTAGCATAACGAGCGCTGCTAAACCGCGGTTATCACCAAACAGGTCAAATGCCCCCGCCACTAACGACTCAATATCCCCTGTCGCTTTCATTACTTCTGCAAAACCAGCCGCTGAAATCATAATAAAACCAATCAGCGCCATCATACGCATGCCGCTGGTAAACAGATCATCCGCTTCACGCCATTTAAAAATACCACCCAGCGAAAGCAAACCGATCCCCACTAGCCCACCAACGATCATAGAGCCGGTATAGAGCTGCAAACCCAACGCGGCCACAATAGCCACACCCGACATCACAAGCCCGAACGTGTGAGGCGTTGCTGGCGAGTGCCCTTGGTGCGCGTTACTCGCCACTAAATCTTTATGGGTATATTCGCGCTGACCGCGGTAACTGAAAAATAGGGCCACAAGCAAGCCAATGGCCATCCCGCCTACCGGTATAGCCATTGCCATGGGCACCATGCCCCGGGTAATTTCCAGCCCAAGTGACTCGCCTGCACTGTTTAAATTTGCCAGCAAAATATCATTCAAGAAAATCGCACCAAACCCGACAGGTAGCAGCATATAAGGGGCAGTTAATCCAAAGGTCAGCGCGCAGGCCACTGCGCGGCGATCTAGCTGGAGGCGATTCATTACCACTAACAGCGGTGGGATCAGCACTGGAATAAACGCGATATGCACCGGAATGGCGTTTTGTGATGAGATCGCCACTAAGAGCACTGCAACGAGCAACAACATCTTCACTCGCGCTTGATGTGCCACTGTAGACTCTTTGCCCAGCATGGTAATGAGGCGATTGGCCAGCATGTCAGGAAGTCCCGAGCGAGAGATGGCCACCGCAAAGGCACCTAATGTGGCATAGGCAAGCGCTACTTGGGCACCGCCGCCGACACCATCATTAAAAGCGCTAAGCGTTTCATCCAATGACAGACCGCCAACTAAGCCCCCAACCAGCGCACCAACAACAAGAGCAAACACTACGGATACCCGCGCAAGCGAAAGCGCTACCATGACTAGCACAGCAAGAATCACCGCGTTCATTAAAACTCCCAGTAAGATAAGTGAGTGAACTTACAAAAGCTGGGGATTTTATCAGATCAGAGGATTCACGGTAGCGGTAATAACTGTTGGAATAGCAACAATTCACTATCACCGTTGCTGGTGTATTTAGTATCTCCTCAGGCGTCAGGGGTGATACTAAAGCGCGGGTTAACTCGCTTTGTTGAGCAGCGCTAAGCAATCACTGGCAATCACTCGCTCTTCATCCGTTGGAATGATCCAAACGCCTACATGGCTGCCAGGTAAGGAGATACAAGCGGCATCACGGTTATTAGCTATTTCATCTAACTGCATACCCAACCACTCACACTGAGCCACAATACGAGCACGAACCGGCGCAGCATGCTCACCAATTCCCGCAGTGAATACCAATTGATCAAGCCCACCCAGCGCTCCAGCCAAACTAGCGATTTCTCGCGCGGCTCGATAGCAGTAGAGTTCAATCGCTTCCTCTGCTTCGGGGGCATCACTTGCAAGTAACTCGCGCATGTCGCTACTGATACCGGAGACACCCAGAAGTCCTGAGCGCTTGTATAAGAGCGTTGACACGTCATCAACACTCATTTTTTCATGACTAATTAAGTGCAGCACCAGCCCTGGGTCCAAAGCTCCAGAACGCGTCCCCATTGGCAGTCCATCAAGCGCGGTAAACCCCATGGTCGAGGCGACGCTGATGCCATCGCGGATAGCACACATGCTGGCACCGTTACCCAAATGCGCCACCACCACCCGTGAATGCGGCGCATCACCCGGTAAAACTGTGGGCAGAGTACGCTGGATATAATCATAGGAAAGCCCATGGAAGCCGTAACGCATCAACCCTTTGGCTGTGAACTCACGGGGCAAAGCAAACTGACGAGCCACCCAGGGCTGATGAGCATGAAACGCGGTATCGAAACACGCGATCTGTGGCACATTTGGCAACTGTTCCATCAATAGCTTAATAGGCGCAAGCCCATGGGACTGATGCAATGGCGCTAAACTTGAAAGTTTTTCTAACTCAGCCACATCGTCAGCAGTTAATCTGACCGCTTCATGATAGGTTTGGCCACCATGAACGACGCGATGCCCAATAGCGACCAGCCTGCCTTTATCTTCACGCTGAGCAAGCCAAGCCATCAGCTTTGTGATGGCATCTTCATGATTCATTGCCGGAGTTAGTCCTAGCGCTTCCAGTGTTTCTAAACGATAGCTATGCGAGTTCTGCCCTGGCTCGCGGTACTCCAGCGACACGCGGCACTGCGATGTTGCCAAGCCTGAAAAATGCCCACTGTAAGTTAGCGTCAACGCCCTTTGCGAGGGGCCAGACTCTTCAGTATTGATATGATAAAGAGCAAACTTGACGCTGGAAGAACCACTGTTTAGCACCAATATTTCCTGCATAGTTATGCTCCTGAAGGGCTACCCAGTATGCTGCCGCGACGCTGATGATCTGCCAGTAGTAACGCTAAAGCACTGGATGCCATACGCGTTAACGCATCATCTGCGCGGCTTGTCAGCATGATCGGCACCCTGGCACCTACGACAACTCCCGCCCCCGTTGCATCTGCTAGGTGAGTAAGCTGCTTCATTAACATATTGGCCGCTTCAAGATCGGGCGCAAGTAGGATATCCGCACGCCCCGCCACTGGCGAAACGATACCTTTAGTTCTTGCCGCGGCTTCTGAGACAGCATTATCGAAGGCCAGCGGCCCGTCGAGCGTGCCACCGGTAATCTGACCACGCTCAGCCATCTTACATAGTGCTGCTGCATCAATCGTCGAGATGATTTTGGGATTGACGGTTTCAACTGCAGAGAGAATCGCCACACGTGGGTTGTCGTTACCTAACGCGTGAGCCAACTCAATAGCGTTTTGAACAATATCGCGCTTTTCAGGCAGCTTAGGATAGATATTGATAGCCGCATCCGTGATTAATAAGGGCCGCGGATAGGTCGGCACATCAAAGGCCATCACATGGCTTAGGCACCGTTCAGTACGCAAGCCTGTTTCGCGCTTGAGCACTTCACGTAAAAGCTCATCGGTGTGAAGCGTGCCTTTCATTAACGCACCGACTCGTCCCTGGCGTGCTAATGCCACTGCCTGTTCAGCAGCCGCGTGGCTGTGGGGAACATCAACCAACTCAAAAGCGCTGATATCGACCTCGGCCTTTTCAGCGGCGAGTAGAATTTTCGCTTTTGGCCCAACCAGTACAGGGATGATTAACCCTTGAGCTGCCGACTCAACCGCCCCGCAAATGGCGCTTTGATCTACGGGGTGAACCACCGCAGTCAGCATAGGCTCCGGATGATCGGCAGCGGTTAGAATTTCATGCAATCTGCCACGCTCTGTTAAACGCACTTTAGGTAATAGCGCGCGGGGGCGTCGGATTTTTTTAACTGGAGCCACTACGCTGGCTTCGCCTTCAATTACCGTATCGCCACGTTGATTTTCACAGCGGCAGGCAAAGGTAACCCGATGACGCTGGTCGTCTTTATCGATAGCCCGTACGGACACACGCAGCACATCACCTAGCCTTACCGGGGCTTTGAACTGTAGTGTCTGCTCAAGGTAGATCGTACCCGGCCCAGGCAACTGCGTTCCTAATACAGTGGATATCAGCGCTCCACCCCACATACCATGGGCAATCACTTCTTGAAAACGGCTGCTCTTGGCAAAATCGTTGTCAACGTGCGACGGGTTAACGTCTCCTGACATCACGGCAAACAATTTGATGTCCTCCATGGTCAGGCGTTTTTCAAGATGAGCTTCTTCACCGATCGTTATTTCGTCATAGGTGCGATTTTCAATTAGATCGTTAACGTCACTGACAGACATTGAGTTACTCCTTTAAAAAACGTCCTTGACCACCCATGCGTTAGAAACGCAAGTGATGACCTGCATCCACATAGTGGGTTAATCCCGTCAGTGATGCTCCAGCATCAGAGGCAAGATAAACAACCGCATTGCCAACATCTTGCACGCTGGCAAGGCGTCGCAGTGGAGAGCGCGTTTCACCGTCATGAGCCAGTTCATTAAACGCTTTCAACCCAGACGCTGCTCGCGTGCGAATAGCGCCAGGCGACACCGCATGAACACGGATACCCTGCGGACCAAGCTCAGCGGCCATATAGCGCGTGGCAGATTCCAATGCGGCTTTCACGGGACCCATTAAGTTGTAGTTATCAACAACCTTTTCAGCTCCATAGTACGTCATGTTAAACAGGGCTCCGCCTTCTTTCATTAACGGCTCGGCATGCTTGGCCATGCGGATAAAGGAGTGACAGGAGATATCCATGGCAAGCGCAAAGCCCTCTTTGGAGCAGTCAACCACTCGTCCGTGTAAGTCATCGAAGGGGGCATAGGCAATCGAGTGAACGACAAAGTCTATTCGGCCCCAGCGCTCTTTTGCACGGGCGAATAACGCATCAAGTTGATCGTCGTGTTGTACATCACACAGTAGTAGCTCCGGCTCTCCCATAGTGCTAATCAACGGCGTGATAAATTTTTCAGCTTTAGGAGAGGCGTAGGTCACTAAGCACTCAGCACCGGCGTGATGCAGCGCCTGAGCACAGCCAAAAGCGATACTGTCTTGGTTAGCCAGGCCTGCAACAATTCCGACCTTGCCCTGCATGGAAAAAGGATTCAGCACCATTGGCCTCCTAAATAATCAATTATGGAAATGTAATCCAACACCCAGGAATTAAACGCTTCATCGGACCAGCGCGCTTGCTGCTTTGCAGCATACTACCTAGTATGCCGTCCTTAGCTAATTACCGACACTGCTAATGTAACGATACGTGTATTTAGTGGCTCACTTCAGTAATGCTTCTAGTAGCGTGTCTTGCACTTTGGCTACAGCGATGTTTCTAACCAAACCGTTTTTTGTAAGCACCGTTCTAAGCACTTTTTTTTTCAAACACACTGCTGTTTAAAGACACCGCTTTCTAATCACACCGTTTTAATTTTTTTGGAGAGCCTACGTGAACAAACTCGCGATTGTTATTTCCTTAATGCTGCTGATGTTGTTAAAAGAACACAACGCGTGCGATAGTTCGTTAACACGTTAACTAACCGCATAACAAGGGACGTAAAATGGCACTGCCACGACACACGCTGCTACTCATCGTGCTCGCAAGCCTGGTTATTTCTACGGCCATGGGACTTCGCCACGGCTTTGGGCTTTTCCTTGAGCCGATGAGCAGCGACTTTGGCTGGGGGCGCGGCGTGTTTGCATTCGCTCTCGCGGTTCAGAACCTTCTTTGGGGTCTATCGCAACCGTTCACTGGTGCGCTGGCAGACCGTTTTGGAGCGGCTAAAATTATTGTTGTCGGGGCCATTTTATATGTGACCGGATTATGTTTCATGAGCCTTTCCACCAGTGCTCTAGGAATGACACTAAGCGCTGGATTATTGATTGGCTTGGGCCTATCTGGCACCACCTTCTCAGTCATTTTGGGCGCAGTAGGACGCGCAGTAACTCCCGAAAAACGCAGTATGGCAATGGGCATTGTGAGTGCCGCAGGCTCTTTCGGGCAGTTTGCGATGCTGCCCGGCACACTGGGTCTAATTGAATGGCTTGGCTGGTCAGCGGCGCTACTGGCTATGGGCGCCATTGCTGCGTTGATGATTCCCCTGGGGGCCATGCTTAAAGACCGCCCAAGTCCTAACGCATTGGGCGACTTAAGCTTACGCGACGCGCTTAATGAGGCCGCTGGCCAGAAAGGCTTTTGGTTACTGTGCCTGGGCTTTTTCGTCTGCGGCTTCCAAGTCGTATTTATTGCTGTTCACTTGCCAGGGTACTTATTCGATAACGGACTGGCTGTTCGTGTGGGCACCACGGTGCTGGCACTGGTTGGTTTGTTCAATATTGTAGG
Source organism: Vreelandella andesensis (assembly GCF_003989795.1). Taxonomy (GTDB): domain Bacteria; phylum Pseudomonadota; class Gammaproteobacteria; order Pseudomonadales; family Halomonadaceae; genus Vreelandella; species Vreelandella andesensis. The sequence continues at coordinate 221,204 of NZ_RZHG01000028.1, forward strand.
CACTTATACTGCGGGATGGATGGGTGGAATTTGGTCGAAACCACGCCTACTTAGTTGGCTGTACTTGATTCGCGGGGTGGTCATTGCTGCTTTTATCGTGTTGCCGTTAACGTCTACCAGCGCCTATCTATTCGGTATCGTCATTGGTCTACTGTGGCTTTCAACCGTGCCGCTAACTAACGGCATTGTGGCGTCTGTATTTGGTGTTCGCCATTTATCCATGCTGGGCGGCATTGTGTTTCTATTTCACCAGCTAGGATCGTTTATGGGGGTCTGGCTGGGAGGCTACCTCTATGACATCACTGGCCATTACGATATTGTTTGGAAAATTGCCATTGTGCTTTCACTGGTTGCTGCCGGGCTCCATTGGTTTATCAGCGAAAAACCATTAGCACGAAACACTGCTCATCAGGTGGTCTCATGAAACAACTAACATCGTTTGCACTGCTTATTATATTAGCGGCGCTACTGCTTAGCGCCGTGGCACTCGCCTGGTGGGGCTGGCATTCGTTAGATGGATCACTGCTGCTAGTTGGTAGCCGGCTGTGCTAAAAAGCCTGAATCCTGAGCTGAATCACGCAGATCCCTATTTTTTTACTTTATACTCACTTTTTACAGACACGTTCACTATACGCCAACGTGCTCATTACCATCACGTGACAGCCCTGGTGAAACTAGACAATCAATGAATATCATCACTTCGCTTGTTTATCAGCTCAAAGACAGCTTGAGAGATCTATTGCCCGTAGTTTTGGTAATGGCTTTTTTTCAGCTAGTTGTCGTTCGTCAGCCGCTACCCGACTCGCTTGCTTTTTTAGATTTAGTGTTAGGGCTTGTGTTCGTTGTGATGGGGCTGACTTTGTTTATCAAAGGTCTAGAGCTAGGGCTTTTTCCGCTAGGCGAAAATTTAGCACGCGCTTTTGTGCAAAAAGGATCGGTATTTTGGCTGCTACTGTTTGCGTTTGCGCTAGGTTTTGGCTCAACTGTGGCTGAACCAGCCCTTATTGCCGTCGCTGCCCGCGCAGGGGAAGTGGTGTCTGAAAGTGGCTTAATAGCCAGCGATGCTCAGGCTTCTTTTGCGTTTACCCTTCGCATGGTAGTGGCCGTTTCCGTAGGCACTGCGGTGGTTGTCGGTGTATTGAGAATTTTTAAAGGCTGGCCTCTACACCTGATGATTATTAGCGGCTATATCATTGTCTTATTGCTAACACTGTTGGCTCCAAGTGAATTAATCGGTATTGCCTATGATTCCGGCGGTGTTACCACCTCAACAATTACGGTGCCACTTGTCACGGCATTAGGCGTAGGCTTGGCATCGACTATTAAAGGGCGCAACCCAATGCTCGATGGTTTTGGCCTTATTGCCTTTGCATCGGTAATGCCCATTATTTTCGTGCTGCTTTTCGGTATTTTTGGCCTCAGCTTAGTCGCAGGGAGCCCGTGATGAACTTAATCACTACGTTTTGGGACACACTGAGAGACATCTTTCCCATTGCAACTATCATTTTCAGTTTCCAATACCTCGTGATTCGCAAGCCGATTAAGCGCTTATCTCAGGTGCTGGTTGGTTTTTTCATGGTGTGGGTTGGGCTATCGCTGTTTCTCGTTGGTCTAGAACAAGCGCTTTTCCCTATGGGCGAGTTAATGGCCTCTCAGTTAACTAATGCCGATTTTTTACCCGCTGTTGCAGAGGGCGCCCAACGACATTGGAGTGATTATTACTGGGTATATATATTTGCTTTTGCAATTGGTGCGAGCACGACCATTGCTGAACCATCGCTTATCGCCGTGTCCATCAAGGCTGGCGAAATTTCAGGTGGAACCATAAACCCTTTTATGTTGCGCCTTGCTGTGGCGTTAGGCATGGCATTTGGTATCACTCTTGGCGTATGGCGTATTGTGATGGGTTGGCCACTTCAGTGGTTTGTTTTTGCCGCTTATTGCTTGGTAATACTGCAAACCCTGCGCTCACCGAAATCAATTATTCCTCTTGCTTTTGATTCAGGCGGCGTTACCACCTCGACCATTACGGTGCCTATTATTGCAGCGCTGGGACTGGGGCTAGCGTCATCGATACCTGGCCGAAGCGCTCTGATGGATGGTTTTGGTATGATTGCTCTCGCCTGCTTGTTTCCTATTATCACTGTGATGGGATACGCGCAAATTGCTCAGTGGAAAGATAGACGCAAGCAAACCTCCGACACCCCCCCTTACAGCAAAGCTCCGTCGTCTATTAAAGGAGATGAAAATGCGCTTTAAACTGATTGTAGCGTTAGTTGAGGATAAGCTAAGCGATGATATTCTTCAGGCCGCTCGTGGTGCTGGTGCTACCGGTGCAACGGTGATTAACAACGCTCGTGGAGAAGGTCTCAAAAAGGCAAGAGGCATTTTCGGCATGGAAATTACCGCTCAACGCGATGTTTTGCTTTTTTTAGCGGAAGAACATATCAGCCGACATATTCTCCAAGCCATCGCGGACGTTGGCGAGTTCGACGAAACGCCCGGTACAGGGATTGCCTTTCAGATTGATGTTGAAGATGCGCTAGGGGTAACGCATCAAATAAAATCTCTTTCAGAAACGCTAAATCAGCCTTTAGGCTAAGGAGCTTAATATGTCGACCGCCAAGCCCAATACTACTGAGCGCACAGTGATGGATGCTATGCATTCTAACTATGTGATGGCAGATGGATTTCTAACGGTAGCGGATGGAATTACCTTAATGCGTCTGCACAAGGCCAGCGTTATCATTATCGATAGACGTAGTGAGCACGACGAATTAGGCATTGTTTTGCCCTCTGATATCGCAAAAAAAGTACTCGCGTCTAATCGCCCTGCCGAACGCATCAATCTCTACGAAATTATGAGTAAACCTGTGCTTAGCATTCGTCCTGAGATGAACATTCGTTACTGCGCTCGGCTTTTTGATCAATTCGGACTATCACTCGCCCCCATCGTCGATTCGAACCAACAAGTATTAGGTATCGTTGATTATCATCAAATGGTGTTGGAATGGTTAGCTAGCAAATGAAATTGTCAATTTTATGATGATGCTATAGTTGCGTTAACACACCATGCTTAGGCGAGAACAACAACGCCACTACCCAAATATTCCCAATCGTTCCCAGGCTAGCAACAATGGTGCTTTCCAAAAGAAGAGTTGCTACTTTTTTGACCAAATCACCCAAGGCAGAAAACGTGACTGACACGTTCAGTTCTTCCAACTGCACAGAGAACATAAAGCCCGAAAGGCCCACCGCAGCGCTTACCATAAACTAGCCATACTGCTTGAACACGACTTCTCTCTCCGTGCTAGGATCCCAAGAAGTACAACTAGGGCTCAATATAAAAGCGACGTGCAAACAATTTAGCCTTGGCTAACAATCTTCTAAAAAAATGAGCTACCATCACTAATTAACATTTTCACCAACTTTGATAAATTTTGCCAATGAGCGACTACCCACAGCAACACTCTGAGCCTGCTACTGCATATCACAAAAGTGGCGATGCGCTGCCCCCCGTGGAACAGCATGCACAACAGTATGAGACCGTGCGCAATGCTCATGAAACAGAGCTGATCGAAGATTATGTCGAGTTAATCGGTGACTTATTACGCCATCGTGGCGAAGCGCGCGCTGCAGATATCGCTAATCGAATGGCCGTTAGCCAAGCGACTGTCTCTAAAATGATTCGCCGCTTGAATGAGCTAGGTCTAGTAACAAGCAAGCCCTATCGCTCGCTCTTCTTGACTGAAGAAGGGCAAAAAATGGCTGAAATTTCACGCACACGCCACAATGTCGTGCTGCATTTTTTGCGTGCCTTGGGGGTCGATGACAGCACAGCCCGTATTGATGCTGAAGGCATGGAGCATCATGTCAGCGACAAAACACTTGCAATCATGCAACGCTTCACCGAGCAACATCAATCATAATCAACCTAATTCACTTGCTTAATAACGCTGAAAGGCGTTTCACCTGGGCTATTTGCCCGTTCCCAATCATTTCGATATGAGTGGTCTGGATAATATCCTTGACGTACTGAGACGTCATCAGCCTTTATTCCCCATTACTTTCGCTGGCATACCAAGGCGTCCTACTCCAGGCAGCTTTATAGCAGGACGTATAAAATCGATACCTGCACTCAGCCCTAGCACGTTAATTTCTAGCCCCTCTTCCAGCGCAATCATGATACCTGCAACGCCACCGAGGGAAAGTTGATAGCCAGAACCACTGGGCGCGGTGGTGGCTACACCATTAAACAAATAATCTTTACCAACCGCAGTTGTCGGCAAAGCAACGTCTAAGCCTTCAACTTCCCTGATGACCCATGCGATAAAACTATTGCTGTTAGGGCCAGGCCAGACGCGATACAAATCTGCCTGTGGGTAGCGCGCAACGGCGTCAACAATATTGGGAATTAAACGTGCAGCTTCCGCGCCGCGGTAATCTGCTAATAGTTCGGGCGGATGCCCAAACCACGCTCTATCAGGCGTATCTATGGACGAAACAACCGTTGGTCGACGCCAACTCAATACCTGGTGAAGTCGGTAATCAGCAGCTCCCTCTGCTTTCGTTGCAATCCATACGTGGACACCAAACGCTCCTCGCCAGTTATAAGCACGGGCGGCATACACTTGAACAACCGCTTCTTGCACCTGGGCAGGGTCGGGCGCCAAGCCTGCCGAAGAGCGGTCAAGACTTGACCAGTGCCCGTCGGTAATCACTTGGTTACTCGCTAATATCCAAGCAGGTCCTGAAAGTAGCAGGCCCAGTAACGTGGCTATACCCAGCAGCCAGCGCAATATGGTTTTCATATGATCATCCATAAAATATTAAACCTTGTTAATACCGCGACTAACCACACAACGCAAGGCGTAATATCAACGATATTCGATCCCAAAAAATTAATTTAAATTTTTCATATGCTCAATTATAACTACGTTTAATATGCGCTTTAGCGTTTATTGTTTTAATAAACAATCATTAAATAGACTAAAGCTTACTATTAATAGATATTCGATATGAACGTTGTAGCGCTGAGAAGGTAGATATCCCCCCTCATTACCAGAGTGTCTTCATTTCCAAACCACCGTTGGTTTAGAACGTTGGATGAGGCAAAACGCCAACTAATTTATCTACCTAAACAAACAACGGGTTGGATAAAACAGTCTGTTATAAAAAAAGCGGAGCGCTTTTGCGCTCCGCCCCTTTTACGTCAAGACCTTCGTGGTTAAACGTTAATCTATTAACGGCAGCAGTGCGTTAAGGCTATCGCGTGCATCGCCGTAGAACATCCGTGTGTTCTCTTTGAAGAACAGCGGGTTCTCAATGCCGGAGTAGCCGGTGCCCTGGCCGCGTTTGCTGACAAACACCTGCTTAGCTTCCCAAACCTTTAATACCGGCATACCGGCGATAGGGCTATTGGGGTCTTCCTCGGCAGAAGGGTTCACAATGTCGTTGGAACCAATCACGATCACCACGTCAGTCTTGGGGAAATCGTCATTGATCTCGTCCATTTCCAGTACGATATCGTAGGGGACTTTCGCTTCCGCCAGCAGCACGTTCATGTGCCCGGGCAGACGCCCCGCCACTGGGTGAATACCAAAGCGAACATTTTTACCGGAGGCTCGCAGTTTGCGCACCAGATCACTTACTGCACTTTGCGCTTGCGCCACCGCCATGCCGTAACCCGGCACAATAATCACGCTATCCGCATCGTTTAAGGCACTGGCCACACCGCCGGCATCGATTGCGATTTGCTCGCCTTCAATCTCAGCCGCCGGCCCTTGGGTGCCGCCGAAGCCACCCAAAATCACGTTGATAAAGTTGCGGTTCATTGCCTTACACATAATGTAAGAAAGGATGGCCCCTGAAGAACCCACCAGCGCGCCGGTCACAATCAACAGGTCGTTGGAAAGCGTGAAGCCAATCGCCGCGGCGGCCCAGCCGGAGTAGCTATTGAGCATCGATACCACGACCGGCATATCCGCACCGCCGATGCCCATAATCAGGTGATAGCCGATAAATAACGACAGTGCCGCTAGCACGATCAATGTCCAGAAGCCTGCGCCATTGAGGTACATAATCGCGAGCAGCAGCGAAAGCACCGCCGCACCGGCGTTGAGCATATGCCCACCCGGCAGCTGGCGAGGTTTGCCATCCACTTTGCCTGCCAGCTTACCGAATGCTACCACCGAGCCGGTAAAGGTCACCGCACCAATGAAAATGGCGAACACGACTTCTATTTGTAAAAAAGTCAGCTCATCTGGGGCTTTTGTAGCGACCAACGCGGCAAACGCTGAAAACTCTTGCATCGCGCCGTCGGCGGCTTGTGCTGCCAGTACCCGGCGGCGCTCTAAATCGGCGCTCCAGGCAACCAATACCGCTGCTAAGCCCACAAAACTATGAAGCGCCGCTACCAACTGAGGCATTTCGGTCATTTCGACCTTGCCGGCGACATAGACGCCAATCCCAGCACCGATCAGCATCGCTGGAATCAGCCACCAGTAGCCACCGATACCAGGCCCGAGGGAGGTAAAGAACACCGCCACGGCCATACCGATAATGCCGTACCACACGGCTCGTTTGGCTTTTTCCTGATTACTCAGCCCGCCTAGCGATAAAATAAATAACACACTTGCCGCAATTGCCGCGGCAGATACGAATCCTTGTCCTAACATATCGTTTCTCCGCCGCTTAGGATTTTTGGAACATGGCGAGCATCCGGCGTGTCACCAGGAAGCCACCCACGATGTTAATCGACGCAATCAGTACCGAAATAGCAGCCAGCACGATAACGACGCTACTGCCTGAGCCGATTTGCAAAATGGCGCCTAAGATAATGATGCCCGAAATGGCATTGGTAACCGCCATTAGGGGCGTATGCAGCGAATGACTCACCTTCCAAATTACCTGGAAGCCAATGAAGCACGCCAACACAAATACGATGAAGTGCTGCATAAATGAGGCGGGCGCTATTTGGCCTAACAGCAGCATTAGCACGCCACCCACCGCGAGCAAGCCAGCTTGCCGTTTGGTTTGAGCTTTAAACGTGGCCAGTTCAGCGGCTTTTTTCTCTTCAGGCGTTGGTGCTTTCTCTTTTTTCTTCGGCTTCGCCGCGGCGATCGCTTTCACTTTCGGGGGCGGCGGTGGGAAGGTAATTTCGCCCTGGTGCGTGACCGTGGCACCGCGAATCACGTCGTCTTCCATATTGTGATGGATGACACCGTCTTTCTCTGGGGTGAGATCGGTCAGCATGTGGCGGATGTTGGTGGCGTACAGCAGCGACGCTTGGGTAGCCATGCGTGAGGGGAAGTCGGTGTAGCCAACCACCACCACGCCGTTATCACTGACAACACGTTCATCAGGCTTGGTTAAATCGCAGTTACCGCCTTTTTCAGCGGCTAAGTCGATAATCACTGAGCCCGGCTTCATGGCCGCGACCATATCTTCTAGCCACAGCTTCGGCGCGGGCCTGCCTGGAATGAGTGCCGTGGTGATGACGATGTCGACATCCGGCGCTTGTTCGCGGAAACATGCTAGCTGCTTCTCGCGAAACTCTGGGCTGGAAGGTGACGCATAGCCACCGCTTTCCGAACCGTCCTGACTGTCTTCAAAATCGAGGAACAGGAATTCAGCGCCCATGGATTCAATCTGCTCGGACACTTCGGGGCGCACATCAAACGCACGTACCACAGCGCCCAGGCTCGTCGCGGTACCAATCGCCGCCAAGCCCGCTACACCTGCGCCAATCACCAGCACCTTGGCTGGGGGGACTTTACCCGCGGCCGTGACCTGACCAGTAAAGAAGCGGCCAAAGTTATTGCCAGCCTCAATCACCGCACGGTAGCCCGCAATGTTAGCCATTGAGGAGAGCGCGTCCATTTTTTGCGCTCTGGAAATACGCGGCACCATGTCCATCGCAATAACCGACGCGCCCTGCGCTTTACAGGTTTCCAACAGCGCGTCGTTTTGTGCCGGCCAGAAGAATGCAATCAGCGTCTGGCCTTCCCGCAGGTAGTGAGCCTCTTTTTCCGAAGGTTCACGGACTTTAATCACCACGTCCGCATCACGCCACAACGCTTCCGCGCTTTCCACAACGCTGACACCCGCGTCGCGATACGTGTCGTCATTAAAGCCCGCGGCAACCCCCGCGCCGGCTTCCACCAGGCATTCATGGCCCAGCTTTTGGAGCTGTGTTGCGCTCTCAGGTGTCAGCGCTACACGCGCTTCTCCTTGAGCTGTCTCTTTCGGTGCGCC